>NZ_FZPC01000045.1 GCF_900187975.1 Pseudomonas delhiensis | reverse complement strand
GATCAGGCGCACATGAGCGGATTTTCATCAGGGCTCGGGAGCGGATGTATCGCTCCATGAAGCCGGATATACGGCAGCAGTCGTACCCAAGTTCGAAAAAGCACGTCGGTCGCTGGCAAAACGGGAGGAGTCCATATACGCATAACGCCTATGGCGTTATCTGCCGCATCGCGGACAGAGTCCGCTCCTACAGGTGGAATGCCATGCCTCATGGCGAACTGTAGGAGCAGGCCCTGCCTGCGATTCGCGCGCAGGGCGCGCTCCTACATGGGACTGGCGTGGGTGGAGCGGCGGATAACCGCGAACGGCTATCCGCCCCGCGCTCCCGCCGGGGCCTGAACGAAAACGCCCGGCCGAAGCCGGGCGTCGCGGGGTGGCGTCGCCTCAGTAGACCGGCAGCTCGATGCCTTCGAACAGCTCGTCCAGCTCGGCCTTGTTGTGGCACTGCACGGCCTTGGCCAGCAGCTCGCGGGTCAGGTGCGGGGCGAACTTCTCGATGAAGTCGCACATGAAGCCGCGCAGGAAGGTGCCGCGGCGGAAGCCGATCTTGGTCACGCTGGACTCGAACAGGTGGCTGGCGTCGAGCATCACCAGGTCGCTGTCCAGCTTCGGGTCCACCGCCATGTGGGCCACGATGCCCACGCCCAGGCCCAGGCGCACGTAGGTCTTGATCACGTCGGCGTCGGCCGCGGTGAACACCACCTTGGGCACCAGGCCGCGCTGGTTGAAGGCCTCGTCCAGCTTGGAGCGGCCGGTGAAGCCGAACACGTAGGTGACGATCGGCTGCTCGGCGAGCAGTTCCAGGGTCAGCTTCGGCACCTTGGTCAGCGGGTGGCCCTGGGGCACGATCACGCAGCGGTTCCAGCGGTAGCAGGGCATCATGATGAGGTCGCCGAACAGCTCCAGGGCCTCGGTGGCGATGGCGAAGTCGACGGTGCCGTCGGCGGCCATCTCGGCGATCTGCATGGGCGTGCCCTGGTGCATGTGCAGGGACACGTCCGGGTACTGCTTGATGAAGCCGCTGATCACCGCGGGCAGCGCGTAGCGCGCCTGGGTGTGGGTGGTGGCGATGGACAGGGTGCCCTTCTTCTCGTTGGAGAATTCCTGGGCGATCTGCTTGATGCTCTCGACCTTGCGCAGGATCTCGCCGGCGGTGTTGATGATGCGCTCGCCGGCCGGAGTGACGCGGGTCAGGTGCTTGCCGCTGCGGGCGAAGACTTCCACGCCCAGCTCGTCCTCCAGCAGGCGGATCTGCTTGCTGATGCCCGGCTGCGAGGTGTACAGGCTCTGCGCAGTGGCGGAAACGTTCAGGTCATGGTGCGCGACTTCCCAGATATAGCGCAGTTGCTGGAGCTTCATGGAGATTCCTCGAAATGGATGTCGCGGCCCGCGACCCGGGCTCTGCTTTTATAACCATATTAATGGTTTGAGGAATAAAGTTAGACGTTTTTTTCGAGCTTGCCTACTACGTCGCTCATGGCGCCCCCCCGGCCACCCCCGGCCCCCGGGAAAAACGCGAGGCAGAGCGCCCCGTCCGTTCGTCGCGCAGCCGCCTCAGGTGCGGTGCTGCAACATGGGCACCAGGTACACCGGCACTTCCGCCAGCTGCACCACCCGTGCGGCGGTACGCCCCAGGGGCGTGTTCATGCCCTCGCCATGGCTGTGGCTGCCGGCGACTATCAGGTCCACCTGCAGGCGCTGCGCCTCGTCCAGGATCACCTGCGGCGGGTCGCCCTGCAGCACGCGCACCGAACGGATCATGCCCGCCTCCCCGTGCAGCTCGCCGAGCTCGTCGCGAAAGCCCTCCATCACCCGCCGCTCGATATTGCCCATGACGGTGCTCAGGCCGCTGCTGCGCAGCTCGGCGAGGGTGTCGGCATCCAGGTAGGTCTGCAGCACGGAGTCGGCGAACAGCCCCATCGGCTCGACGGCGTGCACCACGTGGATCTCGGCGTCGTAGGCGCGGGCGAGGGACATGGCGTGCTGGAGAACGTACGGGGCGTAGAGACCAAGGTCGGTAGCGTAGAGAATCGATCGGATCATGCGGCCTCCTACTGCCTCGGCGGCGGGCCTCTGAGCAGAGTAGCAGCAAGCGGCCGAGGCCGCGCTAGCTGGCCGTCTGCGGCTCGTTGCTCACGCCGTGGGGCACGTGGCCGGTGGCGACCACGTCCCTGGCCCGCTCGCAGTGCCCGGGCTGGTCGTCGAAGAACACGTCGGCGCTGAAGGCCTCGAGGAACGCCGACTTGTCCAGGCCGCCGAGGAACAGCGACTCGTCGAGGCGGATGTCCCATTCACGCAGGGTGCGGATCACCCGCTCGTGGGCCGGCGCCGAGCGCGCGGTGACCAGGGCCGTGCGGATCGGGCAGGACTCCTGGGGGAAGGCCTGCTGCACGCGGTTCAGCGCCGCCAGGAAGGGCTTGAAGGGGCCGCCGCCCAGTGGCTCGCGGGCGGACTCCTGCTCGCGGGTCTGGAAGGCCTCCAGGCCGCCCTGCTGGAACACCCGCTCGGCCTCGTCGGAGAACAGCACGGCGTCGCCGTCGAAGGCGAAGCGCAGTTCGCCGCCGGTCTCGCGACGGGCCCCGGCGGAGAGGATGGTGGCCGCGGCGAAGCCGTTCTCCAGGGCGCTGCGTACGTCTTCGACGTGGGTGGAGAGGAACAGGTGGCAGCCGAACGCCGCCAGGTACGGGTAAGGGCTGCGCCCGCCGACGAAGGCCGCGCGGGAGATGCCCAGGCCGTGCTGCTGGATGGAGTTGAACACCCGCAGCCCGGTGTCGGCGCTGTTGCGCGACACCAGCACCACCTCCACCAGTTGCCGGCCGAGCATCTCGTTGAGGCCCAGCAGCTTCTGCACCAGGGCGAAGGCGTCGCCGGGCTGCAGCACCTCGTCCTCGTGGACGATCTGGTACTGCCGGTAGGCCTCCACGCCTTCGGATTCGTAGATGCGGTGGCTCTCGTCGAGGTCGAACAGCGCCCGCGAGGAGATCGCCACCACCAGCTTGTCACCCAGCCCCTTGCCCATTGCCCGTTCCCCCGTGGTGGATCAGCGCGCCTGGTTGCGCGCGTCGATGAAGCGTAGCGCCCGTTGCAGCGCCTCGATGCGCGGCATCGCCGCCCCGGCGGCGGCCGCCGCGGCCAGGGGCGCGTCGTAGATGGCCTGCAGCTCCAGCGGCCGGCGCTGGGCGAAGTCGTGGTACATGCTCGGCAGGTAGTCGGGCATGCGCTCGGTCGCGCTCAGCATCGCCGCCGGGTAGCCGGCCGGCAGCTCATGGCCGCAGGCGGCGGCGCCGGCCATCACCTCGTCCATGATGGCGGCGATCAGCGCGCGGCTGTCGGCATTGGCCATCAGCGCCCGGGTGCCGCTGTCGAGCAGCACCGACAGGCCGTTGTAGGGGATGTTCCACACCAGTTTCTGCCAGCGCGCGTGCTCCAGCGCCGGCATCGCCAGGGAATCCAGCCCGGCCGCGCGGAACAGCGCCGCGCCCTCCTCGGCCAGGGCCTGGCCGGCGGCGGCATCGGCGGCCGGCCCGCTGTGGTAGCCCAGGTGCACCGCGCCCAGGGCCTGGTGCTCGATCACCCCGGGGGCGGCGCGGTGCACGCAGATGTAACAGAGCCCGCCCAGCAGGTGCAGCGAATCCGGCAGCAGCGGGCGCAGGCCCTCCTCCACCGCCAGGCCGTTCTGCAGCAGCAGGACCTTGGCCCCCGGCGCCGCGGCGCGGGCTATCAGCGGCGCCAGCTCGGCGTTGCCGGTGGTCTTGGCGCCCACCAGCAGCCAGTCGCACGGCGGCAGCTCGGCGACGTCGTGGTAGGCCTGCACCGGCGCCAGGCTCAGCGCGCCATGCACCTGGCTGTTCAGGCGCAGGCCGTGTTCGGCCACCGCGGCGTATTCGCTGCGCAGCAGGAAGTGCACGTCGAAGCCGGCGCGGGCCAGCATCAGGCCGTAGAAACCGCCGATGGCGCCGGTGCCGATCACGCCGATGCGAACGGGGGGAACAGTCATTCAGGGCAACTCCTCGGGAATGCGCCGGGCCGCGGCACGCAGGGCCTGGGCCAGGGGGCCGGCGCGCAGGGGCGCGTCGAGGCGGCCGTGGAAGGCCCCGTCGCGCACCAGGAACAGCGCCGGCAGGTGGAAGACTTCGTAGCGCTCGACCAGGCCGCCGTTGCGCCCGGCATCGACCCAGCACAGGCGCTGCACCGGCAGCCCCATGCCCGGCAGCTGCGCGCGGGCCCAGCGGCAGGAAGCGCAGCCCTCGGCGCTGAAGACCAGCAGCGAGTCGCCGGGCAACTCGAGCAACCGGTGATCGGCGTCCAGGTCGGTGAGTTCGAACGACGGCACTATACTTGGCTCGATGCCAACACCAAAAAGATTGCAGTCGGAGCCTTCCGTCATGCGACAGTTCCTGCGTCACCCATGTGATCTACCGGTGGAGCTGGTGGTCCGCAGGCAGCTCTTCCTGCCGCGCCAGCGCCTGTACAATATCAGCCTCGGCGGGGTCGCCTGCAACGCCCCGCGCGGTTTCCGCCGCGGCACCGCGGTCGAGCTGCGCATCCCGCTGCTGGGCGACGCCGCGCGCTACCCCGGGGTGGTGGCCTGGAGCCGCAAGCTCGTCGACGACTACCTGGTGGGCGTGGCCTTCCTCGACGAGGACACCCTGTTCCGCGCGCGCATGGTCGAGCAGGTCTGCCAGATCGAGCACTACCGGCGCCAGCGCGAGCGCGAAAGCGGCCAGGCGCAGCCGCTGGAGGACACGGCGCTGGAGTGGATCACCTGCAATGCCGCCGACTTCCCCCTGTTCTGCGCCATCTGAAACGGCGCAAAACCCCGTCGTCCGGGCATTTTCCCGGTGCCTGCCCATTGTCGAGCCGGCGTCCGACGCGTTAAGGTTCGACTTCCCCTTAGCGAGATTCATGCCTGCGCCCCATCGCATGGGGGGTTCCTGGCGGCCGGCACCCGTGACCTGACTGAGTACCACGATGGCTGATTTACAGATCGACGACCTTAACGTTGCCTCCAACGAGACCCTGATCACGCCGGAGCAGCTCAAGCGCGAAATCCCCCTGACCGAAGCCGCCCGGCAGACCGTCGCCCATGGCCGCCAGGTCGTCCGCGACATCCTCGACGGCAAGGACCACCGCCTGTTCGTGGTGATCGGCCCCTGCTCCATCCACGACGTCAAGGCCGCCCACGAATACGCCGAGCGCCTCAAGGTACTGGCCGCCGAGGTCGCCGACAGCCTGTTCCTGGTGATGCGCGTGTACTTCGAGAAGCCGCGCACCACCGTGGGCTGGAAAGGCCTGATCAACGACCCCTACCTGGACGACTCCTTCAAGATCCAGGACGGCCTGCACATCGGCCGCCAGCTGCTGCGCGACCTGGCCGAGATGGGCCTGCCCACCGCCACCGAGGCGCTCGACCCGATCTCCCCGCAGTACCTGCAGGACCTGATCAGCTGGTCGGCCATCGGCGCGCGCACCACCGAATCCCAGACCCACCGCGAGATGGCCTCCGGCCTGTCCTCCGCGGTCGGCTTCAAGAACGGCACCGACGGCAGCCTGACCGTGGCGATCAACGCCCTGCAGTCGGTCTCCAGCCCGCACCGTTTCCTGGGCATCAACCAGGAAGGCGGCGTGTCCATCGTCACCACCAAGGGCAACCGCTACGGCCACGTGGTGCTGCGCGGCGGCAACGGCAAGCCGAACTACGACTCGGTGAGCGTGGCCCTGTGCGAGCAGGAGCTGACCAAGGCCAAGGTGCCGCTGAACGTGATGGTCGACTGCAGCCACGCCAACTCCAACAAGGACCCGGCCCTGCAGCCGCTGGTGATGGACAACGTCGCCAACCAGATCGCCGAGGGCAACAACTCCATCGTCGGCCTGATGGTGGAAAGCCACCTGGGCTGGGGCAGCCAGCCGATCCCGAAGGACCTCTGCCAGCTGCAGTACGGCGTCTCCATCACCGACGCCTGCATCGACTGGGAAACCACCGAGAAGGCCGTGCGCAGCATGCACGCCAAGCTCAAGGACGTGCTGCCCAGGCGCCAGCGCGGCTGAGTCGGATGCAACGAAAAACGCCGGGCAATGCCCGGCGTTTTCATTGGTGCTGGCGGCTCAGGCCATGCGGTCGGCGTGGCGCGGGTGGCGCTCCAGGTAGCGCTCGACGTAGGAGCAGGAGGGAATCACGCTGTAGCCCTTGCGCTCGGCGTACTGCAGCGCGTGCTCGGTGAGCGCCGCGGCGATGCCCCGGCCGCGCAGGCTGTCCGGCACGAAGGTGCGGTAGATGTCCAGCGTCTGCTTGCCCAGATCCATGTAGGCCAGGTAGGCACGATGACCGTCCACCGTCGTGACGAACTGGTGGCTGGACTCATCATGATGGATGGACAACGACTCACTCACTTGCACTCTCCTCTTGCGGGTCTCACAACTCGACCCGCACCTGATTGATCTTGTTCAGGCGGAGGTTCATCTCGGCCGAGCCCGTCCCGATGAGGACCGTGATATAGACTCGTCCGTTCTCCACCTTGTGCAGTACACCCTGGTAATAGGCACCATCGAAGGTGATGAACTGCAGGCGCTTGCCGGTGTACTGGGCAAGGCTGTCGATACTGACGAAGCCATATTGCTGCGTTCTCTTCTCCGACTCAACCGTTTCTTCGGCTGAAATCTTGTGGGTGGCCGAATCGACGGTGATCTTCTGCTTCAACGGGTCGACCCAGGCGAAGCCGACCGGGCTCACCGCCTGCTGGTTCACCAGCACCACCGGGCGCAGCATGCCGACCACGTCCTTGGCCTCGAAGAACTGCAGCCCGCCCCAGGTCATGCCCTCGGTGGGGTTGAGTTCCAGGCGTAGCGACTGCGGGTCGGCCAGGTAGCGGGCGTAGGCGTCGAGCAGCGGCGGGTCCAGCGCCACGCGCTGGCTGCGCATGGCCTTGTCGAACTGCGCCAGGGCCTGCTTGAGGTATTCCTCGCGCTTGATGCCCAGGCGCGCGGCGCAGAACTCCTGGACCTTGCGCTGGTACTGGTTGTCATCCAGCTCGACGGTCACCTGGGACACCCGCGGCGGGTTCACGCGCATGTCGCCGGGGCGTTCGGAGACGTTGCTCAGGGACATGCCGACGCGGGTGTCGAGCATGCCGCGGGCGTCCGAGCGCAGGTTGAAGGTCAGCTTCTGCGCACCGGGTTCGAACAGGTACGAGAACTCGATGTCCGACTCCAGGGTGCGGTAGCCCATCTGCAGCAGCTCGTCGGAGCCAATGTTGCGGACGTTGCCGCAGGCCACCTCGCTCATGGCGGTGAACACGCTGCTCTCCGCCGGCTGCTCGTACAGCGCCTGCATGAACGGACCGTGCACCTGCAGCTCGACGCCGGTGAGCTCCATGGCCATCTGCTTGGGCAGCTTGCCCTCGGCCAGGCGCTCCTTGAAGCTGAGCAGCTCGCGCAGGCCGTTGAACCTGAGCTGGGCATGGGCCACCTTCAGGCTGTCGCGGGCGGCCGGCACGCGGATCTCCACGTTCTTCAGGCCGACGCGGCCGTCGAAGGAAGAGGAAATCCCGCCGTAGGTGATCTCCACCATCGGCGACAGGCGCGCCACGGCATCGTCGACGATGCTGCGCACGGACAGCCACAGCGACACCTTGATGATCAGCGCCACGGCCACGATGCCGAGCAGGCCCCACTTGAGCAGTTTCGACATTCGGAAGGACTTCCTTGTATGCGGATTGATACGGACGGCGGTGCTGGCAGCTTAACAGCACGGCCTGCGCGCCTCCATGCGCCGCCCGCCAAATTCGCCGGCTCGCCCGCCGGAGAGTGAAGCCCGTCGCAAAACCGCGGTGACCGGCCGGTCGGACACAGCGCTTTACGGTCGCCGTGGCCGCCAGTATGTTCTGCGCCACGCCCCTTTTCCCGGATGTCCTGCCATGAGTGAACTGATCAGCTATCAACTCGACGACGGCGTCGCCACCCTGACCCTCGCCAACGGCAAGGTGAACGCCATCTCCCCCGCCGTGATCGAGGCCTTCAACCAGGCGCTGGACCGTGCCGAGCAGGACCGCGCGGTGGTCATCCTCACCGGCCAGCCGGGCATCCTCTCCGGCGGCTACGACCTCAAGGTGATGACCTCCGGCCCGGAGAACGCCGTGGCCCTGGTGGCCGCCGGCTCGACCCTGGCCCGGCGCATGCTGGCCCACCCCTTCCCGATCATCGTCGCCTGCCCCGGCCACGCCGTGGCCAAGGGCGCCTTCCTGCTGCTCTCGGCGGACTACCGCATCGGCGTCGACGGCCCCTTCCAGATCGGCCTGAACGAAGTGGCCATCGGCATGACCATGCACCACGTGGGCATCGAGCTGGCCCGCGACCGCCTGCGCAAGTCGGCCTTCAACCGCTCGGTGATCAACGCCGAGATGTTCGCCCCGCAGGAAGCCATGGCCGCCGGCTTCCTCGACAAGGTGGTGAGCCCCGAGGAACTGCTGGACACCGCCCGCGCCGCCGCCCAGCAGCTGAAGAAGCTGAACATGACCGCGCACCGCAACACCAAGCTGAAGGTGCGCCGGCAGTTGCTGGAAACCCTGGACCAGGCCATCGAGCAGGACAAGAAGCACCTGGGCTGAGGCCCGCTTCCCACACCATCCCCACCGCCGGCTTCACCTGTAGGAGCGCGCCCTGCGCGCGAAATCGCGGGCAGGGCCCGCTCCTACAATCCGCCGTGGCGCACGGTATCCACCGTAGGACTCCGTCCGCGATGGCCGGACATCCCGGCGCGGTTCGCGGATGAGATCCGCTCCGCTGCCCCACCCGCGCCGTTCCCCTGTAGGAGCGCGCCCTGCGCGCGATTTCGCGGGCAGGGCCCGCTCCTACGGGTCGCGCCTTCCCATACCCCTCGAATAGTTACGAAAAAGGCAAAACTGATTAAGCCCGTTCGGTCTTTTTCAAAAATTATTGCGCGTTAACCTATTGATGAACCCACAGGAAAAGCAACCAACGAGGTGTTCATCATGAAACTGCAACTGATCGCCACTGCCCTCCTCGCCAGCGCCACCCTGCTCGGCGCCCAGGCCGGCTTCGCCGAAGAATCGCCGCTGATGCAGAACCGCATGGTCAACCTGAACCAGGCCGCGCTGCAGCACCAGGCCGAACAGACCGCCCAGCAACAGCACGACGCCGCCCAGGCCCACCAGGGCTGAGCGGCGCCCGCCGGCACCCCGACGGCCCCGCACGCCCCGCTTCCGGGACGCGCCAGGCCGCCGGCCGCGCCTCAGCCGAGTTTCTCGTCGGCAGCCACGCCCTTGCGATAGACCGCATAGACCAGCACCGGGATGTCCAGATGGCCGAGATACCTGTCCAGCAACGGTCGCACATCCTTCCAGTCCAGCCCGCCGACGCCAGTGGCCAGGCAGGGCAGCGCCAGGCTGCGGACTCCCTCCCCCTCGACGAGTTTCGCCAGCTCCCGCAGGCAGTGCCCGACGTTCTCCAGGCTGGCCTTGGCCGGCTTGGCGCTGCGCCCGCTGCCCTGCATGTCCTGGGTCAGCAGGTTGACGATGCCGCGGGTCGAACCATCGGCGTCCACCCCCGACCAGGCCCAGATGGAACCCGGCGCGGGCGCCGAGGCGTGCGCCGCATGACGGTAGTCGCGGACCAGCGACGGCCAGCGCTCGCGCAGGGCCAGGGCCAGGCCGCTGTCGAACGGGTCCTGGGGGGCGATGCCATGGGCGATGACCTGGGCCTTGCTCAGCAGAATGTCGCCTTCAACTTCTCGGATCATGAATCTTTCCTTGCTCGGTGGGGTACCTCGGAAGCCTTGTCTTGCGCTCCCGTCTATCTTCACGTTACGCCTGGCCGCACCGCGGACCTTGACCCGCATCAAGGCCACATTCCCCTCGCGGCAGACGGCGAAACATCAATTCCACCGATAGTTGAAAGCAACGAACATCGTTATTCCATCGACGAGACTGCTGGGAAACTGGCCGCAATCCCACTTCCGGCAGCCATCGCCATGCACCGCTCCACCGCCCGTACCCTGCGCAACGGCGCCCTCGCCAGCATCGGCCTGTACAGCATCGTGGTCCTGGTGGCGCTGGCCCTGAGCGGCGGCTTCCAGGGCGCCCGCAACGTCCAGCCGGAAGGCGTGGACAAGAACGCGCTGTTCCAGCGCTTCAACCAGGTGCTGCCCAACGCCCTGGCGGTGCTGCAGCAGAGCCTGCGCCCGCACTCCTGAGCCCCGCGCTGGCGGCCTGCGCCAGCTTGCCCATACTTTGCAGATCGCCGCCGGTGCCCGCCGGCACCGCCCGCCTCCGCCTGCCGGGAGAACGCGCCATGGGTCGAGTCGTCGCATCCGCCGTCTACTGCAAGGGCAAGAAGGTCGCCGATATCCCGCTGGAGGCGGGCTATCGCTGGGCCTGCCAGCCCGACCACTTCGTCTGGACCGGCCTGCAGGAGCCCACGCCGGAAGAGCTGATGAACCTGCAGAAGCAGTTCAACCTGCACGAACTGGCCATCTCCGACGCCCTGGAGAAGCACAGCCGGCCGAAGCTGGAGACCTTCGGCGACGCGCTGTTCATGGTGATCTACTCGCCGGTGCGCGCGGACAGCCGGCTGATGTTCGTGGAAACCCACCTGTTCGCCGGCATCGGCTACATCATCAGCGCCCGCCACGGCTTCTCGCAGTCGTACTCGCAGGTGCGCCAGCGCTGCGAGGCGCGCCCGCTGCTGCTGGCCCACGGCACCGACTTCGTGCTCTACGCCCTGCTCGACTTCGTGGTCGGCAACTACGAACCGGTGGTGGAGGAAATCCGCGGCGAGATCGAGGTGCTGGAGCAGCGCGCCCTGCGCACCTCGCTGAGCCTGGAGGAGATCGAGCGCATCTACGGCCTGCGCCGCGAGGTGCTCAAGCTGCGCCACTACGCGGCGCCCATGGTGGAAATCTGCCAGGAGCTGCAGCGCCTGGACTTCCCCTTCATCGACAAGCAGATGCGCCCCTACTTCCGCGACGTGGCCATCCACGTCAACCGCCTGCTGGAAGACCTCAACTCGCTGCGCGACATCGCCAGCCAGACCATCGAGGTCGGCCTGCTGCTGGAGTCCTCGCGGCAGAGCGTGGTGCAGCGCAAGTTCGCCGCCTGGGCGGCGATCCTCGGCTTGCCCACCGCGGTGGCCGGCATCTACGGAATGAACTTCGAGTACATCCCGGAGCTGCACTGGCACTACGGCTACTTCCTGGTGATGGGCCTGCTGGTGATCGGCTGCATCGGGTTGTACGTCAGCTTCAAGCAGGCGGATTGGCTCTGACCTGCCGGCCGCGCCGAAGCGCTTGCATACCTGTAGGAGCGGATTTATTCGCGATGGGCCTGGCACCGCCGGGTAGCTGGATCGCGGACGGAGTCCGCTCCTACGCTCGAGTTCCGGCGCAAATGAAAACGCCGCTCCGGGGAGCGGCGTTTTCGCGGGGAAGCGGACTCAGGCGGCGTTCTGCTCGTCCTTCTTACGGCCCAGCTGGACGAAGCGCATCATCCACTCCGCCACCGTGGCGCCCTGGTGCTCGCGGTCGAGGCTGTCGACGCCCTTCTGGTACACCGGTTCGCTGAAGATCTCCCGGCGCAGGTCGAGGATCGCCTGGGAATAGTCGGCGACGAACTCCGGGTGGCCCTGGAAGCACAGCACCTGGTCGCCGATGGCATAGGCGGCGTTCGGGCAGAAGTCGCTGCTGGCGATGCGCCGGGCGCCCTCGGGCAGCCGGGTGACCTGGTCCTGGTGGCTGACCAGCAGGGTCAGGTCGTCCAGCGCCGGCTGCATCCACTGCGGCTGTTCCTCGATGCGGTAGTCGTGGATGCCCACGCCCCAGCCCTGGTCGGCGCGCTCGGTCTTGCCGCCGAGCAGCAGGGCCAGCAACTGGTGGCCGAAGCACACGCCCAGCAGCTTGTCGCCGCGCTCGTAGCGGGTCAGCAGGTAGTCCTTGAGCTTGCGGATCCAGGGTTCGTCGCCGAAGGAATCATACTTGCTGCCGGTCACCAGGTAGGCGTCGTAGTGCTCGCTGTCGGGCGGGTAATGGCCCTCCACCACGTTGTACACCTTGAACTCGGCGGGCACCGGTTGCTTGGCGAACAGCTGCTGGAACATCCAGCCGTAGCCGGTGTACTGGTCGATCAGCTCGGGACGCAGGATATCGGTTTCCAGAATGCAGATTTGCAGCGACATGTAGTGGTGGGTTCCTGATGTTAAGCGGGCACGAACGCGCGTTTTCTTAACAAACTGCACGCTCCGTGAAAACTACACACTGTTTTTTCACGACACAAGATGGCAAAGCCATTCCATGCGTCGGAATTTCAGGGGAAATACCCGAAAAAACGCCGCGCATCAATGCCGGCGGAAACGATGGCGACCGGCTGCTCAGCCGCCCCGCGCCATCGCCTGCGCCTGCGCCGTCTCCAGCACCCAGGCGTACTCGCCCTGCAGGTTGCCCAGGGCCATGGCGTGGACCTGCCCGGCGCTATGCACCGCGGCGTGGGGTTCGCTGGGCATGGGGGGTTCCAGAGGTGATGGGTTTCGCTGCGCTCTACGCCATCCTACGGTGCTTGCCGGCAAGAAAAAAACCGGCCGTGGGGGTCGGTTTGCAGTGTGGGTGTTTTTCGTAGGGATGGGTTTGCTTGCGAATGCACCCTGTGACTACGGTGTCTTGGCTGGACTCCGCTCCCTCTCCCTGAAGGGAGAGGGACCGTTGGGCAGAACTGGAGGTTCCGGAGTCAGCCGGCAACCTCGGTGGCTTCCGGATGAAACCATTCCTTCTCTCGGCACGGACAAGCCCCCTCTCCCTTCAGGGAGAGGGCTGGGGAGAGGGGCAGAGTCAATCCAACACACCATGGCTACCGGGAAATGCCGTTCGCGAGCAAGCTCGCTCCTACGAAAGTCCTTCAGAAGGTCTCGCCGCGTGCCGCCTTGTCCAGCAACAGCGCCGGCGGCTCGAAGCGCTCGCCGTACTGCTCGGCCAGGTACTGCGCGCGGGCGATGAAGTCCTGCAGGCCGTACTGGTTGATGAACTGCAGCGCGCCGCCGCTCCAGGCGGCGAAGCCGATGCCGAAGATCGAGCCGATGTTGGCGTCGGCGGTGGAGCGCAGCACGCCCTCCTCCACGCAGCGCACCGTCTCGATGGCCTGGACGAAGAGGATGCGGTCGCGCACGTCCTCGGCCGGGATCATCCCGTCGGCCTTTTCGAAGCGCTGCTTCAGTTCCGGCCACAGGTGCTTCCTGCCGTTGGCCGGGTACTCGTAGAAGCCGCCGCCGGCCGCCTTGCCCGGGCGCTTGTACTCGTTGAGCATCAGGTCGACCACGGCGAAGGCCGGGTGCCGCGGCAGGGCCTTGCCCTCGGCTTCCAGGTCCTTGCGGGTCTGCTCGCGGATGTGGCTCATCAGGCTCAGCGAGACTTCGTCGCTGATCGCCAGCGGGCCCACCGGCATGCCGGCCTGGCGCGCCTGGTTCTCGATCATCGCCGCCGGCACGCCTTCGCCGAGCATGGCCAGGCCCTCGTTGGTGAAGGTGCCGAACACCCGCGAGGTGAAGAAGCCGCGGCTGTCGTGGACCACGATCGGCGTCTTCCTGATCTGCAGCACATAGTCGAAGGCACGGGCCAGGGTGGCGTCGTCGGTCTTCTCGCCGCGGATGATCTCCACCAGCGGCATCTTGTCCACCGGGCTGAAGAAGTGCAGGCCGATGAACTTCTGCGGCTGCGCCACGGCCTGGGCCAGGCCGGTGATCGGCAGGGTCGAGGTGTTGGAGGCGATCACCGCGTCGGGCAGCGCGGCGGCTTCGGCGGCGGCGGTGACCTTGCCCTTGAGCGCGCGGTCCTCGAACACCGCCTCGATGACCAGGTCGCAGCCCTCGAAGTCGGCCTCGCTGGCGGTGGGCTTGATGCGGGCGAGGAAGGCGTCGCGCTTCTCGGCGGTCATCTGGCCCTTGCCGACCTTCTTGTCCAGCAGCGCGGCCGAGTAGGCCTTGCCCTTCTCCGCAGCCTCGATGGAAACGTCCTTGAGCACCACCTCGATGCCGGCGGCGGCCGAGACGTAGGCGATGCCCGCGCCCATCATGCCGGCGCCGAGCACCCCGACCTTCTTCGTCTGCTGCTGCGGGTAGCCCTGGGGGCGCGATTTGCCGGCGTTGATCTCGTTGAGCTGGAACCAGAAGGTGCCGATCATGTTCTTCGCCACCTGGCCGGTGGTCAGCTCGGTGAAATAGCGCGCCTCGATCAGTTGCGCGGTGTCGAAATCGACCTGGGCGCCCTCGACCGCGGCGCACATGATCTTCTCCGGCGCCGGGAAGCAGCCCTTGGTCTTGTCGCGCAGCACCGAGGGGGCGATGGCCAGCATCTGCGCCACGTTGGGGCTGGACGGGGTGCCGCCGGGGATCTTGTAGCCGGCGCTGTCCCAGGGTTGCTTGGCGTTGGGGTTGGCGGCGATCCACTCGCGGGCCTTGGCCAGCATCTCTTCGCGGCTGGAGGCCAACTGGTGGACCAGGCCGGCCTTGAGCGCCTGCTCCGGGCGCACCTTCCTGCCTTCGGCGAGGTACGGCAGGGCCTTCTCCAGGCCCAGCAGGCGCACCATGCGCACCACCCCGCCGCCGCCGGGCAGCAGGCCCAGGGTGACTTCCGGCAGGCCCAGCTGCACGTGGCTTTCGTCCAGGGCGATGCGGTGGTGGCAGGCCAGGCAGATTTCCCAGCCGCCGCCCAGGGCCGCGCCGTTGATGGCGGCCACCACCGGCTTGCCGAGGGTCTCCAGGCGGCGCAGCTGGCCCTTGAGGACCAGGATGCCTTCGTAGAAGGCCTGGGCGTCGGCCTTGGTGACCTTGATCAGTTCGTTGAGGTCGCCGCCGGCGAAGAAGGTCTTCTTCGCCGAAGTGAGGATCACGCCGGCGATGGCGTCCTTCTCGGCCTCCAGGCGGGCGATGGTGGCGGCCATGGCCTCGCGGTAGACCGCGTTCATGGTGTTGGCGCTCTGGCCGGGCATGTCCATGGTCAGGACGACTATGTTGTCCTGGCCCTTCTCGTACTGAAAAGCGTAGCGGATGGCTTCGGTCATTTCTTGTTCTCCGGCCTCAAACCCTTTCGATAATCGTCGCGATACCCATGCCGCCGCCCACGCAGAGGGTGGCCAGGCCGTAGCGCAGGTTGCGCCGCTCCAGTTCGTCGAGCAGGGTGCCGAGGATCATGCAGCCGGTGGCGCCCAGGGGGTGGCCCATGGCGATGGCGCCGCCGTTGACGTTGACCTTGCCCTCGGGCACGCCCATGTCCTTCATGAACTTCATGACCACCGAGGCGAAGGCCTCGTTGACCTCGAACAGGTCGATGTCGTCGACGCGCAGGCCGGCCTTGGCCAGGGCCTTGCGGGTGGCCGGCGCCGGGCCGGTGAGCATGATGGTCGGGTCGGTGCTGGTGACCGCGGTGGCGACGATCCGCGCGCGGGCCTTCAGGCCCAGCTCGCGGCCCTTGGCCTCGGAGCCGATGAGCATGGCGGCGGCGCCGTCGACGATGCCCGAGCTGTTGCCCGGGGTGTGCACGTGCTCGATGCGCTCGACGTAGCTGTACTTGCGCAGGGCGGTGGCGTCGAAGCCCATCTGGCCCATCATCTCGAAGCTCGGCTTGAGCGCGCCGAGGCCTTCCAGGGTGGAGTCGGCGCGGATGAATTCGTCGTGGTCGAGCAGGACGATACCGTTCTGGTCGGTGACCGGCACCAGGGATTTCGCGAACAGCCCCTCGGCGCGGGCCTTGGCGGCCTTCTGCTGGGAACGCAGGGCGAAGGCGTCGACGTCGGCGCGGCTGAAGCCTTCCAGGGTGGCGATCAGGTCGGCGCCGATGCCCTGGGGCACGAAGCTGGCGTGCAGGTTGGTTTGCGGGTCCAGCGCCCAGGCGCCGCCGTCGGAGCCCATGGGTACGCGCGACATGGACTCCACGCCGCCTACCAACACCAGGTCCTCGAAGCCCGAGCGCACCTTCATGGCGCCCAGGTTCACGGCCTCCAGGCCCGAGGCGCAGAAGCGGTTGATCTGCACGCCGGCCACCTGCTCGTCCCAGTCGGCCACCAGCGCGGCGGTCTTGGCGATGTCGGCGCCCTGGTCGCCCACCGGCGTCACGCAGCCCAGGACGATGTCGTCGACCTGGGCGGTGTCCAGCTGGTTGCGCCGCTGCACCGCGCGCAGCAGGCCGGCCATCAGGTTGACCGGCTTGACGCTGTACAGCGCGCCGTCCTTCTTGCCCTTGCCGCGGGGCGTGCGCACCGCGTCGTAAATCAATGCTTCGGTCATGGCGTTCTCTCTTGGGAGTGCTCTCTTGGCGTGGAGGTCACGCAGGCAGCGTGTCGGCCTACCTTAACCGCGTGGCGACGGCCGGCAATGACCGGATCGCTCAGGCGGATTGACCCCCGCGCTCAGCCCAGGCGACCGGCGGTCGCCTGGCGCACCGCTCTGGGCAGCGCCCCGACGGGCGGTCGGATGGGCGGTCGGGCCGCAGGCCAGAGCCGTCACCGCGTTGTCATATAGATGGAATATGCCTGGAACCATAGGATTTGCTGCCAGATCGTCTAAGCCCGCGCCAGCCGGGGCTTAGACTGAAATTTCGCAGTACCTATGGGACGTCGCTGCCGGGTCTTGCCGGGGCGGCCGGTATGCAAAGCCAAGGTCGCAGCCACCCGCGCCGGGCCGTAACGAGCGCGCGGGGGCGGGCCAACAACAAGAAAGGCGGAAGAACATCATGATGGATCAACAACCGAAGAAATGGCGGCAGGCCAGCCTGATCGTCTTCGTTACCGCAGTGGTGCTCATCATCCCCAACCTCAGTCGCCTGGTCGGCTAGCCAACCGTCCGCCTGCTGCTGCGAAGCCGGCGTCGCCCGAGGGGCCGCGGCCCTCGCAGCACAGGTGGCAGTGCCGTTCGTCGGCATCCTCTGCTATGTTTGCGCAGCCCATCGCTGGAGCCCGCCCATGCGCTTCATCCTGCCGCTGCTGATCCTGCTCTGCCCCACCGTGTTCGCCGCCGAACTGACCCTGGAGCTGCCCGGCGGCACGCGCACGCTGAGCAGCGCGCAACTACTGTCCAACGCCCAGGCGCGCAGCATCGAGATCAAGGACGACGTGGCCTACAAGCGCACCATGCACTACCGCGCGGTGCCGCTGGCGGCGCTGCTGGAGGGCGTGGACGGCCGCGCCCACGTGCAGGCCGTGGCGCTGGACGGCTTCGCCGCCGAACTGCCGGCCGCGCCGCTGCTGCAGAAGGAAGGCGCGCGGGCCTGGCTGGCCATCGAGGAAGAGAAGAAACCCTGGCCGCCGCTGGGCCAGGGCAAGCCCTCGGCCGGGCCCTTCTACCTGGTCTGGAGCGACCCGCAGGCCTCGGCCATCGGCCCGGAGCAGTGGCCCTTCCAGGTCAGCACCCTGCGCGTGCTGGACTCGGTGGAAATCCGCTTCCCGGCCCTGCTCCCGGCCAAGGACGCCAGCGCCGACGTGCAGGCCGGCTTCGCCCTGTTCCAGAAGCACTGCCTGGCCTGCCACCGCCTGAACGGTGCCGGCGACGCCCAGTTCGGCCCGGACCTGAACCAGCCCCACAGCCCCACCGAGTACTTCGCCAAGGACTTCCTCCACGCCTACATCCGCGACCCGCAGAGCCTGCGCCGCTGGCCCCAGGCGAAGATGCCCGGCTTCGCCCCGGAAACCCTCGACGACACCGAGCTGGACCAGCTGATCGACTACCTCGCGCACATGGCGGCGCTGCGCCAGGCGCTGATGTAAGGCCCCCGGACAAAAAAAGGCGGACGTCCCCAGGGGGCGTCCGCCTTCTTTTTTCTTTCGCACCCAAGGCAGCGCAAACGCCGCCCTCCCCCGCCTCACAGCTTGGCGATGGACACCTCGGTGGACTTCACGAAGGCGATCACTTCGCTGCCCACGGCCAGCTCCAGCTCCTTCACCGAGCGGGTGGTGATCACCGAGGTGACGATGCCGGCGGCGGTCTGCACGTCGATTTCCGAGAGCACCGGGCCTTCGATGATTTCCTTCACGGTGCCCTTGAACTGGTTGCGGACGTTGATGGCTTTGATGGTCATGGCGTTTCTCCTATGGGGAATGTCGGTAGTGCACGGATGAACGGTGGATCAGAGCGCCCAGCGCAGTTGCGTGGGCAGTGGGGACACGGGTTCCGGTTCGGGCGGCAGCGGCGGCAGCGCCAGCACGCGGTCGAGCACCTCGGCTTCCAGCGCGGCCAGGCGCGCCGAGCCGCGGGAGCGCGGGCGCGGCAGGTCGACCGTGAGGTCCAGGCCGATCTCGCCCTCCTCGATGAGGATCACCCGGTCGGCGACGGCCACCGCCTCGCTGACGTCGTGGGTGACCAGCAGCACGGTGAAGCCATGGCGCTGCCAGAGGTTCTCGATCAGCCGCTGCATCTCGATGCGGGTGAGCGCGTCCAGCGCGCCCAGCGGCTCGTCCAGCAGCAGCAGGCGCGGCCGGTGGATCAGCGCGCGGGCCAAGGCCACGCGCTGCTTCTGGCCGCCGGACAGGCTGGCCGGCCATTCCCGGGCGCGGTCGGCCAGGCCCACCGCTTCCAGGGCTTCCAGGGCCTGCTTGCGCCAGTCGCCGGAAAGGCCCAGGCCGACGTTGTCGATCACCCGCTTCCACGGCAGCAGGCGCGAGTCCTGGAACATCAGGCGGGTGCCGTCGCGGGCCTCCTCCAGGGGCGCGGAGCCGGCCAGCAGCTGGCCGTCGCTGGGGGCGTCGAGGCCGGCCAGCAGGCGCAACAAGGTGCTCTTGCCGCAGCCGCTGCGGCCGACGATGGCGACGAACTGGCCGGCGGGGATGCGCAGGTCGATGCCCTTGAGCACCTCGCGCTCGCCGAAGCGCTTGACCACGCCGTCCAGCGCCAGCGGGATGCCCTGCTTGAGGTTCTGCGGCGTGCTGAGCGCATTCATGCCGCACCTCCCTTGGCCTGGTAGGCCGGGTGCCAGCGCAGCCAGACGCGTTCCAGGCCACGGGCGGCGAGGTCGGCGAGCTTGCCCAGCACGGCGTACAGCAGGATCGCCAGGACCACCACGTCGGTCTGCAGGAACTCCCGGGCGTTCATCGCCAGGTAGCCGATGCCGGAGCTGGCGGAGATGGTCTCGGCGACGATCAGCGTCAGCCACATGAAGCCCAGGGCGAAGCGCACGCCCACCAGGATCGACGGCAGCGCGCCGGGCAGGATCACCTGGCGGAACAGGGCGAAGCCGGACAGGCCGTAGCTGCGCGCCATCTCCAGCAGCCCCGGGTCGATGTTGCGGATGCCGTGGTAGGTGTTCAGGTAGATGGGGAACAGGGTGCCGAGGGCGACCAGGAAGATCTTCGCCGACTCGTCGATGCCGAACCACAGGATCACCAGCGGGATCAGCGCCAGGTGCGGCACGTTGCGGATCATCTGCACCGAGCTGTCGAGGAAGCGTTCGCCCCACTTCGACAGGCCGGTGACCAGGCCCAGGGCCAGGCCGATGGAGCCACCGATGACGAAGCCGATGGCGGCGCGCCAGGTGCTGATCGCCAGGTGCTGCCAGAGCTCGCCGCTCTTCACCAGTTGGTAGCCGGCTTCCACCACCGCGCTGGGCGCCGGCAGGATGCGGCTGGAAAGGAAGCCCCCCTCCACCGCCACCTGCCAGACCAGCACCAGGGCCACCGGCAGGGCCCAGGGCGCCAGGCGCTGGGCCAATCGATTGGACACACTCATTTCACTACTCCGTTTCGTCGTAGGGCGAATAACGCGCCAGCGTTATCCGCCGTCGGCGGATGAAGCGTTCCGCTTCATTCGCCCTACCCCATTCTTCAGCTCTGCGCGGCCTGCTTGGGCAGGATGTCGTTGGCCACCATCTCGCCGAAGGGGCTGACGTAGCCGCGGGCTTCGGGCTGCTGCGGGCGGGCCAGCTGCAGGTGCGGGAACAGCAGTTCGGCGACGCGGTAGGACTCTTCCAGGTGCGGGTAGCCGGAGAAGATGAAGGTGTCGATGCCGAGGTCGGCGTATTCCTGCACCCGCGCGGCCACGGTCGGGCCGTCGCCGACCAGCGCGGTGCCGGCGCCGCCGCGCACCAGGCCGACGCCGGCCCAGAGGTTCGGCGAGACTTCCAGGTTGTCCTTGCTGCCGCCGTGCAGGGCGGCCATGCGCTGCTGGCCCACCGAGTCGAAGCGGGCCAGCGAGGCCTGGGCGCGGTCGATGGTGTCCTGGTCGAGGTGGCTGATCAGGCGGTCGGCGGCCTTCCAGGCTTCCTCGTTGGTTTCACGCACGATCACGTGCAGGCGGATGCCGAAGCGCACGCTGCGGCCGTGCTTGGCGGCCTTCTCGCGGACCTGGGCGATCTTCTCGGCCACCGCGGCCGGCGGCTCGCCCCAGGTCAGGTACAGCTCGACCTGTTCGGCGGCCAGATCCTGGGCGGCTTCCGAGGAGCCGCCGAAGTACAGCGGCGGGCGCGGCTGCTGGATCGGCGGGTAGAGCAGCTTGGCGCCCTGCACCTGGATGTGCTTGCCGGGGTAGTCCACGGTCTCGCCTTCCAGCACGCGGCGCCAGATGCGGGTGAATTCGACGGAAGCTTCGTAGCGCTCCTCGTGGTTCAGGTGCAGGCCGTCGCCGGCCAGCTCGTCCGGGTCGCCGCCGGTGACCAGGTTGAACAGCGCGCGGCCGCCGGACAGGCGGTCGAGGGTCGCGGCCTGGCGCGCGGCCACGGTCGGCGAGATGATCCCCGGGCGCAGCGCGACCAGGAACTTCAGGCGCTGGGTCACCGGGATCAGCGAGGCGGCGACCAGCCAGGAATCCTCGCAGGAACGCCCGGTGGGGATCAGCACCCCGCCGAAACCGAGGCGGTCGGCGGCCTGGGCCACCTGCTGCAGGTAGCCGTGGTCGACCGCGCGGGCGCCCTCGGCGGTGCCAAGGTAATGGCCGTCGCCGTGGGTGGGAAGGAACCAGAAGATGTTGAGGCTCATCGCTATAACTCCAGAGTGAGCGCGCCGGCGTGGCGTAGCCGCGCGATGATTTGTTTAACGTTCGCAGTTTTTTGTAGGAGCGAGCTTGCTCGCGAACCCGCCCAGCTTCAGAGCGGCAGGGAAATCCGTTCGCGAGCAAGCTCGCTCCTACAGGTTCAGTTGCTGGTGGCTACCTTGGCCGGCGGCGTCCAGACCACGTCCTTGATGCTCAGGGCCTTGGGAATCAGCTTCAGCTGGGTGAAGGCGTCGGCGATCTTCTGCTGCTTGGCCGTCACTTCCGGGGTGATGAACTGCGCGCCGTAGCCCTGGCGCTTGACCGCGGTGAGGGTGATGTCGGCGGGCAGGCCGAGCAGCGGGGCGACCTGTTCGGTGACCTGCTCGGGGTTGTGCTGCGACCACTCGCCCACCGAGCGCACTTCTTCCACCAGGGTGGTCAGCACCTGCGGGTGTTCCTTGGCGTAGGTGCGGGTGGCCAGGTAGAACTGGTGGTTGTCGGCCAGGCCGCGGGCGTCGACCAGGGTGCGGGCGTGCAGCTGCTTCTCGGCGGCGGCCTGGTACGGGTCCCAGATCACCCAGGCGTCGACGGCGCCACGCTCGAAGGCGGCGCGGGCGTCGGCCGGGGGCAGGTACACCGGCTGGATGTCGCTGTATTTCAGGCCGTTCTCTTCCAGGGCGCGCACCAGCAGGTAGTGCACGTTGGAACCCTTGTTCAGGGCGACCTTCCTGCCCTTGAGCTCGGCCACGGACTTGATGGGGGAATCCTTGGGCAGCAGGATCGCCTCGCTGGTGGGCGCCGGCGGCTCGCTGGCCACGTACACCAGGTCGGCGCCGGCGGCCTGGGCGAACACCGGCGGCGTCTCGCCGGTCACGCCGAAGTCGATGCTGCCGACGTTCAGCCCTTCCAGCAGCTGCGGGCCGCCGGGGAACTCGGTCCATTGCACCTTGATGCCCTGCTCGGCCAGGCGCTTCTCCAGCGTGCCGCGGGCCTTGAGCAGCACCAGGGTGCCGTACTTCTGGTAGCCGATACGCAGGGTACCGGGTCGTTCTTCGGCTTGGGCGCCGTGGGCCAGGGCCGCGATCAGCAGGGCCGCCAGTCCACCACGCAAAGTGAGGTTGCGCATTGCTTGCTCCTTCGTCGTCGTGTGCTCGCCGGACCTGCGCTCCCGTTGGCGGGATACTGAGGACCTGGTTTCTTGTCGTCTGGCAGTCACGCACCTGCCTATTCGAGGCTCGGTAGCGCTCCACGCTTTTTCTTGCAGCTTGCCGCTTGCAGCCTGCAGCCGCCTCTCTCAAATACTCCAGCGCGCCTTCAGCAGCCGCTCGTTGAGCAGGTTCGGATCGATCGGCCGGGGCCGCCGCGCCAGGGCGCCGTGGAACTGTTCCAGGGACTCCAGCAGGCGCCGCTCCAGGGCCGGTTCCAGCTGCGCCGGCGCATCGGCCGTGGCGTAGGCGATCTGCGAATCCTCGGCGAACACGCCGTGCAGCATCTCCTGGGCCTTCAGCGCCGCCAGCACCGGCTTGAGCGCGTAGTCCACGGCGAGCATGTGGGCGCTGCTGCCGCCGGTGGCCAGGGGCAGCACCACCTTGTGGCTCAGGGCGCGCTCGGGCAGCAGGTCCAGCAGCACCTTGAGGGCGCCGGCGATGGAGGCCTTGTACACCGGGGTGGCGATCACCAGGCCGTCGGCCCGCGCCACCTGCTCCAGCAGCTCCAGCACCTGGGGGCTGTCGAAGCGGGCATGCAGCAGGTCCTCGGCGGCGAAGTCGCGCACCTGGTAGGAACGCACCTCCACCCCACGCTCGTGCAGCCACTGCCGGGCAACGTCCAGCAGGACCGCGGAACGGGAACGCTGGCTGGGACTGCCGGCGAGGGTGACCACATACATTGCACGCTTCCTTATAACTGAAAGAGCCGATTTTAAGCCGGCTCGCTAACCAACGTGCATAGACCTTAACAGGGGTTTTGATATTCCAATAAATGTTATTTATTCATTTGCTTATAGCTTAAGGCTACAAGCTGCAGGCTGCAGGCTGCAGGCTGCAGGCGGTGCCCGCTCCTGCTTTGGCCTGCAGCCTGTAGCCTGCCGCCCTAGATCACGTGGGAATGCTGCAACTCGGTCAGTGCCTCCCCCCGCAGGTACGCCAGCTCCACCGCGCGGCGGTCGCGGGGGCGTTGCAGGGGGACTGGGAACTCGCGGCGCAGGCGGCTCGGGGTGCCGCCCAGGAGCAGCACGCGGTCGCCCAGGTAGAAGGCTTCGTCGAGGTCGTGGGTGACCAGCAGGATGCTGATGTCGTATTCCAGCGCCAGGTCCTGGATCAGGTCCTGCAGGCGCAGGCGGGTGAAGGCGTCCACCGCGCTGAAGGGCTCGTCCAGCAGCAGCACCTGGGGCCGGCCGTAGAGCCCGCGGGCGATGGCCGCGCGCTGGGCCATGCCGCCGGAGAGCTGCCTGGGCAGCAGGCCGCCCTTGCCTTCCAGGCCGACGTCGCGCAGCAGCCTGGCTATACGCGCATCGTCGGCCAGCCAGCCGTCGGCGAAACCGACGTTCTGCGCCACCGTCAGCCAGGGCAGCAGGCGCGGCTCCTGGAACACCACGCCGATGCCGCCGCCGCGGCCGCTCTCGCCGTCCGGGCCGAAGCCCAGCAGCGGGTTGCGCTGCAGCTGCCCGGCGAAGTCGGCGTCCAGGCCGGCGGCGATGCGCAGCAGGGTGCTCTTGCCGCAGCCGCTGGGGCCCAGCAGGCTGACCACTTCCCCCGGCGCCAGCGCCAGGCTGACGTCGTCGAGCACGCGCAGGCCGTTGAAGCTCTTGCGGATGTTGTTCAGTTCCAGCAGCGCGCTCATGCCCTCTCCTCCAGGCCTTCGAAGCTGTCGCGCCAGGCCAGGGCGCGCCGCTCCACGGCCTTGAGCAGGCCGTCGCTGAGCTTGCCGAGCACGGCCAGCACCAGGATGGCGGCGATGACGATGTCCGGCCGCGAGGTCTCGCGGCCGTCGCTGAGCAGGTAGCCCAGGCCGCGGGTGGCGGCGATCAGCTCGGCGGCGACGAGGAACATCCAGCTCAGGCTGAGGGCGCCGCGCAGCCCGGTGAACAGGCTCGGCAGCGCCGCCGGCAAGAGGATGCGCCGTGCCAGGGTGAAGCTGGACAGGTGGTACAGCCGGCCCAGCTCCACCCACTTGCGGTCCACCCCGCGCACCCCGGCGACCAGCGCCAGGTACACCGGGAAGAAGGCGCCGAGGGCGATCAGCACCACCTTGGGCGTCTCGTCGATGCCCAGCCAGAGCAGCAGCAAGGGCACCCAGGCCAGGCTGGGGATGGCCCGCAGGGCCTGGAAGCCCGGCTCCAGGTAGGCCTCGGCGCGGCGGCTGAGGCCGACCCAGGTGCCGATCACCAGGGCCGCGAAGGAACCGATGGCGAAGCCGCCGGCCACCCGCGCGAGGCTGGCGCCGATGTGCTGCCACAGCTCGCCGTGGGCCAGTTGCCAGAGGGTCAGGGCGACGCTGCTGGGCGCCGGCATCTGGTTTTCCGCCAGCCAGCCGGCGCGCACAGCGATCTCCAGCGCGGCGCACAGCAGCAGCGGCAGCACCCAGGCCCGCCAGCGCAGCGGGCGCGGCCGCAACGACAGCACCAGGCGGCGGCTACGGCCAAGGTCGAGGGGCTGGCTGGGCACGCCCATGATTCACTGCGCCCTGGCCAGCGGTTGCTTGCCGATGACCTCGCCGGCCAGTTGCGGATCGATCAGTTGGTCCACCACCCTGGCCACGTCGGTGCCGGGGCGTACCAGTTGCTCGTCCACCAGGATGGGCGCGGCGGCCTTGAGCGCGGCGACCTGCTCGGCGCCGGGCAGCGGCTGGCTGAAGTCGGTGCGCGAGAGCTGCAGCCTGGCGACCTCCAGCGGCAGCCTGGCCTCTTCGGCCAGCAGCCTGGCGGTCTCCTCCGGGTGCTCGATGGCCCAGTGGCGGGCCCGCTCGTAGGCGCCGATGACCTGCTTGATCAGTTGCGGCTGCTCGCGGGCGAAGCGCTCGGTGACACTGAGCACGCCATAGCTGTTGAAGTCGACGTTGCGGTACAGCAGGCGCGAGCCGGCCTGCAGCTCGCTGGCCGCCATGTGCGGGTCGAGCCCGGCCCAGGCGTCCACCTGGCCGCGTTCCAGCGCGGTACGGCCGTCGGGGTGCTGCAGGTGGACGATCTCCACGTCGCCCTTGCCCAGGCCGGCGCTCTGCAGGCTGCGCAGCAGGAACAGGTAGGGATCGGTGCCCTTTGTGGCGGCCACCTTGCGCCCCTTGAGGTCGGCCAGGGACTTGAGCTGCGAGTCCTTGGGCACCACCAGCGCGGTCCATTCCGGGCGCGAGGCGATGTACACGGTCTTCAGCGGGCTGCCGTTGGCGCGGCTGAGTACCGCGGCCAGCCCCGCGGTGGAGGCGAAGTCGGTGCTGCCGGCGTTGAGGTATTCCAGCGAGCGGTTGCTGCCCTGGCTGAACACCCAGCGCACCTCGGTGCCCTCGGGCTTGAGCGCCTGCTCCAGCCAGCCGAAGTGCTTGAGCACCAGGCTGGTGGGCGCGTAGTAGGCGTAGTCCAGGCGGACTTCCTTCGGGGTTTCGGCGTGAGCGGCGGAAGTGAAGGCACCGAGCGGCAGACACGCCAGGAGAGCGGCGGTCAGGCTGCGGCGCCAGGTGGACGGACCCATGGTCGATCTCCTTGGCGGCGTGGCTGACGTCTTCTCCCCGTGTGGCGGGCAAGTCAGAGCGGAAAGAAAGCGCGGCGCGGGGCCGGGCGGGAACAGAAAAAAAGGCGGCCGGCGAACCGGCCGAATACCCTACTCGTGGTTTGGAACAGGTGCGGCCGCGCGGGGCAGCCGCGGGAAAATCAGCGGTTGGGCTGCGGCGTCAGGCGCAGGTACGGCTTGACCGCGCGGTAGCCTTTGGGGAAGCGCTGGCGGATTTCGTCCTCGTCCTTCAGCGAGGGCACGATGACCACCTCGTCGCCGTCCTGCCAGTTGCCCGGCGTCGCGACCTTGTGGTTGTCGGTCAGTTGCAGAGAGTCCACCACCCGCAGGATTTCGTTGAAGTTGCGCCCGGTGCTGGCCGGGTAGGTGATGGTCAGGCGCACCTTCTTGTTCGGGTCGATGACGAACAGCGAACGCACGGTCAGGGTGTCGTTGGCGTTCGGGTGGATCAGGTCGTACAGTTCGGAGACCTTGCGGTCGGCGTCGGCGATGATGGGGAAGTTGACCACGGTGTTCTGCGTCTCGTTGATGTCGTCGATCCACTTCACGTGGGACTCCACCGGGTCCACCGACAGCGCGATGACCTTGACGCCGCGCTTGGCGAAGTCGTCCTTGAGCCTGGCGGTCAGGCCCAGCTCGGTGGTGCACACCGGGGTGAAGTCCGCCGGGTGGGAGAAGAGAATGCCCCAGCTGTCGCCAAGCCACTCGTGGAAACGGATGCGGCCTTCGCTGGATTCCTGTTCGAAGTCGGGGGCGATGTCGCCGAGACGCAGACTCATGGGTTGGGCTCCTGGTTCGTGTGGGTTCACTATGCACAAGGCCGGAATTCATTAAAAAGAATATATTTTGATTTTCTTATAACCAAACAGATATATAGCCGACCAGCCTCGTGCCGCTGGCCATTGAGCATAGCCGCCAGGGCCCCCGCCGCCGTCCATTCGTCGCCTGCGCCACGCCGCCGCAGGGCCTGGCTACACTGAAATCATTAACCCGCAGGTGTGGGAGGTGTCTTCATGTTCGGTAAAAGAGTGACTGACGGCGAGCCGGGCACCCACTATCGCAGCGACCGGATCAGCGCGGTCAATGGCCAGTATTTCTTCTCGACCCGCGAGGGCACGCTGGAAGGGCCGTTCTTCACCCGCTTCGATGCGGAACGCGAGGTGATGCAGTACATCAGCCGAATGCAGCAGGCCGCCGGGTTGTATGCGCGGGTGGCGCAGTAGGTGTTGTTCGGTTTTTTAGGCGAATCATGAACCCCGGCCAGGTGCCGGGGTTTTTCTTTGGGTGTCTTCCGGGGGCAGGTTCTTTTCGTAGGAGCGAGTTTGCTCGCGAACGGAGTTTCCCAGGTGTATTGGTGCATCGGCTGACCTCCCTTCCCTCTCCCCAGCCCTCTCCCTGAAGGGAGAGGGGGCTTGTCCGTGCCGAGAGAAGATTTGGCGTCAGTCGGAAACTTCGCGGCAGCCGGCTAACGCCGAAACACCCGAGCACACCGAACGGTCCCCTCTCCCTTCAGGGAGAGGGTTAGGGAGAGGGCGTTCTTCAGGACGCACGCCGAACCTGGCCGGCAGAACACCATTCGCGAGCAAGAGCTAGGCGCCCCCCCTCGCTCCTACGAAAAGCCCGCAACGAAAAAAGCCCCGGCATCGCTGCCGGGGCTTCGCTATCGGCCCTCCTGCGTGGGGACGGCCGCCAGGCTCAGCGGACCGCTTCGAACAGGCCGGTGGCGCCCATGCCGCCGCCCACGCACATGGTCACGATGCCGTAGCGCAGGTTGCGCCGCTGCAGTTCGCGCACCAGGTGGCCGACCTGGCGCGAGCCGGTCATGCCGAAGGGGTGGCCGATGGAGATGGAGCCGCCGTTGACGTTGTACTTCTCGTTGTCGATGCCCAGGCGGTTGCGTGCGTACAGGCACTGCGAGGCGAAGGCTTCGTTGAGTTCCCAGAGGTCGATGTCGTCGATCTGCAGGCCGCGGGCCTTGAGCAGTTTCGGCACCGAGAACACCGGGCCGATGCCCATCTCGTCCGGCTCGCAGCCGGCCACGGTGAAGCCGCGGAAGAAGGCCCTGGGCTTGAGGCCCAGCTCCAGCGCCTTGTCCAGGCTCATCACCAGGGTCATGGAGGCGCCGTCGGAAAGCTGCGAGGCGTTGCCGGCGGTCACCGAGCCGTCCTCGGCGAACACCGGCTTCAGGGAGTTCAGGCCTTCGAGGGTGGTGTCCGGGCGGTTGCAGTCGTCGCGGTCGACCACGCCTTCGACCACCTTCTTCTCGCCGGTGGCCTTGTCTTCCACGGCGTAGCGCACGTTCATCGGCACGATTTCGTCGTCGAACAGGCCCTCGGCCTGGGCGCGGGCGGTGCGCTGCTGGCTCTGCAGGGCGTAGAGGTCCTGTTCCTCGCGGGTGACGTTGTAGCGGCGGGCGACGATCTCGGCGGTCTGCCCCATGGGGTAGTAGATCCCCGGGAATTCCGCTTCCAGGCGCGGGTTGACGAAGTGGTCGGTGTTGCGCGACTTGGCCGTCAGGGTGATGGACTCGACACCGCCGGCCACCAGGATGTCGCTGCAGCCGGAGGCCACCTGGTTGGCGGCGATGGCGATGGCCTGCAGGCCCGAGGAGCAGTAGCGGTTGAGGGTCATGCCGGCGACGTGGATGCCGAGCTTCGACAGCACCGCGGCGTTGCGGCCGATGTTGTGGCCCTGGGCGCCCTCGTTGGAGCCGGCGCCGACCACGCAGTCGTCCACCAGCAGCGGGTCCAGCCCGTTGCGCGCCAGCAGCGCGTCGATGCAGTGGGCCACCATGTCGTCGGGCCGGGTCATGTTGAACTTGCCGCGGAAGGACTTGGCCAGGCCGGTACGGACGCTGTCGACGATCACCACTTCACGCATGGGAAACCTCGTTGCTTGTTGTTCGATTGGGGAGGTGCAGTCGGCCAAGCATAGGGCGAGCGAATGCCGGGGCGCGACGATCATTCATCGCGGATATGCGCCGCCATCCCCCAGCGGATACGCGACCGCCGCCCTGGGGCGGCGGTCGCGGGCGCCCTTGCGGCGCGGTCAGACGGTGTCCACCTTCACCGCGTGGTCGGTCAGCAGGCCATTGAGCACCGTGTGGGTGTCGCCGCTGGAGACGATGGCGCCGCCGCTGTGGCCGGCGTACTTCGCCACCAGGTCGACGTTGACCAGGTCGATGGTCTGGGTGGTCGCACCCCCCGTCGCGCCCGTGGGGTTCACCGAGATGGTGGTGGTCGCGGTGGTGGCGTTGACCGAGAAGGTCAGGTACTGCGCCAGCGAATCGACGGTGGCGTGCTCGCCCTGCAGCAGGTCGGCCAGGTTCAGCGAGTCGCCCTCGCCGATGTTGAAGTCCTTGATCACGTCATGCCCGGTCTCGCCCTTCTGCCAGACGAACTGGTCGGCGCCGGCGCCGCCGGTGAGGCTGTCGTCGCCCATGCCGCCGAACAGGATGTCGTTGCCGTCGCCGCCGAGCAGGGTGTCGTTGCCGCCCTGGCCGAACAGCAGGTCGTCGCCCTTGCCGCCTTCGAGGGTGTCGTTGCCGCCGCGGGTATCGCCGGCGACGTTGAGCTCGTAGGCGTGGGCGACGATGTAGTTGGTCAGTTGGCTCTGGGACGGCGCGGCGCCGCCGTTGGCGGCGCTCAGGTAGTCCACCAGGCCCTGGTAGCCGGCGCCGTTGTGGGTGCCGGCGGCATGCCCGGTCCAGCTCAGGGCGTCGGTGTTGATCACGTCGCCGAAGAGAATGTCGTTGCCGTCGCCGCCCACCAGGTGGTCGTGGCCCACCGCCTGCGGCGAGCTGTTGGTGAAGCCTTCCTGCAACGCGGTCTGCAGCTGTTCGGCGGTATTGATGACCTGCGGCTGGCCGACGTTGGCGGTGAGGTCCGGGGTGTTGCCGGTGAAATGCAGGGTGGCGGTGCCCGTGGTGCTGGTGTTGTCGAAGAACTGCAGGATGCCGCTGTTGATGCCGTCGCCGATGCCGATGGCGTTCACCGACACATGGTCGCCGCCGCTGAGCACGCCGCCGCCGTTGAGCATGCTGTTGGCGACGTCCAGCGCGTCCTTGATGTCGTGGTAGTTGGTGACGTTGCCGCTGTTGCTGTTGTCGCCGATGTAGGTGGTCGGGTTGCCATCGGTGAGGAAGAACGCCAGGTTGATGTAGTCGTGGGCGGCGTTGGCGCCCCCGGCCACGGTGGCGTTGAACCAGTCGACGGTGGACTTCAGCGCCGCCTCGTAGTTGGTCCCGCCCACGGCGCCGAGGCTGTTGATGGCGCTGATCAGGGTGGCGACGTTGGTGCTGTTAAGGCCGTGCACCTGGGTCAGGGTCGAGCCGTCGGCGAAGGACACCAGGGCCAGGTTGATGGTGCCGTCGTGCCCCTTGATCTGGTTCAGCAGATTGATCAGCGCCGCCTTGGCCAGGGCCATGCGGCTGAGCCCGGCGGTCCCCGAGGCATCGGCCATGCTGCCGGAGGTATCGATGATCAGCGCGATGTTGTAGTTCTTGCCCGGCACCGTGGTGGTGCTCACCCCGCCCACGTCGCCGATCAGCACGTCGTTGCCGAAGCTGCCGGCGATGGTGCCGTGGTCCGGCCCGAGCGGGCTGGGCACGGTGTGGGCGGTGGTGGAGCCGTCGACGTCGCTGGCGTTGCTGCCCACCACCAGGATGGGCGCGCCGTATTTCAGGCAGATGTCGAGGTTGGCCGTGGCGGTGTCGCCGTCGCCATCGACGATGGTGTACTGGAACGACTCGCTGATCTGCCCGCTTTCCGGGAAGCTCACCCCGGCCTTGACCGCATAGGTGTAGTCGCCCATGTGGTGGCCGCCGCCGTCCTTCAGGTACAGCGTCAGGGTGCCGCTGTCGGTGCTGATGGTCAGCAGGCCGCTGCTGGCGTTGTAGCTGCCGGTGGCGTGGCTGGCATTGGGGTCGAGGTTGGTGAGGTTGCCGTTGGCGTCCACCGCGAAGGTCTCGCCGCCGATGCTCACCTGGGTGATGCGCACGGTGCCGTCGGCGCTGGCCGGCAGGTCGTTGGCCAGCAGGTTGCCGCTGACCGCGTCGAGGTGGCTGAGGTTGACCAGAGTGGCGCCGAGGTCGCCGGGGTCGGTGACGATGACCGGCGTGCCATGGCTGTCCACCCGCACCAGGTCCTGGTCGGTGATGGAGGTGCCGACGCCGACGGCGAAGGCCTCGACGTTGTTGCTGGTGCCGTTGTGCGCGGCGAGGAAGTTCTGCCAGTTGTCCAGCGCGGTGTTGGTGCTACCCGTGGTGGGCTGCCCATCGGAGATGAAGTACACCCGGTTGATGGCCGAGGGGTCGGCCCCCGGCGCGTTCAGGTCGGCGCTGATGCTGGTCTGGGCGCGCTCCAGGGCGGCCTGGTAGTTGGTGTTGCCGCCGGCCTGCAGGCCGTTGATGGCGTTCACCAGGCTGGTGTAGCCGCTGTCGCCGGCGTCGTCGAAGCTGTAGTGGGTGGCGGCGCTGGCCGAGGAGGCGAAGCTGATCAGCGAGACCTGGACCAGCAGGCCCATGGACGCGTACTCGTGCAGCATGTTGATCAGCGCGGCCTTGGCCTGCGCCAGCTTGCTGCCCTGCATGCTGCCGGAGACGTCGAGCACCAGCGTCAGGTTGACCGCCGGCGGCGGCTGCACCAGCAGGCACGGCGGACGGTCGTCCACCGCGGTGGGGCCGTCGTCGGCGAAGCCGATCCTGTTGCCCAGGTCGAGGGTCTGGCTGCTGCTGGCCTTGTCGCCGTCGTAGTCGGTGATGCTGGCGGTGCCTTCCAGGCCGACCAGACCGGTCTTCAGCCAGGCCACCTGGCTGTCGTAGTTGCCGGAAGCCCCCGGCCCGTCGTGCTGGATGGCCGAGTACTGGGTGAGGATCACCTTGCCGCCGTTGCCGTCCAGGCGCAGGTCGAACACGGTGTTGGCCACGGTCACGCCCTGCAGGCTGGTGGCGGTGCTGCCGACGATCTTGCCGCCGACGTCGTACAGGTGGATGGTCGCGTTGCCGCTGCTCAGCCCGCTGTCGGCGCCCTGCCCGGCCAGCAGCTTGAGGCTGTAGCTCCAGCTCACCGCGGAGGCCGGGGCGTCGGCGCCGGCACTCTGCGAGGTGATGACGAAGGCGCCGGTGAAGTCGCCGCTGGCGGTGTCGAAGTTCGCGCCAATGGTGTCGGCATCCTGGGTCTGCACCGCCACCGCCTGGCCACCCAGGCCGACGCAGATGGACGGACCGTCGTCGGCGAAGGCCACCTTGTTGCCCAGGTCGAGGGAGGCCGTGGAGCTGGCCTTGTCGCCATCGTAGTCGGTGATGCTGGCGGTGGCCTGCAGGCTCACCAGCCCGGTGGCCAGCGGGACCTGCTGGGTCGCGTAGTTGCCGGTGGCGCCCGGCAGCGGATGGTCGATCTCGGCGTACTGCGTCAGGGTGACCTGGCCGCTGCCGTCGACCTTCAGGCTGAAGACGGTGTTGCTGGCGTTCACCCCGCCTTCGCTGCTGGCGGTGCTGCCGATGATCTGGCCATTCTGCTCGTACAGGTAGATCTTCTGCCCGGCGCTGTTCAGGCCCGACTGGCTACCTTCGGCCACGTCCAGTTTCAACGCGTAGCTCCAGCTCACCGAGGCCGGGGTGTCGGCGCCGGCGCTTTGCGAGGTGATGGCGAAGGCGGCGGCGAAGCTGGTGGTCGCGGTGTCGAAGTTGGAGCCGATGGTGTCCGCGTCGTGGGTCAGCAGCACGACGGGCTTGCTGCCGCTGGGGTCGATGCAGATGGAGGGGCCGTCGTCGTCGAAGGCGACCTTGTTGCCCAGGTCGATGCTGGCGCTGGACGAGGCCTTGTCGCCGTCGTAGTCGGTGATGGTGGCGGTAGCGTCCAGGCTCACCAGGCCGGTGCCGAGGAAAGCCTGCTGCGCGGCATAGTTGCCGGTGGCGCCGGGCAGTGCGTGATCGATCTCGGCGAACTGCGTGAGGGTTACGTTGCCGCTGCCGTCCACTTTGAGACTGAAAATGGTGTTGCTGGCGTTTACCCCGCCTTCACTGCTGGCGGTACTGCCGATGATCTGGCCATTCTGCTCGTACAGATAAATCTTCTGTCCGGTGCTGTTCAGGCCTGACTGAGTGCCCTCGGCTACATCCAGCTTCAGCGCGTAGCTCCAGCTCACCGAAGCCGGGGTATCGGCGCCGGCGCTTTGCGAGGTGATGGCGAAGGCGGCGGCGAAGCTGGTGGTCGCAGTGTCGAAGTTGCTGCCGATAGTGTCCGCGTCCTGTGTATGCAGCAGCACCGGAGCTTTACCGCTCAGGTCGATACAGATGGAGGGGCCGTCGTCGTCGAAGGCCACCTTGTTGCCCAGGTCCAGGGACGCCGTGGAGCTGGCCTTGTCACCGTCGTAGTCGGTGATGGTCGCGGTAGCGTCCAGGCTCACCAGGCCAGTGCCGAGGAAAGCCTGCTGCGCAGCATAGTTGCCGGTGGCGCCGGGCAGTGCGTGATCGATCTCGGCGTATTGCGTCAGGGTGACGTTGCCGCTGCCATCCACTTTGAGACTGAAAATGGTGTTGCTGGCGTTCACACCACCTTCACTGCTGGCAGTGCTGCCGATGATCTGGCCGTTCTGCTCGTACAGATAAATCTTCTGCCCGGCGCTGTTCAGGCCCGACTGGCTGCCCTCGGCCACGTCCAGTTTCAGCGCATAGCTCCAGCCCACCGTGGCCGGGCCGTCGGCGCCGGCGTTCTGCGAGGTGATGGCGAAGGCCGCGGCGAAGCTGGTGGTGGCGGTGTCGAAGTTGCTGCCGAGGGTGTCGGCGTCCTGGGTCACCAGGCTGCCGAGCTGCGCGGTGCTGGCGCCGATGCCGATGCTCGGCCCGTCGTCGGCGAAGCCGATCCGGCCGCCCAGGTCCAGGTTCTGGCTGGCGCTGGCCGGGTCGCCGTCGCGGTCGGTGATGGTGACGCTGCCCTGCAGCTGCACCAGGTCGTTGCCGAGGGAGACGTGCTGGCTGTCGAAGCCGCCGGTGTCGCCCGGCAGGGCGTGGTCGATGACGGCGTACTGGGTCAGGGTGACCTTGCCGCTGGCGGCGTCCACCGCCAGGGTGAAGACGCTGTTGGCGCTGCTCACCGCGCCGGCGCTGGCGGCCGTGGAGCCCACCACCACGCCGCCGATCAGGTAGAGGTGGATGCCCTGGCCGCCGCTGCTGAGCCCCGAGGCCTCGCCCTGGCTGGTGACGTTCAGGCTGTAGTGCCAGGCCACGCTGCCGGCGCCGTCGGCGCCATAGGCCAGGGTGGCCTGGAAGGCGCTGGCGAAGTCCGCCGAGACGCTCTCGGAGGCGCCGCCGCGGGTGCCCTCGTCATGGCTGAACAGGCTCGGCGCCTCGCCGTCCAGGGCCAGGCCGGCGGTGGGGCTGTCGTCGTTGACGAGGATGGCCAGGCTGCCGCTGGCGGGCGTGCCGTTGCCGTCGGTCAGGGTGTAGGGGACGCTGAGGGCGATGTCGTCCTCGACGCCGTGCTGCGGGTGGTCCAGCGGCTGCTGCAGGACCAGTTCGTAGGTGCCGTTGGCGAGGCTGGTGAGGGTCAGGGTGAAGACCGTCTGGCCATTGGCCGAGGCGGTCAGCACGTGGCCGTCGGGGCTCACGCTGTAGCTCAGGGCCACGCCGCCGGAGGTCAGCGCCGGCAGGCCGGTGGTGCCCCAGGCGAAGCTCCCGGGGCCATCGGGGCCGAAGCTGTAGCCCAGGCTGCCGGAAGCGCTGGCGCCCACGCCGGGCAGGTCGTCGTTGCCCTGGATGCCGCCGGGCAGGCCATCCTCATCCACCACGGTGGCGGCATTGCCCGCGCTCGGCACGCCATCGACGGGGGGCGCCGGCGGCTCCGGTGGTGCCGGCGGTTCCGGCGGGGGCGCCGCCTGGGCCTGCTCGGGGCTGGGCACGCCGTCGAACGGCCGCGGGAACAGCGGGCCGCTGGCCAGAGGCCCGGTGGGGAAGCCGATGTCCGGATCGACGCGGCCGCCGGTCTCGGTCAGCAGCACGAAGGAGTGCCCGCCGCCGGCCTTGGCGTTGCCGCCGGCGGAGAACGACGGACCGGCCGCGGTGGCCTCGGCGACCTGGCTCGGGTCCTGCCCGGCGGCGATGGCCGCCTGCAGCGCCTTGACGTCGGTGAGGTCCTGCTGGCTGGGCGTGGCCGGGGCCTGCGCCGGCGCGCTGTCCGCGTACTGGTGGTGGGCGGCGGCGACCAGTTGGCTGCTCATCGGCATCGAACTGTCGCGCCCCAGGGTGAGCTCGCCGCCACCGGCGATCGCCACGGCCACGGCACCTTCGTGCCCGGTCACCAGTTGTTCGCCGACGAACAGCTTGTCGCCCTGGTGCAGGATGCGACGCGAACCATCCGCGGCCACGGCGAAGACCTCGCCCACCGCCTTGCTGACGATACCTACCAAGCTGGCCATGACTGCATCCTCCGCTCACCGCCCGGCGCCGCCTCCGGCGGCACCCAAGACCTCCGAGTTGGCCATGCCGTCGATGGCGCGCAGTGATGCGTAGAGGGAAGCTGAAGCCTGGAGGCGCTTTGGCATCAAAAAGCCAGCGGATGAATCCGCCATTTTTTTGACCACGCTTGCTTCGACACTTCGCGGAACGCCCCGCCCTAGCCGCCTGAAACGTACATGGCTGTATCTGCAAGCCCTATTCGTCCCCATAGCCAAGAAAAATCAGGGTTTGCGAGTTTTACAATGTGCCGGTTTTCACAGGTGGCATAAGACTTTTTCTGAATATGGGATGTGAAAAATTCTTCTGAGCTTCTCGAAAAGTTGTTCTTAGCTCTGATGTTACAGGCGTGAAACGCTTGATATCAAAAAAAAGCCAAGTTTTTGGCGAACTGAAAGAGCATCGAAGTCGAGAACACCAGGAGAACGCCATGCGCAGTCGTAACGCGACGCTATGGAGCGGTGTATTTCTGGCGGCCACCTGCGCTCAAGCCCACGCGATGAGCCTGACCCAAGCCATACAGAGCACCCTGCAATATCACCCGGAGATCAGCCAGAGCATGAACAGCCGGCTGACCGCAGACCAGGAACTGAAGATCGCCCGCGGCGGCTACCTGCCCACCGTCGATCTGCTGCTGGGTTACGGCCGCGAAGGCGTCGATAGCCCCTCTACCCGTCAGGAAGGCAACCACAACAAGGAAACGCTCAACCGCGGCGACGCCGAGATCCGCCTGCAGCAGATGCTGTTCGACGGCTTCGGCACGCCCAACGAGGTGGCGCGCAACGAGGCCAACGTCAATTCCAAGGCGTTCCGCGTCCTGGGCACTTCGGAGAACGCCGCGTTGCGCACCGTCGAGGTCTACCTCAGCGTGCTGCAGCACCGCGAGATGGTGACCCTGGCGCGCAACAACCTGCAGGCCCACCAGCGCATCGGCGACCAGATCCGCATGCGCAGCCAGCAGGGCGTCGGCAGCACCGCCGACAACGACCAGGCCACCGCGCGCCTGGCCCTGGCGCAGAACAACCTCTACACCGAGGAAGTCGACCTGCGCGACGCCGAGGCCAACTTCTACAGCGCCGTGGGCAAGCAGCCGGACGAGCTGGAGACGCCCTCCACCGTCAAGGCCCTGGTGCCCGCCAGCATCAACCAGGCGCGCCAGGAAGTGCTGAGCAACAACCCGCTGCTCAAGTCGGCCCAGTCCGACGTCAACGCCGCCGAGAAGCAGTACGAGGCGGCCAAGGCGCCCTTCTACCCGCGCTTCGACCTGGAACTGTCGAAGGCGGCGAACAACAACGTCGACGGCGAAGTGGGCCACTACAACGACTGGGAAGCCCAGGTGGTGATGCGCTACAACCTGTTCAACGGCATGCGCGACAAGAACCGCCTCGGCGCCACCTCGCACCAGATCGACGAGGCCAAGGACGTCCGCGACAACGCCCTGCGCCTGCTCAACGAGAACCTCTCGCTGGCCTGGGACGCGATGGAGAACGCCACCAAGCAGACCGGACCGGCGCGCGAGTACGCCGACTACACCCGCAAGGTCCGCGAGGCCTACCAGCAGCAGTTCACCCTGGGCCAGCGCACGCTGCTCGACCTGCTGGACAGCGAGAACGAACTCTTCACCGCCAACCGCCGCTACACCCAGGTGCGCTACACCGAGGAGTACTCGCGCTACCGGGTGCTGGCCGCCATGGGCGCCCTGCTGCGCTCGCAGAACGTGGTACCGCCCCACGAGGGCGTGGCGCTGTCCGACGTGAAGACCGAAACACGCCTGCCCGACATGAAATGAGGCCCTGCCCGCCCCCGCCCGACGCCGGCCCCGCCGGCCGGCGGCGTTTGCGGGGCGCGGCGGCCCGCACGGGGCTCGAAGAAGCCCGGGAGAAGTAGCGTGACCATGATCATCCAGGAGCGCGGCAGCCCCGCCGCGGACGATCCCCGGCTGAGCCACGACGACCCCCTGCTCGACGGCCTGCTGATCCTCTGCCGCCTGCACGGCTGCCCGGTCAGCCGCACCAGCCTGAGCGCCGGCCTGCCGCTGCCGCAGCAGCGCCTGAACGCCGAGCTGCTGCCCCGCGCCGCGGCCCGCGCCGGCCTGCAGGGGCGCCTGCTGCGCCGCGAGCTGAAGGCCATACCGGCGCTGAACCTGCCGGTCCTGCTGCTGCTCGACGGCGGGCGCAGCGCGGTGCTGCGCCAGTGGGGCGCGGACGGCCAGGCGCTGATCCTGCCCTGCGAGACCGAGGGCGGCGAGCAGTGGGTCAGCACCGAGGAACTGGCCGCGCAATACAGCGGCCTGGCCCTGTTCGCCCGCCCGCGCCACGAACTGGAGGCGGCGCGCCAGCCGCTGGTGCCGCGGGTGGAGGCCTGGTTCCGCGACACCCTCAGGCTGTCGCGCTGGCTGTACACCGACGCCCTGGTGGCCAGCCTGCTGATCAACCTGCTGAGCATGCTGGTGCCGCTGTTCGTCATGCAGACCTACGACCGCGTGGTGCCCAACCAGGCCGTCTCCACCCTCTGGGTGCTGGCCAGCGGGCTGCTGCTGGGCACCCTCTTCGAACTGCTGCTGCGGGTGCTGCGCGCGCACCTGCTGGACATGGCCGGGAAGAAGACCGACGTGGTGCTCTCGGCCACCCTCTTCGAGCGCATCACCGGCATGGCCATGAAGTACCGCCCGGCCACGGTCGGCGGCTTCGCCCAGAGCATCCACGACTTCCAGGGCCTGCGCGAATTCCTCACCGCGCTGACCCTCACCAGCCTGATCGACCTGCCCTTCTCGCTGCTGATGATCCTGGTCATCGGCCTGCTCGGCGGCAGCCTGGTGGCGGTGCCGCTGCTGGCCTTCCCGCTGACCATCGGCTTCGCCTACCTGATCCAGGTGCGCCTGCGCGACACCGTGCAGAAGAGCCTGACCCTCGGCGCCGAGCGCCAGGCCCTGCTGATCGAGACCCTCGGCGGCCTGGAGACGCTCAAGGCGTGCGGCGCCGAGAGCGAGCGGCAGTACCGCTGGGAAGCCACCCACGGCGCCCTCACCCGCCTTGACAACCACGCCCGCTTCCTCGCCACCCTGGCCACCAACGGCACCCTGTTCGTCCAGCAGTTCGCCGGCATGGCCCTGATCGTCTGCGGCGTCTACGCCATCCTCGACGGCCAGCTCAGCGTCGGCGCCCTGGTCGCCTGCTACATGCTCAACAGCCGGGTGCTGGCGCCGCTGGGGCAGATCGCCGGGCTGATCACCCGCCACCAGCAGGCGCGCCTGACCATGAAGAGCACCGACGCGCTCATGGCCCTGCCCCAGGAACGCCAGGCCAGCCAGCGCCCGCTGGAGCGCACCCAGCTGCACGGCGCGCTGGAGATGCGCCAGGTGGAATTCCGCTACCCCGAGCAGAACGCCCCGGCGCTGAGCCAGATCGGCCTGCGCCTGGCCGCCGGCGAGAAGGTCGGGCTGATCGGCCGCAGCGGCTCGGGCAAGAGCACCCTGGCGCGCCTGCTGCTGGGCTTCTACCAGCCGGACCAGGGGCAGATCCTGCTCGACGGCCTGGACCTGCGGCAGATCGACGTGGCCGACCTGCGCCAGCAGGTGGGCTACGTGGCCCACGACCTGCCGCTGCTGGCCGGCAGCCTGCGCGACAACCTGACCCTCGGCGCCCGCTACGTCAGCGACGCGCGCATGCTGGAGGTGGCCGAGCTGACCGGCGTCAGCGAACTGGCCCGGCAGCACCCGGCCGGCTTCGACCGCCCGGTGGGCGAGCGCGGCCAGCTGCTCTCCGGCGGCCAGCGCCAGGCCGTGCTGATGGCCCGCGCGCTGCTGCTGGACCCGCCGATCCTGGTGCTGGACGAACCCACCAGCGCCATGGACAACAGCAGCGAGGAAGCCCTGCGCCGGCGCCTGCAGGCGTGCTGCGCGGACAAGACGCTGCTGCTGGTCACCCACCGCACCTCGATGCTCGCGCTGGTGGACCGGCTGATCGTCCTCGACGCCGGGCGCATCGTCGCCGACGGGCCGAAGGACGCGGTGATCGAAGCATTGCGCAAGGGCCACGTCGGCCCGGCAGCGGGGTGAAGCCATGAGCAGCATGCAACCGGCGCCGGGCTACCTGGGCGCACGCAGCGACACCGAGTTCATGCCCGAGGTCCAGGGCACGGTGCTGGAGGACTCGCCGCTGGCCGCGCGCATCACCCTCTGGGCGGTGCTCGCGCTGCTGGTCTGCGCGCTGGCCTGGGCGCACTACGCGCACCTGGAGGAAGTCACCAAGGGCGAAGGCAAGGCGATCCCCTCCAGCAAGGTGCAGACCATCCAGAACCTGGAGGGCGGCATCGTCTCGGAAATCTTCGTCCACGAAGGCCAGGTGGTGGACAAGGGCCAGACCCTGCTGCGCCTGGACGACACCCGCTTCGCCTCCAACAAGGGCGAGACCGAGGCCGACCGCAACGCCCTGGAAGCCCGGGTGGAACGCCTGAGCGCCGAGGCCGAGGGCCGCGAGCCGGCCTTCTCCGACACCCTGAAGCAGACCGCGCCGCAGGTGGTCGACGACCAGTTGCAGCTCTACCACAGCCGCCAGGCGCGCCAGGCCAGCGAGGTGAGCATCCTCCAGGAACAGCTGCGGCAGAAGACCCAGGAGCTGCAGGAGTTCCGCGCCAAGACCCAGCAGTACCGCGCAAGCCTCGGCCTGGTGCAGCAGGAGCTGAACATGTCGACGCCGCTGGTCAAGAGCGGCGCCATCTCCCCGGTGGAACTGCTGCGCCTGCGCCGCAGCGTGGTGGAGATCAACGGCGAGCTGAACGCCACCACCCTGGCCATCCCCCGCGCCGAGGCGGCCATGCAGGAAATCTCGCGGAAGATCGACGAGTCGCGCCAGGGCTTCCGCACCGACGCCCTGAAGGACCTCAACGAGGCCCGCACCGAGCTGAACAAGCTCACCGCCACCAGCCGCGCCATCGACGACAAGGTCAGCCGCACCACCGTGGTGTCGCCGGTGCGCGGCATCGTCAAGCAGCTGAAGATCAACACCATCGGCGGCGTGGTGCAGCCGGGCAGCGACATGGTGGAAATCGTCCCGCTGGAGGACAACCTGCTGGTGGAAGCGAAGATCCGCCCGCAGGACGTCGCCTTCCTCCACCCCGGCCAGCCGGCCACGGTGAAGTTCAGCGCCTACGACTACACCATCTATGGCGGCCTGAAAGCCAAGCTGGAGATGATCAGCGCCGACACCATCACCGACGACAAGGGCAACGCCTTCTACCTGATCCAGGTGCGCACCGACAAGAACCACCTGGGCCCGGACAACAAGCCGCTGCTGATCATCCCCGGGATGGTGGCGACGGTGGACATCATCACCGGCGAGAAGAGCGTGCTGGACTACCTGCTCAAGCCGGTGCTGAAGGCGCGCTGGGAGGCGTTGCGGGAGCGGTGAGGGGGTGCTTTTGCTCTTCGTAGGATCGAGGGGGACGCCTAGTTCTTGCTCGCGAACCCTGGGTTCCCGCGTTCGCGATAGTTCGTAGGGCGCATAACGCCTACGGCGTTATCCGCCGAATCGCGGACAAAGTCCGCTCGGTTCCAGGAAGCACGGTCGTAGGAGCGGACTCCGTCCGCGATTGAATTCACCGGCCACCCCGGACGTCCGGTGGCGCGGCCAACGGCGGATAACCGCGAACGGTTATTCGTATATGGACTCCTCCCGTTTTGCCAGCGACCGACGTGCTTTTTCGAACTTGGGTACGACTGCTGCCGTATATCCGGCTTCATGGAGCGATACATCCGCTCCCGAGCCCTGATGAAAATCCGCTCATGTGCGCCTGATC
>NZ_FZPC01000078.1 GCF_900187975.1 Pseudomonas delhiensis | reverse complement strand
CTCAAGGGCAAGGGCAACCCGGGCGACACCATCATCATTTTCGATAACGGCGAGAAACTCGAGGAAATCGAAATTGGCGAGGGTGGCACTTGGGAGTTCACTCCGGAAGAGCTGAGCGACGGCGACCACAGCATCACCGTGATCATCCAGGACCCAGCCGGCAACCAGTCCGAACCTTCCGATGAGTGGGTCATCACCGTCGACACCCAGGCGCCCGACGCCCCGGTGATCAACAGCGTGTTCGACGATTTCGGCGCCAAGACCGGCGAACTGGCCTCCGGCGATGCCACCGACGACCAGCAACCGACCCTGTCCGGCACGGCCGAAATCGGCTCGACCGTCGTCATCTATGCCAACGGCGTGGAAGTCGGCCGCCAGGTCGTTGAAGACGGCACCTGGTCCATCACTGTCGACGAACTGGCCGAAGGCGCGCACAGCCTCACCGTGCAGGCCATCGACAAAGCCGGCAACGTTTCCGAGCCGTCCGCCTTCGACCTGGTGATCGACCTGGATATCGACAGCATTCCGCCGGCGCAGCCAGTCATCAAGTCCGTGTACGACAACGTCGGCGCCAAGACCGGCGACCTGCTCTCCGGCGACGTGACCGACGACAATCGTCCGCAGCTCTCCGGCACCAGCGAGCCGTTCGCCACCATCGTCATCTACGGCAATGGCGTCGAGATCGACCGCGCGCAGGCCGACGACCAGGGTAACTGGAGCTTCACGCCGGGGAGCGATCTCGCCGATGGCGTGTACAACTTCACCACCGTGGCCATGAATGCTGCTGGCAGCAGTGCGCCTTCCGAGCCGTTCGAGGTGATCGTCTACACCGGCAACGGCCCGATCCAGGTGGCCCGTCTGTCCCACATGGGCAAGGACTCCGGCCACGACGGCCAGGACTTCGTCACCGACAACGGCAGCATCGGCCGCCTGATGTACGGCGTACTGAGTGCCGAGCTGGCCGCCGGCCAGACCCTGCAGGTTTCCACCGACGGTGGCGAGACCTGGTACGACGCGCTGGTCAACGGCACCGACTGGGCGGCCCAGGACCGCCACGGCCATAGTGACAGCTGGAACATCCAGACCCGCGTCATGGGCGCGGACGGCAAGACCGGCTTCGTCATGGAGCAGAACGTGGTCCTGGACACTACCGCCTCGCGCGCGCCGACCTCGATCCAGCTCGATGGCACCCACCTGCTGGTGGCGTTCGATCCGTCCAACGTGGCCGTGGGCGACCGTATCGCGGTCGTCGCCGACGGTGGCACCCAGCGCTTCGAGTACACCCTGACCGCGGTCGACATCATCGCCGGCAGCGTCAGCCTGGAAGTGGGCGCGGTCAGCTCGGCCAGCGCCGCCCTG
>NZ_FZPC01000043.1 GCF_900187975.1 Pseudomonas delhiensis | reverse complement strand
AACCGCATCAACTTCCGCGGCAACACCAAGACCGAAGACCAGGTGCTGCGCCGCGAGATGCGCCAGATGGAAGGCGGCTGGGCCAGCACCTACCTAATCGACCAGTCCAAGCAGCGCCTGGAGCGCCTGGGCTACTTCAAGACGGTCAACGTCGAGACCCCGGCGGTGCCGGGCACCGACGACCAGGTGGACGTCAACTACAGCGTGGAAGAGCAGCCCTCCGGCTCCATCACCGCCAGCATCGGCTTCGCCCAGGACGCGGGCCTGATCCTCGGCGGCTCGATCAGCCAGAACAACTTCCTGGGTACCGGCAACAAGGTCAGCGTCGGCCTGACCAAGTCCGACTACCAGACCCGCTACAACTTCGGCTTCGTCGACCCCTACTGGACCGTCGACGGCGTGAGCCTGGGCTACAACGCCTTCTACCGCAAGACCGACTACGACAAGCTCGACGTCGACGTTTCCGACTACTCGGTGAACAGCCTCGGCGCCGGCGTCAGCATCGGCTACCCGATCAGCGAGACCTCGCGCCTGACCTACGGCCTGACCGTGCAGCGCGACACCATCGACACCGGCGCCTACACCGTCGACGAGATCTTCGACTTCCTCGAGAAGGAAGGCGACAACTTCACCAACTTCAAGGCCTCCATCGGCTGGTCCGAGTCCACCCTGAACAAGGGCGTGCTGGCGACCCGCGGCCATTCCCAGAGCCTGGTGCTGGAGTCGACCATCCCCGGCAGCGACCTGTCGTTCTACAAGCTGGACTACCGCGGCCAGATCTTCGCGCCGCTGTCCGACACCTACACCATGCGCTTCCACACCGAGCTGGGCTACGGCGACGGCTACGGCTCCACCGACCGCCTGCCGTTCTACGAGAACTACTACGCCGGCGGCTTCAACTCGGTGCGCGGCTTCAAGGACAGTTCTCTCGGCCCGCGCAGCACGCCGAGCCGCGTCATAGACCCGGCCACCGGCCAGGAGACGGCGGGGCCTGACGCCAAGGGCCGCTACACTGACCCGGACCAGGACCCGCAGGCCTTCGGTGGTAACGTGATGATCACCGGCGGCGCCGAACTGCTGTTCCCGCTGCCCTTCGTCAAGGACCAGAGCCAGCTGCGTACCGTACTGTTCTGGGACGTGGGCAACGTGTTCGACTCGGACTGCCCGCTGTCCACCACCCAGGGTTGCGACGGCATCAAGCTCAACGACATGGCCATGTCCGTGGGCGTGGGCCTGACCTGGATCACCGCGCTGGGCCCGCTGAGCTTCAGCCTCGGTACCCCGATCAAGAAGCCGGACAACGCGGAGACCCAGATCTTCCAGTTCTCCCTGGGGCAGACCTTCTAAGACTTGTTGTATAGACAACCTAGCTTTGTGCAGGAGTGCAATGTGCGTAAGTTGACCCAGTTCGTCCTGATCACCGCCGCCCTGATGGCGAGCCCTGCGTTCGCCGACATGAAGATCGCGGTGCTCAACTACCAGATGGCACTCCTCGAGTCCGATGCGGCCAAGCAGTATGCCGTCGACGCCGAGAAGAAGTTCGGCCCGCAACTGACCAAGCTGCGTGCCCTGGAAAGCGACGCCAAGGCCCTGCAGGACAAGCTGGTCAATGGCGGCAGCAAGCTGTCCAAGTCCGAGCGCGACAAGGCCGAGGACGACTTCAAGCAGAAGGCCCGCGACTTCCAGTTCCAGTCCAAGGAACTGAACGAAGCCAAGGCCTCGGCCGACCGCGAGATGCTCAAGAAGCTCAAGCCGAAGCTGGACCAGGCCGTGGAGGAAACCATCAAGAAGGGCGGCTACGACCTGGTGGTCGAGCGCGGCGCGGTGGTTGACGTCAAGCCCCAGTACGACATCACCCGCCAGGTCATCGAGCGGATGAACCAGCTGCGCTGATGATGAGCCCGCGGTCCCATACCCTCGCCGAACTGGCCGCCCAGCTCCAGGCGGAGCTGCGCGGCGACCCGGCCGTGGTCATCCACGGCCTGGCCACCCTGCAGGACGCAGGCCCCGAGCAACTGAGCTTCCTGGCCAACCCGCAGTACCGCAGGTTCCTGGCCGACAGCCGGGCTGGTGCTGTGCTGCTCACCGCCGCCGATGCCGAAGGCTTCACCGGCAACGCGCTGGTGGTGCCCGACCCCTACCTGGCCTACGCCGGGCTGTCGCACCAGTTCGACCCCAAACCCAGGGCGCCCGCCGGCATCCACTCCACCGCGGTGGTCGATGCCAGCGCCAGTGTCGATCCCACGGCCAGCATCGGCCCCTATGTGGTGATCGAGGCCGGCGCGCAGATAGGCGCCGGCGTCACCCTCGGCGCCCACTGCTTCGTCGGCGCGCGCAGCGTGATCGGCGACGGCGGCTGGCTGGCCCCGCGCGTGACCCTCTACCACGACGTGCGCATCGGCAAGCGCGTGGTCATCCAGTCCGGCGCCGTGCTCGGCGGTGAAGGCTTCGGCTTCGCCAAGCAGCAGGGCGCCTGGCAGAAGATCGCGCAGATCGGCGGGGTGACCGTCGGCGACGACGTCGAGATCGGCGCCAACACCACCATCGACCGTGGTGCGCTGTCCGATACCCTGGTTGGCAACGGCGTCAAGCTGGACAACCAGATCATGATCGCGCACAACGTGCAGATCGGCGATCACACCGCCATGGCCGGCTGCTGCGGGATTTCCGGCAGCGCCAAGATCGGCAGGCATTGCATGCTCGCCGGCGGCGTCGGCCTGGTCGGGCACATCGAGATCTGCGACAACGTCTTCGTCACCGGCATGACCATGGTCACCCGCTCGATCACCGAGCCGGGCGCCTACTCATCCGGCACGGCCATGCAGCCCGCCGCTGAATGGAAGAAGAGCGCTGCCCGTATTCGCCAGCTCGACGACATGGCCCGTCGTCTGCAACAGCTGGAAAAGCGCCTGGCCGCCGTGACCCCGAGCGGAGACACTCCATCTGATGCGTGAGTCACGCATTTTTTGGCGTTTCCCTTTTCTGAACAGGCTCCCCTGAACATGATGGACATCAACGAGATTCGCGAATACCTGCCTCATCGCTACCCTTTCCTGCTGGTGGATCGGGTGGTGGAGCTGGACATCGAAGGCAAGCGCATTCGCGCCTACAAGAATGTCAGCATCAATGAGCCCTTCTTCAACGGCCACTTCCCGCAGCACCCGATCATGCCCGGCGTGCTGATCATCGAGGCCATGGCCCAGGCGGCCGGCATCCTCGGCTTCAAGATGCTCGACGTGAAGCCGGCCGACGGCACCCTGTACTACTTCGTCGGCTCCGACAAGCTGCGCTTCCGCCAGCCGGTGCTGCCGGGCGACCAACTGAACCTGCATGCCCAGTTCATCAGCGTGAAGCGCGGCATCTGGAAGTTCGACTGCCACGCCACCGTCGATGACAAGCCGGTGTGCTCGGCCGAAATCATCTGTGCGGAACGCAAACTATGAGTTTGATCGATCCTCGCGCCATCATCGATCCGCGGGCAAGGCTGGCCGACGACGTAGAGGTGGGCCCCTGGTCCATCGTCGGGCCGGATGTGGAAATCGGCGAAGGTACGGTGATCGGTCCGCACGTGGTGCTCAAGGGCCCCACGAAGATCGGCAGACACAACCGGATTTTCCAGTTCTCCAGCGTCGGCGAGGACACTCCCGACCTGAAGTACAAGGGCGAGCCGACTCGCCTGGTGATCGGCGACCACAACGTGATCCGCGAGGGTGTGACCATCCACCGCGGCACCGTCCAGGACCGTTCGGAAACCACCATCGGCGACCACAACCTGTTCATGGCCTACGTCCACGTCGGCCATGACAGCGTGATCGGCAACCACTGCATCCTGGTCAACAACACCGCGCTGGCCGGGCACGTGCACGTGGACGACTGGGCGATCCTCTCCGGCTACACCCTGGTGCACCAGTTCTGCCGCATCGGCGCCCACAGCTTCTCCGGCATGGGCACCGCCATCGGCAAGGACGTACCGGCCTACGTGACCGTCTTCGGCAACCCCGCCGAGGCGCGCAGCATGAATTTCGAGGGCATGCGCCGCCGCGGCTTCAGCGCCGAGGCCATCCATGCCCTGCGCCGGGCCTACAAGGTGGTGTACCGCCAGGGCCTGACCGTGGAGGAGGCGCTCGCCGAGCTGGCCGAATCCGCCGCGCAGTTCCCGGAAGTCGCGGTGTTCTGCGCTTCCATCCAGAGCGCCACCCGCGGCATCACCCGCTGACCATGGCTGCGGGCACCGGCAAGCTGCGCGTCGCCCTGGTGGCGGGCGAGGCCTCGGGGGACATCCTCGGCGCCGGCCTGATGCAGGCCCTGCGCGAGCGCCATCCCGAGGTCGAGTTCATCGGCGTGGGCGGTGCGCGCATGCAGGCCCAGGGCCTGGTCTCGGAATTCCCCATGGAGCGCCTGGCGGTCATGGGCCTGGTCGAGGTCCTCGGCCGCCTGCGCGAGCTGCTGAAGCGGCGCAAGGACCTGATCCGCACCCTGATACTCGCGCGCCCCGACGTCTTCATCGGCATCGACGCGCCGGACTTCAACCTCGGCCTGGAACTGCAACTGCGCCGCGCCGGCATCCGCACCGTGCACTACGTCAGCCCCTCGGTCTGGGCCTGGCGGCAGAAGCGCGTGCTGAAGATCAAGCAGGCCTGCGACCTGATGCTGGCGCTGTTCCCCTTCGAGGCGAAGTTCTACGAGGAGCACGGCGTGCCGGTGCGCTTCGTCGGCCACCCGCTGGCCAACACCATCCCCCTGGAAGCCGATCGCGCCGCCGCGCGCGCGCAGCTCGGCCTGCCGGCCGACGCCCAGGTGGTGGCGCTGCTGCCGGGTAGCCGGGGCGGCGAGGTGGGCAAGCTTGGTGCGCTCTTCCTCGACACCGCCGAGCGCCTGCTGCAGCAGCGCCCGGGTCTGCGCTTCGTGCTGCCCTGCGCCAGCCCTGAGCGGCGCGCGCAGCTGGAGCAGATGCTGCAGGGCCGCCAGTTGCCGCTGCAACTGCTCGACGGCCAGTCCCACGAAGCCCTGGCCGCCTGCGACGCGGTACTGATCGCCTCCGGCACCGCCACCCTCGAGGCGCTGCTGTACAAGCGGCCGATGGTGGTCGCCTACAAGGTCGCGCCGCTGACCTACAGGATCCTCAAGCGCCTGGTGAAGAGCCCCTACGTCTCGCTGCCCAACCTGCTCGCCGGGCGCCTGCTGGCCCCCGAGCTGATCCAGGACGCGGCGACCCCCGAGGCCCTGGCGCAACACCTGCTGCCGCTGCTGGACGACGGCAGCGCGCAGACCGAATCCTTCGACGCCATCCACCGCGCCCTGCGCCAGGATGCGTCCGCGCAGGCCGCCGAAGCGGTGCTCGCCCTGATGGAGAAACGCTGATGCAGATGGGCCTGGATTTCGACCTGGTCGAGGAACTGGTGGCCGGTGTCGACGAGGTGGGCCGCGGCCCGCTCTGCGGCCCGGTGGTCACCGCCGCGGTTATCCTCGACCCGGCGCGGCCGATCATCGGCCTGAACGACTCGAAGAAGCTCAGCGAGGCGCGCCGCGAGGCGCTGTTCGATGAGATCCGCGAGAAGGCCCTGGCCTGGTGCATCGCCCGCGCCGAGGTCGAGGAAATCGACCGGCTGAACATCCTCCACGCCACCATGCTCGCCATGCAGCGCGCGGTGGAAGGCCTGAGCGTCATCCCGAAACTGGCGCTGATCGACGGCAACCGCTGCCCCAGGCTCAGGGTGCCGGCGGCCCCGGTGGTGCAGGGCGACGCCAAGGTGCCGGCCATCGCCGCCGCCTCCATCCTGGCCAAGGTCTCCCGCGACCGCGAGATGCAGGAAATGGAAGCCCTCTACCCCGGCTACGGCATCGGCGGGCACAAGGGCTACCCGACCCCGGTGCACCTGGAAGCCCTCAAGCGCCTGGGCCCCACGCCCATCCACCGGCGTTCCTTCGCCCCGGTGCGCGCGCTGCTGGAAAGCCCGGCCGGCATCTTCTGAGCGCCACACGGCGGCAGTGGCGATCTGAAGCCTGTAGCTTTGCGGAGCGGGCCGGTACAATCGGCCGCTTATCGTTTCCGCGTTGCATAGGACCGTCATGACCGCCTCTTTCGTCCACCTGCGTCTGCACTCCGAGTACTCCCTGGTCGACGGCCTGGTCAGGGTCAAGCCGTTGTGCAAGGCAGTGGCCGGCGCCGGCATGCCGGCGGTGGCGATCACCGACCAGAGCAACATGTGCTCGCTGGTGAAGTTCTACAAGACCGCCATGGGCGCCGGCATCAAGCCCATCTGCGGCGCCGACGTCTGGCTGGCCGGCCGCGACGAGGACGGCCCGCTCAGCCGCCTGTCGCTGCTGGTGATGAACGCCAAGGGCTACCGCAACCTCACCGAGCTGATCTCCCGCGGCTGGCAGGAAGGCCAGCGCAACGGCGAGATCATCATCGAGCGCGACTGGCTGAAGCAGGCCGCCGAGGGCCTGATCGCACTGTCCGCGGCCAAGGAAGGGGAGGTCGGCCAGGCCCTGCTCAGCGGCGACGACGCCCTGGCCGACTCGCTGCTGGCCGAATGGATGGAAGTCTTCCCGGACCGCTTCTACCTGGAAGTGCAGCGCACCGCGCGGGTCAACGACGAGGAGCACCTGCACGCCGCCGTGGCCCTGGCCGAGCGCAGTGGCGCGCCGCTGGTGGCCACCAACGACGTGCGCTTCATCAAGCAGGAAGACTTCGAGGCCCACGAGACCCGCGTGTGCATCGGCGAAGGCCGCGCCCTGGACGACCCGCGCCGCTCGCGCAATTACTCCGACCAGCAGTACCTGAAGACCCCGGCGGAAATGGCCGAGCTGTTCAGCGACCTGCCCGAGGCCCTGGAAAACACCATCGAGATCGCCAGGCGCTGCAACATCGAGGTGCAGCTGGGCAAGTACTTCCTGCCCAACTTCCCGATTCCCATCGAAGGCATGGACATCAACGACTACCTGCGCCATGTCTCCTACGAAGGGCTGGAGGAGCGCCTGGCGGTGCTGCTGCCCAAGGACACGCCGAACTACGAGGAAAAGCGCCAGGTCTACGTCGACCGCCTGGAGTTCGAGCTGGGCACCATCATCCAGATGGGCTTCCCCGGCTACTTCCTGATCGTGATGGACTTCATCAAGTGGGCCAAGAACAACGGCGTGCCGGTGGGCCCCGGCCGGGGTTCGGGCGCAGGCTCCCTGGTGGCCTACGTGCTGAAGATCACCGACCTCGACCCGCTGGCCTACGACCTGCTGTTCGAACGCTTCCTCAACCCCGAACGTATCTCCATGCCCGACTTCGACGTGGACTTCTGCATGGAAGGCCGCGACCGGGTGATCGACTACGTGGCCGACGCCTACGGGCGCAACGCGGTGAGCCAGATCATCACCTTCGGCTCCATGGCCGCGAAGGCGGTGGTGCGCGACGTGGCGCGGGTGCAGGGCAAGTCCTACGGCCTGGCCGACAAGCTGTCGAAGATGATCCCCTTCGAAGTCGGCATGACCCTGGACAAGGCCTTCGAGCAGGAGGAAATGCTCCGCGACTTCCTCAAGTCCGACGAGGAAGCCCAGGAAATCTGGGACATGGCCCTGAAGCTGGAAGGCATCACCCGCGGCACCGGCAAGCACGCCGGCGGCGTGGTGATCGCGCCGACCAAGCTCACCGACTTCTCGCCCATCGCCTGCGACGAAGAGGGCGCCGGCCTGGTGACCCAGTTCGACAAGGACGACGTGGAGGCCGCCGGCCTGGTGAAGTTCGACTTCCTCGGCCTGCGCACCCTGACCATCATCAAGTGGGCGATGGAGATCATCCATCGCATCCAGCGCAAGGCCGGCGACGAGAACCTGGTCGACATCGACCGCATCCCGCTGGACGACAAGAAGACCTACGACCTGCTGCAGAAGGCCGAGACCACCGCGGTGTTCCAGCTGGAATCGCGCGGCATGAAGGAGCTGATCAAGAAGCTCAAGCCGGACTGCCTGGAAGACCTGATCGCACTGGTGGCGCTGTTCCGTCCCGGCCCGCTGCAGTCGGGCATGGTGGACGACTTCATCAACCGCAAGCACGGTCGTGAGGAAATCTCCTACCCGCACCCGGACTACCAGTACGCCGGCCTGGAACCGGTGCTCAAGCCCACCTACGGCATCATCCTGTACCAGGAACAGGTGATGCAGATCGCCCAGGTGATGGCCGGCTACACCCTCGGCGGCGCCGACATGCTGCGCCGCGCCATGGGCAAGAAGAAGCCCGAGGAGATGGCCAAGCAGCGCGGCGGCTTCATCGAGGGCTGCGCCAACAACGGCATCGACAAGGACCTGGCGGGCAACATCTTCGACCTGGTGGAAAAGTTCGCCGGCTACGGCTTCAACAAGTCGCACTCGGCCGCCTACGGCCTGGTTTCCTACCAGACCGCCTGGCTGAAGACCCACTGGGCGGCGCCCTTCATGGCCGCGGTACTCACCGCGGATATGCAGAACACCGACAAGGTGGTGACGCTGATCGAAGAATGCCGGCACATGAAGCTGCGCATCGTCGCCCCGGACGTGAACAACTCCGAGTTCCGCTTCACCGTCGACGACGACAACCAGATCGTCTACGGCCTGGGCGCGATCAAGGGCGTCGGCGAAGGCCCGGTGGAAGCCATCACCGAATGCCGCAACGAGGGCGGGCCGTTCAAGGACCTGTTCGACTTCTGCGACCGCATCGACCTCAAGCGCATCAACAAGCGCACCCTGGAGGCGCTGATCCGCGCCGGCGCCCTGGACCGCTTGGGCCCGTACTTCCATGACGAGCCCAAGGCCTACCTGGCCGACATCGACCGCAACCGCGCGGTGCTGCTGGCGTCCATGGAGGAAGCCATCCAGGCCGCCGAGCAGACCGCGCGCAGCCACGACAGCGGCCACATGGACCTGTTCGGCGGCCTCTTCGCCGAGCCCGAGGCGGACGTCTACGCCAACCACCGCAAGGCCAAGGAACTCACCCTCAAGGAACGCCTGAAAGGCGAGAAGGACACCCTCGGCCTCTACCTCACCGGTCACCCGATCGACGAGTACGAGGGCGAGGTGCGCCGCTTCGCCCGCCAGCGCATCGTCGAGCTCAAGCCGGCGCGCGACACCCAGACCGTGGCCGGGCTGATCGTCAACCTGCGGGTGATGAAGAACAAGCGCGGCGACAAGATGGGCTTCGTCACCCTCGACGACCGTTCCGGGCGCATCGAGGCCTCGCTGTTCGCCGAGGCCTTCGCCGCCAACCAGGGCCTGCTGCAGACCGACGCCATGGTGGTGATCGAGGGCGAGGTCAGCCAGGACGACTTCTCCGGCGGCCTGCGCCTGCGCGCCAAGCGCGTGATGGGCCTGGAGGAGGCGCGCACCGCGCTGGCCGAGAGCCTGCGGCTGAAAGTCGCTGCCGATGCGCTCAAGGGCGACCGCCTGCGCTGGCTGGCCGACCTCTGCACCCGCCACCGCGGCAACTGCCCGGTGACCGTCGACTACAGTTCCAGCGACGCCCGCGCCCTGCTGCAGTTCGGTGACGACTGGCGCATCGACCCGGCCGATGCGCTGATTCAAGCCCTGCGTGACCAGTTCGGGCGCGACAACGTCTTCCTCAACTACCGCTAGCGTGAGCCGGTGGCCCAGTGCCGCCGCCCGCCAGTCTCGACCCTGGGCGCCCGATACCGTAAGGTAGGGCGCCATACGGACCAGGCCCTGCCGCCATTCAGCACGACGGATAGCCCATGAACCCGAACTTCCTCGATTTCGAACAGCCGATCGCCGACATGCAAGCCAAGATCGAAGAGCTGCGTCTGGTCGGCAACGACAACTCCATCAACATCAGCGATGAAATCGCCCGCCTGGAAGACAAGAGCCGCGCGCTGACCGAGAACATCTTCGGCAACCTGAGCAGCTGGCAGATCGCCCAGCTCGCGCGCCACCCGCGCCGGCCCTACACCCTGGACTACATCGAGCACATCTTCAGCGAGTTCGAAGAGCTGCACGGCGACCGCCACTTCGCCGACGACGCCGCCATCGTCGGTGGCGTCGCCCGCCTGGACGACCAGCCGGTGATGGTCATCGGCCACCAGAAGGGCCGCGAAGTGCGCGAGAAGGTGCGCCGCAACTTCGGCATGCCGCGCCCCGAAGGCTACCGCAAGGCCTGCCGCCTGATGGAAATGGCCGAACGCTTCAAGATGCCGATCCTGACCTTCATCGACACCCCCGGCGCCTACCCGGGCATCGATGCCGAAGAGCGCGGCCAGAGCGAGGCCATCGCCTGGAACCTGCGCGTCATGGCGCGCCTGAAGACGCCGATCATCGCCACCGTCATCGGCGAGGGCGGCTCCGGCGGCGCGCTGGCCATCGGCGTCTGCGACAACCTGAACATGCTGCAGTACTCCACCTACGCGGTGATCTCCCCCGAAGGCTGCGCCTCGATCCTCTGGCGCACCGCCGAAAAGGCCCCGGAAGCCGCCGAGGCCATGGGCATCACCGCGGCCCGCCTGAAGGACCTGGGCATCGTCGACACCGTGATCCCTGAGCCCCTGGGCAGCGCCCACCGCGACCCGGCCGCCGCTGCGCAGAACATCCGCAACGCCATCAAGGCGCAACTGGGCGCACTCAAGGGCCTGAGCGTCGACGAACTGCTGGCGCGCCGCTACGAGCGGCTGATGAGCTACGGGATTGCCTGACGGCGGCGGCAGGCTTCAGGCGGCAGGCTGCAGGCAAGAGCGAAGAGCACGCCCCCGGCAGGATGACGCCTCACTCCCAAACCGCTCCGAACAGCCCCCTCTCCCTTCAGGGAGAGGGTTGGGGAGAGGGAACAGCGTCAATCCCCACACCGCAGCTAGCGGAAAACTCCATTCGCGAGCAAGAACTAGGCGTCCCCCTCGCTCCTACGAAGAGCCTGCGGAGCCGCCGGTTATGCCATACGCTCTTCGCCTGTAGCCTGTAGCCTGTAGCCTGTAGCCTGTAGCCGCCCCCATGCCCCTAGCATCCCGCCTGCTCTCCGCCCTGGCCCCCTGGCGCCAGGCCCCGGCATGGCGGGTAGGCTTCTCCGGCGGGCTGGATTCCACCGTGCTGCTGCATCTGCTGGCCGGGCTGGCCAGGACCGAATCCCTGCCGCCTCTGTCCGCCATCCATGTCCACCATGGCCTGCAGGCCGTGGCCGACGCCTGGCCGGCGCACTGCGAGGCGTTCTGCCGCGAGCTGGGCGTCCCTCTGCTGGTCGAGCGGGTGACGGTAGCGGCGGGCGCCAGCCTGGAGCAGGCCGCGCGCCGCGCACGCTACGAGGCTTTTGCGAAACACCTGAAAACGGGCGACTGCCTGCTGGCCGCCCAGCACCGCGACGACCAGGCCGAGACCCTGCTGTTCCGCCTGCTGCGCGGCGCCGGCGTGCGTGGCCTGGCCGGCATTCCCGCAGCCCGGCCGCTGGGGTGTGGCATGCTGCTGCGGCCCTTGCTGGACGTCTCCCGCGCCGAACTCGAAGCCTACGCCCGCGAGCATGGCCTGCGCTGGATCGAGGACCCGTCCAACGCCGACACCGGCTTCGCCCGCAACTACCTGCGCCAGCGCGTGCTGCCGCTGCTCGCCGAGCGCTGGCCGCAGGCGCCGGGCAACATCGCCCGCAGCGCCGCGCACCTGGCCGAGGCCGAGGCGCTGCTGGCCGAACTGGCGCAGCAGGACCTGGCCGCGGCGCGGCCCGGCAATCCGTTCGACTGGCTGGACGTGCCCTCGCTGGCCCTGGCGCCGCTGCTGGCGCTCAGCGAAAGCCGCCAGCGCAATGCCCTGCGCCACTGGCTGGCGCCCTTCGCGCCCATGCCGGACAGCGCCCACTGGGCCGGCTGGCAGGCCCTGCGCGATGCCGCCGGGGATGCCGAGCCGGTCTGGCGCCTGGCCACCGGCGAGCTGCAGCGCAGCGGCGGGCGGCTCTGGTGGCTGTCCGGTGCCTGGTTGCAGGAGGCGGCGTGCGAGTTGAGCTGGGACGACCCGACGCAGCCCCTGGCGCTGCCCGGCAATGGCCTTCTGCACCTGGAAGGTGCACCGCCCGTCGGGCCGCTGCGGGTGAGCCTGCGTCGCGGCGGCGAGCGGCTGGAACTGGCCCGGCGCGGCCACCGCGACCTCAAGCGGCTGCTCAACGAAAGCGCCCTGCCGGCCTTCGTCCGGCCGCGGCTGCCGCTGCTCTGGCGCGGCGGGCAACTGCTCGGCGTGGCCAACCTGCCGGCGCTGCGCCGGGCCGGCGAGACGGGCTGGCGCCTGTGCTGGACGCCCCCGACGAGTGACCCGGGTTTGAGATGAAAGGGCCTTTCCGGTAGACTACGCTCCCGTCTTGTACCGCTCCCGCCGATTCCCACGGAATCAGCGGGAGTTCGCTATTGAGCGCGGCATGCGCCGCGGTTTGGGCCGCGGCCCATTCATTCGCTTCCCCGGCGGCCCAGCCGCCTAAACGCTGACATTCAGGGCTTTTCATGACGCGCTACATCTTCGTCACGGGTGGTGTTGTTTCTTCATTGGGGAAAGGCATCGCCTCGGCTTCCTTGGCTGCCATTCTGGAAGCGCGTGGCTTGAAGATCACGATGCTCAAGCTGGACCCGTACATCAACGTCGATCCGGGCACCATGAGCCCGTTCCAGCACGGTGAGGTGTTCGTCACCCACGACGGCGCCGAGACCGACCTCGACCTGGGCCACTACGAGCGCTTCGTGCGCACCACCATGACCCAGAACAACAACTTCACCACCGGCCGCGTCTACATGGACGTGCTGCGCAAGGAGCGCCGCGGCGACTACCTGGGCGCCACCGTGCAGGTGATCCCGCACATCACCGACGAGATCAAGCGCCGCATCATCAAGGGCGCCGGCGATGCCGACGTGGCCCTGGTGGAAGTCGGCGGCACCGTCGGCGACATCGAGTCGCAGCCGTTCCTCGAGGCGATCCGCCAGCTGCGCGTGGAAATCGGTTCGCGCCGCGCCATGCTGATGCACCTGACCCTGGTCCCGTACATCGCCACCGCCGGCGAGACCAAGACCAAGCCGACCCAGCACTCGGTCAAGGAGCTGCGCTCCATCGGCCTGCAGCCGGACGTGCTGGTCTGCCGTTCCGACCACCCGGTGGACGTCTCCTCGCGCCGCAAGATCGCCCTCTTCACCAACGTCGAGGAGCGCGCGGTCATCTCCCTGGAAGACGTCGACACCATCTACCGCATCCCGTCGGTGCTGCACGCCCAGGGCCTGGACGACATCGTCGTCGAGCGCTTCGGCCTGGAGTGCGGCCCGGCCGACCTGTCCGAGTGGGACCGGGTGGTCGACGCCAAGCTCAACCCCGAGCGTGAAGTCACCATCGCCATGGTCGGCAAGTACATGGAACTGCTCGACGCCTACAAGTCGCTGATCGAAGCCATGACCCACGCCGGCATCCAGAGCCGCACCAAGGTCAACCTGCGCTACATCGACTCCGAGGACATCGAGCAGCAGGGCACCGGCCTGCTCGACGGCGCCGACGCCATCCTGGTCCCGGGCGGCTTCGGCCTGCGCGGCGTGGAAGGCAAGATCACCGCCGTGCAGTACGCCCGCGAGAACAAGGTCCCCTACCTGGGCATCTGCCTGGGCATGCAGGTGGCGGTCATCGAATACGCCCGCAACGTGCTGGGCTGGAAGGACGCCAACTCCACCGAGTTCGACAAGGCCAGCGGCCACCCGGTGGTCGGCCTGATCACCGAATGGCAGGACTCCACCGGCGCCACCGAAGTGCGCACCGAGGCCTCCGACCTGGGCGGCACCATGCGCCTGGGCGCCCAGGAATGCCAGCTCGAAGCCGGCACCCTGGTGCACGACTGCTACGGCAAGGACGTGATCGTCGAGCGCCACCGCCACCGCTACGAAGTGAACAACAACCTGCTGCCGCAACTGCGGGAAGCCGGCCTGAAGATTTCCGGCCGCTCCGGCGACGGCGCCCTGGTCGAAGTGGTCGAGGCCCCGGACCATCCGTGGTTCGTCGCCTGCCAGTTCCACCCGGAGTTCACCTCCACCCCGCGTGATGGCCACCCGCTGTTCAGCGGCTTCGTCAACGCCGCCCTGAAGCAAGCCGGGAAGGCCTGAGCATGACCCAGAAGATCATCCGCGTCGGCGACATCCAGATCGGCAACGAGCTGCCCTTCGTGCTGTTCGGCGGCATGAACGTGCTGGAGTCGCGCGACCTGGCCATGCAGGTCTGCGAGGAATACGTGCGGGTGACCGAGAGGCTCGGCATCCCCTACGTGTTCAAGGCCAGCTTCGACAAGGCCAACCGCTCGTCCATGCACTCCTTCCGCGGCCCGGGCATGGAAGAGGGGCTGAAGATCTTCGAAGAGATCAAGCGGACCTTCAAGGTGCCGGTGATCACCGACGTCCACGAGCCCTTCCAGGCCGCCCCGGTGGCCGAAGTGTGCGACATCATCCAGCTGCCGGCCTTCCTCTCGCGGCAGACCGACCTGGTGGTGGCCATGGCCCGCACCGGCGCGGTGATCAACATCAAGAAGGCCCAGTTCCTCGCGCCCCAGGAGATGAAACACATCCTGGCCAAGTGCGAGGAGGCCGGCAACGACCAGCTGATCCTCTGCGAGCGTGGCTCCTCCTTCGGTTACAACAACCTGGTGGTGGACATGCTCGGCTTCGGCATCATGAAGCAGTTCCAGTACCCGGTGTTCTTCGACGTGACCCATGCCCTGCAGATGCCGGGCGGCCGCGCCGATTCCGCCGGCGGCCGCCGCGCCCAGGTCACCGACCTGGCCAAGGCCGGCATGAGCCAGGGCCTGGCCGGCCTGTTCCTGGAGGCCCATCCGGACCCCGAGCACGCCAAGTGCGACGGTCCGTGCGCCCTGCGCCTGAACAAGCTCGAGCCTTTCCTGTCCCAGCTCAAGCAGCTGGACGACCTGGTGAAGCATTTCCCCACCATCGAGACCGCCTGAGAACCTGACAATGTCTGCCTGCGCTTGCCCATGCTGCGTTGGAAACAATCGAAAAGATGCTCATTTACTCTATGTAAACTGCGCTTTTTCGCTTGCTTCCGCCTTGCCTGGGCTGCGCTCGGCGAGACCTTGAACAGGTTCTAAAGTCTCACCAGCCGCCCCGTTTATCTATCTTCGGAGTGTTATCAAGAATGGCAAAGATCGTCGACATCAAGGGCCGTGAGGTCCTGGACTCCCGCGGCAACCCGACCGTTGAAGCGGACGTGATCCTGGACAATGGCATCGTCGGCAGCGCCTGCGCCCCGTCCGGTGCTTCCACCGGTTCCCGCGAGGCACTCGAACTGCGCGATGGCGACAAGAGCCGTTACCTGGGTAAAGGCGTGCTGAAGGCCGTGGCCAACATCAACGGCCCGATCCGCGACCTGCTGCTGGGCAAGGACCCGGTCGAGCAGAAGGCGCTGGACCAGGCGATGATCGAACTCGACGGCACCGACAACAAGGCCAAGCTGGGCGCCAACGCCATCCTGGCCGTGTCCCTGGCCGCCGCCAAGGCTGCCGCACAGGCCAAGGGCGTGCCGCTGTACGCGCACATCGCCGACCTGAACGGCACCCCGGGCGTGTACTCCATGCCGGTGCCGATGATGAACATCATCAACGGCGGCGAGCATGCCGACAACAACGTCGACATCCAGGAGTTCATGGTCCAGCCGGTCGGCGCCAAGACCTTCGCCGATGCCCTGCGCATGGGCGCCGAGATCTTCCACCACCTCAAGGCCGTGCTGAAGGCCCGTGGCCTGAGCACCTCGGTGGGCGACGAAGGCGGTTTCGCCCCGAACCTGGCGTCCAACGAAGAAGCCCTGGCCGCCATCTCCGAAGCCGTGGCCAACGCCGGCTACAAGCTGGGTGACGACGTGACCCTGGCCCTGGACTGCGCCTCCAGCGAGTTCTTCAAGGACGGCAAGTACGACCTCGAAGGCGAAGGCAAGGTGTTCGACGCCGCCGGTTTCGCCGACTACCTGGCCGGCCTGGCCGAGCGCTTCCCGATCATCTCCATCGAAGACGGCATGGACGAGTCCGACTGGGCCGGCTGGAAAGTCCTCACCGACAAGATCGGCGGCAAGGTGCAACTGGTCGGCGACGACCTGTTCGTGACCAACACCAGGATCCTCAAGGAAGGCATCGAGAAGGGCATCGGCAACTCCATCCTGATCAAGTTCAACCAGATCGGCTCGCTGACCGAGACCCTCGAAGCCATCCAGATGGCCAAGGCCGCCGGCTACACCGCGGTGATCTCGCACCGCAGCGGTGAAACCGAGGACAGCACCATCGCCGACCTGGCCGTAGGCACCGCCGCCGGCCAGATCAAGACCGGCTCGCTGTGCCGTTCCGACCGCGTGTCCAAGTACAACCAGCTGCTGCGCATCGAAGAGCAGCTGGGCGCCAAGGCGCCGTACCGTGGCCGCGCGGAATTCCGCGGCTGACGCTAGTCTGGTACGGTGAAGGGGTGGCAGGAGCCACCCCTTCGCACATGGAGTCCACCAATTGCGTCTGAGTAAGCTGCGCAGCCCCTACTGGCTGTTCCTCTTCCTGATACTGGCCCTCGCCGGCCTGCAGTATCGCCTGTGGGTAGGGGACGGCAGCCTGGCGCAGGTGCGCGAGCTGGAGAAGCAGATCGCCGACCAGCAGGGCGAGAACCAGCGCCTGCTCGAGCGCAACCGCATCCTCGAGGCCGAGGTGGCGGAACTGAAGAAAGGCACCGAGACGGTCGAGGAGCGTGCCCGCCACGAGCTCGGCATGGTCAAGGACAAGGAAACCCTCTACCAGCTGGCGCAATGAAATTCCGCGACATCTCCCTGCCGGCCTTCTGGGCCGTGATCCCCGCCGCGGGCATTGGCTCGCGCATGCGCGCCGACCGCCCCAAGCAATACCTCGACCTCGCCGGCCGCAGCATCCTCGAACACACCCTCGACTGCTTCCTCGGCCACCCCATGCTCAAGGGCCTGGTGGTTTGCCTGGCGCCTGACGACCCCTGGTGGCCGGACCTGCCCTGCGCCGCCGACCCGCGCATCCTGCGCGCCGAAGGCGGCCGCGAGCGCGCCGACTCGGTGCTCAACGGCCTGCTGCTGCTCAACGAACAGGGCGCCGCCAGCGACGACTGGGTGCTGGTGCACGACGCGGCGCGGCCGAACCTCAGCCGCGGCGACCTCGACCGCCTGCTGGGCGAACTGGAGAACGACCCCGTGGGCGGCCTGCTCGGCGTGCCGGCACGGGATACGCTCAAGCGCGTCGGCGCCGATGGCCGGGTGCTGGAAACCGTCGACCGCAGCGTGGTCTGGCAGGCCTACACGCCGCAGATGTTCCACCTCGGCGCCCTGCACCGCGCCCTGGCCGACGCCCTGGTGGCGGGCGCAGCCATCACCGACGAAGCCTCGGCGATGGAGTGGGCCGGCAGCGCGCCGAAGATGGTCGAAGGCCGCGCCGACAACATCAAGGTCACCACCCCGGAAGACCTGCAGCGGCTGCAACGGACTTTCGGAAAACGCTGAAACCATGAAGCGCCTTGCGAGGTTCCTGCCCAGGCTCGAAGGCGACTTGCACCGCATCCTGCGCTGGGCCGGCGACGGCTGGCGCATGCCCTGGCTGTGCCTGGGCCTGGCGCTGCTGGGTACCTGCAGCGCCGCCTACCCGATCACCTCCGTGGTGGTGCCGGCGGTCCTCGTGGCGCCACGGCCGCAATACCGGGCGTAGCGATTCGGCCTAGACCTGTAGGAGCGGGCCCTGCCCGCGATTTCGCGCGCAGGGCGCGCTCCTACAAGGGGATGGTGCGGTGGGGCAGCGTAGGAGCGGATCTCATCCGCGAACCGCGCCGATACGTCCGGCTATCGCGGACAAGGTCCGCTCCGGGGGAGAGATATACCGTGCCTCATGGCAATTGTAGGAGCGGGCCCTGCCCGCGAATCGCGCGCAGGGCGCGCTCCTACAGGGGGATGGTGCGGTGGGGCAGCGTAGGAGCGGATCTCATCCGCGAACCGCGCCGATACGTCCGGCTATCGCGGACCGCTCCTACGGGGGAGGGATATACCGTGCCTCATGGCAATTGTAGGAGCGGGCCCTGCCCGCGAATCGCGCGCAGGGCGCGCTCCTACAGGGGATGGTGCGGCGGGGCAGCGTAGGAGCGGATCTCATCCGCGAGCCGCGCCGATACGTCCGGCTATCGCGGACAAGGTCCTACGGGGGAGAGATATACCGTGCCTCATGGCAATTGTAGGAGCGGGCCCTGCCCGCGAATCGCGCGCAGGGCGCGCTCCTACAGGGGATGGTGCGGCGGGGCAGCGTAGGAGCGGATCTCATCCGCGAACCGCGCCGATACGTCCGGCTATCGCGGAAAAGTTCCGCTCCTACGGGGGAGGGATATACCGTGCCTCATGGCAATTGTAGGAGCGGGCCCTGCCCGCGAATCGCGCGCAGGGCGCGCTCCTACAGGGGGATGGTGCGGCGGGGCAGCGTAGGAGCGGATCTCATCCGCGAACCGCGCCGATACGTCCGACTATCGCGGACAAACTCCGCTTCCGCAGGGGCAGGCTTTCCGCTCTTGCCTGCCGCTTGCAGCCTGCCGCCGCTTTCACCCCAGCAACGGCACCTCGATGAGGAAGCGGAACAGCGCCCCATGCTGTTCCACCGCCAGGCAGTTGTAACCGTGGCGCTTTGTATCCTCGGGGATGCCGTGCACCGACTGCGAGCAGTCGGTGACTACCTCCAGCAGGTCGCCTGGCTTCAGCGTCTCCAGGGTTTCCAGGGTGGCGATGGCGTTGTACGGGCAGTGCTCGCCGCGCAGGTCAAGCGACAGCGTCGGCGTCTTGTTCGCGCTCATTGGCGGTTTTCCTCGAACGGGTGAAGCGGTTGGCGTTCAGTTGCACCAGCAGCATGCACAGCGCAAGGCCGGCGAAAGTCAGCAGCAGGCCGCCGCCGGGGCCGAAGATCTGCAGCAGGTTGAGCTTGGGATAGGGCAGGGCGAGTGCGCTGCCCAGCGAATCCCAGTACACCGCCACCAGGGTGCCGCCGATCACGTTGCCGACGCCGACCACCCAGAAATGCACCTGGCCTTCCATCGATCGGTACATCCAGCCGGTCTCGCAGCCGCCGGCGAGGACGATGCCGATGCCGAACAGCACGCCGCCGATCACCGCGTTGGGGCCCATCCAGAAGGTCTTCGGCGCCACGCCCAGGTGGATCGCCGCGAAGGTGCCGACGCAGGCCGCGGCCATGCCCAGCAGGATGCCGAAGGCTGCCTTGGTCCTGCCGGTGGTCCAGAGGTCGCGGGCGGCGCTGGTGAAGCAGATCTGCGCGCGCTCGATCAGGCCGCCGAACAGCAGGCCGAACAGGGTGGCCAGGCCCAGTACCAGGGACACCTCGAAGCGCCAGGCGGCGAACAGCGCGGCCACGGCCAGCACCGCCAGGCCCAGGCGCCATTGCACCTTGGCGCGGCGGGCCAGGCTCGCCGCGTCGGGCAGGCTGGCAGCCTTGCCGGTGACCTTCAGCGGCGTGCGCAGGAACGGCAGCAGGCTCAGCTTCACGCCGAACCAGGCGCCGATCACGGTGGACAGCATGAAGGCCCAGGCATGCACCGAGAACATCGGGATGCCGGTGAAGAAGGCCGCCAGGTTGCAGCCCATGGCCAGGCGCGCGCCGAAGCCGGCGACGATGCCGCCCACCAGGCCCTGCAGCAGGCGCCGCCGGCTGGTCGGCCAGCGCAGGCTGACGTTGCCGGCCCAGAGCGCGCAGCACAGCGCGCCGAGGAACATGCCGATGATCATCACGCCGTCGATGCGGTCCAGCGGCGTGCCCTGCAGGCCGATGATCCTGAAGTAGCTCCAGTCCTGCACCGGCACGCCGAACCAGGACAGCACGTGGCCGCCCCAGCGGGTGAATTCCCCGGTGACGGCCCAGAAGGTCCCGGTCAGGGCGAAGTAGTAGGCGGAGGCGACGCCGAGCGCGACCAGCGTCGGCAGTGGCGACCAGAAGCGCAGCAGGTAGCGCTCGCGGAAGGCGGCAAGAGTGGGCATGACGGCATCCTTGGCAGGGTAGCGGGTAAAGCGACAAGTCTAACCGAATCGCCGGAACCAGCCTTGCCTCAGGGCATGCCGGGGTGGAGGCGTTGCAGGCCATCCTTGAGGAAGTCCACCAGCTGGCGCACCTTCGGCGACAGGTGCCGCTGCTGCGGGTAGAGCGCCCAGACCGCGGTGTTCGGCGGCTGGTGGTCCGCCAGCAGGGAGACCAGGCGGCCGCTGCGCAGGTGTTCCAGCACGTAGTAGTCCGGCAGCTGGCACAGGCCGAAGCCGCGCAGCGCGGCGTCGAGCACCGCCTGGCCGCTGTTGCAGCGCCAGTTGCCCTGGACCCGGTGCTGCGTCTCGCGGCCGTCCTCCAGAAAGCTCCACAGGTCGCTGCTGCCCACCAGGCAGTTGTGCTGCGCCAGTTCCGCCGGCGACTGCGGCGCGCCGTGGCGCTCCAGGTAGCCGGGCGTGGCGCACAGGTACATCACCCGCGGCGCCAGGCGCGTGGCCACCAGGCGCGAGTCGCTCAGGCGGCCGAGGCGGATGGCCAGGTCGAATCCCTCGTGGAGCAGGTCGAGCTGGCGGTTGGACAGCTCGATGTCCACCCGCAACTGCGGGTAGTCGGCCATGAAGGCGTTCACCAGCGGCACCACGAAGCGCTCGCCGTAGGCCACCGCGCAGGTCATGCGCAGCAGGCCCTTGGGTTCGGCGGAGAGGTCGCTGACCGCCCGCAGCGCCTCGTCGCGGGCATCCTGCAGGCGCTGGCAGTGCTGCAGGAAGGTCTGCCCGGCCTCGCTCAGCGAAACGCGCCGGGTGCTGCGGTAGAGCAGGCGGGCCTGCAGGCGCTCCTCCAGCCGGGCGATCTGCCGGCTGACGTGGGAGGAGGAGACGCCCAGGCGTTCGGCGGCGGCGGTGAACTGCCCGGTTTCCGCCACCGCGACGAATTCGTCGAGGCCTTCCCAGCGATTCATCTGGATTGTCCCTGCATGGCAATAATGTTTTGATTATTGCCTGATTATTTCTTTCCAGGCACTTTTCTACACTTTCAAGGCTGTGCCCCGCGCTTTTCGCCGGGGCCGCCCGGTTTCCGCCGGCGTCCCTCGCCGGCCGCTTCCGCCCCGCAGGCGGAGGCCCATGCATCAACCCGCCAGGAGTTCCGAGATGATCAAGTCCCGTGCCGCCGTCGCCTTCGCCCCCAACCAGCCGCTGCAGGTGGTCGAGGTGGACGTGGCGCCGCCGAAGAAGGGCGAGGTGCTGGTACGCATTGTCGCCACCGGGGTCTGCCACACCGACGCCTACACCCTGTCCGGCCAGGATTCCGAAGGCGTGTTCCCGTGCATCCTCGGCCACGAGGGTGGCGGCATCGTCGAAGCGGTGGGCGAGGGCGTGACCTCGCTGCAGGTCGGCGACCACGTGATCCCGCTGTATACCGCCGAATGCCGCGAGTGCAAGTTCTGCAAGTCCGGCAAGACCAACCTCTGCCAGGCCGTGCGCGCCACCCAGGGCAAGGGCCTGATGCCCGACGGCACCAGCCGCTTCTCCTACAACGGCCAGCCGATCTACCACTACATGGGCTGCTCGACCTTCTCCGAGTACACCGTGCTGCCGGAAATCTCCCTGGCCAGGATTCCCAAGGACGCCCCGCTGGAGAAGGTCTGCCTGCTCGGCTGCGGCGTGACCACCGGCATCGGCGCGGTGCTCAACACCGCCAAGGTGGAAGAGGGCGCCACGGTGGCCATCTTCGGCCTGGGCGGCATCGGCCTGGCGGCGATCATCGGCGCCAGGATGGCCAAGGCCTCGCGGATCATCGCCGTCGACATCAACCCGGCCAAGTTCGACATCGCCAGGGAACTGGGCGCCACCGACTTCGTCAACCCGAAGGACCACCAGAAGCCAATCCAGGACGTCATCGTCGAGATGACCGATGGCGGCGTGGACTACTCCTTCGAGTGCGTCGGCAACGTGCAACTGATGCGCGCGGCGCTGGAGTGCTGCCACAAGGGCTGGGGCGAGTCGACCATCATCGGCGTCGCCGGCGCCGGCCAGGAGATCAGCACCCGGCCGTTCCAGCTGGTCACCGGCCGCGTCTGGCGCGGTTCGGCGTTCGGCGGCGTGCGCGGGCGCACCGAGCTGCCCAGCTACGTGGAGAAGGCGCAGAAGGGCGAAATCCCGCTGGACACCTTCATCACCCACACCATGGGCCTGGACAGGATCAACGAGGCCTTCGAGCTGATGCACGAAGGCAAGAGCATCCGCTCCGTCATCCACTACTGATCGAGCCGCCGGGGCCACGGCTTCGCGACACAAGGAGACTGCCATGACGGAATCCATCGAACTGCTCAGCAGCCAGAAGAGCTTCGGCGGCTGGCACCAGCGCTACCGCCACCATTCCCCGACGCTCGGCTGCGACATGGTGTTCGCCATCTACCTGCCGCCCCAGGCCGAGCCCGAGGCCGGTCTGCCGGTGCTCTACTGGCTGTCGGGGCTGACCTGCACCGACGAGAACTTCATGCAGAAGGCCGGCGCCCAGCGCCTGGCCGCCGAGCTGGGCCTGGTGATAGTGGCGCCGGACACCAGCCCGCGCGGCCCCGAGGTGCCCGGCGACGCGGAAGGCGCCTGGGACTTCGGCCTGGGCGCGGGCTTCTACCTCAACGCCACCCAGCAGCCCTGGGCGCGCAACTACCGCATGCACGACTACGTGGTGCACGAGCTGCCGGCGCTGATCGAGGACAACTTCCCGGTCTCCGCCCGCCGCGGCATCGCCGGCCACTCCATGGGCGGCCATGGCGCGCTGGTCTGCGCCCTGCGCAACCCGGGGCGCTACCAGTCGCTGTCGGCCTTCGCGCCCATCAGCCATCCCAGCGACTGCCCCTGGGGCCAGAAGGCCTTCGGCCGCTACCTGGGCGAGGACCGCAAGGCCTGGGCCGAATGGGACGCCTGCGAGCTGCTGGCCGGCGCCGGCGAGCGCCTGCCGATCCTGGTGGACCAGGGCGAGCGCGACGACTTCCTCGCCACCCAGCTCAAGCCCGAGGCCCTGCGCCAGGCGGCGGAAGCGGCGGGGCACCCGCTGGAGCTGCGCCTGCACCCGGGCTACGACCACAGCTACTACTTCATCGCCAGCTTCATCGACGACCACCTGCGCCACCATGCGCGGGCGCTGTCCTGAAGGCGCCGCGGCTTTCCGGTAGAATCGACGCCCTGACTGACTCAGGGCGTTTTTCTATGCGTATCGGCCATGGCTACGACGTGCACTGCTTCGGCGAGGGCGACTTCATCACCCTCGGCGGCGTGCGCATTCCCCACAAGTTCGGGCTCATCGCCCACTCCGACGGCGACGTGCTGCTGCATGCGCTGAGCGATGCGCTGCTCGGCGCCTGCGCCCTGGGCGACATCGGCAAGCACTTCCCGGACACCGACCCGCGCTTCAAGGGCGCCGACAGCCGCGCGCTGCTGCGCCACGTGGTGACCCTGGTGCACGAAAAGGGCCATGTGATCGGCAACGTCGACGCCACCATCATCGCCCAGGCGCCGAAGATGGCGCCGCACATCGAGGCCATGCGCGCCGCCATCGCCGAGGACCTGCAGGTCGATATCGAACAGGTCAACGTCAAGGCCACCACCACCGAGAAGCTCGGTTTCACCGGGCGCGAGGAAGGCATCGCGGTGCACGCCGTCGCCCTGCTGGTCCGTCCATGACCGAACTGGAGCTGCTGGGCCCGCGCGCCCATGGCGAGCCCTGCGGCCGCGCGGTGCTCAAGGCGGTGGCCGAGGACTTCCAGGTCGACGAGGTGCTGGACATCCCGCTGTCCGGCGAGGGCGAGCACCTCTGGCTGTGGGTGGAGAAGCGCGGGCTGAACACCGAGGAGGCCGCGCGCCGCCTGGCCCGTGCGGCCGGGGTGTCGCAGCGGCTGATCAGCTACGCCGGGCTCAAGGACCGCCAGGCGCTGACGCGCCAGTGGTTCAGCCTGCACCTGCCGGGCAAGGCCGACCCCGACCTGGCCGCGGCCGAGGACGACAGCCTGCGCATCCTCGAGCGCACCCGCCACCAGCGCAAGCTGCAGCGCGGCGCCCATGCGGCCAACGGCTTCACCCTGCGCCTCACGCAGTTGCAGGGTGGGCACGAGGCACTCGACGAGCGGCTGCGGCGTATCGCCGCCGAGGGCGTGCCCAACTATTTCGGCAGCCAGCGCTTCGGCTTCGACGGCGGCAACGTCGTGGACGCCCGCAGCTGCGCCGAGCAAGGCATCCTGCCCGGGCAGCGCAACCTGCGTTCGCGCCTGCTCTCGGCCGGGCGCAGCTACCTGTTCAACCGGGTGCTGGCGCGGCGGGTGGCCGACGGCAGCTGGAACCGCGCCCAGGTCGGCGACCTGCTGGCCTTCACCGACAGCCGCAGTTTCTTCCCGGCGGGCCAGGCGGAATGCGACGACCCGCGCCTGGCCGCCCTCGACCTGCACCCCACCGGGCCGCTCTGGGGCCAGGGCGCTTCGCCGGCCGGCGGCGCCAGCGGCGAGCTGGAAAATGCCGTGGCGGCCGCGGAGGTGGCGCTTTGCCAGTGGCTGGGCAATGCTGACCTGGCGCACGAACGGCGCATCCTGCGCCTCCCCATCCAGGCCCTGGCATGGCATTATCCGGCCCCTGACATTCTGCAACTGGAATTCGTCCTGCCGGCAGGCTGCTTCGCCACCGTCGTCGTGCGCGAGCTGGTCGAGCTGGTACCAGCAGGGCAAACGGAAAACCCATGCGCATACTGATTGCCAACGACGACGGGGTGAACGCACCCGGTATCGCCGCGCTTTACGACGCGCTGAGCGAAGATGCCGAATGCGTGGTGGTCGCTCCCGAACAGGATCGCAGCGGCGCCAGCAGCTCGCTGACCCTGGACCGGCCGCTGCACGCGCAGCGGCTGAGCAATGGATTCATCGGCGTCGACGGCACGCCGACCGACTGCGTGCACCTGGGCCTCAACGGCCTGCTGGAGACGTTGCCGGACATGGTCGTCTCGGGCATCAACCTGGGCGCCAACCTGGGCGACGACGTGCTCTATTCCGGCACCGTGGCCGCCGCCATCGAGGGCCGCTTCCTGGCGCGCCCGGCGTTCGCCTTCTCGCTGCTCTCGCGCCAGCCGGACAACCTCTACAGCGCCATGCACTTCGCCCGCCTGCTGGTGCAGAACCACGAGCGGCTCGAGCTGCCGCCGCGCACCGTGCTCAACGTCAACATCCCGAACCTGCCGCTGGAGCGCATCCGCGGCATCCAGCTGACCCGCCTGGGCCATCGCAAGCGCGCCGCGGCGCCGGTCCGGGTGGTCAACCCGCGGGGCCGCGAAGGCTACTGGATCGCGGCGGCCGGCGACGCCGAGGACGGCGGCGAGGGCACCGACTTCCATGCGGTGATGCAGGGCTATGTCTCGGTCACGCCGCTGCAACTGGACCGAACCTTCCGCGAGGCGTTCAATGGACTGCAGGACTGGATCGGAGGGCTGGACCATGGCCGATGAACTGAGTCGCCGCGGCATCGGCATGACCTCCCAGCGTACCCGCGAACGGCTGATCCAGCGCCTGTACGAGGAAGGCCTGTCCAACGCCCGGGTGCTCGAGGTGATCCGCCGCACGCCGCGCCACCTGTTCGTCGACGAGGCGCTGTCGCACCGCGCCTACGAGGACACCGCGCTGCCCATCGGCCACAACCAGACCATCTCGCAACCCTTCATGGTGGCGCGGATGACCGAGCTGCTGCTGGCCGCCGGCCCCCTGGACAAGGTGCTGGAGATCGGCACCGGCTCCGGCTACCAGACCGCGGTGCTGGCGCAACTGGTCGAGCGGGTGTTCTCCGTCGAGCGGATTCAGGCCCTGCAGGACCGCGCCAAGGAGCGACTTGCGGAGCTAAACCTGAGAAATGTTGTCTTTCGCTGGGGGGATGGCTGGGAAGGCTGGTCGGCGCTGGCACCGTACAACGGTATCATCGTCACCGCGGCAGCCGCCGAGGTCCCGCAGGCGCTGCTCGACCAACTGGCGCCGGGCGGGCGCCTGGTGATCCCGGTGGGCAGCGGCGAAGTGCAGCAACTGATGCTGATCGAGCGCACCGACGACGGATTCGACCGGCGCGTGCTGGACTCGGTGCGCTTCGTTCCCCTGCTCAACGGCCCCCTGGGCTGAGCGGCGGCGGGAGCGCCGTCCACGGCCAGGGGGAGCATAACGGCGAGATGCCGGGCACATATTCGATGGATAAGGGGGAAGGGGTGAGCCCTATCGCGGCCCAGAAACAATGGATCTGGATTCGGAGCGGCGTCCGCTTGCTGCTGGCGGCAGCATTCTGTTCCCTGCTCGCGGCCTGCGCATCCTCCTCCGGGGGCAAGGTCAAGGTGGTCGACCGCAACCAGGCCGACCGCACGCCGGCGACCACCAGCGGCCAGTACGTGGTGCGCCGCGGCGACACCCTGTACTCCATCGCCTTCCGCTACGGCTGGGACTGGAAGGCCCTGGCCGCGCACAACAACATCCCGCCGCCCTACACCATCCGCCCGGGGCAGGCCATTCGTTTCGGCGGCGCCGGCTCCAGTACGGCGGCACGGCCGGTGGTCGCCAAAACCGCGCCGTCCGTCGCGCCAGTGGTGGCCGGCAAGCCCGCCGCCGGTTCTCCGGCACCGGCCAGGCCCGCGCCCGCGGCCACCGTCAGCAATACGACACCCCCCGCCAGCAGTGCTCCTTCCCAGGCTTCGGGCAAGGGCGCGGAGGGCTGGATGTGGCCGACCAATGGCACTTTGATAGGCCGCTTTGCATCAAACGGCAGTTTGAATAAAGGGATTGATATAGCCGGGCAATTGGGCCAGCCTGTCCTGGCTGCGTCGAATGGCACGGTTGTGTACGCCGGTAGTGGTTTGCGGGGCTACGGCGAACTCGTGATCATCAAGCACAGCGATACCTACGTGAGTGCCTACGGCCACAACCGCAGGCTGCTCGTTCGGGAAGGGCAACAGGTCAAAGTCGGGCAGAGCATTGCCGAGATGGGCTCCACAGGCACGGACCGGGTGAAGCTGCACTTCGAGATTCGCCGTCAGGGCAAACCCGTGGACCCCTTGCAATACCTGCCACCTCGTTGATCGACCGCCGCATCCCGCGTGGGTGAGCGGGCTTGGACGTCCCAAGGATATGGATTCGTCCGGGCTTGTTGTCGAACTCAGCAAGGGATAACGACATGGCACTCAAAAAAGAAGGGCCGGAGTTTGACGTGGATGACGAGCTGCTGCTCCTGGAGCCCGCCATCACATTCGACGAGTCACTTGCCGAAGAGCAGGTCTCACTTCAGGTCACCGGCAAGGCAAGCTCGCTGTCATCGAAGCAGCACAAGCACATCGATTACAGCCGCGCGCTGGATGCCACCCAGCTCTACCTCAACGAAATCGGTTTTTCCCCCCTGCTGACGCCAGAGGAGGAGGTCCACTTCGCGCGGCTCGCGCAAAGGGGCGATCCCGCCGGGCGTCGGCGCATGATCGAAAGCAACCTGCGCCTGGTGGTGAAGATCGCCCGGCGCTACGTCAACCGCGGCCTGTCCCTGCTCGACCTGATCGAGGAAGGCAACCTGGGGTTGATCCGGGCGGTGGAGAAGTTCGATCCGGAACGGGGTTTCCGCTTCTCCACCTACGCGACGTGGTGGATTCGCCAGACCATCGAACGGGCCATCATGAACCAGACCCGCACCATCCGCCTGCCGATCCACGTGGTCAAGGAACTCAACGTCTACCTGCGCGCGGCCCGCGAGCTGACGCACAAGCTGGACCACGAGCCGTCCCCCGAGGAAATCGCCAACCTGCTGGAGAAACCGGTCGACGAGGTCAAGCGCATGCTCGGCCTCAACGAGCGGGTGACTTCGGTGGACGTGTCCCTCGGCCCGGACTCGGACAAGACGCTGCTGGACACCCTGACCGACGACCGTCCCACCGACCCCTGCGAACTGCTGCAGGATGACGACCTGAGCCAGAGCATCGACCAGTGGCTGTCCGAGCTGACCGACAAGCAGCGCGAGGTGGTGATCCGCCGCTTCGGCCTGCGCGGCCACGAAAGCAGCACCCTGGAAGAGGTCGGCCAGGAAATCGGCCTGACCCGCGAGCGGGTGCGGCAGATCCAGGTCGAGGCGCTCAAGCGCCTGCGGGAAATCCTGGAAAAGAACGGTCTGTCGAGCGACGCGCTATTCCAGTAAGGCACCACCCGTAGCGAAAAAAGCCCGGAGCATCCCTCCGGGCTTTTTCGTCTGTGGCGTACCTGTCGCGGTTCGCGCGCAGGGCGCGCGCTCGTGAATGCAGCGTAGGAGCGTCCGCGATTCCGTCGGCAAGGCCGGCGCCTGATCCGGCACGGCGATGGGTATCGCTTCGCTCAACCCATCCTACGAGGAGCGCTCCATACCTCCTCGCTGAAGCCGCATTGTAGGGCGCATAACGCCTACGGCGTTATCCGCCATTGTCCCTGACGCCGGTGTTGCGGCTAACGGCGGATAACCGCGAACGGTTATGCGCCCAACGGAATTCCCGTTTCCCTGCCCGTTGCAGCAGGCGAGACAGCACTTTTTAAGTTTGGTTTTGTAAGCCATCGCTTACAAAAGCTGTGAGCCTTTGACGATTCGGCCTGCCGGCCAGGGGCTATTTCCCCAGGTTTTTATAGTTAACTCATTGAATAAAAAGGATTTTATTTTTTCTGCGCTCGACCTGAACATCGCCGGGTGCGACCCGCAGCCGCTTGCCGCTTTTGTACGGAAAGCTAATATCACTCCTGCGTACAGGGAATGACGCAGGCCGACAGGGATGCCGGTCGGGACGTCGCGGGATGCGACTCATCAGGATGATGGGGTAGGGAAAAAAGGGCGGGCCATCCCGCCCCTTTTTTTGCCTGCGAAAAAGTGCCGTCACAGATGGCACAAGGCCCGCGCGAGGCGGGCCTTGGAGCTTGGAGGAAGCGATCAGCGCTCCAGGTGCTTGAGCTTGTCGGCGACGCCGTCCCACTCTTCCGCGTCCGGCAGCGAATCCTTCTTCTCGGTGATGTTCGGCCATACCTCGGCCAGATCCTTGTTCAGCTCGATGAATTCCTGCATGTTCTCCGGCACTTCGTCTTCGGAGAAGATCGCCTGGGCCGGGCATTCCGGTTCGCAGAGCGCGCAGTCGATGCACTCATCCGGGTGAATGACCAGGAAGTTCGGGCCTTCGTAGAAGCAGTCCACCGGGCAGACTTCCACGCAGTCGGTGTATTTGCACTTGATGCAGTTGTCGGTGACGACGAAGGTCATTTTCTAGTTCTCTCCTCAGGCGGGCGGCTAAGCGCGCGCGATTCTAGCAGCTTGTTCCGCTATCCGTCAGATTCGCGTCTTCCATGCATATAACAAATCGAGCGCCTGGCGTGGGCTCAGGTCATCGGGTTTGAGGCGTGCGAGCTCTTCGATCAGCGGGTGCGGCAGGCTGGCGAACAGGTCGCTCTGCATCGGCGCGCTGGGTTTGCCGGCCTCCTGGCGGGGCGCCTCGTGGGGCAGGCTGGTGGTCTCCAGGCGTGCCAGGTGCTCGCGGGCGCGCAGGATCACCGGGCCGGGCACGCCGGCCAGTTGCGCCACCGCCAGGCCGTAGCTCTGGCTCGCCGGGCCGGGCAGCACGTGGTGCAGGAAGACGATGCGCTCATTGTGCTCGGTGGCGTTCAGGTGCACGTTGGCCACCACCGGTTCGCTCTCCGGCAGCACGGTCAGCTCGAAGTAGTGGGTGGCGAACAGGGTGAAGGCGCGCAGGTGCGCCAGGTGCTCGGCGGCCGACCAGGCCAGCGACAGGCCGTCGAAGGTGCTGGTGCCGCGGCCCACTTCGTCCATCAGCACCAGGCTGCGGTCGGTGGCGTTGTGCAGGATGTTGGCGGTTTCGCTCATCTCCACCATGAAGGTGGAACGGCCGCCGGCGAGGTCGTCGGAGGAGCCGATACGGGTGAAGATGCGGTCCACCAGCGACAGCTCGCAGCGCGCCGCCGGGACGAAACTGCCGATATGCGCCAGCAGCACGATCAGCGCCGTTTGCCGCATATAGGTGGATTTGCCGCCCATGTTCGGGCCGGTGATCACCAGCATGCGGGTGTCTTCGTCGAGCTTCAGGTCGTTGGCCACGAAGGGCGTTTCCAGCACCTGCTCCACCACCGGGTGGCGGCCCTGCTCGATGAGGATGCCCGACGCCTCGACGAAGCGCGGGCGGTTCAGGTCGAGGTTCAGCGCGCGCTCGGCCAGGTTGGCCAGCACGTCCAGCTCGGCCAGGGCGGCGGCGGTGTCCTGCAGCGGCGCCAGCTGGGCGATCAGCAGTTCCACCAGTTCCTCGTAGAGCTGCTTCTCCCGCGCCAGGGCGCGGCTCTGGGCGGACAGCGCCTTGTCCTCGAAGGCCTTCAGCTCCGGGGTGATGAAGCGTTCGGCGCCTTTCAGCGTCTGCCGCCGCTGGTAGTCGGCCGGCGCCTGCTCGGCCTGCATGCGCGGCAGCTCGATGTAGTAGCCGTGGATGCGGTTGTAGCCGACCTTCAGGCCCGACAGCCCGGTACGTTCCTTCTCGCGGATCTCCAGGTCCATCAGGTACTGGCCGGCGTTCTCGCTGAGGGTCTGCAGCTCGTCCAGCTCGGCGTCGTAGCCGCGCTTGATGACGCCGCCGTCGCGGATCACCGCCGGCGGGTTGTCGATGATCGCCCGGGCCAGCAGCTCGGCCAGTTCCGGGTAGGTGCGGATACTCGCGGCCAGCTCGCCCAGGTGCGGGGCCTCCAGCTCGGTCATGCCGCGCTGCAGCTCCGGCAGGGCGGCCAGGGCGTCGCGCAGGCGCGCCAGGTCGCGCGGGCGGGCGTTGCGCAGGCCGATACGGGCGAGGATGCGCTCGACGTCACCGATTTCCTTCAGCTGTGGCTGCAGGGTCTCGAAGCGGTAGCGTTCCAGCAGGCAGGCGATCGACTCCTGGCGCGCCTCCAGCACGGCGCGGTCGCGCAGCGGGCGGTTCAGCCAGCGGGTCAGCAGGCGGCTGCCCATGGCGGTCTGGCAACGGTCCACCACCGATTGCAGGGTGTTGTCGCGGCCGCCGGAGAGGTTGGTGTCCAGCTCCAGGTTGCGGCGGCTGGCGCCGTCGAGGATGACGGTGTCGTCCAGGCGCTCGTGGCGCAGGCTGCGCAGGTGCGGCAGGGCGGTGCGCTGGGTCTCCTTGGCGTAGGCCAGCAGGCAGCCGGCGGCGCCGATGGCCAGGGTCAGGTCCTGGCAGCCGAAGCCCTTCAGGTCCTGGGTGGCGAACTGCTGGCAGAGGCTCTTGAACGCCGAGTCGCGGTCGAAGTCCCAGGGTGCGCGGCGGCGCACGCCACGGCGCTTCTCCGCCGGCAGGCCGGCGGGCCAGTCGTCGGGGATCAGCAGTTCCGCGGGGTTCAGGCGTTCGAGCTCGGCCAGCAGGGTTTCCCAGCCGCGGATTTCCTGGACGCTGAAACGGCCGCTGGTGATGTCCAGCACCGCCAGGCCGAACAGCCGCTCGTCGCCGAGCAGGGCGGCCAGCAGGTTGTCGCGGCGCTCGTCGAGCAGCGCCTCGTCGCTGACCGTGCCGGGGGTGATGATGCGCACCACCTGGCGCTCCACCGGGCCCTTGCTGGTGGCCGGGTCGCCGATCTGCTCGCAGATCGCCACCGACTCGCCGAGCTTGACCAGCTTGGCCAGGTAGCCCTCCACGGCATGGAAGGGAATGCCGGCCATGGGAATGGGCGTACCGGCGGACTGGCCGCGGGTGGTGAGGGTGATGTCGAGCAGCTTGGCAGCCTTCTTGGCGTCCTCGTAGAACAGCTCGTAGAAGTCGCCCATGCGGTAGAACAGCAGTTGTTCCGGATGCTGTCTCTTCAGCTTCCAGTATTGCTGCATCATCGGGGTGTGAGCGGAAAGGTCGCTTTGGCTCATGACTTTGGGCGGTCCGTCTTCTATATGCAAAAGCGCCTAGTGTACGGTATCCGGCCTGACGGCTTAAGCATCGGAGTACGCAATGAGCATCGGCGACGAAGGCATCACCGACCTGGCCGCGCGCCTGGGCGCGCAGTTGCAGCGGCTGGGCGCGCGGGTCTGCACCGCGGAATCCTGCACCGGCGGCGGCATCGCCGAGGCGATCACGCGGATCGCCGGCAGCTCGGCCTGGTTCGATGCCGGCTACGTCACCTATTCCAACGCGCAGAAGACCGCGCAGTTGGGCGTGCCTGACGAACTTTTCCCACAGGTCGGCGCGGTCAGCCGCGAGGTGGTCGAGTCCATGGCCCGTGGCGCACAGGCGCGCAGTGGCGCGCGTTTCGCCGTGGCGGTCAGCGGTATCGCCGGGCCGGACGGTGGTTCACCAGAGAAGCCTGTAGGAACCGTCTGGTTGTGCTGGGCCGACGGCGAAAGGCTGCTCCCGGCGTGCCTGCATTTCGCCGGCGACCGCCTCGCGGTGCGCCGGCAGGCGGTGGCGGCCGCTCTGGACGGGGTGTTGCGACTGGCCGTCGGGGAAAATCCCGTCCGGGGGTAGGCGAGCGCCTTGCCCTGTGAAATAATACTGTCTACTTATACAGTTGTTCGTGGCCCATCCCGGCCGCCTGACTTCGCGAGGACTTCAATGGACGACAACAAGAAGCGCGCCCTGGCCGCGGCCCTGGGACAGATCGAACGCCAATTCGGCAAGGGCGCGGTGATGCGCATGGGCGACCACGAGCGCCAGGCCATCCCGGCCATCTCCACCGGCTCCCTGGGCCTGGACATCGCCCTGGGCATCGGCGGCCTGCCGAAAGGCCGTATCGTCGAGATCTACGGCCCGGAATCCTCGGGCAAGACCACCCTGACCCTGTCGGTCATCGCCGAAGCCCAGCGCCAGGGCGCCACCTGCGCCTTCGTCGACGCCGAGCACGCGCTGGACCCGGACTACGCCGGCAAGCTGGGCGTCAACGTCGACGACCTGCTGGTCTCGCAGCCGGACACCGGCGAGCAGGCCCTGGAAATCACCGACATGCTGGTGCGCTCCAACGCGGTGGACGTGATCATCGTCGACTCCGTGGCGGCGCTGGTGCCCAAGGCCGAGATCGAAGGCGAGATGGGCGATGCCCACGTCGGCCTGCAGGCCCGCCTGATGTCCCAGGCGCTGCGCAAGATCACCGGCAACATCAAGAACGCCAACTGCCTGGTCATCTTCATCAACCAGATCCGCATGAAGATCGGCGTGATGTTCGGCAACCCGGAAACCACCACCGGTGGTAACGCCCTGAAGTTCTACGCCTCCGTGCGCCTGGACATCCGCCGTACCGGCGCGGTGAAGGAAGGCGACGAGGTGGTCGGCAGCGAAACCCGCGTCAAGGTCGTGAAGAACAAGGTCGCTCCGCCGTTCCGCCAGGCCGAGTTCCAGATTCTCTACGGCAAGGGCATCTACCGCACCGGCGAGATCATCGACCTGGGCGTGCAGCTGGGCCTGGTCGAGAAGTCTGGCGCCTGGTACAGCTACCAGGGCAGCAAGATCGGCCAGGGCAAGGCCAACGCCGCCAAGTACCTGGAAGAGAACGCGGAAATCTGCGCGGTGCTGGACAAGGCCATCCGCGAGCAACTGCTGAACAACCAGCCGGCGCCGACCAAGGCCGAGCTGGCTGCAGCCGAAGCCGCCGAGGCCGCTGAAGCCGACCTCGACTACTGATCCCGCCGATGCCGACCGTGCTCGATACGCCCGTCGCCGTGCGACGGGCCGCCATGGACCTCCTGGCGCGGCGCGAGCACGGTCGCGCCGAACTCGTCCGCAAGCTGCGCCAGCGCGGCGCACCTGCGGAGCTCATCGAGCCCGCCCTCGACCGCCTGGCCGAGGAGGGGTTGCTCAACGAATCCCGTTACCTGGAAGCCTTCATCGCCAGCAAGGCGCGCAGCGGCTATGGCCCCTTGCGCATCCGCGACGAACTGAGCCAGCGCGGCCTGCCCCGCGGCGAGATCGAGAAGGCCCTGGGCGAGGCCGACGTCGACTGGCAGGCGCAACTTCGGGACGCCTGGCGCCGCAAGTTCCCCCGTCTACCCCAGGATGCCCGCGAGCGTGCCCAGCAAGGGCGTTTCCTCGCCTATCGGGGGTTTTCCATGGAAGCCATCAACCGCCTGTTCAGCGGGCGCGGCGGGGACGACTGAGCCCTGCGCGCGCTGGCCGGCCTGTCGGCCGGATCGCGGACGGAGTCCGCTCCTACGCCATTCACAACCACGTTCCCCTGGCTTGTCCGCGATAGCTGGCGGTATCGGCGTGGTTCGCGGATAAGATCCGCTTGCACACACGCGGGCACGGCTTCTCGTAGGAGCGAGCTTGCTCGCGAATAAACCCCGCAGCGGAGTCTGTTCGCGAGCAAGCTCGCTCCTACAGAGAACATCTCGGCGTAGTCGGCAAGACAGTTGCCCCTACGCCATTTCACACACCGTTCCCCCGGAATTACGCGCCAGCGCGGTGTCACGTCGGGCCAACGGCGTATAACCGCGAACGGTTATACGCCCTACGGTTGGGCGTGGGCGTAGGAGCGGACTACGTCCGCGATCGCCGGAACCACCGGTGCGATTCGCGGATGAGATCCGCTCCTACACCACCCACCCGCGCCATCCCATGTAGGAGCGGTGGCCTATGCAGGAACGGGACAAGCCTCGGTCCAGTTCTGCTTGTCATTGATGAAATTCACCAACTCGCGCAGGCGGCCGTGGTCGCGGCCGTTGAAGGCGAAGGCCAGGCGCGTGAGCTTGGTGAATTCCGGTTCGTCCTTCTCCAGTTCGCCGCAGGCCTGCTGGTGGAAGCCGTCGTGCAGGCAGAGGTTGCCGAACTCCTCGTGCAGGCGCTGCATGGCGCTGTCGCTGAGGCGGTGGTTGAGGCGGATGACGAAGTTGTCCTTGAGCCAGCGGCTGGAGTGGAAATTGCTGTAGAAGTGGGCGATCTCCCCGACTGCGTCCTCCACCGAGCGGGCCAGCTTCATCAGGTGCATGTCGCTGGGCAGGATGTAGCGGTTGTCCAGCAACTGCTCCTGCATGAACTGCAGCGCCTGCTCCCAGTAATGCCCGCCGGGCTGGTCGAGCAGCACCACCGGCACCAGCGGGCTCTTGCCGGTCTGGATCAGCGTCAGCACTTCCAGCGCCTCGTCCAGGGTGCCGAAGCCGCCGGGGCAGAGCACCAGGGCGTCGGCTTCCTTGACGAAGAACAGCTTGCGCAGGAAGAAGAAGTGGAACGACAGCAGGTTGTTGGTGCCGGCCACCGTGTGGTTGGCCTGCTGCTCGAAGGGCAGGGTGATGTTGAAGCCCAGGCTGTTCTCAAGCCCCGCGCCTTCGTGGGCGGCGGCCATGATGCCGCCGCCGGCGCCGGTGACGACCATCAGGTCGTAGCGCGCCAGGGTGCGCCCCAGGTCCCTGGCCAGGGCGTACAGCGGGTGGTCCGGGGGCGTGCGCGCCGAGCCGAACACCGTGACCTTGCGCCGGCGCTTGAACTGCTCGAGGGTGGCGAAGGCGTGCTCCATCTCGCGCAGCGTCTGCAGCATGATCTTGGCGTCCCAGCGGTTGCGGTCGGCCTGGGCCATGCGCGCCACGGTGAAGAGCATCTCGCGGTACAGCGGCAGGTTCGGGCTGTCGCCCGGCGCGGCGAGGGCGGCCAGTTCCTCGACCTTCTGCGTCAGGTCGGTGCCGCTGGTCTGGAAGTGCCTGGAGAGGTAGTCCTCGGGCTCATAGGGCATGGGGATACTCCTTGTTCTTCAACCCCTTGTCGTAGGCTTGCGCCAGTCTGACATGCCGCCGACGGCTGTCGGCGATGACCCTGTTTCAGATTGCGATGCGGTCCCCCTGTTCGGGAATGTTGGCTTTCCAGTCGAGGCGTTCGAGCAGTGCGGCCTGCAGGGCATCCATCTTTTCCCGCTCGCCATGTATCAGGTATAGCTCGGGTTTGTTCTCGAAGTGGCCAACCCACTGAATCAATTGCGATTGTCCGGCATGGGCGGAGAAACCGCCGAGGGTGTGGACCTTCGCCCGCACGGCGATGCGCTGGCGCAGCACGCGCACGCTCTCGGCGCCGTCGACGATGGCGCGGCCGAGGGTGCCCTTGGCCTGGAAGCCGGGGAAGACGATGTGGCATTCCTCGCGCCAGAGGTTGTGCTTGAAGTGGTGGACGATGCGCCCGCCGGTGCACATGCCGCTGCCGGCGATGATGATGGCGCCGCTCTTGATGCGGTTGATCGCCATGGAGTCTTCCGGCGTCTGCGTGGTGCGCAGCAGCGGCAGCCATTCGGACAGTTTCACGGTGCCGGTGCCGCGGATGTATTCGCGGTCGGTGTCGGAGAACTCGCCGGAGTGGCGCAGGTAGATGTCGTTGGCCCGCGCGGCCATGGGGCTGTCGAGGAAGACCATCTGCTGCGGCAGGCGGCCTTCCTGGTAGAAGCGCCCGAGGTAGAACAGCAGGTCCTGGGTGCGGCCGACGGCGAAGGCGGGGATCAGCACGTTGCCGCCGTCCTTCTGCGCCTGTTCGAGGATGTCCGCCAGTTCCAGCAGCGTCTCGTTGTTGTCGCGGTGGTCGCGGTCGCCGTAGGTGGATTCCAGCAGCACCACGTCGGCGCGGCTCAGCGGCGTGGGCGTGCACATCAGCGGCGAGCAGGTGTTGCCCAGGTCGCCGGAGAACACCAGGCGGCGCGTCAGGCCCTGCTCGTGGATCTCGATCTCGACGATGGCCGAGCCGAGGATGTGCCCGGCGTTGTGGAAGGTCACGCGGATGCCGGGCGCCACTTCCACGGTGCTGCCGTAGCTGACCCCGCGGCGCAGGGCCAGGGCCTTCTCGGTGTCCTCGACGGTGTAGATCGGGGTGGTCGCCGGCTTGTTCAGGCGGGCGCGCCACTTGTTCTCCCACTCGGCGTCCTTTTCCTGGATGTTGGCCGAATCCATCAGCATCAGTTCCAGCAGCTCGCAGCAGGACTCGGTGGCGTAGATCGGCCCCTTGTAGCCTTCCTTCGCCAGGCGCGGCAGCAGCCCGCTGTGGTCGATGTGGGCGTGGGAGATGACCACCGCGTTCAGGCTCTTCGGGTCGAAGGGGAAGGGCGTGCGGTTGCCGGCCTCGTTGTCGCGGGTGCTCTTGCCGTTGCTGCGGCCCTGGCGCATGCCGCATTCGAGCAGCACGCGCGCGCCATCCCGGGTTTCCAGCAGGTAGCAGGAGCCGGTGACTTCCTGGGCGGCGCCGATGAAAGTGAGTAGGGCCATGGGGCCTCCTTAGCAGGATTCGGTATTTCAGACTCGCGTAGCTGGAACGAAATGGCGTTGATACAGGTCAGCGCCGCTCCCATCCGGCGACCTAGACTTCCCCCATAGCCCAAGGGAGAACGTCGAGCATGTCGCAGATACTGCCCAGTCCGGAGGAGCTGGCCGCGCACGCGGCGGAGCAGCCGGCATTCGCCGAATGGCTGAGCGGATACGGTCCGCTTGAGCATAGCGCGCAGAGCCAGGCTGCGGTCTTCCGCATGGCTCATCAATTGGTCCAGGCCGGCCTGCAGCCGGACCTGCCCGGCGTCTACCGGATGTTCCGCGCGCTGGACCGGCTGACCTGCGCCGGGCTCTGGCTGGTGGTGCACATGACCTACGCGCGGCGCGTGCGCCTGGACGGCGCGCCGCTGCAGGCCGAGGACTTCAAGGCCAGCCCCGAGGGCCACACCGGCGGCGCCCTGAACATGGTGCCGGCCTACGCCGGCTACCTGGCGCTCAATGCCCTGACCGGCACCACCCGCGGCTGGCTGATGGGGCAGGGGCACTGCGTGGCGGCCATCGAGGCGCTCAACGTGCTGACCGGCAACCTGCACCCCGAGCAGGCGCGGTGCTACGGCATCGACGCCGCCGGCCTGGAACGCCTGGTGCAGGACTTCTACAGCTACGCTCAGGCGCCGGACGGCAGCGTCGCCGCGCCCCTGGGCAGCCACGTCAACCCGCATACCGCCGGCGGCATCGCCGAAGGCGGCTACCTGGGCTTCGCCGAACTGCAGTACGCGCACCTGCCGCTGCCCGGCGAGACCCTGGTGGCCTTCCTCTCCGACGGCGCCGCCGAGGAGCAGCGCGGCAGCGACTGGATGCCGCGCTGGTGGCGCGCCGAGGACTGCGGCGTGGCCCTGCCGGTGATGATCGCCAATGGCCGGCGCATCGAGCAGCGCACCCAGCTGGGCACCCGCGAGGGCCTGGAAGGCTTCAGGCAGCACCTCGGCGGCTGCGGCTTCGACCCCCTGAGTTTCGATGGCCGCGACCCGGCCGCCTTCGTCTGCGCCCTCTGGGAAATGGAGCAGCGCCTGGCCCATCGCGTCCACGAGAAGAACAGCGGCATCCTGCATTACCCGCTGCCGATTCCCTACGGCATCGCCGAGACGGTCAAGGGCTTCGGCTTCTACGGCGCCGGCAGCAACGCCGCGCACAACCTGCCGCTGCCGGGCAACCCCAGCGAGGACGCGAACGCCCGGGAGCTGTTCAACCACCACGCGGCGCAGCTGTGGGTGCCGGAGGACGAGCTGGACGCCGCCTGCGCGCTGTTCGCCGCGAGCCGCCAGGGGCGCCTGCTGGAGCGCGACAACCCGCTGGCGGTGCGCCGGCCCATCGAGCCCAGCCTGCCGCAACTGCACTACCGCAACGACCAGTGCTCGCCGATGCTGGCGCTGGACCGCTTCTTCACCGAGCTGTGCGCGGCGAACCCGGACCTGCGGGCCCGCGTCGGCAACCCCGACGAACTGGCCAGCAACCGCCTGGGCGGCGTGCTCAAGGCGCTGAAGCACCGCGTCTGCCAGCCGGAGAGCGTGCTGGAGGCCCTCGACGGGCGGGTCATCACCGCGCTCAACGAGGAGGCCGTGGTCTCCGCCTGCCTGGCCAACCAGGGCGGGCTCAACCTGGTGGCCAGCTACGAGGCGTTCTGCGTGAAGATGCTCGGCGCGGTGCGCCAGGCGCTGATCTTCGCCCGCCTGCAGAAAGAGGCGGGGCGCCCGGCCGGCTGGCTCGGCTGGCCGCTGGTGGCCACCTCGCACACCTGGGAGAACGGCAAGAACCAGCAGTCGCACCAGGACACCACCTTCTGCGAGAGCCTGCTCGGCGAGATGAGCGACATGGTGCGGGTGCTGTTCCCCGCCGACCACAACAGCCTGCTGGCGCTGCTGCCGCAGATCTACCGCAGCCGCGGGCAGTTGGCCTGCCTGGTGGCGCCCAAGCGCGAGCGGCCGAACCTGTTCGACCGGGCCCAGGCCGAGCAACTGGCGCGCGACGGCGCCATCGTGGTGGAGGAACACCCGGGCGGCGACCCACTGTTGCTGATCGCCAATGGCAGCTACCAGCTCGGCGAAATGCGCCGCGCTGCGGAGCGCCTGGCCGAGGCCGGCTACCCCTACCGCCTGGTCTACCTGCAGGAGCCCGGGCGCTTCCGCGCGCCCAGGGACAACTGGGAGCTGGCGGCGGTGGCCGACGAGGCGCTGATCGAGCAGCTGTTCCCGGATGCCTATGGGCGCCGCGTGCTGCTCACCCACATGCGCCCGGAGGTGGCGCGCGGGCATCTCTGGCCGATCCTGCCGGATGCGCTGCGCAGTTCGGTGCTGGGGTATCGCAACCGCGGCGGGACCCTCGACGAGCCCGGCATGCTGTTTGCCAACCGGGCCAGCTGGGGCGACGTACTGGCAGCCTGCGCGCGCCTGCTGGAAGTGCCGCGCAGCGCGCTGCTGACCGCCGAGGAGGTCGCGGCGCTGGCCGGCAAGGGGGACCCGCGGGCCCTGCGTTGAAACGCTGGGGCGTCTTAGCGCTTCAGCGGTTTGACGAGGGCGTTGAGGCCCTCGACTTTCAGTTCCAGCACTATCTGCATCAGGCGGCCCAGCTCGCCCTTGGGAAAGCTGTCATTGCGCTGGAACCACAACAGGTATTCCTCCGGCAGGTCCACCAGCATGCGCCCCTGGTACTTGCCGAAGGGCATCGGCGTGCGGGCGATCTTCAGCAGGTTGAGCTTTTCCGACTCCAGCATGGCGCCGGCTTCACTTCTGCAGCTTGATGCGGCAACTGCCGGCGTCGAAGCGCTCGACGGCCACCGGGGCGTTGGTGTGGTACTCGGTGAAGTCGTAGGTGAGGACCGCGCCCTGGGCCAGCAACTGGCGGTAGCCGGTGTTGCTGCACACGCTGTCGCCCAGTTGGCTGCGCACGCTCTCGGGGTTGGCGCGCATTTTCGCGGCGTGGCTGGCGCGCACGCTGAGGTGGTTGATCAGCTGGTTGCCCTGGACGGTGTAGCCCTGGTCGAGGATGTCCTCGTTGATCGCGCGCGGCGTGCCTTCGCTGCTTTCCTTGGCGACTTTCTCCAGTGTCTTGGCCAGTTCGAAATCCTTGAGCGACGCGGCGTGGGCCGCGGGCAGGACGAGGCAGAGGGCGAGGGCGGTTAGGCGCAGCATGGGTATCTCCTGGCATGGGTGCCTGTTCGACCGCGCGGACCCTTCTGGGTTCGGCGGATGGATGCGGGCGCCATTGTCCCCGAAAACCGCCTGGCTGCCGAGCGGCCTGGGCGCGCAGGGGCTCTGCTACAATCGCCGCCCGCCGTGATCGCCCGCCCGAGTTGCCGATGTCACCTGCCCATCCCGCCGCCAAGAACCATGCCGTCGCCCGCCTGCGCGCCGAGCGCCTGGCCCGTTGCGTGAAGCCCTTCGTGGCCCGCGGCTCGCGTTCGCCGCGCTGCGCCGGCTGCCGCCTGCGCCCGGACTACTGCATGTGCGCCTGGCAGCCGCGGGTGCAGGCCAATGCCGGGATGTGCCTGGTGATGTTCGACACCGAGCCGCTGAAGCCGAGCAACACCGGCTGGCTGATCGCCGAGACGGTGCCGGACACCTGGGCCTTCGGCTGGTCGCGGATCGAGGTCGACCCGGCCCTGCTGGCGCTGCTGGACGACCCGCAGTGGCAGCCCTACGTGGTGTTCCCCGGCGAGTTCGTCGCCGCCGAGCGGGTGGTGGAGCGGGTGGAACCGGCGCCCGGCAGGCGCCCGCTGTTCATCCTGCTGGACGCCACCTGGAACGAGGCGCGCAAGATGTTCCGCAAGAGCCCCTACCTGGACCGTTTCCCGGTGCTGAGCATCACCCCCGAGGCGCTGTCGCGCTACCGCCTGCGCCGCTCCAAGTTCGACGAGCACCTGTGCACCGCGGAAGTGGCGGCGCTGTGCCTGGGCCTGGCCGGCGACCGGCGCGCGGGGGATGCGCTGGACGCCTACCTGGATGTGTTCAGCGAGCGCTACCTGGGCGCCAAGCACCAGCGCGGCCTGGACGAGCAGAGCCCGGCGCACCAGGCTCTGCGGCCCTACACCGCGCTCTAGGGCTCAGGCCGCCGCGGCCTTCTTCTGCGGCCACAGCTGGGCCACCAGCATGCCGGCGAGCATCAGCGCGCAACCGATGTAGCCGCGCGTGTGCAGGCTCTCGTCGAGGAAGATCGCCCCGGCGATGGCGGCGAACACCGCTTCCAGGGACAGGATGATGGCGGCGTGGGAGGCGATGGCGTGCTTCTGCGCGATCACCTGCAGGGTGAAGCCGGTGCCCACGCCCAGCAGGCCGCCGTAGAGCAGCGCCGGGCCGGCCTGGACGATGGCCTCCCAGTGGATTTCCTCGAAGATCACCGCCAGCGCCATGCTCACCACCGAGCAGGTGGCGAACTGCAGGAAGGCCAGGCGGATCGGGTCGTAGCGGCTGGCGAACAGCCCCACCAGCAGCACGTGGCAGCCCCACACCAGCGCGCCGGCCAGCTGCAGCCAGTCGCCGGAGGCCACCTGGAAGCCCGGGCCTATGCTCAGCATGGCCATGCCCACCACCGCCAGCGCCGCGCCCAGCCAGGTGCCCATGCCGGTGCGGTGGCCCAGCAGCAGGCCGAGCAGCGGCACTATGATCACGTACAGCCCGGTGATGAAGCCGGAGTTGGTCACGCTGGTGAACAGCAGGCCGACCTGCTGCAGGTTGATGCCGAGGGTCAGCGCGGTGCCGATGGCCAGGCCCGCCAGCAGCAGGCCGCGGTTGAACGGCTGGGCGCCGCGCCTGGCCGACCAGGCCAGCAGCGGCAGCAGCATCAGGGCGCCGAGGGCGAAGCGCAGGCCGGTGTAGAGGAAGGGCCCGATGGCGTCCATCCCCAGCCGCTGCGCGACGAAGGACACCCCCCAGATCATGGCGGTGACCAGCATCAGGATATCGGCGCGCAGGGCGTGGCTCTTCATGGTGTTCTCGGCAGGCAAAAAAGAGCGCAACTCTGCCGCAAGCCAGGGACTTTGAAAAGCTGTCCAACCTGTCAGCGGGAGCGCCGGGAATGGGGGCGCGGCGCATTCTGCGCGGGCATCGGCCGATGCATTTGCGTACAATGCGGCAATCAGGTTACGACCTTTCCCACGCTGGCCCCGCCACTACCCTTGGTCGGGGATCGAGCCTGGCCACCAAGGAACTTACATGGCTTCCTACGAAATCCTGATCGCTGACGATCACCCGCTGTTCCGTAGTGCCCTGCACCAGGCCCTGACCCTCGGGCTGGGTCCCGACGCGAAGCTGGTGGAGGCGGCGAGCATCGCCGAGTTGGAAGCCAGGCTCAACGACAAGGCCGACTGGGACCTGGTCCTGCTCGACCTGAACATGCCCGGCGCCTACGGTTTCTCCGGCCTGGTGCTGCTGCGCGGGCAGTACCCGCAGATTCCGGTGGTGATGATCTCGGCCCAGGAAGACGCCGCCGTGGTGCAGCGCTCCCGGGAGTTCGGCGCCAGCGGCTTCATCCCCAAGTCCAGCGACATGGCCACCCTGCAGCAGGCGGTGCGCGCGGTGCTCGACGGCGACGTCTGGTGGCCGCCGCAGGCCGACGCGGTGACCGAGCTCAGCGAGGAAGTGCGCGCCGCCAGCGCCGGCCTGGCCAGCCTCACGCCGCAGCAGTTCCGCGTGCTGACCATGGTCTGCGAGGGCCTGCTGAACAAGCAGATCGCTTTCGAGCTGAGCGTCTCCGAGGCCACCGTGAAGGCCCACGTCACGGCCATCTTCCGCAAGCTCAACGTGCGCACCCGTACCCAGGCGGCGCTGTTGCTGCAACAGATGGAAACGGTTCCGGGCGCCTGAGCGGCTGCCCGTGACCTTCGTTTCACACTTTCCTACGGCGCCTGGTTTAGAGTGCCGCGTCTTTTTCGCAGAGAGCCCTTCGTGACTTCCTCCCCCTTCAAGGGCCAGACCGGCCTGAAGCGCATCCTCAATGCCGCCGGCTACTCCATGGCCGGTTTCGTCGCCGCCTTCCGTGGCGAGGCGGCCTTCCGCCAACTGGTGCTGATCAACGTCATCCTCGTCCCGCTGGCGTTCTTCTGCGACGTCACCCGCGGCGAGCGTGCGCTGATGATCGCCGTGTGCCTGCTGGCGCTGATCGTCGAGCTGCTCAACTCGGCGGTGGAGGCGGTGGTCGACCGCGTCTCCCTGGAGCGCCACCCGCTGTCGAAGAACGCCAAGGACATGGGCAGCGCCGCGCAGTTCGTCGCGCTGACCATCATCACCGTGACCTGGGCGGTGATCCTGCTGGGTTGAGCCGGCGTCGCTCCCTGTAGGAGCGGGCCCTGCCCGCGATTCGCGCGCAGGGCGCGCTCCTACAGGTCGATGCCGAATTTTCCCGTGTATGCCGGGCTGCCGCCTCAGGGAATCAGCGGCAGCACGATCTCGTCGCTGCGGCTGATGCCCGCCGTCTCGCTGCGGCACAGGTCGAGGAATTCGCGCATGGTCGCGGTCTGGTATTTCTGCCGGTGCCAGATGAAGTAGAACTGCCGGCGCAGGTCCAGTTGCGGGGTATCCACCGGCACCAGGCTGCCGCGGCGGAAGGCGTCGCGCAGGGCCAGGCGCGAGATGCAGCCGATGCCCAGGCCGGATTCCACGGCGCGCTTGATCGCCTCGGTGTGCTCCAGCTCCAGGCGGATGTTCAGCGGCTCGAGGTGGTGGCGCATGGCCTGGTCGAAGGTCAGGCGGGTGCCCGAGCCCTGCTCGCGGAGGATCCAGGCCTCGCTGCTCAGGCGCTGCAGGTCCGCCGGCCCGGCGCTGGCCAAGGGGTGCTGCGGCGCGCAGAACACCACCAGCTCGTCCTCCATCCACGGCTGCACCTCGATGTCCGGGTGCTGGCAGTCGCCCTCGATCAGGCCCAGGTCCAGCTCGTAGTGGGCGATGCGCTGCACCACGTGGGCGGTGTTGTGCACGTGCAGGCGCACCCGGCAGTCCGGCTGGCGCTGCATGAAGGTGCCGATCAGCAGGGTGGCCAGGTAGTTGCCGATGGTCAGGGTGGCGCCCAGGTCCAGGGAGCCGAAGGCGCTCTTGCCGTTGAGCAGCGTCTCGATCTCGCTGCCGCGGTCCAGCAGCGCCACCGCCTGGGGCAGCAACTGGTGGCCCAGGGCGTTCAAGGTCAGGCGCTTGCCGACGCGGTCGAACAGCTTGCAGTCGAACTGCCGCTCCAGTTCGCCCAGCGCGGTGCTGGTGGCCGACTGCGACAGCGACAGCGCCTCGGCGGCGCGCGAGACGCTTTCCTGCTGGGCCACGGCGACGAAGACTTCCATCTGGCGCAGGGTGAATTTCATCGGTTCGGGGGCTCCGTGGCGGGCGAGGGGCGCGACATTCGGTCGCCCCTGGCGGGGCAGCAGCGGGAGTAATCTGGCGCGCGCTGGCCGCCAGGCGTCCCTTATCTGCGTTTTGGATTAGCAATATCCAGATAATTTATTTTGCGGATATTCTCGCCCCCTATAAAATGTCGCGCAATCGCGCTACGTCCGGGATCTGCTGGGGTGCGCCACGAATCTCTAGGAGTCCTTGATGAGCAACCTGTACACCGAGCGCGTTCTCAGCGTCCACCACTGGAACGACACCCTCTTCAGCTTCAAGACCACCCGTAACCCGGGCCTGCGCTTCAAGACCGGCCAGTTCGTGATGATCGGCCTGGAGGTCAACGGTCGCCCGCTGATGCGCGCCTACTCCATCGCCAGCCCGAACTACGAGGAGCACCTGGAGTTCTTCAGCATCAAGGTCCCGGACGGCCCGCTGACCTCGCGCCTGCAGCACCTGAAGGAAGGCGACGAGCTGATGGTCAGCCGCAAGCCCACCGGCACCCTGGTGCTGGACGACCTCAAGCCCGGCAAGCACCTGTACCTGCTGAGCACCGGCACCGGCATGGCGCCGTTCCTGAGCGTGATCCAGGATCCGGAAGTCTACGAGAAGTTCGAGAAGGTCATCCTGGTCCACGGCGTGCGCTGGGTCAGCGAGCTGGCCTACGCCGACTTCATCACCAAGGTCCTGCCGGAGCACGAGTACTTCGGCGACATGGTGAAAGAGAAGCTGATCTACTACCCCCTGGTCACCCGTGAAGAGTTCCGCAACATGGGTCGCCAGACCGACCTGATGCGCAGCGGCAAGCTGTTCGCCGACATCGGCCTGCCGCCGATGAACCCGCAGGACGACCGCGCCATGATCTGCGGCAGCCCGAGCATGCTGGACGAGACCAGCGAAGTGCTCAACGGCTTCGGCCTGCAGATCTCCCCGCGCATGGGCGAGCCGGGCGACTACCTGATCGAGCGCGCCTTCGTCGAGAAGTAAGCACGATCCGCTGAAAAAGCCCGCCACCCGGCGGGCTTTTTCGTTCATGGCGGATACGGGAAATGCCGGGTGGGCTGTGTAGGAGCGGGCCCTGCCCGCGAATCGCGCGCAGGGCGCGCTCCTACAAGGTGCACCCTATATCCGTAGAGCGTAGGGCAATGAAATGGACTCCTCCCTCCTACGGCATCTAGGTGCCAGACTGATGTGTTGGCAACAGTCCCGGAGGGGGAGTCACGATGAACATTAAACGCATTGGCTTGGATCTGGCAAAACAAGTCTTCCAGGTGCACGCGGTCGACAGCCACGAACAGGTGGTGTGCCGTCGCCAGCTCAAGCGCGACAAGGTCCAGGATTTCTTCCGCCAGTTGGCGCCATGCCTGGTGGCGATGGAGGCCTGTGGCAGTGCGCACTACTGGGCGCGCGAACTGCGCCAGCTGGGACACGAGGTCCGCCTGATCGCCCCGCAGTTCGTCAAACCCTACGTCAAGGGCGACAAGCACGATGCCCACGACGCCGAAGCGATCTG
>NZ_FZPC01000041.1 GCF_900187975.1 Pseudomonas delhiensis | reverse complement strand
ATGCTTTTTCATGGCCTCACCCTCACTGTCGCTGGCCTCTTAGAATGCCACCGTGGCGCCTCGACGCCTCGGTGAGGGTGAGTCCATCCAATTACGAACCCAGAGAACCACCGAACCGGCTCAGAACACCAGCTTGTAGCCGATACCGAACAGCATCACCGCCAGGCACGGCCGCAGGACGCTGTCGGAAATCCGCCCGGACAGGTGGCTGCCCAGGTAGATGCCCGGCAGCGAGCCGCACAACAGGTAGCCCAGCAGTTGCCAGTCCATGTTGCCCATGCTGGCGTGGCCCAGGCCGGCCACCAGGGTCAGGGGCACCGCGTGGGCGATCTCGGTGCCCACCAGGCGGCGAGTGGCGAGGAAGGGGTAGAGCACGAACAGCGCCACCGTGCCCAGGGCGCCGGCGCCGATGGAGGTCAGCGCGACCATGGCGCCGAGCACCACGCCGGTCAGCACCGTGAGGCTGTTCAGGCTGGTGCCGCCCAGGTGGTAGTGGTCGCCGGCGTGCCTGTGGGCGAAGGCCAGCAGCTTCTGCTTGAACAGGATGGCCAGGGCGGTGAGCAGCAGGACCACGCCCAGGGCGTGCTTGATCACCGTGTTCAGCGCCTGGGTGTCGGCGCCCAGGCCGTGCAGGAACAGCAGGGTCAGGCCCGCCGCCGGCACGCTGCCGAGGGTCAGCCAGCCGGTGATGCGCCAGTCGACGTTCCTGTGCCGGGTGTGCACCAGCACGCCGCCGGACTTGGTGATGGCCGCGTACAGCAGGTCGGTGCCCACGGCGGCGGCCGGGTTGATGCCGAACCAGAGCAGGATGGGCGTCATCAGCGAACCGCCGCCGACACCGGTCATGCCCACGATGAACCCGACCACCAAGCCTGCGACAACGAAACCAAGGACGCCGAATTCCATCAACCCTTCCTGAAAGCCATGAGCGGCCCGCGAAAACCGGCGGGCAGGATAGCGGCTTTCCTTATAAGCGCTTATATCAATATCGACTTAATTTATAACCAAATTTTAAAGCACCGCCCACGAAAAAGGGGCCCGCGGGCCCCTTTTCCATCATGCGCCGGTCAGTCGCTGTCCGGCTTGCTGTCCACCACGCCGGTGGTGTTGTTCAGCAGGCTGCCGGTGGCGGTCTGGATGAAGGACTCCAGGCGCTTCTTCAGCTCGGCCTCGTCCGGCACGTTCTGCACGCGGTCGGCCTTGGGATGGGCGCCGACCTGGTAGTCGTACACGCGGATGTCGCCTTCCTTGGGCTTGATCAGGATGCGGTTGCCGGAAAGGATGGCCACCACCTGTTCGCTGCCCGAGGGCTTGATCACGCCGAAGCCCTTGTCGCCGGCCGGCAGGTTCAGCAGGTCGCGGCCCCAGCACTGGTGGCGCACCTCGCCGCCCAGGCGGCCCATGATGGTCGGCACTATGTCGATCTGGGTGCCGACGGTGTCGCGGCTGCCGCCGAACTTCTCCTGGATGCCCGGGGCGATGATCAGCAGCGGCACGTTGAAGCGGAACAGGTCCATCTCGGTCAACTGCTCCGGCGCGCCGAAGCCGTGGTCGCCCACCACCACGAACAGGGTGTCCTTGTAGTAGGGCGATTTCTTCGCCTTCTCGAAGAACTGGCCCAGCGCCCAGTCGGAGTAGCGCATGGCGGTCAGGTGCTCGTCGAGGCTGCCGTTGCCGGTCACGCGCTCCACCGGCAGGTCCTTGGGCAGGGCGTAGGGCACGTGGTTGGAGAGCGACTGCAGCAGGGCGTAGAACGGCTTGCCGGTGGCGGCCAGGCGGTCCAGTTCCTCGTTGCCGCGGGCGAACATGTCCTGGTCGGACACGCCCCAGGTCGGGTCGGAGAACACCGGGTTCACGAAGTCGTTGCGGCCGACGAAGGTGGTCATGCCCTGGTTGGCGAAAAAGCCGGACTGGTTGTCCCAGGCGAAGTCGCCGTTGTAAACGTAGACGTCGTCGAACTGGCGGGCGCTGAGCAGCTGCGGCAGGCCGGAGAACTTGTGGCCGCCCTCCGGCGTCTGCATCAGGTACTCGAAGCCCGGCAGGTTGGGGAAGCAGGCCATGGTGGCGAACATGCCCTGGTGGGTATGGGTGCCGTTGGAGAAGAACTGGGTGAACAGCAGGCCTTCCTTCGACAGCTTGTCGAAGTACGGGGTGATGTTGCCCGGCGCGCCCAGGGCGCCGACGAAGTGGCCGGCGAAGCTTTCCAGGAGGATCACCACCACGTTCTTCACGCCCGGCAGCGTGCCTTCGGCCGGCGGGGTGAAGTCGCGGCGGATGGCCGCGTCGTCGGCGTCGACCAGCTTGTCGTTGGGCGTCAGCAGCATCTGCCGCACGGTGTCGCGGGCCTGGTCGTCGGGCAGGGTGGCCTTCCAGATGTTCGCGCGGTCCTCGCCGAAGCGGTCCTCGGCGGCCTTGAGCAGGGTCATGGAGCCGTTCAGGCCCAGGTGGTTGGCGAACATGGAGTCGGTGGTGAAGGCATCGCCCCAGCGCAGCGGCGGGCCCTGGCGCAGGGTGCCGCGGTAGGCGACGCCGGCCACCAGCACCACCACCAGCAGGGCGGCGACGCGCAGGTACCAGGCGGCGGCCGAGGCGCCCACGGCGCTGGGCCGGGTGGCGCGGTCGACGCCGCGGAACAGCATGAACAGCAGCCAGGTGGCCACGGCCCAGGCCAGCAGGTAGCGGACCACCGGGTAGCCGTACCAGATCATGCTCATGACCGTCTTCGGGTCTTCGGACATGTACTGGAACACCAGGCTGTTCAGGCGCTGGTGGAACTCGCGGTAGAAGTCCAGCTCGAGCACGCCGAGGAACAGCGTCAGGCTGGCCAGGGCGGTCAGCCAGACGCGCCAGAGCATGCGCCAGCGCATGGCGGTGACGCTGGCCAGGGCGAAGATCATCGGCGCGACTATCAGCACCACCGCGCGGATGTCGAAGCGCACCCCGGTGAGGAAGGCCTCGACGAAGGTGCTGGCCGGGGTGTCGCCGATCAGCTCGCGGTTGTAGATCAGCAGCGCCAGGCGCAGCAGCGAGAACATCAGCATCAGCGCCAGGCTGCTGAGCAGGATGAACCCCAGGTGGCTGGACACCGTCGCGCGCGCGAGGTTGGCCGCGCGCTGGCGGGTATTCAGGACTTCCGATTGGCCCATGGTCAGGTTCCGTATTCTGCGACTTTCGGTTTCGGGCGCCCTCCCCGGCACGGGCGAGGGACGCATGGCCGCCACGCCGCCGCGGGGCGGGGGCGTGGAAGCCGGCGGCGCATTCTAGTCGGGCAAGATTAGCCGGACCTTAAGAATCGCCGCCGAAGCGGGGGATTATGCCCAATGCGGGTGAAAAAAGAGTCGTCGCCGCCGGGCGGTCCCGGCGGCGCGCGCCGGTCAGTCGTTGTGCGGCTTGCCGATGGCCTGCAGCACGTACTGCGGCAGGGCGAAGGCGCCCCGGTGGATTTCCGGGTTGTAGTAGCCGGTGGCGATGCCGCTGGCGGCGAAGCGCTGGCGCAGAGTCTCCAGCGGCACCTGGCGCAGCGCCGGGTCGGTAGCGCCCCAGGCGAAGGTCATGGCGCCGCCGATGTAGGTGGGCACCGCCGCCTGGTAGAAGTGCCAGTCGGCGAACAGGCCGTTCATCCGCCCGGCGGTGTTGCGCACGGTGTCCAGCTGCATGAAGGGCGTGCCGTTCTGGGTGACCAGCACGCCGCCCGGGTTCAGGCAGCGGTGGCAGGCCTGGTAGAAGTTCTCGGAGAACAGCACCTCGCCCGGGCCGATGGGGTCGGTGGAGTCGGAGATGATCACGTCGAACCGGCGCTCGGTGGTGGCGACGAAGCGCATGCCGTCGTCGATCACCAGGTCCAGGCGCGGGTCGTCGAAGGCGCCGTTGGAGTGGCGCGGCAGGAACTGCCTGCACATGTCGACCACGGTGCCGTCGATCTCGACCATGGTGATGTGCTCGACGCCGGCGTGCTTGCACACCTCGCGCAGCATGCCGCCGTCGCCGCCGCCGATGATCAGCACGCGCCTGGCCGCGCCGTGGGCGAGGATGGGCACGTGGGTGAGCATCTCGTGGTAGATGAACTCGTCGGCCTCGGTGGTCTGGATCACCCCGTCCAGGGCCATCACCCGGCCCATGCGGGCGTTCTCGAAGATCACCAGGTGCTGGTGCTCGGTGCGCACCTCGTGCAGCAGCTGGTCGACGCTGAAACGCTGGCCGTAGCCTTCGTAGAGGGTTTCCTGGTAGTCGCGCATGGGCGGTCTCCCGGTTCGACGGTGAATGAAGCGGGCCGAGGGCCGGCCGTGAAAGGCGCGCATTCTACTGTGCGAGGCATGACAGGTCGAACCCACTCGCTGTGCCCATACAGTTTGAAAGTCAGCTGCGGGACGACAGCGCGGCGGCGGCGGGTTATGGTCAGCGCCATGAACACAGCCATCGCCCCCCTCGTCCTGCACCTGCCCTACCAGCCGCCCTGGGACTGGCGGCAGTTCCACGAGCATTTCGCCCTGCGCCGCCTGGCCGGGGTGGAAACCCTGGGCGAGGCCCACTACCGGCGCAGCCTGCGCCTGGACGGCGTGCCCGGCTGGATGGACATCCGCCCGCTGGCCGGCGAGCCTGCCCTGCGCCTGGAGTTGCACCTGGACGGCGGCGCCGCCGACAGCGCCCCGCTGGCCGAGCGGGTGCGCAAGATGTTCGACCTGGACAGCGACCCGCGGGCGGTGGCCGCGCACCTGGGCGCCGACCCGCTGTTGCGCCCGCTCGTCGAGGCCTGGCCGGGGCTGCGCCTGCCCTGCGCCTTCGATCCCTTCGAGCAGGCGGTGCGCGCCATCGTCGGCCAGCAGGTCACGGTGAAGGCCGCGGTGACCATCACCGGCCGCCTGGTGCAGCGCCTCGGCCAGCCCCTGGGCAACGCCGTGGCCGACGGCCCGCAGCACCTCTTCCCTACCCCGCGGGCCCTGGCCGAGGCGGACCTGGCCGGCATCGGCATGCCCGGCAAGCGCGTGGCCAGCCTGCAGCGCTTCGCCGCCGCGGTGGCCGAGGGCGCCCTGGAACTGCACGTGGACGATGGCGCCGAGGCCCTGGTGAAGCGCCTCTGCGAGCTGCCCGGCATCGGCCCCTGGACCGCCGAATACGTGGCCCTGCGCGCCTTCGGCGAGGCCGACGCCTTCCCCGCCGCCGACCTGGGCCTGCTCAAGTCGCCGGTCTGGGGCGAGGCCGGCATCGCCGCCCGCGACCTGCAACGCCGCGCCGAGGCCTGGCGCCCCTGGCGCGCCTACGCCGCCGTCTATCTCTGGCAAGCCTACTCGCAAGGCAGCCGCATCGGAGGATGAAGCCATGCACTACCGCTACTACGACAGCCCCCTCTGCCGCCTGCTGCTGGCCGGCGACGAGCAGGGCCTGCGGATGCTCTACATGACGCCCTTCGAAGGCCACGAGCCGGGCCCGGACTGGCGCGAGGCCAGCCACCAGCTAGATGAGGCGATGCGCCAGCTGGACGAATACTTCGCCGGCAAGCGCAAGGTCTTCGACCTGCCCCTGGCGCCCCGCGGCACCGAGTTCCAGCGCCAGGTCTGGCACGCGCTCACGCAGATCCCCTACGGCCACACCACCTGGTACGCCGACCTGGCCGAACGCATCGGCCGGCCGAAGGCGGTGCGCGCGGTGGGCGCGGCCAACGGCGCCAACCCGATCAGCATCATCATCCCCTGCCACCGGGTGATCGGCCGCGACGGCAGCCTGACCGGCTACGGCGGCGGCCTGCCGCGCAAGGAGGCGCTGCTGCGGCTGGAGGGGGTGATGGTGGGGGAATCGCGGGAGTTGGAGCTGGTTTGATGGGGTTTCCCGGGAGGTTTCGTGTTCTGGGGAAACTCCATTCGCGAGCAAGCTCGCTCCTACGAAAACCCTCGTCACCCCGCTATACGCGGACGTTGCCCTTCGGCCCGGCGATCGCCCAGATCACCAGCCCGAGCAAGGGCAGGATGACGATCACCAGCACCCAGATGATCTTGATCGGCACCTCCGCGCCGCTCTTGAGCACGCTGATGATCGCCCAGACGTCGAGGGCGAAGATGATCAGGCCGATCAGCCCGTTGAAGGTCGAACCCATGGCGCCGCTCCCGCTGCTGGAGGTGTGCCCTCCAGCATAGACGGCGGCGGCCTCAGCAGCGGGCCGGGTCGATCAGGGCGAAGCTGGCCTGCGTCTCGTGGCCTTCCAGGGCGCCGCCCTCGCGGGCCAGGCCGGTGGTCGCAAGGCCAGCCTCGCGGGCCGCGTCCAGTTCCTGCACCACGTCGGAGAGGAACAGCACCTGCTCCGCCGGCAGGCCGATGGCCTGGGCGATGCGCGCGTAGGAGGCGGCCTCGCGCTTGGGCCCGCTGGTGGTATCGAAGTAGCCGGAGAACAGCGGCGTCAGGTCGCCGGCCTCGGAGCAGCCGAAGATCAGCTTCTGCGCCTGGATCGAGCCGGAGGAGTAGACGTACAGGTCGTAGCCCTCGGCCTTCCAGCGGCGCAGCGCCTCCACCGCGTCCGGGTAGACGTGGCCCTTGAGCTGGCCGGCGCGGTAGCCCTGCTCCCAGACCATGCCCTGCAGCGCCTTCAGCGGCGTGGCCTTGCGGTCCTCGGCTATCCATTGCAGGAGGATGGCGATGCAGCGCTCGACGTCGGCCCCGGCCTCGCCGCTCTCGGCGCGCACAGCGTCCAGCTGCGCGGCCACGTCGGGCTTGTCGGCGTGCTCGCGGACGAAGTCCGGCAGGTGCGCCGCGGCGTAGGGGAAGAGCACGTCGAAGACGAAGCTGACGGCGCTGGTGGTGCCTTCGATGTCGGTGAGGATGGCTTTGATCGGCATGGGGACTCCAGAAGCGCGCCCTTCCCTCGCCGTCGTCCCCGCGAACGCGGGGATCCAGAGTCTCTGGGTTCCCGCGTTCGCGGGAATGACGGGATGGGGCGCATACGTAAGGCAGTTGCTCCTGTGGGGCAACGAGGTATTCAGTCTTCCAGCAGCGGGAAGCGCCCGGCGATCCCGTCGCCGGTGAACTTCGCCACCCAGCCCTCGGGGTTGTTGAACAGGCGGATGGCCACGAAGTGCGGGCGCTCGCCCATGTCGAACCAGTGGCGGGTGCCGGCCGGCACCGAGATCAGGTCGTTCTTCTCGCAGAGCACGGCGTAGACGTGGTCCTCGACGTGCAGGGTGAACAGCCCGCGGCCGGCGACGAAGAAGCGCACCTCGTCCTCGCCGTGGCGGTGCTCGTCGAGGAACTTGGCGCGCAGCTCGTCCTTCTGCGGGTGGTCGGCGTTCAGGCTGACCACGTCGACGGTGACGTAGCCCTGCTCGTCCTTCAGGCGCTGGATCTCCGCCGCGTAGGCGGCCAGCACCTCGTCGGGGCTGGCGCCGGGGGCGATGGGCGCGCTGGCCTGCCAGCGCTCGAAGCGCACGCCGAGCTCGGCCAGGGTGGCGGCGATGTCCTCGGCGTGGGTGAGCAGTTTCAGCGGCTGCTCGGGGGCGGATTCGTGGTAGACGGTCAGGCTGCTCATGGTCGGGTCCTCGGGTACTGCCGGATTCGCTCAGCGCGTGCCGCCGCGAAGGCTGATCACTTTAAGTTCGCATTCGAAGAGGAATTCGAAGGCTTCCACCTGGCGCAGGGCGTCTTCCATGCGCGGCCCCCAAGTGTACAGGCCGTGGCCGCGGATCAGGTAGCCGGGGCAGTCCGGGTGGGCGTCCAGCCAGGGCTGGACCTTGGCCGCCAGGCGGGCGATGTCCTGGTCGTTGTCGAAGATCGGCACCGTCACCCGGCCCTCGTGGGTGGTGACGCCGGCGAAGGCCTTCTGCAGCTCGTAGTCCTCCAGCTCCAGGCGCTCGCCCTGGGTCAGGCGCGAGAGCACGGTGGCGTTCACCGAGTGGGTGTGCAGCACCGCGCCTATCTCCGGGCGCCAGGCGTAGAGCTGGGTGTGCAGCAGGGTCTCGGCCGAGGGCTTCTTGCCCGGTTCCAGGCTGTTGCCGGCCAGGTCCGTCTCCAGCACGTCGTCGACGCCCAGCTGGCCCTTGTGCCGGCCCGAAACGGTGAGCAGCGCACGGTCGGCGGCCAGGCGCGCGGAATAATTGCTGCTGGTGGCCGGCGACCAGCCGCGGCCGTACAGGAAGCGCCCGGCCTCGATGATCTGCCGGGTCAGGTGTTCACGATTGACGCTCATGCCCGCTCCTCTTTCAGACGGGTACCGATGATAACGGCTGCGGCCAGGGCCGCGAGGCTGGCGATGGCGAAGGTCCAGGCCGGACCCAGGCTAGCCCAGCTGTAGCCGGAGTAAAGCGCGCCCAGGGCGCCGCCGGTGCCGGCCAGGGCGGCGTAGAGCGCCTGGCCCTGGCCCTGCTGGCGCGCCTGGAAGCTGCGCTGGACGAAATGGATGGCCGCGGCGTGGAAGGCGCCGAAGGTGGCCGCGTGCAGCAGCTGGGCGAACAATAGCAGGCCCAGGTGGCCGGCCAGGCTGCCCAGCAGCAGCCAGCGCAGCGCCGCCAGCAGGAAGCTCGCCGCCAGCACCTGGCGCAGGCTGAAACGCCCCAGCAGGCGCGGCATCGCCAGGAACAGCAGGACCTCGGCCACCACCCCCAGGGCCCACAGCCAGCCGATCAGCCCGCGGCTGTAGCCGAGGCGCTCCAGGTGCAGGGTGAGGAAGGTGTAGTACGGGCCGTGGGACAGCTGCATCAGGCACACGCACAGGTAGAAGGCTATCACCCCGGGCTGGCGCAGCTGGGCCAGGAAGCCGCTGGCCGGCGCGTCGCCGTGGCGCCAGGCCGGCTGGGCGTTGGGCACCCACCAGCTGGCGCCGACGATGCCCAGCATGATCGCCAGCAGCGCCCAGGGGTAGTAGTCCAGGCTGGTGGCCTCGAACAGCCGGCCGAGGCCGACCACGGTGCAGATGAAGCCGATCGAGCCCCACAGGCGGATGCGGCTGTAGCTGGCGGTGCGCTCGCCCAGGTGGGCCAGGGTGATCACCTCGAACTGCGGCAGCACCGCGTGCCAGAAGAACGCGTGCCCGGCCATCACCAGCGCCAGCCAGGCGTAGCTGTGGTCGAGGAAGATGAGGGCGAAGCATGCCGCGGTACACAGCGCGCCGAAACGCACGATGCGCAGGCGCTGGCCGGAGCGGTCGCCCAGCCAGCCCCACAGGTTCGGCGCCACGCAGCGCATCAGCATGGGGATGGCCACCAGCTCGCCGATGCGCGCGGCGGAAAAGCCCAGGTGGTGGAAGTACAGGGCGAGGAAAGGCGCGGTCCCGCCCAGCAGGCAGAAATAGAAGAAGTAGAAGCTGGACAGGCGCCAATAAGGCAGGGGAGCGGCCACAGGCTACAGGCGGCAGGCTGCAGGCAGAAGCCGCTGTTTCCTGAAGCCTGCCGCCTGTAGCCTGCAGCTCATAGTTGGCCCAGCACCGGGGTTGCCACGCTCACCCCGGCATTCTGCGCGCGGTTGCGCAGCAGGTGGTCGAGCAGCACGATGGCCATCATCGCCTCGGCGATGGGGGTGGCGCGGATGCCCACGCAGGGGTCGTGGCGGCCCTTGGTGACCACTTCCACCGGGTTGCCGTTGACGTCGATGGAGCGGCCGGGGGTGGTGATGCTGGAGGTGGGCTTGAGCGCCAGGTGGGCGACTATCGGCTGGCCGCTGGAGATGCCGCCGAGGATGCCGCCGGCGTTGTTCGACAGGAAACCTTGCGGGGTCAGCTCGTCGCGGTGCTCGGTGCCACGCTGGGCGACGCTGGCGAAGCCGGCGCCGATCTCCACGCCCTTGACCGCATTGATGCTCATCAGCGCGTGGGCCAGCTCGGCGTCCAGGCGGTCGAAGATCGGCTCGCCCAGGCCCGGCGGCACGCCTTCGGCGACCACGGTGATCTTCGCGCCCACCGAATCCTGGTCGCGGCGCAGCTGGTCCATGTAGGCCTCCAGCTCCGGCACCTTGTCCGGGTCGGGGCTGAAGAAGGCGTTCTGCTCGACGCTGTCCCAGGTCCTGAAGGGAATCTCGATCGGGCCCAGTTGGCTCATGTAGCCGCGCACGCGGATGCCCAGGGCCGCCAGGGCCTTCTTGGCGATGGCGCCGGCGGCCACCCGCATGGCGGTCTCGCGGGCCGAGGAACGGCCGCCGCCGCGGTAGTCGCGGATGCCGTACTTGTGGTGGTAGCTGTAGTCAGCGTGGGCCGGGCGGAACAGGTCCTTGATCGCCGAGTAGTCCTTGGACTTCTGGTCGGTGTTGCGGATCAGCAGGCCGATCGGGGTGCCGGTGGTCTTGCCCTCGAACACGCCGGAGAGGATTTCCACCTCGTCGGCCTCCTGGCGCTGGGTGGTGTGCCGGCTGGTGCCGGGCTTGCGCCGGTCGAGGTCGCGCTGCAGGTCTTCCAGGGACAGCTCAAGGCCGGGCGGGCAGCCGTCGACGATGGCGACCAGCGCCGGGCCGTGGCTCTCGCCAGCGGTGGTGACGGTGAACAGCTTGCCGTAGGTGTTGCCGGACATGCGAGGCTCCGCGGAAGACTTGGGTGAACGAAAAGGCCCAGCAGTATACCTGCGACACTCGGCCCTGCGAACCTTCCGCGGCGCGCGCCGTCAAACCGCTATCATGCAGTCCATGAAGCCTTCCATGCCACGCCTCATCGCCCTTCTTTCCTGCTGGCTGTTCGCCGCAATGACCTACGCCGCCTCCCCCACCATCCTGCAACGCCCCTACGACCTGGACACCGGCCACGGCGTGCTGCGCGGCACCCTGCTGCTGCCCCAGGCCGCCACCCCGCCGCCGCTGGCCGTGCTGGTGGCCGGCTCCGGGCCCACCGACCGCGACGGCAACAACCCCGGGGGCGGCAACAACGCCTACCTGCGGCGCCTGGCCGAGGCCCTGGCGGCCAACGGCATCGCCAGCCTGCGCTACGACAAGCGCGGCGTCGCCCGCAGCCGCGACGCCGCCCCCGACGAGCGGCAACTGAGCGTGGACGGCTACGTCGACGACCTGGTGGCCTGGAGCGACCGGCTGGCCGCCGACCCGCGCTTCGGCCCGCAGGTGCTGGTCGGCCACAGCGAGGGCGCGCTGATCGCAAGCCTCGCCGCACCGCGCAGCCGGGCCGCGGCCCTGGTGCTGATCGCCGGCAGCGGCCGGCCGATCGACAAGGTCCTGCGCGAGCAGCTCTCGGTGCGCCTGCCGCCGCCCCTGCTGGCCAGGGCCGACGCCATCCTCGACCAGTTGCGCGGCGGCCGGCAGGTGCCCGAGGTGCCGGCGCAGCTGAACGCGCTGTTGCGCCCCAGCGTGCAGCCCTACCTGATCTCGCTGTTCCGCCACGACCCGGCCCGGGCGCTGGCCCGGGTGCGCCAGCCGACGCTGATCCTGCAGGGCACCAGCGACATCCAGGTCGACGTGGCCGACGCCCAGGCCCTGCACCGCGCAAGGCCGGACGCCGAGCTGCAGCTGGTGTCCGGCATGAACCACATCCTGCGCATCGTCCCGGCCGACGTGAAGAAACAGCTGGCGTCCTACAACGACGCCAACCTGCCGCTGGCCCGCGACCTGGTCCAGCGGCTGGTCGATTTCATCCGCAGGGTCCGCCCGCAGGAGCCGCCAGCCCAGGGCATGGGCTGAAACGAACGTCTCAAGAAATCCGCCCCGGCGTCGATAATCGCTTAACCCCTGTATGAAAGGCGTTACACATGCCTCCTGCAGAAGTTGAGTCAGCCCTGGCCGCCGGCCAGGCCCGAGGATTCCGATGACCGACGCCGACCCGCGCAGCGACGACGCCGCCCCCGCCGAAGCACCGGCCCCGCCCCACCCCTGGGCGGAGCTGGCGCCGGAGCATTTCCGCCTGCTGCGCCTGGCGCCCCAGCCCACCGACCGCAGCACCGGCGCCCGCCCCCTGCGCTTCGTCCAGCTCGGCCGGGTGGAACGCCACGCCCCGGAGCGGAGCCTGCTGCGCCTGAGCGTCCAGTTGCCCGGCCAGGCCCTGCGCAAGGAGCAGAACCTGTTCGAGGTCTGGGCCGACCACCGCAACAGGGAAGTGCGCTTCGGCGCCGACAGCGGCTTCGCCCTGGAGCCGATCAACCGTGGCCTGGGCCGCTTCCTGCTGGCCCAGGGCATCGCCTGGGCCAGGCAGAAGTGGGCGCACTACAAGGTCGAGGGCGGCACCCTGGGGGTGAAGGACGCGCCCAACGAGGACATCCGCCTGCGCCGCGACCATTTCCTGCGCGCCCAGGGCTTCGACGTCGAGTACGAGGACTCGCGCCTGCTCAAGGCCCGCTACGGCGCCGGCCGGGTGAGCGAGCTGTACGACGACTGGAACAAGGACAAGGTGCAGCTGGTGCCGCTGCTGGACGCCGCGGCCATGCTGGAGCAGGCCGACCAGAACCTGGCCAGCCAGGACAACGAGATCCGCAAGCTGCAGCAGCGCATCGAGACCTTCCGCCGCGACGACACCAGCCTGCGCTTCATCATCGCCTGCCTGACGGTGTTCGCGGTGTTCCAGGCGGGGCTGCTGATCTGGATGGCGACGCACTGAGGGCCGGGGCGGACGGACGGGCGGGCATGGCTTCTCGTAGGAGCGAGCTTGCTCGCGAACCGCCCTGCGTGCCTCCGCCACCCCGTCATCCCCGCGAACGCGGGGAACCAGAGACGCTGGGCTCCCGCGTTCGCGGGAGTGACGGTCATGGTTCGCGAGCAAGCTCGCTCCTACGAAGGGCACCCGACGCAGGCCCCTGCAGGAGCGCGCCCTGCGCGCGAAATCGCGGGCAGGGCCCGCGGCGCCTCAGCTCACCCGCGAGCGGAACAGCGCCTGGTGCTCCCGGCACTGCTTCGCCGAGAGCAGGAACACCCCGTGCCCGCCGTGGCGGAACTCCAGCCAGGTGAAGTCCACCTCCGGGTACAGCGCCTCGACGTGCACCTGGCTGTTGCCCACCTCGACTATCAGGGTGCCCTGCTCGGCCAGGTGGTCGGCGGCCTCGGCGAGCATGCGCCGCACCAGGTCCAGGCCGTCGTCGCCGCAGGCCAGGCCCAGTTCCGGTTCGTGCTGGTACTCGGCCGGCATGTCGGCGAAATCCTCGGCGTCGACGTAGGGCGGGTTGGACACGATCAGGTCGAAGCGCTGCCCCGGCAGGCCGGCGAAGCCGTCGCCCTGCACGGTGTAGACGCGCTCGCCCAGCTCGTGGCGCTCGATGTTGACGTTGGCCACTTCCAGGGCGTCGAAGGACAGGTCGGCCAGCACCACTTCCGCCCGGGGGAATTCGTGGGCGCAGGCGATGCCGATGCAGCCCGAGCCGGTGCACAGGTCGAGGATGCGCGCCGGCTCCGCCGCCAGCCAGGGCGCGAAGCGCTGGCGGATCAGCTCGGCGATGGGCGAACGCGGGACCAGCACGCGCTCGTCGACCACGAAGGGCAGGTCGCAGAACCAGGCCTCGCCCAGCAGGTAGGCGGTGGGCACGCGCTCCTCGATGCGCTTGCGCAGCAGCTCGCGCAGGTAGTCGCGCTCGTCGTCCTCGAGGCGGCAGTCCAGGTAGGCATCGGCCATTTCCCATGGCAGGTGCAGCGCACCGAGCAGCAGTTGACGCGCGTCGTCCCAGGCGTTGTCGGTACCATGCCCGAAGAACAGCCCCTCGGCATGGAAGCGGCTGACCGCCCAGCGGATATGGTCTCGAAGGGTCAGCAAACGGGATTCGGTCACGGCGCAAGGTCCTCGCAACGGGCAAAAGCCCGTCATTCTAGCCCAAGGCGGCGTACAGCGGGCGCATACCGGCGTCGAGGGGGTCAATACCACTTTGCGCGGGTTTCGCATAGATTCACAGCGCCCGCGGAACAGACCACAATGGTGGCATACGCATCATCAGGAGTACGTCATGTCCCAACCGCTCAGCATGCTGAAGATCAGCGGACGCGGCTATCCGCCCGCCACCCTCCGCCAGAGCACGCTGCTGATCATCGACGCCCAGGAAGAGTACCGCAGCGGCGTCCTCGCCCTGCCCGGCCTGGAACCGGCGGTCGCGCAGATCCGCCTGCTGCTGGATGCCGCGCGCAGCCAGGGCACCCCGATCGTCCACGTGCGCCACCTGGGCATCCACGGCGGCCTGCTCGACCCGCAGGGCCCGCGCGGGCAGTTCCTGCCCGAACTGGCGCCGCTGCCCGGCGAGGTGGTGGTGGAGAAGCGCCTGCCCAACGCCTTCTCCGGCACCGAGCTGCACGACCGCCTGCAGCACAACGGCCGGCTGGACATCATCGTCTGCGGCTTCATGACCCATTCGAGCATCAGCACCACCGTGCGCGCGGCCAAGGACTACGGCTACCGCTGCACCCTGGTCACCGCCGCCTGCGCCACCCGCGACATCCCCACCCCGGATGGCGGCGTGCTCTCGGCGCGCGACCTGCACCATGCGGAAATGGCCGCCCTGGGCGACAACTTCGCCGCCGTGGTCGGCGAGGCCCAGGCGCTCGTCTGAGCACCGTCCGTCCCGCTGCGGCGGCGCCTTGCCGCCGCAGCTATTAGGCTGTAAGGCAACGCATCCAGCGGGCACGCGCCGGACGGGCGGGCCAGGCATTCCCCGTGGGGGCGGAACCCCCTCCCGCCGACACCGGTCATAGCCTCGTTCAGCAGATGAGGAAGCCGGGATGAAGATGTCCGACAGTTTCGATCCACGCACGCTGCGCCCGAAGCGACCGGGCCGCTGGCGCTGGCGCTTCGTGGCCGCCGTGGCCGCACTGATCGCCGCGTTCGGCGTGCTCGGCGCCCTGGCCGGCGGCGCGGCGTTGCTGCGCCGGCAACCGGCGGCGGGGGTGATGCACATCGAACCGGCGGCTGGCGCGGTATTGCTGGTGATCGGCCTGCTCGCCCTGTGGCTGGGCGTGCTGTTCTGGCGCCTGGCGCGGCGCCGCGCGCGGCGTGGCGACGGCCTCAGCCTGTCGCCGCGGCTGATGAAGAAGCGCGGCTGAGCGGGCTTGCCGCAAGGCGCCCGTGATCCGTTAGAATGCCGCCTCTTCGCGGAGGCTCCATGCAAGACGACGATTTTTCCCTGTTCGCCAACGAGATGCGCGGCGTCAAGCGCATCGAGGTGGACCAGGCCGACACCGGCAAGCCCAGGGCCGACCGCCAGCAGGTCCGGCTGCGCCAGCAGAACGCCACGACGAAAGTGGAGAACGTGCGCGTCGACGGCTTGTCCGACCTGTTCGTCATCGACGTCGGCGCCGAGGACGAGCTGTACTGGGCCCGCGACGGCGTCCAGGAAGGCCAGATGCGCAAGCTCAAGGCCGGCCAGATCGGCTTCGAGGGCAGCCTCGACCTGCACGGCATGAACATCGAGAAGGCCCGCGAGCTGCTCTGGGACTTCCTCGCCGAGGCCACCCGCCTGGAAGTGCGCTGCGTGCGCGTCACCCACGGCAAGGCGGCACGCACCGACGGCCGCCGGCCGCTGCTCAAGAGCCACGTCAACACCTGGCTGCGCCAGCACCCGCAGGTCCTGGGCTTCACCTCGGCCCTGCCGCGCCACGGCGGCACCGGCTCGCTCTACGTGATGCTGCGCCGCACCATGCTGGAGGGGCGCGACGAGTAATCCGTCGTCCCCGCTGGCGCACCGCGCCCTTGCCAGCGCGCGACGCGCGCCCTACCCTGCCTCTCCTGCGCTTCAACGAGTCCCAACAGGTAGATCATGTCCCTGGAACAAAACTATTCGGAGATCCTCAGCCAGCTCGGCGAGGACGTCACCCGCGAAGGCCTGCTCGACACGCCCAAGCGCGCCGCCAAGGCCATGCAGTACCTCTGCCGCGGCTACCAGCAGACGCTGGAAGAGATCGTCAACGGCGCGCTGTTCAGCTCCGACAACAGCGAGATGGTGCTGGTCAAGGACATCGAGCTGTACTCGCTGTGCGAGCACCACCTGCTGCCCTTCATCGGCAAGGCCCACGTGGCCTACATCCCCAACGGCAAGGTGCTGGGGCTGTCCAAGGTGGCGCGCATCGTCGACATGTACGCCCGCCGCCTGCAGATCCAGGAGAACATGTCCCGGCAGATCGCCGAGGCCGTGCAGCAGGTTACCGGCGCTCTGGGCGTGGCGGTGGTCATCGAGGCCAAGCACATGTGCATGATGATGCGCGGCGTGGAGAAGCAGAACTCCTCCATGGTCACCTCGGTGATGCTCGGCGAGTTCCGCGAGAACGCCGCCACCCGCAGCGAGTTCCTCAGCCTGATCCGCTGAGGTCGCTTGTGGGATGAAAAACCGGCCTGTGGGGCCGGTTTTTCTTGTCTGTAAGACGGAGTCCGCTCCTACGGGGGAATACCGTGCCTCATGGTGGATTGTAGGAGCGAGCTTGCTCGCGAACGGGGTTTGTCGGTGGCATCGGCGTTGGGTGTAAGAGCACCCTCTCCCCAGCCCTCTCCCTGAAGGGAGAGGGGGCTGTTCGGAGTGACTTGTCGGTCAGGCGCCATCCTCACACCCTCGTCATTCCCGCGAACGCGGGAAGCCAATTGGCTTGGGGGCTCGGTGTAGCGCGCCGCTCCGAGTACTCGGATGTTTTTTGTTTCGCCCCCTCGGGCGAGTCCCTTTTGTCAGTCGCCACAAAAGGAACCAAAAAGGCTTGCCCCGACATACGGGCCCGATGAAGCCGGGCTACCCTCGCGAATTCCCCCGCCACGGAGGCCCGCCCCGACAGCACGTCCCTGTGCTGATCGGGGCTCTCGCGACATCCATGTCGCATGACCTCCTGAGCGCCGGTTTCGCTCGGCCTTCTGAAGGGGCGTTCCGGTGCGCTCGGGTGTTTCCCTGGAAGTCCAAAATCAAGAGCGGCACTGCTCTTCGTAGGATCGAGGGGGACGCCTAGTTCTTGCTCGCGAACCCTGACTCCGTCCCCCCTCCCTAACCCTCCCCCGCAAGCGGGAGAGGGGACCGTTCGGCGTGAAGCGGAATCACGAAGCTCCCGGGCTCCCCGTAGGGCGCATAACGCCTACGGCGTTATCCGCCAAATCGCGGACAGAGTCTCCTACGGTTCCAGGTAGCACGGGCGTAGGAGCGGACTCCGTCCGCGATTGGACTCACCAGCCGCGCCGGACATCCCTGTGACACGGCCGACGGCGGTGAGGGCTATCAGGATGACTCCGGACGCTCCGGCAGCTCAGGACAGCCCCCTCTCCCGCTTGCGGGAGAGGGTTGGGGAGAGGGCGCTCTTGAGCCCAGCATCTACACCGCCGGGAAGCTCCGTTCGCGAGCAAGCTCGCTCCTACGAAGAGCCCCATGGCGGGGCTTTCAGCCCCCCGCCGTGTAGTACCCCACCGCTACCAGGTAGTGCCCGCTCTTGCGCAGCAGGGCGTGCTTGTTCTCCACCTTGCCGGTCACCGGGTTGCGCCACTGGTAGTCGAACTGCCCTTCGCCCTTGCTCTTGGCCAGGGCCAGCATGGCCTGGCCGATGGCGTTGCCGGCCGGGTCCTTGAGGCCGGCGAAGTCGGTGCCGACCATGCGGGTGTTGTAGCCGTGGGCGACGAACTTGCTGGTGTCCATGTCGACCACGAAGGCGTAGAGGTCATCCTCGATGAAAGCCTTGTCGAGGTCGTTGATGCGCTTGAAGGTGGCGTCCGGCGCGCCTTCCACCGCCTTCACCGTCTTCTCCAGCATGGCCTCGGCCTGGCGGGCGTCGGCGCGCGGGATGTAGTAGCCCACCGCCAGGAAGCGGTCGCCCATGCGCTGGTAGTAGGTGTGCTTGCGCTCGACGCGGCCGTCGGCCCAGTTCTTCCAGCGGTACTCGGTTTCCTGCACCTTGCCGTTCTCCGGGGCCTTGAGGGCCTTGGCGAACTGGGTGCGCATGTTCGGGTCGAGCAGTTGCGAGACGTCGCGGCCGATCAGCACCACCGAGGGGCCGCCGCTGGCCAGCATCACGCCCTTGCTGTCGACCACGTAGACGTACAGCTCGTTATCGACGAACTCGCCCTGGCGGCTGAACGCGGCGAAGGCCTTGTCGCCCTCCTGGCGGTAATAGGCCACGGCCTTCTCCAGCAACTGCCGGGCCCGCTGGGCCTGGGCGGCGTCGGCCGCGGTGCTGGTGGCGGCCGGCAGGTGCAACGGGGCCAGGCAGGCAAGGCAGAACAGCAGCGCACTGAGCAGGCGTTTCATGCAGGGTCCTCCGCATAGTCCCTTCTTGTTCTGGACTGAGCATAGATGGCCGCTGCGGTTTCGCCCGCCGGCGTCAGCCGAAGAAGCGTTTCATCGAGCGCGACAGCCAGCCGCCGTGGCCCTGGTCGCGGGTCAGCTCGTGCATGCTGGCCTTGACCGACTCCACGTAGTTGGCGTCGTCGTTGCGGATGTGGGTGAACAGCCAGCGGCCGAGCAGGCCCTTGAGTTCCTCGGCGACGTCCTCGCCGGCGGCGAAGCGCAGGCGGTAGTCGGAAACGCGCTTGATGAAGAGTTCGTGGACCTTCTTGTGGGCGCGGGTGAACTGGTAGCCGGAGTCTTCCAGCAGGGTTTCCTCGAAGGCGAAGTGCGATTGGGTGTAGTCCACCAGCTCCTCGATCACCTCGCCGACCCGCGCCTTGTCCAGCGTGCCCTGGGCCTCGTGCAGCTGGTTGATCATCTCGACGATTCGCTTGTGCTGGTTGTCGATCACCTGGATGCCGGTGTTCAGGTCATCCTGCCAGACCAGATAGGCCATTTTTACCTCCCCCACCGGCCGCCGGCATTCCTGCCGCCCCGGCTACTGCTCTATTGTTGGCTGCGCCCAGGGTAGGGAGGCGGGACGGGGCACGCCATGATGCCCGTCAATAGGATTGACCCTAAACTGCGGACTAGAGCCCACGAATACGAAAAAGCCCGCACGGTGGCGGGCTTTTCGTAGGCACATTCCTTCAGCCGAGCATGCCGACGTGCCGCGGGTGCGCCGCGACGCGTTGCATCCAGGCGTTGATCGCCGGGTAGCCGGAAAGGTCGAAGCCGCCCTGGTGCGCCACGTGGGTGTAGGCGTACAGGGTGATGTCGGCGATGGAATAGCTGTCGCCCACCAGGTAGGGCGTGCGCGCCAGCTGCTGCTCCATCACGTCCAGGGCCTTGTAGCCGCCCTTCAGGCAATTCTCGTACTCGGCGCGGCGCTCGTCAGGCATCTTCAGGTAGAACTGGATGAAACGCGCCACCGCCACGTAGGGCTCGTGGCTGTACTGCTCGAAGAACTGCCACTGCAGCACCTGGGTGCGCAGGCGCGGTTCCTTCGGCAGCAGCTCGCTGCCGTCGGCGAGGAAGTTGAGGATGGCGTTGGACTCCCACAGGCAGCTGCCGTCCTCCAGTTCCAGCACCGGCACCTTGCCATTGGGGTTCTTCGCCAGGAACCCGGGGGTCTGCGTCTCGCCCTTGAGGATGTCGATGTCGCGCCACTGGTACGGCAGGCCCAGCAGGTGCAGGACCAGCCTGACCTTGTAGCAGTTGCCGGACAACCGGTCGCCGTAGACGGTGTACATGTCGCCTCCTCAGGCGGGCTGGGCCGCCGCTTGTGCTTCGCGGATCACCGCGGCCAGGTGGCGCAGGCCCTCGCCCAGGCGCTCCGGCGCCACGTGGCTGAAGTTCAGGCGCAGGTGGCCGGGGTTGGCATCCGGGTCGGTGAAGAAGGGTTCGCCGGGCATGAAGGCCACGTTCTGCTGCAGGGCCTTGTCCAGCAGGCCGCGGGTGTCCACCGGCCGTTTCAGGGTCAGCCAGAAGAACAGCCCGCCCTGGGGCACGTTCCACTCGGCCAGGTCGGCGAAGTGTTCTTCCAGTTGGGCCTGCATGGCGTCGCGGCGGATGCGGTAGAAGTCGCGCAGTTCGGCTAGGTGGCCGCGGTAGGCCTCGGTGCCGAACCACTGCAGGGCCTGCCACTGGCCGATGCGGTTGGTGTGCAGGTCGGCCGACTGCTTCAGGCGCAGCAGGTGCGGGAACAGGTCCGGGGTGGCGATCAGGAAACCCACGCGCAGGCCCGGCAGCAGGGTCTTGGAGACGGTGCCGGTGTAGATCCAGCTGGCCTTCTTCAGGCGGCTGACCAGCGGGGTGGCGCTGCCGGCGTCGAACACCAGCTCGCGGTAGGGTTCGTCTTCGATCAGGGTGACGCCGAACTCGTCGAGCAGCGCCGCCACTTCGTCGCGGCGCGCTTCGCTGTAGCGCACGCCGGACGGATTCTGGAAGGTCGGGATGAGGTAGGCGAAGGCCGGCTTGTGCCGTTCCAGGCGCTGGCGCAGGGCAGCCACGTCCGGGCCCTCGGCGCCCAGCGGCACGGTCACGCAGTCGGCGCCGAACAGCTGGAAGGCCTGCAGCGCGGCCAGGTAGGTCGGCGCCTCGAGCAGCACCTCGGTGCCCGGGTCGATGAACAGCTTGCTGGCCAGGTCCAGGGTCTGCTGCGAGCCGCTGACGATCAGCACCTGGCTGGCCTCGCAGGGCACGCCCAGGGCCCGCGCCTCGGCGGCGATGGCCTCGCGCAGGGCCGGCTCGCCCTCGCTCATGCCGTACTGGCCCATGCTGGCCGGCATGTCCGCCCACTCCACCTTGGGCAGCATGGGCTCGGCCGGCAGGCCGCCGGCGAAGGACATCACCTCCGGACGTTGCGCCGCAGCGAGGATTTCACGGATCAGGGAGCTTTTCAGGCGGGCGATGCGTTCGGAGAAGGCCATGGGGTCACCGGTAGCGGAGGCAGGAGCAAATGAGTCAAACTGGTTGACCGAAGCTACGACGGCCGAACGGATACGTCAATATGCCTGACCTTCTGCCCTCCGACACCTGGTCGGAAGCCATGCAAGCCTTTTACTTCAGCTACCGGGCGTTCACCGCCAAGCCGGACGAGATTCTCGGCCGCCGCGGCCTGGGCCGGGTGCACCACCGCATCCTGTTCTTCGTCGCGCGCAAGAGCGGGTTGAGCGTGAAGGAGCTGCTGGCCACCCTGGGCGTGAGCAAGCAGGCGCTGAACATGCCGCTGCGGCAGCTGCAGGAGATGCAGCTGATCCGCAGCGAAGCCTCGCCGACCGACAAGCGCAAGCGCCTGCTCAGCCTCACCGCCGAGGGCGCCAGGCTGGAGCGGGCCCTGCGCAACGAGCAGGCGCGCCTGCTGCAGCGCGCCTTCGCCGAGGCCGGCGAAGAGGCGGTGCACGGCTGGCTGGCGGTCAACCAGGCCCTGGCGCAGCCGCTTCAGGACGCCTGAGCGCCGCCCTCCAGCTCCCGCGCGCCGCGCAGGAACATCAGCGCCAGCGGCAGCAGCGCCGCGGCGGCCAGCAGGGTGCCGGGGATGAACAGCAGGATGCTAGCCATGCACACGCCCGAGAGCACGTCGAGCCAGCCCAGCACCTTCACCGAGGGGTACGGCAGGCCGATCTTCAGCACCCGCACGCCATACCACAGGCCCACCAGGCCGCTGGGCAGGAACAGCGCCATGAAGCCGGCCAGGGCCGCGTTGGGCGTGCCGTCGAGCTGGGCGTCGAAGACCACCGCGTAGGCCTGGATGACCAGCGCCAGGCCGATGGACAGCCACAGCGGCCAGGCCATGCCGCGGGCGCCGAAGCGGTCGACCAGGAACTGCGTGGCGCGCCAGCTGAGGTAGCAGCCCAGCAGCGTGCAGAGCACGCCCAGCCACAGGCTGTAGCTGTCCAGGGCGTCGCCGCGCCCTGTGCCGCCGAGGAACGACAGGCCGAACAGCACGCCCTGCGCCAGCAGCAGCGCCAGGCTCAGCCAGGCCAGCAGGCGCAGGTGGCCGGGGCTCCAGCGGCCGCCGGCGAGGCTGGCCGGGGTGCGCGCCTCGATCAGCTCGACCTTGGGCGCGGCATAGGGGTTGTGGTCCATGGCGGGACTCCACGACTGCAACCTGCCCACCATATCCACAGCAGGCCGGCCGCGCCACTGTACGGGCCGATCCGCCCCTGGCTGTTACGCGACAGCCCGCGGGGCCGGGGTTAGGCTGCGGAAAAACCACAAGATGCGTGCCGCCATGCCCCTCGAACTCCTGGCCGCCTTCCTCGGCTTCGCCTTCGTCACCTCCATCACGCCCGGGCCCAACAACATGATGCTGCTGGCCTCCGGGGTAAACTTCGGCGTGCGCCGCACCCTGCCGCACATGCTCGGCATCAGCATCGGCTTCCTGCTGCTGGTGGTCGCCGTGGGCCTGGGGCTGGACCAGCTGTTCCACGCCTTCCCCCTCACCTACCAGGTGCTGCGCTACCTGGGCGCGGCCTACCTGCTGTACCTGGCCTGGGGCATCGCCCGCGCCGGCGCCCCGCAGGCCAACGGGCGCGGCACCGGCAAGCCGTTCAGCTTCCTGCAGGCGGCGGCCTTCCAGTGGGTCAACCCCAAGGCCTGGATCATGGCCATCGGCGCCATCACCACCTATACCCCGCAGCAGGGCTTCGCCGGCAACGTGCTGCTGATCGCCGTGCTGTTCGCCGTGGTCAACCTGCCCAGCGTCGGCGTCTGGACCGTGCTCGGCAGCTTCCTGCGGCACTGGCTGGAGCAGCCGGCGCGGCGCCGCGCGTTCAATATCGGCATGGCCCTGCTGCTGGTAGCCTCCCTCTACCCCCTGTTCGTGGACATCGCCCCCGCATGACCGACTCGACCAGCGCACGCCTGCGCCCCTTCGCCGACTCCTCCCCCGCCGCCGTGGTGGCCGGCTTCGTCGCCATGCTCACCGGCTACACCAGCTCGCTGGTGCTGATGTTCCAGGCCGGCCAGGCCGCCGGGCTGAGCAACGCGCAGATATCCTCGTGGATCTGGGCGCTGTCCATCGGCATGGCCCTGACCACCATCGGCCTGACCCTGCGCTACCGCACGCCCATCGTCATCGCCTGGTCCACCCCCGGCGCCGCGCTGCTGATCAGCAGCCTGCCGGGCGTGCCCTATGCCGAGGCCATCGGCGCCTTCATCGTCTGCGCCGGGCTGATCACCCTGTGCGGCGTCACCGGCAGCTTCGACCGCCTGATGCGCCAGGTGCCCGGCTCGCTGGCCGCGGCGCTGCTGGCCGGGGTGCTGTTCCGCATCTGCATCGAGATCTGCCGCGCCGCCGAGCAGCAGACGCTGCTGGTGGTGGCGATGTTCCTCGCCTACCTGCTGGCCAAGCGCCTGTCGCCGCGCTACGCGGTGTTCGTCGCGCTGCTGGTGGGCGTGGCCCTGGCCGGGGCGCTGGGCCTGCTGAACTTCAGCCACTTCCAGCTGGAGCTGGCCAGGCCGGTGTGGACCACGCCCAGCTTCTCCCTGGCCGCCACCATCAGCATCGGCATCCCGCTGTTCATCGTCGCCATGGCCTCGCAGAACATGCCCGGCCTGGCCGTGCTGCGCGCCGACGGCTACCAGGTGCCGGCCTCGCCGCTGATCTCCAGCACCGGCATCGCCTCGCTGCTGCTGGCGCCGTTCGGCTCCCACGGCATCAACCTGGCGGCCATCAGCGCGGCCATCTGCACCGGCCCCGAGGCCCACGAGAACCCGCACAAGCGCTACACCGCGGCGCTCTGGTGCGGCGTCTTCTATGGCGTGGCGGGCATCTTCGGCGCCACCCTGGCGGCGCTGTTCGCCGCCTTGCCCAAGGCGCTGGTGCTGTCCATCGCCGCCCTGGCGCTGCTCGGCTCCATCACCAACGGCCTGAGCAACGCCATGGCCGAGGCCCGCCAGCGCGAGGCGGCCATGGTCACCTTCCTGGTCACCGCCTCGGGCTTCACCCTGTTCTCCGTGGGCTCGGCCTTCTGGGGCCTGGTGGCGGGCCTGGCCACGCAACTGCTGCTGAACTGGCGCCGCGCGCCCTGAGCTCTGCTAGCATCGGGCGTTCGCCACACAGCGGGAACGCCCTGATGCTGCACACCCTGGCCGTCGCCAACTATCGCTCGATCAACAGCCTGGTGCTGCCCCTGGGCCGGCTGAACCTGATCACCGGCGCCAACGGCAGCGGCAAGTCCAACCTCTACCGCGCCCTGCGCCTGCTGGCCGAGACCGCCCAGGGCGGCGTGGTCAACGCCCTGGCCCGCGAGGGCGGGCTGGAATCGACCTTCTGGGCCGGCCCGGAAACCCTCTCGCGGCGCATGCGCAAGGGCGAGGTGGAAGTCCAGGGCGGCCCGCGCAAGGACGTGGTGCGCCTGCGCCTGGGCTTCGCCGGCGAGGACTTCGGCTACGCCATCGCCCTGGGCCTGCCGCCGCCCCCGCTGGTGAGCGCCTTCGGCCTGGACCCGGAGATCAAGCGCGAATGCATCTGGGCCGGCCCGGTATACCGCCCGGCCTCGCTGCTGGTGGACCGCAACGGCCCCATGGTGCGCCTGCGCGAGGGCCGCAGCTGGGCAGTGAAGGCGCAGCACCTGCCGACCTTCGACAGCCTGTTCGCCCAGATCGGCAACGACCCGCAGTGCCCGGAAGTCTTCCGCCTGCGCGAGCGCATCCGCGGCTGGCGCTTCTACGACCACTTCCGCAGCGACGCCGAGGCCCCGGCGCGCCTGCCCCAGCTCGGCACCCGCACGCCGGTGCTGCACCACGACGGCCGCGACCTGGCCGCGGCGCTGCAGACCATCCGCGAGATCGGCGACGCCGAGGCGCTGGACGCGGCCATCGCCGACGCCTTCCCCGGCGCACGCCTGGACATCGACTTCCAGAGCGGCGGGCGCTTCGCCGTGCAGCTGCTGCAGCACGGCCTGCTGCGCCCGCTGAGCGGCACCGAGCTGTCCGACGGCACCCTGCGCTACCTGCTGCTGGTGGCCGCCCTGCTCACCCCGCGGCCGCCATCGCTGATGGTGCTGAACGAGCCGGAGACCAGCCTGCACCCGGACCTGCTGCCGGCCCTGGGACGCCTGATCGTCCGCGCCTCGGAACACACCCAGGTGTGGGTGGTGTCCCATGCGGCGCGGCTGATCGCCACCCTGGAGGAACACCCGCAGTGCAACGCCATCCACCTGGAGAAGGAGCTGGGGCAGACGCGGATTCGTGGCCAGGGGATGTTCGACGAGCCGGCTTGGCATTGGCCGGATTGAGGGTACGGGGAAGCTCCCGGTAACGGCGGTTTACGGCTTGGCCACGTTCCCTCTCCCCAGCCCTCTAGAGGGCTGGGGAGAGGGAGCGGACTCAACCCCGAACGCCAAAACCTCCGGCGAACGGCTCTCCCTCAAACCACCGCCCCCGTCGCCACCTCCTTCTTCACCCCGCGGCTGACCCACCAGCCGAACGCCCCCGCCGTGAAGAACATCAGCACCCCGTAGATCGCCGCCGGAATCGCCATGGTGTGGTTGTTCAGCAGCATCGGGCTCAGGGCCAGGGCGATGGCCAGGGTGCCGTTGTGGATGCCGATCTCCATGCCGATGGCGATCGACTGCGGGCGCGACAGCCTCAGCAGGCGCGGCACCCAGTAGCCCACGGCGAGGCTGGCCAGGTTGAAGCACAGCGCCGCCGCGCCCACCACCGGGGCGTAGGTGACGAAGGTCTGCCAGTCCTTGCTCACGGCGATGACGATGATCACCGCCAGCAGCAGCGCCGAGAGAATCTTCACCGGCTTCTCCAGGGCCGCCGCCAGCGCCGGCGCCAGGCGCCGCACCAGCATGCCGATGGCCACCGGGCCGAGGACGATGACGAACACCTGCAGCACCTTGCCGAACTGCAGCGGGATGGCCTGGCCCTCGTCCATGAAGTAGACCAGCGACAGGTTGACGATCAGCGGCATGGTGAAGATGGCGATCACCGAGTTCACCGCCGTCAGGGTGATGTTCAGCGCCACGTCGCCATGGGCCAGGTGGCTGTAGAGGTTGGCCGTGGTGCCGCCGGGGGATGCGGCCAGCAGCATCATGCCCACCGCCAGCGCCGCCTCCAGGGCGAAGCCGAGGGTGATGAAGAAGCAGGCCAGCGGCAGCAGGACGATCTGGCACACCAGGCCGATGAGCACCGGCCTGGGGTAGCGCACGACGCGGGCGAAGTCGGCCAGGGTCAGGGACAGCCCGAGGCCGAGCATGATGATGCCCAGGGCCACGGGCAGGAACAGGGTGAGCAAGGGGCTGGCGGTCATCGTTGTGGTTCTCCTGCAGCACGCGAAGGGGCGGTCTGACGCCGCCGTAGGCCGATTCTTCCTACCAGTGTGGCCTTTGTAACTGTCCCTGCCGGCCAAAAGCGCTTCCTGCTGTAACAGAATGCAAAACACTGGGCGCACGCCGGTCGCCTGCGCTGTTCCAGGTCAAGCCCGTACGGCGCGCGCCTGTCCATGCTGTAGCCCATCCCTGCCCTCCCCTCGACAGGAGCCCTGCATGAGCCGACGCCGCGTTCCCCACTCCGACGCCAGCGCCACACCCTGGCACAGCCTCGCCGGCGACGAGGTCCAGGCCCGCCTGCGCAGCGGCCCCGCCGGCCTCGACGAGGCCGAGGTGCAGAGCCGCCGCCAGCAGTACGGCGAGAACCGCCTGGCGCCGCCGCGCCGGCGCGGCCCGCTGCTGCGCCTGCTGCTGCAGTTCCACAACATCCTGCTCTACGTGATGCTCGCCGCCGCGCTGGTCACCGCGCTGCTCGGCCACTGGGTGGACACCGCCGTGCTGCTCGGCGCGGTGCTGATCAACGCGGTGATCGGCTTCATCCAGGAAGGCAAGGCCGAATCGGCGCTGGACGCCATCCGCGGCATGCTCTCCTCCACCGCCACCGTGGTGCGCCAGGGCAAGCGCCAGCAGATCGACGCCGCCGCCCTGGTCCCCGGAGACCTGGTGCTGCTGGCCTCCGGCGACCGCGTGCCGGCCGACCTGCGCCTGCTCGGCGGCAAGGAGCTGCGCGTCGACGAGGCGGCGCTGACCGGCGAATCCCTGCCGGTGGAAAAGAACGCCCAGGCGGTGGCCGCCGACGCGCCCCTGGGCGACCGCTACGGCATGGCCTACTCCGGCACCCTGGTGGTCTACGGCCAGGCCCGCGGGCTGGTGGTGGGCACCGGGGCGGACACCGAGCTCGGGCGCATCAACCAGATGCTCAGCAGCGTGGAGAACCTGACCACCCCGCTGCTGCGGCAGATCGACCGCTTCGGCCGCATCCTGGCCATGGTCATCCTCGGCATCGGCGCCCTGGTGTTCCTGCTCGGCACCCTGTGGCTGGGCGAGACGCCGGAACAGATGTTCATGATGGTGGTGGCCCTGGTGGCCTCGGCCATCCCCGAGGGGCTGCCGGCGATCATGACCGTGACCCTGGCCCTGGGCGTGCAGCGCATGGCCCGCCAGCGCGCCATCGTGCGGCGCCTGCCGGCGGTGGAGACGCTGGGCTCGGTGACGGTGATCTGCTCGGACAAGACCGGCACCCTGACCTGCAACGAGATGACCGTGCAGCGCCTGGTCTGCGCCGAGCGGGTGTACGAGGTGGAAGGCGTCGGCTACGTCCCCGTGGGCGGCTTCAGCGTCGACGGCCGCGCAGTGCAGCCCGACGCGCAGCCGGCGCTGCTGCGGGCGATCCGCGCCGGGGTGCTGTGCAACGACGCCCAGCTGCGCGAGGATGGCGGCCAGTGGAGCATCGAGGGCGACCCCACCGAAGGCGCGCTACTGGTGCTCGGCGCCAAGGCCGGGCTGCCCCAGGAGGCCTGCGCGCAGGACTGGCCGCGGCTGGACAGCATCCCCTTCGAGTCGCAGCACCGCTTCATGGCCAGCAGCCACCAGGACGCCGGGGGCCGCCCGTGGATACTGGTCAAGGGCGCGCCGGAGCGCATCCTGGAGATGTGCTCGACGCAGCTCACCGACGCCGGCGAGGCGCCGCTGGACCCGGACTACTGGCGGCGCATGGCCACCGACACCGCCGCCCGCGGCCTGCGCCTGCTGGCCCTGGCCGCGCGGCCGGCGGCGCCGCGGGGCGCGCAGCTGGGCTTCGAGGACGTCGCCGAGGGCTTCACCCTGCTGGCCCTGGTGGGCCTGATCGACCCGCCACGGGCCGAGGCCATCGCCGCCGTGGCGCACTGCCAGCAGGCCGGCATCCGCGTCAAGATGATCACCGGCGACCACGCCGAGACCGCCCGCGCCATCGGCGCCCGCCTGGGCATCGGCGTCGGCCTGCCGGCGGTGACCGGCGCCGAGGTGGCGCTGATGGACGACGCCGAGCTGCGCCGCGTGGCCCTGGACGTGGACGTCTTCGCCCGCGCCAGCCCCGAGCACAAGCTGCGCCTGGTGCAGGCCCTGCAGGAGGACGGCCAGGTGGTGGCGATGACCGGCGACGGCGTCAACGACGCCCCGGCGCTCAAGCGCGCCGAGGTCGGCGTGGCCATGGGCCGCAAGGGCACCGAGGCGGCGCGAGAGGCCGCCGACGTGGTGCTGGCCGACGACAACTTCGCCAGCATCGCCAGCGCCGTGCGCGAGGGCCGCGCGGTCTACGACAACCTGAAGAAGTTCATCCTGTTCATGCTGCCGACCAACGGCGGCGAGGCGCTGGTGGTGATCGCCGCGCTCTTCCTCGGCCTGGGCCTGCCGCTGACGCCGGCGCAGGTGCTGTGGATCAACATGGTCACCTCCAGCACCCTGGGCCTGGCCCTGGCCTTCGAGCCGGCCGAGCGCGACATCATGCGCCGCCGCCCGCGGCCGCCGGGCAACGCCCTGCTCTCCGGGTTCTTCGTCTGGCGCGTGCTGATGGTGGCGCTGCTGATGATGCTCGGCGCCTTCGGCCTGTTCCTCTGGGAGCTGCAGCGCGGCACCGGTATCGACTCGGCGCGGACCATGGCGGTCAACGCGGTGGTGGTGGGAGAGATGTTCTACCTGATCAACAGCCGCTCGATCTTCGGCCCGGTACTCAGCCGCGAGGGGCTGTTCGGCAACCACTGGGTGCTGCTGGCCATCGCCGCGTGCATCCCGCTGCAGCTGGCCTTCACCTACGCGCCCTGGATGCAGGAGCTCTTCGGCTCCACCGACCTCAGCCCGGCCGAGTGGCTGCGGGTGCTGGGCGCGGGGCTGCTGGTGTTCATCGGCGCCGAGCTGGAGAAGTGGGTGATCCGCCGCAGCGGACTGGCGGCGCGATTGGCGGAACGCTGAAAGGTGGTTTCGCCGGGGACGGCGGATAACGCCCGGGGCGTTATTCGCCCTACGCCACCGTCCCGTCGGGCGGATAACCGTGAACGGTCATCCGCCGCTGCCCGGCTCAGAGCGCGGTGTGGCCGCCATCCACCGGCAGCGCGATGCCGGTGGTGAAGCCGGCGTTGTCGCTGCACAGGTAGAGCACCGCCGCGGCGATCTCCTCGACCTTGCCGACGCGGCCCACCGGGTGCATGGCGGCGGCGAACTCGGCCTTCTTCGGGTCGGCCTCGTAGGCGCGGCGGAACATGTCGGTGTCGATCACCGCCGGGCATACGGCGTTGATGCGCACCTTCTTCTTCGCGTATTCGACGGCCGCCGACTTGGTCAGGCCGATCACCGCGTGCTTGGAGGCGGCGTAGATGCTCATCTTCGGCGCCGCGCCCAGGCCGGCCACCGAGGCGGTGTTGACGATGGCGCCGCCGCCCTGGGCGAGCATCACCGGGATCTGGTGCTTCATGCACAGCCAGACGCCCTTGACGTTGACGCCCATGATGGCGTCGAACTCGCTTTCCTTGCCGTCGGCCAGCTTGCCCTGCTCGATCTCGATGCCGGCGTTGTTGAAGGCGTAGTCCAGGCGGCCATAGGCCTCCACGGTGGCGGCCACCAGCGCCTCGACCTCGGCGTCGCGGGTCACGTCGCAGCGGATGAAGCGCGCCTGCCCACCCGCGGCGCGGATCAGCTCGGCGGTGGCTTCGCCGCCGGCGGCGTCGAGGTCGGCGACCACCACCTTGATGCCCTCGCGGGCGAAAGCCTGGGCGGTGGCGCGGCCGATGCCGGCGGCGGCGCCGGTGACCAGGGCGACCTGGCCGGAAAGCAGCTGACTCATGGACAGTCCTCGAACGGATGGAGAATCGTCCGAGTCTAGCCAGCCCCACGCGCGGGCACAGCACTATCAGGCCGCTGTAGCTGGCACTATCCGTAATGGTGATGAAGCGGCCAGGAAAGAATCATCGCCATGGATAGCCCGGCATTCTCGCGGTCGGTTGCAGCTTGCCTAGGCCCGCGGCGCGGACTATCCCTAGGACTTCCCCTCCGTGAGAGCATCGCCATGACCGCCCCGCTCAACCGCCAGTTCGTGCTCGCCCAGCGCCCCCAGGGCGCCATCGACCAGGACACCTTCCGCTACCAGGAAACCCCGCTCGGCGAGCCCGGCCCCGGCCAGGTGCTGGTGCGCAACCTGTACCTGTCGCTGGACCCGGCCATGCGCGGCTGGCTCAACGACGCCAAGTCCTACATCCCCCCGGTGGGCGTCGGCGAGGTGATGCGCGCCCTCGGCGTGGGCCAGGTGGTGGCCTCGAACCACCCGGCCTTCGTCGTCGGCGACCACGTCAACGGCGCCCTCGGCGTGCAGGACTACTTCCTCGGCGAGCCCAGGGGCTTCTACAAGATCGACGCCAACCGCGCGCCGCTGCCGCTGTACCTCTCGGCCCTGGGCATGACCGGCATGACCGCCTACTTCGGCCTGCTCGACGTCGGCCTGCCCAAGGCCGGCGAGACCGTGGTGGTTTCCGCCGCGGCCGGCGCGGTGGGCAGCGTGGTCGGGCAGATCGCCAGGATCAAGGGCTGCACCGTGATCGGCATCGCCGGCGGCGAGGACAAGTGCCGCTACCTGGTGCAGGAACTGGGCTTCGACGGCGCCGTCGACTACAAGAACGAGGACATCGCCATGGGCCTCAAGCGCAGCTGCCCCAACGGCATCGACGTGTTCTTCGACAACGTCGGCGGCGACATCCTCGACGCCTGCCTGGCGCGCCTGGCGCCCAGGGCGCGCATCGTGATCTGCGGCGCCATCAGCCAGTACAACAACAAGCAGGCGGTGAAGGGCCCGGCCAACTACCTGTCGCTGCTGGTCAACCGCGCCCGCATGGAGGGCATGGTGGTAATGGACTACGTCAGCCGCTACCCCGAGGCCATGCGCGAGATGGCCGGCTGGCTGGCCGAGGGCAAGCTGAAGTCGAAGGAAGACATAGTCGAGGGCCTGCAGACCTTCCCGCAGACGCTGCTCAAACTGTTCAAGGGCGAGAACTTCGGCAAGCTCATCCTCAAGCTCTGAAGGCCCACCGTAGGGCGCATAACGCCCCGGGCGTTATGCGCCCTACGGTACTGAACCATGTGGCACCCTGTAGGAGCGCCCCCTGGGCGCGAATCGCGGGCAGGGCCCGCTCCTACAGGTGCAAGAGAAACGCTGACGTAGGATGGGTTGAGCGAAGCGATACCCATCACCAGCACCGCATGGGTTTCGCTCAACCCATCCTACGAAAAGCATCCCGGCGCCATCCTTCTCGAAATCCTTCGTCCTCCTACGCCAGGCACTGACGCCGGGCAAGCCGCGGCCCTACACTGCGGCTAAGCTTCAGCCCCGACGTTTCACGGAAGACACCCATGCCCCTCACCCGCTGGCTGCCCGGCCTGGACAACCTGCTGCACTACCGCGCCGTCTGGCTGCGCCCGGACATGCTCGCCGGCCTGTCGGTGGCCGCCATCCAGATCCCCACCGCCATCGCCTACGCCCAGATCATCGGCTTCCCGGCCCAGGTCGGGCTCTACGCCTGCATCCTGCCGATGCTGATCTACGCCCTGGTGGGCAGCTCCAGGCAGCTGATGGTGGGCCCCGACGCCGCCACCGCGGCCATGGTCGCGGCGGCCATCACGCCGCTGGCGGCGGGCGATCCGCAGCGCCTGCTGCAGCTGTCGATGATAGTCGCGGTGATGGTCGGGCTGCTGTCCATCGTCGGCGGCCTGGTGCGCGCGGGCTTCGTCGCCAGCTTCCTGTCGCGGCCGACCCTGGTGGGCTACCTCAACGGCATCGGCCTGAGCCTGATCGCCGGCCAGTTGGGCAAGCTGCTGGGCTACCACACCGAGACCAGCGGCTTCCTCGCCGGCCTGCTGGCGCTGCTGCGCAACCTCGGCAGTACCCACCTGCCGACGCTGGCCCTGGGCGTGGCCACCCTGCTGCTGATGATCCTGCTGCCACGGCGCTACCCGAAGGTCCCCGGCGCCCTGGTGGGCGTGCTCTTCGCCACCCTGGCCAGCGTGGCGCTGGGCCTGGACCGCTACGGCGTCGCCCTGCTCGGCGCGGTGCCCCAGGGCCTGCCGGAGCTGAGCTGGCCGCGCACCAGCGTGCAGGAGATGGGCAACCTGTTCCGCGACGCCCTGGGCATCACCATCGTCAGCTTCTGCAGCGCCATGCTCACCGCCCGCAGCTTCGCCGCGCGCCACGGCTACAGCATCGACGCCAGCCGCGAGATGATCGCCCTGGGGGTGGCCAATATCGGCGCCGGGGTGTCCCAGGGCTTCGTCATCAGCGGCGCCGACTCGCGCACCGCGGTCAACGACATGGTCGGCGGCCAGACGCAGTTGGTCGGCGTGGTCGCGGCGCTGGTCATCGGCCTGGCCCTGGTGCTGTTCAGCGCCCCGCTGGGCTGGATCCCCATGCCCGCCCTGGGCGCGGTGCTGCTGATGGCCGGCTGGGGGCTGATCGACTTCAGCGCGCTCAAGGGCTTCTGGCGCCTGTCGCGCTTCGAGTTCGGCCTGTGCCTGCTGACCACCGTCGGGGTGCTCAGCGTCGGCGTGCTGCCGGGCATCTTCGTGGCCATCGTCATCGCCCTGCTGCGCCTGCTGTACCTGACCTACCGGCCGAGCGACGCGGTGCTCGGCTGGGTCCACGGCATCGACGGCCAGGTGGAACTGAGCCACTACCCGCAGGCGCACACCCTGCCGGGCCTGGTGATCTACCGCTTCGACGCGCCGCTGCTGTTCTTCAACGCCGACTACTTCAAGCAGCGCCTGCTGCAGGTGGTGGCGCAGACCAAGGCGCCGCGCGCCGTGCTGCTCAACGCCGAGGGCGTGCTGAACCTGGACGTCAGCGGCCTGACGGTGCTGCGCGAGGTGCAGCAGACCCTGGCGGCGCAGGACGTGCACCTGTCCCTGGCGCGGGTGCCGCGGGAAACCCTGGCGATGATGGAGCGCTCCGGCCAGCTGGGCGAGCTGAAGCCGCCGCTGGTGTTCAGCTCGGTGCGCGCCGGGGTGAACGCCTACCGGCGCTGGTACAAGCGCCAGCAGGAAAGCACGCAGTCCCCGGCGACGCAGGGCGAATAACCGTTCGCGGTTATCCGCCGCCGTCCGTGCGGCCAGGGTGTCCGGCGTGGCCGGTGAATCCAGTCGCGGACGGAGTCCGCTCCTACGTCCGTGCGTCCTGGAACCGTAGGAGCGGACCTTGTCCGCGATAGCCGGACGTATCGGCGCGATTCGCGGATGAGATCCGCTCCTACGCCGCTCCACCCACACCATTCCCCTGTAGGAGCGCGCCCTGCGCGCGATTCGCGGGCAGGGCCCGCTCCTACAGGCTGCCTACAGGCGGAACTGCCCCACCACCCCCTGCAGGTCGCGGCTGAGCTGCGCCAGCTCGACGCTGGAGGACGCCGTGGACTCCATGGCCTGGGCCGACTCGTCGGCGATGCCGCGGATGCTGGTGACGCTGCGGTTGATCTCCTCGGCCACCGCGCTCTGCTGCTCGGAGGCCGCGGCGATCTGCTGGTTCATCTGGTGGATCACCGCCACCGCCGCGGCGATCTCGCCCAGCGCGGTCTCGGTCTGCTCGGCGTCGCCGACGCTCTTCTCCACCAGCTGGTGGCTGTGCTGCATGTGCTGCACCGAGGCCTGGGCGCCGCTCTGCAGCGCGCCGATGAGCTTCTCGATCTCCGCCGTGGACTGCTGGGTGCGCCGCGCCAGGGCGCGCACCTCGTCGGCCACCACGGCGAAGCCGCGGCCCTGCTCGCCGGCCCGCGCCGCCTCGATGGCGGCGTTGAGCGCCAGCAGGTTGGTCTGCTCGGCCACCGCCTTGATCACGTCGAGCACGCTGCCGATGTTCTGGCTCTCGCGGCCCAGGTCGTGGATGCTGGCGGAGGCCTCGCGCACCGCCTCGGCCAGCTCGGAGATGCGCCCGAGGGTGCGCCGCACCACCTGCTGGCCGCTGGCCACGGTGCCGTCCGCCTGCTCGGCGGAGTGCGCCGCGGCCTCGGCGTTGCGCGCCACCTCGTGGACGGTGGCGGCCATCTGGTTCATCGCCGTGGCCACCTGGTCGGTCTCGGCCTTCTGGCTGTTGACGCCGCTCTGGGTGCGCTCGGTGACGCCGGACAACGCCTGTGCCGAGGAGGTGATGCGGCCGACGCCGTCGTGCAGGCGGCCGACGATGCCGCGCAGGCTCTGGGCCATGGCGTCCACCGCGGCCATCAGCTGGCCCACCTCGTCCTTGCGCTCGACGCGGATGGTCTGGCTCAGGTCGCCCTCGGCGATGCGGCTGGCCATGCCGATCACCTGGCGCAGCGGGCGCACGATCAGCAGGCTGATCAGCAGCGCGGCCAGGGTGCCGACCAGCAGCGCCAGTGCCGCCGAACCGAGCATGGCGCCCACGCTGCCGTGCAGCACGCCGGCCATGGCCGCCTGCTGCGCGGCGTAGGAGGCGTCCACCTGCTGCATCATCTCTTCGGCGCGCTGCGACATCTCGCGGTGCGCCTGCTGTTCCTTGGCCAGGCCGGCGGAGTAGTCGCCGAGGTTGTTGCCGAAGCCGTCGATGTTGGTGGCCACGTCCTTGATCACCGAGACGTAGGCCGGGTCGGTGATCGCCGCCTGCAGCTGCTTCGACAGCTCCAGGGCCTCGTCGGCGGACTTGATGCGCGCGTCGCCGCCGGCCTCGCCGTCCTTCTGGTCCAGGCGCGCGCGGGCTTCGTTCAGGCCCTGCAGCACCAGGCGGTAGAGCTGGCCGACCTGGGCCGCCTGCTTGAGCAGTTCCTCGCCGTTCTGGCCCTGGCTCTGCTTGAGTTCGTAGGCGCCGTCGTCGGCCAGGCTGGACTGCAGGATGTCCAGGCTGTTGGAGGCGCTGGACACCGACCAGTTGGCGGCCTCCAGGGCCAGGTGGCGGCTCTTGCTGGCCTGTTCGAAGCGGTCGAAGGACGCCAGGTAGCCGGCCATGGCCTGGGCGACGCGCTCCATGGCCTCGGCCTGGCCGGGGTGCGCCTTGAGCTGCTCGACGTGCCCGGCGAGGACCTTGGCGCGCTGGCGCAACTGCTCGGCGGCCTTGGGGTTGGCGTCGCGGACGAAGTCCTTCTCGCTCTGGCGCATCTCCAGGACTTCGCGGTTGACCGCGCTCATGGCGTCCAGCAGGCCGAAGCGCTGCTCGATGGAGCGCAGCGCCCCGACGCCGATCCCGGCTACCAAAGCTGTCAGCAGCAGCACCAGGCCGAAGCCCAGCGCCAATTTCTTCGCCGTCCCCAGATTGGCCAACCGCCGTTGCACGAACGCGACCATGCCAGCTCCCCCTTCCGAATGCCCTGCGGGAGAGTCTTCGACCGAAGCTCTCCCGTTCTTTGTCGTTGCTTTCGGACGGAACATTAGGAGCCGGCCGACCGGCGGAACAAGGGGGCCTGTCGATGATGGCAATTCGATGTTGCGCACGGGCATGCGCAGGTCGCATCCAGGACAGTCGCGCGCCAAGGTCCCGGCGCGCGACGGCCCGTGCGCCTATTTGGGGCGGATCATGCTGAAGGTGTCGCGGGTGAAGGCGTACTGGGTGCCGCCCAGGCGGCCGACCAGGTCGAGCCTGGCCGGGTCGACGTGGCGCTCGTCGCGCAGCACGGCGTCGTCGATGTGCGCCAGCAGCACGCGGGCGAAGATCAGGTAGCAGCTGGGCTTGTCCGCCGGGTAGGGCTGGATCTGCGCCAGCTCGCACTCGAAGGCCACCACCGCGCCGGCCACCCGCGGCGGCGCCACGCGCACGCTGGGCAGGGTGGCGATGCCGGCCTGCTCGATCTCGCTGACGCCATGGGGCAGCGTTGCCGCGGTGGCGTTCATGGCCTCGGCATGGGCGGCGCTGACCAGGTGGATCACCAGTTGGCCGGTCTCGCGCACGTTGCGCAGGGTGTCCTTGACGCTGCCGTCGTCGCGGATGCTGGTGTTGACCATCAGCGTCGGCGGCTCGTCGCTGATGACCTGGAAGAAGCTGAAGGGCGCCAGGTTGCCGTGGCCCTCCGCGGACAGGGTGGAAACCCAGGCGATGGGCCGCGGGGTGACGGTGGAGGCCAGCCAGCGGTAGGCGTCGGCGGGCGCGAGGGTGCTGAAGTCGAGCTGCATGAGTGGGGTTCCTGACTGCCGGGCGGGCCGGAGCGCCCGTCCGCCCGGCGATTATGCCCGCCTTGCCCGCGCCCGGTCAGCGGCCCGCGCGCGATTCCTTGATGTAGAAGCGCGCCTTGCTGGCCTTGTCCAGGCAGCCGCCGTAGGACTCGACCTGCTGCTCGGTCTTGGCCGCGCTGATCAGCGCCAGCGCCTTGGAGTAGCTGACGGTGCCGGCGAAGCCTTCGGCCTTGGCCAGGTCCAGCTCGTGCCAGGCGGCGTTCAGTTCGCTGGCGCAGCTGTCGCGGTTGACCGTCTTGCCGGAGCAGCCGGCCAGCACCAGGCTGGCGGCGAATACTGCGAGAAGTGCCTTCATGACGACCTCCTTGGTGGTTCGGGCGTGTTCCAGCTTAGACGGCCGCTGTCCAAGGTTACAGGTGGGTTTGGTGTAGGGCGCATAACGCCTGCGGCGTTATCCGCCGCCTGACCTTGGTTCACGGCGGCTCCGAGGTTGACCTGGGCATTGGCTGTGGCCCCGGTATAACGGCGGATAACCGCGAACGGTTATTCGCCCTACGTCAAGGTCAAGCCTGGTGTAGGGCGCATAACGCCTACGGCGTTATCCGCCGTTTGGCCTTGGTTCACGGCGGCTCCGAGGTTGACCTGGGCATTGGCTGTGGCCCCGGTGTATCGGCGGATAACCGCGAACGGTTATTCGCCCTACGCCCGTGCGCGCAGGTACTCCACCACCTCGTCGTGGCTGCCGCGGAACTCGATGCGCGCTTCCTTGCTCTGCAGCTGGTAGGCGTACATCGGGTCGTAGTATTCGCCCAGCAGCCCCTCGATCCAGCCGCGGTGCAGGTCCACCGCGCCGCTGCGGCGCTGCTCGTCCAGGGCGGCGTCCATGATCGCCGCCAGGCGCTGGTAGCGCTCGCCGCCCAGGCGCTTGACGATGCCCGACAGGCTCTTCTGCAGATAGGCGGCGAAGGCCTCGAAACCTTCCTCGGGGTTGCCCTTCACCGCCACGAACTCGGCGCACAGGTCGATCACGTAGTCCTTGAGGATGCGTTCCACCCGGCCCTCGAAGCTGTCCTCCAGCCACACCAGCGGGTAGGCCTGCATGCCCTGGTACAGCTCCAGGGGCAGCGAGCAGCTGCCGACGATGCGCCCCTCGTCCTCCAGCACGAACTGGTTCATGCCGGCGTGGCGCTTCTTCAGGATGTCGATGGCCAGGCGGTTCTCGAAGTCGATCTGCGCCGGCTGCGGCGTGGCCCGGCGGCCGAAGCTGGAGCCGCGGTGGTTGGCGTGGCCTTCCAGGTCCAGGGCGTTGTCCAGCTGCGCCACCACCTCGGTCTTGCCGGTGCCGGTGAGGCCGCCGATCAGCACGAAGGAACACTCCTCGGTGGCGGCGCGGGTGGTGTCGAAGAGGAAGCCGCGCAGCGCCTTGTAGCCGCCGACCACGCGCGGGTATTCGATGCCGGCGTCCTTCATCCACTGCTGGACGATCTGCGAACGCAGGCCGCCGCGGAAGCAGTACAGGTAGCCGTCGGGGTGGCGCCGGGCGAAGTCCAGCCAGGCTTCGATGCGCTCGGCCTTGAGCGGGCCGCAGACCAGTTCGTGGCCCAGGGCGATGGCCGCCTGCTGGCCATGCTGCTTGTAGCAGGTACCCACCTTCTGCCGCTCGATGTCGTTCATCAGCGGCAGGTTCTCGGTGTGCGGGAAGGCGCCCTTGGTGTATTCCACCGGGGCGCGCACGTCCATCAGCGGGACGTCGTCGAGGAAGAGTTCGCGGTAGTGCCGGGTGTTGTCGCGCATCAGGCCACCTCTACCGCGTGACGCTGTCGCTCGACCAGCTCGCCGATCGGCGCCAGTTGCAGGCCCAGTTCGGCGGCAGTGGCGAGGAACTCCCCCTCGCCTTCCGGGGTCACCGCCACCAGCAGGCCGCCGCTGGTCTGCGGGTCGCACAGCAGCAGCTTGTGCAGCTCCGGCAGCGGCGCGATGCGCTCGCCGTAGCTGTCGAAGTTACGCAGGGTGCCGCCGGGCACGCAGCCCTGCTCCAGGTAGTACTGGACGTGCTCCAGGCGCGGCACCGCGTCGAAGCGCACGCGCGCGGTCAGGCCGGCGCCGTCGGCCATCTCCACCAGGTGGCCGAGCAGGCCGAAGCCGGTGACGTCGGTCATGGCGGTCACCCCGGCGAGCTTGCCGAAGCGGCTGCCGGGCTTGTTCAGGGTGCACATCCAGTCGCGGGCCAGGCCCACGTCCTCGGCGCGCAATTTGGACTTCTTCTCGGCGGTGGTGAGGATGCCGATGCCCAGCGGCTTGGTCAGGTACAGGCGGCAGCCGGCGCTGGCGGTGTCGTTGCGCTTCATGAAGCGCTTTTCCACCAGGCCGGTGACGGCCAGGCCGAAGATCGGCTCGGGGGCGTCGATGGAATGCCCGCCGGCCAGCGGGATACCCGCCTCGTCGCAGACCTTGCGGCCGCCGGCGATGACCTCGCGGGCGATTTCCGGGGCCAGCACGTTGACCGGCCAGCCGAGGATGGCGATGGCCATCAGCGGGTCGCCGCCCATGGCGTAGATGTCGCTGATGGCATTGGTGGCGGCGATGCGGCCGAAGTCGAAGGGATCGTCGACGATCGGCATGAAGAAGTCGGTGGTGGACACCACGCCGCGCTCGCCGTCGATAGCATAGACCGCGGCGTCGTCGCGCGAGGCGTTGCCGACCCACAGGTTCGGGTCCAGGTTCTGCGCGCCGCTGCCGGCCAGGATCACCTCCAGCACCTTGGGGGAAATCTTGCAGCCGCAGCCGGCACCGTGGCTGTACTGGGTCAGGCGGATGGGTTCGCTCATGTTGGCTCCGGGGCGGGAAATCGATCGGCCGATTCTAGCAAACACCCTTGGCGCCCCGCCCTACCCGGGCGTATCGTCGGTATTATCCGGCGCCGGCCCAGGCCGCCCGCCGCGCCTTGCAATGCGTTGTTTTCAGAGGAATAACCGTCCATGTCGAAACAAGTGGCGCTGGTGCTCGGCTCCGGCGGAGCACGGGGTTATGCGCATATCGGCGTGATCGAGGAACTGGAGCGGCGTGGCTACGAGATCGCCTGCATCGCCGGCTGCTCGATGGGCTCGGTCATCGGCGGCATCTACGCCGCCGGCAAGCTGGGGGAGTACCGCGACTGGGTGGAGAGCCTGGACTACCTGGACGTGCTGCGCCTGCTGGACGTCAGCTTCCGCCTCGGCGCCATCCGCGGCGAACGGGTGTTCGGCAAGATCCACGAGATCATCGGCGACATCAACATCGAGGACCTGCCGATCCCCTACACGGCGGTGGCCACCGACCTCACCAACCAGCAGGAGATCTGGTTCCAGGAGGGCGACCTGCACCAGGCCATGCGCGCCTCGGCGGCCATTCCCAGCCTGTTCACCCCGGTGATGCAGGGCCCGCGCATGCTGGTCGACGGCGGCCTGCTCAACCCGCTGCCGATCGTCCCGGTGGTGTCCAGCCACACCGACCTGATCATCGCGGTCAACCTCAATGCCACCAACCAGCGCCAGTACCAGTTGCCGGTGATCGAGCGGCCGGCGGCGATCAAGGGCCGCTTCGACAGCCTGATCGGCAGCCTCGGCGACAAGCTCAGCCTGTTCCGCCGCCACAGCCCGGAGCTGGTGCCGCCGGAGCTGCGCGCCGAGGCCCTGCTGGAGCCGGTGCCGGACAGCGAGGAGCCGGCCGAGCCGGAAATGCAGCAACCGGCCGCCGCGCCCCAGGCCAAGGGCTCGCCGAAGTCCGCCAGCGGCAGCCGGGTGATCGAGAGCAGCAGCCCGGCCTCGCTGCTGGAGCTGGTCAACCAGAGCTTCGAGGTGATGCAGACCTCCCTGGCGCAGTACAAGATCGCCGGCTACCCGCCGGACGTGCTGATCAACGTGCCCAAGCGCGTGTGCCGCTTCTTCGAGTTCTACAAGGCGCCGGAACTGGTGGCGCTGGGCAGGCAGATCGCCAGCGATACGCTGGACAGGTACGAGGCGGAGAATCCGTAGGGCGCATAACGCCTACGGCGTTATCCGCCGATTGGCCTTGGCTACCGGCCCGCTCGCCGTTGGGCTTGGCGCGGGTTGGATATGCTCCCGGGCTCGGCCAAGGCGCCGGCGGCAACGGAGGTGTATCGGCGGATAACCGCGAACGGTTATTCGCCCTACGTTACGGGTGGGCTTGGCGTAGGGCGAATAACGCCACAGGCGTTATCCGCCGGTTGGCCCTGGCCCCACGACCTTGGCGTGATGAACGGTTGTACGCCCTACGCATCGCGCAGGCGATAGCCCACGCCGGCCTCGGTGACGATGAAGCGCGGGTTGGCCGGGTCGTCCGCCAGCTTCTGCCGCAGGTGGCCGACCACCACCCGCAGGTAGTGGGTGTCCTCGACGTGGCTCGGGCCCCAGATGTCCTTGAGCAGCTGCTGCTGGGTGACCACCCGGCCGAGGTGGCGGGCCAGGGTGGCCAGCACCGCGTATTCCTTGCGCGTCAGTGCCACTTCAGCGCCATCGAGCGCTACCCGGCGGTAGGCGAAGTCCAGGTGCAGCGGCCCGACCGTGACGCTGGCCGCCTGGCTCTCGCCCTGGTGGCCCTGGCGCAGCAGCGCGCGGATGCGCGCGAGGAACTCCTGGATGCCGAAGGGCTTGGTCACGTAGTCGTTGGCGCCGCCGTCCAGGGCCAGCACCTTCTCGCTCTCGGCGGCGCGCACCGAGAGCACCAGCACCGGCACCTGCGACCACTCGCGCAATTCGCGCAGCACCTGCTGGCCGTCCTTGTCCGGCAGGCCGAGGTCCAGCACCACCAGGTCCGGGCGGTTCAGCGCGGCCTGGGCCAGGCCCTCCTCGCCGCTGCCGGCCTCCACCACCCGGTAACCGCCGGCGTTGAGGCTGATGCGCAGGAACTTGCGGATCTGCGGTTCGTCGTCGATGACCAGGATGCAGGCGGCGTTGGTGCTCATCGGGCTCGGCTGGCTGGGGGCGGTGGCGCCTAGCTTGGGCCTTTCAACTACCGGCATCAAGCTGCTCCAGGTCCGGTTGGCGCTGCAGCGGCAGGTGCAGCGTCAGGGTGGTGCCGCGGCCGTCCAGGCCGTCGCCGACGCTGATGCGCCCGCCGTGGGCGCCGACCATGCCCTGGCAGATCGCCAGGCCCAGGCCGGTGCTCGGCCCGCCACGGTCGCCGCGGGCGGCGCTGTAGAACATGTCGAAGATCTTCTCCCGCTCGCCCTCGGGAATCCCCGGGCCCTCGTCGCTGACGCTGAACTGCAGTTCGTCGCCCACCTGCGCCGCCGCCACCCGCAGGCGCCCGCCGCTGGGCGAGAAGCGCGCGGCGTTCTCCAGCACGTTGACCAGCGCCTGCTCGATCAGCGCCGCGTGCACGTACAGCAGCGGCAGCTCGGCCGGCACGCGGGTTTCCACGCGGTAGGGCGCGAGCAGCGCGCGCAGGCGGTGCACGGCGCTGCCGACGATGTCCTCCGGGGCCACCCAGTCGCGCGCCAGCTTCAGCCCGCCGTGGCCCAGGCGGGTCATGTCCAGCAGGTTCTGGATGTAGCGGTCCAGGCGCTCGGCCTCGTCGCGGGTGCTTTCCAGCAGTTCCCGGCGGTCGGCCGGGGGAATGGCGTCGCCCAGGGCCAGCAGGCTGTCGATGGCGCCGCGCATGGTGGTCAGCGGGGTGCGCAGGTCGTGGCTGACCGAGGCCAGCAGCGCGCTGCGCAATTGCTCGGTCTCGCCATGCAGGCGCGCCGCCTCCAGGTCGTCGGCCAGGCGCGCGCGGGCCAGGGCCTGGGCCAGCGGCTGGCCGAGGGCGGCCAGCAGGCGGCGGCGCTGGCCGGGCAGCGGCTCGCCGTCCCTGGGGCGCACGCCGAGCAGCGCCAGCGGCCCCTCCTCCGCCGACAGCGGCCACCACCACCAGCGCCCCGACGGCAGGGTGCCGGTGCCCAGGCCGGCCGGCTGGTCGTGCTGCCAGGCCCAGTCGGCGGCGGCGCGCTCCTGCTCGTCGAAGCCGCGGGCATGGCCGCATTCCACCTTCCAGTCATCGTGCTGGCGGGCCAGCACGCAGATGTCCAGGTCGCTCCACAGGGCGAACTGCTGGCCGGCAGCGGCCAGCACCGCCTGGCGGTCGGTGGCGGCGGTGAGCTTGCGCGACAGCTCCAGCAGCGCGCCGGTCTCTTCCTGGGTGTCGCGCAGCACCTGCAGCTGGCGGCGCTGGCGCGCGGCCAGGTTGCCGGTGAGCGCGGCCATGAGCAGGAAGAACAGCAGGGTCAGCACGTCCTGCTCGCGCTGGATGGAGAGGGAGAAATACGGCGGGATGAACAGGAAGTCGTAGGCCAGGAACGACAGCACCGCGCACAGCAGCGCCGGCCACAGGCTGCTGCGCACCGCCACCAGCAGCACCGCGGCGAGGAACACCAGGGAGATGTTCGGCAGCTCCAGCAGGTGCGCCACGCCCCAGGCCAGGGCGCTGGCCACGGCGGCGGCCAGCGCCGCCAGCAGGTAGTCGCGCCAGTGGCCGCGCTCGCGCCGGCGCGGGGTGGCCGGGGCCAGGTCGGCCTCGCTGTCCAGTACGCTGATCTCCAGGCCCTCGCCCAGGCGCAGCAGGCGCGCCGCCAGGCCGCCGCCGAACAGCCGGCGGTGCCAGCGCTGCCGCGAACGGCCGACCAGGATCAGGCTGGCGCGGCGCTCGCGGGCGTGCTCGACCAGGGTGCGCGCCACCTCCCCGCCGCGCAGCTGCACCACCTCGCCGCCCAGGCGCTCGGCCAGTTGCTGGGCGTTCTGCAGGTACAGGCGGGATTGCTCGTCGCGGGCGTCGCCGGTGTCGACGTGGACCAGGCTCCAGGGCAGGTGGCGGCGCTCGGCCACCCGCGAGGCGTGGCGCACCAGGCGTTCGGCGTTGCGTTCGCCGTCCACGCCCACCAGCAGGCGGCCGCGCAGCGCCGGGGCCTCGCCGCCCTGCTGGCGGTAGCGGTGCGCCAGGTCGGCATCCACCCGCGCGGCGGCGGTCTGCATGGCCAGCTCGCGCAGCGCGGTGAGGTTGGTCTGGCTGAAGAAGGCGTCGATGGCCGCGCGCGCCTGCTCCGGCACGTAGACCTTGCCCTCGCGCAGGCGCTCCAGCAGCTCGCGCGGCGGCAGGTCCACCAGCAGCAGTTCGTCGGCCTCCTGCAGCACCCAGTCGGGCACCGTCTCGCGCACCTGCACGCCGGTGATGTCGCGCACCTGGTCGTTGAGGCTTTCCAGGTGCTGGACGTTGACCGTGGTGTAGACGTCGATGCCGGCGGCGAGCAGTTCCTGGATGTCCTGCCAGCGCTTGGCGTGGCGGCTGCCGGGGGCGTTGCTGTGGGCCAGCTCGTCGACCAGGGCCAGCTGCGGCGGCTCGCGCAGCAGGCCGTCGAGGTCCATCTCGGCCAGGTGGATGCCGCGGTACTCCGAGCGCAGCAGCGGCTGCTGCGGCAGGCCGGCCAGCAGCGCCTCGGTCTCGGCGCGGCCGTGGGTCTCGACGATGCCCACGCGCAACTTCACGCCCTGGCGCAGCTGGCCCTGGGCCGCCAGCAGCATGGCGTAGGTCTTGCCCACGCCGGGCGCGGCGCCGAGGAACACCTTGAGGCGCCCGCGGCCGTTGCGCTCCACTTCCGCGAGCAGGGCGTCGGCACGCCTGGGATCGGTCATCTCGGCCTCCTGGGAATTGTGCGCAAGTCTAGCGAGGCAGTTGCTCGAGGGCCATGTTCAGGGCCAGCACGTTGACCACCGCCGGGCCCACCAGCGGCCGCCGGATGTTCGCCTCGACCAGGTTGTGCACGGCCTGCTCCGGCAGGCTGCGGGCCTGGGCGATGCGCGGCACCTGGTAGAACGCGGCGTCCGGCGGCAACTGCGGGTCCAGCCCGCTGCCGGAGGTGGTGACCAGCGCCAGCGGCACCGGGCGCCCATCTACCGCTTCGGCGGCGGCATCCTTGGCGATGCGCTGGGCCAGCGCCGGGTTGCCCGGGGCCAGGTTGGAGGCGCTGCTGGAGACGGTGGCGTAGTCGCCGGCCGAGGGCCGCTCGTGGAACCACTGCGGGCCCTCGAACTTCTGCGCCAGCAGCGCCGAGCCGCGGACTTCGCCCCTGGCGTCGCGCACCAGGCTGCCGTTGGCCTGCTCGGGGAAGGCCAGCTGGGCGATGCCGGTGACCAGCAGCGGGTAGGCCACGCCGGTGACCAGCGACAGCAGGGCCAGGGAGGCGATGGCGGGACGGATGTGGGTGAGCATTTTTCGGTTTCCTCGATGATGCGGGCTCTTCGTAGGAGCGAGCTTGCTCGCGAAGCTCTTCGAAGCAGGGCGGTTCGCGAGCAAGCTCGCTCCTACAGTCCGGGTAACCCCGTAGGATGGGTTGAGCCTGCGAAACCCATGCTGCCGGCAATGGCGATGGGTATCGCTTCGCTCAACCCATCCTACGAAGGGCGTCTCTGCAACCCTGTTCAGGCCAGGCCCACGGCCACCAGCAACAGGTCGATGGCCTTGATGCCGATGAAGGGCGCGATGATGCCGCCCACCCCGTAGACCAGCAGGTTGCGCCGCAGCAGGTGCATGGCGTCGCTGGCCTGCACGCGCACGCCGCGCAGGGCCAGGGGGATCAGCGCGATGATGATCAGCGCGTTGAACACGATGGCCGAGAGGATGGCGCTCTGCGGGCTGGCCAGGCGCATGACGTTGAGCACCTGCAGCTGCGGGTAGATGCCGGCGAACAGCGCGGGCAGGATGGCGAAGTACTTGGCCACGTCGTTGGCCACCGAGAAGGTGGTCAGCGCGCCGCGGGTCACCAGCAGTTCCTTGCCCACCTGGACCACGTCGAGCAGCTTGGTCGGGTCGCTGTCCAGGTCCACCAGGTTGGCCGCCTCGCGGGCCGCCTGGGTGCCGTCGTTCATGGCCATGCCGACGTCCGCCTGGGCCAGCGCCGGGGCATCGTTGGCGCCGTCGCCGCACATGGCGACCATGCGCCCCTCGGCCTGTTCCTGGCGGATGCGCGCCAGCTTCTTCTCCGGGGTGGCTTCGGCGATCACGTCGTCCACCCCGGCCTCGGCGGCGATGGCCGCGGCGGTCAGCGGGTTGTCGCCGGTCACCATCACGGTGCGGATGCCCATGCGCCGCAGTTCGGCGAAGCGCTCGCGGATGCCCGGCTTGACCACGTCCTTGAGGTGGATGGCGCCCAGCAGCCTGCCGTCGGCCACCACCAGCAGCGGGGTGCCGCCGCTCTGGGCGATGCGTTCGACTTCCTTGGCCAGGCTTTCCGGCATGTCGTCGCGGGCGCGGCCGATGAAGGCCAGGGCGGCGTCCACCGCGCCCTTGCGGTAGACGTGGCCGTCCAGGTCGACGCCGGACAGCCGCGTCTCGGCGCTGAAGGCGATGGGCGTCAGCTGCTCGCGCGACGGCTCCGGCAGCAGCACCCGGGCGCGCAGGAACTCGACGATGGACTTGCCTTCGGGCGTGTCGTCGGCCAGCGAGGCGAGGAAGGCGCCTTCGGCCAGCTCCACGGCATTCACCCCGGGCGCGGCGTGCAGCGCGGCGCAGCGGCGGTTGCCGAAGGTGATGGTGCCGGTCTTGTCGAGCATCAGCACGTGCACGTCGCCGGCGGCCTCCACCGCGCGGCCTGACTTGGCGATCACGTTCAGCCGCACCAGGCGGTCCATGCCGGCTATGCCGATGGCCGAGAGCAGGCCGCCGATGGTGGTCGGGATCAGCGTCACCAGCAGCGCCACCAGGAACACCAGCGGCAGGTTGCCGCCGGCGAACAGGGCGAAGGGCTTGAGCGTCACCACCACCAGCAGGAAGATCAGCGTCAGGCCGATCAGCAGGGTGTCCAGCGCCACCTCGTTGGGCGTCTTCTGCCGCTTGGCGCCCTCCACCAGGGCAATCATGCGGTCGAGGGTCGACTCGCCGGGGTTGACGCTGATGCGGATCTGCAGCCAGTCGGAGACCAGCCGGGTGTTGCCGGTGACCGCCGAGCGGTCGCCGCCGGACTCGCGGATCACCGGCGCCGATTCGCCGGTGATGGCGGCCTCGTTGACCGCCGCCACGCCCTCGATCACCTCGCCGTCGCCGGGGATCAGCTCGCCGGCCACAACGCGCACCACGTCGCCCTTGCGCAGGCTGCCGGCGGGCACGCTCTCGTAGCTGCCATCGACATTCAGGCGCTGCGCCATCAGGCCCTGGCTGCCGGCCTTGAGGCTGTCGGCGCGGGCCTTGCCGCGGCCCTCGGCGAGGGCCTCGGCGAAGTTGGCGAAGAGCACGGTGAACCACAGCCAGGCGGCGATCTGCGCGGCCACCGCCAGGGGCACCGCGTCGCCGCCGGTGAAGCACAGCACGGTGGTGAGGATGGCGGTCAGCTCCACCACCAGCATCACCGGCGAGCGCTGCAGCTGGCGCGGGTCGAGCTTGACGAAGGCCTGCAGCAGCGCCGGCTTCCACAGCGCGGCGAAGCTCAGGCTCTGGCGTTTCTCGGGGGCGGGCATGGCGGGCTTGAGCGACATGCCCTGGGTCTTGGCATTCATCTGTTGGCTCCTCAGAAGCCGAGGGTCAGGTGGTCGGCCACCGGGCCGAGGACCAGGGTCGGCAGGAAGTTCAGGCCGCCGACCAGGAGGATGGTCGCCGCCAGCAGGCCGACGAACAGCAGGCCGTGGGTGGGGAAGCTGTTCGGCCCCACCGGCACGCGCTTCTTCGCCGCCAGGCTGCCGGCGATGGCCAGCACCGGGACGATGTAGCCGAAGCGGCCGATGAGCATGGCCAGGGCGATCATCAGGTTGTGGAACGGGGTGTTGGCGCCGAAGCCGCCGAATGCCGAACCGTTGTTCGCGGTGCCCGAGGTGTAGGCGTAGAGCAGCTGGCTGAAGCCGTGGGCGCCGGGGTTGCTCACCGACGCGGCCGGGCCCGGCAGGCTGGCGGCGATGGCGCCGAGCACCAGCACGCCGACCGGCATCACCAGCAGGGTGGCGACCAGCAGGCGGACCTCGCGGGCCTCCAGCTTCTTGCCCAGGTATTCCGGGGTGCGGCCGATCATCAGGCCGGCGAGGAACACCGCGACCAGCACGAACAGCAGCATGCCGTAGAGGCCGGCGCCGACGCCGCCGAAGACCACCTCACCGAGCATCATGTTGAACATCGCCACCAGGCCGCTGAGCGGGTTGAGGCTGTCGTGCATGGCGTTCACCGAGCCGTTGGAGGCGGCCGTGGTGGTCACCGCCCAGAGCACGCTGGCGGTGGTGCCGAAGCGGCTCTCCTTGCCCTCCAGGGGCGCGCCCTGGGTGACCGGCAACTGCGCCAGGGCCGGGTTGGGCTGGTACTCGGCCCACAGCGCCACGCCCAGGCCGACCACGAACAGCAGCAGCATGCAGCCGAGGATGGCGCGGCTCTGGCGCAGGTCCTTGACGTAGTGGCCGAAGGTGAACACCAGCGCCGCCGGGATCAGGATGATCGACGCCAGTTCGAACAGGTTGGCCCAGGCCGTGGGGTTCTCGAACGGGTGCGCCGAGTTCACGCCGAAGAAGCCGCCGCCGTTGGTGCCCAGCTGCTTGATGGCGATCTGGCTGGCCGCCGGGCCCAGCGGAATGCTCTGGTCGGCGCCCTGCAGGGTGGTGGCGTGGACGTAGTCGAGGAAGGTCTGCGGCACGCCCTGCCAGACCAGCAGCAGCGCCAGGATCAGGCACAGCGGCAGCAGGCCGTAGAGGGTCGCGCGGGTCAGGTCGACCCAGAAGTTGCCGAGGTTCTGCGTGGACTTGCGGGCGATGCCGCGGGCCAGCACCACCAGCACGGCCAGGCCGACGGCCGGGCTGACGAAGTTCTGCACGGTCAGGCCGAGCATCTGGCTCAGGTAGCTCAGCGAAGCCTCGCCGCTGTAGGCCTGCCAGTTGGTGTTGGTGACGAAGCTCACCGCGGTGTTCAGCGCCAGGGTCCATTCCAGGCCCGGCAGGTGCTGCGGGTTGAGCGGCAGCGCGCCCTGCCCCGCCAGGATGGCGAACAGCAGGGCCAGGCCGGCCAGGTTGAAGGCCAGCATGGCCAGGGTGTAGCGCTTCCAGTCCTGCGCGCCCTGCGGGTCGATGCCGCAGACGCGGTAGACCAGGCGCTCCACCGGCAGGAACACGGGGCTGAGGAAAGTCCGCTCGCCCTCCATCACCTTGTAGTAGAAGCGCCCGAGCAATGGCGCGGGCAGCAGCACCAGGGCGAAGAAGGCGGCGATCAGCAGCAGGTCATGGCTGTTCATGCGGCCTCCTAGGCGCGGTCGGCGCGCAGCAGCGCCACCAGCAGGTAGATGAAAAGCCCCGTGGCCAGGACCAGGGCCACCCCGTCGAGCACGCTCATGTCTGTTTCTCCTTACGCAGGGGAATCCTCGCGATGGGAAAAGTGTCCGCAAAGCGGGCGTAAAGAAGCGATTGGCGGGCCTTCCGGTGGGCATAAAGAAAGCGTAAAGAAGCGCTATGGCGCAGCTTTGTATGCGCGCCGATACATTGACGACACTCTGTCGATATCCGCCGCCGTCAGCCTTGCCTACCGTGGCCCCCCGTGCGAGGGCGGGTTAGCATTGACTCCGCGCCCCGGGCGCCCCCAGCGACAGGTACCCCATGTTCCCCAATCCCGCCTCCAGCCAAGACAGCCAGCGCCGCTGGACCATCCGCGCCCTGCTGGTGGACGACGACGAGCCGATCCGCGAACTGCTCTGCGGCTACCTGGCGCGCTTCAACATCGAGGCCCGCGGCGTGGCCGACGGCGCCGGGATGCGCCAGGCCCTGGCCGAGGAGAACTTCGACGTGGTGGTGCTGGACCTGATGCTGCCCGGCGAGGACGGCCTGTCGCTGTGCCGCTACCTGCGCAGCGAGTCGGACATCCCGATCCTCATGCTCACCGCGCGCTGCGAGCCGGCCGACCGCATCATCGGCCTGGAGCTGGGCGCCGACGACTACATGGCCAAGCCCTTCGAGCCACGCGAGCTGGTGGCGCGCATCCAGACCATCCTGCGCCGCGTGCGCGGCGACGAGGGCCGCAACGAGCCGCGCGCCCAGGTGCGCTTCGACCAGTGGCGGCTGGACAGCGTGCTGCGCCAGCTGCACTCCCCGGACGGCCTGGTGGTGCCGCTGTCCAACGCCGAGTTCCGCCTGCTCTGGGTGTTCCTCGAACGCCCGCGCCGGGTGCTCAACCGCGAGCTGCTGCTGGACGCCGCCCGCGGCCGCGCCATCGAGGCCTTCGACCGCAGCATCGACCTGCTGGTCTCGCGCCTGCGCCAGAAGCTCGGCGACGACCCGCGCTCGCCGCGGCTGATCAAGACCGTGCGCGGCGAAGGCTACCTGTTCGACGTGCGCGACATCACCTGACCCGGCCCGGGAGGCCCGCTTGAAGAAACGCTCGCTGCAGCTCGCCGACAGCCTGTTCGCCCGCCTGTTCGGCGTGTTCCTGCTGGCCATCGTGGTCGCCCACCTGCTGGCCTTCGTCTGGTTCAGCCACTTCCATCATCCGGCCCCGCCCCCGCCTCCGCCGCCGCCCCACGCATTCGCCGAACCCGGCCCGCCGCCCCCGCCACCGCCGCGCCTGCCGTTCTGGAGCGTGCCCTTCGCCTTCCAGCTGCTGACCCTGGTCGCCGCCGCCTGGTTCGGCGCGCGCCTGCTGGCGCGCCCGGTGCAGCGCCTGGGCGACGCCGCGCTGCAGCTGAGCGAGGACCTGGACAGCCCGGCGCTGCCGGAAACCGGTCCGCGCGAGGCGCGGCAGGCGGCCCAGGCCTTCAACCGCATGCGCGAACGCATCCGCGAGCAGGTGCAGCAGCGCGGCCGCATGCTGGTGGCGGTGTCCCACGACCTGCGCACACCGCTGTCGCGCCTGAAGCTGCGCGTGGAGGAGATCGACAACCCGCAGCTGCGGGCGCGTTTCGCCCAGGACCTGGGCGAGATGATCGGCATGCTCGACTCCACCCTGCACTACCTGCACCAGGAGCGCACCAGCGAGGCGCTGCAGTGGTTCGACGTCAATGCCCTGGCCGAGTCGCTGGCCGAGGACGCCTGCGAGCACGGCGCGCGGGTCAGCGTCGAGGGCCAGTGCGCACCGCTGAAGGTGCAGCCGCTGGCCCTGCGCTCGTGCCTGTCCAACCTGCTGGACAATGCCCTGCGCTACGCCGGCGAGGTGCAACTGGTGCTGCGCGACAGCGGCCAGCAGGTGGAAATCCTGGTCCGCGACCACGGCCCGGGCATCCCCGCGCAGATGCGCGAGCAGGTGTTCGAGCCCTACTTCCGCCTGGAAGGCTCGCGCAACCGCAACTCCGGCGGCGTCGGCCTGGGCCTGGCCATCGCCCGAGAGGCGGCGCGGCGCCACGGCGGCGACCTGCATTTCGAGGAAACCCCCGGCGGCGGCGCCACCGCCGTGCTGACCCTGCCGCGCGCCTGAGGCTTTGTCGGCCCCCGCATACAAAGCGCACATACCCTCGACAAGACGCACATCGAACCTGCCAGGACCGGGAATCCAGTTCCGGCCGCATAACCTCATGGAGGCAGTCCGATGATCAGCGGAGTCAGCAGCTACAGCAGCTATTACAGCGGCGCCGCGCTCGCCAGCACCCAGCGCAGCGCCAGCAGCAGTTCCACCAGCAGCACCGGCAGTACCGGCAGTACCGGCGACAAGGCGCAGAAGTTCGCCGCCGACCTGTTCAAGTCCCTCGACAGCGACGGCGACGGCAGCGTCAGCTCCAGCGAGCTGGACAGCGCCCTGTCCGCCTCCGGCAGCGACAGCGGCGACATCGACATCGATTCGCTGCTGGCCCAGCTGGACAGCGACGGCAGCGGCGGCATCAGCCAGGAGGAACTGAGCAGCGCCCTGCAGCAGGCCCAGGGCGACATGCCGCCGCCCCCGCCACCCACTTCCGGCGAAGCCGACAGCGGCCTGGCCAGCAGTTCCAGCAGCGACGGTTCCAGCACCAGCGGCTCGGCCGGCGCCGAGGCCGTGCAGCAGATGCTCGCCATGCTGGCCAGGCACTACCAGGACAGCAGCGCCGCCAGCTACCAGAACACCAGCGGCAGCCTGGTCGACATCGCCGCCTGACACGCCGGACGGCTCTTCGCAGGATGGGGCGAGCCTCGGCGAAACCCATGCGGCCAGGGCGGTCGCCCCATTGTAGGAGCGGGCCCTGCCCGCGATTCGCGCGCAGGGCGCGCTCCTACAGGGGAATGGCATGGCTCGGCCCGCGTAGGAGCGGACCTTGTCCGCGATAGCCGGAAGTTCCGGCGCGATTCGCGGATGAGATCCGCTCCTATGTATGGACTCACCCCCACCGTCAACCCGCTTTTGAACAGAGGAACCCGATTGCATCTATGTATTAGGCCTGTTCGAGGAAGCCACG
>NZ_FZPC01000062.1 GCF_900187975.1 Pseudomonas delhiensis | reverse complement strand
ACGAAGTGCAGCGTGGTCACGCCTTCGCGATTGATCAGTTCCACCAGCTTCGCCGGGTCGCGGTGATCGCCCGGTGCCGCGACGACCAGGCGGGCACCGGTCATCAGCGGCCAGAAGAATTCCCAGACCGAGACGTCGAAGCTGAAGGGGGTCTTCTGCAGCACCGTGTCGCGGGCATCCAGGCCATAAGCCTCCTGCATCCAGCACAGTCGGTTGGTCAGCGCGCGGTGGCGGTTGCCTGCGCCCTTGGGTTTGCCCGTGGAGCCGGAGGTGTAGATCACATAGGCGAGGTTTTCGCCATCCAGGGTTATTCCGGGATTGGCAGTGCTGTAGCCCTCCAGCCAGGCATTGCCCTGGTCCAGGTCGATACGCTGCACGCCCTCGGCCAGCGGCAGGTCAAGGTGCGACTGGCTCAGCAGCAGCTTCACGCCGCTGTCTTCCAGCATGTAGGCCAGGCGTTCGGCCGGGTACTCCGGGTCCAGCGGCACATAGGCGCCGCCAGCCTTCAGAATCGCCATCAGGCCGACGACCATCTCGATGGAGCGTTCGACGGCAATGCCGACCAGGCTGTCCGGTCCCACACCGCGCTCGATCAGGGCATGGGCCAGGCGGTTGGCGCGTTGGTTCAATTCCGTATAGCTCAGGCGCTGCTCGCCGAAGGCCAGCGCCGGCAAATCCGGGTGACGCTCGGCTTGCTCTTCGAACAGCTGGTATACGCCGCGTTGCAGCGGGTATTCGGTAGCTGTGGCATTCCACTGTTTCAGGACCAGCTCGCGCTCACCGGCGTCCAGCATCGGCAGTTCGCCGACCGCCTGTTGCGGGCTCTCGATCATCGCCCGCAGCAGGTTCTGCCAATGCCGCGCCATGCGTTCGATGGTCGCCGGCTCGAACAGGTCCGTAGCGTAGGTCAGCGCGGCCGAAAGCCCCCGTGCGTGTTCGACGGTATTCAGGGAAAGGTCGAACTGCGCGCTGCGGTTCTCCCACTCCAGCCCCTCGACGCTCAGGCCGGGCAACTGCACCCGGCTTTCCTTGCGTTCCTCCGACTGGTGATTGAACATCACCTGGAACAGCGGGTTATGACTGAGGCTGCGCTCGGGCTGCAGTGCCTCCACCAGTTGCTCGAATGGCAGGTCCTGATATTCCTGGGCCTCCAACGCCGCCTGGCGTACCTGGCGCAGCAGGTCGCGGAAACTCGCCTGACCATCCACTTCGGCGCGCATCACTTGGGTGTTGACGAAGAAACCTATCAGTCGCTCGGTTTCCACTCGCCCGCGGTTGGCGATGGGCACCCCGACGCGGGTATCGGATTGGCCGCTGTAGCGCTGCAGCAGCACTTGGAACGAGGCCAGCAGCAACATGAACAGCGTGACGTTCTCGCGTTGAGCCAGCCCCTTCAGGGCACGCAGGGCCTCATCATCCAGCTCGATGTGCCAACTGGCTCCGGCGAAGCTCTGTTGTAACGGCCGTGGCCGATCAAGCGGCAGGGCCAGCACAGACTGTTCGCTACCCAGGCGCTGGCGCCAGTAGGCCAACTGGCGCTCACGCTCGCCCGCGTCCATCCACTGACGTTGCCACAGAGCATAGTCGGCATACTGGATCGGCAGCTCCGGCAGGTCGGGCTGCCGCCCCTCGGCATGGGCCGCGTACAACTGGACCAGCTCGTCCGCCAGTAGCTGCATCGACCAGCCATCGCCAACGCTGTGGTGCAGCGTCAGCAACAATACGTGATCGTCCACGGCCAGGCGCAGCAGCGAGGTTCTGAGCAGAGGGCCGCAGGCCAGGTCGAAAGGCCGCGCCACCTCGCGCGTCACATGTTCCTGAATGGCGACCTCCGTCGCCATGGCCGGCGTCAACGGCTCCAGCTCCGGGCACCAGGGCGGTGTGATGCACTGCAGCAGTTGGCCATCCACCTCGACGAAGCGGGTGCGCAAGCTTTCATGGCGGGCGATGAGCGCAGCGAAACTGCGCTGCAGCGCGGCCAGGTCCAGCCGCCCCTTGAGCCGCAGGGCCTTGGGCAGGTTATAGGCCGCGCTGCCGGGCTCCAGTTGCCAGAGGAACCATTGGCGCTGCTGAGCATAGGAAGGCAGCAGGGGCTCGGTGGCGTCGCGCTTGAAGATCGGGGCCACACCGAAGAGGTTGATCCCCTTCTGTTTGAGCAACACCGCCAAGGCTTTGCGCTCCCTGGCGGAAAGCGACCCTACCGACTCGATTAACTTTTGCACGCCTTTGATCCTCGTTAGGAAAGCAATTTCTCAAGATCATCGGCAGATAGACGTTTGAGGGCCTCCAGGGATTTAGCCAATTCATCCTGCAGCGGTTGCTGGTCCGCCTCCAGGCTCTGCAACTGCTCGCAGAAGTCCCGCAGGACCGGATGGGTGAACAGCAGTTTCAGTGGCAGTTCCAGCGTCGAGAACTCACGCACGCGCATCATCACCTGGGTGGCAAGCAGCGAATGACCGCCCAGTTGGAAGAATTCGTCCTCCAGCCCCACCCGTTCGACCCCCAGGGCCTCCTGCCAGATGGCAGCGACACGCAGTTCCAGCTCGCTGACGGGAGCGACGTACCCACCCTGCATGGCCGCGGCGTCGGCTTTTGGCAATACCTTGCGGTCCAGCTTGCCATTGGGGCTCAGGGGCATGCTGCCCAGGGCCAGCCACTGCGCCGGTACCATGTATTCCGGCAGGCTGGCAGCCAGATGCGCAGACAGGGTTTCGCGCCACTGCGGTGCTTCCTCGGCCAGCACCACGTAACCCACCAGCCGCTTGCCGTCCACGGCCAGCACCGCTGCTTCGCGTACCAGCGCGTGCTCCAGCAGTCGCGCTTCGATCTCGCCCAGCTCGATGCGCAGACCACGTAGCTTCACCTGGTGATCGATGCGGCCGGCGTATTCGATCACGCCGTCGGCGCGATAGCGGGCCAGGTCACCGGTGCGGTACATCCGCTCGCCGGCCACGAAGGGACTGGCGACGAAGCGTTCGGCGGTCAGCGCCGGGCGTTGGTGGTAACCACGGGCCAGGCCTTCGCCGGCCAGGTACAGCTCGCCCAGTACGCCTACCGGCACCGGTTCCAGATTGTCGTCGAGGATATGGCAGCCCAGGTTGGCGATGGGCCGGCCGATCGGGACGGCATCCTTGCCCTCCTCCACGCAGGTCCAGTGGGTGACGTCGATGGCGGCCTCGGTCGGGCCGTAGAGGTTGTGCAGGCCAGCCTGCGGCAGCTTGGCGAAGACCTGTTGCTGGGCATCCACCGGCAAGGCTTCGCCACTGCAGACGATGCGCTTGAGGCTGGTGCAGGAAGATACCTGTTCGTCCTGCAGGAACGCCTGCAGCATCGAGGGCACGAAGTGCAGCGTGGTCACGCCTTCGCGGTTGATCAGTTCCACCAGCTTCGCCGGGTCGCGGTGATCGCCCGGTGCTGCGACGACCAGGCGGGCACCGGTCATCAGCGGCCAGAAGAACTCCCAGACCGAGACGTCGAAGCTGAACGGCGTCTTCTGCAGCACCGTGTCGCGGGCATCCAGGCCATAAGCCTCCTGCATCCAGCACAGTCGGTTGGTCAGCGCGCGGTGGCGGTTGCCTGCGCCCTTGGGTTTGCCCGTGGAGCCGGAGGTGTAGATCACATAGGCGAGGTTCTCGCCATCCAGGGTTATTCCGGGATTGGCAGTGCTGTAGCCCTCCAGCCAGGCATTGCCCTGGTCCAGGTCGATACGCTGCACGCCCTCGGCCAGCGGCAGGTCAAGGTGCGACTGGCTCAGCAGCAGTTTCACGCCGCTGTCTTCCAGCATGTAGGCCAGGCGTTCGGCCGGGTACTCCGGGTCCAGCGGCACGTAGGCGCCGCCGGCCTTCAGAATCGCCATCAAACCAACGACCATCTCGATGGAGCGTTCCACCGCGATGCCGACCAGGCTGTCCGGCCCCACGCCGCGCGCGATCAGGGCATGGGCCAGGCGGTTGGCGCGCTGGTTCAATTCCGCATAGCTCAGGCGCTGCTCGCCGAAGGCCAGCGCCGGCAAATCCGGGTGACGCTCGGCTTGCTCCTCGAACAACTGATGCACGCCGCGTTGCAGTGGGTACTCGGTGGCCGTGGCGTTCCATTCCAGTTGCTGCCGGCGCTCTTCCGGCGACAGCACCTGCAGCTCGCCAAGGCGCGCCGCTTCGGCCTGCGGCATGGACAACAGCAAGCGGCACAGTTGTTCGAGCAGGCGCTCGATGGCCGTCGCGGCATGGGCCGAGCGCGCATAGGCCAGACGCAGGTCCAGGGTGTTCCCCATGTCCACCAGCAACGTCAGCGGGTAGTTGGTCTGCTCATGGCTGGTGGGTTCGCCGAAGCGCAACCCTGCCGGGGCCTGGCCCAGCGCTTCGGCCACCGGATAGTTCTCGAACACCAGGATGCTGTCGAATAGCGCCTCGCCCCCCAGCCCGGCCCAGCGCTGGATATCGTACAGCGGCGTATGCTCGTGCTCGCGCAACGCCAGGTTCTGCGCCTGCAATGCCGCCAGCCAGTCACCTAGCCGCTGTTCGGCCGGCACCTCGGCGATCACTGGCAAGGTGTTGATGAACAGGCCGACCTGTTCCTCTACCCCTAGCAGCTCGGCCGGGCGGCCCGCCACAGTGGCTCCGAAAGCCACTGTCGCCTGCCCCGTATGACGTTGAAGCAGCAACAGCCAGGCCGCCTGGACCAGCGTATTGAGGGTGACCTGGCGGCGCCGAGCGAAAGCCTGCAGCTGCTGGGTAGCTGCGCCATCCAGGCGCAGCATGCACTCGCCCTGGCCCTCGCCCGCCACAGCTGGCGCCAGGCTCGGTGCCAGGCGTGTCGGCTCCCGCAGGCGTGCCGCCTGGGTACGCCAGAATGCCTCGCTGGCACCGCGGTCCTGGCGTTGCAGCCAGGCGATGTAGTCGCGATAGCGTCCCGGCGTCATCGCCGGCGACTTACCGGCATAGCGCTGCAGCACCTCGCCCAGCAGGCGTGAATTGCTCCAGCCGTCCATCAGGATGTGATGGCTGGTATAGATAAGATGGTGGCACTCCTCGCCCGTACGGATCAGGTGCAAGCGCAGCAACGGCGGTGCCTGCAGGTCGAAGCCGTGGCTGCGCTCCTCCTCGGCCAGGAGGTCCACTGCGTTCTGCAGGGCCGGATCGTTCCGCCAGTCATGGACCTGGAACGGCAGCTTCACGCCTTGCCGTACGACCTGCAAGGGTGCGTCCCGCTGTTCCGGCCAGATGAAGAGGCTGCGCAGGCTGTCATGGCGGTCCAACGCCGCCTGCCAGGCCAGGCGGAAACGCTCGGGATCCAGGCCCTGGATGTCCATGCGCATCTGGTTGATGTAGTCACCGCTGCCCTGCTCGTACAGGCTATGGAACAGCATGCCTTGCTGCATCGGCGAGAGTGGGTAGATGTCTTCGACCGCCTCCATCGCCGGCAGCGCGTCCAGCTGTGCCTGGGTCAGCCCGGCCAGCGGAACGTCCGAGGGCGTGAGAGTGCATTGCCGTGGCTGCAGGCAATGCTCCACCAGCGCGGCCAGCTCGCGCTGGTAGTCCTCGGCCAGGCGCTGGAGGGTGGCTTCGGCGAACTGTTCGCGGCTGAAGCTCCAGTCCAGGCTGAACTCGCCGTCGTAGACCCGGCCATTGAGGCTCAGCCAGTTGTCCAGCGGTGCGTCGGCGTCCACCTCGGCACCGGCGCGCTCGGTGGCGGGCAGCAGCAGCGCGGCCTCGTCGAACTGGGCGTCGAACTGGCCCAGGTAGTTGAAGGTGACCCGCGCCTGGGGCAGCGCCGCCATGGCCGCGGCGCTCTCCGGGCCGCCCAGGTAGCGCAGCAGGCCGTGGCCCAGGCCCTTGCCGGGTACGGCGCGCAGTTGCTCCTTGATCGCCTTCAGCGACTCGCCGAGGTCTTCGGCGGGCGCCAGGCGCACCGGGAACAGGCTGGTGAACCAGCCGACGCTGCGGCTCAGGTC
>NZ_FZPC01000040.1 GCF_900187975.1 Pseudomonas delhiensis | reverse complement strand
TCAATGCGGTTGCAGCCCTCCTCCACCGCGGCGATGGAGTTGGCCACGCCGAGGCTGAGGTTGTGGTGGGCGTGGATGCCGGTTTCGGTCTCGGGCTTGAGCACGGCCTTCACCGCGCGGAAACGCGCCCGGATGTCGTCCATGTTCATGGCGCCGCCGGAATCGACCACGTAGATGCAGGTGGCACCGTAGCTCTCCATCAGCTTGGCCTGCTGCGCGAGGCCTTCCGGCGTCTGCATATGGCTCATCATCAGGAAACCGACCGTGTCCATGCCCAGCTCGCGGGCGTACTCGATGTGTTGCTTGGAGACGTCCGCTTCGGTGCAGTGGGTGGCCACGCGCACGACGCGGGCGCCGGCGGTGTAGGCGTTCTTCAGGTCGTGAATGGTGCCAATCCCTGGCAGCAGCAGCGTGGCGATCTTGGCGTGGTTGACCACATCCGCTGCCGCTTCGATCCATTCCAGGTCGGTGTGGGCGCCGAAGCCGTAGTTGAACGACGAACCTTGCAGGCCGTCGCCGTGGGCCACTTCGATGGAATCGACTTTCGCCATGTCCAGGGCCGCGGCGATGGCGCGCACATCCTCCAGGGAATACTGGTGGCGGATCGCGTGCATGCCATCGCGCAGGGTCACGTCGGAGATATAGAGTTTCTGGCTCATGCCGAGGCCCCCATTGCTTGCGCCATGCGCTCGGCAGTGGCCAGCGCGGCGGAGGTCATGATGTCGAGGTTGCCGGCGTAGGCCGGCAGGTAGTGGGCGGCGCCTTCGACTTCGAGGAACACCGAGGTCTTCAGGCCGCTGAAGCGACCGTGGCCGGGAATGTTCAGGTCGCGGACCTCATCGAACTGCACCTTCTGCTTCAGGCGGTAGCCGGGGACGTAGGCCTGCACGGCAGCCGCCATTTCCTCGATGGACGCTTCGACCTTCGCCTGTTCCACGGCTTCGGAAAGGACATAGACGGTATCGCGCATGATCAGCGGCGGCTCGGCCGGGTTCATGATGATGATCGCCTTGCCCTTGGCCGCGCCGCCGATCACTTCGATGGCCTTGCTGGTGGTCTCGGTGAACTCGTCGATATTGGCGCGGGTGCCGGGGCCGGCGGATTTGCTGGCGATGGAAGCGATGATCTCCGCGTAATGCACCTTGGCCACGCGGGACACGGCGGCCACCATCGGAATGGTCGCCTGCCCACCACAGGTCACCATGTTCACGTTCAGTGCCTGCAGGTGCTGCTCCAGGTTGACCACCGGCACGCAATAGGGACCTATTGCGGCCGGGGTCAGGTCGATCACGCGAAGGTTGGGCTTGTGGCCCCGAAGGAATGCATCGTTCTTCACGTGGGCGCCGGCGGAGGTGGCATCGAAGACGAAGTCGATCTCGTCGAAGATCGGCAGGCGGGTCAGGCCTTCCACGCCTTCGTGGGTGGTGGCCACGCCCATTCGTGATGCGCGGGCCAGACCGTCGGAGGCCGGGTCGATGCCGACCATGGCGGCCATTTCCAGGTGCTGCGCGTTGCGCAGGAGCTTGATCATCAGGTCAGTGCCGATGTTGCCGGAGCCGATGATGGCGACTTTGCGTTTCTGGCTCATGGTCTTCTCTTAGCTCGGTAGAAAGACAGCATCTGGGGTGGCGCTGAAGAAATGGGTAGAGACGCTTCCAATTCCCTCAATGGTGGCGGTGAATCTGTCCCCCTCCTTCACGGGAATCATGGGGCCAAGAGCGCCAGTCAGGATCAGGTCCCCAGCGAGGAGGGGCGTGCCGAGTGACGCCATTTTGCGAGCCAGCCAGACTGCGGCATTCAGCGGGTGCCCAAGGCACTCCCGCCCTCTGCCGCTGGACACTTCCTGCCCGTTCAATGTCATCCGCATCTGACAATCGAGCAGGTCCAACCCTTCCAGCCGACGAAGCGGGCCACCTAGCACATAGGCGCCACAGGAGGCATTGTCAGCGACGGTGTCGACATAACGGATGTCCCAGTTGCGAATGCGGCTGCCGACGATTTCCAGCGCAGGAAGCACCCATCGCACTGCCGCGCATAGCTCATCAAACGTGGTATCTGCCCGAGGCAGGTCGCGCCCCAGGACCAGGGCGATCTCGGCCTCGATCTTTGGTTGCATCACACGCTCGATTGCGATGCCCTGTTGTTCGCCGTAGCACATATCGGCGAACAGGGTCCCGAAGTCGGGCTGATCGACCCCAAGTTGGGCTTGCACCTTGGGATTGGTGAGACCAATTTTGCGGCCAACGATCCGGCGCCCCGTGCTTTGCCAATGCTCAACATTGATACGTTGGATGGCATAGGCAGCGTCTCCGTTGTCCGAACCAAGCTCGGTGCGCAGAGGTGCAATGGCCTCCCCATGCAGCTCTGCATGGCGCAGATCGGCAGCGAGCCTCTCAAGCACTTCTGAATCGAGGCTCATGCGGATTTCCTCAGCGGCTGTCGTTCAGTTACAGAGCCGGCGAGTGCAGCGGACCAACCGAGTTGACGACCGAGTTCCTCGATAGCGGCATTCAACTCGTCGCCCGATACGACGGCAAAGGCGAACTTGTCTGGCCGGACGATGGCTACAGCGTTCTGTTTTGCGCCTGATCGCTTAAACCACTTGAGCATTTCTTCGCCGACTTCTTCGACCTCAACCAGACCGCTGGGCGTGTGGCGTTGAACATCTTTCCCCTGGGGCCGGCCGCCGAAGGGGAACAGGCTCAGGTAGTTCACCCCCTGCGCGGCGAGCAGTGCACGAGACTGGCCATTGAGGAAGTCCTGAGGGTTCACGCCCAGACCAATAAGCGCAAAGTCCTCGCCCATGAGGCTGTCGAGCAGCACTCTCTTACCCTTGAAGGTTCGGACATGGGGTTGGGGAACCATCTTTCCTTCGACGGATCGACGACCGCGGCGCGGTATGCCCAGGTAGGTGCCGGCCTTATAGGTTGGCGTCGGTTTGAAGCCACCTTCACGAATCCACTTGCCGATGACCGGGGTGGCCTGCAACGTTTTGGCAGTGATGTTTCGCAGGGCCGCCTTCACTGGATGGGCCATCGAAACGAAATCCTTCATCACGACCGAAATGTCGATCATCGCTTTGGCGTGGTGGTAGCGTTCCCGACTATAGGTATCCAGAAGCTGATCACCCGCCCTGCCTTTAAGGACAGCGTCGAGTTTCCAGGCCAGGTTATAAGCGTCGCGTACACCCGAGCTCATGCCTTGGCCCATGAACTGCGGCGTCATGTGCGCCGCGTCACCCGCGAGCAGCACACGTCCCCGGCGCCATTCCTGAGCGACCAGGGCGTTGAAGGTGTAAACGAGGCGTCGCTTGACGTCGAATTTATCCGGATCGACGTGACGACTGATGAGCTTGCGGACGGTTGCCGGGTCCTCCATGTACTCCTTGGTCTGGCCGGGCATGAGCATGAACTCGAAGCGATGGAATCTTCCCGGCTGCGGACAACTGACGGTGGGGCAGATGGGGTCGCAGACGAAGTTGAAGTAGGGGATGTGTCGCAGAGCTTCCTCACCCTCTTTAAGCTCCAGGTCGACGACCAGCCACGGCTCCGGGAAATTCTTGCCGTCCATCTTGATGCCGAGCGACTCGCGCACGGTGCTTCGACCGCCGTCGGCGCCGACCAGATAGCGAGCTCGAATGATCTGGGGGTCTACGTCAATTTCGTGCTCGCTACGCGCGTCGCTGCTTTCACTGAAGCGGAAGGTCCGCGTGGCCTGGTGAGTGACGGTCACCCATTCATCGTTTTGTTCAAAGGCGGTGAGTTCCCGGCCTCGTCGAATCTGGACATTGGGGTAGCGCTGGAGAAGATCGGTCAGGCGTGTTTCCATCCAGGGCTGATACAAGAAGTTGATCACGGGCCAACCGAACGGACGTTTCAACTGCCAGTACTGGCCAAGCACGCGACCATCGGCGAAGGTCCACTGGGCTGGCGTGTCGATCTGCATGTCTTCTGCAAGTTCGTCTGCAACGCCGGCGGACTGCATGATTCGCATGCATTCATCGTCGGTGTATACGGCCCGAGCATTTCCATAGAAGGTTGGCTCACGCTCCAGCACGATGACCGACAGACCGCGTTTACCCAGCAGGTGCGCCAAGGTGGCACCCGTTGGGCCCAGGCCCGAAATCACGACATCAACGGTTTCGCCATGCAGCTTCTTGTTATTGTCCATCTCCAGCGCGTCTCCCTAGAGCGGTGAATATTCAGTGTTGAAAAGCGAGCGGAAGCCGCGACCGAAATTGCCCAGGTTGGTGGTCAGCTTTTTCCAGCGGGTTTGCTTTTCGGGCTTGTGGCCCCAGAGGCTGATGCCCTTGTAGGAAGTCGTGCGCCACGTTTCTTCATTGACTTCCAAGGCATTCCATCCGAGCTCCATTTCGAAGCCTGAAGGGGTCATTACGTAGAAGGACTGCTCGCGATCATTGGGGTGCTCCCCGATCTCATGCGCCATTTCGAAGCCCAACTTGCGGCAGCGGAGGAAAGCGTCAGTGAGCCCACTGACGGACGTCGTCAACAAATTCATGTGCTGAATTCGAGTACGAATCGGGTCCATGGGCAGGTCTTTGACGACGGCAATCGCAATCGAGTGATGCCGTGGATTCACCCGGAAGAAGTCGATGTCCAGCGTGACGCCCGCGATGCGTTCAACGATGTGATCGCTGTGGCGTGCATCGAAGACTTCCTGCCAGAAGCGCCGCATCTGTTCGGGCTTTCGAGATGTGATCGCCAGGTGCCCCATCCCCATCTCTCCAGTTATGAATCCGGGACTAAGCATCTCGAGAGGGCCATCGTCAGTGAGCGGCTCGATGAACAACTCGACCGCAAGCCGTTTCGGGCCGATGACTTCCCAGAACTCACGGACACCCCGCTCGGCGGCTTGGCTTGCAGACCCTCGCGTTGCCTCGATCCCGAGCTTTTTCAGGCGCTGAAGCACCTCATTCAGCGTGTCCTTGTCACGAAGCTGCCAGCCAACGGCGACGAGGTCTTCGGCTGCGCCGCGCTTCACAATGATCCGCCGCTGGTGCTGGTCCATGCGGTAGGCCAATACCTCTGAGTCAGCCTGCGCTTCGTGCAAGCCGATGCCAGCCTTGAGCAGGGCTCGCCAGCGATCCATCCGCTCGGATTCGATAACCGCATAGCCCATGCTACTGGCGCCGAAGATGTCCTGAGCCATATCGATATCCTCCACTCAGGCCTTAGGCGTGTTCACTGCCAGGAAGGAGGTGCTGATGGCATTGAACTGATCGGCACGTTCCCATTGCACCCAGTGGCCGGTCTTGGCGAAGAGGTACAGATCGCAGTTGGGCATGCGCTTGAGGAGGGTGGCGCCACCGCTGGGGCGATTCACGAGATCTTCCGTACCCCAGAGGACCAGAGTCGGTACCTGGCAGGTTTTCAGTCGATGGTCGCGAGTGAAGTCCATGCGGATTGCCGCACCGAGGCTCGGTGGGCGTCGCAGCGGGGGCTGCTTTACAACTTCCGGATCAATGCTGGAGCGATAGCGCTCTTCGATCATCGCGTCGGATACCTGGCTCCCGTCATAAACCAGGTAGTCACGGATGAAGTGCGTGATCTTTTCCAGAGAGGGGCCATCGCCGTTGTAGTAGTCCAGCAGCAGCTTGAGTCCGGGGGTAGGGAGGCTCCGCGTAGTGTTGACTCCACCGGGCCCCATGAGGATCAGCCCCGATACACGGCTGGGTGCCTCCAGCGCCATTCGCAGGCCACAGGCGCCCCCAAGCGAGTTGCCGATGATGTGAGCGCTCTTGATGCCAAGCACATCCAGCAGGGCGAGCATGGTGCTGGCAAGGTCGCCGAACGGGTCGTCGCGATTCACGCCTTTGGACGACTTGCCATAACCGGGCATATCCACCACCAGGACGCGGAATCGATCAGCGAGGGCGTCGATGTTGCGCGAGTAGTTGGACAGGCCCGAGGCGCCCGGACCACCCCCGTGGAGCATGAGCACCGGATGTCCAGTGCCTTTCTCGGCTACGAATATCTGGCGCTTGCCGACCACGACACTGCGGGTCTGCAGCTCGGAAATGGTTTCTTTCATGTTCACTGCGTTGCTCCTGTTGTTATGGAGGCCTGTCGGCACGTTTCGAAGCATGGACCTACTTTAGGTCAATAATGTCTACTTGTGAACGGTAGTGTTCAATTAATGGCAAGATTTTCCCAAGGACCGTTTCTCGGAAAGGGGATGGCGACGCTAGCGCACGCCGGAATTGCGCAAGGCGGTGGGGGTGTAATCGGCGGCGCTGGCCTTGAAGCCGAATTCGACTCCGGTTTTTTCTTCGTTGGTCATCCCGGAGACCAGATAGCGGCCGTTGATCAAGTCGTACAGCGCTTCAACGCCCAGGTAGGGGATCTGTTTGTCATACAGCGGCGTCATCGAGCTTTCGCCCACTCGCCAGAGCGTGCCCCTGCCGTCGTAGTGCTCCGCAACCATCGCTTGCCAGGTGTCTTCGTCGATATACAGGACGCGCTTGGCATAAATGTGGCGCTCGCCGGGCTTGAGCGTCCCCTCGACAACCCACACGCGATGCTTCTCGTAACGGACCAGATCCTGGTTCATGTGACCGGGCTGCAGGATGTCGCTGTATTTGTGGGCTGGTGATTCGAGCTCGAAGTTGTTGTATGGGACATAGAGCTCGCGCTTACCGAGCAGCTTCCACTCGTAGCGATCTGGAGCGCCGTTGAACATGTCCAGATTGTCCGCAACGCGCTGGCCATCAGACGCAGGGTAGGGCCCGTCGTAGGCGATTTGGGGGGCCCGGCGCACACGACGCTGACCCGCGTTGTAGATCCACGCCATCCGGGGCTCTTTGACCTGGTCCAGTGTCTCGTGAACGAGAACGACGTCGCCGGCAAGCCGTGCGGGCGCGGTTACCAACTGCTTGTAGTAGAAGAGCACGTTGCTCTCCTTGCCGGGATCGAAGTCACTGAGCTGATCGCGATAGGTGAATTGCTGCTTGAAGTGAACCGGAGTGAAGGTGCCATTGGCGGTCGGCACGGCTTGCACATGATTGCGCTGGGCGCTTCCGCCGCGGTAACGGGTGATATGGTTCCAGAGAACTTCGATGCCGCTCTGGGGAATAGGGAAGGGGATTGCCGTCTGGAAATCCTGCAGGCCGTTCCCGCCACCCACGAGGCTCGTCTTGCGAGCATTACCGGCGATAGCCTTGAACACTGCGTCCGGGTATGTCGCCGTGCGATGTGTCGGGTAGATGTTCATGTGATAGTCCGGATAGCGCTTGAACATTGCTTGCTGGCCGGCTGAGAGGTTGGAGGCGTATTGGTTCAGGTTTTGTGCAGTGATGGTGAATACCGGCCTTTCACTGCCAAAGGGATCGCTGAGGCGACCATTCGTCCCACGTTGGCCCGCAGTAGTCGGCAAGCCACCAGTCCATTGGGGGATGCTGCCGTCGGCGTTGGCTGCCTTCTCTGCCCCCATTGGGGTGAGACTCGTGCCGAGCTTTTGTGCCTCGGCTTCGGAGACAGCGGCAATGGCGTGGAGTGGCATGGACAGAGCTGCGCCAAGCAGCGCAATACGCAAGGAGGCATTTTTCATTGTTGTTCTCCGTTAGAAGGAAACGCCGACGCTCAGCGCGACGAAGTCTCTGTCGACGTTGACGTTGTAATCACCGCCGAAGAAGTTGGTGTACGAGAGGCTCGCGTTATAGGTGTTCAGGTAGGTGGCATCGAGGCCAATGCTTACGGCCTTGGAGCCTTCGTTGAAACCAGGCTCGGGACCGTAGCCGTCAACGTCGTGCGACCAGGCCAGGTTCGGCTTGAGCTCCAGCCCCTGGATGACGTTGGAGTACTCCCAGATGGCTCGCGCGCGGTATCCCCAAGCATCTGAAGTGGTGAAGCCATCGTTGGTGCAGTACTCCGGAGTGGCGCTGGTGGACGTACACACGCTGTTGTCCGGGTAGATCGCGCCGCCTCCATAGGCAGTGCTCCGCCCGTACCGCACACCACCTCGGCCTTCAAGTCCGCCGACGTGCACGTATCCGACCTCGCCGATCAGCGTCAGGCGATCAGCCCCCATTACCTGGTCAAAAAAGTGCGTCGCCGTAACCTGGGCCTGGGTAACCTCTTTGCGCCGATAGCCAGAAATGGCGGTAGAGTTCTGCAGATTGATCGCGCCAGAAGACAACAGTGGGGACAGGGCTGTGACCCCGGTTCCTGCCGTGATCAAGTCGTACGGGTTGATCTGCAGCGGCATGTTGGGGCGATAGCTGACCTCTCCGGCGAGCGTGGTCCCCGTCGGTAGACTGGTACTGAAGCTCAGGCCGTAAAGACGGACATCCTCGGGATAGTCGATGTAGTACTTCGAAGTGCCGAGCCGATAGGCCTGCGCCAGACTCTGGCCTGCCGCCGTCCCCAATACCGCGGAGCATGCAGCGGCCGGGACGCCCAGGTTTCCGCAGAGCTCCGGAGCGAAGCCCGGATCAGCCGCATGAGGGCTGGTTACGGCGCTGATGTAGGGCATGCGGCTGTGGTAGTTCATGAAATAGGCGCCGAACTCGCTGTCCCACTGCGGGGCGAACCAGCGCAGCGCCATTCCCCATTGGCCACTATCGCGCGGGTCATTGTCATGTGCGCGCGGAATCTCGATGCCTTCGCTGGTCAGCTTGATTCCGAACGGGGACAAAGCCTGTTGGGCGAGCGGGTTCTGGTATATGACGGGGCCAACCGGCAGGCCGCCGCAGCCATCGGCAACGACGTCGTTGCCGGAGAAGAAGGTTCCGCAGTTGTCGATGACTGTCTTGTCCCACCCGAACTGGTAGAACATCTCGGTGGAGAAACTCTCGCTCAGGCTTTGAGAGAGATAAAACATGTTGACCGGCACCAGCCCTTCCTTGATCTCCGAGCCAGGGCGGCGGAAGGAGGAGACGTCTATGGGGTTGATGGCGTTGACGCCGCCCTGGATGAAGGTGCTCTCGCCCCAGTTGACCACCTGCCTGCCGACCTTCACGACACCGGGCAGTTCGCGGAGCTCGTAATTGTGGTAGACGAAGGCGTCGAGGAATTCGGCGCCGGCCGATTTGGCCGCCTCTTCGCGGCCACTGTCGCTGATGTTCCTGAAGCGCAGGTCCTCGTCCTTGAGGACGAAGTCGTACCAGTACTTCCCGCGGACGAACACACCGCTATCGCCGTACTTCAGCTCCAGGTCGTGGAGGCCCTTGAACACCCGCGAGATGGCGTCGCCAGAGCGGAAGTTGAGCTTGCCGTCGTCCACGCTGTGGCTGTTCAGCAGCTTGGCCTTGGGGTTCTGCGTCGACCAGCTGGAGCCGATCGACAGCGAGGAGTCGAACTGCCCCTCGATCTCCCCGAGGGTGAAGGTCGCCGCCTGGCTGGTGGGAACGGTCAGGGCATAAAGGGTTAGTGCGGTGGTCAGGCGCAGTGGCCTGAGGTGCAGGGGACTTGCCCTTTTCATGTTTAAGCCTCTTTTTGTTGTTGTCGACTTTTCTGCGGATGAGCATCTTCCCGGCGCCCGTTGATACGGGCACCGCGCAAGGGAATAGCGCAGGGCCGGCGGCGGCTGCCGCGTTAGCTAGGAGGTCGGCGAGCGACTGCTGGCAAGCAGTGGCAGGTGATGGCGGTGAAGGAGTGCTTTCATTGTTGTTGTCTCCTTTCTTCGGGGTGAGCGCCCCCTGCGGCACGCCGGAAGGGCGCGCCGTTCAAGGCAATGGGGGCTCTGCGTTAGTCGAGAGCTGGCAGTACCGGCAACGGCGCGCTGGCGAATGCATGCGCTTCTTCCGGGGGCACCCCTAGCGCGCGCAGCACCAGCTCGGCGGTGTCGGCGCCGGCATCTCTCCAGGTTTTATGGCCTTCGAGCACCAGGGCGATGGCGATCAGCACCGAGCCGGCAAGCATGCCGATTACCGATACCATCTGCTCTGGGCGGAAGCTGTAGCGATGTTTGGACAGGCCATCGAGCACGTCACGTGCCGGGGGGCCATCCCACATTTTTTGCAGCGAGAGGCTGGTGGCCGAGTAGCGCACCAAGAACGCGCCCCAGTGCGGCTCCTCATGGGCTCGCCGGATGTAGAAGCGGATGCCGTTAGCCAGACGCTGGGCCGGGTCCAGATCGGGGGCTGCACTGAGTCCAACCCGTTCGTTCATCTCCGCTGCCAATTGACTCGCGACGTTCTCGAACAGCGAATCCACCGACTCGAGCTTCTTGTAGATGGTGCCGCGTGCAACACCGGCGGTCTGCGCGAGTTCGCTGACGTTGATTTCGTCCATGCGTCGCTCGGCGAAGATGCGGATGGCGGCGTCATGGATGCGTTTTTCGATTGCGCTCATAAAAGGTCCTGTTAACCGTGACTCAGAGTGAACAGTCGTGTTCATCCGGAGTCAAGAGTTATTTGACTGTCCCATGACCGATGAGGGGGCGAAGGGTAGGTGATCTGAATTGACACTTTGTGAACATTGATGTTCATATCTTGCTGGTAGTGTTCTTTTCGCCTGTGTGCCCGGGCGCATGCGCTCGCGGTCATTCGAACTCCACCGACGGGGATAACCATGTCCATCCAGCAAGGGCGCCTAGACGTCCATCATCACATCATTCCGCCAGCTTTCGTTGCCGCAATGGACAAAATGGGTTTGACGAAAGTGGCAGGGGCGCCGTTGCCGAGATGGACGCCGCAGAAGTCCATCGAGGTCATGGACGTCAACGGCATCCAGACCGCGATAACTTCATTGTCGGCTCCCGGGGTGCACTTCGGCGGTGGTGTGGAGCAGGCGCGGGAGCTGGCGCGGCAATGCAATGATTTCGCTGCGCAGATGCGCGAGGACTTTCCAGGGCGATTCGGCAATTTCGCCGTGCTTCCCACCCCTTTCACCGATGCCGCTTGCCGCGAAGCCGTGCGTGCGCTCGATGAACTCCAGGCGGACGGCGTAGTGTTGCTCGGCAGCACCGATGGTGTCTTTCTCGGTGACCCGCGTTTCGAGGAACTGATGGCCGAACTCGATCGCCGCCAGGCTGTGGTGTTCGTCCATCCCAACATGCATGCCACCAGCGAACGGATAGGCTTGCAGACGCCGGGATTCCTGCTCGAGTTTCTCTGCGATACCACCAGGGCGGCGGTCAACCTGATCCTTACCGGAACCCTGGAACGCTTCCCGAAGATCCGCTGGATACTGGCGCACTCCGGTGGTTTCCTGCCTTATGCGGCTTGGCGCATCTCCCTGGCGAACGCCCTGCCGGAGTTCAAGGACCAGGCGCCTCAAGGTGTGATGACGTATGTAAAGCGCTTCTATTTCGACACCGCGCTTTCACCGTCGCGCTATTCGATGGTTGCTTTGAAGGAGCTAGTGGATCCTTCGCACATACTTTTCGGTAGCGACTTCCCGTTCGCGCCAGCGCCGATCACCACGCTGCAATGCCAGACCCTGGACGACAATGGCCTGTGGTCGGAGTCGGTGCAGTACGGCATCGCTCGTGGCCACGCGTTGAGTCTTTTTCCGCAGTATCGGCTGGCCGGGGAGCAGGTTACGCCCGCTCCCATCTATGCCGCGGAAACCTTCCCCGCGCGGATACGGCGAGGTATGGCCAAGCCCCTTGGTGCGCTGGCCGAGCGCATTCGCAACCGCTGAGCCGTTTCCCCCTGTCATTCACCGAGTTGCTCCAGCAATTCCCGGACGATAAATCCGGAGGCTCGCTTCCAGACCTAACGCCTCCTGCGCAGCATCGACCAACGCCTAAGGCCGGCGTATCGCCTGCTGCGCCGTTATCGCAAGATGGCGATAATCTCGTCAACCAAGGTTGACATAAGGCGCACTTTTAGCCACGCTGGGATCCTGTCAATCAAGGTTGACTTGATGGCTGGGCTGCGGCGTTGTCACACCCGTCTTGGTCTGGCCTGTTTTTCAGCCCAGTAGGAGTGCATGGCCGATGCGGGTAGCACCCAGCGCCGGTCCGGACAATCCGGATCGACTTTTCATCGAACAATTCATGGCAGGTGGCTGGCACGACCGGCCGGTTCCCGATAGCCCCCTCGCGCAGCAATTGCGCATGCGCCTGGTGCACGCCGAGCGTGGCAGCGTCGAGGCCTCGTTCTCGGTGGACGAAAGCTTCACCCAGGGCGGGGGGGTGATCCAGGGCGGCATAGTCGCCGCGCTGCTGGACTTCGGTCTGGCTTTCGCCGCCCTGTCCGTGCTGGAGGCAGGGCGCACCGCCGCGACCACCGCGCTGACGGTCAATTACCTACGCCCGGCGCCCCAGGGCGACTACCGCGTCCAGGGGCAGTTGGAGAAGCACGGCCGCTCGCTGATATACGCCAGCGCGCGGTTGTTCTGCAGCCAGGGGCGGCTGGTGGCCACCGCCAGCTCGCCGATGGCGATCGTCGCGATGTAGCCGGTTCGTTGCCTGCCGAGCCCATTCGTTTGTCGTTTGGAGAATCCATGAATAATAACAACAGTTTTTCCGTAACCGGCTTGCCTGCGCCCCTGTCCGCCCACGGCCAGCCTGAACCGGTAGAGGCGGCGGCCCATCGCCTGCTGGCACGGCACGTACCGCGTCACCCGGGGTTACCTGCCACTGCCATCCAGGAAGCCTTGGAGACCAACGCGAAGCGCTTTCCCCACGAGATCGCCATCGACTTCTATGGCGCCACCCTCAGCTACCGGGAGCTGTACGAGCGGGTCCAGCGCCTGGCTGGCTACCTGGTGCAGAACCTTGGCGTGCGCCCCGGCGACAGAGTGCTGCTGGACATGCAGAACAGCCCCGCATTCATTGTCGCCTTCTACGCCATCCTCCGCGCCGATGCCGTGGTAGTGCCGGTCAACCCCATGAACCTCGAAGCTGAGCTGCGCTGGCTGATCGAGGACAGCGGCGCCCGCGTGGTGCTGGCCGCCCAGGACCTCGAAGCGGCATTCTCGGGGCTGCTCCTCCAGGGCGTTTTCGAGCATCTGGTGTTGGCCTGCTACGCCGACGACCTGCCAGCGACTGCGTCCGAACTGGTACCGGCGTTCCTCGCGGAGCCGGCCAGGCAGCCGGCCGGTGCCGCCACCAGCACCCTGGGCCAGGCCCTGCGGCATCCGCCCCTGGCCAGCGTCGCACAACGCTGCGGCGAGGACCTGGCGATGCTCGTCTACACCTCCGGCACCACGGGGCGGCCCAAGGGCTGCATGCTCAGCCACAGGGCGGTCAATGCCCAACTGGTCGCGCTGATGCACTGGAACCACTGGTCCAGCGAGTCGGTGGTCCTGGCTACCGCGCCTTACTTCCATGTCACCGGGATGTGCGCCTCGATGCTCGTCCCCCTGGCCCTGGGCGCCTCTATCGTCCTGTTGCCGCGCTGGGACCGCGAGGTCGCCCTCGACTGGATCGAGACCCGTGGCGTCACCCACTGGACCAGTATCCCGACGATGATCGTCGATCTGCTCGGCGTGGAGGGCCTCGACCGGAGGAACTTCTCGAGCCTGCAGATGATGGGTGGGGGCGGTACCGCGATGCCTGCCGCCGTCGCCGAGCGTCTGCACCAACTGACCGGCCTGCACTACCAGGAAGGCTGGGGCATGACAGAGGTGTGCGGCGCCATCCACCTGAACCCGCCCGGGTGCCCCAAGCCGCAATGCCTGGGCATTCCCTTGTTCGATGTCGATACCCGCGTCCTCTGCCTTGAAAGCGACGCCGAGCAACCCCTGGGGCGGCAAGGCGAAATAGTCACGCGCTGCCCCTCGCTGTTCAGTGGCTACTGGAACAACCCCGAGGCCACCGCGGAGTCCCTGGTCGAGATCCAGGGCAGGCAGTTCCTGCGCACCGGCGACATCGGCTATTTCGACGAGCAGGGCTACCTGTTCATGGCCGAGCGCCTGAAGCGAATGATCAATGTCAACGGCTACAAGGTCTGGCCCAGCGAGGTTGAGAGCCTGCTCTACCACCACCCCGACATCCAGGAAGCCTGTGTGATCGCCGGGCGCGCCGCGGATGGCCGGGAAGCGGTGAAGGCCGTGGTCGTACTGAGGTCGGCCACGAGTGAAGCGCTCGATGCCGAAAGCCTGATGAACTGGTCGCGCCAACAGATGGCGGCCTACAAGATTCCCCGCCTGGTCGAATTCGTCGACGCGCTGCCGAAATCGGCGACCGGCAAGATCCAGTGGCGGGAGCTGCAGAACCTGGAGAACCAACGATGACGCCTTTCAATCCGCCACTTGCCGACCTGCGCTTCGTGATGGAAAACCTGCTGGACCTCGATGCACTCGCCAGCCTGCCGTCGTTCGAGGGAATGGACGCCGGCTTGCTGGCCACAGTGTGCGAGGAGGCCGGCAAGTTCGCTGCCGGGGTCCTGGCGCCGTTGAACCAGCCGGCGGACATCGAGGGCGTGCATTGGAGCCCGGCCGGGGTGAGGACCGCCAAGGGCTTCGACCTGGCCTACCAGCGCTGTATCGAGGCGGGCTGGAACAACGTCGCTGTCCCGGCTGCCCTGGGCGGGCAGGGCCTGCCTTGCGTTGCCTCGTCGGCCATCACGGAAATGTTCATGGCAGCGAACAAGGCCTTTTCCATGTGCCCGGGGCTCACCTTGGGGGCAATAGAGGCCCTGGAGGCCTGTGCCAGCGAGGCGCTGAAGGCACGCTACCTGCCTCCCATGGTCAGCGGTCGCTGGAGCGGCACCATGAACCTCACCGAGCCCCAGGCTGGTTCCGACGTCGGCGCCATCCGCTGCCGTGCTACCCCGGATGGAAGCGGCGGCTACCGCTTGCAGGGGCAGAAGATTTTCATCTCCTGGGGCGAGCAGGACCTGACCGAGAACATCGTGCACCTGGTACTGGCCCGGCTGCCGGACTCGCCGCCGGGGGCCAAGGGCATCTCGCTGTTCCTGGTGCCGAAGTTCCTGGTGAACGAAGACGGCAGCCTGGGCGAACGCAACGATGTGCGCTGCGTGTCGGTGGAGCACAAGCTGGGGATCCATGCCAGCCCGACCTGCGTGATGGCCTATGGTGACGAGGGGGGAGCCTTCGGCCACCTGGTGGGGCAGCCGAATCGTGGCCTGGAGGCCATGTTCGTGATGATGAACCAGGCTCGCCTGACCGTCGGCATCGAGGCGCTGGGTTTGTCCGAACGTGCCTATCAGCAGGCCCTTGACTATGCCCGCCAGCGCCAGCAGGGTGGTGATCTGGCAGGCAATCGCAACGTGCCGATCATCCGTCACCCCGATGTGCGCCGCATGCTCCTTCGCATGCGTGTTCAGACCGAGGCCATGCGTGCGCTGGCGCTGGTGATTGCCCAGGCCCAGGACTTCGCCCAGCAGCATCCGCAACCCGAGGTGCGGGCCGCGCACCTGGGCTTCGTCGAACTGATGACACCGGTGTTCAAGGGCTGGGCGACCGAGACCAGCCTGGAAGTCACCTCGCTGGCGGTGCAGGTGCATGGCGGCATGGGCTTCGTCGAGGAAACCGGAGTCAGCCAGCACTATCGCGATGCCCGTATAGGCACCATCTACGAAGGCACCACGGCGATCCAGGCCAACGATCTGATAGGCCGCAAGATTCTGCGCGACAGCGCCGGGCACCTCGATGGCCTGCTGGCGGACATGCGCGCGGTCGCGGCCGACCTGGCGGAGCACCCTTGCAGCCTCGGGCTACGCCTGGGCACGGCGGTGCAGGCGCTGGAGCAGGCAGCTCGGCAACTGCGCGAGCGCTTCGCGACGGAGCCTGAGCAGGTGCTGGCCGTCGCCGTTCCTTTCCTGATGCTGTTCGGCCAGGTGGCCGGTGGCTGGCAGTGGGGGCGCATGGTGCTGGCGGCGCGGGCGGGCCTGGAGCGCGCCGGCGCGGACCGGGACTTCCTGCGGGCGAAGCTGCTCGCCGGCGAGTTCTATGCCGAGCACATCCTGACCGGCGCGCCGGGCCTGGCTCAGACGGTGTTGCTGCAGCGCTGCCCGTCCCTGGATTGGTCGGAGACGCTGTTCTGATTGGCCGTGCCACGGCCCCACTCACAACAAGAATTGGAATCCGCAATGAAACGTAGACAGGTACTGGTATCCATGGCAACTGCCGCCACCGCCGCCGCTCTTTCCGGGCTTTCACCGGCGCAGGCCGCCTCGCCGAAGAGCACTTCAGGCGCGAAGGCCGCGCGTCGCATCGACACGCACCAACACATAGTCCCGCCCTTCTACGGGCAGTGGCTGGAGTCACGCGGCATTACAGCCGGCGGCCTGCCCATTCCCAAATGGAGCGCGGAAGCCGCGCTGGACCTGATGGATAGCAACGGCATCGAAAGCGGCATCCTCTCGGTCTCCACCCCGGGTGTGCACCTGGGCAATGACGCCGAAGCGAGGGTGAAGGCGAAGGAGGTCAACGAGTACTGCGCCGAGGTAGTGGACAAATACCCCGGGCGCTTCGGTTTCTTCGCCACGCTCACCCTGCCTGACGTAGAAGGCGCCATCGAGCAGGCCGAATACGCGCTGACCCACCTCAAGGCCGATGGCGTGATCTTGCTGGCCAACGTTCGCGGCACCTACGTGGGCACGCCGGAGTGGGACCCGTTGCTGCAGGCGCTCGATCGGCACCAGGCCCGGGTGTTCATCCACCCCTCGGAGCTTCCCGCCCCGGAAGTACCGGGCATTCCGCCCTATGCCGCGGACTTCCTGCTGGATACCACCCGAGCCGCACTGAACCTGGCCAAGCGTGGCTGCCTGGAACGCTACCCGAACCTGAAGATCATCCTGTCTCATGCCGGCGGCTTCGTGCCCTATGCGGCGGAGCGCATGGCGCGTATCTGCTCGGCGGACGGCTCTACGGAAGGCGGCATCCGTCGCTTGCGCCAGTTCTATTTCGACACTGCGCTTTCCAGCAGTGCCTACGCGCTGCCGGCATTGCTGGCTTTCGCCAAGCCGGAGAACATCACCTTCGGCAGCGACTGGCCCTATGCCAACAAGGAGCGCTCCAGCCACTTCACCGGCCTGCTCGATGCATACGGCTTCACCGACGCTCAGCGCAGCGCCATCAATCGCGACAACGCATTGCGCTTGTTCCCGCGCCTGGCCTGAGCCAGACAGAAGCCGCCGGGGCCTGAGCCCCGGCGGCTTTCTTTTGTGCCCCACCCGGGGGCGTCTTCACCAGAGCTTGAAACTGTAGTCGATGTTGATCCGAGTCTGGTTCACATCGCGGGCGAAGCTGCTGTGGTAGGAACTATTGCGTACGTTGAAGGCCACTCCGCGTAGCGGGCCTTCCTGTACCACGTAGGAAAGCTGCAGGTAGCGTTCGCTTTCATGAGCATCGCCGGACTGCAGGGCGGGTATGTCTATGTTGTCGCCGCGCAGGTAGCGCAGCCGGGCGCTCAGGCCGGGAAAGCCAATGGCGCTGAAGTCGTACTGGTAGTTCAGCTGCCAGTGGCGCTCGTTGCGGTTGACCATGTCGCTGACCAGGGCGCCTTCGCTGTGAACGCTCAGCACCGTGCCGGAAATGCCCGGCATTCCGGTGTCGCCACTGACGCGGTAGTAGCCCGCGCCCAGGGTATGTGCCCCCACCGACCAGTTGCTCATCAGGCCGATGTACTGGCTGTCCACACGGCCAGCGTTGGCTTTCCCATCCTCGCCGCTGTCGTAGAAGCGGATGTCGTGCTTCAGCTGGCCCAACGGCAGGGGCTGGGCGATGGTCGCCCCCAGGTAGTCCTGGCGGTAGATGTCCTCCAGTCGGCTGTGATAGTAGCTGAGCCTGATGCCCTTGGCCGGGGTGTACTCTGCGCCGAGATAATCGAAGCGGTCCGCCTCGGCGGCCTTCTGGAAGCGGCCGAAGGGCGAGGCCATCTTCATCTTCTCGAAGCGGTCGTCGTCACGGCCCATGATGCGGTCGAGGCTCGACAGGGTGAAGGTCCAGCCCTCCAGGTCACGGGAGCTCAGTTCGGTACCGCGGAACACCGGCGAGAACATGCGTACCGGTGGCGTGATCAGCACCGGCACCATGGGGCTATGGCCGCCGACCTTCAATTCGGTTCGGCCCAGGCGCAGTTTTGCGGTTGCCACGCCCTTGCTGTAGCCGGATTGCGCCCGGCCCTCGTCGGTGCGCTTGAGCAGGCCGGTGCCGCTGCGCCCGGGGGCGGAATCCAGGCGCAGGGCGCTCATCCCCAACAGGTCGAAGCCCAGCCCGAGCGGGGTGTCGCTGTAGCCGGAGCGGAAGTCGAGAATCGCGCCCTGGGCCCATTCGCGTTGCCGAGACACAGGCTGGCCGATGGTAGGTGCATTGCGATAGTCGGAGTCGAAGTAGTAGTTGCGCAATTGCAGACTGGCGCTGCTGTCGCCGAAGATCTCGGCGACAGCAGGCAAAGGGCTGGCGAAGACGAGCGCCAGGGGCAGGGTACAGGAACGCAGTGGATTCATGGGGGGGCCTTTTGTCTTTCTTGTGGGCGAACGGGCCCCACGCGCCGATGTGGTCAGCGCGCGAAGCTTTTCAGGGGGATCGCGGGCCTGGATCAGGCCGTGGCGGCTGGTGTCGCTTGCGGCCGCCGCAGCATGAAGGCGGCGAGCAGGGCGGCGATGAGCACGCAGGGCAACGCTGCCACCAGTACCGCGCCGGACCCCAGCCCCTGCAGCAGCAGGTGGCCGACCAGCAGTGGGCCGAGCATGGCGCCCAGGCGCCCGCAGGCCACTGCGCAGCCCAGTCCGGTGGAGCGGATGGCGCTGGGATAGACCACCGTCGCCAGGGTGTAGAGCACCAACTGGCCACCGATGGTGAAGAAGCCGGCCAGCGCGCCCGCCGGCAGCAGCAGCTCGTAGCTGCCGGCCAGGCGCAGGCAGAGCAGCGCCATGAGGATGCCCAGGTACATCAGGCCTACCACCTTCCCGGCGCGCCAGCGGTCCAGCAGGCTGCCGAGCACCAGCGAACCGGCGGCCGCGCCCAGGCCGAAGCCGGCCTGCACCCGCACGGCCTGTTCATGGCTGAGGCCTTGCCCCATCAGCAGGCTGGGCAGCCAGTTGAGCAGGATGTAGACCACCATCAGCGTAAAGAAGAACACCACCCACATCAGCAGCGTGGTGCCGCTGCGTTGCGGACCGAACAGCGCCGCCATGGAGGGCTGCTGCACGTCTTCCCGGCCTGCGGCGCGGTTGCGCTCGAAGGCCGACGACTCCGGAAGCAGCAGGTAGAGCAGCGGCACCAGCACCAGGGGGGCGATGCCGCCGACATAGAACACGGTGCGCCAACTGGCGGCCACGCCTTCCATGCCCAGCACCGTAGCCAGCACCCCACCTAGCGGCATACCGCAGAACATCAGGCTGACGGCACGCCCGCGGTGCCGATCGCTGGCCGCTTCGGCGGTCAGTGCGATCAGCGTGGGCAGTGCCGCGCCCAGGCCGATACCGGTCATCAGGCGGGCCAGCAGCAGGCTTGGCAGGTTCCAGGCGAAGGCAGTGAGTAGCGAGAACAGACCGAAGACGCCTATGGCGGCGAGCAGCACGATGCGACGACCGTGGCGATCGGCGAGCACGCCGCCGAGCAGCGAGCCGGGTAGCAGGCCGAGAATGCCGGCGCTGAACACTGCGCCCAATTGCTGGGGCGACAGGCTCAGCTCCTGGCGCAGGCCGGAGGCGGCTATGCCGGCCGATTGCAGGTCCAGCCCTTCGAGCAGGGCGACACAGAAGCACAACGAGATGGTCAGCAGCGCACGTGCCGACACGGGGGGATTGCCCATGAAACTATCCTTTTCTTGTGGGTTTTTTCAGGATGTTCATGGCGGAATCGCGCAGATGGATAGGCGTCCGCCACAGGTCGAAAATGTCAACCTGTGATGACGAATATCTGCGTCCCTGGAAGTTATGTCAACCTGTGTTGACGTATTTTTGTGAGCCGGCCATCGCCGCCGGCCCCGCCTTACCAGGCCTTGGCGAGGATGCGCTTGAGTTCGTCCAGGTCGGCCTGGCCGATCCGCTGGGCCAGGTCCTGCTCGATCTTTTCCAGGTTGCGGGTCGCCGCGACGGACATGGCGAAGCCCTTGGCCGTAAAGCCGACCAGCTTGACGCGCTTGTCTTCCTCGCTGTCGATCAACTCGACCAGTTCCATCTGCACCGCTTCGTTGACCAGCTTGTGTACCGCCTGGCGAGAGATCGCCAATTGCCGGGCCAGTACCGAAATACCTACCGGTTGACGTTTCATCAGGCCGAACAGGCGGCTCATGGCCGGGGTGACCTGCTTGTAGCCGCTGGCTTCGGCCATGGCATAGAGGCGTTCCTCGATCCACTCCTGGCGGGCCGCCAGCAATTGCCGAAGGAACGGCCGGCCGGATGGCTGGCTGGTGGCGGCGATAGGTGCTGCATCGGCTGTCTTGCGGGAGGCTTGCACGTTTTCTTCTCGGCTGCTGTTGACAGCCAATCTTAGGTAAGTCTAGGCTTTGCGTCAATGTCAACCATAGTTGACATATTGCGCGACCACAGCAATTCCATTGTTGTCGTAATTCATTGATTGATCGATAAAAAGAGGGTGGCTAATGGCGGCCTATCTCGCCCCGTTAAAGGACATACGCTTCGTCATTCACGAGTTGAACGGCCTGCATCGTTCTCGCATGGCCCGACCGCAGACGGACCTCAGCGAGGAGATGGTCGATGCCTTGCTGGAGGAGGCGGCACGCTTCAGCCAGGACATAGTCGCCCCACTCAACGTTATCGGTGACCGGGAAGGGGCGCGCTGGGTCGAGGGACAGGTCAGGACTCCCGGGGGATTCAAGGAGGCCTACGCACGCTACGTGGAGAATGGCTGGAACGCCTTGCGCTGCGAGCCGGAGTACGGTGGCCATGGCTTCGCGCATCTGCCGGCGATCGCCGTGGAAGAGATGCTGGTCTCCGCCAACCTTTCCTTCGCCCTGATCCAGGCCTTGAACATGGGGGCGGTGGAAGCCCTGCAACTGAGCGCCAGCGACGCTATCAAGCAGCGTTACCTGAGGGAACTGGTGAGCGGGCGCTGGACCGGCACCATGAATCTCACGGAGCCCCAGGCGGGCTCGGACCTGGGGGCGATCCGCACCCGCGCGGTGCCCGATGGCGAACATTACCGCCTGTTCGGGCAGAAGATCTTCATCACCTACGGTGAGCACGACCTGGCAGAGAATATCCTCCATCTGGTGCTGGCCAGGACGCCGGAAGCACCGGCCGGTACCCGTGGGCTGTCGTTGTTCCTGGTGCCTAAGTTCCTGGTGAACGAAGACGGCAGCCTCGGTGAGCGCAACGAGGTGAGCTGCCTGTCCATCGAGCACAAACTGGGCATCCATGGCTGTCCTACCGCGGCACTGTCCTTCGGCGACCAGCGCGGGGCAATCGGCTACCGGGTCGGGGACCTGCATGCGGGTCTCAGGTACATGTTCATCATGATGAACCTGTCCCGATTGAATTCGGCGCTGCAGGGGCCCGCCCTGGGGGAGCGCGCCTACCAGCAGGCGCTGGCCTACGCCGAGGGACGGGTACAGGGCAGCCGGCCCGGTGCGGGGCCGGTAGCGATCATCGAGCACGCCGACGTCAAGCGCATGCTGTTGATGATGACTTCGCAGGTCCAGGCCATGCGTGCATTCGTCTATTGCACGGCCGAGCGACTGGACGTCGCATCACTGCTGGCGCCCGGCGAGGAGCGCGAGCGGCGCCTGCGCCAGGCCGAGCTGCTGACGCCGGTGGCCAAGGGCTGGTGCACCGAAGTCGGCCAGGAAGTCGTTTCGCTCGGTGTCCAGATTCACGGCGGCATGGGCTACGTCGAGGAGACCGGCGCGGCGCAGTACCTGCGCGACATGCGCATCGCCAGCATCTACGAAGGCACCACCGGCATCCAGGCCAACGACCTGGTCGGGCGCAAGATAGTGGCTGATCGCGGCGAGGCGTTGCTGGCACTGCTTGAGGAAATGCGCGACGTCGTCCGCGATCTCTCGGGCAGGGCGGATGCGACCGGACGTCGGGTGGCGCAGTTGTTTGGCAGCAGCATCAAGAGCCTGTCGGATAGCCTGGAACACCTCCTCGGCCTGGAAGTCGCGAGCCAGGCCGCGCTGGCGGTGCCCTTGCTGATGCAGCTGGGCTACACCTGCGGAGCCTGGATGCTCGCCCGCAGTGCCGGCATCGCCCTCGACAGGCTGGGGGACGAGGCCGTCGACACCGGTTTCTACCAGTTCAAGCTGCAGACGGCGCTGTTCTACATGGAACACGTCTTGCCGAAGGCGCAAGGCCATGCGGCAACCGTTCGCAGCGACGGGATGAGCGTGCTGGACATCGACCTTCGCGCGGACTGAGGCCACGCGACACCACCCACCTTCACAAGGAATTTCTACGGATGAACGCACCTTACGAGTTGCGCAGCGACGCCGTGGCCGTCGTTCGGCTGGACAACCCGCCGGTAAACAGCCTGGGCCAGGTATTGCGCCAGGCGCTGTTCCACGCGCTGAGAGCCGCTCAGGCGGACCCCCGGGCCGCGGCGATAGTGCTCGAAGGCCGGGGTGACGGCTTCAGCGCCGGCGGCGATCTGGTCGAGTTCCGCGCGGGTACCACTTTCGCCCAGCCGGACCTGCCCGGCGTGATCTTCGACCTCATCGAGCACTCTCCCAAACCGGTAGTCGCGGCATTGCATGGCTATGCCCTGGGGGGTGGCCTGGAGCTCGCACTAGCCTGCCATGGCCGAGTGGCCGCCTGGAACTGTCGGGTCGGCCTACCCGAAACCACATTGGGGCTGCTGCCGGGGGCCGGCGGTACCCAGCGTCTGCCACGCGCCGTCGGGCTGGAGGCGGCAACCAGCATGATCGTCAATGGCAACCAGGTCGAGGCGGGCACTTTGGCGGACTCGCTGCTGTTCGATGCGATCAGCGACCAGCCCCTCGAAGAGGCCTGCCGGCTAGCGCTGGTGCTCGCCGAACAGGGGCAGCCTTTCCCGCTGCTGCGCCGCTTACGTGTTCAGCATCCGGAGCCCCAGGGGTTCCTGGCGTTTGCCCGACAACAGGCACGTGGCAGACGCCACTACAATTCGGCCCTACCCAAGGCGATCGACGCCATTGGCTTGAGCCTGGCCGCTGATTTCGATGCCGCGACGCGTCAGGAACAGCAGCTGTTCCGCGGGCAACTGGACGACCCCGAGTCCCTGGCCATCCGCCACGCCTTCCTGGCCGAGCGCCTGGCGCCCAAGGTCGCGGGGCTCGAACCGGACGCCGCCCTGCCGGTCAGGGAGGTGGTGGTGATAGGCGCCGGTTTCATGGGCAGCAGCATCGCCACCTGCCTGCTGCGCGCAGGTTGCCGGGTCAGCCTCTATGACAGCCAGCCGGGGGCCGCCCAGGCCGCGGCGGCGCGCCTGGCCGAGCAGGAGGATAGCCCGGCTGGGCAACTGCGTGTGATCGAGGGCTTCGCCGAGATGGCACCGGCTGACCTGGTGATCGAGGCCGTGGTGGAGCGGCTGGACGTGAAGCAGGCGATCTTCGCGGAGCTGGGGCGACATTGCCGCGCCGACGCCGTTCTGGCCAGCAACACCTCGAGCCTGGACCTTGACCGGATCGCCGAGGCCAGCGGCTGCCCCGAGCGGGTCGTGGGACTGCACTTCTTCGGCCCGGCGCAGGTGATGCGCCTGCTCGAAGTCGTACGCGGGGAAAAGACCGCGGCGCCAGTGCTGGCCACGGCCTTGGTCCTGGCCAAACGCCTGCGCAAGGTGGCGGTGGTCGCCGGGGTTTGCCGTGGCTTCATCGGCAATCGGCTGTTCGATCGTTATCTGCTGCAGGCGCTGGCCCTGGCCAGCGAGGGTATCGCCCCGCAGCGCATCGACCAGGCGCTGGAGCGCTGGGGCATGAAGATGGGACCGTTCAAGGTCATGGACCTGGTGGGCATCGACCTGCTGCGCGGCGCCTGGACGGGCGTCCATGAGCAGGCCGGTATCGGCTTGCTGGCCCGCCTCTGCGACGCTGGCCGCACCGGGCAGAGGGCGGGGCTGGGCTGGTATCGCTACGACCAGGGGCCAAAGGCGCAGATCGATCCTGGGCTGGATGGGCTGGTGGGGGCAACTGGCGAGGAGAGGGTGATCGAGGATTCCGGCATCGTGCAGCGTTGCGTTCTTGCCCTGGTCAACGAAGGTGCTCGCGTTCTGGAAGAGGGCATTGCGCAGCGCGCGTCGGACATCGATGTGGTGTTCCTCCTTGGTTATGGCTTCCCCGGCAGCCGCGGTGGGCCGATGTTCTGGGCCAGCACTCAGGGGCTGGCGGCTACTCGGCGACAGTTGTGCGCATTGGCCGAACAGACCGGCGACGCATTCTGGCAACCGGCGGCGCTGATCGACCGCCTCGCGACAGAACTCAAAGATTTCTCTTCCGTAGACAGCCATGAGTAAGGAGTCGGTCATGCAACGCGCCGTCATCGTTTCCACTGCCCGTACGCCTTTCGCCAAATCATGGAAAGGGGCCTTCAACCTGACCCACGGTGCCACCCTGGGTGGACACGTCATTGCCGCCGCCGTGGCGCGTGCCGGAATCGACCCTGCCCTGGTCGAGGACGTGGTGCTTGGCTGTGCGAACCCAGAGGGCGCCAATGGCGCCAACCTGGCGCGCCAGGCGGCTATCCGCGCCGGGCTGCCGGTGAGTACCGCCGGGGTTACGGTAAACCGTTTCTGTTCCAGTGGCCTGCAGGCCATCGCCTGGGCTGCCCAGCGGATCATGACCGGGGAGTGCGAAGTGCTGGTCGCGGGGGGAGCGGAGTCTATCTCCTGCGTGCAGAACGAAATGAACCAGCACATGCTGGAGGAGGCCTGGATCAAGCGGCACAAGCCGGAGTTGTACTGGCCGATGCTGCGTACCGCCGAGACCGTGGCGCAACGCTACGGCATCGGTCGCGAGGCACAGGACGCCTATGGCGTGCAGAGCCAGCAGCGTGCCGCGGCGGCCCAGCAAAAAGGGTTGTTCGCCGAGGAAATCGTCCCTCTGCGGACCCGCGCTGCACTCATCGACCCGAAAAGCGGCGCCATGAGTACCCGCGAGGTGACTGTCGAGGCCGACGAAGGCATACGCGCGGGCACAGCGCTGGAGGATGTTTCGAAGATCCGCTCGGCCGTTCCCGGTGGCAGCATCAACGCCGGCAACGCCAGCCAGTTCTCCGATGGCGCCGCGGCCTGCGTGATTATGAGCGGAGCACGTGCGCAGCAATTGGGCTTGTCGCCACTGGGGGCTTTCATCGGTGTCTCGGTGGCGGGGTGCGAACCGGACGAGATGGGAATCGGCCCGGTGTTCGCGGTGCCGCGCCTGCTGGCGCGTCATGGCTTGACCGTCGCCGATGTGGGGCTCTGGGAGCTCAACGAGGCTTTCGCAGTGCAGGTCCTCTACTGCCGTGAGCGCCTGGGTATCGACAACGACAAGCTGAACGTCAATGGCGGTGCCATCGCGCTGGGTCACCCATATGGGGCCAGCGGAGCGCGGATGATCGGCCATCTGATGATCGAAGGTCGCCGCCGAGGCGCTCGCTACGGCGTCGCTACCATGTGTATCGGTGGTGGGCAGGGCGCGGCAGCCTTGTTCGAAATCTACTGACGCAGGCTGGTTGCCGGCCATGTAGGCGGGGCACCTTGGGGCCCCGCTTGTTGTGGGGGGCAGATTGTCGCCCTGCCGAACAAACGCCGCCATGGCCGCACGGATATCCCCAGCCACAGTAGGGCAGTCCTGCGGTGGTCACTGTGAAACGCAGGTCGTGCCCTGGGCCTTGAAGTCATTACCCCGGGCCGCCAGTTGGATCTGCGAGCCCTTGGCGAATTCTGCCGTCCCGGAGACGGCGACCACGGTCTTGCGGGAATACTTCTGCGAAATGCGTTTGAGCGGTGGCGATGGCGCCGTTTCCTCGAAATCCGTGGGGAAGCCCTGAAGGCAGCCAACCACCGGCCGGAGCGTTGCAAAGGCAGGGTGTTGTCGACGTCGGGCCCTGTTCTCCTGGCCGTGGCGCTACGAAACCTGGCCCACCCCAGCGCGCGAACCGACAAGCGCTGCAGCCAGGGCGATGGCGGGCGGCACGGCGAAGCACCACATCCCCACCCAGGCGTAGGCGAGTGCCGACAGGCTGCATCCGGCGGCAAAGACCAGGATGGCGAATGCCATCTTGCGCATCCTGCCCTGGGCGAGGGCGCGCGCCGGGCCATCCACACCGCGCAGGAGGTCGGCCAGGTCGAGCATGATCTGCGTGGTGGTTCCGGTCATCAGCGTCGAGGGCGGCGCGCTTGACAGGTGCATGCGCTGAAGGGCGTTCTGGATGGCCATGGCGGCGACCAGCAGCATGCCTGCGGTGAAAGCGGGGGGCGCGTCAGCATCTTGAAACGGCCCGGATGCGATCAGGATGGCGGCGGCGGCCGACAGCAGGGGAGTCTTGGCGAGCATCAGCCATCCCGGCGAGCGGATCAGCCTCGCCAGCACCACGCACAGGCAGAAGATCGGCAAGGCCGAGAGCTTGGCCAGGGCGCCACCGGTCCCATGCACCAGTGTCGCGCCCAGGGTGACGAAGTTGCCGGTGACATGGGCCGTGAACAGCCCATGCAAGGCGAGAAAGCCGGCGGTATCGACATAGCCGGCATTGAACCCCAGCAGTCCGGCGAGCGTGGGTGAGACGGCGGGCTGTTCCATGGTGGCTCCTTCGATGCGATGGCGGGCAGGGCGCATTGCGCGGACAACAACCGCGAAGGTGGATCGCGGAAGCCCTCTGGCTGCCGCAGGTGCCGGGGATGCGCTCGAGCCCTCCGGGCAGTGGGGCGTTATCCCATGGCGCCAAGCCGTTCACGTCCGTTCCCGTTCGGGCGCCTCTTCCGACGCATGCCGTCCAGGCAGTTGGCCCAGCACATGGCGGGTGGCCTGCGTCTTGTCGCAGGCCGCGCTGAAGGCCGTGCCGTTCAATAACTGCTTGCCGACCGGGATGATCTGTTCGCCCACCAGGATGCCGAGCAGGCCGACCAGGGCCACCAGCGGCGGGGCGGGCGAGCGTACGTTCAGCAGGCTGTAGATGACGCCGACCAGCAGGCCGGCGCCCAGGGACAGGACATACGGTTTCATGGTTCACCTCGACTCCGGGACGGGGCGCTGGCGCCTGGCCGGAGCGTGCATGAAGGTCGGGGATGGGCCCCGGGGGGACCGACAATGCGGTTCCCCCCGGGGCTCGTGGTGCGGCCTTACTTGGCCGGGTTCGGGCCGATGCGCTCGCCGTGCTGCACGCGCTCGGGCGCCTTGTGGACCATGGTGTAGGCGTAGTCCACGCCCATGCCGTAGGCGCCGGAGTGATCCTTGACCAGCGCCATGACGTCCTCGTAGGTTTCCTTGCGGGCCCAGTCGCGCTGCCATTCCAGCACCACCTGCTGCCAGGTCACCGGCACTATCCCGGCCTGGATCATGCGGTCCATCGCATACTTGTGGGCATCCGCCGAGGTGCCGCCCGAGGCGTCGGCCACCATGTAGATCTCGTAGTCGGTGTCGTGCAGGCACGACAGGGCGAAGGTCGTGTTGCACACCTCGGTCCACAGCCCCGAGACGACGACCTTCCTGCGGCCCTGGGCCGCGTTCGCGGCCAGTGCGTCACGCACGTTCTGGTCGTCCCAGGAGTTCATCGAGGTGCGCTCCAGGATCCTGTTTTCCGGGAACACCGCCAGCAGTTCCGGGTAGGTGTAGCCGGAGAAGCCTTCGGTCTCGACCGTGGTGATGGTGGCCGGGATCTTGAAGGCCTTGGCGCCCCTGGCCAGCGCGACGACATTGTTCTTCAGGGCCTGGCGGTCGATCGACTGCACGCCGAAGGCCATCTGGGGCTGCTGGTCGATGAAGATGACCTGGCTGTTCTGCGGGGTCAGGAGTTCAAGGTACTTGTTGCTCATGGGACTCTTCCTTCATGGATCGAGTGGATGGAGCGCGGCGTAGATGCCGCGCCGGGTGGTTGGCGGCCTGGTCCGTGGCGAGGAGCCACGGCCCGGGCCGCTCGCGGGGAATGCCGCAGGAGCGCGCCGTGGCCCGTTGCCGAGGGGCAGGGTTCATAGGGCGCCCTTGAGGGGGTATTCGATGATCAGGTACAGGCGGTCGATGTCGTCGCCGCCCTGGGCCGCGTCGGCGCGGTGGCTGACCTGCGAGAGGTACAGCGAAAGGTCCTTGGCCGGGCCGGACTGGAAGACGTAGCGCAGCTCGCTGTCGCGCTCCCAGTGGCGGCCGCCGCGGCCGTACATCCCGGCGTAGGCGCCATCGGCGGGGGCATGGCTGCCGTCGATGCCGCTGCCGCGCACGTAGCGGGCCATGAAGCCCAGGCCGGGGACGCCAAACACGCCCAGGTCGAGGTCGTAGCGCAGTTGCCAGGACTTCTCGCCGGGGCCGTTGAAGTCGGCGTACTTGATGGAGTTGGCCAGGTAGATGGAGTCGCCGCCGACGAAGTCGAAGGGGGTATCGCCGTCGACCTGCTGGTAGGCGAGGGTCAGGGCCTGGGCGCCGAAGCGCTGGCGCGCCGACAGGCTCCAGGCGGTGGTGTCCATCGCCCCGGCGCGGGCCTGGCCTTCGTCGCGGGTCTTGTACAGGTTGCCATCGACCAGCAGGCCGGCGTGGCCGTAGTGCAGGTTCAGGTAGTACTGGCGCCAGGTGTCGTCGAGCTGGCCGGCGAACAGCGAGCCGCCGAAGTCGCCTTTGGGGGCGAAGTCGGCGCCGGCGAAGCTCAGGGCGCTGCCGCGGGTGCTGGCGCCATAGCCGTCGAAGTCGCCGTGTGCGGAGGCCGAGTCCTGGTTCCTGAAGGCGGTGAAGCGCCCGGCCTGGATGCGCAGGTTGTCGAACTCCCGCACCTCGAGCAGGGTGCCGCTGGCGTATTCCGGCTGCAGGCGCTTGTCGCCGGTGTCGAAGACGGGCGTCTCCACGCTCATCTCGCCGAACTTCAGGGTGCTGCGGGAGAGGTCCAGCTTCAGCGCGCCGCCGACGTCGGAATAGTCGTCGGCCGCGGAGCCGTCGGCATTGCGTGGCAGCAGGCCGGTGCCGGCGTGACCGCGGCCGCCGTCGAGCTTGAGGCCGAGGAAGGCGTGGGCGTCGAAGCCCAGCCCGAGGGCGCCCGGGGTGAAGCCCGAGCGGAAGTCGGCGATGAAGCCCTGGGCCCATTCCTGGCGCAGGCTCTGGCCGCTGGGCGAGGGCCGGGTGCGATAGTCGTTCTGCAGGAAATAGTTACGTCCGAGCAGCGACCACTGCGCGCCGTCCAGCAGGCCGCCGTGGGGCGCGGCGCAAGTGACCGAGGCGGCGCAGGCCAGGGAGGGCAGGAAGATGTAGGGGGCTCGGACCATCGCGGGTTCTCGCTGGGGGCGCGGGCCGCCAGGCCCGCGCCGGCTTTCAGAAGGCGAAGCAGGAGCAGCCGAAGGCGCCCCAGAAGCCCTGGAAGTCGCTGACCGGCACGTTCGACCGGCGCGCCCGCCCGTGATCGTGGGCGTGCACGGCGCAGGCACCGACGCACTGGTGCACCTGCGCTGCGAGCGGCGCGGCCGGTTTCCAGTGGCCGGGGACCTTGGCCACCGGCGACCAGTCGGGCAGCACCGGCAGTGCCGGCGGCGCCAGCTTGTCGAACTCGCCGGCGGCGTGGACGATCTTGCCGCCGACCACGGTCAGCACCGATTCGAGCCATTTGATCTGCTCTTGCTCGACGCTGAAGTAATCCGCGCTGAGCGCCGCCAGGTCCGCCAACTGGCCGACCTTGATCTGCCCCTTCTTGCCCTGCTCGCTGGAGAACCAGGCGCTGCCGTGGGTGAACAACTGCAGCGCGGTGTCGCGGGACAGGCCCTCGGGGTACAGGCTCAGCCCGCCCACGGTCTTGCCGCTGACCAGCCAGTACAGCGAGGTCCAGGGGTTGTAGCTGGACACCCGGGTGGCATCGGTGCCGGCGCCCACCGGCACGCCCTCGGCGAGCATGCGCTGGATCGGCGGGGTGGCCTCGGCGGCCTTGGCGCCGTAGCGGTCGACGAAATACTCGCCCTGGAAGGCCATGCGGTCCTGGATGGCGATGCCGCCGCCCAGCGCCCGCACGCGCTCGATGTTCTGCGGCGTGATGGTCTCGGCGTGGTCGAAGAACCACGGCAGGCCGTCGAAGGGAATGTCGCGGTTGACCTTCTCGAACACGTCGAGCATGCGCGAGATGGACTCGTTGTAGGTGGCATGCAGGCGGAACGGCCAGCGTTGTTCCACCAGGTGGCGCACCACCGGTTCCAGGTCGGCTTCCATGTTCGGTGGCAGGTCCGGGCGCGGTTCGAGGAAGTCCTCGAAGTCGGCGGCGGAGAACACCAGCATCTCGCCGGCGCCGTTGTGGCGCAGGAAGTCGCTGCCCTGGCCGTACTTGACGCTGCTGGTCCAGTTCCTGAAGTCGGCCAGTTCTTCCCTGGGCTTCTGGGTGAACAGGTTGTAGGCGATGCGCACGCTCAACTGGCCGGCGTCGGCCAATTGCTGAATGACCTGGTAGTCGTCAGGGTAGTTCTGGAAGCCGCCGCCGGCATCGATGGCGCTGGTCAGGCCCAGGCGGTTGAGCTCGCGCATGAACTGGCGGGTGGAGTTCACCTGATATTCCAGTGGCAGCTTCGGCCCCTTGGCCAGGGTGGCATAAAGGATCATCGCGTTGGGCCGGGCGATGAGCATGCCGGTGGGGTTGCCGCTGCTGTCGCGGACGATCTCGCCACCGGGCGGGTTCGGCGTGTCCTTGGTGTAGCCGACCACGCGCAGGGCGGCGCGGTTGAGCAGGGCGCGGTCATACAGGTGGAGGACGAACACCGGGGTGTCCGGGGCGGCCTGGTTCAGCTCGTCGAGGGTCGGCATGCGTTTCTCGGCGAACTGGAACTCGGTCCAGCCGCCGACCACGCGGACCCATTGCGGCGAAGGTGTGCGTTCGGCCTGTTCCTTGAGCAGGCGCAGGGCGTCGGCCAGGGAGGGCACGCCTTCCCAGCGCAGTTCGAGGTTGTAGTTCAGGCCCCCGCGGATCAGGTGCAGGTGCGAGTCGTTGAGGCCGGGGATGACGGTGCGCCCCTTCAGGTCGACGACCTGGGTGGCGCTGCCGCGCAGGGCCATGGCCTGGGCGTCGGTGCCGACGGCGAGGAACTTGCCGTCCTTGATGGCCACGGCGCTGGCGGTGGGGTTTTCGCGATCCACGGTGTGGATGCGGCCATTGTGCAGGATCAGGTCGGCAATCATGGGGCTTCCTCGGGTTTCGGTAGGCGTGGAACCAGCCGCGCAGGCCAGGGGCAGGGCGGACAGCAGAGCTCCCGCGGCGCCTAGCACGGAGCCGGCGGCGAGAAAGTGGCGGCGGCTGGGGTTGGATGGGTCTTGGCTCATCGGGTGCTCCTCGGTCGGCGGGCAGGCAGCCAGGTGGCGAAACAGCGGCCGGCCGCCGGCACGAGCAGGCAGGTCAGCCGCACGGCTGACGAACAGCGCGCCGGGCAGGTGGCCGCCCGCACAGGGCAGCCGGACGCTCAGCGGATGCCAGGGCTGTGGCAGGACGGCGCTTGGCGACAGCCGGCGGGAAGGCCATGCCAGCGTCCTGCCGGCATGGCGTTCAGTGGCCTTCGGAGGCGTCGATGGGCCGGGTGGCGAAGGGCATCTGCGACCGGTGGCCGATCAGGGTGTGATCGGCCGGGCTCGGCAGCGTGTGGCCGGGGGCAGCCCATGGCGAAGAGTCTCCGGTGGGAACGTGGAGTGCAGACTGTGCGCTGGCCAGCTCCCCCCGGTCTTGTAGCGATGCGCGCATTTGGGACGTTTGTGCGCCCGCTCAGTCTCCGTCCAGGGCCCAGGGCGCACGGGCCAGGTGTTCGCCCAGGAAGTCGAGCAGGGCGGTGACCCGCGCCGGACGCAAGGGCCCGGGCGGCGTCACCAGGTTGATGTGGATATTGGCGATGTGCCAGTCCGCGAGGACTTCTTCCAGCGCCCCGCTCTTCAGGGCCTCCCAGACGATGAACTCCGGCTGCAGCGCCAGGCCCTGGCCGGCCAGCAGCACGGGGCTGATGACGTCGGCATTGTTGCTGCTGAGCCGCCCGCGCACCGGCACGCTGCAGTCGCCCTGGGTCGGGTGGTGGAACTTCCAGGCCTCCGGCGTCGGCAGGTTGCTGTAGAGCAGGCAGCGGTGCTGCGCCAGGTCCTGCGGATGGCGCGGGCGGCCGTGCCGGTCGAGGTATTCCGGCGTGGCTACCAGGGGCCGCCGCACGGCGCACAGCCGGCGTGACCTGAGGCTGGAGTCGGGCAGCTCGGCGATGCGCAGGGCGACGTCGAAGCCCCCGGCCACCACGTCGACCACCTGGTCGTCGAGGGACAGGTCGAGTTCTATCTCCGGGTAGCGCTCAAGAAACGCCGGGACGAGCGGCGCGAGGTACTTCAGGCCGAACGACATCGGCGCGGTCATGCGGATGCGGCCACACGCCAGGCTGGCCTGGGCGGAGGCCTCGGCTTCCGCGGCACGCCCTTCTTCGAGGATGCGCAAGGCCCGTTCCCAGGCTTGGGTACCGGCGGCGGTGAGGGCGAGCCGGCGCGAGGTGCGGTGGAGCAGGGGCGTGCCCAGGCGGCGTTCCAGGCGCGCGATGGCCTTGGACACGGTGGGCTGGGAGATGCCCAGCGCCTCGGCCGCGCCGGCGAAGGAACCGCTGTTGGCCACCTGGGCAAAGATAGCCCAGGCTTCCAGGTCGGGAAGGCGCTTCATGCATGAATCGGAATGGATGGAATTCCATTGATTCTATTTGTGCGCATGCGGGCACTCAATATCATCTTCCCCGAACGGTCCGGGAGTAGCCGGGTGGCGGGGCGTCTATTCTGCAGACTGTCGTCTCGCTGCAATGCAGGGGCTCCATACCGGGCTCACCAGGCATCGTCCCGAAGGGGCGTCCGGGAATGCTTCGGAGCAATGGGACAGATGAATTCGAGCCGGGAGGGCAGGCCATGCGCTTGAACAGGAAGGCAGGGCAGGAGGCGGCCCGCGACGGGAAGGCGTGGGCGCCGGCGGCCCTTGGCGGCGGGAACTACTCGATCCTGCGCAAATGCGAGGAGCGTCCGGACGCCGAGCAGGTGCTGAAGATCCCCTGCGACGATGCGTTCTCGGTCATCGTCCAACTCCGCGACTTCGCCTCGCACCGTCTCTGGCGCGGCGGCCGCCTGGTGTACGACGGCGGTCATGCGCGGCAGAGCATGTCCATCGCCTACCTGGGCGACGAGGTGCGCTGCCAGCACCGGGCGGCCTACGACAACCTTCGCTTCATCCTGCCGCGCGCCGCGATGAACGAATTGCTCTACGAGGAGGGCGTCCCGAGGCCCGTGGCGTTCGACAGGGTCACCGGGCAGGTCGATCCCGTCGTCTACCACCTGGCGCAGGCGCTGCTGCCTGCGCTGGGCATGCCGGGCCAGGCCAGCCAGTTGTTCGTCGACCAGGTGATGCTCGCCCTGTGCACCCACCTCAACGCGCGCTATGGCGAGGCCCCCGCGCCGCGGGAGTCGGCCAGGGGGCTGGCCGGCTGGCAACTGCGGCGCGCCCAGGAGCTGATCGCCAACCACCTGAGCGACGGCCTGTCGGTAGCCCGCCTGGCGCAGGAATGCGCGCTGTCCCGCAGCCACTTCACGCGCGCCTTCAAGCTCAGCACCGGCCTGTCGCCCCACGACTGGTTGCTGAGGATGCGTGTGGAGAAGGCCAAGGAACTGATGCGCGACACCTCGCTGTGCCTGTCGCAGATAGGCCTGGACTGCGGCTTCGCCGACCAGTCGCATTTCTCCCGGGTATTCCTCCGCCTGGCCGGCATGTCCCCGGCCAACTGGCGGCGCTTCCAGCGCCTGGAGCGGTAGCGCAGGGCGATCCCGAGCCGTTTGCGGTTCAATGGCCGATTTCTCCATTGCCTCCAGAACTGTTCCCAGCCTTGGGGTGGGTCGAGCCGGCCACGTGATAGCCGGGCACCCGGACGCGATGGATGCCGCGAGGCGACTCGACCACCTGTTCGAGCATGGCCGCCACAGTACATGCGACCTTTTCCGGGATGACCTGTTCGGGGCTCGGCGCGCGCTCGCGGCGCACCAGCGACAGGGGCATCATCCGCCCGCCATTGGCCAGGGTGGCGTAGGCGTGGGCCAGCTGCACGGCGGTTACCGACAGGCCATAGCCGTACGACAGCATTGCTAAACGCCCATGCATGGACTCTCCCCAAGCCCCTTCGCTTTGGCGCTCATGCCGGACTGCATGCGTTTCCGATTTCGGCATCGCCTCGATGGGGGGCCAAGCGCTTCTACGAGCTATTCGCACATGCATGTTTGCAGGGGGTGCTGATTCGGCCTGCTGCTGGTGGCCGGGCACAATCCGCTGGATGGCGTGCATTTCGCACCGGCCGCTGGGCGAGGGGAGGGCGTTGTCGCTGGAGCTCAACCTCTACCGCCGCCGCGATACTGGCAAGGCGTGGTGACAAGACCACCTGGGGCCTGCTTGGCGACCATGGCTTCGGCCCGCAGTGGATCGGCCTGGGCTACCAGCAGGTGGACGGTGATTCGCCCTTCGGCTACGTCACGCGCGGCGCGATCCTCCTCGGCAACGCCGTGCAGCTGTCGGACTTCCACGCCCTCAACACGATCTCGACCTCGCGCCCCTTGGTGCCCGTGCCGCGGCCTGTCACTGTCAGCGGCCTATGTGCGGGGTAGCGGAATCGATGGCAGCCATGTAGACCCGCGGGGCAGTTATGCCTGTCTGGGCTATCGCGAGGGCAGCCGGCACTGGAAGCGTGACCTGATGCTGCGGTAGCGAGTGGCCGAGTGTCCGGCGACGCTCCCTGCGTACTTTGATGGATTTATTTATGTGTTACGTTATAACATCTCAATCAATCCCTCCAATACCTTCCAGACCATGACCCCGACTCCCTACTCGTGCCATTCCCCTTCACCGCGGCTGGCCCGTTCCATGCCGCTCGTCTGCCTCTTCCCCTGGCTGGCCATGGCCGCGCCGGTCGACCTCGAGCCCACGGTGGTCAGCGCCACCACGACCGAACGCAAGCTCAGGGACGCGCCGGCCAGCGTTTCCGTGGTCACCGCCGAAGCGCTGCAGCAACGGCCGGTGCGCGACCTGCAGGAAGCCCTGCGTGGCTCGGAAAGCCTGCAGTTCAACGGCATCGGCCTGGAACGGCGGGGCATCAGCATCCGCGGCATGCCCAGCGAACACACGCTGGTGCTGGTGGACGGCAAGCGCATCGCGTCCTCGTCCGGCGCCATCGCGCACTCGGACTTCGACCTGGGCTGGGTGCCGGTGGAAAGCATCGAGCGCATCGAGGTCGTGCGCGGGCCGATGTCGTCGCTGTACGGCTCCGAGGCGCTGGGCGGCGTGGTGAACGTCATCACCCGCCGGGCGACCGATGCCTGGCACGGCAGCGGCCTGCTCGACGGCGGCGTGCGCGAGGATGGCCTGGGTGGGCAGAACCACCAGCTCGGCGCCTATGTCGCGGGGCCGCTGGTGCCCGGCAAGCTGGGGCTCAGCCTGAACGGCGAGACGCGCCGCCAGCAGGAGACGCCGGATGCCGACAATCGGCGCCTGTCCGAGCTGGAAGGGCGCAACGCCGACAGCGGCGGCCTGAACCTGAGCTGGACGCCGGACGAGGCCCAGCGCATCGACCTCGGCCATCAGCGCGGCCGCGAGCGGCGCTGGCGCAACAGCGAGACCGGCGGGGCGCGTTCGAGCTACTACGAGTCCCGCGACCGGATCGAGCGCGAGCAGTGGTCGCTCGCCCACAGCGGCGAGTGGGACTGGGGCAGCAGCCAGCTGCGCGCCTACCGCAACCGCCTGGAGCGGCACAACGCGCGCTCCGACGCCCAACCGGCCAGCGACCCGCAGCGCCTGACCGATACGGTGGTGGATGGCCATGTGAGCGTGCCGGCGTTCGACTGGCACCTGTTCAGCCTGGGCGGCGAATGGCGCAAGGAGCAGCTGGAGGACAGCACGGTGAACGCTGCCGGCGATGAAAGCGCGCGGCACAAGGCGCTGTTCCTGCAGGACGAGATCGCCTTCGCCCCCGACTGGTCGCTGACCCTCGGCAGCCGCTTCGACAAGCACGAGGCGTTCGGCTGGGAGAGCAGCCCGCGCCTGTACCTGCTGCACCACTACTCCGATGCGCTCAGCCTGCGCGCCGGCGTCGGCCGCGGCTACAAGGCGCCGAGCCTGAAGCAGCTGTCGCCGGAATACGCGGCGGTGGGTGGGGGAGGCCGCTTCACCATCTACGGCAACCCCGACCTGAAGCCGGAGACCAACACCTCCTACGAGCTGGGCGCGGACTACGAAGGGGAGGGCTGGTCGCTGAAGGGCACGCTGTTCGAGAACGACGTGCGCGACCTGATCCAGACCGTCTGCGTGTCGCGCTGCGGCGTGCGCGGCGCCGAGGTGCGCAACTACGAGAACGTCGAGAAGGCGCGCATCCGCGGCATCGAGCTGGGCGGCGGCATCGACCTGCCGGCCGGCCTGCGCTGGGAACTCAACTACACCTACCTGGACGCGCGCAACCAGACCGTCGGCCAGCGTCTCGGCGACCGTTCCCGGCACCTCGCCAACAGCCTGCTGAAATGGACGCCGAACGCGCGCTTCAGCGCACAGCTGCGCACGGAGTACGTCGGCAGCCAGGTGGCCTACAGCAGCAACGTCGGCTACGCCTTGCCGGCCTACAGCCTCTGGCACCTGGACCTGAACCAGAAGCTCAGCGACAACCTGACGCTGCGCGGCGGCATCGAGAACCTCGGCGACGAACGCCTGGCCGAGCAGAACGAAAACTTCACCTACGCCGAGGCGGGGCGCAGCTTCCACATCGGCCTGGTGGCGAGCTTCTGATGCGCCGCCTGCTGATGTTCTGCTGTGCCCTGATGGGGTGCGCCGGCGCCTGGGCGGAGCCGGCGCAGGTACGCGTGCTCAGCAGCGACTTCGTGCTGCCGGGCAAGCACCAGCGCCTGGCGGGCTGGGCCCGCGACGCCGGCGTGCAGCTGCAAGGCCTGCGCCTGGGCGAGGGCGGCGAACCGGATGCCCGCTGGCTGGACGGGGCCGACCTGCTGATCCTCGATACCCCGCGCCCCGGCGACCGGGCGCAGGTCGAGCAGGCGCTGGGCGACCTGTTGCAGCGCCGGCCGTTGCCCTGGATCCGCGTCGGCGGCGGCGCGCCGGGCTTCGGCAACCTGCCGGCGCCCCTGGCGGAGCGGCTGGTCGGCTACTACGCCAATGGCGGCGAGGCCAACCTGCGCCACCTGTTCGAACTGCTCCAGCGCCAGCACGCCGGGCTGCCGACCGATGCCGTGCCGGCGCCGCAGCGCCTGCCGCAAACGGGCTTCTACCACCCCGATGCGCCGGCGCCGTTCGCCAACCTCGCCGACTACCTGGCCTGGGCCACGCCACGCTGGGCAAAGGACGCGCCGCGGATCGCCTTCGTGATCCCGCGCAGCGCCATCGCCGACGCCCAGACCGCAGCCATCGACGAACTGCTGCGCCGCAGCGAGCGGCATGGCCAGGCGCCCCTGGCGCTGTGGTTCGACGACGGCGACGCGCAAGCGCTGACACGGTCGTTCGCCGGGGCCGGCATCCAGGCGCTGGTCAACCTGCAGCACCTGCAGAACGGCCCGGCCCGGCGCGCCGAGTTCCTCGCCCTGGACGTCCCGGTACTGCAGACCCTCGGCTACCGCGACGGCAGCGAGGCCGACTGGCTCGCCGCCGCCAGCGGGATTCCGCCGCGCACCGCGGCGGCCTTCCTCGGCGTGCCGGAAACCTGGGGCATGAGCGACCCCCTGGTGATCAGCGCCCTGGAACACGGCGAGCCGAAGCTGATGGCGGGGCAGGCCGAGGCCCTGCTCGGCAAGCTCGACCGCCTGGTGCGGCTGCGCCGCCTGCCGACGGCGCAGAAGCACCTGGCGCTGATGTTCTGGAACCACCCCGAGGGCGAGAAGAACATCGCCGCCTCGCATCTCAACGTACCGGCCAGCCTGGCCAGGCTGAGCGAGGCGCTGCACGGGGCCGGCTACCAGGTGCCGGCAACCTCGGAGGCCGCGCTGATCGACACGGCGCAGCGCCTGCTCGGCGGCTACTACCGCCCGGACACCCTCGATGCGCTGTACCGCGACGGCCTGGCGGCGAGCCTGCCGCTGGACGCCTACCTGCGCTGGTACGATGCCTTGCCGGCCCCGTTGCGCGAACAGTTGCGCCAGCGCTGGGGCGAGCCCGGCAAGCACTGGGCCTTGCGCGAGATCGACGGCCAGCGGCGCTTCCTGTTCCCGGCGGCACGCCTGGGCAACCTCCTGCTGCTGCCGCAGCCGCCGCGCGCCGGCCGCCCGGGCGAGGCCTACCACGACAGCGCGGTGCCGCCGGACCACCTCTACCTGGCGGCCTACCAGTTCGTGCGCGAGGGCTTCGCCGCCGATGCGCTGATCCACTTCGGCACCCATGGCACCCAGGAATGGCTGCCCGGCAAGGACCGCGGGCTGGCCGCGGGTGACTACCCCATGCGCGTGCTCGGCGATCTGCCGGTGTTCTATCCGTACATCCAGGACAACGTCGGCGAGGCGATCCAGGCGCGCCGGCGCGGGCGCGCGGTCATCGTCAGCCACCAGACACCGTCCTTCGCCCCGGCGGGCCTGTACGACGAACTGCGCGACCTGCACCACCTGATCCACGAGTACCAGCAACTGGACGAGGGCGCCGTGCGTGAGCGCAGCGCCGAGCAGATCCGCGCCGCGGTGCTGGCCTCGCACCTGCAGGACGACCTGGGCTGGAGCGAGGAGGCGATGCGCCAGGAATTCCCCGCGTTCCTCGCGCAGCTCCACGACCACCTGCACGGGCTTGCCGGAGCGGCCATGCCGCTGGGCCTGCACACCTTCGGCGTCGCCGCGGCGCCGGAGCTGCGCCTGAGCACCGTGATGCAGCAACTGGGCGAGCCCTACTACCGGGCACTCGGCCTCGACCCCAACGAGCTGTTCGCCCGCGACTTCAAGGCCCTGCAGGAAAACCGCGCCTACCGCACCCTGCAGCGCTACCTGCGCGAGGATGGCGATATTGGCGCGGTCGCCGACCCGCGCCTGCGCGAGCAGTTGCTGCGGGCACGGGCGCTGGACCGCCAGCTCGGCGAGACCGGCGAACTCGAGGCGCTGCTCGCCGGCCTGGCCGGGCGCTTCGTGGCGCCGGGCCCCGGCGGCGATCCGATCCGCAACCCCGGGGTGCCCAGCGGACGCAACCTCTATGCCTTCGAAGCGGACAAGGTACCGACCCGGGCCGCCTACGAGGCCGGCGACGAGGCGTTCCGCCAGCTGCTGGAGAACTACCGGGCGGAGCACCAGGGCCAGGCGCCGGACAAGCTCGCCTTCAGCCTCTGGTCCTCGGAAACCATGCGCCACCTGGGTATCGTCGAAAGCGAGGTGCTGCACGCCCTCGGCCTGCGCCCGCGCTGGGATGCGGGCGGCCGCCTGCTGGCGCTGGACATCGTGCCGGCGGCGGAGCTGGGCCGGCCGCGGGTGGACGTGGTGCTGCAGGTGACCAGCGTCTACCGCGACCAGTTCGACGGCTTCATGCGCCTGCTCGCGCAGGCCATCGAGCGCCTGGCCAGCCTGGACGAGCCGGGCAACCCGCTGGCCGCCAACAGCCGCGCGCTGGAACGGCGCCTGCGCGAGCAGGGCGTGGCGCCAGACATGGCGCAGCGGCTGTCGCGCCTTCGCCTGTTCGGCAACGCGCCGGGCGATTATGGCACCGGCCTGCCGCAACTGGCCCTGGACTCCACCCGCTGGGACGACGATTCGGCCCTCGCCGAGCAGTTCCTCGGCCGCCTGCAGTACGCCTACGGCAGCCGCGACTGGGGCGTGAAGCTGGACGGCGGCAACCTGTTCGCCGAACAGCTGAAGGGCGTGCAGGCGGCGATCCTGTCGCGCTCCTCGACGCTCAACGGCGTGCTCGCCAGCGACCATCCGTTCGAGTTCCTCGGCGGCCTGTCGCTGGCCGTCCGCCACCTGGACGGCGCCAGCCCGGCGTTGTACATCGCCGACCTGCGCCAGCGCGAGCCGCGAACCACGGGCGCGGCGCAATTCCTCGCCAACGAGCTGCGCGGGCGCTACCTCAACCCGCAATGGATCAGCGCCATGCAGCGCGAAGGCTACGCCGGCAGCCTGGAAATGCTCGACCTGGCCAACAACCTGTGGGGCTGGCAGGCGGCGGACCGCAGCATGGTCCGTGCCGACCAGTGGCAGGCGCTGCACGACACCTTCGTCATGGACCGCCGCCAGCTCGGCCTCGCCGAATGGTTCCAGCAGCACAACCCGAGGGCCCAGGCGCAGATCATCGAGCGCCTGGCCGAGGCCATCCGCAAGGGCTACTGGGATGCCAGCGAGCAGACCCGCCGCGAACTGGCGGAGCGCTGGCAACGACTGGCCGCCGCCGGCGCGGGGCAGGGGAGCGAAGCGACGACCCGGGCCTTCATCGAGCAGATGGCCGCCGGCTTCGGCGAGTCCGCCGCCACGGCGCCGGCCGATGGCGCCACGGCCGCCGGTGCCGCCGAGGCGGTCAGCGGCCGCGTGCTCGAAGAGGTCGCGCCGCCCCAGGGGGGCGAGCCGGACGCGAGCATCCGCCTGGCCTTGGCGCTGCTACTGGTCCTGTTTATCGTCGGCGCCGGCCGGCAAGTCGTTATCAACCGCCGTTTGATGGAAAACCGCCCATGAATGCCCTGGAAACCAGCCTTTACGAACTGACGCGCCTGTTCCTGCTGCCGGTGCTGCTGCTGATCCTGGCCGCGCTGGCCTACGCCTTCATCGCCCTCGGCGGCTTCGCCGTGGAAGCCTGGCAGCGCCGCAGCGGGCGCTACCAGTCGCGCCTGGCGGCCTGGCAGAGAGCCCACGGCGGCAACAGCGACGACCTCGAACTGTGGATCATGCAGCGCCTGGAATGGCTGCGCGTGACCTCGCGCAGCACGCCGATGCTCGGCCTGGTGGCGACCATGATCCCCATGGGGCCGGCCCTGCTGGCGCTGACCCGCAACGATGCGCAGGGCATCGGCGAGAACCTGGTAGTGGCGTTTTCCGCGGTGATCCTCGCCCTGGTCAGCGCCAGCATCACCTTCTTCGTCCTCACCGTGCGCCGCCGCTGGCTGCTCCAGGAACTGCGGGCCGTCGAGCGCGCGCAGGAGGGCAACTGATGCGCTTTCTCGAACACGACGAGGCGGACGACCCCATCCTCTCGATGGTCAACCTGATCGACCTGTTCCTGGTGGTGATCGGCATCCTGCTGATCGTGATCGTGCAGAACCCGCTCAACCCGTTTAGCCAGGACAAGGTGGTGGTGGTCGAGAACCCCGGGGAGGCGGACATGCGCCTGCTGGTCAAGGAGGGCAAGGAGCTGAAGCGCTACGAGGCCAGCGGCGAGATCGGCGAAGGCCAGGGCACCCGCGCCGGCGTGACCTACCGCCTGGCCGACGGGCGGATGATCTACGTGCCGGAAGATGCTGCACGGTGACCCCTCCCCACCGCCCGCTACCTGCGGGTGCCCTCTGAAGGTTCTTGCTGTCAATGTGGGTATTTAACTTCGCTCTGCCCAGATGACCAACTGCGTCTGCCTTGAAATGGACCGGGCTTTCCTGGATCTGCCAGTCCATGCCGGCTTCGCGCTGCCAGACCTCCAGCGACTGTCTCGGGGAAAAGCGACAGCCCGGCAAGTCGGAGCGCGCTCCGAAGCTCCCGCTATTTCGCCGGCTTCGCGATTGAAGCCGTGGCGGATGTAGATCTTCCTGGGGTTTCTCGGTGACGAACTCGGCCGAGCTGATGCATGTCGGGTCGGCGCTTGCCACCACTGGCGGTACCGACCCTGACCTGTGCAGCCTGATGCGGAGCCGTCACGCCATCTGTACTTGGCTAGAGGTTCCCGGGAACGATGAGGCCCTTCTTGCGGTAATGCTCGATGTCGATGCCGAAGGCGCCGCTGGGGTGGACCAGATAGAGGTAGTAGGGTTTTCCCTGGTCGTCCTTCGGGTTCGTCGCCAGGTCGATGACCCGCTCCCGGCAGGGGCGTTTGTCGGCGTCCAGCACTCTCAGCAGCCTGGGCTTGAGCTTGTTGCCGGGTGGGCAGCCGATGATGATGCCGACTTCGCCGTTGCTCAGTTCGGCTATTTCCCCCGGCGGGTAGATGCCGATGAGTTTGACGAAGTGCGCGACCATCTCCTCGTCGAAGTGCGTGCCGGCTGCATCGAATACTATCCGCAGCGCTTCCAGGCTGGAGCGCCCCTTGCTGTAGACCCGGTCGCTGGTGATGGCATCGTAGGCGTCGACTATCGCCACCAGCTTCGCCACTTGCGGGATCTTGTCGTGCCGCAGGCCCCGGGGGTAGCCGCTGCCGTCCAGGCGCTCATGGTGGCAGTAGGCGGCATCGACGGCCGCCGGTGGCACGTCGGTGGTGCTCATGAGCAACTTGCGGCCGCTGTCGGCATGGGTCTGCATGATCAGGTATTCGTCCGCGGACAGCCGGCCGTTCTTGGTGAGTATCGGCAGCGGAACCTTGATTTTGCCGAGGTCGTGGAGCATGCCGCACATGCCGATGTCGACCAGTTCCCGGGGCAGCATGTCGAGCCTGCGGCCCAGGGAAATCGCATAGATGGCCGTTCTCAGCGAGTGCTCGGCGGTGTAGTCGTCCTTGTTCCTGATCTGGGTGAGCCAGAGCATTGCCGCGGGGTTGCGCAGGATGCTCTCGACGCACCCCTCGATGGTTCGCCTGACCCCGGGGATGTCCAGGGCCTGGCCCAGGCGCACCGCGTCCAGCAGGCCCCGGGAAACCTCCAGCGCTTCGCCCCAGGTCTGCTGTGCCTGCTCTATCTCCTGCCTGAAGTCCACCTTGCCGATGAGCGGCACGAGCGCTGCGTCGGCGTCCCCGGAGGGGCCCTCGGGCAGGGACCGGGCCTCGACCCAGGCATGGTTCGCTATCTGCCTGATCCGCTCCAGCTCCTTCATGGTCCTGATCTGGAAACCACGGAACAGAAACGGGGTGTTTTCCCAGGACTCGTCGAGCTCCAGCACATACATTCCGACGGTCAATTCACAAACATCGATCCTTACTCTGTCTTTGGCACGCAATCGTTGTTCTCTGTGCAGTTTTCTTTACGGATAATGTCAATATGACATTACTTTTGCCGGCTTCATTGATCCGCATCAGTGGAATGGATTTCTTGTTTTCTGTTTTTGCAAAGCGTTTCAAGGCTTTTTTCTGATTCATATGGAAGGAGCGCAAGCCGGTGTTCGATAAGGCGGCATGTCGCGTTGTATACGAGGACGCCCAACTGGGCGCAGGGCACATAGGCCGCGTGCCCTACAACGCCTGGAGAAAATCCAGCAATGCCTGCAGCTCCTGCGCATCCAGTTGCAAGGGTCTGAGCAGTGGCGAGGTCTTCGGGAACAGCGGGTCGTCCTTCTGCCGGGCCGTCGGCAGCGGGTGGAACATCCCGGCGCTGTACATGTTGAGGATGCCGCGCAGGTCGCCGAACAGGCCGTTGTGCATCCAGGGCCCGGTACGCGCGACCTGGCGCAGCGAGGGGCCGGGTCAGCCGGCCCGATCCCCCTGCGCCTGCCCCGTCGTCTGTTCGAGCTGCTCCTCGAACCAGTTCAGCACGGCCTGGCACGCGGGATGTTTCGCGCCGCTGTCGCGTAGCCAGAGCGCGTACACGCCGCCGGTTCGCAGGGCCTCGCCGAAGGGGACGACCAGGTCGCCGCGCGCCAGGGCGTCGTGGGCCAGGACCTTGTCGGTCATGGCCACGCCCAGGCCCCGGGCCGCGGCGTCCAGCGCCAGGTCGTCGAGGTTGAGGAGGATGTGCTTGTAGCTGCGCTCGGCCCGGTCCTGCTGGGCCTGCAGCCAGAGCGTCCATTCGTGGCGGCCAGCGACCCGGGCAACCAGTACGCGATCCCCTACATGTGGGTGGCGGTGGGCATCGGCTACAACGCCGACAAGGTCAAGGCCATCTTCGGCAACACCGACGTGACCCAGTCCTGGCAGTTGCTGTTCGACCCGCAGAACATCAAGAAGCTCAGCCAGTGCGGCGTGGCCTTCCTCGACAACCCGACGCAGATCGTCTCCATCACCCTCAAGGTCCTGGGCCTGGACCCGCACAGCCAGAACCCCGAGGACCTGAAGAAGGCCGAGGCGGCGCTGCTGGTCATCCGCCCCTACATCCGCTACTTCCACCAGTCCAAGTACGTCAGCGACCTGGCCAACGGCAACATCTGCGTGGCCATCGGCTTCAGCGGCGACGTGCTGCAGGCCATGGGCAGCGCGCACCAGGCGGGGAACGGCATGAACCTGGGCTACAGCATCCCGCGCGAGGGCTCCACCGTGGCGATCGACACCGTGGTGATCCCCAGGGACGCGCCGCACCTGGCCAACGCCAACGCCTACATGAACTACCTGCTCGAGCCCAAGGTGATCGCCAACATCAGCAACGCGGTGAAATACCCCAACGGCAACGCCGCCGCGCTGCAGTACGTCGACCCGGCGCTGCGCGACAGCCCGGCGGTATACCCGCCGAAGGAAGTCCTCGACAGCCTGTTCCCGATCCAGACCCTGTCGCCGGCCGGCATGCGCCTGAGCACGCGGCTGTGGACGCGGGTGACCAGCGGCAAGTGACGGGGCGCCAGGCCCCTCCCGGCGGGCCGGACCAGGGCCAGGTCGTAACTATGGGGCCCGGCGCCGTTGCGGCGCCGGGCCTTTCACAGGTCACTCGCTCTGCGGGTCGAACTGCTTGTCGCGGATCAGCAGGGCGGGAATGATGCCGCAGACGAAGTAGGCGGCGCCCATGACCAGGAAGCCCGCGCCGATGGACACCTGGGTGGCCAGGAAGCCGATGGCCGCCGGGGCGATGGCCGCGCCGACGCGGCCGATGTTGTAGGCGCCGCCCACGGCGGTGCCGCGGTAGCGGGCGGCGAAGCTCTCGGTCATGTAGGTGGCGTTGACGCCGTAGGGGATGCCGTAGAGGAAGCCGAACACCACCAGCATCCAGAGAATCGCCTCGGGGCTGTGGTAGAGCACGATCACCGGCAGGAACACCGCAGTACCCAGGGCTCCGAAGGCGAACACCTTGCGCCGGCCCAGCCAGTCCGAGGCGACGCCGGCCAGGACCTTGCCGAGGATCATCGCCGCGTAGGTGCCCACCAGGTAGGCGGTCATGGACTTGAAGTTCATGCCCATCTCGGTTTCCAGGTAGGAGGGCAGCCAGTTGTTCACGCCGTAGTAGCCGAACTGCAGGAAGCCCGCCGTCAGCGACCAGAAGATGAACATGCTGCGGGCGCGGCGGTCGCCGAAGATCATGCGGAACGCGCCTTCGGGCTTCTTCTCGGCGACTTCCTGCAGGCCCATGGCCTTGCGCCGCTTGCGCTCGGCCTGGGCTTCTGTCCAGGCGGCCGGCTCCGGCACCAGGCGGCGCATGGCCACCGCCAGCACGACCGGGATGATCGCGACGTAGAACAGGTAGCGCCAGCCGTAGCTCGGCAGGATCCAGCCGGCCAGCAGCGTGGCGACGATGTAGCCCACCGACCAGCCCGCCTGCAGGGTGCCCAGCACCGTGGTGCGGTATTTGGTGGGCACGTATTCGGCCATCAGGGTGTTGCAGGCGACGTAGAGCGCGCCCAGGCCCAGGGAGGCGACGAAGCGCGCCGCGGCGAACTGCCAGTAGCTGTGGGTCAGGCCCAGCATGGCGGTGCCGACGGAGAACAGGACGATGGTCCAGACCACGGTGCGCACCCGGCCGAAGCGGTCGCACGCCCAGCCGCCGTAGATGCCGCCGATGGCCATGCCGGCCAGGGTGAAGCTGCCCAGGCTGCCGGCCTGGACGTTGCTCAGGCCGAACTCGGCCTTCAGGCTGGTGAGGCTGTAGGACAGCAGCATGAGGTCGGCGCCGTCGATCAGCAGGCCGATGAAGCAGAACAGGAACACGATCACCCAGGTCTTGCTCTGGGTGGTCGCTTGGGTGGTCGAAGCAGTGGTTTCCATGGGCGAACTACCTGTTGTATTTATTCGTGGGCCGGCGCTTCCGGCCCGTCGGTAAGCCTGCGGCTCGCCGCCCGGCGGGGCAGGGCGGCGAGGGGTCTTCAGTGCGTGGCCTCGCGGATCATGTTGCGGGCGATGACCACCTGCTGGATCTGCGTGGTGCCTTCGTAGATGCGGAACAGCCGCACGTCGCGGTAGAAGCGCTCGATGGCGTACTCGCTGACGTAGCCGGCGCCGCCGTGGATCTGCACGCAGCGGTCGGCGACGCGGCCGCACATCTCGGTGGCGAACATCTTGGCGCAGGAGGCCTCGGTGCTGACGTTGCGGCCTTCGTCGCGCTTGCGCGCGGCGTCCAGCACCATGCAGCGGGCGGCGTAGATTTCCGCCTTGCTGTCGGCGAGCATCGCCTGGATCAGCTGGAACTCGGCGATCGGCTTGCCGAACTGCTTGCGCTCCAGGGCGTAGCGCAGGGCGTCGTCGAGCATGCGCTCGGCGGCGCCGACGCTGAGCGCGGCGATGTGCAGGCGGCCCTTGTCGAGCACCTTCATGGCGGTCTTGAAGCCCACGCCCTCGACGCCGCCGATCAGCTGGCTGGCCGGCACGCGCACGTTGTCGAAGATGACGTCGCTGGTGTGCGCGCCCTTCTGGCCCATTTTGTGGTCCGGCTTGCCCAGGGAGATGCCCGGGGTGCCGCGCTCGACGATGAACGCGCTGATGCCGCCGGCGCCCTTGATCTCGGGGTTGGTGCGCGCCATCACGGTGTAGATGCCGGCGTGCGGGGCGTTGGTGATGAAGCGCTTGGTGCCGTTGAGCACGTAGTGGTCGCCCTCGCGCACCGCGCTGGTCTTCAGCGAGGCGGCGTCGGAGCCGGCGTCCGGCTCGGTCAGGCAGAACGAGCTGAGCAGCTCGCCGCTGGCGAGCCTGGGCAGGTAGTGGCTCTTCTGCTCCGGCGTGCCGTCGATCAGGATGCCGATGGAGCCGATGCCGTTGTTGGTGCCGATGTAGGAGCGGAAGGCGGGGGAGGTGCGCCCCAGTTCGAAGGTGATGTTCACCTCTTCTTCCATGGTGACGCCCAGGCCGCCGAACTCCTCGGGGATGGTCAGGCCGAACAGGCCCATCTCGCGCATCTGCTCGACGATGTCCCGGGGAATGGCGTCGGTTTCCGCGACTTCGTTCTCGCGCGGTATCAGCACCTCGTCGACGAACTGGTGGATGGAATCCAGAAGTATCTGCAGCGTCTCTGCGTCTCGGATCATGTGCTCTCCTCAAGGGCCCGCCGGGCGGGCCTGTCTGGCAGGGCACCGTCACCCGAGCATCAGCGAGCGGCGGCGCCTATGTTGTTGACCATGTTGATCAGGCGGGGCCCGACGTCGTCCTCGAGCTTCTCGCGTGGCAGCTGGAAGCTCGGTCCGCCGCAGTTGAAGGCCAGCAGCCCGTACTGCGGATGTACCAAGGGCACGGCGACGGAGTTGACGTCGCGGTGCCATTCACCGATCGACAGGCAGTAGCCGTAGTCGGTGAAGTCCCTGAAGGCGCGGTCCAGGCCCTTGCGGATGGCCGGCCAGTGTTCCGGTTCGCGCTCGCGGATGTGGTCGAGCAGGAACTCCCGTTCGTTCTCCGGCATCGCCGCCAGGCACGCGCGGCCCACCGAGCTCACCGCCAGCGGCAGGTAGCTGCCGATCTGCCGGCGCATCGTCATGTTCCCCTGGCCCTGGACCACGTCCAGGTACACCATCTGCAGGCGGTCGCGGGCGGCCATGGCCACTGCCGCCTGGGCGTGGTTGGCCAGTTCCTCCATCAGCGGGTGGGCCACCGCGCGGATCGACAGGTTCGACAGCATCGCGTAGCCGAAGCCCAGCACGCCGACGTCCAGCTGGTACTTGCCCGAGTGCACCTCGCGCTTGAGGCAGCCCAGGCGCATCAGGGTGTTGGTCAGGCGCGTCACGGTCGGCTTGGGCAGGCTGGTCTTGCGCGCCAGGTCCTGGTTGCTCAGCACGTTTTCCCGTGGCGTGAAGCAACGCAGGATTTCCAGGCCGCGAGCCAGGGCCGTGACGAACTGGCCGCTGTTCTCCTCCTCGCTCAGTGCCGTGGCGGGGTCGAACATCCCCCGTTCCAACAGGCCGATCTCACCTTCGTTTTTCGTCGGCGCAGCCGAATCCAGCTCCGTCTTGTTGCGGCGCATGGTAGAACCCCTTTTCCGAGAAAATCAATAAAATAAAATTCAGTTTCGTCAGACGAAATTATAAAGGGTTTTCCGGTCTGCGTAAAATTGTCGCTGAGATATTTATCAACTTATTGTTTTTAAAGTTAAAAATAACTTATCCGAACGGATGCCGTTTACAGCGTCGAGCGATGATCACTATGATTAATTTGAAATACGGAATGTAGTTTCGTCAGGCGAAACAATACTGAGGCCCAAACGAGCATGAGCACCCAGCACCCCAGCGTGGTCCACCGAACCCTCCAGGCCGATGGCGTGGCGGTGGTCCGCATCGACCGCCCCGAAGCCCGCAACGCCCTCAACGCCGCCGTGCGCCAGCAACTGGCCGAGCACTTCCGCGCGCTGGCCGACGACGGCCAGGTGCGGGCCATCGTCCTGACCGGGGGCGAGGAATGCTTCGTGGCGGGCGCGGACATCCGCGAGTTCGCCCAGGCCAGCCCTATCGAGATGTACCGCCGGCACACCGAGCTGCTGTGGGAGGCCATCGGCCGCTGCCCCAAGCCGGTGATCGCGGCGGTGAACGGCTTCGCCCTGGGCGGCGGCTGCGAGCTGGCCATGCACTGCGACATCATCGTCGCCGGTGAGTCGGCGCGCTTCGGCCAGCCGGAGGTGAAGCTCGGCCTGATGCCCGGCGCCGGCGGCACCCAGCGGCTGATCCGCGCGGTGGGCAAGTTCCAGGCCATGCGCCTGGCCCTGACCGGTTGCCTGGTCAAGGCGCCGGAGGCCCTGGCGATGGGCATGGTCAGCGAGGTGGTGGGCGACGCGCAGACCCTGCCGCGCGCCCTGGCGCTGGCCGCCGAGATCGCCGCGCTGCCGCCGCTGGCCGTGGCGCAGATCAAGGAGGTGATGCTCGCCGGCGCCGACCTGCCGCTGGACAGCGCGCTGGCCCTGGAGCGCAAGGCCTTCCAGCTGCTGTTCGATTCCAGGGACCAGAAGGAGGGCGCCGCCGCCTTCCTCGAAAAACGCCAAGCCAGCTTCCAGGGGGAATGACCCATGACGCGTGAAATCCAATGCATGGCCATCGTCGGCACCGGCGTGATGGGCGGCGGCATCGCCCAGATCGCCGCCCAGGCCGGCATCCGGGTGAAACTCTTCGACGCCCGCGAGGGCGCGGCGCAGGCCGCGCGCGACACCCTCGGGCGCACCCTCGGCAAGCTGGCGGAGAAGGGCAAGATCAGCGCCGAGGAAGCCGATGCCACTATGGCCCGCCTGCTGGTCGCCGGCTCCCTGGCCGAGCTGGCCGACGCCGAGCTGGTGGTCGAGGCCATCGTCGAACGCCTGGACGCCAAGCAGGCGCTGCTGGCCGAGCTGGAGGCGGTGGTCGCCGCCGACTGCATCCTGGCGACCAACACCTCGTCGCTGTCGGTCACCAGCATCGCCCGTGGCTGCAAGCACCCCGAGCGGGTGGCGGGCTTCCACTTCTTCAACCCGGTGCCGCTGATGAAGGTGGTCGAGGTGATCGACGGCCTGGCCAGCGACCCGCAGGTGGGCGACCGCCTGCAGGCGCTCGCCGCGCGCATGGGCCACCGCGGCATCCGCGCCAAGGACACCCCCGGCTTCATCATCAACCACGCCGGGCGCGCCTACAGCACCGAGGCGCTGCAGATGCTCAAGGAAGGCATCGCCGAGCCGGCCGACATCGACCGCATCCTGCGCGAGGGCCTGGGCTTCCGCATGGGGCCGCTGGAGCTGTTCGACCTGACCGCGCTGGACGTCTCGCACCCGGTGATCGAGTCCATCTACAACCAGTTCTACCAGGAGCCGCGCTACCGGCCCGCGGCGCTCACCCGGCGGATGCTCGAGGCCGGCTTCGTGGGGCGCAAGGTGGGCCGCGGCTTCTACCGCTACGAGGACGGCCGGATGATCGACCCGCCGGCGCCGCAGCCGGTGCCGCGGGTGGCGGCGCTGCCGCCGGTGTGGCTCGGCGCCGAGAACGACGAGGATCGCCAGCGGCTGGCCGCGCTGCTGGAAAAATTGGGCACGCGCCTGGAGCAGGGCAACGCGCCGAGCAGCGAGGCCCTCTGCCTACTGGCCCCCTACGGCATAGACGCGACCACTGCGAGCCTGCGTTTCGGCACCGACCCGGCGCGCACCCTGTGCATCGACCCGCTGCTCGACCTGCAGCGCCACCGCTGCCTGATGCAGAACCCGGCGACCGCCCCGGCCATGCGCGATGCCGCCCATGCGCTGCTGGCCGCCGATGGCGTGGGCGTCACGCTGATCAACGACAGCGTCGGCTTCGTCGCCCAGCGCGTGCTGGCGCTGATCGTCAACCTGGCCGGCGACATCGTCCAGCAGCGCATCGCCAGCGTCGACGACCTGGACGAGGGCGTGCGCCGCGGCCTGGGCTACCCGCAGGGGCCGCTGGCCTGGGGCGACGGCGTCGGCGCCGCGCGGCTGCTGACGATACTGGAACGCATGACCGAACTGACCGGCGATGCCCGCTACCGCCCCGGCCCCTGGCTGCGCCGCCGCGCCGCGCTGGGGCTGTCGCTGCGCCATGCCGAGCCCGCGCTGGGCTGAGGCCCGGCGCCCACCCGATCCAAGGAGACTTCCATGCTCAACGCCTTTATCTACGCCGGCCTGCGCACCCCCTTCGGCCGCCATGCCGGGGCCCTGGCGCCGGTGCGCCCGGACGACCTGGCGGCCCACGTCATCCGTGAACTGCTCGCCCGCCACGGCGTGCCGGGCGACGCCATCGAGGACGTGATCCTCGGCAACACCAACCAGGCCGGCGAGGACAGCCGCAACGTCGCGCGCCATGCCGCGCTGCTGGCCGGGCTGCCGGTGACGGTGCCGGGCCAGACGGTCAACCGCCTGTGCGCCAGCGGCCTGGCCGCGGTCATCGACGCCGCGCGGGCGGTGACCTGCGGCGAGGGCGAGCTGTTCGTCGCCGGCGGCGTCGAGAGCATGTCCCGCGCGCCCTTCGTCATGGCCAAGGCCGAGGCGGCCTACAGCCGCGACCTGGCGGTGTTCGACAGCACCATAGGCGCGCGCTTCCCGAACCCGCGGATCGTCGCCGAGTTCGGCAACGACAGCATGCCGCAGACCGGCGACAACGTGGCCCGCGAATACGCCATCGGCCGCGAGCAGGCCGACCGCTTCGCCGCGGCGTCCCAGGCGCGCTACGAGGCGGCCCGCCAGGCGGGCTTCTTCGCCGGCGAGATCGTCCCGGTGAGCGTGCCCACCGGGCGCAAGACGCCGCCGAAGGTGATCGAGCAGGACGAGCACCCGCGCCCGGACTCCGACGAAGCCGCGCTGGCGCGCCTGAAGCCGCTGTTCGAGGGCGGCGTGGTCACCGCCGGCAATGCCTCGGGGGTGAACGATGGCGCGGCCGCTCTGCTGATCGGCTCCGCGGCCGCCGGCGAACGCCATGGGCTCCAGCCGCTGGCGCGGATACTTTCCGCCGCGGCGGTTGGGGTGGCGCCGCGCATCATGGGCGTCGGCCCGGTCGAGGCGATCAACAAGGCGCTGGCGCGCGCCGGCCTGGGCCTCGCCGACATGGACATCATCGAGATCAACGAGGCCTTCGCCGCCCAGGTGCTCGGTTGCCTGAGCGGCCTGGGGGTGGCCTTCGACGACCCGCGGGTCAACCCCAACGGCGGCGCCATCGCCGTCGGCCACCCGCTGGGGGCTTCCGGCGCGCGGCTGGCGCTGAGCGCGGCGCGACAACTGCAGCGCAGTGGTCAACGCTATGCGGTGGTCAGCCTGTGCATCGGCGTGGGCCAGGGGCTCGCCATGGTTATCGAGCGCGTGTGAACGCGCCAGTGAGGATATGAAGATGGGTGCTTTGAGCGGATACCGCGTACTCGACCTCAGCCGTGTCCTGGCCGGCCCCTGGTGCGGCCAGATACTGGCCGACCTGGGCGCGGAGGTGATCAAGATCGAACGGCCCGGCGTGGGCGACGACACCCGCGGCTGGGGCCCGCCCTACATGAAGGCGGCGGACGGCGCGGACAGCCCCGAGGCGTCGTACTACCAGTCGACCAACCGCAACAAGCTGTCGGTGGCGCTGAACCTGGCCACCCCCGAGGGCCAGGCGCTGGTGCGCGCGCTGGCCGGCGAGTGCGACGTGCTGATCGAGAACTACAAGGCCGGCTCGCTGGCCAAGTACGGGCTGGACTACGCGAGCCTGTCGCAGCTCAACCCGCGCCTGGTGTACTGCTCCATCACCGGCTTCGGCCAGACCGGGCCGCGCGCCGAGGAGCCCGGCTACGACTTCATCATCCAGGGCATGGGCGGGCTGATGAGCATCACCGGCGAGAAGGACGGGGTGCCCGGCGCCGGCCCGCAGAAGGTCGGCGTGGCGGTGTCCGACGTGATGACCGGGCTGTACTCGGTGGTCGCCATCCAGGCCGCGCTGCTGGCGCGGGAGAAGACCGGCCGCGGCCAGCACTGCGACATGGCCCTGCTGGACGTGCAGGTGGCCATGCTCGGCAACCAGAGCCAGAACTACCTCGCCACCGGCCGCTCGCCGGGGCGCCAGGGCAACGCCCACGTCAACATCGTGCCGTACCAGGTGTTCTCCGGCAGCGACCGGGACTTCATCATCGCCTGCGGCAACGACAGCCAGTTCGTCGCCCTGTGCGACGCCATCGGCCTGCCCGAGCTGCCCAGGGACCCGCGCTTCGCCCGCAACGCCGACCGCGTGCGCAACCGCGAGGCCATCGTCGGCCAGCTGGCCGAGCACTTCCGCAAGGACAGCGCCGACAACTGGGTCGCCCGCATCCACGCGGTCAAGGTGCCGGTCGGCGTGATCAACGACATCGGCCGCGCCCTGGAGGAGCCGCAGGTGCTGGCGCGGGACATGCTGGTGGAGATTCCCCACGCTCTCAACCCCGGCTTCCGGATGGTCGGCAGCCCGCTCAAGCTGTCCGAGACGCCGGTGCAGTACCAGCGCCCGGCGCCCATGCTCGGCGAGCACACCGACGAAGTGCTCAGGCGCCGGCTGGGGCTGGACGAGGCGCGCCTGGCCGAGCTCAAGGCCAAGGGCGTGATCGAGCAACTCGGCGAGTGAAGCGTTCGCGAGCAAGCTCGCTCCTACAGGGACGCACCTGCTCTTCGTAGGAGCGAGCTTGCTCGCGAACCCCGGGCGCCTGACGCGCCACCATGGTGCTGCCGAGGCCAAGCCCGGCGTGTCACCAAGCCAAGGTCAAGCGGCGGATAACCGCGAACGGTTATTCGCCCTACGCACCTGCAACCAAGAGGAGAATCGAATGAAGGTAGTGGTCGCGGTAAAGCGCGTGGTCGATTACAACGTGAAGGTCCGGGTGAAAGCGGACAACTCCGGCGTCGACCTCGCCAACGTGAAGATGGCCATGAACCCCTTCTGCGAGATCGCCGTGGAAGAGGCCGTGCGCCTGAAGGAGAAGGGCGTCGCCAGTGAGGTGGTGGTGGTTTCGGTCGGCCCCGGCACCGCCCAGGAACAACTGCGCACCGCCCTGGCCCTGGGCGCCGACCGCGCCATCCTGGTCGATGCTGTCAAGGTGGAGGGAAACGAAGAACTGAATTCCCTGGCCATCGCCAAGCTGCTCAAGGCCGTGGTCGACCGGGAACAGCCGCAGCTGGTCATCCTCGGCAAGCAGGCCATCGACAGCGACAACAACCAGACCGGCCAGATGCTGGCTGCGCTGACCGGCTACGCCCAGGGCACCTTCGCCTCCAAGGTCGAAGTGGCTGGCGACAAGGTCAATGTCACCCGTGAGATCGATGGCGGCCTGCA
>NZ_FZPC01000027.1 GCF_900187975.1 Pseudomonas delhiensis | reverse complement strand
CAGCGCCGCCGAGGAACAGAGCGCGGTGGCCGAGGAGATCAACCGCAACGTGGCGGGCATCCGCGACGTGACCGAGTCGCTGTCCGGCCAGGCCCGGGAATCGGCGCAGATCAGCCAGTCGCTGAACGACCTGGCGAATCACCAGCAGGGGTTGATGGGGCAGTTCCGCGTGTAACCGTAGAAGGCGCTTCCCTGTAGGAGCGAGCCCGATTCACAGTGGCCCGCGCCACCAGCGTGGCCGATGACAATCGCGGACGGAGTCCGCTCCTACGACCGTGCATCCCTGGAAACGTAGGAGCAACTGTCTTCTGGGCTCCCTCGTTCGCGGGGGTGACTGGATCAAAATTCGCGTCTCCCATGTCGCCCCATTGTAGGAGCGGGCCCTGCCCGCGATTCGCGCGTAGGGCGCGCTCCTACAGGGGAATGGCATGGCTCGGCCCGCGTAGGAGCGACTCTGTCCGCGATCAGCCCTTGCTCACACTGGCGGCGGTCTGCCCGAAGAGGATCTTCTTGCTTTCCTCGGTCACCGACGGCCGCGAGGAGAACGGCTGGCCTTTCTCATACGCGCGCACCGTCGCCGGTCGGGCGGCTATGCCTTCGAACCAGCGCTTGAGGTGCGGGAACTCGTCCAGGTCCTGCTGCTGGCGCTGCCACGGCACCACCCAGGGGTAGCTGGCCATGTCGGCGATGCTGTATTCCTCACCGCCCAGGTAGGGCACCTTCGCCAGGCGCTTGTCCATCACGCCGTACAGGCGGTTGGTCTCGTTGATGTAGCGCTGCATGGCGTAGGGCAGCTTTTCCGGCGCGTATTGCACGAAGTGGTGGTTCTGCCCGGCCATCGGGCCCAGGCCGCCGACCTGCCAGAACAGCCATTCCAGCACCGTCTTGCGCCCGCGCACGTCGCCGGGCATGAAGCGGCCGGTCTTCTCGGCGAGGTAGACGAGGATGGCGCCGGACTCGAACACGCTGATCGGCTCGCCGCCGTCCGCCGGGGCGGTGTCGATGATGGCGGGCATGCGGTTGTTCGGCGAGAAGGCGAGGAACTCCGGCTTGAACTGGTCGCCGGCGCTGATATCGACGGGGTGGATGCGGTAGTCGAGCCCCGTTTCTTCGAGGAACAGGGTGATCTTGTGGCCGTTGGGGGTGGGCCAGTAGTACAGCTCGATCATGGGACCTCCTGAAGTGGGACGCCCCGGCACGGTGCCGGGGCGTACAACGCCCGCGCCCAGGAGAGCGGCGCGGGCCAAAGGCCAAGACTATAGCTTTACTTGCGGTCGATCCAGACGGTCTGCGGGTTGAGGAACTCGCGCAGGCCGAAGTGCGACAGCTCGCGGCCGAAACCGCTCTTCTTCACGCCGCCGATCGGCACGCGCGGGTCGGAGGCGGAGAAGCCGTTGATGAACACGCCGCCGCTGACCAGGCGCCGGGCCATCTGCTGGGCCTTGGCCTTGTCGGCGCTCCAGATGGCGCCGGACAGGCCGAACTCGCTGTCGTTGGCCAGTTCCAGGGCGTGCTCGGCATCGCGGGCGACTATCACCGAGGCCACCGGGCCGAAGATTTCCTTGACGAAGGCGGTGTTGCCCGGCTTCACGTCGGCCAGCACGGTGGGCGCGTAGTAGTTGCCTTCGCCTTCCAGCTTGTGGCCGCCCAGCAGCAGGCTGGCGCCGTCGGCGATGGCCTGCTGCACCTGGCCGTCCAGTTCGTCGCGCAGGTCGAAGCGGGCCATGGGGCCGACGAAGGTGTCGTCCGCCAGCGGGTCGCCGATCTTCAGCGCCTTGACCGCGGCCAGCAGCTTCTCGGTGAAGGCCGGGGCGACGGATTCCTCGACGATCATGCGCTTGGCGGCGATGCACACCTGGCCGCAGTTGCCGAAGCGGCTGGCCACGGCGGCCTTCACCGCGGCGTCCAGGTCGGCGTCGGCCAGCACGATGAAGGCGTCGGAACCGCCCAGCTCCAGCACGCACTTCTTCAGCGCGGCGCCGGCCTGGGAGGCGATGGCCGCGCCGGCGCCGACGCTGCCGGTCACGGCGATGGAGGCGATACGCTCGTCGGCGATGGCCTTGGAGACCAGCGGCGGCTCGACGTTCAGCACCTCGAACACGCCTTCCGGCAGGCCGGCATCACGCCAGGCCTTCTGCAACTGGTAGGCGCAGCCCATGACGTTCGGCGCGTGCTTGAGCACGTAGGTGTTGCCGCCGAGGATGATGCTCACCGCGCCACGCATGACCTGCCAGGTGGGGAAGTTCCACGGCATCACGGCCAGCACCGGGCCCAGCGGCAGGTAGGAGATGTACGCGCCCTCGATGCTGGTCTTCTCGTCTTCCAGCATGGCCGGGCCGTGTTCGGCGTACCAGTCGCAGAGGTTGGCGCACTTGTTGATCTCGCCACGCGCCTGGGTGACCGGCATGCCCATTTCCCGGGCTTCCATGCGGGCCATGGGCTCGACGTTGGCGCGCAGCACCTCGGCCATCCTGCGCAGCACGGCGACGCGCTCGGCCACCGGGGTATCGCGCCACTGGCGGAAGGCGGCGTCGGTGCGGGCCAGCGCGGTTTCCAGCTGGGCGGCGTCCTCGAAGGGGTAGCGGGCCAGTTCCTGGCCGGTGGCGGGGCTGCGCGAGATGGCAGCGGGGATGGCGGCGATCTGGTTCATGGAAGGTCCTTGCACGGCAGGTGGGGCTTGCCGCCGTTGGTCGGCGGCGTGGGTCGTTGGGCCGGCGCCACTGGCGCCGGCATGGCGGAGAAATTAAGGTGGCGTACCTTTCATGACAAATGAATAATTCAGAAAGAACCATTCTTTCGGAGAGAAACATGGACCTGACCCAGCTGGAGTTCTTCCGCGCCGTCGCCCAGGACGGCAGCATCACCGCCGCCGCGGGCCGCCTGCACCGTGTGCCGTCGAACCTGACCACGCGCATCAAGCAGCTGGAAGGCGAGCTGGGCGCCGAACTGTTCATCCGCGAGAAGTCGCGCCTGCGCCTGTCGCCCACCGGGCGCAGCTTCCTCGACTACGCCGAGCGCATCCTCGACCTGGTGGAAGAAGCCCGCCAGGTGGCCAGCGGCGCCGAGCCCCACGGCAGCTTCTCCCTGGGCTCCATGGAAAGCACCGCGGCGGTGCGCATCCCCGAGCTGCTGGCGCGCTACCACCAGCGCTACCCCAAGGTGCAGCTGGACCTTTCCACCGGCCCTTCGGGGGAGATGATCGACGGCGTGCTGGCCGGCCGCTTCATCGCCGCCTTCGCCGACGGCCCGGCCAACCACCCGCAGCTGGACGGCCGCCCGGTGTTCCAGGAGGAACTGGTGCTGATGAGCGCCCAGGGCCACCCGCCGGTGCGCGACGCCCGCGACGTGGCGGGGGAGACGGTGTTCGCCTTCCGCGACAGCTGCTCCTACCGCAAGCGCCTGGAAGGCTGGTTCGCCGAGCAGCGGGTGGTGCCGGGCAAGATCATGGAGATGGAGTCCTACCACGGCATGCTCGCCTGCATAGCCGCGGGGGGCGGGGTGGCGATCATCCCCAGGGCGATGTTCGACAGCCTGGCGGGTGGGCGCAACGTGACCATCCACCGCCTGGCCCCCGGCCACGCCGAAGCCACCACCTGGCTGTTCTGGCGCCGCGGCACCGACACCCCGGCGCTGCGGGCCTTCATCGGCTTGCTGGAGCCGGAAAGGCGGGATGCGGCGTAGGGGTATAACCCAGAAAACAACGTAGGAGCAACTGTCTTACAGGCTCTACCGAAGTGCTCTTCGTAGGAGCGAGCTTGCTCGCGAACCGCATGGCACCGCGTTTGTTCGCGAGCAAGCTCGCTCCTACGAGAAGCCATGCTCGCCTGCAACGTAGGAGGACCTTGTCCGCGATAGCCGGAACCACCGGCGCGATTCGCGGATGAGATCCGCTCCTACGCCGCCCCACCCACGCCATTCCCCTGTAGGAGCGCGCCCTGCGCGCGAAATCGCAGGCAGGGCCTGCTCCTACAGGAGGTTGCCGATGGGCACGGCATATATCCCGTAGGAGTGGATTTCATCCGCGATAGGCGTAAAACGCCAGCCCCCTAATGAAAACGGCCCCTCGCGGGGCCGTTCTGGTCGTCAGTGGACCACAGCCTTCACCGTCCTCGGCGGCGCGTGCTCGGCGTGTTCGTTCTCCTCGTCGATCACCGGCACCTCGTTGCCGTCCTTGTCGAACAGCTTGCCGTCGAGGAAGTAGTCGCCCTCGTTCAGCGCCGCGATGTCGCGGTAGCGCAGGGTGCGTTCCTCGGCGGCGACGAACACCGACTGCTGGTCGGAGTTGCCGGTCTTGAAGTGGTTGAACAGCAGGTTCAGCGCGATGGCCATGATGGCCGAGGAGCTGATGCCGGAGTGGAAGATGGTTTCCACCCAGCCCGGGAAGTTGTGGTAGAAGTTCGGCGCCGCGATCGGCAGCATGCCGAAGCCCAGGGCGGTGGCGACTATCACCAGGTTCATGTTGTTGTGGTAGTCCACCTTCGACAGGGTGCGGATGCCGCTGGCCGCCACGGTGCCGAACAGCACCAGGCCGGCGCCGCCGAGCACCGCCGGGGGCACCGCGGCCACCACCCGGCCGACCACCGGCAGCAGGCCGAGGGTCACCAGGATCAGCCCGCCGGTGGCCACCACGTAGCGGCTCTTCACGCCGGTCACCGCCACCAGGCCGACGTTCTGGGCGAAGGCGCTCTGGGTGAAGGAGCCGAAGATCGGCGCCAGGATGCTCGACAGCATGTCGGCGCGCAGGCCGTTGCCCAGGCGCTTGGAGTCCACCCTGGTGCCGATGATCTCGCCCACGGCGAGGATGTCCGCCGAGGTTTCCACCAGGGTCACCAGGATCACGATGCACATGGAGATGATCGCCGCCACGTGGAAGGTCGGCATGCCGAAGTGGAAGATTTCCGGCATGGCCAGCATCGGGCCTTCGGCCACCCTGGAGAAGTCGGTCATGCCCGCGGCGTAGGCGATGCCGGTACCGATCACCATGGCCAGCAGGATCGACAGGCGCGAGATGGCGGCGCTGCCCAGCTTGCTCAGCAGCAGCACTATCACCAGGGTCACGGCGGCCAGGCCGATGTTGGCGGTGCTGCCGAACTCGGCGGCCTTGGGGTTGCCGCCCATGGCCCAGCGCGCGGCCACCGGCATCAGCGTCAGGCCGATGGTGGTGATGACCACGCCGGTGACCAGCGGCGGGAAGAACTTGGTGATGCGCGAGAACACCGGGGTGATCAGCAGGCCGATGGCCGAGGCCGCCATCACCGCCCCCAGCACGGCCGGGATGCCGCCGCCCTCGTAGCCGGTGGTGAGGATGGCGAGCATGGTCGCCACCCCGGCGAAGGACACGCCCTGCACCAGCGGCAGCTGGCTGCCGAAGAAGGGCAGGCCGAGGGTCTGCAGCAAGGTGGCCAGGCCGCCGGCGAACAGCGACGCGGCGATCAGGGTGCCGATCTCGGCGGGCGACAGGCCGGCGGCCTGGCCGAGGATCAGCGGCACGGCGACGATGCCGCCATACATGGTCAGAACGTGTTGCAGGCCGTACGCCAGGTTGGCGCCGACACCGAGGTTCTCGTCTTCCGGGCGGGTGCTGGAAGACGCTACAGCTGAACGGTCATTCATGGCTGGAGGACTCGCTTGTTTTTGTTGTGCCGAGCAATGTAGACACGGTTGTGCGTGTTTGGCTACTACCTTGTATACAAAATCTTGCTCGACGCTCTGAACTATTTGATTCGAAAGAAAAAATAATCTTCCGTGAAATGCGCAGGCGGCTGCCTGCACGCCGCCCGGAGCGAAGCAAGAACCTGGCCATGTCGTCAGGAATTTTGGATGCAAGGGTGTCGCTGGTCGGCACGGCCCGCGTGGCGCTAGGGCCCGACCATCGGGGCGGCCATGGAGCGAAGTGGCCAGAGGGAGGAAGTGCACGGAAGTCGGGCGCCGCGGCCTCAAGATGGTGCTGTCCAGCGGGCGCCCAAATGAAAAACGCCGCGACGGGGAACCGTTCGCGGCGTTTTCGCAGTGGCCGGGGGAGGGGCTTCAGATCATGAAGCGCAGGATGTCCGCCCGGTTCATCTCGGTGCGGCCTTCCTCGTACCAGCGCGGGATGACGTCCTTCAGGCCTTCCTTGGTGTCGTCCAGGTTGAACGGCGCCGGGTAGCGCTTCTTGCGGTAGGAATAGATGTAGTAGGTGCCGTCGCGGTAGAGGATGCGGTCGAAGGTGTAGAAGGCGATGTGCGAGCCGTTGCAGCGCGCGGTCAGCACCACGTCGCCTTCCTCGTAGGGCAGGGCGCCCTCGGCGCATTCGTAGGTGAAGAACTCGCGTACGTCGTCCCAGTCCACGCCGCTGCTGGCGCGCAGGAAGCCCTCGGCGGTGGTCTCGGAGTCCTCGGAGTGGTCGCTGTACCAGATGAACAGCGGGATGCTCTGGTTGGACTCCTCGCCCAGCCAGCTCTCGCCGTCCAGGTACTGCGCGGTGCGCGCCAGGCCCGCCTGCATGCGGCGGTGGTTCCAGCGGTAGGTTTCCAGGGCCTCGTCGAAGGCCTCGCTGTCGCTGGCCGGCAGCACGCCCTCGGTGGCCTTCAGCGCCTCGACGCGGGCCAGGTGCTGCTGGTAGAGCGCGGCGTCCTGGATGACCACGGCGTTGTCGCGGGACAGGCCGACGCCCAGTTCGGTGAAGTTGGCGCTGCCGAGGATGACCACGTCCGGTTCAATCAGGTAGAGCTTCCAGTGGATGCTCTTCTGGTAGCGGAAGTCGACGGACAGCGCCAGGTCGTCGCCGCCCTCGCCGATGCAGTACTCGATGAAGTCCGGGGAGGTGAAGGAGTTGATGGTCCCGACCACTATGTCCAGACGGTTGCCGTTGGCGCGCAGGCTTTCCACCAGGGGTTCGGTGCCGGCGGCGAAGGCGGTGACGACCGTGATCTTCTTGTCGCGCTGTTGGCCGAGGTAGCCCGCGAGGTCGTTCCGATTATCGAGGATCTGCATAGGTTCTCCAGCAGCATGGGTTCCGCAAATGTAGGCATTGTCGCACGCCGGTGGGGGAGGTTTCACGCTTGGCGCGAAAAGGCTTGCGGTAGAGCAGGGGGCTTGGTTTTTCGTAGGAGCGAGCTTGCTCGCTCCTACGAAAAACCAACCAAAAAAAGCCCGCCATACGGCGGGCCGAAGCGGAACCAAAGGCGTCTTTCAGTCGCCCATGCCGTCGTCGATGGCGATGCCCTGCCTGCGCATCGCGGCGATCAGCTGGGCGCGGGTTCCCGGGAGGTTGAGCATGGTTTCGTGGCGAATCCCCGCTACTTCCTCCGCGGTGTACGGCTTGTAGTCCGCCGGCATGCTCTTGCCGGCCATGCCGTCCTCGCGCAGCAGCCAGTTGAGCATGTCCGCCAGTTGCGCATCGCTCAGCGCCGACATGGACATGCCCGGCACCCGCACCAGGAACTGGCGGCCGCCGTCCACCTTGAGGAAGTTGCCGACGAAGCCGAGCATCCTCGGCACGTCGTTGGACTTCGAGCCGGCGCCGTCGGACAGGTGGCAGCCGGCGCACTGCAACTGGTAGTTGGTGGCGTTGCTGTAGCCGGCCTGGGCGATCGGCGTCTGCTCCGCCTCGTTGCCCGGCGCGTGCTTCTGGTGCGGGTCGGGAATGCTGCGTGCCTGGGCCATGGGCATGGCCAGCAGGCACGACAGCCCGAGGGTCAGCAGCGAGCGTTTCATGGCTGACCCCGAGCCCTACACGGCCACGCCGCGGATGACCGAGACGGTGCAGTGGTAGATGTGCGACTTGGCCGCCAGGCACCAGTTCACGTCGTTGTTGTTGAACGGACGGTAGGCCGGTTCCTCGCTGTCGTTGCGGGTGCAGGCGCACTGGTTGCAGCTGTGCTTACCGCAGCAGTCGTTATAGGAAATGATGTAGTTCTTGCCGTCGGCCGGGTTGTGGCAGGTGCCGACCCAGGCCACCTGGGACACCTCGGTGCCCGGCGGGCAGCTGGACACGGTGCCGCCGCAGCAGGAGCAGAGGAAGCCGTCGATGGAGCAGTAGCGCCAGTAGTCGCAGCTGTTGGGGTCGCCAGGGTCGCCGGCCATCGGCTTGTCGGCGGCCAGGGCCTTGCCGGTGCGGTCGATGGGCAGCAGCACCGGCAGCGCGGCGCCGGCCACCAGCAGCGAACCCATGCGCGAGAGCAGCTTGCGCCGCGAGGTGGTGTCGGCGACGCGGCGGGAGGAGCGCTCGAAGAGCTGGTCGAGGAATTTCATCGGTTATCCCTTTTTATTGTCAGTGGGCGCTGTGCGAGTGCGCATGGCCAGGCTCGTGGCTGTGAACCTGAGGCTGCTGCGCCTGCAGGTACTGCTGCAGGGTGGCGCTGCCCAGGTGCTCGGCCTCGAACAGGCTGTCCAGGTGCTCGCGGGAGTTGACCAGGCCCTTGGCGCGCAGGATGCCGGCCTTGTCGATCAGCGCCGCGTAGGGCAGCTTGCCGATCTGGTAGGTCATGCCCACTTCCGGGCCGACCACGTAGGTGGCGCCTTCGAGCTTGTGCTCGGCGATCAGCGCCTGCTGCGCGGCGGGCTCGCCGTCGCTGACGTAGACCACGTCCAGGCGGTGCGCCTGTTCCTTGGCGATGGACTTGATCGCCGGCAGCAGCGACTTGCAGATCGGGCAGGTGGGCGAGAGGAAGAACAGCAGCTGGGCCTTCTCGCCGGCGTAGCCGAAGTTCACCGGGCGGCCGTGGCGGTCGGCGGCGGTGACCTGCGGGGCCGGTTCATTCACGGCGACGCCCTTGTCGACCATCAGCGCGCCGGCCGGGGCGATGCGCCCGTGCAGCACGCCGATCTGGCGCACCAGGCCCATGACGACGAAGGCCAGTGCCAGCAGCAGGCACCAGAGCAGGATGTTGGAAACGATCATGGCTTCCATGGTTCACCTTCCAATGAGTTTGAGCAGACGGGGGCCGTTGGCCAGCAGGCCGTCGGCGGCGACGTAGAGGAGCAGGGCGACGGCGCTGGCGGCCAGCGTCACGAAGCCGTCGAACAGGCCCAGGTCGCGGGCCTGCGGGTGCAGGCTGGCGAGCAGGGCCAGGGCGATGAGCACGGCGTTGCGCGCCAGCAGCACCGGGCGCAGCGGCTGGGCCTGGTCGGGCCCGGCGCAGCCGCAGTCGATGTCGCGGCGGCCGCGCCACAGGTTGATGCCGATGGCCGCGGCGTACAGCGCCAGCAGCGCGGCGGCGGCCAGGGCCGCCAGCGAACGGCTGGCCGGCACCAGCAGGGCGAAGGCGACGCCGCCCTCGACCAGCGGCAGCGCGCGGGCGGCGGGCTTGAGCAGGGCCTGCGGCAGCAGCCGGTAGTCCTCCAGCTGCCGGGTGAAGCGCCCCGGCGCGCGCCACTTGTGGCTGGCGGCGCTGGCCAGGATCACCGCCACCGAGACGGCGGCGGCGATCACGTAGATGGGATCGGGTTGCATGGTCATGCCTCTGTCAGTGGGTCAGGACCTGGGTGGCGGTCTTGGCGATCTTCTCCACGGTGCCGGTGTGCTTGCCGGCCTTCAGGTCGAAGATCTCCAGGCCGCCCTCGACGTTGGCGCCGTACAGCAGCGGGGCGTCGTCGCTGGTGGCGGTCATGCTCCAGACCGGGGCTGGGGCGTTGAGGGTGCCGATCTTCTTCTGCGTCTTCAGATCGTAGACCCAGATGTCGGTGCTCGGGTCTTCCCACTTCATCGGTTCGTGCTTGTCGTGCATCAGCACGTACAGGCGGTTCAGCTTCGGCGCCAGGGCCAGTTCCTGCCAGCCGCCGGGGGCCCAGCCGGCCTTGCGCTCGGCGTCGGTGACCAGCGACCAGGTCGGCAGCACCCTGGGCTGCTTGCCCGAGAAGTCGATGGTGTGGATCACGCCTTCGGTGGTGGTGAAGTAGTAGGTCTCGCCATCGTTGATGGCGCGTTCCACCAGCTTCTCCTTGTTCGGGTCGAAGAACGGGGTGCGGCTGCGCGCGGTTTCCTTGCCGTCCTCGCCGAGGGTCACCAGCTGCACGCTGCCGTCGCCGCACAGCGAGGCGAAGGCGCGCTTGCCCACCGGGTAGTTGAGCACGCAGCCGGGGATGGCGATCTCGGCGGTCACCGCCTTGGCCTGGGTGTCGACCACGGTCACCGAGGTGGACGGGGTGAAGTTGTAGACGTAGGCGAAGCGGTCGTCGCCGCTGACCGCCAGGCCGTAGCGCTGGGTCAGGGATTCGGAGCGCTTGCTGGGGATCACCACTTCCCAGGTGGGGGCCAGGGTGGAGGTGTCCCAGGCGGTCAGCACGTCGGTGCGGGTGCCGCGGGTGCCGCGCGAATAGTACAGGTCGGCGGTGTACAGGGTGCGCTGGTCGTGGCTGAGGGTCGAAGGCGCGGCGAAGCCGGTGCTGACCATGCCGAGCATCTTCTTCTGCGCCGGGTCCACCACGGTCACGCGGCCGGTCACGAAGCTGTCGAATTCCACGTCGACGACGTAGGCGCGGTGCGGATCCGGCGGGAACGGCAGGGTCGTCTGGCCGACGGTCTCCGGCGGCAGGTCGGCGAATGCGCCGCCGACGGCGGCCAGCGAGACGCCTAGCGCCAGCGTGGTACGAGCAAGGATCCTGGTTATTCGCATGGGGGGTGGCTCCCTCGATTTTATTGGATGGTCGGCCCGCGGATCGGTGTGGGCAGAAGACTGCAGCCCTAGTCTGCCCCGCGCTGCCCGGTGCTGCCTTGTTCTGCGTGCCAAGCCCTTGTGTGTCCCTGACAGGGCTTGCGCCGGCGTGCCAGGGCAAGGATCGACGCGGTTCGGGCGCCGCGCCTCACCGTTGGTCGGCGGGCGCGGCCAGTGGCAGCGAGACGCAGAACATGGCCCCGCTGGGCTCGACGTTCTGCGCCCAGATGTCGCCGCGGTGGCGCGAGACGATGTTCCTGCACAGCGCCAGGCCGATGCCGTTGCCGCTGACCTTGGAGCTGAAGAAGCCGTCGAACAGCCGCTCCCGGGCGCCGGCGTCGATGCCGCGGCCGCGGTCCTCGACGCAGAGCAGGGCGCTGCCGCCCTGGCGCCGGGTATGGATGCGCAGCACGCGGCGCTCGGCGGGTAGCTCGGCCATCTCCTCGATGGCGTTGAAGGCCAGGTTGAGGATCACCTGGCCGATCAGCACCTTCTCGCAGCTCACCGGCAGCGCCTCGGCGCAGGGCGCCAGTTCCAGGCGCACGCCGGCCGGCTGGCCCTTGAGGTCGATGAAGTAGCGGGCGTCGGCCAGCAGCTCGTTGAGGTCGACGCACTGCTCGGCCTGCTCCAGGCGCACCACGTACTCGCGCACGCTCTTGATGATCTCCGAGGCGTGCTCGATCTGCCGCACCGCGCTGTCCAGGCCCCAGGCCACGTTCGGCTCGACCTCGCCCTGCTGGCCCAGGCGGATCACCGAGCCCTCGATGAAGTTGCGCGTGGCCGCCAGCGGCTGGCTCAGCTCGTGGGCGATGGCCACGGCCATCTCGCCCATGGCGTTGTAGCGCGCCAGGTACTCCAGCTTCTGCTCGCTCTGCCGCCGGGCTTCCTCGGCGCGCACCTGTTCGCTGACGTCGCGGAACAGCAGCAGGTGGCCGCAGAGGTCGTCCTCGATCTCGATGTAGCGGCAGGTGGCGTGGTGCCAGCGCCAGTCGCCGTCGCCGCGGCGCAGGTGGTAGGCGACGCTGTAGGGCTCGCGGCTGGGCGGCGTGCGGCCCAGGTGCTGGAGCAGGCGCTGGCGGGACTTCTCGTCGCAGGCGTCGAGGAAGTTGCGCGCCAGGCTCCGGCGGTCCGCGGCGCCGAGCAGGGCCAGGGCGGAATCGCTGATGAAGCGGATGTCGCCGTCCGGGCCGAGCACCGCCACGCCTTCGGCCAGGTCCTGCATGAAGGCCTTGAGGCGGCTCTCGGTGCGCTTGAGGTCGCGCCTGACCTTCTCCTCCTTGGAGATGTCGCGGAACTGCACCATCAGCACGTCGCGCTCGGCCAGGTGGACCAGGGTGGCAGTCGCCTCGGAGAGGATGTCCACGCCCTGCTTGGAGCGGTAGCACCACTCGATGGCGCGCTGCCCGGTGCGCGCCGCGCCTTCCAGCCAGCGCAGGCCGATGGCGCGGCGGTACTTGGGCGCCGGGTTGGTCATGTCCGGGGCCTTCAGCGGCACCAGTTCCTCCAGGCTGAAGCCCAGGGCCCGCAGCGCGGCGCTGTTGGCCCAGAGGATCTCCTTGGTCTGGGCGTCGTGCAGCAGGATGCACAGCGGCATGGCCTCGATGAGGGCGTGGAAGTCGGTTTCGGCGGGCTGGAACATGGCGGCGGCTCTTCAGGGGCGCGTCCCCGGACGCGGGGCACGGCTTTTTATAGCGCGCAGCCTAGCGCGTCGGCGCTAGGAAACAACCCGGCGGGCACTAGGGGATTCCTTTAGTTCGCGGGCGGCACGCCCCAATAGAGGCCCGCTCGGCGCGCTCCCTACACTGGGCCCCATCGACGGCCGCCGGCTCCCACCGGACGGCCGGCCCACAAGAACACAGGGAGACGCCCATGCCGCGTTCAGCCGCCGCCGCCACAGATTCGCCCCTCGCCAGCCGTGCCGACCTGTTCGAGCAGGTGCTCGGCGAGGTCCGCCAGCGCCGCGACGAGTTCGATGCCCGTTCCCACGTGCCGCGCGACATGATCGAGCGCTTCATCGAGGCCGGCATCTACCGCTCCGCCACCCCGCGCTGCTTCGGCGGCGACGCCCTGCCGCCGGCCGACTTCCTGCGCCTGATCGAGCGCATCGCCGAGGCCGACGGCTCCGCCGGCTGGGTGGCCAGCTTCGGCAGCGCCAGCACCTACCTCGCCGCCTTGCCCCGCGAGACACTCGCCGAGCTATACGCCGACGGCCCGGACCTGGTGTTCGCCGGCGGCCTGTTCCCCATCCAGCCGGCCGAGCAGGTGGCGGGCGGCTGGCGCGTCAGCGGCACCTGGAAGTTCGCCAGCGGCTGCAAGGGCGCCGACGTGCTCGGCGTCGGCATCGGCCTCGGCGGCCCCGGCGGCAAGCCGCGCACTGCGCTGCTGCGGGCCCGCGACGTGGAGATCGTGGAGAACTGGGAAGTCGTCGGCCTGAAGGGCACCGGCAGCCACGACCTGCGCCTGGACAAGGTCTTCGTGCCCGACGCCTGGACCTTCATCCGCGGCGGCCAGAGCAGCATCGACGAGCCGCTGTACCGCTACCCGACCATCGCCTACGCCGCCCAGGTGCTGGCAGTGGTCAACCTGGGCCTGGCCCGCGCCGCCCTCGACGAGATCGCCCGCATGGCCTCCGGCAGCGGCGTGACCGGCGCGCCGAAGCTGGCCGACCGCGCCTACGTGCGCATCGAGCTGGGCAAGGCCGAGGCGCAGCTGCACGCCGCGCGGGGCTTCTTCTACGACGCCACCGGGCAGGTGTGGGAGTCCATCCTCGCCGGCAACCCGGTGACCCCGGAGCAGGTCAGCCTGCTGCGCCTGTCCGCCGTGCACGTCTCCCGCGCCGGCGCCGAGGTGGTGCAGCGCGCCTACGCCCTGGCCGGCACCACCGCCATCTACCTGCGCCACCCGCTGCAGCGCTACCTGCGCGACGCCATGGTAGTGACCCAGCACGCTTTCCTCAGCGACGGCATGTACGACGGCGCAGGCTCCGTGCTGCTCGATGTGCCGCCGTTCCCCGGCTACCTCTGATCGACCACAAGGACAAGAAACCATGACCCGACCCACCGCCGAACCCATGCGCGTGCTGTTCTGCATCGGCATCACGCAGAACTTCTTCGACCTGCCCACCGGCGAAGGCATCAGCGTCTGGAAGGGCTTCAGCCAGATGCTGGGCGAACTGGGCGCGCTGCCGGGGATGAACGTCCTCGGCGTGCTCGACGACGACCGCCTGATGGTCGGCGCCTCCAGCACCGCGCCCTGGACCGTGTACATCATGGCCGACGTCGACTGCCACCAGACCGTGGTCGACGCCTGCAACCTGTTCCGCACCGTGCAGGTCGGCCAGTACAGCCTGTGGAAGTACGCCCGGATCGAGGCCCGCGTCGGCCGCCCGCTGACCATTCCCGAAGCGGCGCGGAGCTGAGCCATGGGCCAGGCCCTGGAGCTGTTGCAAGCGCGCCTGGAACGCCTCGAAGGCGAAGCCGCGGTGCGTCGCCTGATGGCCCGCTACATGGACCTCTGCGACGTGCCGCGCGGCAGCCTGGCGTTGCAGCATGAGCTGGCCGAGCTGTTCAGCGAGGACGCCGTCTGGGAAGGCCTGGGCGCGCGCGCCGAGCAGAGCTTCGGCCGCCATGAGGGTCGCGCGGCGGTGGCGGCGTTCGTCGCCGGCTACCTGCCGCCGGCCGAGCACTTCGCACTCAACCTGCACTTCCTCGGCAGTGAGTCGATCGAGGTCGGGGAGGGCGGCGAGACCGCGCGCGGCCAGTGGCTGATGCAGCAGCTGTCGACCTACGTCGACGGCCGCAGCGAGCTGTTCGGCACCCGCCTGCAGCTGGACTTCCGCCGCCTCGGCGACACCTGGCAGATCACCCATTTCCGCACCCGGCGGCTGCTGGCCATGCCGCTGGGCGCGCTCGCGGAGGGCGAGGCATGAGCATCTTCGTCAGCGAATTCCAACTGGGCAGCGCCGGCAAGCGCGTCGCCATCAAGGACACCATCGACATCGCCGGCCATCCGACGCGTTGCGGCAGCCGCGCATTGGCCGACAGCGCGCCCGCGCAGCGCCACGCCGAAGTGGTGCAGCGGGTGCTGGACGCCGGCTGGCGCATCGTCGGCAAGACCAACCTGCACGAGCTGGCCTTCGGCGTCACCGGGATCAACGACTGGAGCGGCACGCCGCTCAACCCGCAGGCGCCGGACCGCGTGCCCGGCGGCTCGTCCAGCGGCTCGGCCGCCGCCGTCGGCGCGGGGCTGGCGGACATCGCACTGGGTACCGACACCGGCGGCTCGGTGCGGGTGCCGGCGGCCTGCTGCGGCGTGGCCGGGCTCAAGCCCAGCTTCGGCCGCGTCAGCCGCGCCGGCGTGCACCCGGAGCACAGCAGCCTGGATTGCGTGGGCCCCTTCGCCGCGAACATGGCCGAGCTGGTCGCCGCCATGCAGGTGATCTGCCCCGGCTTCGGCGCCGTGAACCCGCCGGGCGCCAACGCCCGCGTGGCCTTCCTCGAAGTGCCGGCCGACCCACACATCCAGGCCTGCCTGGGCGCCGCCGCCGACCGCGCCGGCTGGCGCCGGGCGAGCCTGTACCTGGGCGAGTTCGAGGCGGCCTTCGAGGCAGGCCTTATGGTCATCAACCACGAGAACTGGGCCGCTCTCGGCCAGCTCACCGGCAAGGGCCTGCTGGGCGCCGACGTCGAGCAGCGCCTGCTCGCCGCCGGGCGCACCAGCGCCGCGCAACTGGCCGAGGCCGAAGGCGTGCGTACGAGTTTCACGCGCGCCATCGACGCCGCCCTGGACGACTACGAAGTGCTGCTGCTGCCGACCCTGGCCAGCCTGCCGCCGCTGCTGTCCGAGGCGCGCAGCGGCAGGAGCGTGGCCGCGCTGACCGCCCTGGTCCGCCCGTTCAACCTCAGCGGCCACCCGGCGCTGAGCGTGCCGGTGGAGCTGGAGCACGGCGGGCTCAAGGTCGGCTTGCAGGTCATCGGCCGCAAGGGCGACGACGAACGCGTCTGCGCCTTCGGCGCGCAGCTGGAACAGGCATTGGCCGCCGAGCGGCCGACGAACAAGAAAATCGCATGAGGAGACACCCATGAGCGCCCCCGAACACCGGCTGATCGCCAAGACGGGCAGCCCCGAGCAACTGGTCCAGAGCGACCGCGTCGACGTTTCGCTGTACCACGACCCGGCGCTGTTCGAGGCCGAGCTGGAAAAGATCTTCTACCGCACCTGGGTGTGGGTCGCCCACGTCAGCGAAGTGCGCAACCCCGGCGACTTCAAGACCACCATGATCGGCCGCCGGCCGGTGATCGTGGTGCGCGACAAGAAGGGCGCGATCAACGTCCTGGAGAACCGCTGCCGCCACCGCGGCGCCACGGTCTGCGAGAAGCACAAGGGCAACGCCACCGGCTTCACCTGCCCGTACCACAGCTGGTCCTACGGCCTGGACGGCAAGCTGCGCGCGCTGCCGTACCCGGACGGCTACGAGGACATCCTCGACAAGGCCGAGCTGCCGCTGACCAGCCTGCGGGTGGAAAGCTACGCCGGCATGATCTTCGCCAGCTACGACGCCGACATCGAGCCGCTGGAAGACTTCCTCGGCGGGGCGAAGCACTGGATGGACCTGTTCATGAAGCAGGGCGCGGGCTTCCCGATCAAGGTCCAGGGCGAACACAAGTTCACCTTCAGGGGCAACTGGAAGATCCAGCTGGAGAACACCACCGACGGCTACCACTTCCCCATCGTGCACAAGTCGTGGATGTCCTCGGTGGACGACGAGACCAGCGAGATGCTCTCGTTCATGACCGACCCGCAGGCGGTGACCCACGCCCTGGGCAACGGCCACAGCGTGATGGTGATGGTGCCCGAGCACGTCGACCTCGACCACGACGACGGCACCGAGCAGCTGCAGGAACGCTTCGCCCACGTCACCGAGGAGCTGTCCAGGACCATGGAGCCTGCACAGGTGCGCCGCATCGTCCGCTCGCTGCACGGCGCCGGCTTCAACCTCAACCTGTTCCCCAACGTGGCCATGTCCATGTCGTTCTTCCGCGTGCTGCGCCCGGTGTCGGTCACCGAGACGGAAATCCGTCACGTCGCCCTGGGCATGGACGGCGGCCCGGAGATCGCCAACCGCGAACGCCTGCGCATCCACGAGCACTTCCAGGGCCCGTTCGGCTTCGGCAGCCCGGACGACGCGGAAGCCTGGGACCGCGTGCAGCGCGGCTCCTACGCCGGCCCCGAGGCGCCGATCCTGGTCAACCGCGGGCTGAACCGCGAGGTGTTGGCCGAGAACGGCGACAAGGTTTCCCACGCCACCGACGAAGGCGGCATGCGCGAGGCCTACCAAATGTGGAAGAGGATGATGAGCCAATGAGCAACGACACCCTGAACGGCTTCTCCGGCCCGCTGGCCAAGGCCATCGAATTCATCTGGCGCGAGGCCGAGCTGCTCGACCGCAAGGACTACGCGCAGTGGAGCGCGCTGTGGAGCGAGGAGGGCATCTACGTGGTGCCCATCGACGCCGAGGGCGACGACTTCGCCGCCAGCCTCAACTACGCCTTCGACGACGCGCGCATGCGCGCCCTGCGCATCGAGCGCCTGAGCGCCGGCTTCTCGCCCTCGGCGGTGGATGCGGCCAGGACGGTGCGCACGGTGTCGCGCTTCCGCCTGGTGGAAGCGGCCGGCGACCTCGTCGAAGTGCATTCGGCGCAGATCCTCTACGCCTACAAGCGCGGCGTGCACACCCCCTTCGTCGCCGACCTGGAGCACCGCATCCGCTTCGCCGCCGAAGGCCCGCGCCTGGAGCGTAAGGTGGTGCGCCTGATCAACGCCCAGGACGCCCTGGGCGCCATCGGCTTCCTGCTCTGAGGACCCCGCCATGACCCGTACCGCACTCGTCACCGGGGCCTCCCGCGGCCTCGGCGAATGCATCGCCCGGCGCCTGCACGGCGCCGGCTACCGCGTGGCCCTGGCCGACGTGCGCCTGGGCGACGCCCAGCGCCTGGCCGATGAGCTCGACCCCAGTGGCGCAAGCGCCCTGGCGGTGGAGCTGGACGTGCGCGAGAAAGCCGACTTCGAACGCGCCCGCGACCTGCTGCAGGCCAAGTGGGGCGGCTGCGACATCCTGGTGAACAACGCCGGGGTGTCCAGGGTCGCCGCGCTGATGGAGATCACCCCGGAGGAGTTCGACGCCTCCCTGGCGGTGAACCTGCGCGGCACCTTCGTCGCCTGCCAGGTGTTCGGCGCGCACTTCGCCGGCCGCGGCTTCGGCCGCATCGTCAACATCGCCTCGCTGGCCGGGCAGAACGGCGGCACCGCCACCGGTGGGCACTACGCCGCGGCCAAGGGCGGGGTGGCGACTCTGACCAAGGTCTTCGCCCGCGAACTGGCGCCGGCCGGCGTCACCGTCAACAGCATCTCCCCCGGCCCGCTGGACCTGCCGGTGGTGCGCGAGACGGTGGCCCCGGAGCGCCTGGAACAGATCCTCAAGACCATCCCGGTGGGCCGCCTGGGCGACCCGGACTACGTGGCCGACAGCGTGCTGCTGCTGGTAGCCGACAACGCCGCCTCGGTGACCGGCGCCTGCTGGGACATCAACGGCGGCCTGTTCATGCGTTGAGAAAGACGGCGGATAACGCGGAGCGTTATTCGCCCTACGCAGGAGTTCCAACACGCACCGTACAACCTCCTCTCCCTTCAGGGAGAGGGCTGGGGAGAGGGAGCCGAGGTACGAGTGAGCACCTCGGCCTACCCCACACCCCGAATCCACGCCTTGCAGGTAACAACAATGATGAAGGTAAGAATCGAAAGGATCGTCGACGAAGCCCTGGACATCCGTTCCTTCCGCCTCGTGCGCGCCGACGGCCAGCCGTTCGACGCCTACGAGCCGGGCGCCCACGTCGACGTCACCGGCCCCACCGGGGTGACCCGCCAGTATTCCCTGTGCAGCCCGCCGGAAGACCGCGCCGCCTACCTGGTGGCGGTGAAGAAGGAAGCCGCCTCCCGCGGCGGCTCCGCGGCATTGCACGAGCAGGTGGAAGAGGGCATGGAGCTGGAGATGGGCGCCCCGCGCAACCTGTTCCGCCTGGCCGCCGAAGCCCGCGAGCACGTGATGTTCGCCGCCGGCATCGGCGTGACGCCGCTGCTGAGCATGGCCTACAAGCTCAACGCCAGGGGCGAACCCTACGTGCTGCACTATTTCGCCCGCTCGCCGGAGCATGCGGCGTTCGTCGAACTGCTGTCCGGCCCTGTGTTCGCCGGCAAGGTGGAATTCCACTACGGCGTGGAGCCGGCCGACCTCGAAGCCGAACTGGCCGCCTGCCTGGCACGCGCGCCGGCGGCGGCCCACGTCTATACCTGCGGCCCGGCGCCGTTCATGAACAAGGTGGTGGAGGTCGCCAGGCACAGCCGCGGCGAAGACGCCATCCACCTGGAGCACTTTCAGGCCGACCCGGCCGCCAACGCGGCCCCGGCCGGCAGCTTCGAGGTGGAGCTGGCCAGCAGCGGCGTGGTCCTGCAGGTGCCGGCCGACGCCAGCCTGGTGGACGTGCTCCAGGCCCACGGCTGCGACATCGACACCGAATGCCGCGAAGGCATCTGCGGCACCTGCATCGTGGAAGTGCTGGAAGGCGAGCCGGAGCATCGGGACAACTGCCTGTCGAGCAAGGAGAAGGCCTCGAACAGGCAGATTTGCGCCTGCGTCTCGCGGGCCAGGTCGGCGCGGTTGGTGCTGGACCTCTGAACCAGACGGCGGATAACGCTTCGCGTTATTCGCCCTACGCCGAGCCCGGCCGTTGCGTAGGGCGTATGACCGTTCGCGGTTATACGCCGATACACCCAGGCGCCACGTCACTTCGTGGCCAACCCCGAAGCGCTCTTTGGCCAAGGCCAAGCGGCGGATAACGCTTCGCGTTATTCGCCCTACGCCGAGCCCGGCCGTTGCGTAGGGCGTATAACCGTTCGCGGTTATACGCCGATACACCCAGGCGTCACGCCACTTCGTGGCCAACCCCGAAGCGCTCTTTGGCCAAGGCCAAGCGGCGGATAACGCTTCGCGTTATTCGCCCTACGCCGAGCCCGGCCGTTGCGTAGGGCGTATAACCGTTCGCGGTTATACGCCGATACACCAGGCGCCACGCCACCTCGTGGCCAACCCCGAAGCGCCCCTACGGCACCCCCAGGTCCAACACCTCCCGCACCAGCAGCGCAATGCTGGAAACCCCCATCTTCTCCTTGATCTTGGTGCGGTGCACATCCACCGTCTTCACGCTGATGTTCAGCTCGCGGGCGATCACCTTGCTGGCCTTGCCGTCGATCACCATGCCCAGCACCTCGCGCTCGCGCCCGGTCAGCAGGTCCAGGCGCTGCTGCAGCTGACGCTTCTGCTCGGCGCCGGCGTGCACCTGCACCGCGGCCTTGAGCGCGGCCTGGATGCGTTCGAGCATCTGCTGCGGGTTGTAGGGTTTCTCGACGAAGTCCAGGGCGCCGTTCTTCATGGCCTGCACCGACATGGGGATGTCGCCGTGGGCCGAGACGAAGATGATCGGCAAGGCCGCGCCGCGCTCGTTGAGCATGCTCTGCAGCTGGAAGCCGCTGGTCTCCGGCATGCGCACGTCGAGCACGAGGCAGGCGGGGGTGGTGGCGTCGTAGTGGGCGAGGAATTCCTCGGCGCCGGCGAAGCACTGCGCCTGGATGCTGACCGACTCCAGGAGCCAGGCCAGCGAGGTGCGCAGGTCCTTGTCGTCGTCGACGATGTACACAACGGGTTTGCGGGTATCCATCAGGGCACTGCCACGGTTCTTCTTATTAGGTCTGGCTCGCAGTCTTCGCTGCGGCACGCACGGGCGGGCGCGCGGGCGCCCAGGGGCCAGCATACCCAGGCGGGGCGGCGCTGGCGATAAAGAAACCCCCTAGTCGACTAAAGGCCAGCCACCGCCGCCATGGGATTCGCCTGGATACCGCGCCTGGCCGCGCGGCCGTAGATTGGCAAGCATCGACAACCGGCCACAAGGGCGTGCCATGAACAACCTGAGCCAGACCCAGATCGACTTCCGCAACGCCATGGCGCGGCTGCCCGCCGCGGTGAACATCATCACCAGCGACGGCCCCGGCGGGCGCTGCGGCATCACCGCCAGCGCGGTCTGCTCGGTCACCGACTCGCCGCCCACGCTGCTGGTGTGCATCAACCGCGGCAGCGCCAGCCACGAGCCCTTCCGCGCCAACGGCCACCTGTGCGTCAACGTGCTGCGCGGCGAACAGGAAGAGCTGGCCCGGCACTTCGCCGGCATGACCCGGGTGCCCATGGAGGAACGCTTCGCCTCGGCCCTCTGGGAGGACGGCGTGGCCGGCGTGCCGGTGCTGCGCGACGCCCTGGTCACCCTGGAAGGGCGCATCAGCGAGTGCAAGGAAGTCGGCTCGCACTCGGTATTGTTCGTCGAGCTGGAGCGCGCCGCGGTGCGCGAGCAGGGCGACAGCCTGGTGTACTTCAACCGCCTGTTCCACCGCCTGGACGGCGTCTCGGCGGCGGCCTGAGGGCCGGGGCGGGGCGCCTCCATCACTGCGCGGCATGAGTACTATCGACGCCGACGCGTGGTCATGCGCCGGGCATGCCGTTAGAGTCCGGCTCAAAGCCACGCCCGCACGGCAGCCGTGCGGGCCCAGACTGGAGCCTCCATGAAGTCCCTGTCCGAAACTGCCTTCTCCATGCTCGACCTGGTCCCCATCCGCGACCAGGGCACCGTCGCCGAGGCGCTGAACAACGCCGTCGAGGTGGCCCGCCACGTCGAGCGCCTCGGCTTCACCCGCTACTGGCTGGCCGAGCACCACAACATGGACGGCATCGCCAGCTCGGCCACCGCCGTGCTGATCGGCCACATCGCCGGCAAGACCGCGCGCATCCGCGTCGGCTCCGGCGGGGTGATGCTGCCCAACCACCCGCCGCTGGTGATCGCCGAGCAGTTCGGCACCCTCGCCAGCCTCTACCCGGGGCGCATCGACCTGGGCCTGGGCCGCGCCCCCGGCGCCGACCAGGCGACCCTGCGCGCCCTGCGCCGCGACCGCCTGCTGGGCGACGGCGAGGACTTCCCGGAACAGGTCGCCGAGCTGGAAATGCTCCTCGGCCCGCGCCGCCCGCAGCAGAACCTGCTGGCCATCCCCGGCGAGGGCACGCGGGTGCCGATCTGGCTGCTCGGCTCCAGCCTGTTCAGCGCCCGCCTGGCGGCGGAAAAGGGCCTGCCCTACGCCTTCGCCTCGCACTTCGCGCCGCGCTACCTGCACGACGCCCTGCGCATCTACCGGCAGAACTTCAGGCCCTCGGCCATCCTCGAGCAGCCCTACGCCATGATCGGCGTGCCGCTGATCGCCGCGCCCACCGACGAGGAAGCCGAGTACCTGGCCACCACCGCCTTCCAGCGAGTGCTGGCGCTGATCCGCGGCGAAAGCCTGAAGCAGAAGCCGCCGGTGGAGCGCATGGCCGGCCTGTGGCTGCCCCACGAGCAGGAAGCGGTGGGCAACTTCTTCGGCCTGGCGGTGATCGGCGGCCCGGAGAAGGTGCGCAGCCGCCTGGAGATACTGCTGGAGCAGACCGGCGCCGACGAGATCATCTTCACCAGCGATATCTACGACCACGCCCTGCGCCTGCGTTCGCTGGAGATCGTCGCCGGGCTGCGTTGAGCCCCCCGGCACCGCGGGTGGGCGTGGTGTAGGGCGTATAACGCTCCGCGTTATACGCCGCTTGACCGTGGGCCCGGGCGGCTCCGGGGGTGACCTTGGCGTTGGGTTGGGGCTCCGGTGAAACGGCGTATAACCGCACGGTGTGACCTGGCGTGTCTCGCTGTCCAATCCGCTCATCCACATAGGTCCCTTTCGACATTGCCGCGGCAACCGGCCGGCGCGAACATCCCGGTACTCCCTACAAGAACAAGCCAGGAGTTCCGCGATGCGCCCTTATGCTGCCGCCGTTGCCGAGTTCGATTACGCGGCCACCGCCCGAGACACCCTTGCCGGTAGCCTCGATGCCCTCAACGCCTGTGTCGAATGCTGCGACCGCCACGCCCGGGCCGGTGGCGTCGCCCTGTACTGGGAGGGCCGCAACGGCGAACGCGCCGAGTACAGCTTCGCCCAGTTGCAGGCACTGTCCGCGCGGTTCGCCAACCTGCTGCACGACCTGGGCGTGCGCCCCGGCGACCGGGTTTCCGGCATGCTGCCGCGCACCCCCGAGCTGCTGGTCACCATCCTCGGCACCTGGCGCCTGGGCGCGGTCTACCAGCCGCTGTTCACCGCCTTCGGGCCCAAGGCCATCGAGCACCGCCTGGGCATCGCCGGCAGCCGCGTGCTGGTCACCGACGCCGGCAACCGCGCCAAGGTGGACGAGGTGCCCAACGCCCCGCAGGTGATCACCCTCAGCGGCGGCCAGGCGGTCCCGGCCGGCGACCTGGACTTCTGGGGCGCCCTGGAAGGCCGCGCCGAGCAGTTCGAGCCGGTCATGCGCAGCGGCGAAGATCCGTTCATGCTGATGTTCACCTCCGGCACCACCGGCCTGGCCAAGCCCCTGGCGGTGCCGCTCAAGGCCATCCTGGCGTTCACCGGCTACCTGCGCGACGCCGTCGACCTGCGCCCCGAGGACCGCTTCTGGAACCTGGCCGACCCGGGCTGGGCCTACGGCCTCTACTACGCCGTCACCGGCCCGCTGGCCCTGGGCCACGCCACCACCTTCTACGAGGGCGCCTTCAGCGTCGAAAGCACCTGCCGGATCATCCGCCAGTTCGGCATCACCAACCTGGCCGGCTCGCCCACCGCCTACCGCATGCTCAAGGCCTCCGGCGAGGAAGTGGCGCGCGAGATCAAGGGCTGCCTGCGCGCCGTGAGCAGCGCCGGCGAGGCGCTGACCCCGGAGGTGATCCGCTGGTTCGCCGAGGGCCTCGGGGTGACCATCCACGACCACTACGGGCAGACCGAACTGGGCATGGTCCTGGCCAACCATCACGCGCTGCAGCACCCGGTGCACCTGGGGGCGGCCGGCTACGCCATCCCCGGCCACCGGGTGGTGGTGCTGGGCGACAACGGCGAGGAACTGCCCGCCGGCCAGCCCGGCATCCTGGCCATGGACCGCACGCGCTCGCCGCTGATGTGGTTCGCCGGCTACCAGGGCATGGAGACCAAGGCCTTCGTCGGCGACTACTATCTCAGTGGCGACACCGTGGAGCTGAACGCCGACGGCAGCATCAGCTTCGTCGGCCGCTCGGACGACCTCATCACCACCTCCGGCTACCGCGTCGGCCCCTTCGACGTGGAGAGCGCGCTGATCGAGCACCCGGCGGTGATGGAAGCGGCGGTGATCGGCAAGCCCGACCCCGAGCGCACCGAGGTGGTCAAGGCCTACGTGGTGCTGGGCCCGCACCACCAGCCCAGCCCAGAACTGGCCGAGGAACTGCAGCAGTACGTGCGCAAGCGCCTTTCGGCCCACAGCTACCCGCGGGAGGTGGAGTTCATCGCCGAACTGCCGAAGACCCCCAGCGGCAAGATCCAGCGCTTCCTCCTGCGCAACCAGGAGATCGCCCGGCAACGCGAGGCGGCCGAACGCGCGGCCGCGCAGAACTGATTCGGAGAGATTCCATGCACATCCAGGACAAGGTATTCCTCATCACCGGCGGCGGCTCCGGGCTCGGCGCGGCCACCGCGAAGACCCTGGTGGAGTCCGGCGGCCGCGTGCTGCTGGCCGACGTCAACGCCGACGCCGCGGCCGCGCGCGTCGAGGAACTGGGCTCGGCCAACGCGCGCTTCATCCGCACCGACGTCACCCGCGAGGCCGACGGCCGCGCCGCCGTGGAGGCCGCCCTGGCCAACTTCGGCGCGCTGCACGGGTTGGCCAACTGCGCCGGCATCGCGCCCGCCGAGAAGGTCCTCGGGCGCAACGGCCCGCATGGCCTGGACAGCTTCGCCCGTGCCGTCAACATCAACCTGGTCGGCAGCTTCAACATGCTGCGCCTGGCCGCCGAGGCCATGGCCCGCAATGAACCTGATGCTGGCGGCGAGCGCGGCGTCATCATCAACACCGCCTCGGTGGCGGCCTTCGACGGACAGATCGGCCAGGCCGCCTACGCGGCGTCCAAGGCCGGGGTGGTCGGCATGACTCTGCCTGTGGCCCGCGAACTGGCGCGCCACGGCATCCGCGTGATGACCATCGCCCCCGGCATCTTCGAGACGCCGATGATGGCCGGCATGCCCCAGGAAGTCCGCGATTCCCTCGGCGCCAGCGTGCCGTTCCCGCCGCGCCTGGGCCGCCCCGACGAGTTCGCCGCGCTGGTGCGGCATATCGTCGAGAACAGCATGCTCAACGGCGAAGTGATCCGCCTCGACGGCGCCATCCGCATGGCCGCCAAGTGACAGGAGTACAGAAATGAACGATCCCATCGTCATCGTCAGCGCCGTCCGCACCCCCATGGGCGGCTTCCTCGGCGACTTCAAGGACACCAGCGCCGCCACCCTCGGCGCCGCCGCCGTGCGCGCCGCCATCGAGCGCGCGAAGCTGGGCGCCGACCAGGTCGACGAGGCCATCCTCGGCTGCGTGCTCTCCGCCGGCCAGGGCCAGGCCCCGGCGCGCCAGGCGGTGCTGGGCGCCGGCCTCGATCGCGGCACGCCGTGCACCACCATCAATAAAATGTGCGGCTCGGGCATGAAGGCCGTGATGCAGGGCCATGACGCGTTGCTGGCCGGCAGCGCCAGCGTGGTGCTGGCCGGCGGCATGGAAAGCATGTCCAACGCCCCCTACCTGCTGGAGCGTGCCCGCGGCGGCTACCGCATGGGCCACGGCAAGGTGCTCGACCACATGTTCCTCGACGGCCTCGAGGACGCCTACGACAAGGGCCGGCTGATGGGCACCTTCGCCGAGGACTGCGCGCAGAGCTACGGCTTCACCCGCGAGCAGCAGGACGAGTACGCCATCGCCTCGCTGACCCGCGCCCAGCAGGCCATGCGCGACGGGCGCTTCGCCGCCGAGATCGTCCCGCTGACGGTCAAGGCCGGCAAGGAAACCCGCGAGGTCAGCCAGGACGAACAGCCGCCGAAGGCCCGCCCGGACAAGATCCCGACGCTGAAGCCGGCGTTCCGCGAGGGCGGCACCGTCACCGCGGCCAACTCCAGCTCCATCTCCGACGGCGCCGCGGCACTGGTGCTGATGCGCCTGTCCGAGGCCGAGAAGCGTGGCCTGGCCCCGTTGGCGGCGATCCGCGGGCACTCGTCCTACGCTGCCGCGCCGAACCTGTTCCCCACCGCGCCGGTGGGCGCCATCCAGCGCCTGCTGCAGCGCAGCGGCTGGGGCCTGGGCGAGGTGGACCTGTTCGAGGTCAACGAAGCCTTCGCCGTGGTGGCCATGGCCGCCATGCGCGAGCTGGACATCCCCCACGCCAAGCTCAACGTCCACGGCGGCGCCTGCGCCCTGGGCCACCCCATCGGCGCCTCGGCGGCGCGCATCCTGGTGACGCTGCTCTCGGCGCTGCAGCAGTACGACCTGAAGCGCGGCATCGCCTCGGTGTGCATCGGCGGCGGCGAAGCCACCGCCATCGCGGTCGAGCGCCTGTAAGGAGCCCAGCATGATTCCCAGCGAAGAAGAACTGCAGATCCGCGACGTCGCCCGCCAGTTCGCCCAGGAGCGGCTGAAACCCTTCGCCGCCGAGTGGGACCGCGAGCACCGCTTCCCCGCCGAGGCGCTGAAGGAAATGGCCGACCTCGGCTTCCTCGGCATGCTGGTGGCGGAAGAGTGGGGCGGCGCCCAGACCGGGCACCTGGCCTACGCCATGGCCCTGGAGGAGATCGCCGCCGGCGACGGCGCCTGCTCCACCATCATGAGCGTGCACAACTCGGTGGGCTGCATGCCCATCGCCAAGTTCGGCAGCGAGGAGCAGAAGCGCCAGTTCCTGGTGCCCCTGGCCCGTGGCGAGATGATCGGCGCCTTCGCCCTCACCGAGCCCCAGGCCGGCTCCGACGCCAGCTTCCTGAAGACCCGCGCGCGCCGCGACGGCGACCACTACGTGCTGAACGGCAGCAAGCAGTTCATCACCTCCGGCAGCCACGCCGGGCTGGTGATCGTCTTCGCGGTGACCGACGCGGCGGCGGGCAAGAAGGGCATCAGCGCCTTCATCGTGCCCACCGACACCCCCGGCTACCGCGTGGTGCGGGTGGAGGACAAGCTCGGCCAGCACGCCTCGGACACCTGCCAGATCGCCTTCGACGACCTGCGCATCCCGGCCGCCTACCGGCTGGGCGAGGAAGGGCAGGGCTACGGCATCGCCCTGGCCAACCTGGAGGGCGGGCGCATCGGCATCGCCAGCCAGGCGGTGGGCATGGCCCGCGCCGCCTTCGAGTGCGCCCGCGACTACGCCCACGAGCGGCAGACCTTCGGCAAGCCGATCATCGAGCACCAGGCGGTGGCCTTCCGCTTGAGCGACATGGCCACCGAGATAGCCGTGGCGCGGCAGATGGTCCACCACGCCGCCAGCCTGCGCGAAGCCGGCCTGCCGTGCCTGACCGAGGCCTCCATGGCCAAGCTGTTCGCCTCGGAAATGGCCGAGCGGGTGTGCTCGGCGGCGATCCAGACGCTGGGGGGGTATGGCTATCTGCAGGACTTCCCGGTGGAGCGCATCTACCGCGACGTGCGCGTGTGCCAGATCTATGAGGGCACCAGTGATGTGCAGCGGTTGGTGATCGCTCGGAGCCTGTAAAGCGCTCTTGTAGGAGCGAGCTTGCTCGCGAATGGTGGTAGCCCCGAAGAGCGCCCTCTCCCTAACCCTCGGCTGCGCGCCCCGCCCTGAAGGGAGAGGGGACCGTTGGGCAGGGTCGGATGTCATGGCGTTAGCCGGCAACCGCGGTGATATCAGGCTGAAACCATCACTTCTCTCGGCACGGACTAGCCCCCTCTCCCTTCAGGGAGAGGGCTGGGGAGAGGGGACGGAGCCAAGCCCAGACACCTGCGTTGCCGACGAACTCCATTCGCGAGCAAGCTCGCTCCTACGAACCCACGGACCCACAAACCCTACCCATCCCCCCGAAACCGCCCCCGATACTCCGTCGGCGTCACCCCCAGCTTCTGCACGAACACCAGCCGCATCCGCGCCGCGCTGCCGAAGCCGCAGCGCCAGGCCACCACCTTCAGCGGCAGCCCGCTGCCCTCCAGCAGCCCCCGCGCCGCGTCCAGCCGGGCGCGCTGGACGAACTCCGCCGGGGTGATGCCGGCCTCGCGGACGAACACCCGGGCGAAGGTGCGCTCGCTCATGGTCGCCACCGCCGCCAGCTCCGCTACCGACAGCGCGTCCGTGAGGTGGGCCTGCACGTGCCGCTGCACGCGGGCGATGGGCGAGTCGTCGGCGGCCGGCGCCTGCAGGTAGGGGCTGAACTGCGACTGCCCGCCCTGGCGCTGGGCCACCACCAGCAGGCGCTTGGCCACGCTCAGCGCCACCGCCGGGCCATGGTCCTCGGCCACCAGCGCCAGGGCCAGGTCGATGCCCGCGGTGACGCCGGCGGAAGTCACCAGCGCGCCGTCGCGCACGTGGATGCTGTCGGGCTCCACCCGTGCCCGGGGGAACAGCCGGGCAAGGTGCGCCGCATCGCTCCAGTGGGTGGTGGCGCGCTTGTCATCCAGCAGGCCGGCATGGCCGAGCAGGAAGGCGCCGGTGCAGATCGAGCCGTAGCGCGGCGTCTCGGCGCAGGCCCGGCGCAGCCAGGCGAGGAGGGCGGTGGACGGTTCTTCCGCGGGCAATCGCGGGCCGCCGGGCACCAGCAGGATGTCGAAGCCGCCGACGGCGCTGTCCAGCTCGTGCTGTGCGCCCAGCAGTTGGCCGTTGGAGGCGGGGATGGGAAAGGCATGCTCGGCCAGCGTCAGCACCTGGTAGCCGCTGCCCGGCGCCACGTAGGCATTGGTTTCGGCGAAGACGTCCAGCGGGCCGGCGACGTCCAGCGCCTGCACGCCGGGGAACAGCAGCATGGCCACGCGTTTCATGGGGCACTCCTGGCGACGAACGGACTTGCCATTGTGGCCGCGTGGCGGAGTGGCTGCAAAGCGCCAAAACGAGCGAATCCTGCCGTTGGCGCCGCGCTTTATGCCCTCGGATGGTCCGATGCGCGGCCAGCGCGACTTGGCAAGCCTCTATTGTTACGCGTTGCGCACTAATCCCTTGTCGGATTGCCTCTGTGTCCGGAACGGCCGTTCAACTAAATTTGTATACACGGCTAGGCCAAATGGCCAGTACGCCGGAAACCGGAGAATCCCACCATGAAACGCACCCTGTTCAGCCTGTTCGCCATCCCCCTGATGGGCGCCGCCCTGGCCGCCAACGCCGCCGACGCCGCGCCCGTGGTCTACCAGTACGGCATGAAGCTCGACGTGGCCAAGGTGATCAGCATCGAGCAAGCCAACGACCGTTGCGAAGTCGCCCCGGCGAAGATGACCTACGCCGACTCCAAGGGCCAGGTCCACGTGCTCGAGTACCTGCGCCAGACCGAGATGTGCAGCGACATCTGACGATGCCAGCGCAACGGGCGGTGTCCCTGCGCCGCCCGCGCCGCGCGCCCCTGCTCAATCCGCTTTGCCTTCCCCGCACCCTTCCTGCTGCAACCTCGGCCAGTCGGCTATCTGCAAGAGCACGTCGCTCAGCGCCTGGGCGGCGCTGGAAAGCTTGTGCTCGGCCAGGCTGAACAGGCCCACGCGCCTTTCCACCGTGGGCTCGTAGAGGTCCACGCAGCGCGCCCCCAGTTCCTCCATCTGCTGCACGCACAGGCGCGGCACCGCGCTCACCCCCAGGCCCTGGGCGACCATGCGCCCCACCGTGACCAGCTGGTGGCTCTCGAAGGCCACCGCCAGCCTGCCGTGGCTGGCCGCCACGCTGTCTTCCAGCAGCAGGCGCACCGCCGAGGGCCGCTGCAGGGTGATGAAGGGCTGCTGCAGCAACTGCGCCCAGGTCAGCCGGCGTAGCCCGGCCAGCGGCGAGCCGGCCGGCAGCACGGCGACGAAGCGGTCGCTGTAGAAGGCCTGGAAGCTCAGGCCGTCGAGGCTGTCCGGCTCGAAGGCGATGCCCAGCTCGACGCGGCGGTTGCGCACCATCTCCAGCACCTGTTCGTTGATCACGTCGTGCACCGCCACGTTGACCTTCGGGTAGTGCTGGCGGAAGGCCATGAGCGCCCCCGGCAGCAGGTTGCCGGCGAAGGAGGGCATGGCGGCGATGGAGACCTTGCCCAGCTGCAGGGTGAAGTGCTGGCGCAGCAGTTCCTCGGCATTGTCCCAGTCGGCCAGCAGGCGCCGGGCGATGGGCAGCAGGGTCTCGCCCTCGGGGGTGAGGGCGACGCTGCGGGTGGTGCGCACCAGCAACTGCCCGCCGAGGGATTCCTCCAGGTTCTTGATCGCCAGGCTCAGCGCAGGTTGCGACAGGTGCAGGCGCTCGCCGGCCTGGGCGAAGCTCAGGCTCTGGGCCACGGCGAGGAAGGCGCGCAGTTGCTTGACGGTCATTGATAAGCAAAGCCGAATAATCGATTGGAAAAACAAACTTAACAAATCAGTTCCCAGCGGTGAAGCTGCAGACGCTCTCCGACCGGCCGGTCGGAAACCCTAACTACAAGAGAGGCAGCAGCGACATGGCAGGACTCGACAAGCGGGTTGGCAGTTACGCGGAGGCCCTGGCCGGGCTCACCGACGGCATGACGGTACTGGCGGGCGGCTTCGGCCTGTGCGGCATTCCCGAGAACCTCATCGCGCAGATCCGCCGCCTGGGCGTGAAGGGCCTGACGGTGGTGTCGAACAACTGCGGCGTCGACGGCTTCGGCCTCGGCGTGCTGCTGGAAGACCGGCAGATCCGCAAGATGATCGCCTCCTACGTGGGCGAGAACGAACTCTTCGAGCGCCAGCTGCTGTCCGGCGAGCTGGAGGTGGAACTCACCCCGCAAGGCACCCTGGCCGAGAAACTGCGCGCCGGCGGCGCCGGCATCCCGGCCTTCTTCACCGCCACCGGCTACGGCACCCCGGTCGCCGAGGGCAAGGAAGTCCGCGAGTTCAACGGCCGGCCGCACATCCTGGAACAGGCCATCACCGGCGACTTCGCCATCGTCAAGGGCTGGAAGGCCGACCACTACGGCAACGTCATCTACCGCCACACCGCGCAGAACTTCAACCCGGTGGTGGCCACCGCGGGGCGCATCACCGTGGTCGAGGTGGAGGAGATCGTCGAACCGGGCGAACTGGACCCGAGCCAGATCCACACCCCCGGCATCTACGTCGACCGCATCATCCAGGGAACCTTCGAGAAGCGCATCGAGAAGCGCACCGTGCGTTCCTGAGCCCACCGGACAAGAGAGACAAGACCATGGCACTGACCCGCGAACAGATGGCCCAGCGCGTCGCGCGCGAACTCAAGGACGGCTACTACGTCAACCTCGGCATCGGCATCCCGACCCTGGTGGCCAACTACGTGCCCGAGGGCATGAAAGTGATGCTGCAGTCGGAGAACGGCCTGCTCGGCATGGGTGCCTTCCCCACCGAGGAAACCCTCGACGCCGACATGATCAACGCCGGCAAGCAGACCGTGACCGCCGTGAAGGGCGCGTCGATCTTCTCCTCCGCCGAGTCCTTCGCGATGATCCGAGGCGGCCACGTCGACCTCACCGTGCTCGGCGCCTTCGAGGTGGACGTGCAGGGCAACATCGCCTCCTGGATGATCCCCGGCAAGCTGGTCAAGGGCATGGGCGGCGCCATGGACCTGGTGGCCGGCGCCGACAACATCATCGTCACCATGACCCACGCCTCCAAGGACGGCGAGTCCAAGCTGCTGGACCGCTGCAGCCTGCCGCTGACCGGCGCCGGCTGCATCCGCAAGGTGCTCACCGACCTGGCCTACCTGGAGATCGAGGACGGCGCCTTCGTCCTGCGCGAGACCGCGCCGGGGGTGAGCGTCGCCGAGATCGCCGAGAAGACCGCCGGGCGGCTGATCGTGCCGGACGACGTGAAAGAGATGACCTTCTGAATCCCTCTGTAGGAGCGGGCCCTGCCCGCGAATCGCGCGCAGGGCGCGCTCCTACAACCAGCCGTCAGGGAGAGTGAGACATGCAAGACGTAGTGATAGTCGCCGCCACCCGCACCGCCATCGGCAGCTTCCAGGGCAGCCTGGCGAACATCCCCGCCCACGAGCTGGGCGCCATCGTCATCCGCGAGCTGCTGCAGTGCAGCGGCGTCCAGCCCGAGCAGGTGGACGAGGTCATCCTCGGCCAGGTGCTCACCGCCGGCGCCGGGCAGAACCCGGCGCGCCAGGCCGCCATCGCCGCCGGGCTGCCCCACGAGGTGCCCGCGCTGACGCTGAACAAGGTCTGCGGCTCCGGCCTCAAGGCCCTGCACCTGGCGGCCCAGGCCATCCGCTGCGGCGACGCCGAGGTGGTCATCGCCGGCGGCCAGGAGAACATGAGCCTGTCGCCCTACGTGTTGCCCAAGGCTCGCACCGGCCTGCGCATGGGCCATGCGCAACTGGTCGACAGCATGATCGTCGACGGCCTGTGGGACGCCTTCAACGACTACCACATGGGCATCACCGCCGAGAACCTGGCGGACAGGTACGGCATCGGCCGCGAGGAACAGGACGCCTTCGCCGCCGCCTCGCAGCAGAAGGCCGTGGCCGCCATCGAGGCCGGGCGCTTCCGCGACGAGATCGTCCCGGTGAGCATCCCGCAGCGCAAGGGCGAGGCGCTGAGCTTCGACACCGACGAGCAGCCGCGCGCCGGCACCACCGCCGAGGCCCTGGCCAAGCTCAAGCCGGCGTTCAGGAAGGACGGCTCCGTCACCGCCGGCAACGCCTCCAGCCTCAACGACGGCGCCGCCGCCGTGCTGCTGATGAGCGCCGCCAAGGCCAAGGCGCTGGGCCTGCCGGTGCTGGCGCGCATCGCTGCCTACGCCAGCGCCGGCGTCGACCCGGCGATCATGGGCATCGGCCCGGTCTCCGCCACCCGCCGTTGCCTGGACAAGGCCGGCTGGCAGCTGGGCGAGCTGGACCTGGTCGAGGCCAACGAAGCCTTCGCCGCGCAATCCCTGGCGGTGGGCAAGGAACTGGGCTGGGACGCCGCCAAGGTCAACGTCAACGGCGGCGCCATCGCCCTCGGCCACCCCATCGGTGCCTCGGGCTGCCGCGTGCTGGTCAGCCTGCTGCACGAAATGCTCCGCCGCGATGCGAAGAAGGGCCTCGCCACCCTCTGCATCGGCGGTGGCCAGGGCGTGGCCCTGGCCCTGGCCCGCGACTGACCGAGCCCCGCGTGCCTGCGTGACGGACGCCCCGGACGAACTCCGGGGCGTTCGGCGTTACAAAGAAAAATAACTCCAATAAATCGAGGTAGGAAAAATGAACGCGAAACTGCAACTGCAGGAAAGCCGTTCCGCGCGCTTCGCCATGGCCTGCTCGGCCTGGGCCGAGCGCTGGTTCCCCGACTCCTGGGTATTCGCCACCCTGGCGGTGCTGATCGTGGCCGTGGCCACCCTGGCCATGGGCGCGGCCCCCGGCGAGACCGCCAAGGCCTTCGGCGACGGCTTCTGGAGCCTGATCCCCTTCACCATGCAGATGGCCTTCGTGGTCATCGGCGGCTACGTGGTGGCCAGTTCCGGCCCGGCCTCGCGGCTGATCGCGCTGCTGGCGCGGGTGCCGAAGAACGGCCGCTCGGCGGTGGCCTGGGTGGCCGTGGTGTCGATGCTCGCCTCGCTGCTCAACTGGGGCCTGAGCCTGGTCTTCGGCGGCCTGCTGGTGCGCGCCCTGGCCCGCCGCACGGACCTGAAGATGGACTACCGCGCCGCCGGCGCCGCCGCCTACCTGGGCCTGGGCGCCGTCTGGGCGCTGGGCCTGTCGTCCTCCGCCGCGCAGCTGCAGGCCAACCCCGGCAGCCTGCCGCCGTCGATCCTCGCCATCACCGGGGTGATCCCCTTCACCGAGACCATCTTCCTCTGGCAGTCCGGCCTGATGCTGCTGGCGCTGGTGGTGGTGTCCGTGGTGATCGCCTACATGACCGCGCCGAGCGAGTCCAACGCCCGTGACGCCCAGGACTGCGGCGTCGACGTCAGCTTCACCCCGCCGCAGATGAGCAAGCCCAGCCGCCCCGGCGAATGGCTGGAGCACAGCCCGCTGCTGATCCTGCTGCTGGTGGCCCTGGCGGCCGGCTGGCTGTACCACGAGTTCGCCACCAAGCCGGCGATCCTCGCCATTTCCGGGCTGAACACCTACAACCTGCTGTTCCTGATGGTCGGCGCGCTGCTGCACTGGCGCCCGCGCAACTTCCTCGACGCCGTGGCCCGCGCGGTGCCGACCACCACCGGGGTGCTGATCCAGTTCCCGCTGTACGGCTCCATCGCCGCCATCATGACCACGGTGAAAGGCGCCGACGGCGCCACGGTGGCGCACCACATCTCCACCTTCTTCGTGCAGATCGCCTCCCACGACACCTACGCGCTGCTGATGGGCGTGTACTCCGCGGTGCTGGGCTTCTTCATCCCCTCCGGCGGCGGCAAGTGGATCATCGAGGCGCCCTACGTGATGCAGGTGGCCACCGAGCTGCAATACCACCTGGGCTGGGCGGTGCAGATCTACAACGCCGCCGAGGCGCTGCCGAACCTGATCAACCCCTTCTACATGCTGCCGCTGCTCGGCGTGCTGGGCCTGAAGGCCCGCGACCTGATCGGCTTCTCCTTCGTCCAGCTGCTGGTGCACATCCCCCTGGTGCTGTTCCTGCTCTGGGCGCTGGGGACCACCCTGCAGTACCTGCCGCCGGTCATGCCGTAACCACGCAGACGGCCGCCGCTGGCAGAGGCCCGGGCACCTGGCGGTGCCCGGGCCTTTTTCAGGGGCGCGGGTTGTCCTGGCGGTAGCTGTGCCCGGGGTCGAGCACGAATTTGTCGACCTGCGCCTGGAGTTCCTTGCTGTGGTACAGGTCCAGGCACTTCAGCAGGTCGAAGCGCACGCCCTTGACCTCGGATTCGGCGAGGGGGTTGCGATAGTCGCGGGCCAGGTAGCTCTCGACCAGCGCCTTCACGGCGTCCGGAGCGTTCTCCATGTCGTAGTAGGTCCAATCGCGCAATGCGCTGACGCTGCTGCCGGCGTCCACGGCGGCAGAACCGTCCGCCTTGTAGGCATTGGCGATACAGGTGGCCAGGACCATGTCCTTGTAGTTCTGCGCATAGGTCCGCGCGGCCGCCTGCGGGCCTTCCGCGGCATAGGCCGCAACGGGAAGCAGGCTGGACGCCAGCAGGGCGAGGCAACACGTGGTCAGGCTCTTGCTCATGGCAGGCTCCAGAAGTTCGCCCTGTCGGCCCGGTAATTCACGCCCGGCTCGTTGAAGTAGCAGTGGTCGTAGCATTGCGTGCATGGTTCATCCTTGAATGGCGTCGAGCGCTGGCTGGATCGTTGCGTTTCGGCAGACGATGGTCCGGGAAGTTCCTCGCCGTACGGATAGCCCCCAGGTTTGCGACATGGGAACGGCGTGAGTGGGGCCGCGTAGGAGCGGATCTTATCCGCGATCCGCGCCGGTGGTCCCGGCAATCGCGGACGGAGTCCGCTCCTACAAGGTGGAGGAGGAACGCCGTCGTAGGATGGGTTGAGCGGAGTGTTCTGCCGGGAGACATGGAGCGATACCCATCACCATGGCCGCATGGGTTTCGCCAAGGCTCAACCCATCCTACGAAGAGCCCTCGGCGCAGCCTGCGAGACAGTTGCGCCCGAGCGTAGGGCGAATAACCGTTCGCGGTTATCCGCCGTTGGCCCGGGCACCGTTGCGACGGCCAACCTGTAGGAGCGGGCCCTGCCCGCGATTCGCGCGCAGGGCGCGCTCCTACAGGGAATGGTGTGGGGGGGCGGCGTAGGATCTCATCCGCGAATCGCGCCGGAACCTCCGGCTATCGCGGACAAGGTCCGCTCCTACGCTGTTTTCTGGGTTCCCGTAGGATGGGTGGAACGAAGCGATACCCATCGCCATGGCCGGAAGCGCAGTCCAGGCCCGACCATGGCGCCGGTGAATGGCATGGGTGTAGCGGCGTATAACCGCGAACGGTCATACGCCCTACGCCACCACCACCCGTTGCGGGTCGGCGGCTTCCAGGGCGGCCTTGCGGCTGGGCTGGGGCGGGTAGATCCATTCGGTGTTGATCCGGCGCTTGAGGGCCTTGGCCTCGGCGCCCTGCAGCTTGACCTGGCGTTCCCAGCCCTCGGTGTAGACCGCGCCCCAAGGGCCCAGGTCGAGGCAGGTGACGTAGACCGGCTGGCCGTAGGCCTGGGTGGGCAGGCCGAGCAGGTCGGCGGCGACGTTGTGGCCGGCGCTGCGGCCCATGTTCATCGCGTGCTGGCAGGACATCAGGGCGTGGTTGCCCGCATCGTCCACCTGGGCCAGGGCCACGTCGCCGGCGGCGAACACGCCGTCCGCGCCCTTGACCCGCAGGTCGCGCGCCACGTGCAGGCGGCCCAGGGCGTCGCGTTCGCCGGGGACCTGCTCGGTCAGCGGGCTGGCGCGCATGCCGGCGGTCCAGATCACCGTCCTGGCCTCGATGCGCTCGCCGGTGGCGGTGGTCAGGCCGTTGGCATCGATGGCCTCGACCGCGGCGCCGAGGAAGCGCACCACGCCCAGCTCGTCCAGGGCCTGCTCGATCACCGGGCGCGGGCCGGAGCCCAGGTCGGGGCCGACCACGTGGCTGCGCTCGACCATCACCACGCGCACCTCGGTGTCGTCGCCGAGCACGCGGCGCACCCGCGCGGGCAGCTCGCAGGCGATCTCGATGCCGGTGAAGCCGCCGCCGGCCACCACCACGGTGTTGCGCGCGTCGCTCGGCGGCAGGTCGGCCAGGCGCGCCAGGTGCACGTCCAGGGCGCTGGCCTCGTCGGTCTGGTCGATGCTGAAGGCGTGCTCGGCCAGGCCCGCAATGGCCGGGCGGAACAGGCGGCTGCCGGTGGTCAGCACCAGGCGGTCGTAGGCGAGGGTGAAGCGTTCGCCGTGGGCGTCGACGGCCTCGACGCTGCGGTCGCCGGTGTGGATGCGCTCGACGCTGCCCTGCAGGTAGCGCACCCCGGCGGCCTCGAACAGCGGCAGCAGCGGCGTGGTCATGCCGGCCGGCGCCGCCTCGTGCAGGCGCGGGCGCAGGTGCAGCACGGGCTCGGGGGAAATCAGCGCGATTTCCACTTCGGCGCTGCGGCCGTGCTGGTCGAGGACGCGGGCGGCGGCCAGCGCGGCCCACATGCCGGCGAAGCCGGAACCGATGACGAGGATGCGTTGTTGCATGGCGGGACTCCTGGGAAGGGAAATTTCGTGAAGGGGATACTAGGCGTTCGGCGGACGGGGAATAACGGACAATCCGGGCGAAAACCGGCAGTCCAATCCTGCGAGTGCTTGGACGTGGCTGCCGACAGCGCCTAGGCTGCTTTGGGCCCACTCACCACATCGTCGCCCAGCCCTTGTTCGCCGACCCCCGCAGCGGAATCCGTTCGCGAGCAAGCTCGCTCCTAAGAAAACCGAAAACAACCGAGAGCAGCGCCATGAACTTCAACCTGCAAGACAAGCTCGCCCTGGTCAGCGGCTCCACCCGCGGCATCGGTTTCGCCATCGTCCAGGGCCTGGCCCGCGAGGGCGCGCGGGTCATCCTCAACGGCCGCACCCAGGCCTCCGTGGACGACGCCCTGGCCAGGCTGCGCGAGCGGCAGCCCGACGCCCGCGTCGAAGGCTTCGCCGGCAACCTGTCGCAACCTGCCGCCATCGCCGAACTGGTGGGCCGCTATCCGCAGGTGGACGTGCTGGTGAACAACCTGGGCATCTTCGATCCCAAGCCCTTCGCGGAAATCCCCGACGCGGACTGGGAGCGCTTCCTGCAGGTCAACCTGCTGTCCGGCGTGCGCCTGAGCCGCGCCTACCTGCCGGGCATGAAGCAGCGCAACTGGGGGCGGGTGGTGTTCATCAGCAGCGAGAGCGGCGTGCAGATCCCGGTGGAGATGATCCACTACGGTGTCACCAAGACCGCCCAGCTCGGCCTGTCCCGCGGCCTGGCCGAGGACTGCGCGGGCACCGGCGTGACGGTCAACGCGGTGTTGCCGGGGCCGACCCATTCCGAGGGCGTCGACGAGTTCGTCGGCAAGCTGTCCGGCGGCAAGCCCTTCGCCGAGTTCGAGGCGGAGTTCTTCCGCAGCGCGCGGCCCAGTTCGCTGCTCAAGCGCTTCACCACGCCCGAGGAGGTGGCCAACCTGGTGGTCTACGTCTGCTCCGAGGCGTCCTCGGCGACCAACGGCGCGGCCCTGCGCGCCGACGGCGGGGTAGTGCGCTCGGCCTTCTGAGGCACGTGGCTGCGCGGCTTCAGGCGATCTGCCGGAGCAGGTCGCGCAGCTTGTCCAGCGCCGGGTCGATGTCCAGCGTCTCGATGGCGCCGAAGCCCATCAGCAGGCCCTGGCGCACTTCCTCCCGGTGGTAGAAGCCGTCCAGCGGGTAGATGCCCACTTCCAGCTTGCGCGCCAGCTCCACCAGCAGCGGCAGCTTCACCGGCACCCGGAACAGCAGCGCCAGGTGGAAGCCGGCGTTGGACGGCACCGCCTGCAGCCAGGGCGCCAGGTCGCCCTCGACCCGCGCCAGGATGCGTTCGCGGCGGCTGGCGTAGATGCCGTGGCAACGGCGGATGTGCTTGAGCAGGCAGCCGTCGCCGATGAACTTCGCCAGCGCCCACTGTGCCAGGGTCGAACTGTGCCAGTCGTTCAGCTGGCGGGCGCGCAGCAGCGCCGGGCGCAGGCCCGGCGGCACCACCAGGTAGCCCAGGCGCAGCTCCGGCAGCAGCGTCTTGGAGAAGGTCCCGACGTAGGCCACCAGGCCCTGGCGGTCGAGGCTGTGCAGCGTTTCGTGGGGGCGGCCCGCGTAGCGGAACTCGCTGTCGTAGTCGTCTTCGATGATCACCGCGCCCAGCTCGGCGGCGCGCGCCAGCAGGGCCTGGCGGCGCGCCTCGCCCATGGGCATGCCCAGCGGGAACTGGTGCGCCGGGGTGCAGTAGATCAGCTGGGTGCCATCGGGAATGCGCTCCACGCACAGGCCCTCGGCGTCTACCGGCACGCTGGCGATCTCCGCGCCCTGCATGGCGAACTGCAGGCGCGCCGGCGGGTAGCCGGGGTCCTCCATGGCCACCCGGGTGCCGGGGCGCACCAGCACCCGGGCCAGCAGGTCGAGGGCCTGCTGGGCGCCGTTGCAGACGATGATGTCCTCGTCGCGGCACTGCACGCCGCGGCTGTAGGCGATGTGCCGGGCGATGGCGTCGCGCAGGCTGGGCAGGCCCTCGGGTTGCGAGTAGATCGCCCGCGGGCCCTGCATCTGCCGCAGGGCGAAGTGCACGCAGCGGCGCCAGTCCTCGTGGGGGAAGCTGGCGAGGCTGCTGGCCCCGCCGAGGAAATCGGCGCGCAGGGTGGCGCCGGCGTGGGGATGGACGATGCGCGTCTGCAGCGCCTGCCAGGTGTCGATGGCGTCCTGGGCGGCGTAGCGGATGGCCTGCGGGCGCCGCTCGTGGCGCGGCGCCCGGGCGTTGACGAAGGTGCCGCTGCCGACGCGGCCGACCAGCAGGCCCTCGTAGGTGAGCTGGGCGTAGATGTCCGACACCGTCTTGCGCGACAGGCCCAGTTGCTCGGCCAGCAGGCGGCTGGGCGGCAGCCGCGCGCCGGCGGCCAGGCGCCCGCTGTCGATGGCCTCGCGCAGCTGCGCGTAGAGTTGCCCGCCAAGGTCCTTCTGGCCCTGGATGACGATGTGCAACTCCATGAATGCCTCTCCGCGCCCGCTCTGTATTGGCGCAAGAGTAGCCAGCGGCTGGCGTGGGTGCGAAGTTGCGCAGGTGTTTTTCGTCCGATTGGCCACCCTGGCACAGCCACGCGCCCGGCAGAATAGCCTTCATCCACTTCCGAGGAATCCGCCATGGAACCACGCCTGGACTACTACACGGCCTCGCCGGAGGCGCTCAAGGCGATCCTGGCGCTGGAGGCGGCGACCTTCGACCTGTCCATCGAGAAGCCCTTGCTGGAGCTGGTCAAGGTGCGCGTCTCGCAGGTCAACAACTGCGCGTTCTGCGCCGACATGCACGCCCTGGAGGCGCGGCGCAACGGCGAGTCCGAGCGGCGCCTGTACGCGGTGGCGGTGTGGCGCGACTCGCCCTTCTTCAGCGACCGCGAACGGGCCGCGCTGGCCTGGTGCGAGTCGGTGACGCTGCTGTCGCAGTCCAACGTGCCCGACGAGGTCTACCAGCAACTGCGCAGCCAGTTCGACGAGCGCGAGGCGGTGGACCTGACCGTGGCCATTTCCGCCATCAACTGCTGGAACCGCCTGGCGGTGAGCTTCCGCCAGCTGCCGGCGCTCTAGCGCCGCCGGGGTTGCCGCGGCAGGCTGCCGGGCAGGGCGTAGTAACGGGCCCGCGCGGCCGGGCTGGCGCGCCAGCGGCGCTCGGCGGCGAGGTCGTCGGCCCAGCGGTCCAGGTCCTTTTCGGCGGGGTGCGGGAAAAGCCGCTGCAGCAGTCGGGCGAACATGGCGGGTCACCTATGTAACTCTTTAAGTGTATTTGTACGGTTACTCAAGGCTGTATTCTGCGCCCACCTTGTAACCTGTCAATAACTATTTAAAGAGTTACTATGCCATTCGTCCGGGCAGACGCGGCCCGGCATCCGGATAGGCCTTGGCGGGGAAGGGGAAAGGCGGCTGCGGCGGGCGCCGCAGCCGGGGCGGGGCTCAGTCGAGGATGGTCAGGGTGACGTCGATGTTGCCGCGGGTGGCGTTGGAGTAGGGGCAGACGATGTGCGCGCGGTCCACCAGGGTCTGCGCCTGGTCGCGCGGCAGGCCGGGCAGGGAGATGCGCAGTTCCACCTCGATGGCGAAGCCGGTGGGCACCGGGCCGATGCCGACCACGCCTTCGATGGACGGGTCCTTGGGTATCGCCAGCTTGTCGCGGGCGGCGACGAACTTCATGGCGCCGAGGAAGCACGCCGAGTAGCCGGCGGCGAACAACTGCTCCGGGTTGGTGCCGCGCTCGCCGTTGCCGCCCAGTTCCTTGGGCGTGGTCAGCTCCACGTCGAGCACGCCGTCGGAGGAAATGGCGCGGCCCTCGCGGCCACCGGTGGCTTCGGCGTAGGCGCGGTACAGCACGTTGTCGATGGACATGGCAGGGCTCCTGATCAGGGGAAGGGGACTGAACAGTCTTGGCCAGGCTGGCGCGGCCCGCCAGTCGCCCGATGCTGTAACTTGAAAACGCCTGGACGAGGGTTACCATGGGCGTCGACACCCGACCCCGGAGCGAGCATGCGCGAAACCACTCCCCAGCCGCCCTACATCCTCGCCGACCACCCGGTGCTGGACTTGCTCAACAGCCTGAGTCGCGCCGATGCCGCGGCCCTGTCGGTCTCCGATGCCTGGCACAGCGACGCCGACGTGCAGCACTGGCTGCGCCTGCTGGGCCTGCCGGCGGAGGGCGCGGACTTCGCCGAGGGTGAGCTGCTGGCCGCCGCCATCGAGCTGCGCGAGACCCTGCGCGAGCTGGTGGGCAAGCGCAAGCGTGGCGAGCCGGCCGACCCGGCGCGCTTCAACGCCTTCCTGCGCAAGGTCGCCAGCTACCCGCAGCTGGATTGGGACGGGCAGGGCGCGCACCTGCGCCACCAGGCCGTGAAGCCCGGCGCCGAATGGCTGCTGGCGCCGCTGGCGGAGCAGGGCGCGCAGTTGCTTGCCGAAGGGGATTTCGAGCTGGTCCGCGTGTGCGAGCACCCGGACTGCACCCTGTGGTTCTACGACCGCACCAAGTCGCACCGCCGGCGCTGGTGCAGCATGGCCCTGTGCGGCAATCGCCACAAGGTCGCCGAGCACCGCAAGCGCCAGCGCCAGGGCGACGCCTGAGGCTCAGCGCGGGCAGCTTGCGGCGGCCCGCGCCGGCTGCCAGGTGCAGGCGGCCCCCAGCAGCAGGGCGGCGCCGGCCGCCAGCAGCGCCGGGCCGAAGCTGCCGCCCAGTTGGTAGAGCGCGCTGGAGGCCAGCGGCCCGACGATCTGCCCCACGCCGTACACCGCGGTCATGGCCGCCAGCATGTTGAAGCGCACCTTCGCCGCCGCCAGGCGCGCGGCGGGCAGGGCGATGGTCGGCGTGCCCATGAAGGTGCCGCCCACCAGCAGGGCACTGGCCAGGTAGGCCGGAGCGCTGTGCTGCAGCACCGGCAGAATCACCCCCAGCGCCTGGGCCAGCAGGTTCGCCGCCAGCGCCCGGCGCGTGCCCAGGCGCAGGTGCAGCCAGTGCCAGAAGAAGCACGACGGCGCCGCCGCCAGGCCGAACACCGCCCAGGCCTGCAGCGGCGACAGCGCGCCGCCGCGCATCAGCAGCGGCAGGTAGGTGGCGGTGATGATGTAGCCGAAGCCGGCCAGGCCGTAGATCAGCAGCAGGCTCGCCGCCGGCATGGGCGCGAACGCCGGTGCCGGCGCCGGGGCGTGGACCGTGCCGGCGGCCGCCGGGCGGCCCAGCGCCGGCCAGGCCAGCAGGGCGAGGACGGCCCCGGCGCCGGCCAGCAGCAGCCAGATCGCCGGGCTGCCCAGGCCCGCGCCATGGCCGCCGGCGATCAGCTCGGCGGAAATCAGGATGCCCACGCCCACGCCGGAGAACATCAGCGGCGCGCCGCGGTGCTGCTGCATCACGTGCAGCAGCCACACCGAGGCGCCCACCAGGGCCACGGCGCTGAGCACCCCGGCCAGCAGGCGCACGGCGATGGCGAACCAGGCCGGCGCCGGCACCGCCATGGCCGCCAGCCCCAGCAGGGTGCCCAGCAGCGCGACCCGGCACAGCAGCGGCGCCAGGCGTTCCGGGCTGCGCGCCAGGGCCAGCGCTCCGAGCAGGTAGCCGGCGTAGTTGGCCGAGGCCGCCAGCGAGCCGCCATTCACGCTCAGCACGCCTTCGCCGACCATCAGCGGGTAGAGCCCGGTGAAGGCGAAGCGGCCGAAGCCCATGCCGATGGCCAGGATGAGCGCGGCGCTCAGCGCCAGCGCCAGTTCCCTGCGCGGGCTCATGAGGCGGCCCCCAGGCTTTCGCGGAAGCGTGCGAAGGCGCCGGTGGCATAGCCTTCGCGCCAGACCAGCAGGGTGTCCACGGTCATCAGCGGCAGCAGTTGCACCGCCGGGGGCTCGCGCTGCAGGTCGAGCAGCGAGCGCGGCAGGATGCCGACGCAGGAACCGGCGGCGACGCAGGCGAGGATGGCATGGTAGGAACCCACCTCCTGCACCTGCACGCGCGGCCCCTCGGCGTTCAGCCAGTCCTCGGCGATCTGCCGGTAGGTACAGCCGCGGGCGAAGCCGGCCAGGCTGCGCACCTTCACATCGCCGGGCCCGCGCACCGGCGGGTGGCAGCCGGGCAGGGCCAGCAGCAGTTCCTCGCGGAACACCGCCTCGCCCAGCAGGCCGCGCTCCAGGGCCGCCTCGAAGCCGGGTTCGGCGCGCAGGGCATCGGGGTGGGCGATGAGCGCGCAGTCCAGGCGCCGCGACAGCACGCCATCCACCAGCGCCTGGCTGGTGCCGGTGCCGACTTCCAGCCGCACCTGCGGGCAGGCCTTGTGGAAGTTCGCCAGCGGCCCGGGCAGGCGGCTGGCGGCGGTGCTTTCCATGCTGCCCAGGCGCAGGCTGCCGCTGGCCTCCCGCGGGTGCAGCGACTGCCGCGCCTCGGCGGCCAGGGCCAGGAGCTGCCCGGCATAGGCGAGGAAGTCGCGGCCCTGGTCGGTCAGCGCCATGCGCTTGCCGTCGCGCAGGAACAGCGCCACGCCCAGGTCTTCCTCCAACTGGCGGATGCGCGTGGTGACGTTCGATTGCACTCGCTGCAGGCGCGCGGCGGCGCGGGTCACGCTCTGCTCCTCGGCGACGCAGCGGAAGATTTCCAGGCTGGAAAGGTCCATCGGTGATCTCTGCTTGAGAATGTATTGCGCAAAATATTCTCTGTATGAGATTTTAAGTCAACCATCGATCACCCCAAGAGATCATCGCCATGTCCCTTCGCGAACTGCTCGGCGTCGACCACCCCATCATCCAGGCGCCCATGGTTGGCGTTTCCACCCCGGCGCTGGCCGCCGCGGTGTCCAACGCCGGCGCCCTGGGCTCCATCGGCCTGGGCGCCAGCACCCCGGCCCAGGCCCGCGAGCTGATCGCCCAGGTCCGCGCGCTGAGCGCAAGGCCGGTGAACTACAACTTCTTCTGCCATCGCCCGGGCCGCGCCGACGAGGCCCGCGAGGCGGCATGGCTGGAGCACCTGCGGCCGCTGTTCGAGGAACTGGGCGGCGAGCCGCCGGCGGCGCTGCGGGAGATCTACCGCAGCTTCGTCGACGACCCGCAGATGCTGGAGGTGCTGCTGGAAGAGCGGCCGGCGGTGGTCAGCTTCCACTTCGGCCTGCCCGCGCAGGGCTGGATCGACCGGCTGAAGGCCGCCGGCATCGTCCTGCTGGGCTGCGCCACCCACCTGGCGGAGGCCCGCGCCATCGAGGCCGCAGGGCTGCATGCGGTGGTCGCCCAGGGCTACGAGGCGGGCGGGCACCGCGGCATCTTCGACCGCGAACACGATGACCGCATCGGCACCCTGGCGCTGGTCGGCAGCCTGGTGCCGGCGCTGAATATCCCGGTGATCGCCGCCGGCGGCATCATGGACGGCCGCGGCATCCGCGCCGCCTTCGACCTGGGGGCCCAGGCGGTGCAGATGGGCACGGCCTTCGTCGCCTGCCCGGAATCCTCGGCCAACGCCGCCTACCGCGCGGCGCTGCGCAGCGAGCGGGCCTGGCACACCGAAGTCACGGCAGCAATTTCCGGGCGCCCGGCGCGTGGCCTGCCCAACCGCCTGTTCAGCGACCTGCAGCGCGCCGACGCCCCGGCGCTGCCGGACTACCCCATGGTCTACGACGCCACCAAGGCGCTGGTCGCCGCGGCCCAGGCCGCGGGCAACGGCGACTTCGCCGTGCAATGGGCCGGCCAGGGCGCGCCCCTGGCGCGGGAATTGCCGGCGGCGGAGCTGGTGGCCAGGCTGGTCGAGGAGTTGAATCGGGCGTAGGGCGTATAACGCCTACGGCGTTATCCGCCGTTTGACCTTGGCCGACCGTCTGCTCGGTGTCGACCTGGACATGGGCCCTGGAAATGCCCAGCCGAGCCCCGATGCAGAGGATGCGTTCGGTGTAGCGGCGTATAACCGCGAACGGTTATACGCCCTACGCTCCCTGTCGGTCCGCGGTCAGGCTGGGCGCCGGTCGTGGCCGCCAGCACTCGGCGAGGAGCACCCCGGCCAGGGTCAGGGCGCCGCCATACAGGTGGTGCACGCCCAGGCGCTCGTCGAGGATCACCGCGGCGATGGCCGCGGTCACCAGCGGCAGCAGGTTGAAGAACAGCGCCATGCGGTTCGGGCCCATCTCCTGCACGCCGCGCATCCACGCCAGGGGCGCGACTATGGAGGCCAGCAGGCCGGCGTAGGCCACCAGCGGCAGGTTGCCGGCGTCCAGGCCGTGGTGCGGCGAGAGCAGGTACATCGGCAGCATCGCCAGCACCGCCACCAGCACCTGCAGGTACAGCAGCTGCAACCCCGGCAGGCGCACCTGCCATTTCTTCAGCAGCACGCCGTACAGGCCGTAGGCGAGGGTGGCCACCAGCATCATGCCGTCGCCCAGGCCGATGCCCTGGTGCAGCAGGCTGCCCAGTTCGCCATGGGCGATCACCAGCAGCACGCCCAGCAGCGACAGCAGCGAGCCGAGCACGCCGCCGGCATTGAGCCGCTGGCCGAGCAGGGCGCAGGCCAGGCCCATGGACATCAGCGGCATCAGCGCGAGGATGATGCCCATGTTGGTGGCGCTGGTCAGCGCCGCGGCGTAGTAGGCCAGGCTCTGGTACACGGCCATGCCCAGCAGGCCCAGCACGACGATCTTCGGCAGCAGCGGCGCTATCTCGGCGCGCCGCGCCAGCAGCGGGCGCAGCACGAAGGGCGTGAGCAGCACGGCCACCACCAGCCAGCGGAAGAAGCCGATCTCGGCCGGGGCGATACGGCCCACGGCGAGCTTGTTGACCACGGTGTTGCCGGCCCAGACGAGCACGGCGAAGAGCGGGAAGAAATAAGTCATTGCAGCGGACATCTCTGAAGGACGGGCGCCATTGTCCCGCCGTCCGGATTGGCGCTTATACTTCGTTCCGGACAACTCGCCGCGCCATCCGGACATGCCCACGAAGAAATACATCCCCCTGCCGCTGCCGGACCACCAGGCCCTGCCGGCGCCCTTGTACTTCCGCTACGACGAGTTCGGCGCCGACACCCATTCGGCGCCCCACAGCCACCCCTGGGGCCAGCTCAACTACGCCTCCCACGGGGTGATGCAGCTGGACGTCGGCGGCCAGCGCTTCCTCTCGCCGCCGCAGTACGCGGTGTGGGTGCCGCCGGGGGTGGAGCACGGCTGCTACAACCGCGAGGCCATCGTCTACCGCTCGCTGTACGTCAGCGCCGAGCTGTCCCGCCAGTTGCCGGCCTCGCCCTGCACGCTGCAGATCGGCGACATCCTCAAGGCCATCCTCAACGACTTCGCCGCGCGCGGGGTGAACATCCCCGAGAGCGCGGCCGACCGACGCCTGGCCCAGGTGGTGCTGGACCAGCTGAAGGCCTCGCCCTGCCGCGAGGACTACCTGCCGTTCGCCCAGAGCGCGCAACTGGGCGAGCTGCTCGCCGCGCTGCAGGCCGAGCCCGGCGACAACCGCGCCCTGGCCGACTGGGCCAGGCAGGTGCACAGCACCGAGCGCACCCTGGCGCGCATGTGCCAGCGCGAGCTGGGCATGAGCTTCGGCGAATGGCGCCAGCGCCTGCGCTTCCTCGCCGCCATCGAGGCGCTGGAGGCCGGGCGCGGGGTGCAGGAGATCGCCTTCGACCTGGGCTACAGCAGCGCCTCGGCGTTCATCGCCATGTTCCGCCGCCAGGCCGGCACCACGCCGGAGCAGTACCGCCTGTCGAGCCGGGGTTGAAGGCAGGGCCTGCCTTGTAAGCCGGGGGTGATGGGTATCGCTTCGCTCAACGCCATCCTACGGGATGTTCCGTGACGCCACAGGATTCCCCTTGTAGGAGCGGGCCCTGCCCGCGAATCGCGCGCAGGGCGCGCTCCTGCAGGTGGCGATGGGCGGCTCAGCGCGCCGCGGCGACGGCCGGCGCGCCCGGCACCGCGGCCTGCACGGCCTTTTCCTCGCGCGGCGTGCCTTCGGGCACCCAGCTGTAGTCCACAGGCAGGGCGCGGTACACCCAGTTGCTTACCGCATCGCCCAGCGGCGCCTTGCCGAAGTAGGGGCTGACGTATTCCCAGACGATCTCGCCCGCCGGGGTGACCTGGAAGAAGCGGCCGTTCTGCCCCTCGTCGATCAGCGTGTTGCCGTTGGGCAGGCGCCGGGCGCTGCTGATGAACGAGCTGAAGAAGGCCCAGCCCGGCTGCTTCGAGCTTTCCGCGGTGTACTGCCAGACGATCTCATTCTTCAGCGGGTCGATCTCCAGCACCCGCGAGCCGGAGATCACCCCGCGCTGCACCGAGGGGTAGCCGGCGTCGCCCTGGTTGTCGAACACCAGCAGGTGGCCGGCGCCCGGCAGGCCCTCGGGGATGAGATGGGCGTCGTGCTGGCCGCTGATCTGGTCCACCGGGCGCGGCAGCTTCTGCGCGTTGCGCGGGTCGATCGGCGGCAGGTTCGGGCCCAGGCGCCAGGCCACCTTGCCGCTGGCCTTGTCGATGATGGCGATGAAGTTGGCGTTGCGCGAATCGAACAGCAGGTTGTCCGGGGCGAAGCGCTTGTCGCCGGCGGCGTACCAGCGGTTCGGGCCCAGCGGCGCGAGGTTGTTGATGTGCAGGTAGTCGGGGTTCTTGGTGCCGTGCACCAGCTTGAGCTGCTCGGCGCTGAAGCCGAACTCGTGCAGGTGCTCGGAGGCGGTCCAGCTCCAGGCCACCTTGCCTTGCGGGGTGACCTCGTAGATCACGTCGTCGATCACCTCCGGCACCTCGAAGCCCTTCACCGCATGCACGCGGTTGGCCAGCACAAGGGTGTTGCCGTTGGGCAGCCGGCGCAGGTCGTGGTGCTGGCGGGCGGCGCCGCCGGGGGCCTGGTCGCCCCATTGCCAGACGGTCTTGCCGGCCCAGTCCAGCTCGCCCACGGCCTGGTTGTGCAGGCCGTTGCCGGCCGAGGACAGCTTGCCGGGGTCGGCCAGGTCGGCGGTCTGCAGCAGCACGTGGCCGCGCTCGCCATTGGCCAGCTTCGGGTCGAGGATGGCCGAGGGGAAGCCGGGGCGGTCCCAGCGCTTCACCTCGTTGCCGTTCATGTCGATCAGGTGCGTCCGGTTGTCGGCGCCGCTGAAGATCACGTACTGGTTGAAGGCCTTCTGCGGGTCGTAGCGCGTCACCCCGGTGGGGAACACGCTGGGCGCGGCGCTGACGGCGGTGGCCAGCAGCGAGGCGGAGAAGGCGAGCAGGGCGGTGGCGCGGGTGTGCTTCATGGCAGTGTTCCTGGCGGTCAGAAGTCGTAGCGGGCGGTCACGCCCAGGGTGCGCGGGGTGCCCAGCACGCCGGCGTAACCGCCGTTGGCCGAGTTCCACAGGCTGGTGTAGTAGGTCTTGTCGAAGGCGTTCTTCAGCCACAGCGACAGGTCCCAGCGGCCGTCGCCGTAGTCGCCGCGCAGGCCCAGCGCGGTGTTGACGATGGCGTAGCTGGGGATCTGCCCGTAGTCGGAGTCGTCGATGGTGCCCACCGCCTTGGAGCGGAAGGCGTAGCTGGCGGTGACGTAGGGCTCCAGGTTGTTTTCCAGGCGCCACTTGTATTCGCCGTTGGCGTTGAAGATGTACTTGGAGGCGCCCACCACCTGGTGGCCGCTGAGGTCGCAGGAGGCCGGCGCGCCGGCCTGGAAGCCGACTTCCGGCGGGCAGGGGGCGTTCTTGTACGACAGGTAGCGCACGTCGTTGTAGGAGCCGTTGAGGTTCAGCGTCAGCCCGCGGACGGGCAGGGCGGTGGCCTCGAACTCCACCCCGCGCGAGCGCACGTCGCCGGCGTTGGTCAGGTAGGAGGTGCGGGTGGCCTCGTCGTAGGCGTTGGCCTGGTAGCCGTGGACCACGGTGGCGAACAGGTTGGCGTTGAGGATCAGGCGATGGTCGAACAGCGTGCTCTTGATCCCCAGCTCGGCGTCGTTGGCCCGCTCGCTGCCCACCAGCAGGGAGTCGGCGCCGGCGGTGGGGGCGCTGGCCACGGTCAGGTTCACCCCGCCGGACTTCTCGCCGTGGGACAGCGAGGCGTAGCCCATCAGGTTGTCCGTGAAGTGGTAGTTCAGGCTGAGCAGGCCCGAGGGCGAGAAGCTGTACACCGAAAGGTCGCCGGAATCGTAGGCGCCGGCCCGGCCGTTGCGCGCAGCCAGGGCGGCGCCGCTGACGGCGGCCCCGCCCAGTGGCGCATCGCGGCCGACCGAGGCGGATTTCTCCTCGTAGGTGCCGCGCAGGCCGGCGGTGAAGTCCAGGCGGTCGGTCAGGTGCCAGGTGCCCTGGGCGAACAGCGCATAGCTGTCGGTGTCGATGTGCCCGTCGCCCAGGCTGGTGACGTTGGCCAGCGCGCCGGTGGCGGTGCCATTCCAGATGTCCGCCTGCGGGCCGTAGAGGTTGAAGGAGTGGTTGTCCAGGTCCTGGCCGAAGTAGTAGGCGCCCAGCACGTAGTCGAAGAAGCCGCCGGTGGGCGAGGCCAGGCGCAGCTCCTGCGACCACTGCTTGTCGCGCACCGAGACGCCGGCGTTGTAGGCCGCGGCCACGTTCAGGCCGTCGTCGTTGCGCGGGGTGAAGTCCCACCAGCGGTAGGCGCTGATGGAGGTCAGGGTGAAGTCGTTGGCCAGCTTCCAGTTGGCCTCCAGCGAAGTGCCGCCCTGGAACACGGTGACGCGCTGGGCGGCGTCGAAGTTGACCTTGCGGTCGTCGCCGTACACCAGGCTGGCGCCGGCGGCGCGGGCGCGCTGCTCGTAGCGGTTGACGCCATTGATGGCCGGCCCGGTGCTGAACAGGGTGAGGATGCCGTTGCTGGAGTTCTCTTCGTTGTAGTCGCCGATCCAGCGCAGGCTGAAGTCCTCGTCGGGCTTGTACAGCAGCTGGCCGCGGAAGCCCTGGCGGGCGCCGCCGTTGAGGGTGTTGCCGTCGAAGACGTTCTTCACGTAGCCGTCGTCGCGGGTGCGGTAGGCCGAGAAGCGCCCGGCCAGCTCGTCGGTGAGCGGCCCGGAAACCGTGGCCTTGCCCTGGAAGTAGCCGTCCTCGCCGCCGGACACCTCGACGCTGCGCTCGGGGGTGAAGCTGGGCAGGCGGGTGGAGATGTTGATCACCCCGGCGGTGGTGTTCTTGCCGAACAGCGTGCCCTGGGGCCCGCGCAGCACCTCCAGCTGCTCGATGTCCAGCAGGTCGAAGGAGGCCATGCCGGGGCGGCCCAGGTAGACGTTGTCCAGGTACAGCCCGACGCTGCCTTCCAGGCCGTCGCTGGCCGGGTTGTTGCCCAGGCCGCGGATGGACACGCTGGACTGCCGCGCGTGGACGTAGGCGACGTTGGTGCTGGGCACCAGCTGCTGCAGGTCCTGCACGCGGTAGATGCGCTGGCTTTCCAGGGGCTCGCCGCCGAGCACGCTCATGGCGGTGGGCACGTCCTGGGAGTTTTCCTCGCGGCGCCGCGAGGTCACGGTGACGGTGCCCAGGGTGCTGGCTTCGCCCTGGGCCTGGGCTTGGGTGGCGGCGTCCTGCGGGGTGGCTTCCTCGGCGTGCAAGGCGCCCATGGCCAGGCTGCCGGAGGCCAGCAGGATGGACAGCGGCAACAGCCGGCGGCGGAAGCGGGGCGCGGAATCTCGGTGGTGCATGGGATGGTCCTGGAGAAGAGGTCGTGTCGCGCAGGACCGGCTCGTCGGCCTGCAATCTTTTTATTCCGTATCGATCTTTATTTATGTATTTCGATTTATTTACGGAATAAGAGATTGCCTTTATAAGAAGGCCGTCCACCTTCGGACAATTGCATTTGCCCAATATTTTTTATGTAGAAAATGCATATAGACCTTCGCCAGCTCCGCCACTTCATCGCCCTTGCCGAGCACCGCAGCTTCGTCGCCGCGGCCGACGCCGTGTGCCTGTCGCAATCGGCCTTCAGCCGCAGCATCCAGGCCCTGGAGCACAGCGCCGGCTGCCGCCTGGTGGACCGCGCGAGCAAGGAACTCAACCCCACCAAGCAGGGCCTGATCGTGCTGGAACACGCGCGCCGGCTGGTCAGCGGCGCGCACAAGCTGGCCAACGAGATCGCCCTGTTCAACGGCCTGGAGGCGGGCGAGCTGCGCTTCGGCGCGGGGCCGGCACCGGCGGCCTGGCTGGTGCCGCGGGCCATAGCCGCGTTCAACGGCCGCTACCCCAAGGCGCGGGTGGCCTTCCAGGTGGAGCACTGGCAGGTGCTGGGCAAGCGCCTGCAGGGCGAGGACTTCGAGTTCTTCGTCGCCGACACCCGTCACTTCGAGGCCAACCCCGAGTACCGCACCCTGCGCCTGAAGCCACGCAAGTGGCACTTCTGCTGCCGCCCCGGCCACCCGCTGGCCGGCCGCGGCACGGTGAGCGCGGCGGAACTGCTCAGCTACCCCATCGCCACCAACCTCAGCCCGCCGAACCTGCGCAAGGTGCTGGTGGACCTCAGCGGCCGCCCGGACTTCCGCCCGGACATCGAGTGCGAGAACGGCCATGGCCTGAACGCCGTGGTGCTGGCCTCCAACGCCATCGGCATCGCCAGCGGCCTGGGCCAGGGCGTCGGTGAGCCGCTGGTGGCGCTGACGGTGGCGGAGCTGCCGGAGGACCTGGAGGAACTGCATACGCGCTACGGCATCGTGTACCGCGCGGGCTACAGCCTGTCGCCGCTGGCCGAGGCGATGATCGGGGAGCTGCAGCGGATCGACGAGGAGACGGTGTAGGGGCAACTGTCTTGCTGCTCTTCGTAGGAGCGAGCTTGCTCGTGAACAGAGTTCACCGGGAGTTGTGGGTGCTGGGGAGAGGGAGCGGAGTAAAACCAATACGCCATAACCGCCGGTGAACTCCATTCGCGAGCAAGCTCGCTCCCACACCACGACCCCATTGCATTCCCTGCATGCAAATCTTGCTGCAAATGCGTTTGTCACCCGGCCCGGCAGCCGGCGAAATGGTGGCTCCATCCGTCATGCCGAACGCCCCATGAGCCAGCCCCAGCCCATCCGCAACGTCCTCTACATCATGTGCGACCAGCTGCGTCGCGATTACCTGTCCTGCTACGGCCACCCGCACCTGCACACGCCGAACATCGACCGCCTGGCCGCCGAGGGCGTGCGTTTCGCCCGGGCCTACACCCAGGGCACCATCTGCGGGCCCTCGCGCATGTCTTCGTACACCGGGCGCTACGTCAGCAGCCACCAGGTGAGCTGGAACGCCGTGCCGCTGCCGCTGGAGGAACTGACCCTGGGCGACTACCTGCGCCCGGCCGGCATCCGCACCGCGCTGGTGGGCAAGACCCACGCCACCGCCAACCTCGAAGGCATGCAGGCGCTGGGCGTGGACCCGCAGAGCGAGCGTGGCCTGCAACTGGCCGAGGCCGGTTTCGAGCCCTACGACCGCAACGACGGCATCTACCCCGACGGCGAACTGTTCGCCGACAAGCGTGAAAGCGCGCCCTACACCCACTACCTGCGCAACCTCGGCTATACCGGCGACAACCCCTGGCACGACTGGGCCAATGCCGCCGAGGGTGCCAACGGCGAGCTGCTCAGCGGCTGGCAGATGCGCAACGCCGGGCTGCCCACGCGCCTGCCGGAGCAGCACAGCGAGACCGTCTACACCACCGGCCGCGCCATCGACTTCATGCGCGAGCAGGGCGAGCGGCCCTGGTGCCTGCACCTGTCGTACATCAAGCCGCACTGGCCCTATATCGCACCCGCCCCCTACCATGCGCTGTACGGCCCCGAGCATGTGCAGCCGGTACTGCGCGCGGCGCCGGGCGAGGAGAGCCGGCACCCGGTGTACCAGGCCTTCCAGCAGCACCAGGAGAGCCTGAACTTCTCCCGCCCGGAGGTGCGCAACACCGTGATCCCCACCTACATGGGGCTCATCAGGCAGATCGACGACCAGCTCGGCCGGCTGTTCGACCACATGCAGGGCAGCGGCCGCTGGGACGACACCCTGATCGTCTTCACCAGCGACCATGGCGACTACCTGGGCGACCATGGCCTGGGCGAGAAGGAGTTCCTGCTGGAGCCGGCGGTGGGCGTGCCGCTGCTGGTTCGCGACCCGCGCGCCGCCGCCGATGCCACGCGGGGCACGGTGGAGCAGACGCTGGTGCAGTCCATCGACGTGCTGCCGACCCTGCTCGACGCCTTCGCCGTGCCGGGCGCGGCGCACCGCGTCGAGGGCCGCTCGCTGCTGCCGCTGCTGCATGGCCACCGGCCGGCGGACTGGCGCGAATACGCCATCGCCGAATACGACTACGCCTTCCAGGCCCCGGCCCGCGAGCGCCTGGGTCGGCCCATCGACGCCTGCCGCATGTACATGGTGCGCAGCGAGCGCTGGAAGTACCTGGCCTACGATGGCTTCCGCCCGCAGCTGTTCGACCTGCAGGCGGACCCGGGCGAACTGCGCGACCTGGGCGCCGACCCGGCCCATGCGGAGGTCCGCGAGCAGCACCAGGCCTACCTGTTCCAGTGGCTGCGCGGCCTGAAGCGGCGCACCACCATCAGCAACGAGGAGATCGACCTGCGCGGCCAGGCCTTCCGCTACGGCGAGCCGGAGGGCGGCAAGCTGGTGCGCATCGGCGAGTGGTAGCGGCTCAACCCAGCTGGCGCAGGTAGCTCCAGGGGTAGATGCCGCGCTCGTGGCCGTCGTCGAACACCAGCTGCACGCCGTAGCCCTGCGGGTTCACGGCGCTCAGCCCGACCTCGGCGCCGACCAGCGCGATGCGCCCCTGCAGGCGCGCCGCGCGGCACTGCGAGCAGGGGCAGGCGCCGCGCAGGCGGGCGAAGGCGATGCGCTGCACCTCGCCGTCGCCCCAGTCGATGCGCAGTTCGCGCCCGGCGCTGGAGCGGTGCAGGGCACGGGGCGCGTTCATGCCGGCGCGCCCAGTTGGGTGAGGGCGATGCGCACGGCCTTGCGCACTTCCGGGTCGCCGTCGGCCTGGGCCTGTTGCAGGGCGGGCAGGGCGCGGATGTCGCCGAGTTCGCCGAGGGCCAGCGCGGCTTCCTTGCGCAGGTTGCTGATGGCGTGGCCGAGCAGTGCCTGCAGCGCTTCGCGGGCGGCCTGGTAGCGCAGGTTGCCGAGGGCGCGGGCGGCGCGCAGGCGCACCTGCCAGAAGTCGTCCTGCAGCGCCTGCAGCAAGGCCTCGCCGGCTTCCTGCAGGCCCAGCTTGCCAAGGGTGCCGGCGGCTTCCTCGCGGACCTTCCAGGCCTTGTCGTTCAGCGCGGCGCGCAGGGCCGGCAGCACGCTGGCGTCGCTGGCCAGGCCGAGGGCGCCGGCGGCGGCGCGGCGCACTTCGCTGTCGGCATCGTCGCTGGCCAGGGCGGCCAGGCGCGGCAGGGCCTCGATGCGCTTGAGCCAGCCGAGGATGCCCACCGCCTCGCGGCGCACGCCGGCGTCGGCATCGTCCAGCGCGGCCAGGGCCGGCGCCACGCTTTCGTCCAGGCGCAGTTCGCGCAGGGCACGCAGGGCGCTGCGGCGGACGAAGGTGTCGGCGTGGGCGGCCCAGGGCAGCAGCAGGCGCCCGGCGTCGGCGGTCTTGAGTTCGCTGAGGCTTTGCGCGGCGGCTTCGCGCACGCTTTCGTCGCTGTCGGCCAGGGCCTGGCACAGGGCCTGGACCACGTCGGGTTCCTCCCAGGCTTCCAGCAGCCGCGCGGCTTCGGCGCGCACGGCGGCGGCCGGATCAATGGCCAGGGCCTGGGCCAGCCAGGGCAGGGCCTCGGGCTCCTCCAGGTCGGCCAGGTCGATGAGCGCGATGCGGCGCACGCCGGGGTCGGCGTGCTGCAGGCGCGGTTGCAGGTCGAGGATGTCGGGGTTGTCGGTTATCAAGTCAGTCATATGGCGAATCGCGGTCTTGTCTGTTCGTTGATCGGCAGGCCCAGGGGCGTGAGGCGCGGCAGCTGGCGGCCGTCCTCGTGGCGCAGCAGTTCCAGGCAGTGGCGTTTCAGGCGGGCGAACCCGGCGCTGGTCAGCAGGTCGGCGTGGCGCGGGCGCGGGCGCGGGAAGTCCAGGCGGATTTCCTCGAGGATGCGCCCCGGGCGCGGGCTCATGACCAGGATGCGGTCGGCGAGGAACAGCGCCTCGTCGATGTCGTGGGTGATGAACAGCACGCTGGTGCGCAGGCGCGTCCAGATGTCCAGCAGCAGCGCCTGCATCATCATCCGCGTCTGCGCGTCGAGGGCGCCGAAGGGTTCGTCCATCAGCAGCAGGCGCGGCTGGTTGATCAGCACCCGGGCGATCTCCACCCGCTGCTGCATGCCGCCGGAAAGCTGCGACGGCCAGCGCTGGGCGAAGCCTTCCAGGCCGACCAGCTGGAGCATTTCCTCGGCCCGCGCGTGGCGTTCGGCGCGGGGCACGCCGCGCATCTTCAGGCCGAAGGCGACGTTGTCGCGCACCCGCCGCCAGGGCAGCAGGGTGTGGTGCTGGAACACCATGCCGCGCTGCGGCGAGGGGCCGCTCACCGGCTGGCCGTCGACTTCCAGGCTGCCGCCGCTGGGGCGCAGGTGCCCGGCCAGGGCGCCGAGCAGGGTGGACTTGCCGCAGCCGGAGGGGCCGAGCACGCAGACGAATTCTCCGGGCTCGATGCTGAAACCGAGGGAGTGCACCGCCTCGAAGGCGTCGCGGCCGCTGCCCAGGTGGATCGACAGGTTCTCCACCCGCACGTGCCCGGCGGGGAGGTTCTCCGGCAGGCTCATGGCTTGCCTCCGGCCTGGCGCTGCCAGGGCGTGGCCAGGGCGCCGAACTGGCGCACCAGCAGGCTGCTGGCCATGCCGAGCACGCCGATCAGCAGCATGCCGACAACGATGTCGGGGTAGTTCTGCAAGGTGTAGGACTCCCAGGTGTAGTAGCCGATGCCCCATTGCCCGGAGATCATCTCGGCGGTCACCAGGCAGAACCAGGAGGTGCCCATGCCGATGGCAAGGCCCGTGACTATGCTCGGCAGGGCGCCGGGCAGCACCACCTCGCGCAGCAGCGCCAGGCGCCCGGCGCCGAGGCTGCGGGCCGAAGCGAGCAGGCGCGGGTCCACCGCCTCGACACCGTGGATGGTGTTGAGCAGGATCGGGAACAGCGCGCCGGTGAAGGTGATGAAGATCATCGACAGCTCGGAGCTGGGGAACATCAGGATCGCCAGCGGGATCCACGCCACCGCCGGGATCGGCCGCAGCACTTCCAGCGGCGGCAGCAGGCTGTCGCGGGCCCAGCGGCCGCGGCCAATGGCCAGGCCCAGGAGCACGCCGGCGACGGCCGCCAGCAGGTAGCCGGCCAGCACCCGCGCCAGGCTCGCGCCCAGGTGCCGGCCGAGCTTGCTGGACTGCGTCAGTTGCCAGGCCGCGTCGATCACCTCGCGCGGGCCGGGGACGTTGGCGAAGGTGACGATGCCCAGGTTCAGGTGGCGCGCGCTGGCCAGCTGCCAGAGCGCCACGCAGAGCAGCAGCGAGGCCAGGCGCAGGCTCCAGCGGGACAGGGTTGTGAGGTTCATTTTCGTGGCTCCGCAAGGGCCCGGCGCGCAGGGCGCCGGGCGTGGATGTCAGCGGCTGGCCAGCGCTTGCTGGCTGGCGCCGGCGAAGTCGCGCACCTCGCCGCCGTTGCTCTGCGCGTAGCGTTCGGCCTGTTCCTTGAGCAGGAAGGCGTCCAGCGCGCCGTCCTTGCCCTGGACGAACCAGGCCTGGCTGGCCAGCAGCTTGATGCCGTTGTCGCTGGCCTGGGCGTAGACCGCGCGGATGTCCTTGCCCTGCTGCTTGAGCTTGGCCAGCTCACCCAGGGCTTCCCGGGCCGAGGCGTAGCTGCGTACCCTGGGCTCGCCGCGCACCCAGATCTGCGCGACGTGGCGCGCATCGTCGATGGTCTTGCCGGTCAGCGCGTCCTTCGCGGTCAGCGGCTGCTGGGCGTAGTTCTTCAGCGCGGCCTCGTAGTCGGCGCCGGCGGCCTTGAAGGCGGCGCGGATGTAGCGGTCGTCGACGAACTGCTCGACGTTCAGCCCGCGGTCGGCCTTCTTCAGCAGCTTCAGGGTGTCGATGGCGGTGGCCACCGCCTGGCGGTACTCCGGCTTCCAGGTCAGGTCGCGGGTCTGCAGGCCGAGCGGGCCGTGGAACAGGTAGTTCACCTCGGCGGGGATGCCGGCGACCTTCTCGATCAGTTCGCTGTACTTCTCCGGTTCCGCGGCCAGCAGCTGGTTGGCCTCGTAGGTGGCGCGCAGGTAGGCCTCGACGATCTCCGGGTACTTCTGCGCGTAGTCCGCCTCCACCAGCGCGCCGTGGAAGGTCGGCGCCTTGGCCTGGGAGCCGTCGTAGATCTTGCGGGCGATGCCGCGGCTCTCGAACAGCTCGGCGAAGGGCACGAAGTCGGCGTGGGCGGCGATCTTCCCGGCCTGCAGGGCGGAGCCGGCGACTTCCGGCGGCTGCGCGATGATGGTCACGTCCTTGTCCGGGTCCCAGCCCTGGGCGGCGATGGCGCGCAGCAGCAGGCCGTGGGCGGTGGAGGCGAAGGGCACGGAAATGGTCTGGCCCTTGAGTTCGGCCAGCGACTGCACCCTGGACGAGGCCGGCACTACGATGCCGTTGCCGCTGCCCTCGATGCTGCCGGAAAGCACGCTGATGAACAGGCTGCGCTTGCCGGCCGCCTCATGAGCCACGCCGTTGAGCGAGCCGGGGAAGTCGGCCATGGCGCCGAAGTCCAGCTTGTCGGCGACCATCTCGTTGGTCAGCGGGGCGCCGCTGGTGAAGTTCTTCCACTGGATGTCGTACTGCGCGTCCTTGTACTTGCCGTCGTGGGGCAGGTACTTGGGCAGCAGGTTCAGCTCGCGGACCAGCAGGCCGCCGGCGGCGCAGTTGATGGTGGTGTCCTGGGTGCCGATGGCGACGCGGATGGTCTCGGCATGTGCCGAAAGGCTGGCGATGGCCAGCGCGAGGCCGGCCAGGGTGGTGCGCAAGGTCATGGGTGTTCCCCTCGAATCATGAGTGTTGGAATCGTCTCCGCCGCCGGTGTGCGGTGGGAAACGAGGGGCGGTGCATCAGGCGTCCGGTGGCGTGTCCGGTTGTCGTTGTGGGTGTAGGAGCGCGCCCTGCGCGCGAATCGCGGGCAGGGCCCGCTCCTACAGGAAGCTGTCGTAGCCAAGGCACTGGGCTCCCGCGTTCGCGGGAGTGACGGATAAGGTTCGGTGTTTGAACCGTCATCCCCGCGAACGCGGGGAACCAGCGACTTCAGCAGCTCAACGCAGCAGGTAGGGGATTTCCACCTTCACCGCGCCGGTCGGGCAGTCCTTCTCGCAGGGCATGCAGTACCAGCATTCGTCGAAGGCCATGTAGGCCTTCCGGGTGGCCGGGTTGATCGCCAGCAGGTCCATCGGGCAGACCTCGACGCAGACGGTGCAGCCCTTGTCGGCGATGCACTTGTCCTCGTCCACGGTCACCGGGGCGCTGGAGCGGAAGAAGATTTCCTGGGGCTGGTGGGGCATGGCACGGCTACCTCGTGGTTCGGTTGTGCCCGCTCTCATGGCGGCGGGCTCGGTGTTTCGTAGGGCGCATAACGCCCCGGGCGTTATCCGCCGTCGTTGTCGGGCACCGGTATTCCGGCCGGCGGCGGATAACCGCGAACGGTTATTCGCCCTACGCGGCGTCGCTCCTGACGCGCAACCGCTCGTAGGCCTTCTGCTCCACGTCGTCGAGGGCGATCAGGTACGGCTCCACCGGCTTCTTGAAACTGGTCATGGCACCGCTCTCGTCCTTCTTCAGGTGCGTGTGGCAGAACCATTCGGCGTCGTTGCGCTGCGGGTAGTCCACGCGGTGGTGGTACAGGCCCCAGCGGCTCTCGGTGCGGAACAGCGAGGCGCGCGCGGCCATCTCGGCGCAGTCGCGGATCACGCTGACTTCCATGGCGCGCATCAGCTCGTGGGCGTTGTTCGCCTTCAGCTGCTCCAGGTCGTGGCCGATCTCGGCGAAGCGCTGCAGGCCGATCTCCATCTTCTTCGTCACCTTCGGCGGCTGCAGGTAGTCGTTGACCATGCGCCGCAGCTTGTACTCCACCTGCGCCGGCGGCAGGCCGTGCTCGCGCCCGAGCGGGGCGAAGACGCGTTCGCGCTCGCGCTCCACCTGGGCGCGGTCGACTGCGCTGAAGTCGCGCTCGGCCACGTACTGCGCGGCGTTCCGCCCGGCGAACCAGCCATAGGTGAAGGCGCCGAGCATGTAGTTGTGCGGCACCGCGGCCATGTCGCCGGCGGCGTACAGGCCCTGGACGCTGGTCTCGGCCTTCTCGTTGACCCACACGCCCGAGGCCGAGTGGCCGGAACAGAAGCCGATCTCGGAGATGTGCATCTCCACCATCTGGCTGCGGTAGTCGGTGCCGCGGTTGGCGTGGAACTGGCCGCGGCTGGGGCGCTCGTTGCCGTGGAGGATTTCCTCGATGGTCTGGATGGTTTCCTCGGCCAGGTGGTCCAGCTTGAGGAACACCGGGCCGTTGCCGCCCTCCAGCTCCTGGTGGAACTCCCACATCATCTGCCCGCTCCAGTAGTCGCACTCGATGAAGCGCTCGCCCTTGGCGTTGGCGGTGTAGCCGCCCAGCGGGCCGGTGACGTAGGCGCAGGCCGGGCCGTTGTAGTCCTTGATCAGCGGGTTGATCTGGAAGCATTCCAGGTTCGCCAGCTCCGCCCCGGCGTGGTAGGCCATGGCGTAGCCGTCGCCGGCGTTGGTCGGGTTCTCGTAGGTGCCCATCAGGTAGCCGGAGGCGGGCAGGCCCAGGCGCCCGGCGGCGCCGCAGGCGAGGATCACCGCCTTGGCGCGGATCACCTGGAACTGCGCCGTGCGGCAGTCGAAGCCGAGCACGCCGTTGACCGCGCCCTCGGCGTCGGTGAGCAGGCGGGTGGCCACCAGGCGGTTGGTGATCTCCACCCGCGCGCGCTTGAGCTGGCGGTAGAGCACCTTCTTGATGTCGTGGCCCTCGGGCATCGGCAGCACGTAGGCGCCCATGTGGTGGACCTTCTTCACCGCGTAGTCGCCGACCTCGTCCTTCTCGAACTTCACGCCCCAGCGGTCGAGCTGCTCGATGGTCTCGAAGCTGTGGGTGGCATAGGCGTAGACGGCGGCCTGGTTGACGATGCCGTCGTTGGCCACGGTGATTTCCTTGGTGTACTGCTCGGGCGTGGCGTGGCCGGGGATGACGGCATTGTTCAGGCCGTCCATGCCCATGCTGATGGCGCCGCTGCGCTTGACGTTGGCCTTGTCCACCAGCAGCACGCGCAGCTCGCGGTTGGCTTCCTTGGCCTTGATCGCCGCCATGGGACCGGCGGTGCCGCCGCCGATGACGACGATGTCGTAGGCGCTTTCCTTGTCTTCGGGAAGGTCGATGTGGCTCATGCTCGGGGGCCCTTGTGGCGGTCGATGCGCAGGCGGTACTGGAAGGCGTCGCCGCGGTAGTAGAGGTGTTCATAGTCCAGCGGCTGGCCGTCGGCGGTGTGGGTGAGGCGCTCGATGCGCATCACCGGCGAGCCTTCCTCCACCTCCAGGGCGGCGGCCAGCTCGGCGTCGGCGAGGATGGCGTCGATGGCCAGGTCGGCGTGGCCCAGGGGCTGCGCGCAGTCGTTCTCGAGGATGAGGAAGATGTCGCGGGTCACCAGGTCGGCCTTCTCCAGGCGGCGGCCGAGGGCCTCGGGCAGGTAGGTGACCTCCAGCGACACCAGCTCGCGGTTGACCAGGCGCGCACGCTTGATCTGCGCGACCGTGTCGCCCTCGGCCACCTGCAGGCGCGCGGCCACCTGGGCGTCGGCCGGCACGAAGCGGAAGCTGCGCAGGCGGTTGATCACCTCGTAGCCGCGCTGGCCCATGGACTCGGCCAGGCCCTGCAGGGTGCTGACGTTCTGGAACGCCTTGGGCTTGGCTACGAAGGTGCCCTTGCCGTGGATCTTGAAGATCAGCCCTTCCTTCTGCAGGTCGCCCAGGGCCTGGCGCACGGTGATGCGGCTGACGGCGTACGCCTTGCCCAGCTCGGCCTCGGAGGGCATGCGGCTGAGGGGCGGGTAGGTGCCGTCGAGGATGCGCGTGCGCAGCAGTTCCTTGAGCTGGCTGTACAGGGGGATGGGGGAGAGGGGGAGCAGTTCGGTCATGGCTATGACTTGTTATGACGAGTTGTGGGGCGACTATAGGGGAATAAGAATCCGGGTGGGAAAGATCGGATTTGCATATGGATATGCGCGGACATGGGGGGAGTCCGCTCCTACGAGGGGAGAATGCCATGCCTTCCTGCCGCCTGTAGGAGCGGGCCCTGCCCGCGAATCGCGCGCAGGGCGCGCTCCTACATGTGAATGGCATGGGTGGGGTGGGCGATACCCATCACCATGGCTACGGTTGAGTACGGTCGTAGGAGCCACTGTCTATTGGCTTCCAGCGTTCGCGGGAACCCCGCAAAACATGGGGGCTTGGTGTAGCGCGCCGCTCCGAGTGCGTTGATGTCTCTTGTTTCGCCCCCTCGGGCGAGTCCCTTTTGTCAGTCGCCACAAAAGGAACCAAAAAGGCTTGCCCCGCATACGGGCCCGATAAAGCCGGGCTACCCTCACGAATTCCCCCGCCACGGAGGCCCGCCCCGAGGGTACGTCCCTGTAGCCCATCGGGGCTCTCGCGACATCCATGTCGCATGACCTCCTGAGCGCCGGTTTCGCTCGGCCTCCTGAAGGGGCGTTCCGGTGCGCTTGGATGTTTCTCTGGAAATCCAAAATCAAGAGCGACACGGCTCTTCGTAGGATCGAGGGGGACGCCTAGTTCTTGCTCGCGAACCCCGTAGTCACTGGGTTATTCCCCTTCGGGCCAGCGCAAGCGCTGTTCGCGATGGAGCCGCGTCCCGCGTTCGCGGGAATGACGGGGTGGGGTTAGGTGTTTTCAGGATGACTCAGGATTCTCTCCCCGCTCAGGACAGCCCCCTCTCCCGCTTTGCGGGAGAGGGTTGGGGAGAGGGCGCTTTTGAACCCAACGCCTACGTCACCTGGAAACACGATTGTAGGAGCGGACTCCGTCCGCGATCATCCATCCCACGATTCCCATGCCCAACCATTCGCCAGGCGAATACGAATGACGCCATGCGCCACCCTTGCTAGCGTCCCGACAAAAGCCCGGAGACTCGCCATGCAGCCCCTCGAACGACGCACCCTGCCGGTCAACGGCATCCACCTGTGCGTGCACATCGCCGGCCCGGAGGCGGGCCGCCCGGTCTGGCTGCTGCACGGCTTCCCCGAGTGCTGGCACTCCTGGCGCGCCCAGATACCGGCCCTGGTGCGGGCCGGCTATCGCGTGCACGTGCCGGAGATGCGCGGCTACGGCCGCAGCGACGCGCCCGAGCCGATCGAGGCCTATGACCTGCAGAGCCTCTGCGGCGACATCCTCGGCGCCATGGACGCCCTCGGCCAGGCCCGCGCGGCGGTGGTTGGCCACGACTGGGGCGCCCTGGTGGCCTGGCACCTGGCCCTGTTCGCGCCGCAGCGGGTAGAGGCCCTGGCCACGCTGTCGGTGCCCTATGCCGGGCGGCCGAAGCGGCCGGCCACGCAGATACTGCGCGAGGTCTTCGCCGGGCGCTTCAACTACATCCTCTACTTCCAGCAGCCGGGCCTGGCCGAGGCCGAGCTGGACGCCGATATCGAGCGCAGCCTGCGCCTGTTCTTCCGCGACGCCGGCGAGGGCGACCCCTTCCTCCAGGACAAGCCCGCCGACGCGCGGCTGTTCGACGGCCTGCCGACGCCGCGGGCGCTGCCGGCCTGGTGCAGCGAGGCGGACCTGGCGCACTACATCGAGACCTTCGCCAGCCGCGGTTTCCGCGGGGCGCTCAACTGGTACCGCAACTTCGAGCGCAACTGGCGCTTCAGCGAGCCCCTGGCCGGCCAACTGGTCAAGCCGCCGACGCTGTTCCTGGTGGGCGACCGCGACCCGGTGGCGAGCCTGGAGGCCTATACCCTGAAGCGCATGCCCGAGGTGGTGCCGGCCCTGGAGCAGCACCGCCTGCAAGGCTGCGGCCACTGGATCCAGAACGAGCGCCCGGCCGAGGTGAATGCCTTGCTGCTGGACTTCCTCGGCCGTCACTACCCGGCCTGATCAGGCCGCCGCGGCGGGCGCCCGCGCGCCTTCCGGCCAGGCCGCCACCAGCACCAGCAGGGCGCCGACCAGCAGGTATGGCAGGCGCGGCTCCAGGCCGTAGAGCAGGCTGCCGGCCAGCGGGCCGAGCACCACCCCAAGGCCCTGGGCGGCGCCCATGGAGCCGGCGGTGGAGCCTTGCTCGTCGGCATTCACCGCATTGGCCGCCAGCGCCGAGAAGGCCGGGAACACCCAGCCCATGCCCGCCGCGGCGACGAAGAAGGCCAGCCACAGCTGCCAGGCCTGCAGCGCCAGGCAGGTGCCGGCGAAGCCGATGCCGGCCACCAGCGCGCCGACGCGGATCAGCCGCTGCGGCGCCCAGTCCAGGCGGCGCACCAGCAGCTGCGCGAGGATCAGTGCCACGCCCACGGTGGTCAGCGCCACCCCGGCGGCCTGGGCCGCTTCGCCCGGCGCCAGGCCCAGGCGGTCGAGGGCGAAGAAGCCCACGGTGATCTGTGCCACCGCCACGCAGAACATGGCGACGAAGGCCACCAGCATCGGCCGGCGCAGGCGCGCATCGCCGAGGCGGATGCTCTGCGCCACGCGTTGCAGGTGGTGCTCCTGGCGCTGCAGGCGGGCGTAGAGCACGCCAAAGCCCAGCAACGGCAGCACGCTCATGGCGTACAGCGGCAGGCTCAGGCTGTGCCGGGCGAGCAGGGCGGCGATGGCCGGGCCCAGCACCATGCCTACGGCATTGGCCGCGCCCAGGCTGGCCAGGGCGGCGGCGCGCTGCCGCGGCGGGTAGTTGTCGGCGATCAGCGCCTGCCCGGCGGCTGGCAGCGCAGCATAGAAGGCGCCCACCGCACCACGCCCGAGCAGCAGGCCGAGGAACGACAGCGCGGCGACGGGCTGCAGGCGCAGCGCGGTATCGACGAAGACCGCCAGCAGCACGTAGGACAAAGTCACCCCGGCGCTGCCCAGCAGCAGGACGCGCCGCCGCCCCACACGGTCGCTGGCATTGCCCCAGGGCCGCGCCAGCAGCAGCCAGAGCACGCCGGACACGGTGACCGCGGCCCCGGCCTGCCAGGCCTGCAGGCCGAGCACCCGGGCGATGGGGCCGACCAGCGAGACGAAGGCCATCATCGCCATGGTCCCGGCCATGGTGGAGAACAGCAACGGGCGAAGGTCGAAGGACGTCTCGGCGGTGGCGGGGACGGCGTCGGGGGTTTCGGACATGGGGGCTCCTGGGTAGTGGGAAGTGGGTTCAAGGGCGCAGGCGCCCCTCGACCAGCAGCAGGCCGCGCTCGCGCACCCGCTCGACGCTGCCGCGCACACCGTACACCTCGCGCAGCAGGCGTGCGTCTATCACCTCGGCGGGCGCTCCGGCGGCGGCCAACCCGCCCTGGTGCAGGACCAGCACCCGGTCGGCGCAGGCCAGGGCCAGGTTGATGTCGTGCACCACCATCAGGCTGATCAGCCCGCGCGTCCGGGTGGCCTCGACTATCGCTTCGGCCACCTGGCACTGATGGTACAGGTCCAGGGCGCTGGTGGGCTCGTCCAGCAACAACACCCGAGGGCGCCGCACCAGGGCCTGGGCCAGGCCGACCAGTTGGCGCTGGCCGCCGGACAGGGCGTCGATGGGGCGGTCGGCGAGCGTCGTTAGGTCCAGCGCCGCCAGCGCCTGCTCGATGCCGCGCAGGGTTTCCGCGTCGGGGTGCCCGCCGTCCAGCAGCGACAGGCTGCGCCCGGCCATGGCCGCCGCCAGCACCGCTTCGAAGGCGCACAGGCGGGTGCGCTCCGGCAGGCTCTGCGGCAGGTAGACCACCTGCCGCGCGCGCTCGGCCAGGGGCAGGCGGCCGAGGTCGGCATTGTCCAGCAGTACCCGCCCGGCGATTGGCTGCAGGCCGGCGATGCCGCGTAGCAGTGTGGACTTGCCGGCGCCGTTGGGGCCGATGAGGGCGGTCAGGCTGCCCGGCTGCAACGCCGGCAGGTCCAGCTCGCGAAGAATGCGCCGGGCGCCGTAGCCCATGCTCAGCCGTTCGATGTGCAGGCCGTTCACCGGATACCTCCACGCTGGCGCAGGACGATGGCCATGAAGAAGGGAATGCCCACCAGGGCCGTGACTATGCCCACCGGCACCAGCACGCCCGGCACCAGGGTCTTGCTGGCCAGCGACGACAGCGACAGGATCAGCGCGCCGGCCAGGGCACTGGCGGGGATGAACAGGCGGTGGTCCTCGCCCACCAGCAGCCGCGCGATGTGCGGCGCCACCAGGCCGATGAAGCCGATGGTGCCGACGAAGGACACCGCCAGCGCCGCCAGCAGGCTGATGCGCAGCAGGCTGAAGAGGCGCAGGCGGCCGACGTCCACGCCGAAGCTGCGGGCGCGCTCCTCGCCCAGGCTCAGGGCGGTCAGCGCCCAGCTCTGGCGCAGGGCGAAGGGCAGGCACAGCAGCAGCGCCAGGGCCATGGCCGCGAGCTTCGCCCAACTGGCCCGGGCCAGGCTGCCGAGGCTCCAGAACACCAGTTGCTGCAGGCTGTCCTGGCTGGCGACGAACTGCAGCAGCGCCACCAGGGCATTGAAGGCGAACACCAGGGCGATGCCGAACAGCACCAGGCTCTCCACGCCGAACCCGCGCCAGCGCGCCAGGGCATAGAGCAGCGCCACCGAGGCGAGGGCGAAGACGAAGGCGTTGGCCGAGATCAGGTACTGCGCCGGTACGCCCGGAATGCCCAGTTGCAGCACGATGGCCAGGGCCGCGCCGAACGAGGCCGCCGCCGACACGCCGAGGGTGAAGGGACTGGCCAGCGGGTTGTCGAGCACTGTCTGCATCTCCGCGCCGGCCAGCGCCAGGCTGGCGCCGACCAGCACCGCCATGAGCGCATAGGGCAGGCGCACCGACCAGACGATCACCGCTTCCACCCTGGGCACCGCGTCGGGGCTCCAGAGAATCTGCAGCAGGCGCGACAACTCCAGCGCCGAGGGGCCGCTGGCGACGTCCAGGGCCAGGCTGGCGAGCAGCGCCAGGCCCAGGCCCAGCAGCGCCAGGCGGCGGCGGGCGAAGCGCCGCCGGTAGCCGGCCGCGGCGCCTTCGTGGGAAAGCGACAGGCTCATGGCTGCAGGCTGACGGTGAACACGCCGCCGGCCGGGATCGGCATGAAGCGCCGGTACAGCTCCTCGCGGGTGCGCTCGGGGTCGAGGTCGGCGAACAGTTCCGGGTGCAGCCACTTGGCCAGGGCCTGGGCGGCGACCAGGTGTTCCGGCGAGTCGTAGAAGATGTGCCACATGGCGTGCACGTGGCCCTCGCGCACCGCGCGCAACTCGTTCAGCGGCGGGCGCCTGGCGATCTGCGCCAGGCTGTCGCGGGCCTGTTCGGAGGTGGCGGTATAGCCGAGGGTGACGCCGCCGCGGCCGGCGCCGAATACCCCGGTGGCCACGTACTGCTCGGGGTCGCTGGCGAGGATGTATTCCGGGTTGAGGGTGCCGATGGCGCCGGGGATGCGCCCGGCGCCGATGTTCTGCCCGCCGGCCAGCTCGATCAGTTCGCCGAAGTTGCCGCGTCCGGGCGAGCCGCAGCAGTCCTGCAGGCCGGCGAGCATGTCGATGAACAGCTTCGGGCGCTCGAGCTCGCCGCGCGCCTCGGCCGCGGCCAGGGGCTGGCGCACGGCGTCGATGGCCTGCTGGTAGAAGGCGATGAACGCCTCGGCGCGCTGCTGCCGGCCCAGGGCTTCGCCGAGCAGGCGGATGCTCGGCACGGTGTTGAGCAGCGGATGCTCGCTGAAGTCGACGAACAGCACCGCCACCCCGGCCGCCTCCAGCTGGCCCACGGCCTCGCTGCCGGGGCCCGGGCCGTGGCCGCCGCTGAGCGCCAGCAGCACCAGGTCCGGGTGCACGGCCAGGGCCTTCTCGACGCTGAAGGTATCGGCCGAGGTGCCGCCCACCAGCGGCACCTGGTCCGCCTGCGGGAAGCGCGCGCGGTAGGCCGCGTAGCCCTGCACGTCGAGGCCGCGGAAGTCGCCCTGCCAGCCGGCTATGCGGGCGAAGGGGTCCGCACCCTCGAGTAGCGACAGCGAGTAGATCATGCGGCCTTCGCCAAGCAGCACGCGCTTGACCTGGGCCGGCACCTCGACCTTGCGTCCGGCGAGGTCGGTGAGGGTGGCCGCCAGGGCCGGCGCGCACAGGAGCAACAGCAGCAGGCCACGGCAGGCCTGTTTCAGGAGGCTAATCATGGGATGGGTTTCCTTGCGTGGAGGGAAGGGCCTGGCGCGCCGGGCGGCGGCGCCACCACAGCAGCAGGCCGGTGAGGTACAGCACGGGCAGGGCGAGCCCGGCGAGGAAGGCGACGGCCATGCCCGCGATGCCGAGGCCCAGCCGCCCGTGCAGGGCCGAAAGCAGCGGCTTGGCTGGCGCAGCGCCGGCGAGCCCGGGCGGCAGCGCCAGCCAGGCACCGGTAAGGGCGATCAGCAGCAGCGGCAGGTACAGCCAGGCGGCGCAGAGGTTGTGCCATTCCCGCAGCCTCCGCGTGCCCCGGCTGCCACGCCGCAGGCTGGCCGCCGCCCACCAGTTGCGCCGCCCCGGCCACCACAGGTACAGGCCGCTGAGCAACGACAGGCAGAGCACGCCGCCACACAGCACCAGCAGCGGCGAGCCGACCGCAGGTGGCAGCAGCAGGCTGCGGTGCAGCGCGACCCCCTTGGCCAGCCACAGGTCGTCGAAGACGAAGAAGGCCCGCGGCTCGCCGTCGTAAGGGTCGAGCATGGCCACCGCGGTGCCCGGGCGGTCGACCAGGGTGCCGAAGACCAGGGCGTTGTCGCTGGTCAGGAAACCCTGGCGCGGCGCCGCGCTGCCCAGCACGCGGGCGAAGCGCGGGTAGGCCCGCCGCGCCCGCTCGCGCAATGCCGCGTCGTCAAGGGCAGTGGCGCTGGCGGCGTGGGGCTTGGCGCTGAGCGCGGCCGCGCCCAGCTCCCAGCGCAGGATGGGGCCGCGCAGCTCCAGCATCGCACCGCTGGCGCCCAGCAGCGCCAGCGGCAGGCCGAACAGCAGCGCCAGCCAGCGGTGCAGGGCCAGCCAGGCACGCCGCCGGCCGGCCCTGGTCGATACCCGCGGATCTGCCATCGGCGGCCTACCAGCGGTAGCTCAGGCTGGCGATCAGGCTGCGGTCCTCGCCGACGGTGCAACTGCTCGTGCTGCAGCCGTTGTAGTAGTGCTTGTCGGTGAGGTTGCTGGCATTGAGCGATAGGCGCAGCCCATCGGCCTCGCGGAACAGCCGACCCAGTTCGTAGTGCACCGCGGCGTCGAGCAACGTGTAGGAGGGCACCGTGATGGTATTGGCCGCGTCCGCCTCGGTGCGCCCGAGGTAGCGCACCCCGGCGCCGAAGCCCAGGCCCGCCAGGGGGCCGTCGGGCTGGGTGTAGTCCAGCCACAGCGAGGCCATCTTGCGTGGCGTGTTGGTCGGCCGGTGGCCCTTTTCCACGGGGTTGTTGCTTCTGGTCACCTCGGCGTCGTTGTAGGTGGCGCTGCCGATCAGGTCCAGGCCGCGGGCCAGGCTGGCCTTGCCTTCCAGTTCCAGGCCACGCACCCGCACCTCGCCGGTCTGCACCTGGTTGAGGTTGTTGTCGGGGTCGGTGGTCAGCACGTTCTCCTGGGTCAGTTCGTAGGCCGCCAGGGTGATGAAGCTGTCGTAGCCCTTGGGCTGGTACTTCACGCCCACTTCCGACTGCTTGGCGGTCAGCGGCTTGTAGGCGTTGCCGTAGAAGTCGGTCCCCAGATAGGGATTGAACGAGGTGGAGTAGCTGACGTAGGGCGCCAGGCCGTTATCGGCCAGGTAGACCAGGCCGGCGCGGTAGGTGAACTTCTCGTCGCGCTGCTTGCTGCCGCTGTCCGCCAGGCGGTTGTCGGTGCGTGCGCTGGAGCTGTCCTGGCGGCCGCCGAGGCTGAGCACCCAGCGGTCGTCGAAGGTGAACTGCTGCTGGGCGTAGACGCCGACCTGGTCGGCGCGTTGCTGGGTCTGCGCCATGGGCTGGTCGGCGGGGCCGAAACCCTGGCCGTACACCGGGTTGAAGATGTCGATGGACGCAGCCTTGCCGGCGCGCAGGTAGTAGTCCTCGCGGGTGCGCCGGTAGTCCAGGCCCAGCAGCGAGGTCATCTGGGTGTCGCCGATGTTCCAGCGTGCCTGGGCGTTGTTGTCCAGGGCGTAGACGTCGCCGATGATGCGGAAGCGGTAGGCGCTGCGCATCAGGGTGCGCTGGTCGGCGGCCAGGCCCATGCCGCTGGCGGTGTTGGTGAGCAGGTTGACATGGCTGTAGCGGGCGCTGGAGTGCAGGCTCCAGACGTCGTTCAGGCGGTGGTCCAGCAGGTAGCCGAGGGCGTACTGGGTGCGGTGGTTGTCCAGCCCCGGCTCGTCGAGGAACTGGTTGTGCTTGATCTTGCCGTTGGGGTTGGGCAGCAGGCTGCCGCGCAGCGGCACGAACACCCGCGGGGCGCCGAACTCGTCCTCGGCGTACTCGGCCAGCACGGTCAGGTCGGTGTCCTCGTTGGGGCGCCAGGTGAAGGCCGGGGCGACGAAGGTCTTGCGGTCGACGATGTGGTCGGTCTGGGTGTCGCTGTCGCGGCCCAGGCCGGTGAGCCGGTAGAGGAACTTGCCTTCGTCGTCCAGCGGGCCGCTGAAGTCGAACTGGCCCTGGCGTCGGTCGTGGTTGCCGCCGATCACCTCCACCTCATGGAAAGGCTGGTCCAGCGGGCGCTTGCTCACCTGGTTGACCACCCCGCCCGGGGCGTTCTGCCCGTAGAGCACCGAGGCCGGACCCTTGAGCACCTCGACGCGCTCCAGGCCGTAGGGCTCGACCTTCGGCCAGGCCTGGCTGGTGGTGCCGCGCAGGCCGTCGCGCAGCATGCCGGTGCTGGAAACGTCGAAGCCGCGGATCTTGATCGAGTCGAAGCGCTGCGAGGCGGCGCCGGTGGTGTCCTGCACGCCGGCGGTGTAGCGCAGTGCCTCGGCCACCGACTGCGCCTTCTGTTCGTCCATCTCCTTGCGCGTGACCACCGACAGCGCCTGCGGCACCTCGCGGATCGGCGTATCGGTCTTGGTGCCGCTGAGGCTGCGCCGGGCCACCACGCCGGGCACCGGACCCACGGGGTTCTCGCCGCTGCCGAGGACGGTGCTGCTGTCCAGCGAGAGCACGTCCTGTTCCGGGCGCTCGTCGCCCTCGGCCAGGGCCTGGCCCGGCAGGCTCGCCAGGCCGACGCCCAGGGCCAGGGCGTGGATCGCCCCGGCCAGGCGCAGGCCGCGGGGGAGGAGGTGGGAGGGTAGGTTTCGGGGGCCGAACTGCCGGGGGCCGGTTGCCATGATTCGCTCCATGCTGAGAGGGGTTCAAAAATGCGAATGCGAACTTATCTCAACAAGCATCCGTGGCACCGGGGGAAAACATTGGATTGCGCGACCATTTCTTTCGATTGGGAAAAACGGCGGAACCCCTGCCGCCTGGAGCGTTCAGCGCAGCTCGCGGGGCGACACCCCGAAGCGCTTGCGGAAGGCGATGGAGAAGTGCGCCGGGCTGTAGCCGACGCGGTAGGCAGCGCTGGACACGTTGCTCTCGCCGCTGGCCAGCAGGCGATAGGCCTCGCTCAGGCGGACCTCCTGCAGGTAGGCGTAGACGCTGCTGCCGAACAGCTGGCGGAAGCCCTCGGTGAGCTTGCGTGCGTTGAGCCCCACCTGGCGCGCCAGCGCGGCCAGCGAGGGGGAATGCTGCAGGTCGCGGCACAGCAGTTCGCGGGCGGCCTGCACCCGCTCCAGGTCGGCGGAGTTCAGGCGCGTCCCGGCGCTGGCCGGCCCCTGGTCGGCCAGCAGGTCCTCCAGGCCCAGGGCGGTCAGTTCCAGTGCCTTGCCGCCCAGGTAGAAGGCCCGCGACGGCCCGTGCAGCGGGCAGGTGACGATCTGCCGCGCCAGGGCCAGCAGCGAGCGCGAGGCGGGCCGGCAGAACAGCACCGGGCCGTCGTCGTGGCGCTGCCGGAACAGGCGGTCGGGCTCCAGGCCGACGCTGCGGATCGCCGGGAAGTCCAGTTGCACCGTGGCATAGCGTACCGGCACGCCGCTGGCGAACAGGTGGTCGCCACAGAACTCGCCCTGGTTGGCCACCGCGCACAGGGTGGGGCCGCGGATCTCCACCGGGGGCTGGCCCTCGATGCGGCAGTCGAGGCGGCCGCTGAGCACCAGGATCAGCTTCAGGCCCTTCCATAGCGGCTCCTGCATCCAGGCCTGGCTCTGCATCACCACGGTGCCGGCGGACAGGGTGATGTCCGCCGCCCCGCCCGCCAGGGCGGCGCCGCAACCGGGCACGCTGAGGGTGAAGTCGTTGGGCACGCTGCGCAGCGTAGCCTTGCTGCTGGACATCCTTCTCTCCTTGCCTGGCGGATGGAGGCCCCAGGCTAGCACGGCAAAGTCGATCAATGAATGAGAATTATTATTGTTTGTGCCGGGCCAGGCTGTCATGTACCGACCCGTGGGCCTTGCGCGTGCCCTGACGGCAGGCGTGGGTTCCACGATCCAAAGAAAAAGGCGCGGGATCGAAGGTGGTGGTCCTTGCCGCTGCCGGATCTCCGGGATATTGATAATCACTCGCAACAATCGGAGAGGGACCTCCCCCGCAGCATTGCCCGGGTGCGCCCGGCGCACCGAGGCGGCACGCCTTGCCGCCATCCATACCCCGCAGACGCCTGTACGGCCTTCCCCGCAAGGTCGCAGGCCCGCTCATGCCCGCAACCAGCGAGGAAGCAAGATGACCACCCGCGACGACCGCATCGACTGCCCCGATTGGCCCGAGGCCTATGTCCAGCGCTACCGGGACGCCGGCTACTGGCGCGAGGAAACCTTCTCCGGCCTGCTGCGCCAAGCCGCCCGGCGCTTCGCCGAGCGCGAGGCACTGGTGGAAGGGGAACGGCGCCTGAGCTACCGCGAGCTGGACGCGCGGGTCGAGCGCCTGGCCGCCGGCCTGCACGGCCTGGGCCTGCGCGCCGGTGACAACGTGCTGCTGCAATTGCCAAACGGCATCGCCTTCGTCGAGGCCTGCTTCGCCCTGTACCGCCTTGGCGCGCGGCCGATCTTCGCCCTGCCGGCGCACCGCGAGCTGGAGCTTTCCAGCTTCTGCAGTTTCGCCGAGGCCCGCGCCTATATCTGCATCGATCGCGCCGGCGACTTCGATTTCCGCGCCCTGGCGCGGCGGCTCCAGGCGGAGCAGAAGCAACTGCGCCACGTGCTGGTGGCCGGTGAGGCGCAGGAGTTCGTCGCCCTGGCCGACCTCTACCAGGCCGAGCCCCTGGCGTTGCCCGGGCCGACGCCGGACGCGGTGGCCTGCTTCCAGCTGTCCGGTGGCTCCACCGGGGTGCCCAAGCTGATTCCGCGGCGGCACCGGGAGTATCTCTACAACCTGCGCGCCAGCGCCGAGGTATGCGGCCTGGGGCCGGACAGCACCTACCTGGCGGCGCTGCCCATGGCGCACAATTTCCCCATGTGTTGCCCGGGTTTCATGGGCACCCTGTACAGCGGCGGGCGGGTGGTGACCGCGGCGCAGCCGACGCCGGAATGCTGCTTCCCGCTGGTCGAGGCCGAGGGCGTGACCCATACCGCCCTGGTGCCGCCGCTGGCCCTGGTCTGGATGGAGGCGGCCGAGGTCCGCGGGCGCGGCCTGCCCGGCCTGCTCCTGCAGGTGGGCGGTGCGCGGCTGAGCGAGGCGGCGGCGCGGCGCGTCGGGCCGACCCTGGGCTGTCGGCTGCAGCAGGTGTTCGGCATGGCCGAGGGGCTGATCTGCTACACCCGCCCGGACGACGACGCCGAGCACCTGCTGCGCACCCAGGGCCGGCCGTTGTCGCCGGCGGACGAGGTGCGCGTGGTGGACGAGCAGGGCAACGACCTGCCGCCCGGGCGGGTGGGCCTGCTGCTGACCCGCGGCCCCTACACCATCCGCGGCTACTACCGGAACCCCGGGCAGGACGCCGAGTGCTTCACGGCCGACGGCTTCTACCGCTCCGGTGACCGGGTGGCGCTGACTGCCGACGGCTACCTGGTGGTGGAAGGGCGCGACAAGGACCTGATCAACCGTGGCGGCGAGAAGATCGCCGCGGAGGAGGTGGAGAACCTGCTGCTGGCCCACCCCGCGGTGCTGGATGCGGCGCTGGTGGCGATGCCCGACGGCTTCCTCGGCGAACGCAGTTGCGCGTTCGTAATCCGCCGCTCGCCGGTTGCCGCCGGCGAACTCAAGGCCTACCTGCGCGCCTGCGGGCTGGCCGCGTTCAAGCTGCCGGACCGCTTCGAGTTCATCGAGGCCTTCCCCCAGACCGGTGTCGGCAAGGTCAACCGGCGGCACCTGCGCGAGGCCCTCCAGCAACACTACTTCACCCCGCGGGAGGCGTGCGCGCGTGGCTGAGGCGGGCTTCCCACTGGCGGTACTGCTGCGCCCGGTGCGCGGCCGCCTGCTGCTGGCGGTGACATTGCAGGCGTTGTCGGCTCTGGCCGGCATCCTGCCTTTCGTCGCCCTGGCCGAACTGGCGCCGGCGCTGCTGGCCGGCCGCCTCGACGACGCCCGGGCGCCGCTCCTGGCCCTGGCCGGCGCCGCCGCGCTGCTGCTGCGCCTGCTGGGCCTGAGTTGCGCACTGCATATGACCCACCTGGCCGACAGCGACCTGCAGCTGCACCTGCGCCGCCGCCTGGCCGCCCACCTCGGGCGCCTGCCCCTGGGCTGGCATGCCGGGCGCAACCTGGCGCGGCTGAACCGGGTGCTGGTGGACGACGTCGGCGCCCTGCATCACCTGGTGGCGCACCTGCCCAACAACCTCGCCGCGGCGGTGGTGGCGCCGGCAGCCTGCCTGGCCTACCTGGTGCTGCAGGACTGGCGCATGACCCTGGTGGTGCTGCTGCCGCCGCTGCTGGCGCTCTGGCGCCTCGCCGCGCTGCGCTCGGCCGCCTACCGCGCCGACCGCCAGGCCCTGGGGGCGGCCATCGGCGGCCTGTCCCAGGCGACCCTGGGGTTCGTCCAGGGTATCGCCATGGTCAAGTCCTTCGGCCGTTCCAGCCAGGTGCAGGGCGCCTTCTTCGTCGCCGTGGAGGACTTCGCCCGCTTCTTCGCCGCCTGGGTCGGGCGCTGGGCCGGGCTGGGCGCCAGCGTCGAGGTGCTGCTCTCGCCGCTGCTGATGATCGCCCTGGTGCTGCTGGCCGGCAGCGGCCTGGTGCTGACCGGCGAACTGCAACCGGTGCAACTGCTGCCCTTCGCCTTGCTCGGCCCGGCCCTGGCTGCGCCCGTGGCGGCGCTGGGGCACGGCGGCGACGCCATCGTCCAGGGCCGCGAGGCCGCGAGGCGCATCGGCGAGCTGCTGGCCACCGCGCCGCTGCCGCAGCCGGCATCGCCGCGCCAGCCGCAGGGCGCCGAAGTGCGCTTCGAAGCGGTGAGCCTCAGGCACGCCGATGGCGGCCTGGCCCTGGATGGCATCGACCTGGTGCTGGCGCCGGGCACCCTGACCGCCCTGGTGGGCGAATCCGGCGCCGGCAAGTCGACCCTGGCGAGCCTGTTGCCGCGCTTCGCCGACGTCAGCGCCGGCGCCATCCGCATCGGCGGCGTGGACCTGCGCGAGATGGACAACGCCACCCTGTACCGGCAGGTCGCCTTCGTCTTCCAGGAGGTCCGCCTGCTGCGCGCCAGCGTGCTGGACAACCTGCGCCTGGCGACGCCCGAGGCCACGCTCGACGAAGTCAGGGCCGCGGCGCGGGCCGCGCAGATCGACGCGCGTATCGAGCAGTTGCCCCAGGGCTACGCCACGGTGCTGGACGGCACCCAGGCGCTGTCCGGTGGCGAGCGGCAGCGCCTGGCCATCGCCCGCGCGCTGCTGGCCGATGCCCCCATCCTGGTACTGGACGAGGCCACCGCGGCGGCCGACCCGCAATCCGAGGCGGCGATCCAGCAGGCCCTGTCGGTGCTCGCCGCCGGGCGTACGGTACTGGTGATCGCGCACCGCCTGGCCAGCCTGCGCGATGCCGATCGGATCGTCGTGCTCGACGGTGGCCGGGTGCTGGAAATGGGGCGCCACGAAGCGCTGTTGCAGCAGGGCGGCGCCTACGCCCGGCTGTGGGCGGCGGAGCAGGGGGGCGGCGCATGATCGTCGAACTGCTGCGTTGCCTGGAGCCTGCCCAGGCCCGCCGCCTGCGCCTGGCGGTGCTGGCCATGGTCGCCGCGGCCAGCGCCCAGGGGGTTGCCCTGGGCCTGCTGCCGCTGGCCTTCGCCGAACTGTTCGGCGGCGCACCGGCATGGCACTGGCCGCTGGCCTTCGCCGTGCTGGCCATGGCTTGCCTGTGGCTGCGCCGCCATGCCCAGCTGCTTGGCTATCGCGCCGGCGCGCAAGCCGCCCGCGGGCTGAACCGGCGTCTTGGCCAGCAGCTGGCGCGGATACCCCTGGAGTGGTTCGTCGAGCGCCGCGGCGCCGAGCTCAACCGCCTGGTGACCTACAACGTGCTGCAGGTGATGAGCGTGCCGGCGCACCTGTTGCAGCCGCTGCTCAATGCGCTGCTGACACCGCTCGCGCTGCTGGCCGTGCTGGCTTTGCAGATGCCGCAACTGGCCCTGGCGGGGCTGGCGGCGGCACTGCCGCTGTGGCTGTTCTACCGCTGGGGCGTGCGCTGGGGCGGCGAGGCCGAGGAGGGCTGCGAGCGGGCGAGCACCGAGGCCGCGGCGCGGGTCCTGGAGTTCGTCCGCCAGCAGGCGCTGCTGCGGGTCAGCGGGCGTACCGAGGCCGGCTTCGAACTGCTCGAAAGGGCCCTCGACGAACAGCGCCGCGCCCAGCGCCGAGCCCACTGGCGCACCTTCCCGGCGGCGCTGGGCCTGGCCGGCTCGCTGCAGGCGCTGTACACGCTGTTGCTGCTGGGCGGGCTGCGTGCGGTGCTCGGCGGGCACCTGGCGGCCACGGAGTTCCTCGCCCTGGGGCTGCTGGCGACCTGCCTGGTGGAACCCATGGGCACCCTGGTCAACCTGGGCGCCACCTTGCGCCAGACCCGCCATGGCCTGCGCCAGCTACGCCAGGTACTGCAGGTGGCGCCGCTGCCCGAGCCCGCCCGGCCGCGGCTTCCGGCCGACCACCGCCTGCAGGCGCGCGGCCTGGGCCTGGTGCGCCAGGGTCGCCGGGTGCTCTGCGGCATCGACTTCGACCTGGCGCCCGGCTCGCTCAACCTGCTGGTGGGCGCCTCGGGGGCCGGCAAGTCGAGCCTGCTGCGTCTGCTGGCGCGCTGTGCCGACCCGGACGAAGGCCAGGTGCTGCTGGGGGGCGTCGACCTGCGCGAGATCGCTGCCGCCGAGCGCGACCGCAGCCTGGCGTTGCTGCCCCAGGACTGCGCCCCGTTGCCCGGCAGCCTGCTGGACAACCTGCGCCTGGGCGACCCCGCGGCCAGCGACGCGACGCTGCTGTCGATGGCCCGCGCCTGCGGCCTGGAAAGCCTCGCCAGGCGCCTGGCCGAAGGCTGGCGCAGCCCCCTGGGCGAGGCCGGGAACGGCCTGTCCGGTGGCGAACGGCAACGCCTGGCCCTGGCCCGGCTGCTGCTCAAGGGCGCCCCCGTGCTGCTGCTGGACGAACCCACCGCAGCCCTGGACCCGGCCAGCGAGGCGCGCATCAACCGCCTGCTGCTCGGCCTCGCCGGCCGCCACACGCTGCTGCTGGCCACCCACCGGCCGAGCCTGGCCGAACAGGCCGCGCAGATCCTCGTGCTCGACCAGGGCCGACTGGTGCAGCGCGGCACCCACCGTCAGCTTCTGGCCCAGCCGGGCCGTTACCGAGAGCTGTTCCACGAGCGCGAAGCGGTCAACCGCTGGCGCCTGCGTGGCCCCATCCACCCCGCTTCCGCAAGGACTGCCCAGCATGAACGATAACCCAGCACTGGCATGCGCTCATTCACCCCGGGCGCACCCCGGCGACGACCTCGCCGGCACCGATCCACACAGCCTGCGCGACTGGCTCGCGCCGGCCCTGGGTTGCGACGCCGCGGCCATCGACGCGCAACTGTCGCTGATCGACCAGGGCCTGGATTCCATCAACCTCATGCGCCTGCCCACGCTACTGGCCCGCCATGGCGTGCGGGTCGGCTTCGCCGAGCTGATGGAGCGACCGACCCTGGAGGCCTGGCTGCGCCTGTTCGCCGAGTGCGCCGGCGCGGTGGCCGCGGCGGAGCCGGCCACGCCCGCGGTCGGCGACGGCTTCGAACTGACGCCCCTGCAGCAGGCATACTGGCTGGGCCGCGACGAGCAGCGCAGCCTCGGCGGGGTGGCCTGTCAGCTGTACCAGGAACTGGACGGCGGCGAACTCGACCCGCCGCGCCTGGAAAGCGCCGTGCGCGCGCTCTGCCAGCGACACGCCATGCTGCGCGCGCAGTTCCTGGCCGACGGCCGCCAGCGCATCCGCAGCGAGCCGGCCTGGGCCGGCCTGCGCGTGCACGACCTGCGCCGCCTCGCCGGGGCCGAACGCGAAGCGCGCCTGGCGCAACTGCGCGAGGCACTGTCGCAGCGCTGCCTGGACGTCGCCGCCGGGCAGGTCTTCGACCTGCAACTGAGCCTGCTGTCGGATGGGCGCAGCCGGCTGCACCTGAACCTCGACCTGCTGGTCGCCGACGTGCTCAGCTTCGCCATCCTGCTACGCGACCTGGCGGCCTTCTACCGTGGCGAGGGCGGAACGCTGCCGGCGTTGGGCATGGATTTCCCGACCTACCTGGCCGCCCAGCGCGAATTGCGCCTGCCGCAACTGGCGAGCGCCCGCGACTACTGGCGCACCCGCCTGGACAGCCTGCCCGGCCCGCCGCAGCTACCCCTGGCCGAGGCCCCTGAGCGTCTTGGCCGGCCGCGTTTCCGCCGCCTCCAGCTGCTGCTCGAGAGGCCGCGCCTGGCGCGCCTGGAAGCCCGCGCCCGGGCACATGGCCTGACGCTCGCCAGCGTGCTGGCCTGCGCCTACGCCCAGGTCCTGGCGCGCTGGAGCGCCAGCCAGCGCTTCGTCCTCAACCTGCCGTTGTTCGATCGCCAGCCGCTGGATGCCGGCGTGGCGCACATGGTCGCGGACTTCTCCAACTTGGTGCTGCTGGAGGTGGACCTTTCCCGCGCGGGCAGCTTCGCCGAGCAGGCCGCCGCCCTGCAGGCGCAACTGCACCGGGACCTGGGCCACGCGGCCTGGTCGGGCATGGAGGTGCTGCGCGAGCTGGCCCAGCGCCAGAACGGCGAAGGCCTGGGCGCCCCCGTGGTGTTCGCCTGCAACCTCGGCGAGCCGCTGGTGGACGCGCGTTGCCGCGAAACCCTCGGCCGTCCCGGCTGGGCGCTGTCGCAGACGCCCCAGGTCTGGCTCGACCACCAGACCTACCCGCTGGAGGAGGGCCTGTTGCTGAACTGGGATGCGGTCGACGGGCTGTTTCCCGACGGCCTGCTGGAAGCCATGTTCGCCGCCTATGAGCGCCTGATAGAGGGCTTGCCCGAGCAGGACTGGGGCCAACCCGTGTCGCTGGAACTGCCTGCGGCGCAAGTGCAGGTGCGCTACCAGGTCAACGACACCCGCGCGGACCTGGAGCCCGGCGTGCTGCACCAGGGCTTCTTCGCCCAGGCGCGGAACAACCCCCATAACCTGGCCCTGGTGGCCCACGACGAGCAGGAACGCCAGTACAGCTACGCCGAACTGGCCGAAGCCGCCCTGCGCCTGGCCGCAGCGCTGCGTGAATGGGGCGTGGCGGCCGGCGACGGCGTGGCTATCACGCTGCCCAAGGGGGCGGGCCAGGTGATCGCCGTGCTGGGCGTGCTTGCCGCCGGCGCGTGCTACGTCCCGGTGGGGATCGAACAGCCGCCGGCGCGGCGCGCGGCCATCCTGCGCCAGGCCGGCGTGCGCCTGGTGCTGACCGACGCCGAGCGGGCCGGGCAGGGCACCTGGCCGGCCGCCACGGTGGTGCGCGAGCTGGCCGACAGCCAGGTCTTCGAACCCCTGGCCAAGCCCCTGCCGGTGGAGCCGTCGGCCACCGCCTACGTGATCTTCACTTCCGGCAGCAGCGGCGAGCCCAAGGGCGTCGAGGTCGCCCACGGCGCCGCGCTGAACACCCTGGATGCCCTGCGCCGGCGCTACCGGCTGACGGCCGGCGACCGCCTGCTCGGCGTCTCGGCCCTGGACTTCGACCTCTCGGTGTTCGACCTCTTCGCCGTGCTCGGCGTCGGCGGCACCCTGGTGCTTCCGGACGAGGCCCTGCGCAAGGAGCCCACGCACTGGCTGCAGCTGCTGCGCCGGCACGGCGTCACCCTGTGGAACTCGGTGCCGGCATTGCTCGACATGCTGCTGCTGCGCAACCGTGGCGGCCTCGGGCTGGGCGGCCTGCGCCTGGCCCTGGTCTCCGGCGACTGGATCGGCCTGGACCTGCCGCCGCGCCTGCGCCAGGTCAGCCCCGGCTGCCGCTTCGTGGCCCTGGGCGGGGCCACCGAGGCGGCGGTCTGGTCGAATGTCCAGGAAGTCGCGGAGGTGCCGCCGCAGTGGCGTTCGATCCCCTACGGGCGGCCGCTGGAAAACCAGCGCTACCGGGTGGTCGACGGCCTCGGCCGGGATTGCCCGGACTGGGTCGCCGGCGAGCTGTGGATCGGCGGCGCCGGCGTCGCCCTGGGCTATCGCGGGCAACCGGCGCTGACCCTCCAGCGCTTCGTCGAGCACGACGGTGAACGCTGGTACCGCACCGGCGACCTGGGCCGCTACTGGCCCGACGGCACCCTGGAGTTCCTCGGCCGCGTCGACCAGCAGGTGAAGCTGCGCGGCCACCGCGTCGAACTCGCCGAGGTCGAGGCCGCCCTCGAACGCCATCCGGCACTGGCGCGTGCCGTGGCCCTGGTGCTGCCCGGCGCACGGGCCAGCCTGGTCGCCGCGGTGGTGCCCGCTGGCGGCCGCGAGACGCCGCAGGAAGCGCAGTTGCGTGACTGGGCCGGTGACTGGTTGCCTGCGCACATGCTGCCCGAGCGCATCCTCGCGCTGCCGCGGCTGCCCCTGAGCGGCAACGGCAAGGTGGACCGCAAGGCCCTGGCCTGGCTGCTGCAGGAGCAGTTGCAGGGCAGCGCCCCGGCGGCGGAAGAGGAGCCGCTCGGCGAACTGGAGGCCGAGGTCGCCCGCCACTGGCGCGCGCTCCTGGAGGTGCCGTGGGTCGGCCGCCACCAGGGCTTCTTCGCCCTCGGCGGCAACAGCCTGCTGGCCACCCGGCTGATCGAGCGCCTGGCCAGCGGATTCGGCGTGGAACTGACGCTCAAGGACTTCTTCGGCGCCGCCAGCGTCGCCACCCAGGCCGCCCTGGTGGCGGCCCGGCAGGCGCAGCGGCAGGCGTCCGCCAACCCGTTGCAGGAGGGGGCACTATGAACATCCATGAACTGCGCAATGAACTGGACGCGCTGGGCGTCGAGCTGTGGGAAGAGAACGGCCTGCTGCGCTACCGGGCGCCGGCCGGGGCCCTGGACGAGGCTCTGCTGCAACGCCTGCGCGAGGCCCGCGACGAACTGCTGGGCAAGCTGGCGACGGAGCGCGAGCAGGCCCTGCAGGGCGACCCGGTGGAGCAGGGGGAGCCCTTCCCGCTGACCGACGTGCAGGCCGCCTATCTGCTCGGCCGCAGCACGGCCTTCGCCCATGGCGGGGTCGCCTGCCACGGCTACCTGGAGTTCTCCTTCCCCGGCCTGGAGGTGGCGCGCCTGGAGCGGGCCTGGAACCAGCTGATTGAGCGCCATCCCATGCTCCGCGCGGTGGTCAGCGCCGAGGGCCACCAGCGTATCCTGGCCGAGGTGCCGTACTACCGGCTGCAGGAGCACCTGCGGGATGCCGAGGGCCAGCGGCTGGCCGAGCTGCGCGAGCGCATGGAGCTGCGCCGCGCCGGCCCCGAGTGCTGGCCGCTGGTGGAACTGTGCGTCAGCCGCGGCGCCGACGGCGACCGCCTGCACCTGTCGGTGGATCTGCTGGTGTGCGACTACCAGAGCGTGCGCCTGCTGCTCGGCGAGCTGCACCGGCTGTACCACGGCCAGCCCCTGGCGGAGCCGGCGCGGATCAGCTTCCGCGACTACGTGCTGGCCGAGCGTCGGCTGCGCGAGGGGCCGCGCTACGGTCGCGACCGCGATTACTGGCTGGCCCGCATCGACGGCCTGCCCGGCGCGCCCGAGCTGCCCCTGGCCGACGCGCAGCCGGGGGCGCGCTTCCGCCGCCTGGCTTTGCAGGTGGACGAGCGCGATTACCGGGCCCTCGGCCTCAACGCCGCCGGCGCCGGCATCGGGGTGTCCGCCGCGGTGCTCGCCGCCTATGCGGAAACCCTGGGGCGCTGGAGCCGGCGCGGCGACTTCTGCCTGAGCCTGACGCTGCTCAACCGCCTGGCGCTGCACCCGCAGGTGGAACGCCTGGTGGGGGACTTCAGCTCGGTGGAGGTGCTGCAGGTGGACACCCGCCAGGGCGGCAGCTTCGCCGAGCGCGCCGCGCAACTGCAGGCGCGCCTGTGGGAGGACATGGACCACCGGCTGTTCTCCGGCATCGAGGTGCTGCGCGAACTGGCGCGTCGCCGGGGCCGCGATGCCGCGCTGCTGCCCTACGCCTTCACCAGCACCCTGGGCGCCGGCGGCGAGGCCGGCCGCGGCCCCTTCATGCCCGGCGCCGAGCTGGTCCATGGCATCAGCCAGACGCCCCAGGTGCTGATCGACTGCCAGGTTTCCGAGCGCGATGGCGGTCTGTGGCTGAACTGGGACTACCGCGAAGGCGCCTTTGCCGAACCCGTGCTGCGCGCCATGTTCGATGCCTTCTGCGCCCTGTTGCTGCGCCTGGCGCGCGAACCCTCGGCCTGGGCGCTGGACGACTGCCTGGAGCTACCCGCCACCCAGCGCCTGGCCCGCGAGCTGGCCAACCAGACCGATGCGCCGCTGCCCGAGGGCCTGTTGCACGAGCCGGTGTTCGCCCGGGCGCGCCTGGCGCCCCGACACCCGGCCCTGGCGCAGGGCGATCGGCGGCTGGACTTCGCCGAGCTGGTCGCGCGCGCCGAGGCGGTGGCCGCCGCCTTGCTCGACGCCGGCTGCCAGCCCGGCGAGCGGGTCGCGGTGTGCATGGACAAGGGCATCGAGCAGGTGGTCGCCGTGCTCGGCATCCTGCGCGCCGGCGCCGCCTACCTGCCGCTGGACACCAGCCAGCCCGAAGCGCGCCGCGAACTGATCCTGGAGAACGCCGGGGTGTGGCGGGTGGCCACCCACTCGGCGCTGGAGGGGCACCTGGCCTGGCCGGCGCGGATCGTCCAGACGCTCGCCGTGGACCGCCTGCAGCCGTATGCCGGTGCGCCATTGCCGGCCGCTGCGGCGCGGCCGGACGAGCTGGCGTACGTGATCTACACCTCCGGCTCCACCGGCACGCCCAAGGGGGTGATGATCAGCCACCGGGCGGCGCTGAACACCCTGGCGGACATCAACGAGCGCTTCCAGGTCGATGCCGACGACCGCATCCTCGGCCTGGCCAGCCTGGGCTTCGACCTGTCGGTCTACGACATCTTCGGGGCGCTGGCCGCCGGCGCCACGCTGGTGCTGCCGGATGCCCGGTGGCGCAACGACCCCTCCCACTGGGCGGCCTGCGCCCGCGAGCAGGGCGTGACCCTATGGAACTCGGTGCCGGCGCAACTGCAGATGCTCCTGCACTATCTGCGCTCGGAACCCGGGGCGGCCCCGCAGCGCTTGCGCCTGGCGCTGCTCTCCGGCGACTGGATTCCGCTCAACCTGGCGGCGGAGAGCGCCGCGTCGCTGCCGCGCCTGCGCCTGGTGGGCCTGGGCGGCGCCACCGAGGCGGCGATCTGGTCGATCATCCAGCCACTGGACGAGGTGCCGCCGCACTGGCGCAGCGTTCCCTACGGCCGGCCGCTGGCCAACCAGCGCTTCCATGTGCTCGACGAGCGCCTGCGCGACCGCCCGGACGGCGTGGCCGGCGAACTCTACATCGCCGGCGACGGCCTGGCCCTGGGCTACCTGGGCGATGCGCAGAAGACCGCGGAGCGTTTCATCCGCCACCCCGTCAGCGGCGAGCGGCTGTACCGCACCGGCGACCTGGGGCGCTACCTGGCAGACGGCAGCATCGAGTTCCTCGGCCGCGAGGACTTCCAGGTGAAGGTGCGCGGCCACCGCATCGAACTGGCCGAGGTGGAGAGCGCACTGCTCGAGCACCCGGGCGTGCAATCCGCGGTGGTCGTGGCCCAGGGCGAGGATGCCCTGGAGCGGCGCCTGGTGGCCTTCCTCCGTGCGGAGCCCGTGGCGCCCGCGCCCTGGCCCGAGGGCCTGGCCGAGCAGGCGCGGGCGGCGGGGCAGGGCGTCAGCGGCGGCCTGGACCCGGGCGAGATCCGCGAGATGTCGGAGCAGGTCGAGCGCGCCGCGCTGCTGGCCATGGCCGCCGCGCTGGAACGGCCGGGGCTGTTCGACGACAGCGCACGGGGGCATTCGCTGGACGACATCTACCGGGCCTGTGAAGTGGCGCCGCGCAACCAGCGGCTGATCCGGCGTTGGTTGCGAGCCCTGGTGGAGGAGGGGCTGCTGGCCTTCGACGAGGCACGTGGCGGCTACCACGGGCTGCAGGCGCCGGACGCCGGGTTGCGCCAGGCCTGGGCGCGCATCGGCGAACTGGAGCCCCGGGTGGGCTGGGGCGCCGAGGTGCTGCGCTACCTGCGCGAGAGCCAGGAGCGCTTGCCCGAGCTGATGAGCGACCGCTTCGACCCGCTGCACCTGCTGTTCCCCGAAGGGCGCACCGAGGTGGCCGACGGCGCCTACCGGCGCAACCTCATCAGCCAGTACCTGAACCGCGCGGTGTGCGCCGCGCTGCGCCGCATCGCCGCCGACTTCGACGCCGAACGGCCGCTGCGCCTTCTGGAGATAGGCGCCGGCGTCGGCGGCACCAGCTGCGACCTGATCCCGGCGCTGGCGGGGCTGCCGGTGGACTACCAGTTCACCGACCTCTCGCAGTATTTCCTCAACGAGGCCCGCGAACGCTTCGCCGACTATCCCTGGGTGCGCTACGGCCTGTTCGACCTCAACCAGGAGCCCTGGCGCCAGGGCGTTGCCGACAACTCGCTGGACGTGATCCTCTGCGCCAACGTGCTGCACAACGCCCGCGATGCCGGCCGGGTGCTGGCGCGCCTGCGGCGGATGCTGGCGCCCGGTGGCTGGCTGGTGTTCATCGAGGCCACCCGCGACACCTACCAGATCATGGCGTCCATGGAGTTCAAGGAGGGCCTCACCGAGTTCGAGGACCTGCGCCGCGAGCTGGACACCACCTTCCTGCGCCGCGAGCAATGGCAGGCCCTGCTGGCCGAGGCCGGGGCCGAGGCGCCGCTATGCCTGCCGGAGGCCGGGGAGGCCATGTCCTGCATCGGCCAGCACCTGTTCATCGCCCGCTTCAAGGCCGACCGCCAGCGCCTGGAGCCCGTCGCCCTGCGCACCCACCTGGCGCGGCGCCTGCCGGAGTACATGCTGCCGGCGGAAATGCTGGTGCTCGACGAGCTGCCCCTGACCGCCAACGGCAAGGTCGACCGGCAGGCCCTGGCCACGCTGCGCGCCCAGGGCGCCGAACGCTCGACCGCCACCGGCGAGCCGCCGCGGGACGAACTGGAGCGGGCCATCGCCGAGGTCTGGCGGGAAACCCTGCGGGTGCCGGCGGTGGGGCGCGAGCAGGGCTTCTTCGAACTGGGCGGCGACTCGCTGCTGGTGGCCCAGGTGGTCGGCCGCCTGCGCGAGCGCCTGCCGCAGCTGCGCAGCGTGCAGTGGGACCAGTTGCTACGCCAATTGATCAACCAGCCGACGGTGGCGGCGCTGGCCGACTTCGTCCGCGCCAGCGATGCGGCGCGGCCGGGTTCGCCCCTGGTGTCGATTCGCGAACAGGGGGAAGGCCACAAGCGCATCTTCGTCCACGATGGCAGCGGCACCCTGGCGCCCTACCGTGCGCTGTTCGCTGCCCTGGAAGGCGGCGCCGACGGCCTGGTGCTGGCCGACGTGGCCGCCTACCTGGCGCTGGCGCCGGAGCAGGCCATCCGCCGCCTGGCCGAAAGCTACGCCGCCACCCTGGAAGCCGCCGGATACCGTAGCCTGAGCATCGTCGGCTATTGCCTGGGCGGCCTGCTGGCCAGCGAGCTGGCGGCCTGCCTGAAGGCGCGGGGCGTGGCGGTCGAGGCGCTGACGGTGATCAGCAGTTACCGCGTGCCTTTCCTGATCGAAGACGACCTGTTGGCCGAATACGTGTTCGCCCGGGTCATGCAGGCCGACCCCCGCGAGCTGGGCTACCCGATGGACGAGGTCGGCCTGGAGCAGGCCATCGCCGAGGCCCTGCGGCGCACCCCGGGGCGGGTGACGCGGGGCGTATGGCAGGAACTGGAGGAGCGCCCGCAGACCCGCGACGCCCTGGCGGCCATGCGCAGGCTGGCGGCATGTTCGCCCGAGCAGCGCCTGCAGGCCATCGCCCGCGCCATGCGCCACGCCGGCTCGCAGTTCAGCGACCTGGCCTGGCTCGGCGAGCAACTGCGCGTGTTGCGCCACAGCCTGGCGGCGGTGGCGCTGCACCAGGCCACGCCCTACGACGGCGACATGCTGTTCGTCCGCCAGACCGGCGAAGTCCAGGTGCTGCCGGGCATGCACCGCGACATGAGCGCCTACTGGAGCGGGCTGTGCCTGGGCCGCCTGCAGGTGGTCGACGTGCCCGGCGACCACTTCAGCTGCATGCAGGCGCCCCACGTCCAGGCGGTGGCGCGGGCCTGCGGCCAACGGCAGGAGGCACTGGCATGAATGGCGACCCCATAGGCCTGCTGGGCGCCAGCGGCAGCGTCGGCCGTGAAGTCGTCCGCCTGCTGCGGTTGCGGCACCCGTTGCGCATCGGCGGGCGCGACCTGCGGGTGTTGCAGCGCCTGGCCGCCGAACAGGACGATGTGCAGGCGCATGCCCTGGACCTGAACGACGAGGGCGCGCTGCGTGGCTTCGTCGACGGCTGCCGCCTGGTGCTCAACTGCGCGGGCCCGAGTTACCGGGTGCTCGACCGGGTGGCGCGGGTGGCCCTGGCGGCAGGCGCCGACTACCTGGACGTCGGGGGTGACGACCCGCTCTGGCAGCGCCTCGCTGGCCGGGTTCCCGAAGGCCGCCGGGCGCTGCTCTCGGCCGGCATGCTGCCGGGGCTGTCCGGGCTGCTGCCGCGCTACCTGGCCGCCGGCCTGCAGCGGATCGACGAGATGCGCTGCTATGCCGGTGGCCTGGGGGTGTTTTCCGCCAGCGCTGCCGAAGACTTCCTGCTCAGCCTCGACCCCGCCCATGGCTTCGGCCGGGCCCGGCAGGCCTGGCGCGATGGCCGCGCGATCGCCTGGAACGGCGCGCCCGCCGAGGCGCTGCGGCGACCCTGGCTCGGCAACCGGGAGTTGCTGGCCATGCCCTACCTGGGCGCGGAGGGCCGGCGGCTGTTCGCCGCGCTGGACGTGGCCAGCGGCTGCGCCTTCAACCTGTTCGAGGACGGCCAGCTGCTGGCCTGCCTGCGGCGTATCCAGGGCCGCGGCGGGCCGGGGGAGGACAGCTCCGGAGCGATCGCCGGGCTGGTCGCCGCCAGCCGCCTGGATGCCGCCGGACGCACGCCCTACCAGGTGCTGGCCGTGGAGCTGCGAGGGCGCAGTGGCGAGGGTGACGTGCAGCGCAGCGCCTGGTTGCGCGGTGGTGACGGCTCGCGCCTGACGGCCGCGACGGCGGCCTTTGCAGTGGAGTGCCTGGAGCGCTTGCCGGCGGGGCTGCACTTCGCCGCCGAGGTGCTGCCGCCGGGCGAGTGCCTGGAACGGCTGCGGGCCTGGCTGCCCGAACTGCGGCTGGGCCAGGGCGAGGCCGCCGCGGGGGCCTGCCCGGTGGAGGAGGGCGCGCTATGAGACAGGTAACGGAAAGTCCCTGGCTGCGCCGTTTCCCCGGGCTGCCGAACCCCGGCTTCCGCCTGCTGTGCCTGCCCCATGCCGGCGGTGGCGCGAGCTTCTTCCGCGATTGGCGCAGGCACCTGGAGCCGGACGTGGAGCTGCTGGCCGCCCGGTACCCGGGGCGCGAGGAGCGCCACGGCGAGGCGATGGCAACCAGCCTGGAGGCCATGGCCGCATGCATAGCCGATGCCTGCGCCGGCCTCGACGAGTGCCCGCTGGCCCTGTTCGGCCACAGCATGGGCGCGGCCCTGGCGTACGAGACCGCCCTGGCCCTGCAGGCGCGCGGCCGGGCGCCCCTGCACCTGTTCGTCTCCGCCCACCCGCCGCCCCATCGCCAGCGCGGCGGCAGCCTGCACCTGCAGACGGACGCGGCGTTGCTGGCGGACGTGTGCCGACAGTCCGATGGCGCGCCCTCGGCGCTGGACGATCCGGCCGTGCGCGAGCTGTTCCTGCCGGCGCTGCGGGCCGACTACCGGCTGATCGAGCGCTACCGGCGCGAGCGTGTCGAGCCACTGGACTGCCCGGTCTCGCTGTTGCTGGGTGAGGACGACGGGGAAGTGAACGACGGCGAGGCCCTGGCCTGGGCCGCCGCCAGCCGTTGCGGGCTGGACGTGCGGCGTTTCGCCGGTGGCCATTTCTACCTGCGCGCGCAGCGCCGCGCCGTGCTCGAACACATAGGCGGCTGGCTTGCCAGCTACCGCGAGCCGGCCTGGCAACTGTGGCCCTGAACCCATCGCAAGGAGCGAACGCAATGAAGACCCCGGAACAATGCGCCAGCCTCGACGACGTGCGCCTGGGTATCGACAGCCTGGACCGCGAGATCATCGCCGCCCTCGGCCGGCGCCTGGCCTACGTCAAGGCGGCGGCCCGCTTCAAGCCGGACGAGGCGAGCATAGCCGCGCCGCAGCGGGTCGCCGCGATGCTGCCCGAACGCCGCGCCTGGGCCCGCGCCGCCGGACTGGACCCGGCGTTCGTCGGCCCGCTGTATGCCCAGATTATCCAGTGGAACATCGACCAGCAGGTACGCCACTGGCGCCGTCGGAACGGCCTGGAGGAGGACGGGCAGGCATGAACGCGGATACCTTCGACGAACTGCGCGCGGCCTTCGCGGCGGCCGCGCGCCAGGCCCGCGAGCAGGGGCAGCCGGTACTGGCGGTCGGCACCACGGCCTGTGCGGAACTCGACGCCCTGCGGCTGTTCGCCGCCAACCGCCAGGTGTTCGGCCAGAGCCTGCTGTGGCGGGTCGAAGCGGGCAGCGAAGCCATGGCCGGCTTCGGTTGTACCCAGGAAGTCAGCCCGCCTGCGGCCGGGCGCTTCGCCGCCAGCGCCGACATCTGGCGCGAGCTGTTGGCCCGCATGGCCTGGCGCGGGCCGTGCCCGCCGCGCCTGTGCGGTGGCTTCGCCTTCGACGCCCAGGCGCCGACGGCGCCGCACTGGCGCGCCTTCGCCGCCACCTCGCTGGTGTTGCCGCGCATCCTCTACCTGCGCCGGGCAGGGCGCGCCTTCCTGTCCTTCAGCCGCTGGCTGGAGCCGAATGCCGACGTCGATGCCGCGGTCCGTGAGCTACGCGCCGAATGGAGCACCTTGCTAGCCCGCTACCTCCACCGGCCGCGCTGTCCCGCCCTGGCGCAAGCCCCGGTGGCGCGCGAGACGCTGGACGCCCATGACTGGCAGGCGCGGGTGGCGGCGGCGGTGGCGCATATCGCCCAGGGTGGGCTGCGCAAGGTGGTGCTGGCTCGCGAAGTATGCCTGCAGGCGGTGGGCGGCTTCCCCTGTGGCCAGGTGCTGGAGCGCCTGGCCCAGGCCGGCCCCACGGCCTGCCTGTTCGCCTTCGACCGTGGCGGCGCCTGCTTCCTCGGGGCGACCCCGGAGCGCCTGCTGCGGGTCGCCGGGGGCGAACTGGACACCGTGGCGCTGGCCGGCACCCTGGCGCGCGGGGCGACGCCCCAGGAAGACGCGCGCCTGGGCACCGCGCTGCTGAACAGCGCCAAGGACCGCCACGAGCATGCACTGGTCGTCGAGTGCCTGTGCGAAGCCCTGGCGCCCTACTGCGAACGGCTGGACATCGAGGCGTTGCCGCGCCTGCATCGCCTGGCGCGGGTGCAGCACCTGCTGACCCCCGTGCGTGGGCGGCTGCGTGCGGGGGTGGAGATCCTCGACCTGGTGGCGGCGCTGCACCCCACCCCGGCGGTGGGCGGCCTGCCGCGCGAGGCGGCACTGGACTACATCCGCGGCCACGAGGGCATGGACCGTGGCTGGTACGCCGCGCCGGTGGGCTGGCTGGATGCCACGGGCGACGCCGAGTTCTGCGTGGCGCTGCGCTCGGCCCTGCTGCGGGGCGACAGGGCGCACCTGTTCGCGGGCTGCGGGATAGTCGCCGCCTCGGAGCCGCAGGCCGAGTACCGGGAAACCTGCCTGAAGCTGCGTACCATGCAGGACGCCCTGGCCCCGCCAGTGGAGGCCCCTCAGCGGCGGCTGCCCTGATCGCGGCTGCGCCGGTACGCCCCCGGCTGCTGCCCGGTGCTCTTGTGGAAGGCGCGGGTGAAGGCCGCCACCGACTGGTAGCCGACCGCCGCGGCCACCTCGGCCACGCTCCGGTCGGCCTTGAGCAGGCGGCAGGCCTGGCCCATGCGCAGGGCCAGCAGCACCTGGCCGGGGGACTGCCCGCAGGTTTCGGCGAAGCGCTTGAAGAAGGCCGAGCGCGACAGCCCGGCGCAGGCCGCCATGTCCTCCAGGGTCCAGGGCAGTTGCGGCTGCTCGATCATCCTTTCCAGCAGGCCGGCGAACTGCGGCTGCCGGGCCAGGGCCACCAGGCCGCCGAGGCCGGGATTGTCCAGCACCTGCTGGCGCAGCACGTAGAGGAACAGCAGGTGGCTCAGGCGCTCCAGCAGTTGCTGCGAAGGCGCCGGCTGGCGCGCGCATTCCTCCAGGATGAGCCCGAACAGGCTGCGTGCGGCGCGTTGCGAGGGCTCGTCGGCGCGCAGCACCAGGTAGGCGGGCAGGGCGTCGATGATCAGCGCGGAGAGCCCCGAGTGGAAATGGAAGAAGCCGCAGACCAGCCCGACGCCGTCCTCGGCCTGCAGCTCCAGGGCGGTCATGGCCTGGCGCGGCTGGCAGGCGGCGGCCTCGGCGCTGGCGGCGTCGGACAGCCGGTAGGCCAGGTCGCGCAGCAGGAAGACGGCATCGCCGCCGTCCAGGCGCACCGGCGCCTCGCCCTCCAGGTGCAGCCAGCAGTGGCCCTGCACCACCAGGTGGAAGCTGGCCCTGGCCAGGCCCTGGGTGGACGCGTGCCAGCCGCCGCAGTAGCGGCCCACGTGGAACAGGCTGGCGTCCAGTTCCAGGCTGTCTAATAACCAATCGACAAGGGGGCTCGACGAAATCATCTAATGAAAAGACTCAGGAGCAAGTGATAGCGACTTTAGAATATTGAACGGTTTTCTTATTACCAACAGACTTTTTCGACACCTACCGTACACGGAGTCGAACCCATGTCCCGCCTGCCCATCCAGACCCTCGACAGCGCCCCGGAAGCGGCCCGGCCGTTCCTTGAGAACGCGCTGAAGAACTCCGGCTTCATTCCCAACCTGCTCGGCGTGCTGGCCAACGCCCCGGCTGCGCTGGAGACCTACGTCACCGTCTCCGGCCTCAACGCCAAGGCCGAGCTGGGCCTGGCCGAGCGCGAGGTGGTCCAGCTGATCGCCGCCACCACCCACGGCTGCGACTTCTGCGTGGCCGGGCACACCGCGGTGGCGGCCAACAAGGCCAGGCTCCCCGAGGAAGTGATAGCCGCCCTGCGCGAACAACGCGAACTGCCGGACGCGCGCCTGGAGGCCTTGGCCGCCTTCGCCCGCGAGGCTATCGCCAGCCGCGGCGCGGTCGGCGACGCCGGCCTTGCGGCCTTCCGCGCCGCCGGCTTCAGCGACGGCAACGCCCTGGAGGTGCTGCTGGGCATCAGCCTGGCGACCCTGTGCAACTTCGCCAACGTGCTGGCGCAGACGCCGCTCAACCCCGAACTGGGCAAGTACCGCTGGGAAAAGGCCTGAGTTTCCCATGACCGGGCGGCCGCCCCGCAGCCGCCCGCCAAAAGGAGAGCGACCATGCTCGATCCGACCCTGAGCCGCTGGCTCGATGCCCAGGCCGAGGCCCTCGACCTCGGCCAGGCCGACCCGCAGTCGGTGCTGCCGCAACTGGCCGGCGCCGGGCTGTTCGGCATAGGCGTGCCCGAGGCGCGCGGCGGCGCCGGCGGCAGCCTGCTCGACGCGGTGGAGGCCATCGCCGCGGTGGCCGGCCATTCGCTGACCGCCGCCTTCGTCTTCTGGGGCCAGCGCGCCTTCATCGAATACCTGCTGCAGAGCCCCAACCGCGAGCTGGGCGAGCGCCTGCTCGGCGAGCTGCTGGACGGCCGCCTGGCCGGGGCCACCGGGCTGTCCAACGCGATGAAGTTCCTTTCCGGCATCGAGAGCCTGCAGGTGAAGGCCAGCCCCGCCGCCGACGATGGCTGGAGCCTGGATGGCCGCCTGCCCTGGGTGACCAACCTGCGCAAGGGCCACTTCGTGGTGGCCGCGGCCATCGAGCGCGAGGGCGCGGCGCCGCTGGTGGCGGCCATTCCCTCGGGCAGCGCCGGCCTGAGCCGCTCCGACGACCTGCGGCTGCTCGGCCTGCAGTCGAGCAACACCGCCGCCCTGGACTTCAGCGCGGTGCAGCTGCCCCGCGAGTGGCTGCTGCACGACGACGCCCGGCGCTACCTGCCGCAGGTGCGCCCGGCCTTCCTCGGCCTGCAGTGCGCCATGACCATCGGCCTCACGCGCCGCGCGCTGGAGGCGGTGCGCGAGCACCTGGGCGGCAGCCGTTCGGTGCTGCGCGAGGAGGAGGAACGCCTGCGCGGCGAGCTGCAAGCCCTGGTCGAGCGCCTGCGCGCCGGCCTTGCCAGCGGCGAGTTCGGCAGCGAACCGGCGCGCCTGTTCCGCATCCGCATCGGCCTGGCCGAAGGCGCCGCGGCGGCGGTGCAGCTGGAGCTGCAGGCCAGCGGCGGCAAGGCCTACCTCAGCCAGCACGGCGCGGCCTTCGCCCGGCGCTGGCGCGAATCGGCCTTCGTGCCCATCGTCACGCCCAGCCTGGTGCAACTGCGCGCCGAGCTGCAGCGCCAGGAGGCGCGGGCATGAGCGAGGTGTTGCTGCAGGCCGCCGGCGTCGCCCTCGGCTACCCCGAGGGCAAGGCCTGGCGCAGCGTGCTGGAAGGCTTCGAGCTGAGCCTGGCGCCGGGGGAGGTGGTGTCCATCCTCGGCCCCAGCGGCGTCGGCAAGTCCAGCCTGCTGCGGGTGCTGGCCGGGCTGCAGAAGCCGGCGGCGGGCAGCGTGCATCTGCTCGGCGAGGCCATCGACGGCCCGCACCCGCGGGTCGCCGTGGCCTTCCAGGACCCGAGCCTGCTGCCCTGGCTGAGCCTGGAGAAGAACGTCGCCTTCGGCCTCGACTTCGCCCGCCAGCCGAAGCTGGACAAGGCCAGCCTGCACCAGCGCGTCGACCAGGCGATCGCCGACGTCGGCCTGCAGCACGCGCGGCACCTGGCGCCGGCGCAACTTTCCGGCGGCATGGCGCAGCGCACCGCGCTGGCCCGCTGCCTGGCGCGGCAGCCCCAGGTGCTGCTGCTGGACGAACCCTTCGGCGCGCTGGACGAAGTGACCCGCGCCGACATGCAGCAACTGCTGCTGCGGGTGATCGGCGAGCGGCGCACCGCCGCGGTGCTGATCACCCACGACATCGACGAGGCCCTGCTGCTCTCCGAACGCATCCTGCTACTGGGCGACACCCCGGCGCGGACGTTGGGCGAATGGCGCATCGACCTGCCGCACCCGCGTGCGGAGCTGGTCGAGGAACTGGGCGCGCTGCGGGTCGAGATCCTCAGAACCCTACGGCGGGCGAGCCGACCCCACGCGAACCCCACGACTGCGCCGGAGGCTGCCCATGTGCCTGGACGATCCCACTCATTCTCGACGTGACATTCTGAAACTCGGTGCGCTGCTCACCGCGGCCGGCGCACTGCCGCTGCTGACCAGCCTGCGCGCCCGCGCCGCCAGCGAACCGGACGCCCCGGTGCGCATCGGCTACCTGCCGATCACCGACGCCACGCCGCTGCTGGTGGCCCACGCCAACGGCCTGTTCGAGGCCGAGGGCATCAAGGCCGAGCGCCCGGTGCTGCTGCGCAGCTGGGCACAGGTGATCGAGGCGTTCATCTCCGGCCAGGTCAACGTCATCCACCTGCTCTCGCCGATGACCGTCTGGGCCCGCTACGGCAGCAAGGTGCCGGCAAGGGTGGTGGCCTGGAACCACGTCGGCGGCTCCGGCCTGACCGTGGCGCCGGACATCGGCGAGGTGAAGCAACTGGGCGGGCGCAGCCTGGCCATCCCGTTCTGGTACTCGATCCACAACGTGGTGCTGCAGCAACTGCTGCGCGACAACGGCCTGGTGGCGGTGAGCAAGCCGGCCAACGCCCCGCTCGCCGCCAACGAGGTCAACCTGGTGGTGCTGCCGCCCTCGGACATGCCGCCGGCCCTGGCCAGCAGGCGCATCGCCGGCTACATAGTCGCCGAGCCGTTCAACGCCCTGGCCGAGAACCTCAAGGTCGGGCGCATCCAGCGATTCACCGGCGACGTCTGGCGCAACCACGCCTGCTGCGTGGTGTTCATGCACGAGCACGACCTGAACGGCCGCCCGGAGTGGTCGCAGAAGGTGGTCAACGCCATCGTCAAGGCGCAGCTGTGGACCCGCGACAACCGTGCCGAGGCGGCCAGGCTGCTGTCCAGGGACGGCGCCAACCGCTACACCCCGCACGCGCCGGAAGTGCTCGGGCGGGTCCTGGCCCCGGCGCCGAGCGAGCGTGAGAAATACCTGGCCGACGGCGCCATCCGCCATGCCGACTGGCACGAGGAGCGCATCGACTTCCAGCCATATCCCTTCCCCAGCTACACCGAGGAACTGGTGAAACGCCTGAAGGACACCCTGATCCAGGGCGACAAGGGCTTCCTCGCCGCGCTGGACCCGGCGCAGACCGCCAGGGACCTGGTGGACGACCGCTTCGTGCGCAACGCCCTGGCCCAGGTCGGTGGCCTGGCCGCCTTCGGCATCCCCGACAGCTTCGAGCGCAGCGAGGAGATCACCACGTGAGCCCTGCCGTACTGTCCGGCCGCCGCCACTGGCTGCTGGGCCTGGCCGGGTTGCTGGCGCTGCTCGGCCTGTGGTGGTCCGGCGTGCGCCTGTTCGGCGGCGACGGCCTGGGGCAGTTGTTCGCGCCCGGGGCCACCTTCGCCAGCCTGGACGAGCTGCTGGGCCGCGCGGAACTGTACGAGCACGTGCTGGTCAGCCTCAGGCGCGTGCTGCTGGGGCTGTTGCTGGCGCTGGCGGTGGGCGTGCCCCTGGGCCTGCTGGTGGGCGCCTCGCGGCACCTGGAGGCGGCGACCACGCCGGCCTTCCAGTTCCTGCGGATGATCTCGCCGCTGTCGTGGATGCCCATCGCGGTGATGCTGATGGGCGTGGGCGACCAGCCGATCTACTTCCTGCTGGCCTTCGCCGCGGTCTGGCCGATCCTGCTCAACACCGCCGCCGGCGTGCGCCAGCTCGACCCGCGCTGGCTGCAGCTGTCGCGCAGCCTCAGCGCCACGCCCTGGGAGACCCTGCGCAAGGTGATCCTGCCCGGCGTGCTCGGCCACGTGCTGACCGGCGTGCGCCTGGCCATCGGCATCCTCTGGATCGTCCTGGTGCCCTGCGAGATGCTCGGCGTCAGCGCCGGGCTGGGCTACTACATCCTCGACACCCGCGACCGCCTGGCCTACTCGGAGCTGATGGCCATGGTCCTGCTGATCGGCGCCCTGGGCTTCGCCCTCGACGCCCTGGCGCGCAGCCTGTACCGCCGGCGCCTGGGCTAGCCAGTGCATTTTGCCGGCGCTGCGTCTATATACAGGCAATGGGCCGGCGCCAGTGCGCCGGGCAGCCGAGGAGGGCGGGCCATGCGCATTCTGGTAGTCGGGGCGGGTTCCACGGGCGGTTTCTTCGGGGCGTGCCTGGCCCGGGCCGGGCGCGACGTGACCTTCCTTGTGCGCGCCGGGCGGGCGCACCAGCTGCAGCAGGAAGGCCTGCAGGTGCTCAGCCCCCACGGCGACTTCGCGCTGACGCCGCAACTGGTCGGCGCCGAGCAGCTGGACGGGCCCTACGACCTCATTCTGCTGACGGTGAAGGCCTACGCCCTGGAATCGGCGCTGCGCGACATCGCCCCGGCGGTGGGGCCGGGCAGCATGATCCTGCCGGTGCTCAACGGCATGCACCAGGTCGACGCCATCGTCGATCACTTCGGCCGCGGGCCGCTGCTGGGCGGCGTCTGCAAGATCGCCAGCACCCTGGACGAGCGCGGCCGCATCGTCCAGTACGGCACCCTCAACGAACTGTCCTACGGCGAGATGGACGGCGCCCGCAGCGAGCGCATTCTGCGCCTGGACTCGCTGCTGCAGGATGCCGGCTTCGACGCCCGCCTGAGCGCCGACATCCACCGCGAGATGTGGGAGAAATGGGTGCTGCTGGCGTCCCTGGGCGGCATCACCTGCCTGATGCGCGGCAACATCGGCTCGGTGGTCGCCGCGCCCCAGGGCGAGGCCTTCGTCAACCGCCTGCTGGACGAGGTGGTGGCGGTGGTCCGTGCGGTGGGCCTGGAGCCGCGCGAAGCCTTCCTCGCCGAGGCGCGCCGGCAACTCACCCTGCACGGCTCGCCGCAGACCTCGTCGATGTACCGCGACCTGGTCGGCGGCCGCCCGGTGGAGGCCGAGCAGATCATCGGCGACCTGCTCGGCCGCGGCCAGGCAGCTGGCCTGGACCTGCCGCTGCTGCAGGCGGCCTTCGTGCACCTGGCGGTGTACGAGCAGGGGATGGGCTGAGCACCGCGCCGTAGGGCAATAACCATTCACGGTTATCCGCCGCCTGCGCCAGTGCCGATCTTCGGGCCTGGCGATGCCGTGCGGCCGCGGATCGGCGGATAACGCCGGAGGCGTTATGCGCCCTACGGTTTGCCGCCGGCTATTTCCCCGCCCCCTGCCGGCCGGGCCTGGCACTTCCCGCTCGGCAGGCGGGCGCACATCGGGTAAGGTGCGCGCTTGCCTTGTCGTCCGGGAGGGACCATGTCGTCAGACCTGGCGCAGCCACGCCTGCGCCGCGCCGATAACGATTCCCGCCGCGCCGCGCAGGTGCTCGGCCTGTGCCTGCCCGGCGACGTGGTGCTCTACCTGCTGTTGCCGATGTACGCCGCCGACTTCGGCGTCAGCCTGGCCCAGGCGGGCATCCTGCTGGCGGCCAACCGCCTGGTGCGCATCGTCGGCTACGGCTGGGTGGTGCGCTTCTACGCCCGCCACGGCGACCGCGCCATCTGCAGCCTGGCGGCGCTGGCCTCGGCGCTGTGCGCGCTGGGTTATGCAACGCTCTCCGGCGTCGCCGCGTTGCTGGTGCTGCGCCTGATGTGGGGCCTGAGCTACGCCAGCTTCAACCTCAGCACCCAGACCCTGGCCACCGCCGAGGCCCAGGGCGCCGCGCGCCGCGCCGGGCGCTCGCGGGCGACCATCTCCATCGGGCCGATGCTGGCCCTGCCGCTGGCGGCGCTGATGGCCCAGGCCTGGGGGCCGCGCAGCGTGTTCTTCGTGCTCTTCGCCAGCGCGCTGCTGGGCCTGTGGCGCGCCCGCTCGCTGCCCAGCCAGGGCCACGACCTGCCGACCCCGACCGGGCGCCGCCTGCGCCTGCCGGACAGCATCGCCACCTGGTCCTTCGTCGAGGGCGTGACCCTCGACGGCCTGTTCATCTTCGGCCTGTCGCTCTACGCGGAAAGCCACCTGGGCGGCACCGGCGTGCTGGTGGCGGGCATCCTGATGGCGGTGCGCTACCTCAGCGAGATGCTCTTCAGCCCCTTCGGCGGGCGCCTGGCCGACCATTTCGGCGCGCTGCGCATGCTGGTGACGCTGTCCCTGGCGACCTCGCTGGCGCTGCTGATCTTCGGCAGCCACTGGCTGTTCGTCGGCGCCTTCCTGGTCTTGCTGCTGCGCGCCCTGCAGCTGCCGCTGGTGATGACCCTGGTGGCCCAGCGCAACCCGCAGAACCGCATCCAGGCCCTGGCCGGCAACGCCGTCTGGCGCGACATAGGCGCGGGCCTGGGGCCCATGCTGGCCGGCGTGCTGCTGCCGGTGGTGCCGGCGTTCTGGGCCTACGCCGGGGCCGCGGCGGTGCTGGCGCTGAGCGCGCTGGGGTGTGCCTGGCGGCGCTGAGCGGACCTCAATCTACGCACGCGCCCGACCGTAGGGCGCATAACCGTTCGCGGTTATCCGCCGCCATCCGTGCCACCGGGGCGTCCGGCGTGGTCGGTGAACCCAATCGCGGACGGAGTCCGCTCCTACGGTTAGCGCCGCGCCCCTTGCAGGAGCGCGCCCTGCGCGCGATCGCGGGCAGGGCCCGCTCCTACAGGTTGACGTCGAGCTTCCCGCGCTCACGGAGCCATCCGTAGGCGTTATGCGCCCTACGGGGAGCCCGGGAGCTTCGCGGTTCCGCACCACACCAACTGGACAGAGGTCCGCGAGCAACCCCGCTCCTAAGCCAACGCATCACCCTCCAGCATCCGCTCGCTGATCTTCGCCGCCGTGCGCCGCAATGCCGGCAGATACCGCTCGGCCGCCTGCTCGATGCTCATCGCCTTGGCCACGTAGACCAGGTTCAGGCAGCCGATCAGGCGTTCGCCGGTGTGTAGCGGAATGGCGATGGAGGCGATCTTCTCCTCCTGGTTCCAGGCCATGAAGTTCTCGCCATAGCCGCGGTGGCGGATCTTGCGCAGCAGGTTGTCCAGCGCCAGCGGATCGCGCGCCAGGCGATACTCGGGTTCATCGCGGCGGGCCAGCAGGGCGAGGATCTGCTCGCGCTCGGCGTCTTCGCAGAAGGCCAGGTAGGCCAGGCCGGTGGCGGTCTGCAGCAGCGGCAGGCGGCGGCCGACCATGGAGCGGTGGAAGGACAGGCGGCTGAAGCGGTGGGTGGTCTCGCGCACCACCATGGCGTCCACGTCCAGGGTACAGATGTCGGTCGGCCACACCACCTCCTGCAGCAGGTCCGCCAGCAACGGCGCGGCGAGGGCGGAGATCCACTGCTCGTCGCGGAAGCCCTCGCTCAGCTCGCGCACCTTCATGCTCAGGCGGAAGCTGTCGTCGGATTCGCTGCGGCGCACGTAGCCCTCGTCCTGCAGGGTTTCCAGCAGGCGCCGCACGGTGGTGCGGTGCAGGCCGGTGAGTTCGGCCAGGCGCGTCGGGCTGGCGCCGCCGTCGAGGCGGTTCAGGGCGTTCAGCAGGGCCAGGCCGCGGCTCAGGCCGCGCACCGTCTTGTAGTCCGAATCCCGGTCTTTATTCATTAAAATTCTTTTAAAACAATGATGTGCACTAGGTGCACAGGGAGACTGTTTTTCATTGTAGGACAGAATTGGCCGTTCCTATACTCGCCGCAACAACGATAAACGCCCTTCCAGGGGATAGAGCCATGAGCCATGCGTACCTGCCTGCATCCGCTTCCGAGCGGCCGCGCCTGACGGCCGCCTTCCGGACCTCGCCGAGCCTCGCGCCGGTGGCGTCCTTCCCGTCCGCTCCCGCGTCTTCGTCCAGAGGCGTGGCGAGCATCCGCTAGAACCGAACCACCCGAACAGCCCCAGCGACCACCTTGCGCCCCGTGCGTGGGGACGGCCCCGGCTTGCCCGAGATTCTTCCGGGGCCGGTCGCCGGGCAGTGCCGAGGACACGACAATGACCACCAATAGTCCCGTTCACAGCCCCGACTACACCGCCGACGTGGTGGTGCTCGGCGCCGGCCCCGTGGGCCTGGCCATCGCCAACTACCTCGGCCAGGTCGGGGTACAGGTGCTGCAGATCGAGAAGCTCGACCAGCTGATCGACTACCCGCGCGCCATCGGCATCGACGACGAGTCGCTGCGTACCGTGCAGGCCATCGGCCTGGTCGACGAGGTGCTGCCGCACACCACGCCCTGGCACGCGATGCGCTTCCTGACCCCCGGGGGCCGCTGCTTCGCCGACATCCAGCCGATGACCGACGAGTTCGGCTGGTCGCGGCGCAACGCCTTCATCCAGCCGCAGGTGGACGCCGTGCTCCACCGCGGCTTGGCGCGCTTCGCCAACGTGAAGACGCTGTTCTCCCGCGATCTGGTGGAGTTCCAGCAGGACGAGGAGGGCGTCAGCCTGCGCCTGAACGCCCCGCAGGACCGCATGGAAACCGTGCGCGCCCGCTACCTGGTGGCCTGCGACGGCGGCAACAGCCTGGTGCGGCGCACCCTGGGCGTGTCCTTCGAAGGCAAGACCGCGCCCAACCAGTGGATCGTCATCGACGTCGCCAACGACCCGCTGGGCACCCCCAACGTCTACCTCTGCTGCGACCCGGTGCGGCCCTACGTCTCCGCCGCGCTGCCCCACGGCGTGCGCCGCTTCGAGTTCATGGTGATGCCCGGCGAGACCGAGGAAGAGCTGGGCAAGCCGGAAAACCTGCGCCAGCTGCTGGCCAAGGTGCTGCCCGACCCGGACCGCGTCGAGCTGATCCGCAGGCGCGTCTACACCCACAACGCGCGCCTGGCCGGGCAGTTCCGCGTCAAGCGCGTGCTGCTCGCCGGCGACGCCGCGCACATCATGCCGGTGTGGCAGGGCCAGGGTTACAACAGCGGCATGCGCGACGCCAGCAACCTGGCCTGGAAGCTGGCCCTGGTGGTCAAGGGCCTGGCCGGCGAGGCGCTGCTGGACACCTACGAACAGGAACGCCGCGACCACGCCAAGGCGATGATCGACCTCTCGGTGCTCGCCGGACACGTGCTGGCGCCGCCCAGGCGCTGGCAGGGTGCGCTGCGCGACGGCATCTCCTGGCTGCTCAACTACCTGCCGCCGGTGAAGCGCTACTTCCTGGAGATGCGCTTCAAGCCGATGCCGCGGTACGCCAAGGGCGCGCTGGTGGCGGAGCAGGGCGGCAAGGCCTCGCCGGTGGGGCGCATGTTCATCCAGCCGAAGGTGCGTACCGAGGCCGGCGACACTGTGCTGCTGGACGATGTGATCGGCAGCAGCTTCGCCATCATCGCCTGGGGCAGCGACCCGCTCTGGGGGCTCTCCAGCGCCCAGGTCGAGGCCTGGCGCGCGCTGGGCACGCGCTTCATCCAGGTGTTGCCGGACGTACAGCTCAAGGCCGGATGCAAGGTGCCCGAAGGCGTGATCCGCGTCGGCGACAGCAGTGGCCGCCTGAAGGAGTGGTTCGGCCGCTACCCGGCCTCCATCGTGCTGCTGCGCCCGGACCGCTTCGTCGCCGGGGTGGCCATCCCGCAGACCCTCGGCCAGGTCGGCGACCAGCTGCTGCGCGCGCTGGCCGCCATCCCCCAGGCCCGGCAGCAGGCGCCGCTGGCGTCCAGGGTAGCCTGAGATGAGCGCCTACCTGCATTGCCTGTCGCACACCCCGCTGGTGGGCTACGTCGACCCGGCCGCCGAGGTGCTGGCCGAGGTGGACGAGGTGATCGCCGCCGCCCGCGCGCGCATCGCCGCCTTCGACCCGCAGCTGGTGTTCCTGTTCGCCCCGGACCACTACAACGGCTTCTTCTATGACGTGATGCCGTCCTTCTGCATCGGCATGGCCGCCCACGCCATCGGCGACTTCCACAGCCTGGCCGGGCCGCTGGACGTGCCCCGCGCAACCGCCGAGGCCTGCGCCGCGGCGGTGCTGGAGGCGGGGGTGGATGCCGCGGTGTCCTACCGCATGCAGGTCGACCACGGCTTCGCCCAGCCTCTGGAGCTGTTGCTCGGCGGCCTAGCCGAGAAGCCGGCGATCCCGGTGTTCATCAACGGCGTGGCGGTGCCGCTACCGGGCTTCCAGCGCGCCCGGCTGCTCGGCGAGGCCATCGGCCGTTTCGCCCGCTCCACTGGCAAACGCGTGCTGTTCCTCGGTTCCGGCGGGCTGTCGCACCAGCCGCCGGTGCCGGAGCTGGCCAGGGTCGACGCGCGCATGGCCGACCGCCTGATGGGCAGCGGCCGCGATTTGCCGGCGGACGAGCGCCAGGCCCGCCAGCAGCGGGTGATCAGCGCCGCCGAGGGCTTCGTCGCCGACCCGAATTCGCTGCACCCACTGAACCCCGAGTGGGACAACCACTTCCTCGACCTGCTGGAGCAGCGGCGCTTCGCCGAGCTGGATGGCCTGGGCAACGCCGCGCTGTCGGCCCTGGCCGGCAAGTCCACCCACGAGGTGAAGACCTGGGTGGCCGCCTTCGCCGCCTTGTCCGCCTTCGGCCCCTACCAGGCCCGCGAGCGCTACTACCGGCCGATCCCCGAATGGATCGCCGGCTTCGGCTCGCTGTCCGCCCACTCCCTTACCTGACCCGGAGGACCTGCCCATGACCATCGACATCAGCGAAGCCGCCAGCAGCCGCTTCGCCCGCATCCGCGAAGGCGACCTGGACCTGCAGCTGCACTACAACGACCTGGGCGAGGGCGCCGAGACCGTGGTGATGCTCCACGGCTCCGGCCCTGGCGCCAGTGGCTGGGCCAACTTCAGCCGCAACCTCGAGCCGCTGCTGGCCGCCGGCTACCGCGTGGTGCTGATGGACTGCCCCGGCTGGAGCAAAAGCGACCCCATCGTCTGCCGCGGCTCGCGCTCGGACCTCAACGCCACGGCGCTCAAGGGCCTGCTCGACGTGCTGGGGCTGGAGCGCGTGCACCTGCTCGGCAACTCCATGGGTGCCCACAGCGCCGTGGCCTTCGCCCTGGCCAACCCGCAGCGCGTCGGCAAGCTGGTACTCATGGGCGGCGGCACCGGCGGCGCCAGCCCCTTCGTGCCGATGCCCACCGAGGGCATCAAGCTGCTCAACGGCCTGTACCGCGAGCCGACCATCGACAACCTGAAGCGGATGATGAACGTCTTCGTCTTCGACCCCAGCGACCTCACCGAGGAACTGTTCCAGGTGCGCCTGGACAACATGCTCAGCCGCCGCGAGCACCTGGACAACTTCGTCGAAAGCCTCGCCGCCAACCCCAAGCAGTTCCCCGACTTCGGCCCGCGCCTGCACGAGATCCAGGCGAAGACCCTGATCGTCTGGGGCCGCAACGACCGCTTCGTGCCCATGGACGCCGGCCTGCGCCTGCTCGCCGGCATCCCCGATGCCACGCTGCACGTGTTCAACAATTGCGGCCACTGGGCCCAGTGGGAACACGCCGAACCCTTCAACCGCCTGGTGCTGGACTTCCTCCAGCACTGAACCCGAGGTGCCCCATGACCATCAGCCAAGAGACCCTCGAACGCCTGGCCGCCGACCTGCGCCGCGCGGAAACGCAGGGCGAGGCCATTGCCCCGTTGCGTGACACCCTCGGCGCGGAGAACGGCGAAGCCGCCTACGCCATCCAGCGCCTCAACGTCGCCCACGCCCTGGCCGCCGGCCGGCGCCTGGTCGGCCGCAAGATCGGCCTGACCAACCCCAAGGTGCAGGCCCAGCTGGGCGTGGACCAGCCGGACTTCGGCGGGCTGTTCGCCGACATGGCCTATGGCGACAACGAAACCGTACCCTTCGGGAAAGTTCTGCAACCGAAGATCGAGGCGGAGATCGCCCTGGTGCTGGAGCGCGACCTGCCCGGCGCCGACACCACCTTCGCCGACGTCATCAATGCCACCGGCTGGGTGCTGCCGGCCCTGGAAATCGTCGGCAGCCGCATCGCCGGCTGGAACATCCGCTTCGCCGACACCGTGGCCGACAACGCCTCCAGCGGCTGCTTCGTGCTCGGCGGCCCGGCCCGCCGCCTCGACGGCCTGGACCTGCGCGGCGCGGCCATGCGCATGACGCGCAACGACGAATTGGTGTCCAGCGGCAGCGGCGCCGAATGCCTGGGCCACCCGCTCAACGCGGCGGTGTGGCTGGCGCGCACCCTGGCGCGCCTGGGCGACCCGCTGAAGGCCGGCGACATCGTCCTCACCGGTGCCCTCGGGCCCATGGTGGCGGTGGCCGCGGGCGACCGCTTCGACGCCGAGATCGACGGCCTGGGCCGCGTCGGCGTGACCTTCAGCGCCGAATGAGCAGAGAGAAAACCATGAGCAAACGCAAAGTCGCCATCATCGGCTCCGGCAACATCGGCACCGACCTGATGATCAAGCTCCTGCGCAACGCGCAGCACCTGGAAATGGCCGCCATGGTCGGTATCGACCCGGCCTCCGACGGTCTGGCCCGCGCATCACGAATGGGCGTGGCCACCACCCACGAAGGCGTGGAAGGCCTGACCCGCCTGCCGATCTTCGACGAGATCGACTTCGTCTTCGATGCCACCTCCGCCGGCGCCCATGTGAAGAACGACGCGTTCCTGCGGGGCCACAAGCCCGGTCTTCGCGTGATCGACCTGACCCCGGCCGCAATCGGTCCGTATTGCGTGCCGGTGGTCAACCTGGAGCAGCACCTGCAGGCGTTGAACGTGAATATGGTGACCTGCGGTGGGCAGGCGACCATTCCGATGGTCGCGGCGGTATCGCGTGTCGCCAAGGTGCATTACGCGGAGATCATCGCTTCCATCGCCAGCAAGTCCGCCGGCCCCGGCACCCGCGCCAATATCGACGAATTCACCGAGACCACGTCGAAAGCCATCGAAGTCATCGGCGGCGCGGCCAAGGGCAAGGCGATCATCATCATGAACCCGGCCGAGCCGCCGCTGATCATGCGTGACACCGTGTACGTGCTCAGCGAATCGGTCGACCAGGCCAAGGTGGAAGCCTCGATTGAAGAGATGGCCGCCGCCGTGCAGGCCTACGTCCCCGGCTACCGCCTGAAGCAGAAGGTGCAGTTCGACGAGGCCCGCGACCTGAACATCCCCGGTCACGGCCGCTTCAGCGGGCTGAAGACCTCGGTGTTCCTCGAAGTCGAAGGCGCCGCCCACTACCTGCCGGCCTACGCCGGCAACCTCGACATCATGACCTCCGCCGCGCTGGCCACCGCCGAGCGCATGGCGCAAGCAATGGGGGCCTCGGCATGAGCCAGAAACTCTATATCTCCGACGTGACCCTGCGTGATGGCATGCATGCGATCCGCCACCAATATTCGCTGGAGGATGTGCGGGCGATTGCCAGCGCCCTCGATCTCGCCAAGGTGGATTCCATCGAAGTGGCTCATGGCGACGGCCTGCAAGGCTCCAGCTTCAACTACGGCTTCGGCGCCCACACCGATCTGGAATGGATCGAAGCGGCGGCCGATGTGGTCAAGCACGCGAAGATCGCCACGCTGCTGCTGCCGGGCATTGGCACCATCCATGATCTGAAGAGCGCCTACAACGCCGGCGCCCGCGTGGTGCGCGTGGCGACGCATTGCACCGAGGCGGACGTCTCCAGGCAACACATCGAGTACGCCCGCGAGCTGGGCATGGATACCGTCGGCTTCCTGATGATGAGCCACATGCAGACGCCAGAAGGCCTCGCGCAGCAGGCGAAATTGATGGAGAGCTACGGCGCCACCTGCATCTACGTGGTGGATTCCGGCGGGGCGATGAACATGGACGACATCCGTGCACGCTTCCGTGCCGTGAAAAGCGTCCTGAAACCCGAGACCGAAACCGGCATCCACGCCCACCACAACCTCAGCCTCGGCGTGGCCAACTCCATCGCCGCGGTGGAGGAGGGCTGCAACCGCATCGA
>NZ_FZPC01000013.1 GCF_900187975.1 Pseudomonas delhiensis | reverse complement strand
CGGATTTTCATCAGGGCTCGGGAGCGGATGTATCGCTCCATGAAGCCGGATATACGGCAGCAGTCGTACCCAAGTTCGAAAAAGCACGTCGGTCGCTGGCAAAACGGGAGGAGTCCATATACGTATAACCGTTCGCGGTTATACGCCGCCGTTCCGAGCGCCGTGGCCGAATCCGTGCATTTCGATCGGCGGATAACGCTTCGCGTTATTCCTACGCAATGTCTTACCCCTTCGCCGCGCTGACCCCTTCCAGGGTGGCGAAGGAGGTGTCCTTGGCCGTCAGCAGGAAGTCGCGCATGAAGGGGGCGTCCAGCATGTCCGCGCGGATGGCCGCGTACAGCGTGCAGTACAGGCCCTTCTCGCCCAGGCGCCGGGCGGTGACGTAGCCGCGCGAGCTGTATTCGTGCAGCGCCCAGTTGGGCAGGCTGCACACGCCGCGGCCGGAGGCCACCAGCTGCATCATCATCACCGTCAGTTCCGAGGTGCGCACCTGGGCCGGCTCGACGTCGGCCGGTTCGAGGAAGCGGGTGAAGATGTCCAGGCGGTCGCGCTCGATGGGGTAGGTGATCAGCGTCTGGTTGGCCAGGTCTTCCGGCACTATGCAGGGCTTGCTGGCCAGCGGGTGCTGGTTGTCCACCGCCAGCAGCGCCTCGTAGGTGAACAGCGGCACGTAGGTGATGCCGGCGATGTCCACCGGGTCGGAGGTCACCACCAGGTCGAGGTCGCCGCGGGCCAGGGCCGGCAGCGGGGCGAAGGAGAAGCCCGAAGCCAGGTCCAGCTCCACTTCCGGCCAGGCGTCGCGGAACTGGTCGATGGTCGGCATCAGCCACTGGAAGCAGCTGTGGCACTCGATGGCCATGTGCAGGCGCCCGGCGGTGCCGCCGGCCAGGCGCGCCAGGTCGCGCTCGGCGGTGCGCATCTGCGGCAGCAGGGCGTCGGCCAGCTGCAGCAGGCGCAGGCCGGCGCTGGTGAAGCGCACCGGCTTGGTCTTGCGGATGAACAGCGACAGGCCCAGGCGGTCCTCCAGTTCCTTGAACTGGTGTGACAGGGCGGACTGGGTCAGGTGCAGGCGTTCGGCGGCTTCCACCAGGCTGTCGGCTTCACGCAGGGCGTGAAGGGTTTTCAGATGACGAATCTCGAGCATGGCGCCGCACCCAACATGAGGAAAACTTGATTTCAACGCGAGTGGGTTGAGTCTGTCTCATACGCGGCCCGCTGTCGACCTGTCCGTACCCCACCCGGCCTACCAGCTCAGGTAGAACATGCCCTTGGCCAGCAGCACTATGCCCAGGACGTGGGCGAAGACGCTGTAGTGGATGGCCCGCGAGCGCCGTCCGGTCATGCCGCCGCTGTGCATCAGGTACATCGCGCAGAGGAAGTGGCAGAGCACGCTGGCGGCCAGCAGCAGCTTCAGGCTCAGCAGGGTGGCGAAGGGCGAGTCCAGCGGATGGGCCAGCAGCGGCAGGTAGCGCAGCTTGAGCATGCCCAGGCCGCTGCCGAACAGCGTCAGGATCACCCAGGGCATCACCCGCCGCAGGCGCTGGCCGAGGGCGCGCTCCACCGTGCGCAGGGCATCCCCCGGCACGTGGCGGCGCACCCGCTCGAGGATCAGCACCTCGAAGAACACGGTGCCGACGAAGGCGATGGCGGCCAGCAGGTGCAGGACCAGCAGGATCGGATAGCTCATGGGCACCCCTCGGGTGGACGGCGGCGGCCTTCGCACCATGCCGGGCCGGCCGCGCCCGCGCCATGACGCCGGTCAGCCCGGTGGCGACCGCTCGGCGCCTTTCATCAAAGTGTCACGGTTGTGTGGCAGAGCGCTCCACGGAAATTCATCAGAATCGGGTTCCACTGGGGTTCTGCATTCCGGATTTTCACATGCGTGCGTTTCTGCTGGCGCTGGCCCTCTCGTGCCTGGCGCCTCTCACTGCCTTTGCCGGCGATCGTTGCGATCCACGGGTACCCACCGACACCCTGGACCTGGGCGACGTGCGCCTGGCCTACCAGGGCATAGGCTCGCCGAAGGACCCGACCCTGCTGCTGATCATGGGCCTGGGCGGCCAGCTCATCCACTGGCCCGACGAGGTGGTGCAAGCCCTCTGCCAGCAGGGCTTCCGCGTCATCCGCTACGACAACCGCGACGTCGGCCTGAGCGCCTGGCGCGTGCCCGCGCCCGGCGCCAACCTCACCTACGAGGTGATCCGCTACCGCCTTGGCCTGCCGGTCAGCGCGCCCTACAGCCTCACCGACATGGCCTGGGACGCCCTGCGCCTGCTGGACGCGCTGCACATCGAGCAGGCCCACGTGCTGGGCGCGAGCATGGGCGGGATGATCGCCCAGCACGTCGCGGACCTTGCGCCGCAGCGGGTGCTCAGCCTGACCCTGGTGATGACCAGCTCCGGCGCCGAGGGCCTGCCGGCGCCCAGCGACAGCCTGCTGAAACTGCTGGCCCGGCGCGAGGCGGGCAGCCGCGAGCAGGCCATCGAGCAGCAGGCCGACCTGCTGGCCGCGCTCGGCAGCCCGGAGGTGAAGGACGACCACCAGCAACTGCTGCACCAGGCGGCGCAGTCCTACGACCGGGCCTTCAACCCCGAGGGCGTGCAGCGGCAGATGCTGGCGATCCTCGCCGAGCCCAGCCGCGTCGACCTGCTCAACCGCCTGGACGTGCCCACCCTGGTGATCCATGGCACCGCCGACCCGCTGCTGCCGGTGATGCACGGCGTGCACGTGGCGGCGCACATCCGCGGCGCCGAGCTGAAGCTCATCCCGGGCATGGCCCATCGTTTCCAGGAGGCCTTCAAGGCGCCGCTGCTGGCGGCGGTGCTGCCTTACCTGCGGGCGCACCAGACGGCGGGGCACGTGGCGCAGCTGTAGGGGCGGGGGGCTTTCGTAGGGCGCATAACGCCTACGGCGTTATCCGCCGAATCGCGGACAGAGTCCGCTCCTACGGTTCCAGGAAGCACGGTCGTAGGAGCATCTGTCTTCTGGGTTCCCTCGTTCGCGGGAGTGACTGGATCGAAATTCGCGTCTCCCATGTCGCCCCATTGTAGGAGCGGGCCCTGCCCGCGAATCGCGCGCAGGGCGCGCTCCTACAGGTGGGACAGCAGTGGCGGCGTAGGACTCCGTCCGCGATTGGCTTCACCGGCCACGCCGGACGTCCCGGAGGCACTGTTGACGGCGGATAACCGCGACCGGTCATTCGCCCCCGCCTCAAACCGCCTTCGGCAAAGGCGCGAACAGCGCGTCGATATCGGCATCATCCAACTGCCAATCCGTTCCGGCGCCTTCGAGGATGCCGGCGGCCAGCGCGGCCTTTTCCCGTTGCAGCAGCTGGATCTTCTCTTCCACCGTGCCGCGGGCGATCAGTTTGTAGACGAACACCGGCTTGTCCTGGCCGATGCGGTAGGCGCGGTCGCTGGCCTGGTTCTCGGCGGCCGGGTTCCACCAGGGGTCGTAGTGGATCACCGTGTCCGCCGCGGTCAGGTTCAGGCCCACGCCGCCGGCTTTCAGGCTGATCAGGAACAGCGGCACGCGGCCCTGCTGGAAGTCCTCCACCGGCTGGCGGCGGTCGCGGCTGTCGCCGGTCAGCAGGGCGTAGTCGATGCCGCGCTGCTGCAGGGCCTCGCCGACCAGCGCGAGCATCGAGGTGAACTGCGAGAACAGCAACACGCGGCGGCCTTCGGCGAGCAGTTCCTCGAGCATGTCCAGCAGGTATTCCAGCTTGCCCGAGGTCACCGCCTTGGCGCGGCCGGTGGCCGGCGGGGCGTCCTTCTGCACCAGGCGGATGTCGCAGCACACCTGGCGCAGCTTGAGCAGCGCCTCGAGGATGATGATGCGGCTGCGCGCCAGGCCGCGGCGGGCGATCTCGTCGCGGACCTTGCGGTCCAGGGCCAGGCGCACCGTCTCGTAGAGGTCGCGCTGGGCCTCGCTGAGTTCGATGTGCTGGATGAACTCGCTCTTGGGCGGCAGCTCCGAGGCCACCTGTTCCTTGGTGCGGCGCAGCAGGAAGGGGCGGATGCGCGCGGCCAGGTGGGCCAGGCGCGCCTGGTCGCCGTGGCGCTCGATGGGCGTGCGGTAGTGCTGGGTGAACTGCTTGGCGTCGCCCAGCCAGCCGGGCAGCAGGAAGTGGAACAGCGACCAGAGCTCGCCCAGGTGGTTCTCCAGCGGCGTGCCGGTCAGGCACAGGCGGTGCCGCGCGTTCAGCTGGCGCGCGGCCTGGGCCGCCTTGGTGCCGGCGTTCTTGATGTTCTGCGCCTCGTCGAGGATCAGCAGGTGGTAGGCGTGCTTGCCGAGCTTCTCCGCATCGCGGGGGAGCAGGGCGTAGGTGGTGAGGATGAGGTCGTGTTCCTCGATCTTCGCGAAGTCGCGGCGCCGGCCGGCGCCGTGCAGGGCCAGCACGCGCAGGCTGGGGGTGAAGCGCTCGGCCTCGTCCAGCCAGTTGGGGATCAGGCTGGTGGGCATCACCACCAGGGCCGGCGCGGTGAGGCGCCCGGCCTGTTTTTCCAGCAGCACGTGGGCCAGGGATTGCAGCGTCTTGCCCAGGCCCATGTCGTCGGCCAGGATGCCGCTGGCGCCCACCGCGCGCAGCGTCTGCATCCAGCTCAGGCCCTCGTGCTGGTAGGCCCGCAGCTCGGCGCGCAGGCCGGTGGGCAGCGGCGCCGGCTGGGCGCGGTAGTCGCGCAGGCGCAGGGCGATCTCGCGCAGCTCGTCGCCGCCCTGCCAGCGCAGCGGCAGCTCTTCCAGCTCGGAGAGCCGCGCGGCGTCCGGCGCGCCCATGCGCAGGCGGCGCACCGGCGCCTGGTCGCCCAGGTAGAACTCGGACAGGGTGCCCAGCAGCGGCTTCAGCTTGCCGAAGGGCAGGGCCACCCGCAGCGGCCGCTCCGAGGCAGTCTGCCAGCTGTGCACCGGGTTGCGCCCGGCGTCCAGGCGCAGCACCAGTTGCTCGTCGTCGGCGTGGCGGGCCAGGGAGACCGGGTCGAGCAGCGCCGGCATGCGCCGGATCAGCTCGATCAGCGCCGGCAGCAGGCTGATGCGCCGGCCGTCGATCTCGATGCCCAGCTCCAGGTCGAACCACTGGCGGTCGTCGGTCTCCTCGATCTCGGCGTACCAGTTCTCGATGGGCGTCAGGTCGAAGACGAACTCCGGGCGCACGTCCACGTCCCAGCCGCGCTCGCGCAGTTGCGGCAGGCCCTCGCGCATGAACTGCTGCCAGGTGGCGTCGTCGGGCAGCTCGAACATCTCCCCGGCGCTTTCCTCCAGGGCGTCGCTGCGCCGCATCGCCGGCTTGAAGCCGAACTGGCGCAACTGCTGGCGCAACTGCTGCTCGCGCTCGGGCTGGCGGCTGAGGCGGACGATGCGGTCGTCGCGGAACACCCGCAGCTCGCTGCCGGTGCGCGGGTTGATCGGCCCCGAGACGGGCATGCCGGCATACAGGAAGGCCAGCGCGGCGCGGTGCCGGGCGATGTTCTGCATGCGTCCGCTGCGCAGGTCGAAGCCGCTGTGCACGTGGCTGCCCAGGGTCAGGCGCGGGCGCGGCGCCAGCTCGTCGGGCGCCGCCGGCGGCTCGGCGGGTGGGGTCATCGGAGGTTCCTTCCGGCAAGCCCGGGGAAATACACAAACGCCCGATGATACCGCTATTTCCCGAGGTGCGCTGCCACCGGCGGCTCAGCGGGCGAAGCGCCGTGCCCCCGCCACGCAGGCCACCACCACCAGGGTCGAGGCGGCCATCAGCGGGCTGACCTGCTCGTGCAGCAGCAGGCCGGCCAGGGCCAGGCCGAAGAAGGGTTGCAGCAGCTGCAGCTGGCCCACCGCGGCGATGCCGCCGCGGGCCAGGCCGTGGTACCAGAAAAAGAAACCGATGAGCATGCTGAACAGCGACACGTAGCCCAGGCTCAGCCAGGCCGGCAGGCTGGCCGCGGCGAGGTCGGCCGGCCAGGTCCAGAGGGTCAGCGGCAGCATCAGCGGCAACGACAGCACCAGCACCCAGCAGATCACCTGCCAACTGCCCAGGTGCCGCGACAGCCGCGCGCCCTCGGCGTAGCCTAGGCCGCAGGCGAGGATGGCCGCGAGCATCAGCAGGTCGCCCGGCAGGCTGCCGGCGCCGCCCTGGCTCAGGGCGTAGCCGGCCACCGCCGCGCTGCCGGCCAGCGAGAACGCCCAGAACGCCGGGCGCGGCCGCTCGCCGGCGCGCAGCACGGCGAAGCTGGCGGTGGCCAGCGGCAACAGGCCGACGAAGACGATGGCGTGGGCCGAGCTGACGTGGCGCAGGGCCAGGGCGGTGAGCAGCGGGAAGCCGACCACCACGCCCAGGGCCACCACCAGCAGCGCCGGGAGGTCCTGGCGCGCCGGCCGGCGCTGGCGCAGCACGAGCAGGATGGCCGCGGCCAGCAACCCGGCGATGCTGGCCCGGGCCAGGGTCAGGAAGGTCGGCTCGAAGCTGCCCACCGCCACCCGCGTGGCCGGCAGCGAGCCGCTGAAGATGAGCACGCCGAGGAAACCGCTGAACCAACCGCCGAGAGATGCATTCATCGAGCATTCGCCAATCGAGAGGGGATGGGACGATGGTGGCGCCGGGGCGGGCGGTCGGCCAGTGACAGATCAGTACAATTCGAACAAACTGTCCTGGATTTCTATCGGTACAGTCGAGGTGGCCATGGCCGTGACGCGGGTGGACGGGGTGATGCGCCAGGTGCGCGAACGCCTGGCGGCGCGCAGCCTGGTGCCGGGCGAGCGGCTGCCGTCGATCCGCGCCCTGGCGCAGAGCCTGGAAGTGTCCAAGAGCACCGTGGTGGAGGCCTACGAGCGCCTCGCCGCCGAGGGCCTGATCGCCGCGCGGCGCGGTTCCGGCTTCTATGTCTGTGGCCGGCTGCCGCCGCTGTCGCTGGCCGAGATCGGCCCGGCGCTGGACCGCAGCATCGACCCGCTGTGGATCTCCCGGCAGTCGCTGGAGGCCGCCGAGGATGCGCTCAAGCCCGGCTGCGGCTGGCTGCCGCCGTCCTGGCTGCCGGAGGACGAGCTGCGCCGCGCCCTGCGCCAGCTGGCCCGCGAGCCGCAGTCGAGCCTGCTGGAGTACGGCCGTCCCTACGGCCATGCCGGCCTGCGCGAGCAGCTGGCGCGGCGCCTGGGCGACTATGGCCTGCAGGTCGGCGCGCAGCAGATAGTGCTCACCGACGGGGGTACCCACGCCATCGACCTGGTCTGCCGCTTCCTGCTGGAGCCCGGCGACGAGGTGCTGGTGGACGACCCCGGCTACTTCAACTTCCAGGCGCTGCTGCGCGCCCACCGCGCGGTGGCCATCGGCGTGCCCTACACACCGCATGGTCCGGACATCGAGGCCCTCGGCGCAATCCTGCAGCGCCACCGGCCGCGCCTGTACATCACCAACTCGGCGTTCCACAACCCCACCGGCGCGCAGCTCTCGCCGCTGGTGGCGCACCGCCTGCTGAAGCTGGCCGAGGCCCATGACCTGCTGATAGTCGAGGACGACATCTTCGCCGACTTCGAGCACGAGCAGGCGCCGCGGCTGTCCGCCTTCGACGGCCTGCAGCGGGTGATCCAGGTCGGCAGCTTCTCCAAGACGCTGTCCGCCTCGGTGCGCTGCGGCTACATCGCGGCGCGCCCGCAGTGGTGCGAGCAACTGGTGGACCTGAAGCTGGCCACCTCTTTCGGCAACAGCCCGTTCAACGCCGAGCTGCTCCACGAACTGCTGCGCAAGGGCGGCTACCGTCGGCACATGGAAAACCTGCGCGCGCGCCTGGCCGAGGCCATGGGCGACACCCTGGCGCGCCTGCGCGGCCTGGGCCTGCAGCCCTGGCTGGAGCCGCGCGGCGGGGTGTTCGTCTGGGCGCAACTGCCGGCCGGGCTGGACGCCGCGGCGGTGTCCCGCGCGGCGCTGGAGCAGGGCATGGTGCTGGCGCCGGGCAACGTCTTCAGCCTGGGCCAGAACGCGCCGGACTTCCTGCGTTTCAACGTCGCCCAGTGCCAGTCGCCGCGGGTCTTCCAGCTGCTCGAACGGGCCATGGAGCAGGCCCGGCGCGGAGGCGGGCCAAGGTCGAACGGCGGATAACGCCTGTGGCGTCATGCGCCCCACGCCGGCCCCACCCGTTTCACGGCCTGGAATAACGGATGGTGTGTAAGGCCTACACAGTTATTCACATCTGTTCTTGCGTATCTCTTTCAAATGCGAACGCATTTCATATAAATTTCCGCTTTTGCCTACCCCTGTTCGGGGTGAACTTCTGTCAGCAGGTGAGCACAGTCATGCACCCGTCCGGATTCCCGCCGTTCCAGCCCCAGGTGCGCCCATGAGCAGCAAGGGCCGCTTCGGCGCACAGCTCAGCGCGCGCATCCTGGCAGCGCTCTTCGGCGGCTATGCCCTGGCCTACACCAGCACCGCCTTCCTCAGCGTCTACCTGCCGCTGGCCCGCGCCGACCGCGTGGCCTTCGCCAGCCTGGGCTGCTTCATGGTCTGGGTGGTGGCCATCCTCTACGTGTTCGCCGCCCGCAGCACCTGGCGCGCCTGCCTGGTGCCGCTGGCGCTGAGCGCGGTGCTGGCGCTGGCGGCGTTCCTGCCCCACGACTTCGGAGTGCGCCCATGAGCCTGCGCCAGTCGATGTCCGGCCTGCATACCTGGAGCGGCCTGCTGGTCAGCTGGCTGCTGTTCGTGGTGGTCTTTTCCGGCAGCCTGTCGTGCTTCGAGCCGGAGCTGACGCGCTGGATGCTGCCGCAGCTGCACCAGGCGCCGCAGCCGGCGGTGAGCGTGGACCAGGTCCATGCCGCCCTCGTCGAGCGCGCGCCCAAGGCCCATGCCTACTGGATGCTGCCGCCGACCGAGCGCGGGCCCTACTGGACCGCCGGCTGGGTGCCCAGCGACCTCAGCGCCTTCCGCTCCTTCCTGATCGACGCCCAGACCGGCGAGGAACTGCCGAAGACCGTCGGCGGCGGTTTCTTCTTCGAGCTGCACTACGGCCTGCACGCAGGCACCCCGGGCATCTACATCGTCGGCATCGCCGGGATGTTCATGCTGGTGGCGCTGGTCAGCGGGGTGATCGTCCACCGGCGCATCTTCAAGGACTTCTTCACCCTGCGGCCGAAGGCGGCGCGCCAGCGCAGCTGGCTCGACGCGCACAACGTGCTGGGGGTGATCGGCCTGCCGTTCCACGTGCTGCTGGCCTACACCGGCCTGGTGATCTTCATCACCCTGTACATGCAGGCGGGCATCAAGGTCGCCTACAAGAACGACTTCGAGCGCTTCGAGCACGAGGTGCAGCGCGCCTTCGACCGCGAGGAGCTGGGCCGCCCGGCCAAGCCGCCGAAGCCGCTCTCGCGCATGGTCGAGCGTGCCCGCGAGCAGTGGGGCGACGACAGCCGGGTGGGCTGGATCAACCTGGAGCACCCCAACGACGCCTCGTCCATGGTGCAGGTCCGCAAGGCGATAGGCTGGGGCATGGTCAACGACCAGCGCACCGTTTCCTTCGATGCCGCCACCGGCGCGCTGCTGCACGTGCAGCCGCCCTACGGCGGCGGCTACAAGACCTACGCCTGGCTCACCGGGCTGCACATGGCGCAGTTCGGCGGCACCCTGGTGCGCATCCTCTACCTGCTGCTGGGCCTGGTCGGCTGCGGGATGATCTTCGGCGGCCTGCAGGTCTGGGTGGCCAAGCGCGAGGCCCGCGGCAGCGCCGGCCTGGGCCTGGTGCGCACGCTCAACGCCGCGGTCTGCGGCGGCCTGCCGCTGGCCTGCCTGGGGCTGCTGGCGGCCTCGCGCCTGCTGCCGGCGGAACTGTCCCAGCGCGACCGCTGGGAAATCACCAGCTTCGTGGTGACCTGGCTGCTGGCGCTGCTGCATGCGGCCTGGCGCCAGGGCAGCGGCCGCACCGCCCGCGAGCAGGCACTGGTGGCCGCCGTGCTGGCCCTCGGCCTGCCGCTGCTGGGGCTGTTCGGCCCCGAGCCGGGCCGCCTGACCAGCAGCCTGGCACGCGGCGACTGGCTGCTCGCCGGCGTCGACCTGGCCCTGCTGCTCAGCGGCGCGCTGTGCGCCGCCCTGGCCTGGCGCCTGGGCCGCCCGCGGGCGCCCGAAGCCAGGGCGCGCCGCCGTGAGCGCGTGGAAGGGGAGTACGCCTGATGCTGCTGGTCTTCGGTCTCAACCTGCTGGCGATGACCGCCGCCTGCCTGGGCCTCGCCCGCCACCACCGCGAGCTGTTCGGCCGCGCGCCCAGCGAGGGCCGCGTGCGCCTGCTGCGCGGCGTGGCGCTGGTGGATGGCGGCCTGGCATTGGCCTATTGCATCCACCTGCTGGGCATCGAGCTGGGCCTGGTCTACTGGGCCTGCCTGCTGATGCTCGCCACCACCACCCTGGTGGCCCTGCTGGCCTGGCTGCCGCGCCTGGCGCTGCCGGCGGCGGCGGGGGTGCCGCTGGTGGGTGGGGTGTTGGCGGTATTGGGGTGATTGCTGGGGATGCTCTTGTAGGAGCGAGCTTGCTCGCGAATGGAGTATTCCCGGTTGCTCTGGTGTTGGGGTTAAGAGCGCCCTCTCCCTAACCCTCTCCCTTCAGGGAGAGGGTTAGGGAGAGGGGACGGAGTTCATCCAAACACCAATGACGCCAGGATAAGCCCCCTTCGCGAGCAAGAACTAGGCGTCCCCCTCGCTCCTACGAAAAGCCCCGTCGCTCAGCTGTTGAACGCCACGCGATACTCCCCCGGCGTAGCCCCCAGCGCCGCGCGGAAGCGGTTGCCGAAGTGGCTGGCGCTGGAGAAGCCGCAGGCCAGGGCCACCTCGCTCAGCGCCAGGCTGCCCTGGCGCAGCAGTTCGCAGGCGCGGGCCAGGCGCCGGGCCAGCACGTACTGGTGCGGCGGCATGCCGAAGCTTTCGCGGAACATGCGCGCGAAGTGGTATTCCGAAAGGGCCGCCAGCGCCGCCAGCTCGCCCAGGCTGAGCGGTTCGGCCAGGTTCTGCTCGATGTACTCGCACAGCCGCCGGCGCAGGGCCGGGGCCAGGCCGCCCTTCAGGCGCAGGCCGTCGCGGCGGCCGACCTGGGTGAGCAGGGCGTGGTCGATGATGGCCTGGGCCAGGCTGCTGGTGTGCAGGCGCTCGCCCGGTTCCCGCCAGTCCAGGCGCACCAGTTGGCGGAAGCGCGCGGCCTGCTGCGGGTCGTCGAGGAAGGTGTTTTCGCGCAGCTGCAGCTCGCGCGGCTCGCGGTCGAACAACTGCACGCAGCCCAGGGCGAAGCGTTCCGGGCTGAAGTACAGGTGCGCCAGGCGGATGTCGCCGTTGACGATCCACGAGGCTTCCTCGCCGGCCGGCATGATGCACAGCTTGTCCGGCGCGCCCTTGGCGCCGGGGGCGCCGCGGCGGAAGGTGCCGGTGCCGCCGTCCAGGTAGCAGGACAACGTGTGGTGGTCCGGCGAGACGTAGTCGCGGGCGTCGTGGCGGTTGCTCCACATGGCCGCGGACAGGCCGTCGCCCAGCTCGGCGCAACGCTCCAGGCGGGCGTTGGGCGAACTGTTCATGGACTGGAAGACCTGCAGCTGTTCGATGGCGGACATGGGGCGACTCCTCTAGGCCATCACTCTACCCGCGCCCGCGCGCGTTGCCAGCCCGGTTGTCGCAATAAGCGCAAGAATCTGCAAGCGGCGCCCCTGCCCGCGGGCGGACACTGGCCTCCCATGACCGGAGGCCAGCCATGAACCTGTCGCTCTACCTGCTCACGGTGCTCATCTGGGGCACCACCTGGATCGCCATCAAGCTGCAGGTGGGGGCGGTGGCCATCCCGCTGTCCATCGCCTACCGCTTCGCCCTGGCGGCCCTGGTGCTGTTCGCCATCCTGCTGCTCGGTCGTCGCCTGCAACCGCTGGGCCGGCGTGGCCAGGCGCTGTGCCTGGCCCAGGGCCTGTGCCTGTTCTGCGTGAACTTCCTGTGCTTCTACACCGCCAGCCAGTGGATCCCCAGCGGGCTGATCGCCGTGGTGTTCTCCACCGCCACCCTGTGGAACGCGCTGAACGCGCGGCTCTTCTTCGGCCAGCGCATCGCCCCCAACGTCGCTGGCGGCGGCGCCCTGGGCCTGCTCGGCCTGGCCCTGCTGTTCTGGCCGGAGCTGACCGGCCACGCCGCCAGCCGCGAGACCTTCTACGGCCTGGGCCTGGCCCTGCTGGGCACCCTGTGCTTCTCCGCCGGCAACCTGCTCTCCAGCCTGCAGCAGAAGGCCGGGCTGCGCCCGCTGAGCACCAACGCCTGGGGCATGCTCTACGGCGCGCTGATCCTGCTGGCGATCTGCCTGGTGCAGGGCGTGCCCTTCACCTTCGACGGCAGCGCGCGCTACGTCGGTTCGCTGCTGTACCTGGCGATCCCCGGCTCGGTGATCGGCTTCACCGCCTACCTGACCCTGGTCGGGCGCATGGGGCCGGAACGCGCGGCCTATTGCACCGTGCTGTTCCCGGTGGTGGCGCTGAACGTCTCGGCGTTCATGGAGGGCTACCAGTGGAGCGCGCCGGCCCTGGCCGGGCTGGCGCTGGTGATGGCCGGCAACGTGCTGGTGTTCCGCAAGCCGAAGCCGGAGCCGGCGACACGGTTGGCAAGGACGTAGGGCGTATAACGCTCCGCGTTATACGCCGCTTAGCCGTGGCATCAGACCGTGCCGTGGTATTGCCGAAATTGGCCCCAGCCAGCGCCAAGGTCAGCCACGAAGTTGCCGATGGAGTGGGGTGTATCGGCGTATGACCGCGAACGGTCATACGCCCTACGCTCGGATCAGCCCTTCCACACCTGCGGGTTGACCAGGTTCTTCGGCCGTTCGCCGCGCAGCGCCGCCTCGAAGTTGGCCAGGGCGCATTCGGCCATGGCGCGGCGCGTCTCGTGGGTGGCCGAGCCGATGTGCGGCAGGGTCACCGCGTTGGGCAGGGCATACAGCGGCGATTCGGCCAGGGGTTCCTTCTCGTACACGTCCAGGCCGGCGGCGAGGATGCGTTTTTCCTGCAGCGCCTCGACCAGCGCCGCCTCGTCGACCACCTGGCCGCGGGCGATGTTGACCAGGATGGCGCTGGGCTTCATCAGCTCCAGCTCGCGCTTGCCGATCAGCTTGCGGGTGGCGTCGGACAGCGGCACCACCACGCAGACGAAGTCGGCCTCGCCGAGCAGTTCGTCGAAGCCGCAGTAGCGCGCGCCCAGCTGCTGCTCCAGCTCCGGCTTGCGGTTGTTGCCGTGGTAGAGCACGTCCATGTCGAAGCCGAAACGGCCGCGGCGGGCGATGGCAGCGCCGATGCGGCCCAGGCCGAGGATGCCGAGCTTCTTGCCGTGCACGTCGACGCCGAACAGCGGCGCGTCCACGGTGCGCTTCCAGTGGCCGGCCTTGGTCCAGGCGTCCAGCTCGGCGGTGCGCCGGGCGGCGGCCATGATCAGGGCGAAGCCGAGGTCGGCGGTGGTCTCGGTGAGCACGTCCGGGGTGTTGGTCAGGGCGATGCCGCGCTGGTTCAGGTAGGCCAGGTCGTAGTTGTCGTAGCCCACCGAGACGCTGGAGATGACTTCCAGCTGCCCGGCCTGGGCCAGTTGCTTCTCGCCCAGCGGGCGGCCGACGCCGATCATGCCGTGGGCCTGGGGCAGGGCGGCGGCGAACTGGGCGTCGACCTCGCCCTGCTTGGGATCGAGCACGCTGACGTTGAATTGGCCGCGCAGGCGTTCGAGGTGCTCGGGCGCCAGGCGGCTGAAGACGAAGACGTTCTTTTTCATGTTCGGGAAGGCAACGACTGACAGACGGGAGCGCAACCCTAGCATCCCCGCCACCGCCCTTGGCAAGCCCGGCGGCCCCGGCGGCGGCGATGCGGTGCGGTTATCGCGCGGCCGGCGCCGCGCCGGGCCTCACGGCGCCAGGTGCGGGCGCGCCATGCCGGCCTCGTCGGCCTGCAGCACGCCGGGCAGGTTCTCGCGCAGGTAGCCGACCCAGGTCTTGATCTTGGCGTCCAGGTACTGGCGCGAGGGGTACAGGGCGTAGACGTTGAGCAATTGCAGCTTGTGGTGCGGCAGCACGCGCACCAGCGAGCCGTCTTCCAGGCCCTCCAGCGCCGAATACACCGGCAGCGCGCCCACGCCCATGCCGCAGCGGATGGCCTCGGTCATGGCGTCGCCGACGTTGACCTGGAAGGTCGGCGGGCCGACGGTGATCATTTCCTGGCCGTTGGGGCCGTCGAACAGCCACTTGTCCAGGGCCAGCACCGGGCTGACCAGACGCAGGCAGTCGTGGTTGACCAGGTCGCTGGGGGTGCGCGGCGTGCCGCGGGCCTCGATGTAGGAGGGCGAGGCGCAGAGGATGCTGTAGGTCTCGCCGATGCGCTGCGACACCAGGCCGGAGTCGGGCAGTTCGGTGGCCACTACTATGGCCACGTCGAAGCCTTCGTCGAGCAGGTCGGGTACGCGGTTGGCCATGGTCAGTTCGAAGCTGACCTCCGGGTGCTGCTGGCGGTAGCCGGCGATGGCGCGGATGACGTAGTGCTGGCCGATGCCGGTCATCGAGTGCACGCGCAGGCGCCCGGCGGGGCGGGCGTGGGCGTCGCCGGCCTCGGCTTCGGCCTCCTCGACGTAGGCGAGGATCTGCTCGCAGCGCAGCAGGTAGCGCTGGCCCGCCTCGGTCAGGGCGATGCGCCGGGTGGTGCGGTTGAGCAGGCGCGCGCGCAGGTGGGTTTCCAGGTTGGCCACGGCGCGCGAGACGTAGGCGGTGGTGGTGCCCAGCTGCTGGGCCGCGGCGGTGAAGCTGCCGGTCTCGGCCACGCAGACGAACGCGCGCATGGTTTGCAGAGTGTCCATTCGGAGCCCTCGGGAACGACAGGGTGACCTATTGTCACATGAGACATCCGGCCACATTATTTCATTATCGGTAATAAAGATTCACAAATTGGCCGGCTTATCCGTTTCGCCCCGCCTCCCTAGAATTTACTCGCCCGAATGGTTTCTTCGGCATCCTCTACGCTGAAACAGCAAGCTCACCCTCCAGGACCCTCAACCGTGTCGCGTCACCTCGTGAAAGGACTGGCGTTCGTCGGCTCCTTTGTCGTTTTCTCAACAATTGCCGGTTGCATCAGTACCCATGGCATCGCCCCGCAGGAACAGCGCCTGGGCAATGACCAACTGGCCACCGATGCCGCCATCCAGTCCGCCAACCGCGATGCGAAGTGGCCGGCCGAGCAGTGGTGGCGCGCCTTCGGCGACCCGCAGCTGGACGCCTGGGTGCAAACCGCCCTGGACAACAGCCCGAGCCTGTCCGAGGCCGAGGCGCGGGTGCGCATGGCACTGTCCATGGCCGGGGTGGCCGAGTCCGCCGAGGCGCCGCAGGTCAACGGCGATGCCTCGCTGCTGCGCCACAAGTGGCCCACCGACTACTTCTACGGCCCGGGCGACCTGGCCGACACCACCAGCTGGAACAACAACGCCGCGCTGGGCTTCTCCTACAACCTCGACCTCTGGGGCCGCGAGCGCAGCAACACCGAGCGCTACATGAACGTGGCCTACATGACCGCCGCCGAGGCGCGCATGGCCCAGCTGGAGCTGGAAAACAACGTCGTCCGCGCCTACATCCAGATGTCGCTGCAGTACGCCGAGCTGGACATCGCCGAGGCCATGCTCGAACAGCAGCAACAGATACTCTCCCTGGCCCAGCGCCGCCTGGCCGGGGGCCTGGGCACCCAGTTCGAGGTCAGCGAGGCCGAGGTGCCGCTGCCGGAGACCAAGCGCAAGATCGACGCCATCGAGGAAGCCATCGCGCTGTCGCGCAACCAGATCGCCGCCCTGGCCGGCAAGGGCCCGGGCGCCGGCGCCGCGCTCAAGCGGCCGCAGCTGGCCCTGGCCAGGCAGCCGGGCCTGCCCAGCGCGCTGCCGCTGGAGCTGGTCGGGCGCCGCCCGGACGTGGTCGCCATGCGCTGGAAGGTCGCAGCGCAAGCCAAGGGCGTGGACGTGGCCCGCGCCGAGTTCTATCCCAACGTCGACCTGATCGCCAGCCTGGGCTACAGCGCCGTCGGCGGCGGCATGCTGGAGTTCATCACCGCGCGCAAGTTCACCTACAGCGCGGGCCCGGCGATCTCCCTGCCGATCTTCGACGGTGGCCGCCGACGCGCCCAGCTGGGCCAGGAGTCGGCCGGCTACGACGCCGCCGTGGCGCAGTACAACCAGACCCTGGTGCAGGCGCTCAAGGGCGTTTCCGACCAGCTGATCCGCACCCATTCGATGGAGAAGCAGCAGACCCTGGCCGAGCAGGCGGTGGCGTCCGCGCAGAAGACCTACGACATCGCCACCAAGGCCTACCGCGGCGGCCTGACCGACTACCTCAACGTGCTCAACGCCCAGACCCGCCTGTTCCAGCAGCAGCTGACGCTGCAGCAGGTGCAGGCCGCGCGCCTGGAGACCCACGCCGGCCTGGTGGTGGCCCTCGGCGGCGGCCTGATGGCGCCCAAGGACGCCCCGGGCGAGAAGAAGATGGTCCCCGAGAGCGTTTCCGTGAAACCCCTGGGCGAGCGCTGAGATGGCCAACAGCCAAGCCCTGCAGACCCGCTCGCCGCTGGAGGAGGTGCGCCGCGCCTTCTTCGAGTGGGCGCGCAGCGACGGCGTGACCTGGGTCTACGTCGCCAAGGTGCTGAGCGCCGCCATGCTCACCCTGTGGCTGGCCATGCGCCTGGAGCTGCCGCAGCCGAGCACCGCGACCATCACCGTGTTCATCGTGATGCAGCCGCAGAGCGGCCAGGTGTTCGCCAAGAGCTTCTACCGCATCCTCGGCTCCCTGGTCGGGCTGACGGTGATGGTGGCGCTGATCGCCGTGTTCGCCCAGGAGCGGGTGCTGTTCCTGCTGGTGGTGGCGCTGTGGGTCGGCGCCTGCACCGCCGGCGCCGCGCGCTACCGCGACTTCCGTTCCTACGCCTGCGTGCTGGCCGGATATACCGCGACCCTCATCGGCCTGCCGGCCACCCTGCACCCGGAAGCCGCCTTCATGTCGGCGGTGTGGCGGGTGCTGGAGATCAGCCTGGGCATCCTCTGCTCGACCGTGGTCAGCGCCGTGGTGCTGCCGCAGACCTCCGCCGCGGCCATGCGCAACGCCCTGTACCAGCGCTTCGGCGCCTTCGCCTGGTTCGTCCTCGACAACCTCGGCGGCGGCCAGCGCCAGCGCTTCGAAGCGGCCAACGTCAACTTCGTGTCCCAGGCCGTGGGCCTGGAGGCACTGCGCAGCGCCACGCGCTTCGAGGACCCGCACATGCGCCTGCGCAGCGGCCGCCTGGCGCGCCTGAACAACGAGTTCATGGTCCTGACCACCCGCTACCACGCCCTGCACCAGTTGCTCGAACGCCTGCGCAGCCAGGGCGGCGAGCGCGTGCTGGAAGCCCTGGAGCCGTGCCTGGACGAGCTGCGCGAAGTGCTCGGGCCGTGGCAGGGCAAGCCGCTGCTGGACCGCGACGCCGCGGCCCTGGCCGAGCAGTTGGAGATGCGCCGCCAGCGCCTGATGCAGCGCATCCGCGAGGCCCGCGCCAGCGTGCGCGAGAAGGTCGAGGACGTGGGCGAGCGGCTGGACTTCAACACCGCCGCCGAGCTGCTCTACCGCCTGGTGGCCGACCTGCACAACTACGCCCTGACCCACGCCTCCCTGGCCGACCACCGCCACGAGCGGGAGAACTGGAAGTTCGGCTTCTCGCCCAAGGCCAACCTGGTCGGCTCGCTGGTCGCCGGGGCGCGCACCACCCTCATGATCCTGGTGTTCGGCCTGTTCTGGATCGAGACCGCCTGGCCCAGCGGCAGCACCTTCGTGCTCAACGCCGCGGCGGTGGCGGCGCTGGTCTCGGCCGTGCCGGACCCGGCCAGGCTGGCCATGCAGATGGCCGTGGGCACCTTCTTCGCGGCCATCTTCGGCTTCGCCGAGACCTTCTTCGTGTTCCCCCACCTGGACGGCTTCCCGCTGCTGTGCGCGGCCCTGGCCCCGGTGTTCGCCCTGGGCGCCTTCCTCTCGGTGAAGCCGGCCTACGGCGGCTACGGCCTGGGCCTGCTGGTGTTCTTCAGCTTCGGCGCCATCCCGGCCAACATGACCGTCTACGACGCCGGGCGCATGCTCAACGAGTACATCGCCCTGGTGCTGTCGCAGAGCTGCGCCGCGCTGATGGTGGCGGTGCTGCTGCCGCCCACCAGCGCCTGGCTGTGGCGGCGCCTGGAGAAGGACCTGCGCATGCGCGTGGTGCAGGCCATCAGCGGCAGGGGCGCGGGCCTGGAAGCCACCTTCGAGAGCGGTACCCGCGACCTGATGAACCAGGCCTATGGCGTCGCCGCCCGCCGCCCGGACGTGCAGCGCGGCCTGCTGCGCTGGATGTTCCTGGTGCTGGAGGTGGGCCACGCCGTCATCGAGCTGCGCAACGAGCAGGAGCGCCTGCCGGACGAGCCCTGCTACGCCGAGGCCATGCCCTGGCGCCAGGCCATCCGCAGCATGGGCCGGGCGCTGATCCGCCTGTTCATGCAGCCGGGCGAGGCCAACCGCGAGCGCGCCCTGGCCGCCGTGGAGCACGCCATACTCACCACCAAGGCCACCGAGGAGCCGTGCGCGCCGGACTTCGAGAGTTCGCCCCTGCGCCGGGTGGTCAGCTACCTGCACTTCATCCGCACCACGCTGCTCGACCCGCAGTCGCCGCTGCGTGATGCCAGCCAAGGAACCGCCAGCCATGCTGCTTGACGACCTGCCGCGGGAAATCGCCTTCCACGGCGTCTACATGCCGACCCTCACCGCGCTCTTCGTGGTCGCGGCGGTGATCTGCTGGGGCCTGGACCGCGTCTTCGCCTCCATCGGCCTGTACCGCTTCACCTGGCACCCGGCGCTGTTCCGCGTGTGCCTGTTCGCCTGCCTGTTCGGCGGCCTGTCCCTGACCGTCTACCGATAACGAGCCAGTACCCATGACCTTGAAATCCGTCTTCAGCCTGCTGGCGACCCTGATCATCCTGGTGGTCGCCGTGTTCATCGGCCGCACCCTCTGGGTGAACTACATGGACACCCCCTGGACCCGCGACGGCCGCGTGCGCGCCGACATCATCAACGTCGCCCCGGACGTGTCCGGGGTGGTGGTCGAGGTGCCGGTGCGCGACAACCAGCAGGTGAAGAAGGGCGACCTGCTGATGCAGATCGACCCCGACCACTACCGCATCGCCGTGAAGCAGGCCGAGGCCCAGGTCGCCTCGCGCCTGGCCACCCTGAAGATGCGCCAGCTCAACGCCAGGCGCCGCGCGGCGATGGACAACGAGGTGGTGTCCCGCGAGAGCCTGGACGACGCCAGCAACACCGCCGCCGCCGCCGAGGCCGACTACCAGCAGGCCCTGGCCGCGCTGGACGCCGCCAAGCTGAACCTGGAGCGCACCCGGGTGCGCGCCTCGGTGGACGGCTACGTGACCAACCTCAACGTGCACCGCGGCGACTACGCCCGCGCCGGCGAGGCGAAGATGGCGGTGGTCGACCAGGACTCCTACTGGGTCTACGGCTACTTCGAGGAAACCAAGCTGCCGCACATCGCCGTGGGCGACCCGGCCGAGCTGCAGCTGATGAGCGGCCAGCGCCTGAAGGGGCACGTGGAAAGCATCGCCCGCGCCATCTACGACCGCGACAACCCGGAAAGCCGCGAGCTGGTCGCCGACGTCAACCCGACCTTCAACTGGGTGCGCCTGGCCCAGCGCGTGCCGGTGCGCATCCACATCGACGAAGTGCCGGACGGCGTGCTGCTGGCGGCGGGCATCACCACCACGGTGATCGTCAACCCGGGCAGCCGGGACGCGACGGCGCAGTGAGCGCAATGCGCGTCAGGTAGAAAAACGGGGGCTTCGGCCCCCGTTCGTTTTTCCCGGCGGAGGCCCTGCAGGAACGGGCCCTGCCCGCTATTTCGCGCGCAGGGCGCGCTCCTACATGGGATGGCGCGGGTGGGGCAGCGTAGGAGCGGATCTCATCCGCGAATCGCGCCGGAACTTCCGGCTATCGCGGACAAGGTCCGCTCCTACGAGGGAGGAATACCGTGTTTCCCGGCAACCTGGAGCGGGCCTTGCCCGCGAAATCGCGCGCAGGGCGCGCTCCTACAGGGGGATGGCGTGGGTAGGGCAGCGTAGGAGCGGATCTCATCCGCGAACCGCGCCGGGACGTCCGGCTATCGCGGACAAGGTCCTACGAGGGAGGAATACCGTGTTTCCCGGCAACCTGTAGGAGCGGGCCCTGCCCGCGAAATCGCACGCAGGGCGCGCTCCTACAAGGGGATGGCGCGGGTGGGGCAGCGTAGGAGCGGATCTCATCCGCGAACCGCACCAGCTATTGCCCAGGGGCAGGTAGGCACGGCTTCTCGTAGGAGCGAGCTTGCTCGCGAACAAACGCGGTGCCTTGCGGTTCGCGAGCAAGCTCGCTCCTACGAAGATACCAAGAGCGTTTCGGCGCGTTGCGGGCTCAGCGCTTGGCCAGGGTCGCGCTGCGCCCCAGGTTCTGCGCCTTGGCCAGGCTGCAGCTGGCGCCGGCGAGGAACTGCGAGTTGCTCAGCCATTCCTGCTGCGGGTAGTAGGCGAACACGTAGCTGCCTTTGCCCAGGGTGTCGATCAGCTTCTGCGCCACCTGCGGGCGCACCGCCGGGCAGCCCTGGCTGCGGCCCAGGCGGCCGAGGCCGGGGACCACCCTGGGGTCGGCGTAGGCGGCCGCGTGCATGACGATGGCGCGCTCTTCGCTGTTATCGTTGAAGCCCGGCTCCAGGCCCAGCAGGCGCAGCGAGCGGCCGTGCTTGCCGCGGTAGGTCTGGCCGGTCTGGTACAGTCCGATGGACGACTGGTAGCTGTTGGGGCGGTTGGAGAAGGAGGTGGCGAGGTCGTCGCCGCTGTTCTTGCCGTGGGCCACCCATTCCTCGAACAGCAGCTTGCGCCGCTTGAGGTCGAACACCCACAGGCGCTTGTCGCGCGAGGCCTTGGAGTAGTCGATGACGGTCAGCAGTTCGTCACGCCCGCCCAGTTGCGCGGCGTTGGCGCACTGGTAGGCGCTGAGCGCCAGGCGCAGGGCCTGCAGGTTGGTGGCCGGAGCCAGGCGGTGGAGTTCCTCGGCGCTGGGCAGCGCCGCTTGGGCGAGGCTGCTGCCGAGCGCGTAGAGCGCGCCCACGGCGAGCAGCGGCCGGAGTTTCCCCCAGACGGTGGATATGGACGGCATGGCGCCGTTCCCCCTTTGTCACTTCCTAAGGTCTGTTTTCGATTGCGCATGCAAGTGCGCGAAATTGAGGGGATTCTCGCCTATTTTTTGATCGATGCCGGTACCGCCTGTCGGTCGTTGGTGGTGATCACCGTGAAGTCCGGGTTGCTGCGCGTCTCGCGGCTGGACGGCAGGTCGGTGATGACCAGGGTGCTGCCGACGTCCATGGCCAGCAGCAGCGAGCGCAGGAAGTGCGCGTCCATGCTGAACTGGCCGAGCTGTTCGGCGGGCGTCAGGCCGGCCTGCGGGTTGCTCACCTGCACGGCGCTCCAGCGCAGGTTCGGCGAGGTGCTGGCGAGCTGTTCCGGGGTGGGCCGTTCCAGCAGCGAGAAAGCCGCCACGCCCGTGCGCGCGCCGGGGTTGTCGAGGGCCACCGGGGCGCTGCCGATCTGGGTGCCGCCGCGGTACACGTAGGCGCGGCGGTCGGCGCGGCTGATCAGCACCGAGATCGGCCCGGCGGCTTCGCCCGGGTCGCTCCAGTAGGGTTCCACCGCCGGGCTGGCCGGGCCGCTGGGCTTGCCTTCGGTCACCTGCGGGGCGAGCAGGCCGGGGTGGTAGACCTCCACCGGCGAGCTCTTGGCGTCGGAGATGATCACCGTGGTGTTGCTGAAGCCGGTGACCTCGTAGAGCTTCTTGGCGAAGGCCATGGGCAGGCGGATGCAGCCGTGGGAGGCCGGGTAGCCGGGCAGGTTGCCGGCGTGCAGGGCGATGCCGTCCCAGGTCAGGCGCTGCATGTAGGGCATGGGCGCGCTGTTGTAGAGGTCGGAATGGTATTCGACCTTTTTCTGCAGGATGGTGAACACGCCGGTGGGGGTTTCCTTGCCGCGCTTGCCGGTGCTGACCGTGGCCAGGCCGATGGCGATGCCATTGCGGTACACGTAGGCGCGCTGCTCGGTGAGGCTGACCACCACCGTGACCGGGCCCTGCGGGGAGATCTCCGGGTACCAGAGGAACTGCCCGGGCTTGAGCTTCTTCAGCGCCGCCTGCAGGTCGTTGAGCGGCGAGCCATGGCTGGAAGTGGCCACGGCGGGCAGGGCGACCAGGCTGAACAGCAGCAGGGCGAAAGACAGGATCTTCATCGTATTCCTTCGATGCGCGGGCGTCCTCGCAGCTTAGTCGCGGCCGTGCCGCCCCTGCAATTCGCGATGCCGGACGGCAGGCGCTCAGCCCAGCGCGGCCAGTTCGGCGGCGCTCAGGGCGCGGTACTGTCCCGGCGCCAGCTGCGCGTCCAGGGCCAGGCCGCCCATGCGCTCGCGGTGCAGGCGGGTGACCTTGTTCTGGAAGTGCCCGAACATGCGCTTGACCTGGTGGTAGCGGCCTTCGTGCAAGGTCAGGCGCGCCGCCCGCGGGGCGAGGATCTCCAGTTGCGCGGGGAGGGTGGTGAGGTCCTCGTAGCGGAAGTACAGGCCGCGAGCGAAGACCTCGGCGTAGTGCGCCTCGATCGGCTGCTCGGTCTCGATGTAGTAGACCTTGGGCAGCTTGCGCCCGGGCAGGGTCATGCGCCGCGACCACTGGCCGTCGTTGGTGATCAGCAGCAGGCCGGTGCTGTTGTAGTCCAGCCGCCCGCCGATGTGCAGCTCGTGCTTGTCCGGCTCGTCCAGCAGGTCGAGCACGGTGCGGTGCTCGGCGTCACGGGTGGCGCTGACGCAGCCGGCGGGCTTGTGCAGCATGAAGTAGCGCGCCGGGCGGCCGGCCTGCAGCACCTCGTCGTCCAGTTCCACGCGGCTGAATTCGCGCACTTCGTGGCGGCCGTCGCGGACCACCGCGCCGTCCACCTTCAGGCGCCCGGCGGCCAGCAGCAGGCGCGCGTCCTGGCGGCTGAAGCGGGGCAGGTTGGCGAGCAGGCGGTCCAGGCGCATCAGGCGGGCTCGTCGGCGGGCGGCAGGCCCTGCGCGCAACGCGGGCAGAGGCAGGCGCGGTCGAGCTGCTGCGGCGGGACGCGGGCCAGGGCGGCGGGGTCGATGCGCGTCTGGAAGCACCAGCAGAGCGTGCCGTCGGCGTCCGGGTCGGCCTGGCTGCAGCTGTTGCGCTGACCGCAGAGGGGGCAACGGGTGGGATCGGGGGTGTCGGTCATGGTGCGGGTCGGTGCTTCGCTGGCTGCACAGGGTGCAGCGGGTGGCGCCGGGGTGCAAGGGGAATTCGTGCCACCGGGACGTCCGGCGTGGCCGGTGAGTCCAATCGCGGACTCTGTCCGCGATTTGGCGGATAACGCCGTAGGCGTTATGCGCCCTACGGGGAGCCCGGGAGCTTCGCGGTTTCGCATCACGCCGGACGGTCCCCTCTCCCGCTTGCGGGGGAGGGTTAGGGAGGGGGGGCGGCGTCAGGGTTGGCAGAGGTGCGTGAGCGAAGTCCGTTCCCTCTCCCCAGCCCTCTCCCTGAAGGGAGAGGGGGCTGTCCCGAGCAAGCGGATAACGCAGCGTCAGCCGGCAAACTCGTAGGGCGAATAACCGTTCGCGGTTATCCGCCGTTGGCCCAAACACCGATGCCCGACGACGATGGCGGATAACGCCGTAGGCGTTATGCGCCCTACGGGTTTCCAGAGAAACATCCGCGCGCACCGGAACGCCCCTTCAGAAGGCCGAGCGAAACCGGCGCTCAGGAGGTCATGCGACATGGATGTCGCTAGAGCCCCGATCAGTACAGGGACGTGCTGTCGGGGCGGGCCTCCGTGGCGGGGGAGTTCGTGAGGGTAGCCCGGCTTTATCGGGCCCGTATGCGGGGCAAGCCTTTTTGGTTCCTTTTTGCGGGGGTGGCCTTCCACCGACTGACAAAAGGGACTCGCCCGAGGGGGCGAAACAAGAAACATCCGAGCACTCGGAGCGGCGCGCTACACCAAGCCCCCAAGCCACTGGGTTCCCGCGTTCGCGGGAATGACGAGGGGGAGATCGGAGCGCTACACCAAGCCCCGCAAGCAAAGCCATACCCCATCCCAAACGAAAATGCCGTTTCTCCCAGGGGAAGAAACGGCATTCTCTTCAAAGCCCCACCGTACCGGCCAGGGCTTTCCTCACGCCGAAAGGCTTAGGCTTGAACGACCGGAATCTTGGCGTTCGCAGCGGCTTCCTTGAACTCGGCGATCTGGTCGAAGCTCAGGTAGCGGTAGATATCGGCAGACATGCTGTCGATGTCCTTCGCGTAGACCATGTATTCCTCGACGGTCGGCAGCTTGCCGATGATCGAAGCCACGGCGGCCAGCTCGGCCGACGCCAGGAACACGTCGGTGGAGTCGCCCAGGCGGTTCGGGAAGTTGCGGGTGGAGGTCGAGACCACGGTGGAACCGGTCTGTACGCGAGCCTGGTTACCCATGCACAGCGAGCAGCCCGGCATTTCCATGCGCGCACCGGCCTTGCCGTAGATGCCGTAGTAGCCTTCCTCGGTCAGCTGGTGGGCGTCCATCTTGGTCGGCGGGGCCAGCCACAGGCGGGTCGGAATGCCACCCTTGACCTTGTCCAGCAGCTTGCCGGCGGCGCGGAAGTGACCGATGTTGGTCATGCAGGAACCGATGAACACCTCGTCGATCTTGCGGCCTTGCACGCTGGACAGCAGGCGGGCGTCGTCCGGGTCGTTCGGGGCGCAGAGTACCGGCTCCTTGACGTCGGCCAGGTCGATCTCGATGACCGCGGCGTATTCGGCGTCCTTGTCGGCTTCCAGCAGTTGCGGGTTGGCCAGCCAGGCTTCCATCGCCTGGGCGCGGCGCTCCAGGGTGCGGGCGTCGCCGTAGCCTTCGCCGATCATCCAGCGCAGCAGGGTGATGTTGGACTTCAGGTATTCGGCGATGGCCTCTTCCGGCAGCTTGATGGTGCAACCGGCGGCGGAACGTTCGGCCGAGGCGTCGGACAGCTCGAAGGCTTGCTCGACGGTCAGGTCGTTCAGGCCTTCGATCTCGAGGATGCGGCCGGAGAAGATGTTCTTCTTGCCTTTCTTCTCGACGGTCAGCAGGCCGGCCTGGATGGCGTAGTAGGGGATCGCATGGACCAGGTCACGCAGGGTGATGCCCGGTTGCAGCTTGCCCTTGAAGCGCACCAGTACCGATTCGGGCATGTCCAGCGGCATCACGCCGGTGGCAGCGGCGAAGGCCACCAGGCCCGAGCCGGCCGGGAAGCTGATGCCGATCGGGAAGCGGGTGTGCGAGTCGCCGCCGGTGCCGACGGTGTCGGGCAGCAGCATGCGGTTCAGCCAGCTGTGGATGATGCCGTCGCCCGGACGCAGGGACACGCCGCCACGGGTCATGATGAAGTCGGGCAGGGTGTGGTGGGTCTTGACGTCGATGGGCTTGGGATAGGCCGCGGTGTGGCAGAAGGACTGCATCACCAGGTCGGCGGAGAAGCCCAGGCAGGCCAGGTCCTTCAGCTCGTCGCGGGTCATCGGGCCGGTGGTGTCCTGGGAACCGACGGTGGTCATCTTCGGTTCGCAGTAGGTGCCCGGACGCACGCCCTTGCCTTCCGGCAGGCCGCAGGCGCGACCGACCATCTTCTGCGCCAGGGTGTAGCCCTTGCCGCTGTCGGCGGGGGCTTCGGGCTTCTTGAACAGGGTGGACGGGGCCAGGCCCAGTTCGGCGCGGGCCTTCTCGGTCAGGCCACGGCCGACGATCAGCGGGATGCGGCCGCCGGCGCGGACTTCGTCCAGCAGCACGGGGGTCTTCAGCTCGAAGGTGGTGACCACTTCGCCGCTGTCATGGCGCACGACCTTGCCTTCGTATGGGTACACGTCGATGACGTCGCCCATGGCCAGGTTGGTGCAGTCGAACTCGATCGGCAGGGCGCCGGCGTCTTCCATGGTGTTGTAGAAGATCGGGGCGATCTTGGTGCCGAAGCAGAAACCGCCTGCGCGCTTGTTCGGCACGTAGGGGATGTCGTCGCCGAAGAACCACAGCACCGAGTTGGTGGCGGACTTGCGGGAGGAGCCGGTGCCGACCACGTCGCCGACGTAGGCGACCGGGAAGCCCTTGGCCTTGACCGCTTCGATCTGCTTCAGCGGGCCGATGGCGCCGGGCTGTACCGGTTCGATGCCGTCGCGGGCCATCTTCAGCATGGCCAGGGCGTGCAGCGGGATGTCCGGACGCGACCAGGCGTCGGGCGCCGGGGACAGGTCGTCGGTGTTGGTTTCGCCGGGCACCTTGAACACGGTCAGGGTGATCTTCTCGGCGACCGCCGGACGGGCCTGGAACCATTCGCCGTCGGCCCAGGACTGCAGCACGGCCTTGGCCGCGGCGTTGCCCTTCTTGGCGCGCTCGGAAACGTCGTGGAAGGCGTCGAACATCAGCAGGGTGTGCTTGAGCTGCTCGGCGGCGACTTCGGCCAGCTCGGCGCTGTCCAGCAGTTCCACCAGGGTGGCGATGTTGTAGCCGCCCTGCATGGTGCCCAGCAGCTCGACGGCGCGGGCCTTGCTGATCAGCGGGGAAGTGGCTTCGCCCTTGGCGACGGCGGAGAGGAAGCCGGCCTTGACGTAGGCGGCCTCGTCCACGCCCGGCGGGACGCGGTTGGTGATCAGGTCGAGGAGGAATTCTTCTTCGCCGGCCGGCGGGTTCTTCAGGAGTTCGACCAGACCAGCGGTCTGCTCGGCGTTCAGCGGCTGGGGCACGACACCCTGGGCGGCACGCTCTTCTACGTGTTTGCGGTAGGCTTCAAGCACAGTATTTCCCTCATCAGTGGTCCCGTGGGACGCGTATCCAGGAGACCTCGCCGATCCATTCGTCAGGCATGGTGGACGGTAATCCACGGACCTACGACGGCACCGGCAGCCTCCAGACAGAAGCTGTTTTCAAAGTTTTACGCCGGAGGGCCTGGGACGTGAGGGACTGGGCGCCTGAGGGGGGCGCCCGGTCCGCGCGGCTGCCGGAATCTGTGCTTCGTGACGCTTTGAAAACAGCTTCGAACGGGCATTGCGCCTTGTGAAAGGCGGGCCGATTCTACTGGAATTCATTGCTGAAAGTAAGCGCCATTGCGCCGATGCGGAGGGTGATCTTGCCTAGACAAAGGGCTAAGATGACGCCCGTCCCCCGTTGTCCCGAAGCCGTTCCGCCATGTCCTCCCAGCGCATCAAGACCCCCTGTGTCGGCCTCTGCTCCACCGTCTACGGCGACCTCGTGTGCCGGGGCTGCAAGCGCTTCCACCACGAGGTGGTGAACTGGAACCTGTACGGCGAGGAGGAGAAGCGCGCGGTGTGGAAGCGCCTGGAGGTGCTGCTGGTGCAGGTGATGGTGGCCAAGCTCGAGGTGTTCGATGCGCCGCGCCTGCGCGCCCAGCTGGAGCAGCGGCAGATCCGCTTCGTCCCCGAGCAGTCGCCGTACTGCTGGGCCTACCAGCTGATCGCCCGCGGCTCGCGGCTGATCCAGAGCATCGAGGCCTACGGCGTGGCGCTGCTGCCGGAGTTCCGCGAGCGGCCGCTGCCGGAGCTGCGCGACGCCATCGACCGCGAGTTCTTCCTGCTTTCCGAGGCCCACTACGACCGCTACATCGCCCCGCGCTTCCTCAGCGAGGGCATGGACCTGCGCGTCTGAGCCCGGCCCCGCCGTTCGTCGGCTTCAGCGCCGCGCCTGCTTCAGCGTCTCGGCGATGAGGAAGGCCAGCTCCAGCGACTGGTCGGCGTTGAGCCGCGGGTCGCAGTGGGTGTGGTAGCGGTCGCTGAGCCCGGCCTCGGTGATCGGCCGCGCGCCGCCGATGCACTCGGTGACGTTCTGCCCGGTCATCTCGATGTGGATGCCGCCGGGGTGGGTGCCCTCGGCCCTGTGCACCTCGAAGAACTGCCGCACCTCGGCGAGGATGCGCGCGAAGTCGCGGGTCTTGTAGCCGCTGGAGGCCTTGATGGTGTTGCCGTGCATCGGGTCGCAGCTCCACAGTACCTGGCGGCCTTCGCGCTGCACGGTACGGAGCAGCCGCGGCAGGCCGTCGCCGACCTTGTCGGCGCCCATGCGCACGATCAGGTTGAGGCGGCCGGGGTCGTTGTCCGGGTTGAGGATGTCGATCAGGCGCAGCAGTTCCTCGTCGCCCATGCTCGGCCCGACCTTCACGCCGATGGGGTTGCCCACCCCGCGCAGCAGCTCGACGTGGGCGCCGTCCAGCTGGCGGGTGCGGTCGCCGATCCAGAGCATGTGCGCCGAGCAGTCGTACCAGCCGCCGGTGAGGCTGTCGCGGCGGATGAAGGCTTCCTCGTAGTTCAGCAGCAGCGCCTCGTGGGCGGTGAAGAAGCTCACCTCGCGCAGTTGCGGCGCGCCGTCCAGGCCGCAGGCGCGCATGAAGGCGAGGGTCTCGTCGATGCGCCCGGCGAGCTGGCTGTACTTCTCCGCCAGGGCCGAGTTGGCGATGAAGTCGAGGTTCCACTGGTGCACCTCGTGCAGGTCGGCGAAGCCGCCCTGGGCGAAGGCGCGCAGCAGGTTGAGGGTGGCGGTGGACTGGTGGTAGGCCTGCAGCAGGCGCTGCGGGTCCGGCACGCGGTTGGCCTCGTCGAAGCCGATGCCGTTGACGATGTCGCCGCGGTAGGCCGGCAGGGTCATCTCGCCCACGGTTTCCTCGCCGGAGGAGCGCGGCTTGGCGAACTGCCCGGCCATGCGCCCGACCTTCACCACCGGGCAGCCGGCGGCGAAGGTCATGACCACCGCCATCTGCAGCAGCACCTTGAAGGTGTCGCGGATCTTCGCCGCGGAGAACTCGGCGAAGCTCTCGGCGCAGTCGCCGCCCTGCAGCAGGAAGGCGCGCCCGGCGGTGACCTCGGCGAACTGCCGGCGCAACTCGCGGGCCTCGCCGGCGAACACCAGCGGCGGGTAGCTGGCGAGGGTCTGCTCGACCTGCTGCAGGCGCGCGGCGTCGGGGTAGGCGGGTTGCTGCTGGATGGGGCGGCTTCTCCAGCTGTCGGGGCTCCAGGTCTGGCTCATCGGGGGCTCGCGGGGCAATGGCGGGTATCGGCCCATGGTAACACCGGGCGGGGCCTCCTTCAGCGGGGCCGGGCTGGTATCCTTCGCTTTCCATGAGCCCGCGGCCGTCGCCGTCCTTGCCCTGCGGAGAACCCCGCGTGTACCAGAGCCCGACTTCGAATCCCCGTCCGTATCGCCGGCCCAGCGCCGGCGCCCGTGGCCATGGCCGGGGGCGCCGGGCATGAGCGAGGACCTGCTGATAGCCGAGGAGCGCGATGCCTACGGGGTGATCCGCGTGGTGGAGCAGGGCGGCTACCGCTACCTGGAGTTCGGCGAGGAGGTGGAGCAGAGCTGCGTGCGCATCGGCGACCCGGCCTGGCTGGAGTACGACTATTCCCGTGCCATGCTGCTGGGCGCGCTGTGCCACCCGGCGCCGCGCCGCGCGCTGTTCCTCGGCTTCGGCGCCGGCAGCCTGACCCAGGCCTGCCTGAAGCACCTGGCGCTGGACGAGGCGGAGGCCGTCGAGCTGCGCCCGTCGATCCCGCGCCTGGCCCGCGAGCACCTGGGCCTGGTGGACGAGCCGCGCCTGCGGCTGCGCATCGGCGACGCGGTGGAGGAGCTGGGCGACTGCGAGCCGGCCGACCTGATCTTCCTCGACCTCTACACCGACACCGGCCCCGCCCCGGCGCACCTGGGCTGGGACTTCCTCGGCGCCTGCCGCGACAAGCTGCGCCCCGGCGGCTGGCTGATCATCAACCAGTGGAGTACCGACGACGGCCGGCCCCTGGGCGCGGCCCTGCTGCGCGGGCGCTTCCACCGCCACTACCTGGAATGCCCGGTGCCGGAAGGCAACGTGATCGTCTTCGTTCCCGCCGACGTCGAGCAGAGCCTGGAGCCGCGCGGGCTGAAGAAACGCGCCAGGGCCCTGCAGGGCGACCTGGGCTACGACCTGGGCACCTACATCGACGCGCTGCGCCCCGCGCAGTAGCGGCGGGGCGCCGGCTCAGGGGATCTGGTAGCTGAGCGTCAGGTTGAGCCGCGGGCTGCGCTCGTCGTTGTCGATGGCGCGGTCGGCGAACGGCTTGGCCACTTCCACCCCCAGCACGTACTGCCTGCGGTTGGAGAAGCGCACCCCGATGGCGCCGGAGCCGAGCCTGGCGCCGGGCAGGCCATCGGCGTTGTACCAGGTGCGCGCGCCGTCGATGACGAAGTAGGGCTGCAACTGGTTCATCCACCTGTTCTGCCAGAGGAAGGCGTAGTTCACCTCGTAGGAGGCGCCCCAGCCCTTGTCGCCGGTGGCCTGGTCGTCCGGGTAGCCGCGGCCGAAGTTGGCGCCGCCGTAGGTGACCTGCTCGGAGTCCGGCAGGCTGTCGTGGGCCCACTGGAAGCTGGCGTTGGCCACGCCCTGCAGCCGCTCGCCGAACTGGTTCTGCTGGGCGCCGAAGCCGAGCACGCGGGTGAAGTCCTTGCGCGCCGGCGCCGTGCTCTGCGCGTCGAAGGCGTTCAGGCCCTTGTAGAGGGCCAGGCTGCCGGCGCGCACCTGCTTCTCGCCGAACTGCTGGACCAGGGTATCGACGCCCACCACGCGCAACTTGTTGCGCAGCTTCACGCTGTAGGGGGTGGCCGGCGCCACCAGGTCGTAGCGGCTGCTGTCGTCCACCGTGTAGGCGCGCAGGTTGACGTCCCAGGTCAGGTCGCGGCGCAGCAGCACGGGGATGCCCAGGCCGGCGCTGAGCCGTTCGTTCTCGCGCTTGCGCGCATATTGCAGCGGGCCGACCGCCACGCGGTCCTCGAGGCTGGCGTTGTAGTGGCTGTAGCCGGCCATCAGCTGCAGGCCGTTGTCGCCCAGCAACTGGCTGTAGTTCCAGGCGCGGTAGTACTCCCTGTCGTCGCCGGGCGGGTAGAGGTAGCTGAACTGCAGCTGCTCGCCCCGGCCCAGCAGCGAGGCCAGGGTGGCGTTGAACAGCCCGCGCGGGTTGCCGTGGCGCGAGTCGAAGTCGACGCCGGTGGTGACGACCTCGTGCTTGCCGAGCATCTCCAGCACGGCGCCGCCGTCGGTGGTGGTCGGCGGGTTGAGGACCATGTTCATCTGCAGGCCGGGCACCCGGCTCATCAGCACGCTGAAGCGCTCGAAGCTGGCGCGGGTCAGCGGCCGCTCCGCCTTCAGGCGCTCGATCCAGCGCGCCACGCGGGCCTGGTGCACACCGAGGTCGCCGGCGCTGCGCACCTCGCTCAGGTGGCCCTCGACCAGCATGATGCGCCCGACGCCGCCGTTGAAGTCCTGGTTGGGCACGTAGGCGAAGGAAATGACGAAGCCGTCGTCCTGGTAGCGCCGGGTGATGGCCTTGGCCGCCGCCACCAGCTCGCCGATCCTGATCTCGCGGCGGGTCAGCGGTTCCAGCAGGGGCTTCCAGGTGGCGATGGGGTAGTGGCCGCCGCCGGCGACCTCGATGCGCCGCAGGCGGATGCGCCGTTCCAGCAGTTGCTGCGGCTGCGCGGCCGCCGGGGTGCTGACCCGCGGCGCCTGCGGGCGCACGTCGCCGCCGGGCAGGTTGGGCCTGGGCAGGCTTTGTTCGATGTCGGAACCGGGCAGTTGGATGGGGCGGTCGGCCCAGGCTAGGGGGCTGGCTAACAACAGCGTTACTACGGCTAGCTTGCGCATGGCTTCTCCCTGAAGCCGTTAAATGAAAGGGCGAAGGGCCGTTGCCGACCCTTCGCCGTTCGCTTTGGCGGGCTTGCCGTCAGTTTCCGGACTTGCCGCCCAGGCTGCCGGTCACGCCGCCGAGCAGGCCACCCACGGTGCCCAGGGTGCCGCCGAGCAGGCCGTTGTTGCTGGCCAGGCCGTTGCTGCCGACGCCTGTCGCGACTCCGCTGGTGAGGCCACTGGTGACGCCGCCCAGGGTGCCGGTGACGCCGGAGAGCAGGCCGCCGACCGGGTTGCTGCCGCCAGTGGTGCCGCCCAGGGCGCCGGTGACGCCGGAAAGCAGGCCGCCAACCGGGTTGCTGCTGCCGGTGGCGCCGCCCAGGGTGCCGGTGACGCCGGAAAGCAGGCCGCCAACCGGGTTGCTGCTGCCGGTGGCGCCGCCCAGGGTGCCGGTGACGCCGGAGAGCAGGCCGCCGACCGGGTTGCTGCCGCCAGTGGCGCCGCCCAGTACGCCGGTGACGCCGGAGAGCAGCCCGCCGATCGGGTTGCTGGGGCTGCTGCCGGCCGGTGCCTTGACCAGCCCGCCCGTCGCGCTCACGGCCTCGCCGACGTTGGTCACGACGCTGCCGACCGGCGCGAGGACCGGCGTGGTGCTGCCGAGCTGGGTGCCGACCTGGCCCACCAGGCCGCCGACCGTGGTCACCAGGTTGTTCACCGGGGCGCCCAGGCCAGTGGCCGCGCCGACCTGCTGGGTCACGCCCTCGACCTGGCCGACCAGGCCCGCGGTGGTGCCGCTGAGCTGCTTGGTCAGCGGGCTGAGCGGGCCGGTGGTGACGGCGCCGCTGAGGGAGTCGCCGAGCATGCTGATCTGCCCGCCGACGCCGTCGACCACGCCGCCCAGGGCAGTGGTCACCGGTTTCAGCGGAGTGTTGGCGCCTACCGCGGCGACGGTGCCGCCCAGGTCGCTGACCGCATTGCCGACGCTGCTCACCGTGCCGGTGGCGCCGGCCACCGTGGTGCCCAGGGCGTTGGGGTTGCTGCCGAGCTGGCCGACGCCGTTGGTGATGCCGCTGCCCAGGCTGTTCACGCCCTGGCCGACGTCCTGGATGACGCTGCCGGCGCCTTCGGTCACGCCGCTGCCGACCACCGGCAGGCCCACGCCCTTGACCACGCTGCCGACGCCGTTGACGGTGTCGCCCAGCGAGCTGACCGCTTCGCCGGTGTTGCTGAGGATGGTGCTGGTGGTGCTGGGGTTGGTGCCGCCGGTGCTTCCGCCGTTGTTACCGCCGTCGCCACCGTTGTTGCCACCGGTTCCTCCATTACCGCCGGTGCCGCCGTCGCCACCGCTGCCGGTACCGCCGGAACCGTTGCCGTCGCCGCCGCTACCCGAGCCGCCGTTGCCGGCGCCCTGGTCGGAGCCGCTTCCGGAACTGGCGACACTGCTGTGATGGCCGCCCTTGCTGCTGCAACCCTGCAGCGACATGGCAACGACCAGGAGAGACAACGCGAATACACGAATGGGACTAGACATCTGGGGCTCCTCCCTGAAGGGCTCTGGTGTTCAGGAGAAGCCTCGGTCCGCCGTCGGCAAGAGTACTTCCACTGATTGCCGGCACAGTTTCAGTACTTGCGGGAGGGGGCGAAATTGCATCTTGTATATAGTCGTTTGTTATAGGCATCCCGTTGATTGGACTGAAACTTCAGCAGAATTGCTGGCCTTTTGACTTCAATCTAGTCCTTTCGATATAGCGCTTTACCCGGGGCTTCGAAGGCGTGCCAAGCGGTGCGACGGGGCGCCACGGCTAGTTGCCGGAGAAGTGGCCTTCGCGCTTTTCCAGCAGCGACTGCAGGCCTTCCCGGGCGTCCTCGCTGGCGAGCAGGGCCTTGAGTTGCTGCGGCAACTCGCGGATGGCCAGCGCCGGGCCCTGTTCCTGGGCGCGGCGCGCCGAGGCCAGGGTGGCGCGCACGGCCAGCGGGGCGCGACGGGCGATGCGCGCGGCCAGCTTCAGGGCCTCGGGCAGCAGCTCCTCGGGCGGGTGGATTTCCTGCACCAGGCCCAGGCGCCAGGCCTCGTGGGCGTCGAACTCGTCGCCGCTGAGCAGCCAGCGCATGGCGTTGCCCCAGCCGGCGACCTGCGGCAGGCGCAGGGTGGCGCCGCCCAGCGGCAGCAGGCCGCGGCGCACCTCCATCTGGGCGAAGCGGGCGTTGCTGGCGCACAGGCAGATGTCCGCCGCCAGCATCAGCTCGATGCCGATGGTGTAGCAGTAGCCCTGCACGGCGACCAGCAGCGGCTTGCTCAGCCGCGGCCCGCCCAGGGTGCCCCAGGGGTCGACCGCGCCGGCCGGCAGTTGCCAGCCGTCGTGCAGGCGCTGGCTGACGTCGGCCAGGTCGAGGCCGGCGCTGAAGTGTTCGCCGTGGGCGACGATCAGCGCGCAGCGCAGGTCGTCGTCGCGTTCGTACCCGCCCAGGGCCAGCATCAGCTCGTCGAGCATGCGCTGGTCGAAGGCGTTGCGCTTTTCCGGCCGGTTCAGGCCCAGCAGCAGGAGATGACCACGGCGCGTGACGGTGACGCGGGGTTCGCTGGTAGGGTTCACGGCGCGTGCTCCTGGCAGGTGGGCCCTGCTCGGTATAGACGGCGGGTGGCCGATTGTGCAAGTCTTGACCGTTCGGCCAGCGGCGGCGGAAAAGCCACACATCGACGGCGTTTTTCCGGTATGATGCGCGCCGGCCTGTTACGGCCCCGTTCGGGACCGCATCTTTCAGAGCCTGCACGCTCTGGCTGTGCGTCCGCTTCCGCGGACTTCCTTGACGTATTCTTCCAACAGTTCAGTTCGCAAATCCCCGCTTCCAGCTGCCTGGGTGACTTCTACTGTCGTACAGGGCATGCGCAGCTCGGCCATTGGGTCTTTGCGGATGTATTTAGAGGCAAAACCCATGACCCAGGAAACCGGCGGCTTCGCCGCGCTCGGCATTCATCCCAATATTCTGGCGGCCATCGCCGCGGTCGGCTACGAAGAGCCTTCGCCCATCCAGGCCCAGTCGATCCCGGTGATCCTCGAAGGCCACGACATGATCGGCCAGGCCCAGACCGGCACCGGCAAGACCGCCGCCTTCGCCCTGCCGCTGCTGTCGCAGATCGAGCCGGCCCGCCGCGAGCCCCAGGTGCTGATCCTGGTGCCGACCCGCGAACTGGCCCTGCAGGTGGCCACCGCCTGCGAAACCTACTCCAAGCAGATGCCCGGCGTCGGCGTGGTAGCCGTCTACGGTGGCGCGCCCATGGGCCCGCAGCTCAAGGCCCTGCGCCAGGGCGCCCAGGTCCTGGTGGCCACCCCCGGGCGCCTGTGCGACCACCTGCGCCGCGACGAGAACCTGCTGGCCACCGTCGAGCGCCTGGTGCTGGACGAGGCCGACGAGATGCTCAAGCTCGGCTTCATGGACGACCTGGAAGTGATCTTCGAGGCCATGCCGTCCAGCCGCCAGACCGTGCTGTTCTCCGCGACTCTGCCGGCCTCGATCCGCAGCATCGCCGAGCGCCACCTGAAGGAACCCAAGCACGTCCGCATCGCCGCCAAGACCCAGACCGTGGCGCGCATCGAGCAGGCGCACCTGATGGTCCATGCCGACCAGAAGCCCGCCTCCATCCTGCGCCTGCTGGAAGTCGAGCAGTTCGACGCGCTGATCGGCTTCGTACGCACCAAGCAGGCCACCCTGGACATCGCCGAGCTGCTCGAGCGCCAGGGCTACCGCGCCGCCGCGCTCAACGGCGACATGCCGCAGGCCCAGCGCGAGCGCGTCATCGAGTCGCTGAAAGACGGCTCGCTGGACATCGTCATCGCCACCGACGTGGCCGCCCGCGGCCTGGACGTGTCGCGCATCACCCACGTGCTGAACATCGACATGCCGTACGACCCCGAGTCCTACGTGCACCGTATCGGCCGTACCGGCCGCGCCGGCCGCGAAGGCCGCGCGCTGCTGCTGGTGACCCCGCGCGAGCGGCGCATGCTGCAGGTGATCGAGCGCGTCACCGGGCAGAAGGTCGGCGAAGTGCGCCTGCCCGACGCCGACACCGTGCTGGAAGCGCGCCTGGCGCGCCTGGCCTCCAGCCTGCAGCCGCTGCTGGAAACCGCGGTCGCCAACCGTGGCGCCGTGCGCGACGAGCTGTGCCGCCGCCTGGGCACCGACGTCGAGACCCTCGCCGCGGTGCTGCTGGCCAAGCTCACCGAAGGCAAGGCCCTGGACCTGGAGTCGGTGCGCCGCGAGCAGCCGCTGACCCCGGCCGCCCCGCGCGAGCGCAGCGACCGTTACGAACGTAGCGAGCGCGGTGAGCGCAGCGATCGTGGCGAACGTTCCGGCGAGCGCCGCCCGATGGCCGCCCCGGCCGAAGGCAAGGCCCGCTGCCGCACCGCCCTGGGCGCGCGCGACGGCGTGGCGGCGAAGAACCTGCTGGGCGCCATCCTCAACGAGGGCGGCCTGTCCCGCGAGGCCATCGGCCGCATCCAGATCCGCGAGACCTTCAGCCTGATCGAGCTGCCGGAAGACGGCCTGGAGCGCCTGCTGGGCAAGCTCAAGGACACCCGCGTCGCCGGCAAGGCCCTGCGCCTGCGCCGCTACCGCGAGGATTGATCCGCGCGCCACGCGCGCCGCGATCCGATGAAAACGCCGCAGCCGGGTGACCGGGTGCGGCGTTTTTCCTTGTGCGGTGGTTGGGAGCAGCCACGAGGTCCCCTGTAGGAGCGCGCCCTGCGCGCGATTCGCGGATAAGATCCGCTCCTACGCTGCCACACCCGCGCCATTCCCATGTAGGAGCGCGCCCTGCGCGCGAAATCGCGGGCAGGGCCCGCTCCTACAGGTTGCCGGGAGACACGGTATTCCTCCCCCGGAGCGGACTTTGTCCGCGATAGCTCGACGCCATGTGGTTGCCATGTAGGAGCGCGCCCTGCGCGCGAATCGCGGGCAGGGCCCGCTCCTACGGTTTGCTGTGAGGCGTGGGATTCCCGCCCGCCTGCTCAGTCCTCTTCCAGCGGCCCCATCGCCGTGGTGTTGAAGCCGCCGTCGACGTAGAGGATTTCGCCGCTGATGCCGCTGGCCAGGTCGGAGCAGAGGAAGGCCGCGGCGTTGCCGACTTCCTCGATGGTCACGTTGCGCCGCAGCGGCGTCTGCCGTTCGCTGGCGGCGAGCATGCGGCGGAAGCTCCTGATGCCGGAGGCCGCCAGGGTGCGGATCGGCCCGGCGGAGACCGCGTTGACCCGCGTGCCTTCCGGGCCGAGGCTGGCGGCCAGGTAGCGCACGCCGGCCTCCAGGCTGGCCTTGGCCATGCCCATCACGTTGTAGTTGGGCAGGGTGCGCTCGGCGCCCAGGTAGGAGAGGGTGAGCAGGGCGCCGTTGCGGCCCTGCATCATCCCGCGGCCGGCCTTGGCCAGGGCCACGAAGCTGTAGGCGCTGATGTCGTGGGCGATGCGGAAGCCGTCGCGGCTGGTGACGGCGGTGAAGTCGCCGTCGAGCTGGTCGCCCGGGGCGAAGCCCACCGAGTGGACGATGATGTCCAGGCCGTCCCAGTGCCTGCCCAGCTCGCGGAACACCGCCTCGATGTCGGCGTCGCTGGCCAGGTCGCAGGGGAAGCACAGCCCGGGGCCGGAGCCCCAGCCGGCGGCGAATTCCTCGACGCGGCCCCTGAGCTTGTCGTTCTGGTAGGTGAAGGCCAGCTCGGCGCCTTCGCGGTGCATCGCCGCGGCGATGCCCGAGGCGATGGAGAGTTTGCTGGCGACGCCGACGATCAGCGCGCGCTTGCCGGTGAGAAAGCCCATGGTGCTCCGCCTCCCGTGCGGGTCATGCCTGGCTGGTGGCCGCCGGGACCATGAACGCGGCTTCCAGCAGCTGTTGGGTGTAGGGGTGCTTCGGCGCGGCGAAGATCGCCTCGGCCGGGCCCTGTTCCACCACCTTGCCCTGGCGGATGACCATCAGCTGGTGGCTGAGCGCCTTGACCACCGCCAGGTCGTGGCTGATGAACAGGTAGCTGAGGTTGTACTTGGCCTGCAGCTGGCGCAGCAGGTCGACCACCTGGCGCTGCACCGAGCGGTCCAGCGCCGAGGTCGGCTCGTCCAGCAGGATCAGCGCCGGCTTGAGCACCAGGGCGCGGGCGATGGCGATGCGCTGGCGCTGGCCGCCGGAGAATTCGTGGGGGTAGCGGTGGCGCGTCTCCGGGTCCAGGCCGACCTCCAGCAGCGCGTCGATGATCCGCTGCTGCTGCTGCTCGCGTTCGTCGCAGATGCCGTGGATCTCCAGGCCCTCGCCGACGATCTGGCCCACCGACAGGCGCGGGCTGAGGCTGCCGTACGGGTCCTGGAAGACCACCTGCATCTCGCGGCGCAGCGGGCGTACCTCGGCCTGGTTCAGGGTGTCCAGGGCGTTGCCCTCGAAGCGGATGGCGCCGCGGCTGTCGATCAGCCGCAGGATGGCCAGGCCCAGGGTGGACTTGCCCGAGCCGCTTTCGCCGACGATGCCCAGGGTGTGCCCGCGCGGCAGGCTGAAGTCGATGCCGTCCACCGCCTTGATGTGGTCCACGGTGCGGCGGAACACGCCCTTCTTGATCGGGAACCACACGCGCAGGTCCTGCACGCTCAGCAGCTCCGCGCCCGGCGGGTTGGCCGCCGGCGCGCCGCTGGGCTCGGCGCCGAGCAGCTCGCGGGTGTAGGGGTGCTGCGGGGCCTGGAACAATTGTTCGCAGTCGGCCTGCTCGACGATCCTGCCCTGCTGCATCACGCACACGCGGTGGGCGATGCGCCGCACCAGGTTGAGGTCGTGGGTGATCAGCAGCAGCGCCATGCCCAGGCGCGCCTGCAGTTCGCCCAGCAGGTCGAGGATCTTCAGCTGCACGGTGACGTCCAGCGCCGTGGTCGGCTCGTCGGCGATCAGCAGCTCCGGCTCGTTGGCCAGGGCCATGGCGATCATCACCCGCTGCCGCTGGCCGCCGGAAAGCTCGTGGGGGTAGGCCTTCAGGCGCGTGGCCGGGTCGGGGATACCGACCAAGTCGAGCAGTTCGAGGATGCGCGTGCGCGCCGCCTGGCCCTGCAGGCCCTTGTGCAGGGCGAGCACTTCGCCGATCTGCTTCTCCACGGTGTGCAGCGGGTTGAGCGAGGTCATGGGCTCCTGGAAGACCATGGCGATGCGGTTGCCGCGGATGCCGCGCAGCTTGCGTTCCGGCGCCTTGAGCAGGTCCAGCCCGGCGTAGCGCACGCTGCCGCTGGGGTGGCTGGCGGTGGGGTAGGGCAGCAGGCGCAGGATGGAGTTGGCGGTCACCGACTTGCCCGAGCCGCTTTCGCCGACCAGGGCGAGGGTCTCGCCGCGGCGGATGTCGAAGCTGACCTTGTCCACGGCATGGACGCATTCCTCGCCGCAGGCGAAGTCGACGGAAAGGTCGCGGACTTCGACCAGGTTGTCGTGGCTCATCTCACTTCCTCGGGTCGAAGGCATCGCGGGCGGCCTCGCCGATGAACACCAGCAGGCTGAGCATCAGCGCCAGCACCACGAAGGCGCTGATGCCCAGCCACGGCGCCTGCAGGTTGGACTTGCCCTGGGCGACCAGCTCGCCGAGCGACGGCGAGCCGGCGGGCAGGCCGAAGCCGAGGAAGTCCAGGGAGGTCAGGGTGGCGATGGCGCCGGTCAGGATGAACGGCATGAAGGTCAGGGTGGAGATCATCGCGTTGGGCAGGATGTGGCGGAACATGATCTTGCCGTTCTTCATGCCCAGGGCGCGGGCCGCGCGCACGTACTCCAGGTTGCGGCCGCGGAGGAACTCGGCGCGCACCACGTCCACCAGGCTCATCCAGGAGAACAGCAGCATGATGCCCAGCAGCCACCAGAAGTTCGGCTGCACGAAGCTGGCGAGGATGATCAGCAGGTAGAGCACCGGCAGGCCCGACCAGATTTCCAGGAAGCGCTGGCCGAGCAGGTCGACCCAGCCGCCGTAGAAGCCCTGCAGGGCGCCCACCAGCACGCCGATCAGCGAGCTGAGCAGAGTCAGCACCAGGGCGAACAGCACCGAGACGCGGAAGCCGTAGATCACCCGGGCCAGCACGTCGCGGGCCTGGTCGTCGGTGCCCAGCAGGTTCTCCCGGCTCGGCGCCGAGGGCACCGGCACGCGCAGGTCGTAGTTGATGGAGTCGTAGCTGTAGGCGATCGGCGGCCAGAGCACCCAGGCGTCCTTCTCGGCCAGCTGCTGGCGCATGTAGGGCGCCTTGTAGTTGCCTTCCAGGGGGAACTCGCCGCCGAACACGGTCTCCGGGTAGCGCTTGAACACCGGGAAGTACCACTGGCCGTCGTAGCGGATCGCCAGCGGCTTGTCGTTGGCGATCAGCTCGGCGCCCAGGCTGAGCACGAACAGCGCGAGGAACAGCCACAGCGACCACCAACCGCGCTTGTTGGCCTTGAAGCGCGCCCAGCGGCGCTGGTTCATCGGGGACAGGCGCATCGCTTACTCCCGGTTCTCGAAGTCGATGCGCGGATCGACGAGGGTGTAGAGGACGTCGCTGACCAGCTTCATGATCAGGCCGAACAGCGTGAAGATGAACAGGGTGCCGAACACCACCGGGTAGTCGCGGTTGAGCGCCGACTCGAAGCTGAGCAGGCCCAGGCCGTCGAGGGAGAAGATCACCTCGATCAGCAGCGAGCCGGTGAAGAACACCCCCAGCAGCGCCGAGGGCAGGCCGGCGATGATCAGCAGCATGGCGTTGCGGAACACGTGGCCGTAGAGCACCTGGCGCTCGGTCAGGCCCTTGGCGCGGGCGGTGACCACGTATTGCTTGCCGATCTCGTCGAGGAAGCTGTTCTTGGTCAGCAGGGTGATGGTGGCGAAGTTGCCGATGACCAGGGCGGTGATCGGCAGGGCCAGGTGCCAGAAGTAGTCCTTGACCTTGCCGAAGGTGCTCAGTTCGTCGAAGTCGTTGGAGGTCAGCCCGCGCAACGGGAACCAGTCCCAGTAGCTGCCGCCGGCGAACAGCACCACCAGCAGGATGGCGAAGAGGAAGGCGGGGATGGCGTAGCCGATGATGATCGCCGAACTGGTCCAGATGTCGAACTGGCTGCCGTTGCGCACCGCCTTGGCGATGCCCAGGGGGATGGACACCAGGTACATGATCAGGGTGCTCCACAGCCCCAGGGAGATGGACACCGGCAGCTTCTCGATGATCAGGTCGGTGACCTTGGCGTCGCGGAAGAAGCTGGTGCCGAAGTCCAGGTGCACGTAGTTCCTGAGCATGATCCAGAAGCGCTCGGGCGCCGGCTTGTCGAAGCCGTACATGCGCTCGATCTCCTTCACCAGCTCCGGGTCCAGGCCCTGGCCGCCGCGGTAGTGCGAGCCGCCGGAGGAGGCCAGTTCGCCGCCGGAGCCGGCGATGCGCCCGGTGGCCCCGCCGGCGGCGGCGTTGACGCCTTCGAGCTTGGCGATCATCTGGTCCACCGGCCCGCCGGGGGCGGCCTGGATGATGATGAAGTTGATCAGCAGGATGCCGAACAGCGTCGGTACTATCAGCAGCAGGCGGCGCAGGATGTAGGCGAGCATCAGGGGGTCTCCGGCGCCTGGGTCACGGCCTGGGTCGGCTCGGCCTTGCCGCGGGCCTGCCACCAGGTCATCAGCGCGTAGCTGTAGGGCGGCAGCTTCGCGGGGTGGGCGATGCGGTTCCAGTAGGCCAGGCGCCAGGTGTCCAGGTACCAGTTGGGCACCACGTAGTGGCCCCACTGCAGGGCGCGGTCCAGGGCGCGGGCGTGGCGCACCAGGGCTTCGCGGGAATCGGCCTTGATCAGGCCGTCCACCAGGGCGTCGATGGCTGGGTCGCGCAGGCCGATGAAGTTGCGGCTGCCGGGGTTGTCGGAGCTGGCCGAATGCCAGAACTCGCGCTGTTCGTTGCCCGGCGAGTTGGACTGCGGCCAGCTGGCGACCATCATGTCGAAGTCCCGCGAGCGCAGGCGGTTGATGTACTGGGAGATGTCCACCACGCGGATCTGCATGTCGATGCCCAGCTCGGCGAGGTTGCGCTTGTAGGGCAGCAGCACGCGCAGGAAGTCGGCCTGGACCAGCATGAACTCGAAGCTCAGCGGCTTGCCGTCGGGGCCGACCATGCGGTCGTCGACGATCCTGTAGCCGGCCTCCAGCAGCAGCTTGTAGGCCTTGCGCTTCTGCTCGCGGATGATGCCGCTGCCGTCGCTGACCGGCGGCTCGTAGACGCGCTCGAAGACCTGCGGCGGCAACTGGCCGCGCAGCGGTTCGAGGATCGCCAGCTCCTGGGCGTCGGGCAGTTCGTGGGCGGCCATCTCGGAGTTCTCGAAGAAGCTGCGGTCACGCTTGTAGGAGCCGAAGAACAGCTGCTTGTTGGTCCACTCGAAGTCGAACAGCAGGCTGATGGCCTCGCGCACCCGCGCGTCCTGGAACACCGGGCGGCGGATGTTGAAGGCGAAGCCCTGCATGCCCCAGGGGTTGTCGTTGTGCAACTCCTGGCGGACGATGCGGCCGTCGCGCACCGCCGGCGAGTCGTAGGCGGTGGCCCAGTTCTTCGCGATGCGCTCCTCGTTGAAGTCGAACTGCCCGGCCTTGAAGGCCTCCAGGGCCACGGTCAGGTCGCGGTAGGAGTCCACCACCACGGCGTCGAAGTTGTTGAAGCCGCGGTTCACCGGCAGGTCCCTGGCCCAGTAGTCCTTGACCCGCTCGTAGCGGATCGAGCGGCCCGGGTCGACCTTGGCGACGCGGTAGGGGCCGCTGCCCAGCGGCGGCTCCAGGCTGGTCTTGGCGAAGTCGCGGCTGGCCCACCAGTGCTTGGGCAGGATCTGCAGCTGGCCGAGGATCAGCGGCAGCTCGCGGTTGCCCGGGCGCTTGAAGTCGAAGCGCACGCGCAGCTTGTCCTCGGCCACCACCTTGTCGACGTCCGCGTAGTAGTTGCGGTACATCGGGTCGCCCTGCTTGACCAGGGTCTGGAAGGTGAACACCACGTCCTCGGCGGTGACCGGCGTGCCGTCCTGGAAGCGTGCCTGCGGGCGCAGGTAGAAGCGCACGAAGCGCTGCCCGGGGTCCTTCTCGATCTTCTCGGCGAGCAGGCCGTATTCGGTGAAGGGCTCGTCCAGGGAATGGAAGGTCAGGGTGTCGTAGACCAGGCTGATCTGCGAGGCCGGGTTGCCCTTGGGGATGAACGGGTTGAGGCTGTCGAAGCCGCCGGTGTCGGAGAGCCGCAGGGTGCCGCCCTTGGGCGCGTCGGGGTTGACGAAGTCGAAGTGGCGGTAGTCGGCCGGGTATTTCGGCGCCTCGTCGTAGAGGGTGATGGCATGTTGCGGCGCGGCCTGCAGGCCGGCGCCCAGGCCGAGCAGGCCGAGCAGGAGGAGGGCGCGCAGCTTCATCGACGGCGCTCCGCCGCCGTTCCGGTGGTGGGAGCGGGTGCGGGGCGAGGGGCGCTGGTCGACAGTCTGGGCATGGTCTGCTCGTAGGTCCGTTCGGGCTGGCATCGTTTGTACTGGTTGCGGCCCGTCCCGTGCAAGGGGGCGGGCCCCGGGAAGTCTGGCGGAGCGCCGGCGCCGCCGGCTTTTCGACAGGCATTCCAGGCGGTCACGGTAACAGCTTGTATTGCGGGGAAAAAGCTCGGGCCGGAAGCTTAGGCCGTGCCTTGGGGGGAAAGTTGCCGGGGCGGGGGCGGCTCCGCGCTCGGCGCCGAGGGGGATGTGGCCGAGGTCAAGCGGCGGATAACGCCGTAGGCGTTATGCGCCCTACGCCAGGCATGGACGTAGGGCGAATAACCGTTCGCGGTTATCCGCCGTTACACCGTGGAATCAACGGCTGGCGGTGTCGAGGTAGAGCGTCAGGGTCTGCCCGGGCTTAAGCGCGTGGGCGCTGCTGCGCGGGTTCCAGCGCTTGATGTGCTGCATCTCGACGTTGAAGCGCTTGGCGATCAGGTACATGGAATCGCCCTGCTTGACCTTGTAGTAGGTCGCCGCTTCCTGCGCCTGCTGCCTGGCCTTGCCGCTGGCGCCGCTGCGGGCCGCCAACTGGGTGGCGCCTTGCAGCTTGAGCACCTGGCCGGGCTTGACGCCGTGGCTGTCCAGGCCGTTCCAGCGCTTCAGGTCGTCGACGCCGACGCCGGTGGCGCGGGCGATCTGCCAGAGGTTGTCGCCGCGCTTGACCTTGTAGCTGCGGGTGGCGTTGGCCAGGCTGGGCGCCTTGGGCGCGTCGGCCCTGGCCACCTGGCGCGCGGGCTCCAGTTCCGGCATGCGGCTGCCCTTGGCGGGGATCAGCAGCGCCTGGCCGTTGCGCAGGCGGTTGGAGCTCAGGCGGTTGCTGCTCTTGAGCTCGGCCACGGTGATGCCGTGCCTGGCCGCGATGCTGCGCAGGCTGTCGCCGCGGCGCACCTTGTACTGCTTCCAGCTCACCAGGTCCTGGGGCTGCAGGGAGGCGAGGCCGGCCTTGAGCCGCTCGACCTTCTCCTTGGGCACCAGTAGCTGCTGCGGGCCGTCCATGGTGATACGGCGCTTGAAGGCCGGGTTGAGCAGGTACAGCTCGTCCTCGTCGAGTTCGGCCAGCGCCGCGACGCGCGACAGGTCCAGGCCGGGCTTGACCTTCACTGCGGCGAAGTAGGATTCGTTGGCGATGGGGTTGAGGTTGATGCCGTAGGCTTCCGGCGACATCACCAGCTGCGACAGGGCCAGCAGCTTGGGCACGTAGTCCTGGGTTTCCTGGGGCAGCGGCAGGTTCCAGTAGTCGGTCGGCAGGCCGAGCTTCTGGTTGCGCTCGATGGCGCGGCTGACGGTGCCTTCGCCGGCGTTGTAGGCGGCCAGGGCCAGCAGCCAGTCGCCGTTGAACATGTCGTGCAGGCGGTTCAGGTAGGTCAGCGCCGCGTTGGTCGAGGCCTTGATGTCGCGGCGGCCGTCGTACCAGCTGGTCTGGCGCAGGTTGAAGTGGGTGCCGGTGGTGGGGATGAACTGCCACAGGCCCACCGCCTGGGCGCGGGACACGGCGAGGGGGTTGTAGGCGCTCTCGATCATCGGCAGCAGCGCCAGTTCCAGCGGCATCTGCCGCTCTTCCAGGCGCTCCACCACGTAGTGCATGTAGGGGCTGCCGCGCTCGGAGGCCTGCTCGATGAAGGCCTGGTTGCTGACGAACCACAGGCGCTGGCGTTCGATGCGCGGGTTGGTGTCGGTGGCGTCGGCCTGCAGCTGGAAGCCGTGGCGCATGCGCTGCCAGATGTCGCTGTCGGCGTAGGCCGGGTTGAACTGTACGTCCACCGCGCGGCTGGCGGGGCGGTAGGTCAGGGCGTCCTGGTCGGTGCCGCTGTGCTGGCTGGTCTGGCAGCCGGCGAGGGCGCCGGCGCCGAGCAGGACGGAGACTCGTATGGCACGAGCCAATGCGTCTAGATCGCTGGTCTTACTGGTCTTTGGCGGCATTGGCGGATGACTTTGTCCAGGGTAAAAATTTCGGGGATTCTAGAAACCGCGCCGGACGTGGTCAAGATTTCGCCAGACCTCAGAATTTATCTTTCCATTGCCGAATGACCGCAAAAACCTCTGCGGGGCTGGCTGTCGGCCCGCCGTTCCGCTCGTCGGCGGCTTTTTTCACGCTGCTTTCCGAGGTGCGCAGGAAGGGGTTGGTGGCCCGTTCCAGGGCGATGGTCGAGGGCAGGCTGATGCGGCCCTGCTCGCGCCAGGCGGCGACCTCGTCGAAGCGCGCGGCCAGCTCGGCGTTGCCGGGCTCCACCGCGCGGGCGAAGCGCAGGTTGCCCAGGGTGTACTCGTGGGCGCAGTACACGCCGGTGGCGCCCGGCAGCGCGGCGAGGCGGCCCAGGGAGGCGTGCATCTGCGCCGGGGTGCCCTCGAACAGGCGGCCGCAGCCGCCGGCGAACAGGGTGTCGCCACAGAACAGCAGGGGCGCGTCGGTGTCGGCGTGGTAGTAGGCGATGTGCCCGAGGGTGTGGCCGGGCACCTCGATCACCTCGAAGTCCAGGCCCAGCACCTGGACCTGGTCGCCGCCCTGCAGCGCCTGGTCGATGGCCGGGATGCGCTCGCCGGCCGGGCCCAGCACGCGGGCGCCGCTGGTCTGTTTCAGGCGCGCCACGCCGCCGACGTGGTCCTGGTGGTGGTGGGTGACCAGGATGGTGGCCAGGCGCCAGCCCGGGTGCGCGGCCAGCCAGGCCTCGACCGGCGCGGCGTCGCCCGGGTCGACCACCGCGCAGGTCTGCGTGGTCACATCCTGCAACAGCCAGATGTAGTTATCGGAAAAGGCGGGCAGCGCGTCGATCTGTATCATGGCCGGATGTCGCTAAGCGGAATAGGTTGGCGCATAGTAGTGCGAATGTGCCGTCCTGTGTTCGCCGAAGGGCGTCGCCCGCCTTCCCGGCGGCGGCAGCCAACCTGTTTCAGGGGGTGGTGAGAATGGAACGAGAAGCCTTCGCCCAGGCCGATGCCGACTGGCTGGAGCTGATCGCCGAGGCGCGCGACTGGTTCGCCGGGCCGCTGGGCGCGATGATGCTGGCCGAGGAGCAGCGCCTGCTCTGCGACGAGCTGCAGCGCTACTTCGGCGGCTACCTGGTGCACTACGGCCCGCACGCCGAGCTGCCGGAGAGCACCGGCAACATCCAGCGCGGCGTGCGCCTGGGGCCGCCGCTGCCGGGCGTGGAGATCGCCTGCGACGAATGCGCCTGGCCGCTGGGCGAGCACGCCGCCGACGTGGTGCTGCTGCAGCACGGCCTGGACTTCTGCCTGTCGCCGCACCGCCTGCTGCGCGAGGCCGCGCGCAGCGTGCGGCCCGGCGGGCACCTGCTGGTGATCGGCGTCAACCCGCGCAGCGCCTGGGGCCTGCGGCACCATTTCGCCTCCGACGGCCTGGGCCGGGCGCGCTGCATTTCCCCCGGGCGGGTGTGCGACTGGCTCAACCTGCTGGGCTTCGCGCTGGAGAAACGCCGCTTCGGGTGCTATCGTCCGCCGCTTGCCTCGGCTGCCTGGCAGGCGCGTCTGCAACGCCTGGAGAGCTGGGACAAGGGCCTGAAGGGCACCGGCGCCGGCTTCTACCTGCTGGTGGCGCGCAAGCTGGTGGTCGGCCTGCGGCCGTTGCGCCAGGCCCGCCGCGAGGCCCGCGGCCAACTGGTGCCGCTGCCGGTGGCCAAGGTCAGCCGGCGGGATTCCGAAATCTAGCGACGGCCCTCGCCAGTCCCTCGTGCCACCTTCCCGGGGCGGGACGCCGCGGGCCGTACTGAAGGTGATATGAGCGAAGAAGAGAAGGTCGTCATCTATACCGACGGCGCCTGCAAGGGCAACCCCGGCCGCGGTGGCTGGGGCGCTGTGCTGTTCTACAAGGGCGCCGAGCGCGAACTCTGGGGCGGCGAGCCGGAGACCACCAACAACCGCATGGAGCTGACGGCGGCCATCATGGCCCTGGCGGCGCTCAAGCGGCCCTGCGAGATCCGCCTGGTCACCGACTCCGAGTACGTGATGAAAGGCATCAAGGAATGGCTGCCGAACTGGAAGAAGCGCGGCTGGAAGACCGCCGCCAAGCAGCCGGTGAAGAATGCCGACCTGTGGCAGGCGCTGGACGAGCAGGTCAACCGGCATAATGTCGAATGGCAGTGGGTGCGCGGCCACACCGGGCACCCCGGCAACGAGCGCGCCGACATGCTCGCCAACCGTGGCGTCGCCGAACTGCCGCGCTGAAATTGCAACGGGCGCCCGCGGGCGCCTCCCTAGTCAAAGCAACAAGGTCACGAAATGCGCAGCGTCGTACTGGATACCGAAACCACCGGCATGCCGGTCACCGATGGCCACCGGATCATCGAGATCGGCTGCGTCGAGCTGGAAGGCCGCCGCCTCACCGGCCGCCACTTCCACGTCTACCTGCAGCCCGACCGCGAGATCGACGAAGGCGCCATCGCGGTCCACGGCATCACCAACGAGTTCGTCAAGGACAAGCCGCGCTTCCGCGAGGTGGCCGACGAGTTCTTCGAGTTCATCACCGGCGCCCAGTTGATCATCCACAACGCGGCGTTCGACATCGGCTTCATCAACAACGAGTTCGCCCTGCTGGGGCAGAGCGAGCGCGCCGACGTCGCCGAGTACTGCTCGGTGCTCGACACCCTGATGATGGCCCGCGAGCGCCACCCGGGGCAGCGCAACAACCTCGACGCCCTGTGCAAGCGCTACGGCGTCGACAACTCCGGCCGCGACCTGCACGGCGCACTGCTCGACGCCGAGATCCTCGCCGACGTCTACCTGGCGATGACCGGTGGCCAGACCAGCCTGTCGCTGGCCGGCCAGGGCGCCGAGGGCGACGGCAGCGGCCGCCCGCAGGCCAGCCCGATCCGCCGCCTGGCGGCCGGCCGCGCGCTGACCCGGGTGATCCGCGCCAGCGAAGAGGAACGGGCGGCCCACGCCGCGCGCCTCGCCGCGGTGGAAAAGTCCGCCGGCGCCCCCTCGCTGTGGGCGCAACTGGAAGCCCCTGAGGCGTAGGGCGAATAACCGTTCGCGGTTATCCGCCGCCTGACCTTGGCCCGGGGCGCCGCGGTTTCGAACCCGGAGCCCCTGTCTCGGGCGCTCCGGTCCCGACCTGCGGACCCGGGCACATCGGCGTACAACCACGAACGGTTGTACGCCCCACGTCGCTTTCAATCCTCCGCCGCCCACCCCCGGGTGCGCTCCACCGCCTTCTTCCAGCCCGCATACAGCCGCTCGCGCTCGGCCGCCTCGCACTGGGGCTGGAACACCCGCTCGATCACCGCCTTGCCCTTCAGCTCGTCCAGGCTCCGCCAGAAGCCGCTGGCCAGCCCCGCCAGCACGGCGGCGCCCAGGGCCGTGGTCTCGCGCATCTGCGGGCGTTCCACCGGGGTGCCGAGGATGTCGGCCTGGAACTGCATGAGGAAGTTGTTGGCCACCGCGCCGCCGTCCACGCGCAGGGCGCGCAGCGGCTCGCCGGCGTCCTGCTGCATGGCGTCGAGCACGTCGCGGGTCTGGTAGGCGATGGATTCCAGGGTGGCGCGGATCAGGTGGTCGGCCTTGACCCCGCGGGTCAGGCCGAACAGCGCGCCGCGGGCGTACGGGTCCCAGTAGGGCGCGCCCAGGCCGGTGAAGGCCGGCACCAGGTAGACGCCGTTGCTGTCCTTGACCTTGCTGGCGAAGTACTCGGAGTCGTGGGCGTCGTTTATCACCTTCAGCTCGTCGCGCAGCCACTGCACCGTGGAGCCGCCATTGAACACCGCGCCTTCCAGGGCGTACTGCGGCTCGCCGCGGGGCCCGCAGGCGATGGTGGTGAGCAGGCCGTGGGTGGACTTCACCGCCTTGGCGCCGGTGTGCATCAGCAGGAAGCAGCCGGTGCCGTAGGTGTTCTTCGCCTGGCCGGGCTCCACGCAGAGCTGGCCGAACAGCGCGGCCTGCTGGTCGCCGGCGATCCCGGCGATGGGCGTGCGGTGCACGCCCAGGCCGCCGACCCTGGCGTGGCCGAACACCCCGGAGGAAGCCTGGACCTTCGGCAGCATGGCCCGGGGGATGTCCAGGGCGGCCAGCAGGCGGTCGTCCCAGTCGCGCTTGTGGATGTCGAACAGCAGGGTGCGCGAGGCGTTGGTGTAGTCGGTGACGTGCACCTCGCCCTCGGTGAGCTTCCACACCAGCCAGCTGTCCACGGTGCCGAACAGCAGTTCGCCGCGGCGGGCGCGCTCGCGGGCGCCGTCGACCTGGTCGAGGATCCACTTCAGCTTGGTGCCGGAGAAGTAGGGGTCGATGACCAGCCCGGTGGTGTCGCGGATGTAGGGCTCCAGGCCGTCGGCGCGCAGCTGCTCGCAGATGCCCGCGCTGCGCCGGCACTGCCAGACGATGGCGTTGTGGATCGGCCGGCCGGTGGCCTTGTCCCATACCACCGTGGTCTCGCGCTGGTTGGTGATGCCGATGGCGGCCACCTCGCCGAAGCCGATGCTGGCCTGGGCCAGGGCCTCGACCAGGGTGGAGCTCTGGGTGGCCCAGATTTCCATGGGGTCGTGCTCGACCCAGCCGGCCTGGGGGTAGATCTGCGCGAACTCGCGCTGCGCCACGCTGACCACGTTGGCGTCGCGGTCGAAGATGATGGCGCGGGAGCTGGTGGTGCCCTGGTCGAGGGCGACGATGTATTTCTTGTTCTGGCTGTCGGTCATGACGTTGGCCTTGTGCTGCATCCGGCAGAGCCCGGGTCGTCTGCGACCTTAGGCCATTCCGCGCGCCGGGTGAAGGGCCGTGCGCGCAGGCGGCGGTGGCGGATTCGGCCGCCTGCCCTTGCTATGCTTGGGCATCGTTCACGGACAGAGCCCGGACCGTCATGACCCCCGCCATCGACCTGCTGAAGAAGGCCCGCGCCGAGCACCGCGTGCTGAGCTACGAACACGACCCCAAGGCGCCGTCCTACGGCCTGGAAGCTGCCGAGAAGCTCGGCCTGGAGCCGGCGCGGGTGTTCAAGACGCTGCTCGCCGCCACCGAGAAGGGCGAGCTGCTGGTGGCCGTGGTGCCGGTGGCCGGCAGCCTCGACCTGAAGGCCCTGGCCCACGCCGCCGGGGCCAAGAAGGCCGACATGGCCGACCCCGGCGCCGCCCAGCGCGCCACCGGCTACCTGGTCGGCGGCATCAGCCCGCTGGGGCAGAAGAAGCGCCTGCGCACCTTCATCGACGAGTCCGCCCGGCAGTACCCGAGCATCCACGTCAGCGCCGGGCGCCGCGGCCTGGAGGTGGAGCTGAGCGCCGAGACCCTGGCCGGCCTGACCGCGGCCAGCTTCGCCGCCATCGGCCGGGCCTGAGGGCGCGACTGTGCCGATGCGAAAGTCGCACACTGTATAGCAGCGCCGAGCGTTCGGGGCGGCATGCTGGAACCCCACTCAAAGGAGAACGCCATGCAGCTCGAATTCCACCAGGTCGATGCCTTCACCCGCCGTCCGTTCGCCGGCAACCCGGCGATGGTCTACCGCCTGGATGCCTGGCTGGCCGACGAGCTGATGCAGAACATCGCCGCCGAGCACAACCTGTCCGAGACCGCCTTCCTGGTCCGCGAGGCCGATGGCTGGCGCATCCGCTGGTTCACCCCGACGGCCGAGGTGCCGCTGTGCGGCCACGCCACCCTGGCCAGCGCCCACGTGCTGTTCGAGGTGTTCGGCGAGCCGGGCGAGCGCCTGGAGCTGAACTCGCTGTCCGGCCCGCTGCGGGTGTACCGCGAGGACCAGCGCCTGGCCCTGGACTTCCCGGCGCAGCCGCCCCGCGAGGCGGGCAGCACCGTGGAGCTGGAGCAGGCCCTGGGCCTGCCGGTGGTCGACGCGCTCAGCACCACGGCGCACCTGATGGTGCTGCTGGAGTCGGAGGAAGCGGTGCGCGCCTGCAAGCCGGACTTCGTCGCCCTGGCCCGGCTGCCGTACCTGGGGGTGATCGTCACCGCGCGGGGGGAGGGCGACCACGACTTCGTCTCGCGCTTCTTCGCCCCGGCCATCGGCATCAACGAGGACCCAGTGACCGGCGCCGCCCACTGCTGCCTGATTCCCTACTGGTCGCAGCGCCTGAGCAAGCTGCAGATGCGCGCCTTGCAGTGCTCGGCCCGCGGCGGCGAGCTGTGGTGCCGGCTGGAGGGCGACCGCGTGCGCATCGCCGGCCAGGCGCGGCTGGTGGCGAGCGGGCGGCTGGTGATCTGAAGCACGCCGCCATGCCATGGGTGGGGTAACTACGTTGCAGGTGGGCTCGGCGTAGGGCGAATAACGCTCCGCGTTATCCGCCGCCTGGCCGTGGCCCTGGGCGGCTCCGGGGTTGACCTGGGCGCGGGCTGTGATCTTGGGTGTAGCGGCGTATAACCGCGAACGGTTATACGCCCTACGCTTCCGGCAGTTCGATGACGAAGCGTGTCCAGCCGTCTGCCGATTCGGCGCGGATGCCGCCGCCGTGGGCCTGGACGATGGAGCGGCAGATCGCCAGGCCGAGCCCGGCGTGCACGCCCTGGCCCTCGCGCTGGGCCGGTTCGCGGTGGTGGAAGCGGTCGAACAGCCTTGGCAACTGCTCGGCGGGGATGGCCGGGCCCTGGTTCTCCACGCTGACCTGGCCGGGCCGCAGGCGCACGCGGATGGCGCCGCCAGCGGGGGTGAAGCGCAGGGCGTTGTCCAGCAGGTTGGCCAGCACCCGGCGCAGCATGCCGCGGTCGCCGCGCACACGTGCCTGGCCCTCGCGCTCCAGGCGGATGCCCTGGTCCTCGGCCAGCGGCGCGTAGAACTCCAGCAGGGCATCCACTTCCCCGGCCAGGTCCAGGCTGTCGCGCCCGGGGGCCAGCAGGCCGTGGTCGGCCTTGGCCAGCAACAGCATGTCGTTGACCATGGCGGTCAGCCGCTGCAGTTCCTCCAGGTTGCCGTGCAGCGCCTCGCGGTAGTCGTCGCCGCCGCGCGGGCGCGACAGCACCACCTGGGTCTGCGTCAGCAGCGCGGTGAGCGGGGTGCGCAGTTCGTGGGCGATGTCCGCGGAGAACGCCGACAGGCGCTGGAAGGCCTCCTCCAGGCGCGCCAGCATGGCATTCAGCTCGCTGGCCAGGCCGCGCAGTTCCGCGGGCAGGCGGCTGGCGTCCAGGCGGGTGGTCAGCGACTGCGCCGACACCTGCGCCGCCACCTCGCGCATGCGCCGCAGCGGGCGCAGGCTGGCGCGGGTGGCCCAGGCGCCGAGCAGGGCGGTGGCCAGGGCGGAGAGGCCCATGGTCAGCCAGATCAGCTGCTGCATGTGGCCGAGGAAGTGCTGGTGGTGGGTGATGTCCAGCACCAGGGTGAGCTGGCGCCCGGCGGGCTCGGTGGCGTCCAGCGGCACGCGCATCTCGCGGTAGGCCGGCCTTTCGCCCATGCCCTCCATGCCGTTGCTCATGCGTGGCGGCTCGTCCAGCCAGCGCCGGCCGTCGGGGCCTTCCAGGCGCACGCCCAGGTCCGGGTGGCGGGTCAGCTCGTGCTCCAGCGCCCCGCGTTGCGTGGCCAGGCCGGCGGGGTCGCGCACCGGGGCGAGCAGCTCGCGGAAGAACGGCAGGCGGCCGGCCATCACCTGGCGGTCCAGCTCGATGAAATGCGCCTCGCTGGCGCGGCTGAACACGGCCCCGGCGATCAGCGAGATGGCCGCGGTGCAGGCGGCGAACAGCAGGCTCAGGCGGGCGCCCAGCGAAACCCGCGCGGCGGCGCTCACGGCGCCCGCTCTTCGAGCACGTAGCCCATGCCGCGCACGGTGTGGATCAGGCGCTGCGGGAAGTCGTCGTCGACCTTGGCGCGCAGGCGGCGGATGGCCACCTCGATGACGTTGGTGTCGCTGTCGAAGTTCATGTCCCAGACCTGGGAGGCGATCAGCGACTTGGGCAGCACCTCGCCGTGGCGGCGCAGCAGCAGCTCCAGCAGGGCGAACTCCTTGGCGGTCAGCTCGATGCGCCGGCCGCCGCGCTGCACCCGGCGGCGCAGCAGGTCCAGCTCCAGGTCGGCCAGTTGCAGCACGGTCTCCTGCAGCTGCTGGCCGCCGCGGCGCAGCAGGGTGCGCACGCGGGCCAGCAGTTCGACGAAGGCGAAGGGCTTGACCAGGTAGTCGTCGGCGCCCTGTTCCAGGCCGCGCACGCGGTCCTCCACGGCGTCGCGGGCGGTGAGGAACAGCACCGGCAGGGCCAGGCCGGCCTGGCGCACGGCGCGCAGTATCTGCCAGCCGTCGCGGCCGGGCAGCATGACGTCGAGGATCGCCAGGTCGTAGTCGCCGGATAGCGCCAGCTGCTCGCCCTCGGCGCCGTCGCCGCAGAGGTCCACGGCATAGCCGGCCTCGCTCAGGCCCTGGCGCAGGTACTGGCCGATGCGGGGTTCGTCTTCGACGATCAGCAGTTTCAAGATGGCTCTCCGTGGCGGACGGGTACGCCGCCCATTGTATCCAGCGCGGCCGCTGGCGCCGCCAAGCTGACACAACTGTAATCTTCCCGACAGCCAGCCGGCAGGCGGCCGGCTGCAGCATGAGGGGCAATCATCCGCAAGAGGTCCGCAGCATGCGTACACGCCAGTTCTTCCACACCGCCATCCTCGGCCTCGCCGCCGCCTTCGCCCTGCCGGCCCTGGCCGACGCCGGCCACGGCCATGGGTACGACTTCGGCAAGCCGGCCGCGGCCGCCCAGGCCACCCGCAGCGTCGAGATCAGCCTGGGCGAGATGTACTTCGAGCCCAAGTCGCTGCAGGTCAAGGCCGGCGAGACGGTGCGCTTCGTCATCCACAACACCGGCAGCCTGCTGCACGAGTTCAACCTGGGCGACGCCGCCATGCACGCCGAGCACCAGAAGGAAATGCAGCAGATGCAGGCGATGGGCATGCTCACGCCCACCGGCATGAGCCACGGCATGGGCCAGATGGCCGGCATGGACCATTCGAAGATGATGAAGCACGACGACCCCAACAGCGTGCTGGTGGAGCCGGGCAAGACCGCCGAGCTGACCTGGACCTTCACCAGGGCCACCCAGCTGGAGTTCGCCTGCAACATCCCCGGCCACTACCAGGCCGGCATGGTCGGCCGCCTGACCGTCGAACCCTGACCGCGGAGCGAGGCCATGAAGGCACAAGGACTGCGCGCGCTGCTCGGCGCGGCGCTGCTGGGCGGCGCTTGCCTGGCCCAGGCCGGGGTATACGAACTGAAGATCGGCGAGGGCAGCCTGGAGCTGTCCGATGGCACGCGCCGGGCGCTGACCGTCAACGGCCGGACGCCGGCGCCGGAGCTGCGCTTCAGGGAGGGCGAGGACGTGGAGATCCGCGTCACCAACACCCTCGACCGCGACACCTCGCTGCACTGGCACGGGCTGGTCCTGCCCTACACCCAGGACGGCGTGCCGGGCATCAGCTTCCCCGGCATCGGGCCGGGGCAGACCTTCACCTACCGCTTCAGGGTGAAGCAGGCCGGCACCTACTGGTACCACGCGCACTCGGACTTCCAGGAAGTCGAGGGACTCTACGGCCCGCTGGTGATCGAGCCGAAGGGGCGCGAGCCGTACAGCTACGACCGCGAATACACCCTGTTGCTGGCCGACTGGCACGACAGCAAGCCGGAAAAAATCTTCGCCAACCTGAAGAAGCAGAGCGACTACTACAACCAGCACCAGCGCACCTTGGGCGATTTCATCGCCGACGGCCGCGCCAACGGCTGGTGGAACACCCTGAAGGACCGCCTGGACTGGGGCGGCATGCGCATGACGCCGACCGACGTCGCCGACATCTCCGGCTTCCGCTTCCTGGTCAACGGCCGCGATGCACGGCAGAACTGGAGCGGCCTGTTCAGGCCCGGCGAGCGGGTGCGCCTGCGGCTGATCAACGGCTCGGGGATGAGCTACTTCGACGTGCGCATCCCCGGCCTGAAGATGACCGTGGTGCAGGCCGACGGCAACGACGTGCAGCCGGTGACGGTGGACGAACTGCGCATCGCCGTGGCCGAGACCTACGACGTCATCGTCCAGCCCACCGACGCGCGCGCCTACACGGTGTTCGCCGAGGCCATGGACCGCAGCGGCTACGCCCGCGCCACCCTGGCCCCGCGCGAAGGCATGCGGGGCGAGGTGCCGGCGCTGCGCCCGCGGCCGCTGCTGAGCATGGCGGACATGGGCATGGACCATGGCGGGGTGGATCATCCGGGCATGGGCATGGCCGGGATGGACCATTCCGCCATGGCCGGCATGGACCACTCGGCGCTGGCCGTCACGCCGCGTTCCGACTACGCCCCCGCCAGCGGCCTGGCGCCACGGCCGGCCGAACCGGGCGACCGCCTGCTGGTCTACGCCGACCTCAGGGCCATGCGCCCCTACGCCGACTACCGCGCGCCGGACCGCAGCATCGAGTTCCGCCTGACCGGCAACATGGAGCGCTACTTCTGGTCCATCGACGGCAGGAAGTACTCCGAGGCCGAACCGATCCGCCTGAAGTACGGCGAGCGGGTGCGCATCCGCTTCGTCAACGACACCATGATGGCCCACCCCATGCACCTGCACGGCATGTGGATGCAGCTGGACAAGGGCAACGGCCGCTTCAACCCGCTCAAGCACGTGGTCAGCGTCGCTCCCGGCAGCACCCTGGAAGTGGACGTGCCGGCCGACGCCCTGGGCGAATGGGCCTTCCACTGCCACCTGATCTACCACATGGCCGCCGGCATGATGCGCAAGGTCATCGTCGAGCCCGCCGCCACCCTCTAGGAGCCGCCATGAAGACAGTCGCGAAGGTGGCCTGCCTGGCCGCCCTGGGCCTCGCCTTGCCCGTCGAGGGCGCCGAGATGGACGACATGCCGCTGGGCTCGCTGCTGCTGCAGCGCCTGGAGAGCCGCTTCCACGGCAATGCCGCCAGCCTGGCCTGGGAGGCCCAGGGCTGGTACGGCACCGACTACCGGAAGCTGCGCCTGAAGGCAGAGGGCGAGCGGGATGCCGGCGGGCCGACCACCGACAACGAGGTGCAACTGCTCTACCAGCGCCTGGTCGCCGACTTCTGGGACCTGCAGGCCGGCGTGCGCCACGACGACCAGCCGGGGCCGTCGCGCAGCTACGCCGTGCTGGGCGTGCAGGGCCTGGCGCCGCAGTGGTTCGAGGTGGACGCCAACCTGTTCCTCAGCGAACGCGGCGACCCCTCGCTGCGCCTGGAGAGCGAATACGAACTGCTGCTGAGCCAGCGCCTGGTCCTGCAACCCTCCCTGGAATACAACCTGGCCCTGGCCGACGACCGCGCCACCGGCGTGGGCGCCGGCGGCAGCGAGCTGGAGCTGGGCCTGCGCCTGCGCTACGAGGTGCGCCGCGAGTTCGCGCCCTATGTCGGCTACCAGTGGAGCAAAAGCTACGGCCGCAACGGCGACATCGCCCGCGCCGAGGGCGAGAAGGACGAGGAGGGCTATTGGGTGGCGGGCATCCGCCTGTGGTTCTGAGGGGACTCCTTCTTTTCGTAGGAGCGAGCTGGCCGGTGGGTCCGCTGCCAGGCCCACCTCCGTTCCCTCTCCCCAGCCCTCTCCCGCAAGCGGGAGAGGGGGCTTGTCCGTGCCAATTGGAAGAATGGTTTTAGCCGGCAATCTCGTTATTTGCCGGCTGACTCGGGGATACCAAAATACGCCGAACGGTCCCCTCTCCCTTCAGGGAGAGGGAGCGGAATCACCCCAAGGCACCATGACAACCGACAAACCCACCTACAGATAGCCGCCCCATCCCCCACCTGCTGAAAGGAACCGCGCATTTGTATACACTTGCCCCGCCCGCCACCCCCGGCGGGCGCCGACGAGATTCCCGCAGGTCCATCCCATGCAGCACCCCGCCGAACATTCCCCGCTGGGCAAGTCCAGCGAATACGTCTCCACCTACGCGCCGGAGCTGCTGTTCCCCATCAGCCGCGCCACCAAGTGGGCCGAGCTGGGCCTGGACGGCGCCAGGCTGCCGTACCGCGGCGTGGACATCTGGAACTGCTACGAGCTGTCCTGGCTCACTCCGGCCGGCAAGCCGGTGGTGGCCATCGGCGAGTTCGCCATCCCGGCGCAGTCGCCGAACATCATCGAGTCCAAGTCCTTCAAGCTCTACCTCAACTCGCTGAACCAGAGCGCCTTCGACAGCCGCGAGGCGCTGCGGGCGGTGCTGGAGCGCGACCTGTCCGCCGCCGCCGGCGCGCCGGTGGGCGTGCGCCTGCGCAGCCTGGACGAAGTGGCGGAGGAGGGCGTGGCCATTCTGCCCGGCCAGTGCATCGACGACCTCGACATCGCCGTGGACGGCTACGACCACCCGCGCCCCGAGCTGCTGCGCTGCGACGACGCGCGGCGGGTGGACGAGGTGCTCTACAGCCACCTGCTGAAGTCCAACTGCCCGGTCACCGGCCAGCCGGACTGGGGCACCCTGGTGGTGGACTACGCCGGCCCGGCCCTGGACCCCGCCAGCCTGCTGGCCTACGTGGTTTCCTTCCGCCAGCACCAGGACTTCCACGAGCAGTGCGTGGAACGCATCTACCTGGACCTGCAGCGCCTGCTGCAGCCCAGCCGCCTGACCGTCTATGCGCGCTACGTGCGCCGCGGGGGGCTGGATATCAACCCCTACCGCAGCAGCGGGGCGATCGCGCCGGACAACCGGCGGCTGGTGCGGCAGTAGCGTCAGCCCCGCGAACGCGGGGCGCGGCTTCATCGCGGACGGAGTCTCCTACGGTGGTGCGTGACCGTAGGGCGCATAACCGTTCGCGGTTATCCGCCGTCGGCCGGAACGCCGCTGCCGACGCTAACGGCGGATAACGCCATGGGCGTCATGCGCCCTACGAAAACCGGGAATACCTTTCCAAATACTGAATGGCATTCTGGTTCTACGCCTTGCGGCCCCCGCCTTGGGGGAACAGGGCGCGGCCGACGAAGCGGGCGGTGTCGTGCAGGTTGGTGCCGATGCCTTCCAGTTCCTCCTGGCGGTGCTGGGCGCTGATGCCGATGGCGGAAATGACGAAGCGCGGCTGGCGGTCGTGGTCGGTGACGGCGCTGGCGACCATGCTCACGCCGCGGTACAGGTGGTCGCGGTCCATGCTCCAGCCGCGCGCCAGGGCCTCGGCGGCGTCGGCCTGGAACTGCTCGAAGCTCGGCGGGTTTTCCCAGCGCACCCGCGACAGGCGCCGGCGCAACTCGTCCGCCGGCAGCTGGCGCAGGCCGGCGATGCAGCGCCCGGCGGCGCCCACCAGCTCCGGCAGGCGCGTGCCGAGCGCGACGTTGACGTGGGCGATGGGCGGCGCGGCGCGGGCGACCACGCGGATGTGCGCGTCGTCGGTGACCTGCCACAGCGCCACCAGGATGTTGTGGTTGAGGCTCAGGCGCTCCAGTTCCGGCTGGATCAGGTCGGCGTAGCTGCGGCCGATGAAGCTCACCGCCAGTTCCGACAGGCCCAGGCCCAGCTGGTAGGTCTTGGTCTCGTTGTCGAACGAGGCCAACTGCTCGTTGTGCAGCGTGCGCAGGATGTTGAAGGCGCTGCTGGGGCTGATGCCGGTGGCGCGGGCGATGGCAGCCACGCCCTCGGGGGCTTCGGCGTGGGCCAGGTGGCGGAGGATCTGAATAGCGTTCACCACGGCCCCTACGTCCTTGGTGCTGGAGCTCTTCGTATTGGCTTCCGGTACGGTTTCTTTGTTTTTCATATTCACTATTGGGATTGACATTCACTGGGGTGAATATATGCTGGCTTCACGGAGCGCACAACGGCTGCCTTGAAACCGCCGGCTGTGCGTCCACGTCGCTGCACTTTGCAGCAAAGGTCGAACAAGAACAAAGGAGGACCTACGTGGCAGATCTCCCCGAGTGCGTCGTTCCGGGCCCCGAGGCCCAGTACCTCGCCTTCCTCGCCGAGGGCCGCTTCATGCTGCAGCGCAGCCGTTCCAGCGGGCGGCACGTGTTCTACCCGCGCAACCTGGTGCCCGGCAGCGGCGAGACGGACCTGGAATGGGTCCCGGCCTGCGGCCTGGGCACCCTCTATGCGATCACCGTCAACCGCGCCCGCGGCGGCGACTACAACGTCGCCCTGGTCGACCTGGACGAGGGCGTGCGCATGATGTCGCGCATCGAGGGGCGCCTCGAACTGCCCATCGGCACCCGCCTGAAGGCGCGCATCGTCGAACAGGAAGGCGCACCCGTGGTGGTGTTCCAGCCCCTGGCGGAGGTGCAGCCATGAGCCAGGTCCTGCGCGGCAAGACCGCCATCGTCGGCATCGGCAGCGCCGGCATCGGCGAGGCCCCCGGCCACAGCGCCATCGAACTGCTCGGCCAGGCCTCGGTGAAGGCCATCGCCGACGCCGGGCTGAAGCTGGCGGACATAGACGCGGTGTTCGCCGCCACCAGTTCCCATGCCTTCCCGACACTGTCGGTGTGCGAATACCTGGGCATCCGTCCGAAATTCGTCGACGGCACCAACATCGGCGGCTCCAGCTTCGAACTGCACCTGCTGCAGGCCACCCTGGCCCTGGAGGCCGGGCTGTGCGACGCGGCGCTGATCTGCTACGGCTCCAACCAGCGCACCGCCGGCGGCAAGCTGGTGTCGATGAGCGAGCCGCAGTGGCACGAGACGCCCTACAGGCCGCGCCACCCCATCACCGCCTATGCCCTGGCCGCCAGCCGGCACATGCACCAGTACGGCACCACCCGCGCGCAACTGGCGGAAGTGGCGGTGGCCGCGCGGGGCTGGGCCAACCTCAACCCCGAGGCCTTCGCCCGCGGCCCGCTGGGCATCGAGGACGTGCTCGCCGCGCGCATGGTCAGCGACCCGCTGAGCAAGGCCGACTGCTGCCTGGTCACCGACGGCGGTGGCGCCTGCGTGATGGTCCGCGCCGACCGCGCCCGCGACCTGCCCAACGCGCCGGTGTACTTCCTCGGCGCCGCCGGCGCGCAGTGGCACCGATCCATCGTGGCGATGCCCGACCTCACCGTCACCGCCGCCAGCGAAAGCGGCCCGCGCGCCATGCAGATGGCCGGGGTGACGCACGCCGACATCGACCTGGTGATGCTCTATGACGCCTTCACCATCAACACCCTGCTGTTCCTCGAAGACCTCGGCTTCTGCCCGAAGGGCGAGGGCGGGCGTTTCGTCGAGGGCGGGCGCATCGCCCCCGGCGGCGAGCTGGCGGTGAACACCAATGGCGGCGGGCTGTCCTGCGTGCATCCGGGCATGTACGGCATGTTCCTGATCATCGAGGCGGTGACGCAGTTGCGCCGCCAGGCCGGCGAGCGCCAGTTGCGCAAGGCCGACGTCGCCCTGCTGCACGGCAACGGCGGCACCCTGTCCAGCCAGGTCACGGCCCTGCTCGGCACCCAGTCGGTGCTCTGAAACCCGGGTTCGACGCCCCGGCGGTGGCCGCTTCGGCAGCCCGCCGTGGACGCGCTCGCCCTCGCGCCGGGACGGTCGGTCCGGCAACCGTCAACAGTTCAGGTGGAAACGTCATGTCAGTGAGTCACGCGCAACACCCCGGCGGCGCCTCGCGCTTCGCCAGCCTCACGCCCCTGCTGCAACCCCGTTCCGTGGCCGTGGTCGGCGCCTCCAGCGACCCGCACCGCATCGGCGGCCGGCCCATCGCCTACATGCTGCGCAACGGCTTCGCCGGCCGCATCCTCCCGGTCAACCCCAACCGCAGCGAGATCCAGGGCCTGCCGGCCTTCGCCAGCGTCGAGGCGCTGCCCGAGGCGCCCGACGTGGCCATAGTCGCGCTGCCGGCGCCGCAGGTGCTGGAGACCATCCGGGCCCTGGGCCGCAAGGGCGCGCGCAGCGCCATCGTGTTCTCCTCCGGCTTCAGCGAGGTGGGCGGCGAGGGCGAGCAGATGCAGGAGGCCCTGGTCGAGGCCGCCCGCGCGGCGAACATGCGCCTGCTGGGGCCCAACGCCCTGGGCGTGTTCAACGCCAACCTGGGCTACTACGCCTTCTTCTCCACCAGCCTGGAACGCGGCACGCCGCTGGCCGGGCGCGTCGGCATCGCCACCCAGTCCGGCGCCTATGGCGCGCACCTGCTGGGGCTGGCGCGGCAGCGCGGGCTGGGCACGCCGATCTGCGTGGCCACCGGCAACGAGGCCGACGTCACCCTGGGCGACGCCATCGGCTGGCTGGTGGAGTCGCCGGAGGTCGACGTGGTCATGGCCTACGCCGAGTCCATCCGCAACGTCGACAGCTTCCTCGCCGCCCTGGCGGCCGCCCACCGCGCCGGCAAGCCGGTGATCCTGCACAAGGTCGGGCGCAGCGAGCTGGGCGGCCGCGCGGCCATGTCGCACACCGCCTCGCTGGCCGGCGACGACAAGGTGCTGGACGCGGTGCTGGCCGACTACGCCGTGGTCCGCGCGCGCAACACCGAGGAGCTGATGGACATCGCCTACCTCGCCACCCAGCGCATCTACCCGGTGAACAACAGCCTGGGGATGATCACCGTCAGCGGCGGCGCCGGCATCATCGTCAGCGACGCCGCCGAGGAAGTCGGCCTGCCCATGCCGCCCATGCCAGAGGCGGCCCAGGCGCGGCTGAAGCAGCGGCTGTCCTTCGCCTCGCCGATCAACCCGGTGGACTGCACCGCCCAGGCGCTGAACGACCTGAGCCTGGTGCACGACTTCACCGAATCCATGGTGGTGGACGGCGGCTACCGCTCGCTGATCGCCTTCTTCACCCAGGCCGGCACCGCCGCGTCCATCGGCCCGCGCCTGGCCGAGCAGTTCGCCCGCATCAAGGCGGACCACCCGGAGCGCCTGTTCGTGGTCTCGGTGATGGGCGAGGGCGAGGAACTGGCGCCCTACGAGAAGGCCGGCTTCGCCCTGTTCGAGGACCCCACCCGCGCGGTGTACGCCATCCAGGCCATGGGCCGGCTCGGCGAGGCCTTCGCCCGGCCGTTGCGCCAGGTGCCGGCGCCCGGCGGCGTGGAGCTGCCGGCGCAGACCCCCGGCGAGGCGGAGGCCAAGCAGCTGCTGGCCGGCGCCGGCATCGAGTCGGCGCCGGAGCGGGTGCTGGGCAACGCCGCGGACGCGGTGGCCTTCGCCGAAGCGATCGGCTACCCGGTGGTGCTGAAGATCGCCTCGGCGGACATCCTGCACAAGTCCGAGATCGGCGGCGTGCTGCTGGGCGTGGACAGCGCCGCGGCCGTGCGCGAGGGCTTCGACCTGCTGCTGCGCCGCGCCGCCGAACACGCGCCCGCGGCGCGTATCGATGGCGTGCTGGTGGCGCGCCAGCTGCAGGGCGGCGTGGAGTGCTTCATGGGCATCCAGCGCGACCCGCAGTTCGGCCCGGTGGCAGTGTTCGGCCTCGGCGGCATCTTCGTCGAGGTGCTCAAGGACGTGGTGTTCCGCCGCTGCCCGTTCGACGCCGCGGAAGCCGAGGCGATGATCCGCGGCATCAGGGGCGCGCCCCTGCTGCTCGGTGCCCGCGGCCGCCCGGTGACCGACGTGAAGGCGCTGGCGCAGGTGCTCTCGCGGCTCTCGCGGTTCGCCGCCCAGGCCGGCCCGCGGCTGCGCTCGGTGGACCTCAACCCGGTGTTCGCCATGCCCGAGGGGCAGGGCGCCTGGGCCGCCGACGCGGTGCTGGAAGTGCAGGAGGTGGCCCATGGCGCTGAATCCTGAGCACCTGCTGAACTACCGCATCCCCGAGGTGCGCCAGCGCTACAGCCGCGAGGACAGCGCCTTCTACGCGCTGTCCGTGGGCCTGGGCGCCGACCCCCTGGACGAGCACCAGCTGGCCTTCGTCGATGCCAACCGCGATATCCAGGCGCTGCCGTGCATGGCGGTGGTGCTGGGCCACCCCGGTTTCTGGCTGGGCAATCCGGACACCGGCGTCGACGCCCTGCGCCTGGTGCATGGCGAGCAGAGCGTGGAATGGCTCAGGCCGCTGCCGCCGGAAGGCGAGGTGATCGGCCGCACCCGCGTCACCGGCCTGGTGGACAAGGGCGCCGGCAAGGGCGCGCTGCTGTACAGCGAGAAGGTGCTGAGCGATGCCGCCAGCGGCGCGGTGCTGGCCATCGCCCGCGGCACCACCTTCCTGCGCGGCGACGGCGGCTTCGGCGGCGACGGCCGGTCGTCGAGCCAGCCGCACCGCCTGCCCGAGCGCGCGCCGGACCTGGCCATCGACCTGCCGACGCGCCCGGAGCAGGCCCTGTACTACCGCCTCAACGGCGACGACAACCCGATCCACGCCAGCCCGGCGGCCGCGGCGCGGGGCGGTTTCCCCAGGCCGATCCTGCATGGCCTGTGCACCCTGGGCGTGGCCTTCCACGCCCTGCTGCGCGGCTTCGCCGACTACCGCGCCGAGCGCTTCGGGCAACTGCAGGTGCGCTTCTCGGCGCCGGTGTTCCCGGGCGAGACCCTGCGCACGGAAATCTGGAACGACGGCTCCTTCCGCACCCGCGTGGTCGAGCGCGATGTGGTGGTGCTGGACAACGGCCGCGTGCGCCTGACCCCGGAGGCCGGCAACTGACCCGGGCGGCACGGCGCGACCCCACCTCAACCTACCTGCGAGAACAAGAACAATGAACGCATCCCTGAGCCCTCCCCAGGGCCCCGTGTTTTCCCGGCGTACGCTGGTCATCGCTTTCTTCTTCTGCTTCCTCGGGCTGCTCGCCGACGGCGTCGACCTGATGTTCCTCGCCTATAGCCTGAACAGCCTCAAGGCCGAGTTCGGCCTGAGCAACTTCGAGGCCGGCTCGCTGGGCAGCATCACCCTGGCCGGCATGGCCGTCGGCGGCATCTACGGCGGCTGGTGCTGCGACCGCTTCGGCCGGGTGCGGGTGGTGACCTGGACCATCGTGATCTTCTCGGTCGGCACCGCGCTGCTGGGGCTCACCCACAACTACTGGCAGTTCGCGCTGATCCGCTTCCTGTCCTCCCTGGGCCTGGGCTCGCTGTTCGTCGCCTGCAACATCCTGATGTCCGAGTTCGTCACCTCGAAGTACCGCACCACCATCCTGGCGACCATGCAGGCCGGCTGGACCGTGGGCTACCTGGTGGCGACCATCCTCGCCGGGCAGATCATCCCCGACTTCGGCTGGCGCGCGCTGTTCTTCACCGCCCTGGCCCCGGCGCTGGTCTGCCTGGCGCTGCGCCCCTGGGTGCCGGAGTCGCCGTCCTGGCTCGCGGCCCGGGCCCAGCGCCGCCAGCAGCCGGCCGGCGTGCGCGCCGCACCCGCCGCCGGCGGCGGCCTGCGCGGCCTGCTGGGCGAGCCGGCCACGCGCCGCATGTTCCTGCTCTGGGCGCTGACCTCGTGCTTCCTGCTGTTCGGCTACTACGGCACCAACAACTGGATGCCCTCGTACCTGGAAAGCGAGCTGGGCATGAACTTCAAGTCCATGACCGGCTACATGGTCGGCACCTACACCGCGATGATCCTCGGCAAGGTGGTCGCCGGGATGGCCTCGGACTACTTCGGCCGCCGCGCCACCTTCGCCGCCGGCGCCATCGGCAGCGCCATCTTCATGCCGCTGATCGTGTTCTGGCACACGCCGGACAACATCGTCTGGATCCTCGCGCTGTTCGGCTTCATCTACGGCGTGCCGGTGGGCGTGCTGGCCACCTACATGACCGAGAGCTTCTCCACCCGGGTGCGCGGCGCCGCCGTGGGCACCGCCTACAACCTCGGCCGCGTCGGCGCGGCGGTGGCGCCGGCGGCCATCGGCCTGCTGGCCTCGCACGTCTCCATCGGCGCCGGCTTCCTGGTGATGGGCATCACCTACGTGATCACCGGCCTGATCCCGGCGCTGTTCATCCCCGACCGCCTGTACGACCCGAACCGCGCGGCGAGCGATGCCGACGCCACGCCCGGGCCCGCCCCGGCGCGTGCCGACGCCGCCGAGCCGCGGCCGCTCAAGGCCTGAACCCATGACGGAGCCCCTGCGATGAACGATCCGACCCTGGCGGCCGCCCCGGCCGAGCCCGCGAGCGTGTTTCCCACCGGCCGCTTCACCTTCCAGGAGTTCCTCGGCCTGGAGCGCTGGGCCGAGGGCGAGGTGGCGCGCATCCGCCTGAGGCACCGCCCGGAGCTGATGAACTACCTCGGGCACTTCCACGGCGGCGTGCTGATGAGCGTGCTCGACGCCGCCATGGCCGGGGCCATCCGCATCTGCTCGCCGGGTTGCTCGATGGTCACCATCGACATGGCCACGCACTTCATGGGCAGCACCCGCGGCGAGCTGAACGCCGTCGGCCGGGTGCTGCGGCGTACCCGCACCCTGTGCTTCTGCGCAGCGGAGATCCGCGACGAGGCGGGCGAGCTGGTCGCCACCGCCACCGGCAGCTTCAAGTACCGGCCCGCCCAGGCCGGAGCCGTTCAACCGACACGAGAATGACGAGATGACCGAGAACACCGAGATGGCCGGCGAGCGCGAGGAGCGCCTGCGGCTGATTCGCGACAGCGCCGCCTCCCTGGTGCCGCGCGATGGCGACCTGAACCGCGTGCGCCGCCAGCGCTTCCAGGCGCCGGGGGTGGACCGCGCGGCCTGGGCCGAGGTCTGCGCCATGGGCTGGCCGGGCCTGCGCCTGGCCGAGGCGCAGGGCGGCAGCGGCCTGGGCATGGCCGAGTACGCCGCGCTGCTGGAGGAACTGGGCCGCGGCCTGCTGCCCGAGCCGCTGATCGAGGCCAGCCTGGTGGCGCCGCTGCTGCCGCAGGCCGAGCGCGACGCGCTGCTGGCCGGGGAGCGGCTGATCCTGCCGGCCGGCATCGGCTACGAGGGCGCCGCCGCGCGGCCGCGATGGCGCGATGGCGCGCTGCGCGGCGAGGTCGCCCACGTCCACCTGGGCGCCGCCGCCGACGCCTGGCTGGTGGCCTGCGACCAGGGCCTGGCGCTGGTGGAGAGCTACGCCGAGGGCCTGGAGCTGCGCAGCGAGCCGGCCCAGGACGGCGGCCACCTGGCGCGCCTGCGTTTCGACTGCACCCCGGCGCGCCTGCTGCAGGCGCCGCCGCCGGCCCTGGACGAAGCCGCGCTGGCCTGCGCCGCCTACCTGGTGGGGGCGATGGACGCCGCCTTCGAGCGCACCCGCGAGTACCTCGGCGTGCGCAGCCAGTTCGGCCGCGCCATCGGCAGCTTCCAGGCCCTGCAGCACCGCATGGTCGACCTGAAGATCCAGATCGAGCTGGCCCGCGCCATGGTCGCCGAGGCCGCCGCGGCCATCGACGCCGGTGCGCCAACCGACCAGGTGCAGCGCCTGGTGTCCACCGCCAAGGTGCGCGCCAGCGAGGCGGCGCTGCTGGTCACCCGCCAGGCGATCCAGCTGCACGGCGGCATCGGCTACACCGACGAGGCCGACATCGGCCTGTTCCTGCGCCGCGCCATGGTGCTGCTCAACGCCCAGGGTTCGCTGGCCTTCCACCGGGCGCGCTACATCGCCCTGCTGCACGGGGAGGTGGCCTGATGAGCGAGCTCCTGCTGCAAGAGACCCACGGCAGCGTGCGCCTGCTGTGCTTCAACAACCCGGCGCGGCGCAACGCCCTGTCGCCGGCGCTGCGCATGGAACTGCTGGGCGCCCTGGAAGAGGCCGAGCGCGACGCCGCCGTGCGCAGCGTGGTGCTCACCGGCAGCGCGGAAGTGTTCTGCGCCGGCGGCGACCTGGGCGACATGCGCGTGGAAACCCTCGGCGCCGGCCGCGCGCGGATGCAGGCCAACGCCCGCCTGGTGCGGCAGATGGTGCGCATGGGCAAGCCGCTGGTGGCCGCCATCGAGGGCTGGGCGGTGGGCGCCGGGCTGTCCATCGCCCTGGCCTGCGACAGCCTGGTGTGCGGCGCCACGGCGCGCTTCGCCGCCGGCTTCGGCAAGGTCGGCCTGCTCGCCGACCTGGGCCTGCTGCACAGCCTGCCGGCACGCATCGGCCACGGCCGCGCGCGGCAGTTGCTGATGTTCGGCGATGTGCTGGAGGCGCAGGAGGCGCAGCGCATCGGCCTGGTGGACCAGCTCTGCGCCCCCGGCGCGGCCCTGGAGACGGCGCTGCGGCGCGCGGCCCTGGTCGAGCAGCAGGCGCCGTTGCCGCTGGCCATGACCAAGGCCCTGCTGGCCGAGGGCCTGGACCTGCTGCTGGAGCGCGAGGGCGAGCTGCAGAGCCAGCTGTTCCTCAGCGCCGACCATGCCGAAGGCAAGGCGGCCTTCCTGGCCAAGCGCACCCCCCACTTCGAAGGACACTGAGATGACCGACTACAACGCCCTGGGCGATGGCGAATTCCGCCTGGTGGTGCGCGACTGGATCGCCGCCAACTACCCGCAACGCATCCGCAACCCGGCCCACCGCCTGGGCCGCGACGACACCTGGGAGTGGTACCAGGCGCTGTCGCGCCAGGGCTGGCTGTGCCCCGGCTGGCCGGTGGAATACGGCGGCATGGGCCTGAGCGCCGGCAAGCAGCTGATCATGATCGAGGAAATGGAGAACTACGGCTGCGCGCGCCTGCCCGACAGCGGCATCACCATGCTCGGCCCGCTGCTCATCCGCTACGGCAGCGACGCCCAGCGCCGGCGCTTCCTGCCGCGCATCCTCAGCGGCGAGGACATCTGGTGCCAGGGCTACAGCGAACCCAACGCCGGCTCCGACCTGGCCAGCCTGCGCACCGAGGCGGTGCTGCGGGACGGCCACTGGGTGATCAACGGCCAGAAGACCTGGACCACCATGGGCAGCGAGGCCAACTGGATCTTCGTGCTGGCGCGCACCGAGCGCGGCGGCAAGCCGCAGCAGGGCATCAGCTTCCTGCTGGTGCCCATGGACAGCCCCGGCGTGGAGGTGCGGCCGATCCTCAACCTGGAGCTGCAGGGCGAGTTCTGCGAGGTGTTCTTCAACGAGGTGCGGGTGCCGGCCGACCACCTGGTGGGCGAGGTCAACCAGGGCTGGAGCATGGCCAAGGCGCTGCTGGGCTTCGAGCGCATCTTCCTCGGCTCGCCCAAGCAGGCCACCTTCGCCCTCGAACGCCTGGTGCGCCTGGCCCGCCACCAGGGGCTGTGGGACGACCCGGCGTTCGCCCAGCGCTTCGCCGCGCTGAGCATGGACCTGGACTGCCACAAGGCGCTGTACGAGCGCTTCGCCGAGCGCCTGCGGCGCGGCGAGAGCCTGGGGCCGGACGTGTCCATGCTGAAGATCCACCAGTCCGAGCTGTACCAGCGCATCAGCGAGCTGGGCCTGGAGATCGCCGGCCCCGACTCGGCGCTGCTGCAGCCCTTCGCCGACGACCCCGAGCTGCACCCGGCGGGCATCTTCATCCAGTCGCGGCCCACCACCATCTACGGCGGCACCAACGAGATCCAGCGCAACATCCTGGCCAAGAGCCTGCTCGGCCTGCCGGGCTGAACCCCTTGCGGCCCGGCCATTGCCGGGCCGCCCAGCGAATCCATACGAGAGGAAAGTGCGATGACCGAACGACTGAACGAAGGCAAGGTAGCGATCGTCACCGGCGCCGGTGGCGGCATCGGCCGCGAAGTCGCCCTGGCCCTGGCCGACAGCGGGGCGAAGGTGCTGATCAACGACATCGGCGTGTCCCTGGGTGGCGAGGGCGGCTCCGCCTCGCCGGCCGAGGAGACCCTCGGGCTGATCCGCCAGCGCGGCGGCGAGGGGGCGATCAACACCGACAGCGTGGCGGACTGGGACAGCGCCCGGCGCATCGTCGCCAGCGCCCTGGACGCCTTCGGCCGGCTCGACATCGTGGTCAACAACGCCGGCATCCTGCGCGACGCCATCTTCCACAAGATGAGCGCCGAGGACTGGCTGTCGGTGATCAACGTCCACCTCAACGGCAGCTTCTTCGTCAGCCGCGCCGCCGCCGAGCGCTTCCGCGAGCAGGGCAGCGGCGCCTTCGTGCACATGACCAGCACCTCGGGGCTGATCGGCAACTTCGGCCAGGCCAACTACTCGGCGGCCAAGCTGGGCATCGTCGCCCTGTCCAAGTCCATCGCCCTCGACATGCAGCGCTACAACGTGCGCTCCAACTGCATCGCGCCCTTCGCCTGGAGCCGCATGACCGACTCCATCCCGGCCCAGACCCCGGAGCAGAAGGCGCGGGTGGAAAAGCTGCAGCGCATGACCCCGGAGAAGAACGCGCCCCTGGCCGTGTACCTGGCCTCCGACGCCGCCCGCGAGGTCAACGGCCAGGTGTTCGCCGCGCGCAACCACGAGCTGTTCCTGATGAGCCAGAGCCGCCCGCTGCGCAGCGTGCACAGCGAGCACGGCTGGACCCCGCAGAGCATCGCCGAGCACGGCATGCCGGCGCTGCGCGGCAGCTTCATGGACCTGGCGCGCAGCCCGGACGTGTTCTCCTGGGACCCGATCTGAGCCGCGGGGGCCAGCCATGAGCGTGTTCAAGACCCGTTTCACCGAGACCTTCGGCGTCGAGCACCCGATCATGCAGGGCGGCATGCAGTGGGTGGGGCGCGCCGAGCTGGCCGCGGCGGTGGCCAACGCCGGTGGCCTGGCCACGCTGTCGGCGCTGACGCAGCCGACGCCGCAAGCGCTGGCCGGCGAGATCGCCCGCTGCCGCGAGCTGACCGACAGGCCCTTCGGCGTCAACCTGACGCTGCTGCCGACGCAGAAGCCGGTGCCCTACGCCGAGTACCGCGCGGTGATCGTCGAGGCCGGCATCGGCGTCGTCGAGACCGCCGGCAACAACCCCGGCGAGCACATCGCCGAGCTGCGCCGCCACGGCGTCAAGGTGATCCACAAGTGCACCTCGCTGCGCCATGCGCTCAAGGCCGAGCAACTGGGCGTGGACGCGGTGTCCATCGACGGCTTCGAGTGCGCCGGCCACCCGGGGGAGGACGACATCCCCGGGTTGGTGCTGATCCCCGTGGCGGCCAACCGCCTGCGGGTGCCGATCATCGCCTCCGGCGGCTTCGCCGACGGCCGCGGGCTGGTGGCGGCGCTGGCGCTGGGGGCGGACGCCATCAACATGGGCACGCGCTTCCTCAGCACCCGCGAATGCCCGATCCACCCGCAGGTGAAGGCGGCCATCCGCGCCGCCGACGAGCGCTCCACCGACCTCATCATGCGCAGCCTGCGCAACACCGCGCGGGTGGCGCGCAACGCGGTGAGCCAGGAGGTGCGGGCGATCGAGGCGCGCGGCGGGGCCACCTACGCCGACATCGCCGCGCTGGTCAGCGGCCAGCGCGGGCGCACCGTGTACGAGCAGGGCGACACCGACCTGGGCATCTGGTCGGCGGGCATGGTCCAGGGCCTGATCGATGACGAGCCGGGCTGCGCCGAGCTGCTGCGCGGCATCGTCGAGCAGGCCCGGGCCCTGGTGCGCCAGCGCCTGGAGGGCATGCTCGGCGACTGACCGCCATTCCCCACGCGGCGTCGCAGGAGGGCGCCGCCTCACCTCATCCGAACGAAGAGACAACAACAATGAAAAATCTTCCCGCACGGGCGCTGGCCTCGGCCGCTGCCTGCCTGCCATTGTTCGCCCAGGCCGACTTCATCGGCGACAGCAAGGCCAGCCTGGAACTGCGCAACTTCTACTTCAACCGCGACTACCGCCAGTCCGGCGCCAGCCAGTCGTATTCGGAGGAATGGGCACAGGGCTTCCTGCTGCGCTACGAATCCGGCTACACCGACGGCACCGTCGGCGTGGGCGTCGATGCCCTGGGCCTGCTCGGGCTGAAGCTGGACTCCAGCCCGGACCGCTCCGGCTCCGGCCTGCTGCCGTATTCGGCCAGCGACAGGCGCGCCGCCGACGACTATTCCGACCTGGGCCTGACCGCCAAGCTGCGCGCCTCGAAGAGCACCCTGAAGGTCGGCACCCTGACGCCCAGGCTGCCGGTGGTGCAGTACAACGACACCCGCCTGCACCCGCAGACCTTCCAGGGCGGCCTGGCGGAAATCGGCGAGATCGACGGCCTGGCCGTGCAGCTCGGCCAGCTGCGCCAGGTCAAGCAGCGCGATTCGAGCAACGCCGAGGACATGAGCATCACCCGCGGCAACAAGCGCAACATCCTGCCTGGGCGGCATACTTCCAGCGACCGCTTCAACCTGGCCGGCGGCACCTACCGCTGGAACGACAACCTGAGCACCAGCTACCACTACGGCAACCTGGAGGACTTCTACCGCCAGCACTACCTGGGCCTGGTGCACGTCCTGCCGATCGCCAGGGACCAGTCGCTGAAGTCCGACATCCGCTGGGCGCGCTCCACCGACGAGGGTGGCAGCAACGTCGACAACCGCGCGCTAAACGCGTTGTTCACCTACCGCCTGGGCGGCCACGGTTTCGGCCTGGGCTACCAGCGCATGTCCGGCGACACCGGCTACGCCTATCTGGCCGGCACCGACCCCTACCTGACCAACTTCGTGCAGATCGGCGACTTCGCCAACAAGGACGAGCGTTCCTGGCAACTGCGCTATGACTACGACTTCGCCGCCATCGGCCTGCCCGGGCTGACCTTCATGACGCGCTACCTGCGCGGCGACAACATCGACCTGTTGAACGGCCAGGGCAACGGCAAGGAATGGGAGCGCGACACCGACATCGGCTACGTGGTGCAGGGCGGGCCGCTGAAGAACCTGGGCTTCAAGGTGCGCAACGGCAGCTTCCGCAGCGACTTCGGCAATGATGTCGATGAGACGCGGGTAATCGTCAGCTACACGCTGCCGCTCTGGTAGAGGGAACGGAGAGGAAAGCAGTCGCGACGCCGCCGGGTATCGCGACTCCCCCGGCTATCGGGCAGGCGGCATCGCTTGAGGTGGGAACGAGGCAGGCGCTACTCTCTGCATCTTTTCCCGACAGACCCGCAGAGCCCGCATGGAAGTCAAACTGGTAGCCCGCACCCTTGATCTCATCGAGGTTTTTGCCCAGGAGCGGCGGGCGCTGTCGTTGACCGAACTCGCGCGCCTGCTGGACATCCCCATGTCCAGCTGCCTCGGACTGATCCGTACGCTGCATGCGCGCGGCTATCTCTACGAGGTGCGCAAGCGGGGTGGCTACTACCCCACCAAGCGGCTGCTGGCGGCGGCGACGCGGATCGACAGCGGCGATCCGCTGGTCAGCCTCGTCGAGGAGCATCTCCACCTCCTGCAGCGGGAGGTCGATGAGACCGTGGTCCTGGGCAAGCTGGAAGGCGGCCGGGTGCTCTACCTTTGCGTGGTCGAGTCCTCCCAGCCGATCCGCTACTCCACCCAGGTGGGGGAGCTGCGCCCGTTGCACGCCAACTCCATCGGGCAGGCGATCCTGGCGCGTCTGCCCGAGGCCGAGGCCCGGGAGATCCTTGGCGGCCTGGAGATGCGGCGTTTCACCGAGCTCACCTTGTGTACGGTCGATGACTATCTGGCCAGGCTGCCCGCCGTACGGGAGCGCGGCTGGAGCGAGAACCTCGGCGAAAGCTCGGACGATCTGGCCGCCCTGGCCTGTGCCTTCAACTTCTCCGGGGAGTGGTATGCGGTATCCGTAGCCGGCCCCCTGCCGCGCATGCGCCAGCGCTGGCAGGCATTCCCCGCGCCCTTGCTCGCCTGCGTTGCGCGGATCGTCGCGGAAGTCGACCCCGCCTGATTCCTGGCTGACCGTTCCTAAGAAAACCAATGCCTCCTGCGGGTAGGGGCAGTCGCGCCTGCGCCTTTTCCAGGAGAAAAAGCTTGCGCTTAAAAATTCACATACATAAATTATTCTTCATGGTTGTGAATTAATTACAGCAAGCGCTTTGGCGCGAGACGGCGGAGACACCGATGAACTTCCAATTCAGCGAAGACCAGATGGCAATCAAGGATGCGATCCAGCGCATCTGTGGCGAATTCGGCGATGAGTACTGGCTGGAGCGGGACGCCGATGGACGCTTCCCCCAGGAGCTGTACCGGGCCCTGGCGAAGCAGGGCTGGCTGGGGATCGCCATGGACCCGCAATACGGCGGCGCGGGGCTCGGGATCTTCGAGGCGGCGCTGATGATGCAGACCGTCAGTGCCTCCGGCGCGGGGCTTTCCGGGGCATCGGCGGTGCACATGAATATCTTCGGGCTCAACCCGGTGCAGGTGTTCGGCAGCCCCGAACAGAAACAGCGCTTCCTGCCGCCGCTGATCCGCGGCGAGGAAAAGGCCTGCTTCGCGGTCACCGAGCCGAACACCGGGCTGGATACCACCAACCTCAGGACCTTCGCCCGCAAGGTGCCCGGTGGCTACGTCATGGATGGCCGCAAGATCTGGATCTCCACCGCCCAGGTCGCCGACCGCATGCTGGTCATCGCCCGCACCACGCCGCGCGAGCAGGTGAGCAAGCCGACCCAGGGGCTGTCGTTGTTCTATACCCGCCTGGATCGCGAGCGGGTCGAGGTGCGCGAGATCGACAAGATGGGCCGCAAGTCGGTGGATTCCAACATGCTGTTCATCGATGGCCTGGAGGTCCCCGAGGAGGACCGCATCGGTGAAGAGGGCAGGGGCTTCGAGTACCTGCTGCACGGCCTGAACCCCGAACGCATCCTGATCGCGGCAGAAGCGGTGGGCCTGGGGCAGGTGGCCCTGCAGCGGGCGGTGGACTATGCGCGCGAACGCGTCGTGTTCGGTCGCCCGATCGGGCAGAACCAGGGTATCCAACATCCCCTGGCGCAGGCCTGGATGGCGCTGGAGGCCGCGCAGCTGATGGTCTACAAGGCCGCCAGCCTCTACGACGCCGGGCAGCCCTGCGGCGCCGAGGCCAACGCCGCCAAGTACCTGGCGGCCGAGGCGTGCAGCCAGGCCTGCCAGACCGCGGTGGCGACCCTGGGTGGCATGGGCTTCGCCAAGGAGTACCAGGTCGAACGCTACCTGCGTGAAAGCTGGATTCCGCGCCTGGCGCCGGTCAGCCCGCAACTCATCATGTGCCACATCGCCGAGAAGGTCCTGGGATTGCCCAAGTCCTACTGATTGCCGCACCTCCCAGACGCAACGAGAACAATAAGCAGAGGAAACGCCGATGCATGTTCACGCACTCCCGGGCAGCCTGACGGGGCTGAAGGTCGTCGACCTGTCCAAGGTCCTGGGCGGCCCTTACTGTACGCAGATACTCGCCGACCACGGCGCCGACGTGATCAAGGTGGAGCCCCCGAATGGCGACGAGACGCGGGGCTGGGGCGCGCCGGTACGCGAGCGTGCCTCCGCCTATTTCCTGGGGGTCAACCGCAACAAGCGGGGCGCCACCCTCAACCTCGGCGATGCGGCGGACCGCCAGCGGTTGCTGGCGCTGCTGGAGGATGCCGACGTGCTGGTGGAGAACTACAAGCCCGGCACCCTGGAGCGCTGGGGGCTGGGCCGGCAGGTCCTGAGCGAACGCTTCCCCGCGTTGATCCACTGCCGGATTTCCGGGTTCGGCGACGAAGGGCCCTATGCCGGCATGCCGGGCTACGATGCCGCCATCCAGGCCATGAGCGGCCTGATGAGCGTGAACGGCGAGCAGGATGGCGACCCGCTGCGGGTTGGCGTCCCCATCGTCGACATGGTCACCGGCATGAACGCCGCGCTGGGCATCCTCATGGCGCTCCACGAGCGCAAGCTCAGCGGCAAGGGCCAGTTCATCGAAGCGGCCCTGTTCGATTGCGCGCTTTCGATCCTCCACCCGCATTCGGCCAATTACCTGTATGCGGGGCAGGCCCCGCGGCGCAGCGGCAATGCGCATCCCAACATCACGCCCTATGACAAGTTCGCCACTTCCACCGGCGAGGTGTTCCTGGCCGTGGGCAACGATGCCCAGTTCGCCACGCTGTGCCGTTATCTGGAACTGCCCGGGTTGATAGAGGACCCGCGCTTCAGCAGCAACCAGCTGCGCAACCGGCATCGGCAGGCGCTTCGCGAGGCTCTGGCCGAAGGGTTGCAGCGGCACGCCGCGGAAGAGCTGTGTGAACGCCTGATCCGCGCCGGGGTGCCCTGTGGCCCGGTGCTCGATGTGCCGCAGGCGCTCGCCCTGCCGCAGGTGGCCGCCCGCGGCATGCTGGTGAGCATTGGCGACGACTACCGTGGCATCGCTTCGCCCATTCGCCTCAGCCGCACGCCGGCCAGTTACCGCGCCCAGCCGCCAGGGTTGGGGGAGCACAGCCAGGAGGTCTTGCGCAGACGGGACGACTGAGCCCCGCCTGCGCAAGACCGGGAACGCGACTGCATATAACAACAATCAGCGGGTTCCGCGCGCCTGCCCTCCGGCGGGCGGCGCGCGGTTCTTCCCACGGGGAACGCACATGCTCGCAAGTATCGGACTGCTGGCAATCGTCAGCCTGTTTCTGCTCATCCTGTCGAAACGCCTTTCGCCCCTGGTGGCCTTGATCGTCGTCCCGGTGGTGGCGGCGTTGCTGGGCGGCTTCGGGATGCAAACCAGCGAATTCGTCGTCCACGGCATCAAGAACATCGGCCCCGTGGTGGGCATGTTCATCTTCGCCATCATCTTCTTCGGCGTGATGACCGACGCCGGCCTGCTCGATCCCATCATCAGGCGGATATTGCGAGCGGTGGGCGGACGGCCGCGCTATATCGTCATGGGCTCCGCGCTGCTGGCCCTGATCATCCACCTGGACGGTTCCGGCGCCGTGACTTTCCTGGTGACCATCCCCGCCATGCTGCCCCTGTACGAACGCCTAGGCATGGATCGGCGGATTCTGGCCTGCGCGGTGTCGCTGGCCGCCGGGGTGAACTTCCTGCCTTGGGTCGGCCCCATGCTGCGGGCCTCCGCGGCATTGAACATCCCGACCACCGAGCTGTTCTATCCGCTGCTGCCTGTGCAACTGGTCGGCCTGGTCTTCGTCTTCGGCGCCTGCTACCTGCTGGGGCTGCGCGAGGAGCGACGCCTGGGGCTGGGCGGCGCGGGCAGTGGCCTGGAGATCCACATGCCGGAAGTCACCGCCGAGCAGGCGGCGCTGCGCCGCCCTGGGCGCTTCGCGGTCAATTGCGTGGTCACCCTGGTGGTACTGACCGTGCTCATCGCCGGCTGGGTCCCGCCGGTCCTCATCTTCATGCTGGGGACCGTGCTCGCGCTGGTGATCAACTACCCCTGCGTGGCCGAGCAACGGGCCCGCATCGACGCCCACGCCAGGGCCGCACTGATGATGGCCAGCGTCCTGCTGGCCGCGGGAGTCTTCACCGGCATCATGGGCGAGTCGGGCATGCTCAAGGCCATGGCCGAGGCCCTGGTGCGGCACGTGCCTAACGAGCATGCCGGGCACATGCCGTTCATCCTCGGGCTGTTGTCCATGCCCCTGAGCCTGCTGTTCGACCCGGACTCCTTCTACTTCGGCGTTCTGCCCGTGCTGGCCAACAGCGCGGAAATGCTCGACGTCCCGCGTATCCAGATGGGCCAGGCGGCCTTGCTGGGGCAGATGACCACGGGTTTCCCGGTCAGCCCGCTGACCCCGGCCACCTTCCTGATCGTCGGCCTGACGCGGGTCGACCTGGCCGAACACCAGAAATTCACCATTCCCTTCCTATTGGCAGCCAGCGTGGTGATGACCATCGCCGCCGCCATTCTCGGGGTCTTCCCGTTCTGAACGATGGGCATCCGGTTCCAGCCAGGAGTATGAGCATGAGCCAGAAGAGGTATTCGCAACAAAGGGGGCTGTACTACGACGAACTCGAAATGGATGTCGTCTACCGCCACGCGCCCGGACGCACCCTGGACGACGGTGACAACAGCCTGTTTTCCGCTTTGACGATGAACCCGGCCAGCATTCACCTGGATGCCTGTGCCTCGGCGGAGAATGAGTTCGGCGGGCGGCTGATGAACAGCATGCTGACGCTTTCCACCCTGGTCGGCCTCAGCGTCGGGCACCTGACCCAGAAGACGCTGGTCGCCAATCTCGGCTTCACCGAGGTCAGCTTTCCCGCCCCTGTCGTGGCCGGCGACACCCTGTACGCGGAAACCGAGATAGAGGAAAAACGCTTGTCGAAATCCCGGCCTGACGCGGGAGTGGTTCTGATGGTGCACCGCGGCTACAACCAGCACGGTGTCCTGGTCGCCGTGGCCAGGCGCTATGCGTTGATGAAGCGTGGGCCGGAGGCGTGCCGATGAGCGACTTTCGCCTCGGGGAGGCCATCCTGTTCTGCCCGGCCGACCGGCCGGATCGTTACGAAAAGGCCTTGGCCAGGGCCGACCGGGTGATCCTGGACCTGGAGGACGCGGTTTCCCCGGCCGCCAAGGCCCGGGCCCGGCGTTGCGTGATCGACGCCCTGCCGCGGCTGGGGGACAGGGTCATGGTTCGGATCAATGCCTCGGCCTCGGCCTCGGCCTGGCATGACGAAGACCTGAAGGCCCTGCGGGAGCTGCGCGAGCAGAAGCAGGTCGCCCCGTGGCTGATGTTGCCGAAGGCGGAGAGCCCGGCGCAGCTCGAACACCTGGGCGATTTCTCGCTGGTTGCGCTTTGCGAAACCGCAAGGGGCGTGACCAACGCCGGCGCGCTGGCGGCCTCGGCCAATTGCGTCGCGCTGTTCTGGGGCGGCGAGGACCTGGTCGCGGACCTGGGCGGCTGCCGCAGCCGTGACCCGTCGGGGCGCTACTACCCGTTGATCGAGCAGGCCCGCGGCAGCGTTCTGCTGGCGGCCGCCAGCCATGGAAAAGCGGCCATCGACGCGGTCCATATCGACATCGCCGATGTCGAGGGGCTGGCCCGGGAGTCACGCGAGGCCGCGGACCTGGGGTTCCGCGCCAAAGCCTGCATTCATCCGTCGCACGTGGCTTTGATCCGCGAGGCCTTCAGGCCCGACGAGGCGCGATGCCGCTGGGCGGAGGCGGTGCTCGGCGCCATGAAGGGCGCGCAGGGAGGGGTGGCCGCCCTTGATGGGCAGATGATCGACGAGCCGCTGTTCCGGCAGGCGTTGCGCATTCTCGAAGCGGCGGGGCGTTCGCCGGGGTGCGGATAGCCCCGTCCCTCATGGAAAAACCAATCCGGAAGAGACAGCAACGTCGACAGCCGCGCGCTTCACCTAGCGCCTGGGGGCATGACCTTCATGACGCGCTACCTGCGCGACGACGACATCGACCTGTTGGGCGGCCAGGGCGACGGCGGGGAATGGGAGGCGACACCGGCTTCGGCAACGACCTGGACGAAACCCGCGTCATCATTGGTTACACATTGCCGCTCTGGTAAAGGCGATGCGGCCCGCGCCGGGAGGGGCGGGCCGCCGGGAGAGGGGTTCAGATGCCCATGTTGGCCAGGCTCTGCATGATCGAGCGCAGGGTGCCGGCGAGGGTCGGGTGGCTGACCTCGAAGCGCTCCACCGCGAGGTTGACGCCGTCCAGCAGGCTTTCGTCGGCCAGCGCTTCCTCGTTGGCCAGTTGCAGTTCGATGTCCTGGATCAGTGTCTGCAGCTCCGAGCGCTGTTCTTCGCTCAGCGGCGGCTGCTGTTCCAGTTGGTCGCGCAGTCGCTGCAGTTCTTCATGCAGTTGACGTGTGGGCATGGTGGTTTCCTTCTGCGGTGGCTACCCAGGATGGACCGCCGCGCGGCGGCGAAAAATCCATCTCCATGCCACACAGCTTAACTCGCCGGACGCGACCCTGTCTGATGCCCGTCAATGCGCAGCAGGCGTTCCAGCAGCGGGAAGAAGTGCGCCAGCTCCGGGGTGCGCATGGCCGGGTCCTTGCCGAGGTCGTCCAGGCGCCGCAGGGTGATGGCGTCCTGGGCGTAGGGGGCGCCGAGGAAGGCGCTGGCGCCGCGCTCGTCGAAGGGCCCGCCCTGCAGCGCCAGGCTGTGCCGCGAGGCCGGCGACAGGCCGGCGTGGTAGGCCGCGTCCACCGCGCAGAGGTAGCGCTTGGCGGCCACGTGCAGGCGGATCGGCTGCCACACCGCCTCGGGCAGCAGGGGGCGCAGCAGATTGGCGCCGACTTCCTCGTGGCGCAGGTCGCAGGCCTCGATCTCGTCGGGGTTCTCGTAGAGGTGGCCGATGTCGTGCAGCAGGGCGGCGATCACCAGGCTGTCGGCGCAGCCGGCGCGTTCGGCCAGGGTGGCGCACTGCAGGGCGTGCTCGGCCTGGCTCACGGATTCGCCGTAGGGCTCGGCGCCGTGGCTGGCGAAGCGTTCGGCCAGCTCGTCGAGGAAGGCGTGGCGGGCGCGGTTCATGGTTTTTCTCCCTTGGCGCGGCGGCTGGCGATGTCCTGCAGGCAGGAGTCCAGCTCGCCCAGGTGGTCGATGACCGAGTGCACGCCCAGGCGGTACAGGCCGAAGGTCGCCTGGGCGCGGCGCCGGTCGCGCCGGGGGCCGTCCAGCGCCTCCCAGTCGCGCGCCGAGAGGCCGCACAACGGGCCGCTGGCGGCCAGGCCGATGGTCCACAGCCCGGCGTTCAAGCCGGCCTGGAGCAGGCGCGGCTGGCTGCTGACCAGCACGCAGCCGTCCAGTTGCGGCGTGCCCAGCTCCATCAGCGCGCGCCAGCAGGCGTCCGGCGCCGGCCAGGGGCGGCCGGCGTGGGCGATGCCGTTGTCCAGGGCGCCGTCGAGGGCGGCGGCCAGGCGTTCGCTGGCCGGCTCCGGCAGCTCCTCCAGCCAGGCGCAGGGCACGCCCTGGCGGTTCAGCTGGCGGAGCGCCGGCAGGGCTTCGGCGATGGGTTCGGCATGGGCGTCGGCGGCTTCCGCCAGGCGCCTGCGGAAGCGCGCTGTCTCCTCGGCGCTGGGCAGGCGGCCGAGCACGTGGCCCAGGGCCTGCTGCGGGGCCAGGGTGGCGGCTTCGGCGAGGCGCTCCTGCGGGCACTCCGGGCAGCTCTGCTGCAGGGCGCGGGGCAGGGTGCGGGCGCCGAAGTCCACCAGGTCGCCGGCGAGTCCGAAGAGCAGGGAGGTGAAGCGGGGCAGGTCGGCGGGTGTCGAGGCGGGCATGGCGCGGTGGTCTGGACGATGGTCTAGGCCAGACTAGACGCCCATTGTGACGATCCGGTGAAGCCGGTCTGCGCGCGTACCCGCTGCCTTTATAATGGCGCGCCTTTCGCTGGAGAGCCCACCATGGCGGCCGAACGACCCCTGCACTACCTGCGCATCCGCGACCAGTTGGCCGGGGACATCCGCCAGGGCGGCCTGGCCGCGAAGCTGCCGGGTGAGCGCGAGCTGGCCGAGCGCTTCGGCTGCACCCGGGTGACCCTACGCGAGGCCCTGCAGCAGCTGGAGACCGAGGGCCTGCTGTACCGCGAGAACCGCCGCGGCTGGTTCGTCGCGCCGCCGCGGGTGCGCTACAACCCCACCCGCACCCAGGGCTTCATGGAATACGTCGCCGCCCAGGGCCGCCAGCCGCGCACCGAGACCCTGAGCCGCCGCGAGTACGCCGCCGACGCGCCGACCGCCTGGCGCATGGGCCTGGAGGAGGGCGCCTTGCTGTTCGCCATCGAGCGGCGGCGCTGGATCGACCGGCGCCCGGTGCTGCTGGAGCGCATCCTGCTGGACGCCGCCTGGTGCCCGGGGTTGCTGGAGGAGGACCTGGACGGCTCCCTCACGCAAGTGCTGCGCGAGCGCTTCGGCAAGCGCCCGCGGCGCTGCGAGCTGGCCATGCACCCCTGCGCCCTGGGCGCGGACCAGGCCGCGCCGCTGCAGCTGGCGCCGGGCGCGCCGGGGCTGTACCTGGAGCGCCTGAGCTACGCCGAGGGCGGGCGGGTGGTGGAGCTGGACCGGGAGTTCTGGCGCCCGGACGCCCTGGAGATCGTCATCCAGGCCTGCTATCCGGACTGACTCGCGGGCGCGGGGAGGCGAGCACGGCTTCTCGTAGGATCGAGGGGGACGCCTGGTTCTTGCTCGCGAACAGTGGTTGCTTCTACGACCCTGCCCAGCCGTAGGGCGAATAACCGTTCGCGGTTATCCGCCGTTGGCCGTGCCACCGAGGTATCCGGCGTGGCCGGTGAAACCAATCGCGGACTCTGTCCGCAATTCGGCGGATAACGCCGTAGGCGTTATGCGCCCTACGAGGAGCCCGGGAGCCTCATGGTTTCGCATCGCGCCGGACGGTCCCCTCTCCCGCTTGCGGGGGAGGGTTAGGGAGGGGGGCGGCGTCAGGGTTGGCAGAGGTGCGTGAGCGAAGTCCGTTCCCTCTCCCCAACCCTCGCCTACGCGGCCCGCCCTGAAGGGAGAGGGGGCTGTCCCGAGCAAGCGGATAACGCAGCGTCAGCCGGCAAACTCGTAGGGCGAATAACCGTTCGCGGTTATCCGCCGTTGGCCGTGCCACCGAGGTGTCCGGCGTGGCCGGCGCCCTACGGGTTTCCAGAGAAACAACCGAGCGCACCGGAACGCCCCTTCAGAAGGCCGAGCGAAACCGGCGCTCAGGAGGTCATGCGACATGGATGTCGCGAGAGCCCCGATGGGCTACAGGGACGTACCCTCGGGGCGGGCCTCCGTGGCGGGGGAATTCGTGAGGGTAGCCCGGCTCCATCGGGCCCGTATGCGGGGCTGCCTTTTTGGTTCCTTTTGTGGCGTTTGACAAAAGGGACTCGCCCGAGGGGGCGAAACAAGAAGGTCGGGCAGACTCGGAGCGGCGCAGAAACACCCAATCCAAGGCAGCTAGGTTCCCGCGTTCGCGAGAATGACGGGGTGAGGTTAGGGGGGGGAGGATGGCGCCTGACCGACGCACTGCTCAGGACAGCCCCCTCTCCCTTCAGGGAGAGGGTTGGGGAGAGGGCGCTCTTACCCCCAACACCCCAGCCACCGGGAAACTCCATTCGCGAGCAAGAACTAGGCCTCCCCCTCGCTCCTACGAAGAGCCTTCCAACCCAATCGGCAAGAGAATCCCATCGGCACAAAAGCTGGCTCTTGGCTATCGTGAGGGGGAGGGCGACGCTTCCAGCCGCGTTCCCGGTGCGAAGGCGTTAGAAACAATCCGATATCTGCAAATCGAATCTGGAACTATATACTGCGCAGCGGTTCGAGGCCGCGGCGGCGGCCTCATGAGACTTTCAAAGGAGAAACCCGATGCGCCCATACGGCGTCAACTGGATGCAGCGCACCGCTCGCCTGCTGGCCGGAGCCAGCCTGGCCATGCTTCCCCTCCTGGCCCAGGCCGCGAGCGAGGACGACCCCTGGGAGAGCGTCAACCGCCCGATCTTCGTGTTCAACGACACCCTCGACACCTATGCGCTGAAACCGCTGGCGCAGGGCTACCAGAAGGTTACGCCGAACTTCGTGCAGGACGGCGTCCACAACTTCTTCAGCAACATCGGCGACGTGCGCAACCTGGTCAACGACCTGCTGCAGGGCAAGCTCGAGCACGCCGGGGTCGACACCAGTCGCCTGCTGTTCAACACCACCTTCGGCCTGGCCGGCTTCATCGACGTGGCCACCCGCATGGGCCTGCAGCGCAACGACGAGGACTTCGGCCAGACCCTCGGCTACTGGGGCCTGGGCAGCGGCCCGTACGTGATGCTGCCGCTGCTGGGCCCGAGCACCCTGCGCGACGCGCCGTCGAAGATCCCGGACGCCTACACCGGCATGTACCCGTACATCGACGACGTGTCGGTGCGCAACAGCATCCGCGCGGTGGACGTGGTGGACACCCGCGCCGACCTGCTGAAGTCCGAGAAGCTGATTTCCGGCGACAAGTACACCTTCATCCGCAACGCCTACCTGCAGAACCGCGAGTTCAAGGTCAAGGACGGCCAGGTCGAAGACGACTTCTGACACCCTCGCCACCCATCCGCCCCGGGGCTGCCGCAAGCGCGCCGAGCCGCCGTCTTGAACCCTCGGGCGGATGGGAGTAGTGTCTGCGCCTTGTCGCACCCGACCCGCGCCGTTTTCATTGCCATGCGCGCCCACATCCACCACCTCCGGCGCCGTTTGCCTGGATAACCCATGCACAAACCCAGTGCCACGCTGCTGATCATCGACGACGACGAGGCCGTTCGCGAAAGCCTCGCCGCCTACCTGGAAGACAGCGGTTTCAAAGTCCTGCAGGCGACCAACGGCCAGCAGGGCCTGCAGGTCTTCCAGCACGAACTGCCCGACCTGGTCATCTGTGACCTGCGCATGCCGCAGATGGACGGCCTGGAACTGATCCGCCGGGTCAGCGAGATGGCGGTGGAAACGCCGGTCATCGTGCTTTCCGGCGCCGGGGTGATGAGCGACGTGGTCGAGGCCCTGCGCCTGGGCGCCGCGGACTACCTGATCAAGCCCCTGGAAGACCTGGCGGTGCTGGAGCACTCGGTGCGCCGCGCCCTGGACCGCGCCTACCTGCGGTCGGAGAACCGCCGCTACCGCGAGAAGCTCGAAACCGCCAACCGCGAACTGCAGGCCAGCCTGAACCTGCTGCAGGAAGACCAGAACGCCGGGCGCCAGGTGCAGATGAACATGCTGCCGGTGACGCCCTGGGAAGCCGAGGGGCTGAAGTTCGCCCACCAGATCATCCCGTCGCTGTACCTGTCCGGCGATTTCGTCGACTACTTCCGCGTCGACGAGCGGCGCATCGGCTTCTACCTCGCCGACGTCTCCGGCCATGGCGCCTCCTCGGCGTTCGTGACCGTGCTGCTGAAGTTCATGACCACCCGCCTGCTGTACGAGTCGCGGCGCGCGGGCACGCTGCCCGAGTTCAAGCCCTCCGAGGTGCTCGGGCACATCAACCGCGGGCTGATCAACACCAGGCTGGGCAAGCACGTGACCATGCTCGGCGGGGTGATCGACCTGGAAACCGATCGCCTGACCTACAGCATCGGCGGCCACCTGCCGCTGCCGGTACTCTATGTCGACGGCGAAGCACGCTACCTCGAGGGCCGCGGCCTGCCCGTGGGCCTGTTCGAGGACGCCACCTACGACGACCGGACCCTGGACCTGCCCAGGTCCTTCAGCCTGTCGTTGTTCTCCGACGGCATACTGGACGTGCTGCCCGGGGCTACATTGAAAGAAAAGGAGACGGCCCTGCCCGAGCAGGTCGTCGCCGCCGGCGGGACGCTGGACGGCCTGCGCCAGGTCTTCGGGCTGGCCAAGTTGTCCGAGATGCCGGATGATATCGCCTTGCTGGTGTTGAGCAGGAACCTTGCATGAGTACCGGTAAAATCCAGTTCGCCGAGCAGGATGGCTCATTCGTCCTGAAGTTCGTGGGCGAAGTCCGACTGACCCTGTGTTCGGCGCTGGATGCCACCATTGAAAAAATCTTCGCCGCGTTGAATTTCACGGCGATCATCATCGATCTCACGGAAACCCAGAGCATCGACAGCACCACCCTGGGCCTGCTGGCCAAGCTGTCGATCCTCTCGCGGCAGAAGGTGGGGCTGTTGCCGACCCTGGTGACCACCAACCCGGACATCACCCGGTTGCTGCAGTCCATGGGCTTCGACCAGGTGTTCAACATCGTCGACCGGCCCATCCCCTGCACGGACTGCCTCACCGACCTGCCGCCCCAGGACCAGTCCGAGGAGGTGGTGCGCAGCAAGGTGCTGGAGGCCCACCGCATCCTCATGGGCCTGAACGAGTCCAACCGTGAAGCCTTCCACGACCTGGTGAGTGCCCTCGAGCACCACTGATCCGCGCGAAGCCCGTCGATAGATAGAACGCAAACCGGCGCCCTGGGGCGCCGGTTCGTCTTGTTGCGCGCGCTTTTCAGCGGCCGCCGAGCAGGGCTTCCAGCTTCTCCTGGTCGCGGGCGAACAGGCGGATGCCCTCGGCCAGCTTCTCGGTGGCCATGGCGTCCTCGTTCATCTGCCAGCGGAAGGCGCTCTCGTCCAGCACCTGGCGCGCCTCGCCGCCGCCGGGCTGCAGGGTGCGGGGCAGCTCGCCCTGGGCGTCGGCCAGTTGCTGCAGCAGGTCGGGGCTGATGGTCAGGCGGTCGCAGCCGGCCAGTTGCTCGATCTGCCCGAGGTTGCGGAAGCTCGCGCCCATCACCACGGTGCGGTAGCCGTTGGCCTTGTAGTAGCGGTAGATGCGCGACACCGACTGCACGCCCGGGTCCTCGGCGCCGACGTAGTCGCGGGCGTTGGCCTTCTTGTACCAGTCGTAGATGCGGCCGACGAAGGGCGAGATGAGGAACACCCCGGCGTCGGCGCAAGCCGCGGCCTGGGCGAAGGAGAACAGCAGGGTGAGGTTGGTCTGGATGCCGTCGCGCTCCAGCTGCTCGGCGGCGCGGATGCCTTCCCAGGTGGCGGCGATCTTGATCAGCACGCGGTCCCGGCCGACGCCTTGCTCGTCGTACAGCTCGACCAGCCGGCGGGCGCGGGCCAGGGTGTCTTCGGTGTCGAAGGACAGGCGGGCGTCCACTTCGGTGGAAACGCGCCCGGGAATGACCCCGAGGATGTCCTTGCCCACCGCCACGGCGAAGCGGTCGCAGGCCAGGCCCGCGTCGCCGCCGCTGGCCGCGGTGGCGCGGGCCAGGTGCTCGGCGTAGCGGGGCAGGGCGGCGGCCTTGAGCAGCAGGGAAGGGTTGGTGGTGGCATCCACCGGCTTCAGGCGGGCAATGGCGTCGAAATCGCCGGTATCGGCGACGACAGTGGTGTACTGCTTCAGTTGTTCCAGCTTGGAGGTCATGGCAACTCTTCCGGTGGCGATGCCATGACCTTACCCGAGGCCCGGACGGCGCTCAACGGGACCTAGCGGCCGGCCAGAAGTTCGACGGCCTGGTCGAACACCCGAAGCGGATCGGCGGCCTTGTGCACGTCCACCGAAAGCAGCTGGCGGAAGCGCCGCGCACCGGGGAAGCCCTGGCCGAGGCCGAGCACGTGGCGCGTCACATGGTGCATGGCGCCCCCCTCGGCGATGTGCCGCTGGATGTACGGGCGCATCCGCGACAGCGCCTCGGCGCGGCTGATGGCCGGGGCCGTGGCGCCGTACAGCGCGGCATCCACCTGGGCCAGCAGGTAGGGGTTGTGGTAGGCCTCGCGGCCGAGCATCACGCCATCGAAGGTGCGCAGGTGTTCCCGGCATTCCTCCAGGGTCTTGATGCCGCCGTTGAGGACGATCTCCAGGTCCGGGAAATCCCGCTTGAGCTGCGCCGCCACCTCGTAGCGCAGCGGCGGCACCTCGCGGTTCTCCTTGGGCGACAGGCCCTCGAGAATGGCGATGCGCGCATGCACGGTGAAACTGCGGCAGCCGGCCTCGCGCACCTGGCCGACGAAGTCGCACAGCTCGGCGTAGCTGTCGCGGCCGTTGATGCCGATGCGGTGCTTGACCGTGACCGGGATGGAAACGGCCTCGCGCATGGCCACGATGCACTCGGCCACCAGCGCCGGATGGGCCATCAGGCAGGCGCCGATCATGTTGTGCTGCACCCGGTCGCTGGGGCAGCCGACGTTCAGGTTCACCTCGTCGTAGCCGGCCGCCTCGGCCAGCCGCGCGGCCGCCGCCAGCTCCGCCGGCACGCTGCCGCCCAGCTGCAGGGCCAGCGGGTGCTCGCACTCGTCATGGCGCAGGAAGCGCGCGGCATCGCCGTGCAGCAGGGCCCCGGTGGTGACCATTTCGGTATAGAGCAGGGCATGGCTCGACAGCTGGCGCAGGAAGAATCTGCAATGGCGGTCGGTCCAGTCCATCATCGGCGCCACGGAGAAGCGGCGGGAGGGCTCGGGGCGTTGCGGGCGGGTGTCTTGCGGCATGCTGGGTACGGGCTTCGGCCACGGCGGCGGGGGCCGGCGCGGCGCGGGATCGGTGAAGGGGCGGGTATTCTAGCAGAAAGGGCGAAGATGCCGGGGTGTGGGTTGTTCCTGGCGATACGGTTAGGATTTCATGTATCGGCCCTGGAACTTTCGCCGGGGCGGCGGTCTGAGGTGTCAATCTGCCACTGATCAGCCAGGGAGGCTGTATGAAGGGTGTTCTCGTTGCGGTTCCGCTGTTGTTCTGCGCCGCCTGGGCGCAGGCGGATACGATCTACAAGTGCGTCGATGCGCAGGGCAAGGTGACCTTCACCAAGCAGGCCTGCCCCAACGGCGGCAACGCCGGTGTCGAGTTGAACGTGGAGAACCGCCGGCCCAGCGGCAGCGGCGAAGGGGCGGTGATGGCGCAGCCGGCGCTCCAGGCGCCGCCTGCGGACCATGCCCCGGCGGGGGCTTATCCGGCACAGCCACCGGCCACCCCGGCGCCGGTCGGCGGCACGCGGGTGACCGTGGTGGGTGGCTCGCAGGAGCGGCCGGGTTGTTCCACCGGGCTCTCCGAGCGCGACCTGCGGACCGCCATGGTGCGCAAGGAAATCGTCCCGGGCATGAGCCGCAAGGAAATCGAGGACATGTTCGGCACCCCGAGCGACCAGGCCAGCTTCCACGGCCCCGGCAGCAGCACCTACTGGAACGACAAGGACCTGAATTTCTTCAGCATCAACTACGATGCCAATGGTTGCGTGATGAACACCTACCAGTCCGGTTCGAGCAACTGAGCGCCACCTCGCGCGGCCCACGGGCCGCGCGTTCTCAGTCCGCGGCGGCTTCGGCCGGCGCCCGGGCCTTCAGCCACAGGCCGAACTCCTTCACCACCTCCACCACCTTGCGCAGCCGCTCGCCATCCACGCTCAGGCGGTATTCCACCTTCACCGGTACTTCCGGGTAGACCGTGCGCGTCACCAGGCCGGCCTCCTCCAGGGCGCGCAGATCGAGGGTCAGCATGCGCTGGGAGATGTTCGGCATGTCGCGGCGCAGTTCGTTGAAGCGCTTGGGGCCGTCGAGCAGGTAGGACACGAGCAGCAGGCGCCAGCGCCCACCCAGCAGGTGCATGGCTTCTTCCACCGAGCAGCCGGAAACGTTCTTCTTCATGGCCGGTTCCTCATGATGGCAGGTCATAGGTATATTTTTTGTACCTATACACCATTTTTCTCCCTTCTTTAAAAGATATACCAGGCTGCGGATACTCCTGTGCGACATCCATGAAAGGAGCTTTCCCCATGAAGCTGTACTACGCCCCCGGCGCCTGTTCGCTGGCTTCCCACATCACCCTGCGCGAACTGGGCCTGCCTTTCGAACTGGTGCGGGTGGACAACCGCAGCAAGCGTACCGCCAATGGCGCCGACTACCTCGCCATCAACCCCAAGGGCTATGTCGCCGCCCTGCAGCTGGACGACGGCCAGGTGCTCACCGAGGGGCCGGCCATTCTCCAGTACCTGGCCGACCTGCGCCCCGAGGCGGGGCTGGCCCCGGCGTCTGGCGGCCTGGCGAGGGCGCGGCTGCAGGAATGGTTGAACTTCATCGGCAGCGAGATTCACGCCGGCATGAACCCGCTGTTCGACGGCGCGCTGCCGGAGGCGCTGAAGGCGCGGTTCCGCGATCAGGTCGGCAAGCGCCTGGAACAGACGGCTCCGGCCCTGGAGCGCTCCAGTTACCTACTGGGCGAAGGGTTCGGCGTGGCCGATGCCTACCTGTTCACCGTCTTGGGCTGGACGCAGCGCCTGGGCATCGACCTGGCCAACTGGCCGGCGTTGCAGCGCTTTGTCGCGCGGGTGGCTGTCCGCGACAGTGTGCGCGCCGCGCTGAACGCCGAAGCGCAGTAGGTGCGCCAACCCGGAATGACGGCCACACTACCGACTAAGGGACGATAGCCGCGGCTGACAAATGGTCGCCTAATGGCCCTGACAACAATAATTCAGGGCCTGCGCCAACCCGGGGTGTTCCACGGGGCGGGCGGTGGCTGGAGAGGTGCCCTCATGGACCCGACACGTTCGCGTATCTTCCTCGTTCTTTCCCTGCAGACTGCCGGCCTTCTCGCGCTGTTCATCGCCCAGTCGCTGGGTGGCTGGCCGCTGTCGCTGTGCCTGCTGCTCGGTTTCGCGCTGCTCTGGCTGCCCTGGTTCGTCGGCCAGCGCCGCAGCCTGCCCGGCGTATCGTCCGCGGCGCCGGAGCTGGCCGCGCTGACCCGCGACCTGTCCCGCAGCACCAGCCACAATGCGTTGTCCGCCGCCGGCGTGTCCTATTCCGTGCAGCGCCTGGTGGAGCGCCTGGCGTCGCAGCTGGTGGCGGCCGAGCAGATCGTCGGCAGCGCCGAGGTGATGATCCACACCGAGCGCGCCACCTCCAGCCTGGCGCGCCAGGCCATGGAGGCCGCCACCCAGGCCCGCGCCGGCAGCGATGCGGGGCGCGCCGAGCTGCAGCAGGCCATCGCCCGCATGCACCAGCTCAGCGGCCGCGCCGGCGAGAGCCGGGCGCTGATCGAGGCGCTGAGCCAGCGCAGCGAGGACATCCAGCGCGTCACCCAGGTGATCCAGTCCATCGCCAGCCAGACCAACCTGCTGGCGCTCAACGCCGCCATCGAGGCGGCCCGCGCCGGCGAGCACGGCCGCGGCTTCGCGGTGGTCGCCGACGAGGTGCGCGGGCTGGCCGCGCGCACCGCCGAGGCCACCGAGGAAGTGGGGCAGATGGTCGAGGACATCCAGCAGCGTACCGCCCAGGTCGCCGAGCAGATCCTCCAGTTGGCCGCCGACCTCGACGAGGGCCTGGCCCAGGTGGAAAGCACCGGTGGGCAACTGGAAGGCATCGCCGGGCTGGCCGCCGGCGTCGAGCGGCAGATCACCGAGATCGCCGAGGGTGCCGAGATCAATCGCCACCAGCTGGACAACCTGTTCGCCGCGGTGGAGAGCATGCGCGGCGACATCCGCGTCAGCGACGAGCAGACCCACCGCCTGGCCGACGCCGCCGTGCACCTGGAGGCCCAGGCCGAGGCCATCAGCGAGCGCCTGGCCGAGGTCGGCCTGGACGACTACCACCAGCGCGTCTACGACCTGGCCCGCGAAGGGGCGTCGAGCATAGGGGCGCGCTTCGCCGCCGACCTCGACGACGGCCGGATCAGCGTCGAGGACCTGTTCGACCGCCACTACCAGCCGATCCCCGGCACCGAGCCGCAGAAGTACGGCACGCGCTTCGACCGCTACACCGACGAGGTGCTGCCGAAGATCCAGGAAGACCTGCTGCAGCGCCACGAGGGCCTGGTGTTCGCCATCGCCTGCACCGCCGAGGGCTACGTGCCGACGCACAACCGCGCCTTCGCCCAGCCGCCCACCGGCGACCCCGAGGTGGACCGCCTGAAGAGCCGCAGCAAGCGCCTGTTCGACGACCGCACCGGGATCCGCTGCGGCAGCCACCAGCAGGCGCTGTTGCTGCAGACCTACTGCCGCGATACCGGCGAGCTGATGCACGACCTGTCGGTGCCGATCTTCGTCAACGGCCGCCACTGGGGCGGCCTGCGCCTGGGCTACCGGCCCGAGAGCATGCCGCTGAGCGAGACGCCGGCGCTGCGCAGCCCTATGCGGCGGGAAGCTGCGGCGGCCCGGTGAATGCCGGGCGGTGGAAGGTGAGGCCGTGCATCGCAGGATGCGCGGCCTTTTCGTTTGGGGGCGGCCGTTTGGCGTAGGGCGAATGACCGTTCGCGGTTATCCGCCGTTGGCCGGGTTGCCGGGCTGTCGGGGTGTCCGGCGTGGCCGATGAATCCAATCGCGGACGGAGTCCTACCCCGCCACCGCTGTTCCACCTGTAGGAGCGCGCCCTGCGCGCGAATCGCGGACAAGGTCCGCTCAGTCCCTGGTGAGACATGACATCTCCTGTAGGACTCTGTCCGCGATTTGGCGGATAACGCCGTAGGCGTTATGTGCCCTACGGACCGTGCCGGCGGATGGTTCGTGCGGCTGGGAATGAAAAAAGCCGCGCAGGAGTGAGGCGCGGCTGGAAGCGGCAGGCGTCGGGATGGGCCTGCCGAAAGCGTCGGCTTCAGTGGTGCCCGCAGAGGGCGTCGCGGCCACGTTCGCCGAGGATGTTGAACAGCAGGTTGAGCAGCACGGCCCAGATCGCGGTCATGGCGATGCCGCTGTGGGTGATCGGCTCCATCCAGGCGGGCAGGGCGGCGAAGAAGTCCGGGCGCACCACCGGGACCATGCCCATGCCGATGCTCACCGCCACCAGCAGCTGGTTGCGGCGGTCGACGATGTCCACCTCGTGGAGGATGCGGATGCCGCTGGCGGCGACCATGCCGAACATGGCGATGCCGGCCCCGCCCAGCACAGCCGGCGGGATCGAGGCGACCACGTAGGCGGCCTTGGGCATCAGGCTCAGGAGGATCAGGAAGCCGCCGGCGGCCACGGTGACGAAGCGGCTGCGCACCCCGGTCATCTGCACCAGGCCGATGTTCTGGGCGAAGGAGGAGTGGGTGAAGGTGTTCATGAAGCCGGCGAAGAAGGACGCCGTGGCGTCGCACAGCAGGCCGCGGCGCAGGCGGCGCGGGCAGATTTCGTCGCCGGTGATCTTGCCCAGGGCGAGGAACATGCCGGTGGACTCGACGAAGATGATCAGCACCACCAGGCACATGGACAGCACCGGCGCCAGGTGGAAGCTGGGCGCGCCGAAGTGCAGCGGGGTGACCACCTCGAAGGCCGGGCGGGCGTCGATGCCGGACAGGTCGACCATGCCCATGGCGCTGGCGACGACGTAGCCCAGCAGCATGCCGATGAGCACCGAGACGTTGGTCCAGAAGCCCTTGAGGAAGCGGTTGACCAGCAGGATGGCGGCCAGCACCAGGCTGGACAGGAACAGGTACTCCAGGGCGCCGAAGTTGGCCGCGCCCTTGCCGCCACCGGCCCAGTTGATGGCCACCGGGAACAGGCACATGCCGATGGAGGTGATCACGGTGCCGGTCACCAGCGGCGGGAAGAAGCGCACGATGCGGCTCATGAAGGGCGCGATGAGCATGCCGAACAGGCCGGCGGCGATGGTGGCGCCGAAGATGCCGTTGATGCCCACGCCGGGCATCCCGGCCATGGCCACCATGCTGCCGACGGCGGCGAAGCTGGCGCCCATCATCACCGGCATGCGGATGCCGACGGGGCCGATGCCCAGCGACTGCACCACGGTGGCGATGCCGGCGACCAGCAGGTCGGCGTTGATCAGGAAGGCGATTTCCTCGCGGGACAGGCCGGCGGCCTGGCCGACGATCAGCGGGACGGCCACGGCGCCGCCATACATCAGGAGCACGTGCTGGAATCCCACCAGCAGCAGTTGCAGCAACGGCAGACGCTGGTCGGCGGACGAGCCGGCAGCGTGGCGCTCAGTTACCTCGGACATGCAACACCTCGATTTTTATTGTTGTGTCACTGGTGGGCGCCGATCAGGCTCGGCGACCGGGTAGTACTGGCTCGCCACACCCCCGGGGCCGTGCGGGTGAAGCGGTGCGGGACTTTATAGCGTTGATGTGTATTCGCTTCAATATGTTTTTGTATACAACTAGCTAGTCGGCTTGTGAATGACGGGTTTCGGGTCGCTCTAGGCCGCGTGTTACGTGGTCTTGGCGGGATGTAGCCGTAGGTCGGGTGGGACTACAGTTTTATTCCGTGGAGTCGGTGTTCCTGTGGAGCGGACTTTGTCCGCGATTCGCGCGCAGGGCGCGCTCCTACAGGGCTTGGGCGGTGCAGGCGAAACATCGGGCGCGGGCCTTGCCGGCGGAATGGCGGACGGAGTCCTCCTACGAAAAGCCTGCGGGCATAAAAAAACCGCACCCGAAGGTGCGGTTTTCCTGGTTCCGGCGAACCGCGGTGGCTCAGTTGGTCTGGGCGCCCTTGGCGATCCAGGAGCCGATCAGGTTGCGCTCCTCCTGGGTCATCTGGGTGATGTTGCCCAGCGGCATGACCTGGGAGGCCACGGCCAGCGCCTGGATCTTCGCGGTCTGCGCCTGGATCTGCTGCGGCGTGTCGAACATCACGCCGGCCGGGGCGGCACTGAACAGCGGGCTGGTCGGCTTGGCCGAGTGGCACACGGTGCAGCGTTCCTGGATGACGTGATGAACCTTCTCGAAGTCGCCATTGCCACCGGCGCTGGCGGCCTGCGCCTGGGCTTGCGCCGGAGCGGCGGCCTTCTCGCCGTCTTCCTTGGCGCGCTCGGCGGCGGTCTTGCCGCCGATGGCGGTTTCCGGCAACGGCTGGTACTGCACCTGCGCGGCGTTGCCGACGGGAGCGGCGCTCTGCAGCGTCGGGCCGGTGACGAAGGCCAGCGCGATCATGCCCACGGCGCCGGCGGGCAGGGCCCAGGCCATGCCGTTGCCGTTGTGGCGGGTGTTGAAGTAATGCCGCACTATCACCGCCAGCGCCGCGATGCACGCCAGAATCAGCCAGTTATAGTGGCTGCCGTAGGTGCTCGGGAAGTGGTTGCTGATCATGATGAACAGCACCGGCAGGGTGAAGTAGTTGTTGTGGCGCGAACGCAGCAGGCCCTTGGCCGGCAGCACCGGGTCGGGCTCGCGGCCTTCCTCGATGGCCTTAACCAGCGCGCGCTGGGCCGGCATGATCACCCGGAACACGTTGCCGACCATGATGGTGCCGATGATCGCACCCACGTGCAGGTAGGCGCCGCGGCCGCTGAACACCTGGCTGAGCAGGTAGGCGGCGAGCACCAGCAGGGCGAACAGGATGGCGCCGAGCAGGGCGGGGGTCTTGCCCAGCGGCGAGTCGCACAGGGTGGAGTAGATGAACCAGCCGGCGATCAGCGAGCCGATGCCGATGGCCACGGCCGCGGCGGGCGCCAGGTCGCTGCCCGGGGCCACCAGGTACAGGCTCGGGTTCAGGTAGAAGACGATGGTCAGCAGGCATACGCCCGAGAGCCAGGTGGAGTAGGCCTCCCATTTGAACCAGTGGAGGTTGTCCGGCATCTTCGGCGGCGCCAGCTTGTATTTCTCCAGGTGGTAGATGCCGCCACCGTGGATCGCCCAGAGGTCACCGGAGAGCCCTTCGCGCGGGTTGACGCGGTTGAGGTTGTTCTCCAGCCAGACGAAGTAGAACGAGGCACCGATCCAGGCGATGCCGACGATCATGTGAATCCAGCGAACCAGCAGGTTCGCCCATTCGATGAGATGTGCTTCCACAGTCATTACCTCTTGCCCGGCCACCGGCGTCGCGGCGGACGGGCCTCTCTTATTAGTTTAGTTGGGGGTCGAGGAGCAGTTGCTCGTCCTCGGTGAAGAAATGCTCGTCGCAGTTGTTGCCGGAACCGCTGCGATCGACCACCAGGAAGTCATCCCGCTTTTCGATCGTCAGCACCGGGTGGTGCCAGACGCCGCGGTGGTAATTGATGCCCTGCCTTCCGTTGGTCAGGAAGGCACGGACCAGGCCCGGTACAGGTACGTCGCCAAGTGGCGCGACCACGACCAGAAAGGGGTTGCCGAGCAGCGGGATGAAGGCCTGGCTGCCCAGCGGATGACGCTCCAGCATGCGGATGCGCAACGGCATCTCCAGTGCTTCGGCGCTGAAGATGCTGATGATCGCCTTATCCTCGGGCTGCGCGGTCTCGACCGTGGCGAGCTTGTGATAACGGCGGGTGGAACCGTTGTTGATCATGAAGTGGGCGCTGCCCTCGGTCTCGATGACATCACCGAACGGGGCGAAGGCTTCCTTGGTCAACGGTTCGATCTTCAGGGTACGCATGGCTGGTCACTTGTGTTCGTTGTTCTGTGCCCGGGCGAGCCGGGGACCGCTTTTCCTTGCGTCACTCCCGCGAACGCGGGAGCCCAGTGTCTCTGGATCCCCGCGTTCGCGGGGATGACGGGGGAGGTGTTGCGCTTACCTGGCCACCTTGCCGAACAGGCGCAGACGGCTGACGCCACCGTCCGGGAAGATGTTCAGGCGCACGTGGGTGATCGGGCCCAGTTCCCTGATCTGCTCGATGAAGGTGTGCTCGTTGTGCATCTGCAGCTTCTGGCTCGGCAGCAATTCGCGCCAGTACAGGCTCTGGGTGGCGATCTGGCTGTCGGTGCCGCCCTTCACGAAGGCCGCCTGGATGTTGCAGCTCTCCGGGTAGTTGCCCTTGAAGTGCAGGGTGTCGACGACGATCTTCTCGACGATGCCGGCGTGGCCCAGCGCGACTATCACCCAGTCGTTGCCCGGGGTGCGGCGGCGGCCGGTTTCCCAGCCGTCGCCCATGTTCACGCCGCGGCCGGGGTTCAGGATGTTGCTCATGCGGCCGAAGTGCTCGTCGGAGCAGGCCAGGGCACGGCCGCCGTTGAGCGCGGCGGCGAGGTCGACCTGTTCGTCGGGGTTCTGGCTGGCCCAGTCGCGGAACGGGATGCCGTACACGCGCAGGCGCGCCACGCCGCCGTCCGGGTAGATGTTCAGGCGCAGGTGGGTGTAGGGGCGCTCGTCGTCGATTGCGTGGTAGTGGTGGCTGTTGCCCTGCAGCTCGACGGAGGACAGCACTTCGGTCCACTGGGTGTCGTCGCTCGGCTCGCCCTCGGCCACGAAGCAGCCGTCGATGGAGGCCGACGGCGGGAAGTTGCCGGTGAAGAAGCTGGTGTCGATGTCCACGCCCTTGATCGAGCCCGGCACGCCCAGGCGGATCACCGCGTGGTCGTAGCCCTCGAAGCGCTTGCGGCGGGATTCCCAGCCGTCCATCCACTTGCCGTTGTCGTCGAAGACGCCTTCCTTCCACACCGCGGGGGTGGGCTGCAGCATGCGGCTGGCAGCGGCGAACCATTCGTCGGTGACGCTGATCACCTTGCTCCCCAGGCGCTCGTCGGCCAGGTTGACGAATTTCTCGAAGGGAGCGTTGTAGGTTCTCATCTTGTTCTCCTTGGTGACGTGAATTTCCAGCCGCGGGCTCAGAGCTGCTGCAGGCGGAACATCGCGATCTTGTTGATTTCGGCCAGGGCGGTCTGGAACTCCTGCTCCGGCGTGTTGTGGATGCGTTCCTCGAAGGCCGCGAGGATCTGGTGGCGGTTGCTGCCCTTCACCGCCTTGATGAAGGGGAAGCCGAACTTGGCCTTGTAGGCGTCGTTGAGTTCGTTGAAGCGGGCGAACTCCTCGGCGGTGCATTCGTGGATGCCGGCGCCGGCCTGCTCGGAGGTGCTGGAGGCGGTCAGCTCGCCGCGCACGGCGGCCTTGCCGGCCAGGTCCGGGTGGGCGTTGATCAGTGCCAGCTGGGCTTCATGGCTGGCCGACAGGAGGATGTCGGCCATGCGCTGCTGCAGCGCCTCGATGTCGTTGAGGCTCTCGTCCACGCCCAGGTCGTAGGCCTTCTCGGCCACCCAGGGGGAATGTTCGTAGATGTCGGCGAAGGCGGCGACGAAGGCCGCGCGGTCGAGGCTGGCCGGGGTCAGGGTCTGGAAGCGGCTCATGCCTGGCTCTCCTTGAACGGGTGCTTTTCGTGCCAGTGGCGGGCGATGTCGACGCGGCGGGCGATCCAGACTTTCTCGTGGCCCTTCACGTACTGGATGAAGCGCTCCAGCGCGGCCAGGCGCGCCGGGCGGCCCAGCAGGCGGCAGTGCATGCCGATGGAGAGCATCTTCGGCGCGCCCTCGGTGCCTTCGGCGTAGAGCACGTCGAAGGCGTCCTTGAGGTATTCGAAGAAGTCGTCGCCCTTGTTGAAGCCCTGCACCTGGGTGAAGCGCATGTCGTTGGTGTCCAGGGTGTAGGGGATCACCAGGTGCGGCTTGGCGGCGGTGCTGGCCGGGTCCCAGTAGGGCAGGTCGTCGTCGTAGGTGTCGGAGTCGTAGAGGAAGCCGCCTTCCTCGCGCACCAGGCGCCGGGTGTTCGGGCCGGTGCGGCCGGTGTACCAGCCCTGCGGGCGTTCGCCGGTCAGCTCGGTGAGGATGCGGATGGCCTCCAGCAGGTGCTCGCGCTCCTGGGCCTCGTCCATGTACTGGTAGTCGATCCAGCGGTAGCCGTGGCTGCAGATCTCGTGGCCGGCGGCGACCATCGCCCTGATCACGTCCGGGTGGCGCTGGGCGGCCATGGCCACGGCGAAGATGGTCAGCGGCAGGTCGTACTTGCGGAACAGCTTGAGCAGGCGCCAGACGCCGGCGCGGCTGCCGTATTCGTAGAGGGACTCCATGCTCATGTTGCGCGCGCCCTGCAGCGGCTGGGCGGCGACCATCTCGGAGAGGAAGGCCTCGGATTCCTTGTCGCCATGGAGGATGCAGCGTTCGCCGCCTTCCTCGTAGTTGAGCACGAAGGACAGCGCGATGCGCGCGTCGCCCGGCCAGTGCGGGTGGGGAGGGTTGTCGGCGTAACCGATCAGGTCGCGTGGGTAGTCAGCGCTCACTGCAGTGTTCCTTCTTGTTGGGGGCGGCGCGGGGCGGTAGGGCGTGCGCCACCATGTTGCGAGATATTGTATACAAGTTGTGTGGCCGAATGTAAATACAATCCCGCACCCCGGTTTCGCCATCCGTCGTCATCCGCATCCGTCGGCAGGGCAAGCAAATTACCTGCCCAACCGGTCAGCTCGGTGGCCTCCGGCCTCAAGCGTACCGGCAGCGGATCGGAATGCCGCATGCTGGGGCGGTGGCGCCGTTTCGGGGCGTGGAAGCAAGTTTTTTGTATACAATATTTATGTGATGGCGTATTTTCGTTCCATCCAACCCGCCCCGCCGCCCTGCGCCGACGGGGCGCAACCCACACCACACCGAGAAGGAGGACGGCGTCCGCCGGCCGCGCCGGGGATGCCCAGAGCCCATGGGACGTTTGACGACGCACGTACTGGATTCCGCCCACGGCTGCCCCGGCCATGGCATCAAGGTCGAGCTCTACCGCGTGGAAGGCCAGCAGCTGGAACTGGTCGCCACCCGCGTGACCAACGACGACGGCCGTTGCGACGAGCCGCTGCTGCAGGGCGAGGACTTCCGCGCCGGGGTCTACCAGCTGCAGTTCAACGCCGGCGACTACTACCGCGCCCGTGGCCTGCAACTGCCGCAACCGGCCTTCCTCGACCAGGTGGTGCTGCGCTTCGGCATCGCCTCGGAAAGCGACCACTACCACGTGCCGCTGCTGATCTCGCCGTACAGCTACTCGACCTACCGCGGCAGCTAGGCCGCCATCCGGCTTCCCACCCCGACTCTTCGTGGAGTCCCATCGACCCGCCTCTGGCGGGTCCTTTTTTGCCTGTGTGTTCTTACTCCGGGGTGTTTTCGTAGGCTGGGTGTCGCTTCGCTCCACCATCCTACGCCGCCCCATCCACACCGCGTTCCCATGTAGGAGCGCGCCCTGCGCGCGAAATCGCGGGCAGGGCCCGCTCCTACAGGTTGATGCCGAACCTCTCGTCCGCGCCGGACAGCCCCCTCTCCCAGGGAGAGGGGGCGGAGTTAACCCTAAACATCATTGCTGCCGGTAAACACCGTTCGCGAGCAAGCTCGCTCCAGGTGCCAGCGCTTTTCGTAGGAGCGAGCTTGAGCGCGAACGGTTCTATGGCCTCAGCGGCTGAGCAGCGAGGCCCCGCCAGCGGTAGCGAAGAGCGCTGCGCTGCCGCGGTTGAACCAGGCCTGGCCCTTGCCCGAGCGCAGGAAGCGCGCGGCGCCGCGGGCGCCGAGGCCGTAGAACAGCTTGCAGGCGAAGTCGAGCGCCGCCCAGGTGAGGATCATCACCAGCAGTTGCTGCCACAGCGGGTGGTCGGCCCTGAGGAACTGCGGCAGGAAGGCGGCGAAGAACAGGATGTCCTTCGGGTTGCTGGCGCCCAGGCCGAAGGCCTTCCAGTACAGGCTGCGGAAGCCCGGGTTGACCGGCAGTTCCTCGGCGGCGCGCGGCTGGCCGGTGATGCGGGATTCCTGCCAGCTCTGCCAGGCCAGGTAGAACAGGTAGAGCGCGCCCAGCACCTTGAGCACGCTGAACAGCTTCTCCGAGGCCAGCAGCAGCGCGCCCAGGCCCAGGGCCGAGGCGCTGAGCAGGCAGATGGAGGCGCTGACCCCGCCGAGGAAGGCCGGCAGCGAACGGCGCAGGCCATAGTTGAGGCTGTTGCTGACCATCAGCAGCGACAGCGGGCCGGGAATCAGGATCACGATCAGGGCGGCGCTGCTGTAGAGCAGCCAGGTTTCCAGGTTCATCGCGGACTCTCGAATGCAAAGGCCCCGGCGTGTGTGCGCCGGGGCCGTGGCGGGGCTCGTCCAGATTACAGGAAGATGAATTTGGCTACAAATATCGCACAGAGTGCATACAGGCTGACGGTCACGTCCTTGTGGCGGCCGGTGAAGACCTTCATCGCCACGTAGGTCACGAAGCCCATGGCGATGCCGTCCGCCACCGAGAAGGTCAGCGGCATCATGATCACGGTGACGATGGCCGGGATGGTCTCGGTGTGCTCCTGCCAGTCGATGTGGGCCAGGCCGCCCATCATCAGCATGGCCACGTAGATCAGCGCGCCGGCGGTGGCGTAGGCGGGGATCATGCCGGCCAGCGGGGCGAAGAACATGGCGGCGACGAAGAGCGCGCCGACGGTCACCGCGGTCAGCCCGGTGCGGCCGCCGGCGGCCACGCCCGCGGCGCTTTCCACGTAGCTGGTCACCGGCGGCACGCCGAGCACGGCGCCGACCACGCTGGAGGCGCTGTCGGCCTTCATCGCCTTGGACAGGTTCTCGATGCGGCCGTCCTCGCGCACCAGGTGGGCGCGCTGGGCCACGCCCATCAGGGTGCCGGCGGTGTCGAACATGTGCACGAAGAGGAAGGCCAGGATCACGCTGATCATGGTCACGTTGAAGGCACCGGCGATGTCCATGGCCAGGAAGGTCGGCGCCAGGCTCGGCGGCATGGAGAACACCCCGCCGAACTGCACCAGGCCCAGGGCGATGCCGGCCACGGTGACGGTGAGGATGCTGATGAGGATGCCGCCGAACACCCGGCGGTACTCCAGCACGGCGATCATCAGGAAGCAGATCGCCGCCAGCAGCGGGCCGGGCTTGGTCAGGTCGCCCAGGTGCACCAGGGTGGCGGGGCTGGCGACCACGATGCCGGCGGTCTTCAGGCCGATCAGCCCGAGGAACAGCCCGACCCCCGCGCCCATGGCGAAGCGCAGGCTCGGCGGGATGCTGTTGAGCAGCCATTCGCGGATACGCGAGAAGGTCAGCACCATGAACAGCACGCCGGAGATGAACACCGCGCCCAGGGCGATTTCCCAGCTGTAGCCCATGGTCTTGACCACGGTGTAGGTGAAGAAGGCGTTGAGGCCCATGCCCGGCGCCAGGCCCACCGGCCAGTTGGCGTACAGCCCCATGAGGAAGCAGCCCAGCGCGGCGGCCAGGCAGGTGGCGACGAAGGCCGCGCCGTGGTCGACGCCGGCGTCGGCCATGATGTTGGGGTTGACGAAAATGATGTAGGCCATGGTGATGAAGGTGGTCAGGCCGGCGGCCAGTTCCGTCTTCACCGTGGTGCCGTGCTGGCTGAGCTTGAACAGGCGTTCGAGCAGGCCGGTGGCGGGTGGGCTGGAGGCGACAGCGGTTTGTTGTTCTTGTTTGGTGCTTTCCACAGCGGGTACTCCTCAACGCTCTTGTTGTTGGTCCTTGCCGTCGGCTGGTTCACCTGCGTCCCTGGCTCGGCGGAAGGCTGTGAGGGTGTGTTCTTGACTTGCGAGTCAGGAAGTCACGCCGGCGATTATGAGGTTGTATACAAAAAAATCAAATAATGTTTCGTACCTATCGCTCGGCCTCTTCCAAACAATTCATCGGAAAATTCGTCCCGACATTGCGCAGAATTTGTACAGCGGATACGGCCGAATGCCGCAGGGCAGGGGGGATGCGCCGGGTGCGCGGCGCTGGGCATTTTGTGTACACTGGTGCCCATCATTTCGTCGCGCCCGCGTACCTGGCAGCGGATTGCCCAGGCCGCCGGTCCGCCCAACAAGGTTGAGGATCCATGACCGACCCGCTGCAACAGATCAAGAAGCCGGCGCGCAATGGCAAGAGCCGCACCGGCACGCAGGACGAGATCGTCTATGCGCACATCTTCGACGCCATCCTCGAACAGCGCCTGGCGCCCGGCACCAAGCTGAGCGAGGAGGCGCTGGGCGAGATCTTCGGCGTCAGCCGCACCATCATCCGCCGCGCCCTGTCGCGCCTGGCCCACGAGCAGGTGGTGCTGCTGCGCCCCAACCGCGGCGCGGTGGTGGCCAGCCCGAGCATCGACGAGGCCCGGCAGATCCTCTTCGCCCGGCGCACCGTCGAGCGCGCCATCACCGAGCTGGCGGTGGACAACGCCAGCGCCGAGCTGCTCGCCGAGCTGCGCGAGATGGTGGTGCAGGAACAGGCCAGCTTCGCCCGTGGCGACCGCGGCGCGGGCATCCGCCTGTCCGGCGAATTCCACCTCAAGCTGGCGGAGATGGCCAGGAACGCCCCGCTGGTCAGTTTCCAGCGCAGCCTGGTGTCGCAGACCTCGCTGATCATCGCCCAGTACGAGGCGGGCGGCCGCTCGCACTGCTCGTTCGACGAGCACAACGAAATCCTCGACGCTATCGAGAAAGGCGAGAAGGAAAAGGCCGTGACCCTGATGATGCACCACATGGCGCACATCGACGACAAGCTGAACCTGGAAGGCGACAGCGCCTCGGGCGACCTGCACGCGGTGTTCTCGCACCTGCTCGGCGGCAAGAAGAAGGGCGGCCGCACCGCGGCGCGCTGAGGCTTGCCCCATGAAAGAAAGCCCCGCCTGAGTGCGGGGCTTTTTCGTGGACGTGCACGTAGGGCGAATAACCGTTCGCGGTTATCCGCCGCCATCCGTGCCTCCGGGGCGTCCGGCATGGCCGGTGAATCCCTACGTGGGAACCCGGGAGCTTCGCGGTTTCGCATCACGCCGAACGGTCCCCTCTCCCGCTTGCGGGGGAGGGTTAGGGAGGGGGAACGGAGTCAGGGTTTGGCAGAAGTGCCAGAGCGAAGTCCGTCCCCCTCTCCCCAACCCTCTCCCTGAAGGGAGAGGGGGCTGTCCCGAGCTGTCGGATAACGCAGAGTCAGCCGGCAAACTCGTAGGGCGAATAACCGTTCGCGGTTATCCGCCGTTGACCAATGCACCGAGGTTCGACGCAAACGGCGGATAACGCCGTAGGCGTTATGCGCCCTACGGGTTGTCGCGAACGTGGGCCCAGGGTTCGCGAGCAAGAACTAGGCGTCCCCCTCGATCCTACGAAAAGCAAAAGCGCTTTTGCTCTGGCGTTTGGGACTTCCAGAGAAATATCCGAGCGCACCGGAACGCCCCTTCAGAAGGCCGAGCGAAACCGGCGCTCAGGAGGTCATGCGACATGGATGTCGCGAGAGCCCCGATCAGCACAGGGACGTGCTGTCGGGGCGGGCCTCCGTGGCGGGGGAATTCGGGAGGGTAGCCCGGCTCCATCGGGCCCGTATGTCGGGGCAAGCCTTCTTGGTTACTTCTTTGAGGTTCGGCTTCCCGACGTTTGAAAGAAGTGACTCGCCCGAGGGGGCGAAACGAGAGATCTCAGCGCACTCGGAGCGGCGCGCTACACCAAGCCCCCAAGCCACTGGGTTACCGCGTTCGCGGGAATGACAAGGTTAAGGGAGGTGCGGGGGCCAAGGTTCTCGAGCAAGCTCGCTCCTACAGCGCGTCGCGCGACCTCAGTCCCCGCGATACTCACACCCACTGGTGCAGGTCTCATGCACCCGCACCCGCGACAGCTCCGGCAACAGCGGCTTGACCTGCTGCCAGATCCAGCGCGAGAGGTTCTCGCTGGTGGGGTTCTCCAGGCCGGGGATGTCGTTCAGGTAGTTGTGGTCGAGCTGCTCGTAGATCGGCTTGAAGATCTGCTTGATCTCGGAGAAGTCGCGGATCCAGCCGGTATACGGGTCGACCTCGCCCTCGATGTACAGCGCCACGCGGAACGAATGGCCGTGCAGGCGGCCGCACTTGTGGCCCTCCGGGACATGGGGCAGGCGGTGGGCGGACTCGAAAGTGAATTCCTTGAACAGTTCCAAGAGGTGGCCTTCAGATCATCAGTGGGCAATTGCAACCGCCTATTGTACCCACTTTGCCGAGCGGCCGGGCATACCCCCGCCGGCTGGTCAGCGCGTCAGCTCGACCTGGACTTCCTCGCCCTCGCGCAGGGTCAGCGGCGCCATGACGGTCGCGCCCACCGTGGTCGGGCCAGTGGCGCCGGTGGTTTCCCAGGTCACCTCGCAGCTCAGGTAATAGCGCCCCGCCGGCACCTGGCCGAAGCTGAAGCGACCCTCGGCATCGGCGCGCACCGTGCGGGTGTAAATTTTTGCCCGGGCATCGGGTTCGCCTAGCGGCCGCCGCTCCTGGTAGGCCTTGTACAGCGGCGCCATGTAGCGCGTCGCCGGGATCAGCGCCACGTCCTTGCCGGCCGCCGGCTTAACGGTGCCGGCGCGGGTGCGGAGGAAGGCGCGGCCATCGATCCTGCCATTGCCGTGGACCGGCAGCGCCTGGTACTCGGCACTGGGGAACTCGTCGAAATGCAGCGGCCGGCCCTGGTTGGGCGAGATGCAGCCGGCCAGGGCGAGGCCGAGCAGGGCGACGAGCAGGTGGCGCATGGGCTTTTCCTTCTGGTTGGCCGCTGTTCGCGCAGTGGCCTTGAAGATAGCCGGGGCGGGCCTCGCTGGTATCCGTGCAGATGGCAGGAGGTTTGTGAGTGTGATAGTGCGGTTCGCGAATCTGTCGACGCTGATGGAGTTTAGCTGGAACTGCAATGATCGATCAGTAAGGAAACGTCAGAAGATTCCGCCGATATAGGCGGCAGCTCCTCCTCCAAATTGTGCGCCGACATTAGTGCCGATCATCAGTATTGCGCCGTTTGCCGATTCTATGAGGAGTTGAATGGCCAGGTTTGCACTGAGGGGACTTGCGGTCATGGGCAGCAGAGCAGCCAAGCGTAGAGGATCGAGGCCAAACAGCAATGCATTGCCGGAAATGCCTGCGGCGAGCCCGACCCCAGCTTCCACGTACAGGCAAGGGCCGCGGAAGTCGGCAGGCGACAGGTCGCGTTTGACGATGTTGCCGGAAGCGAATACTGAGCCGTAGCTTGGAAATGATTCTGCGGCACCCGCGCCGCCTACGCTGCGGCTCCGGATGTTCAGATTGACCTTGCCGAATCGGGGGAGTCGTCCCATCGCCCCAAAGCCGAGTCCTGCGCCGGCAAAACTATAGGTATGAAAAACTTGGTAAGGGGAAATCAGCGTGATGGCTCCCCCTGAGCCAGCCATGAACCCGATCGTTGCGCCGCCTGTTGCGGAAGTGCTGTAGTTCCACCAGCTTTTGCGCAGGCTCAGTTGAAGAGCGCTCATTTGCCACATTCCTTTCTGCGCCGTCGAATCCCCAGTACTGCATGTGTCAGGGCGAAGATGGAGAACACTCCGAAAGTTGCCGGTATAACCCAGATTGCGCCGGGGTCCTTGATCACCGCTGTCCTGCCCGGATCTTCGGGGAGGTAATAGACGTCCACCGCCATTCCTTTCTCATAGCCAAAGATGAATCCCCCTTGCGGGAACTCATATTGCTGGCCTGACAGGGTGGTAAAGCGGATTTCCGGATGAGAACCGCCGGCAGTCAACCGGCTGACCACTCCGGGCGTCACTTCAGCGCTTTCCAGAAAGTCGATTGTCTTCATTGCCGTCGATGCGGCAGCAATCAGGAAGGCGATGCCGATCAGGCCGATGATGATGATGCGAACCGGTGAGGGGGAAGGGGACTCGTGCTCCATGCCAGGCGTTCTCCATCGACAAGCCATGCTTTCTAGCACCTATCCGAAGACGGTAGGAATGCTGGCACTCCGCCTGATATATGACGATATTTTTCGATGAACGTTTGGGGTAGCGGCCGGAGGGCCGCCTGTTATCCGACCCATCCCCTCACTTGAGATCCAGCCGCCGCGCCAGGCGGTTCAGGTTGGCCCGGTCCACCCCCAGTTCGCGGGCCACCGCCGCCCAGTTGCCGGCGTGGCGCTGCAGGCTGGCGGCGATCAGCTGGCGCTGGAAGTCGTCCAGGGCGGTGCGCAGTTCGACGCCGGGTTTCGGCAGTTCGCGGCTGGGCGTGGCCTTGCCGGCCTCGGGGAGCGGCAGGCCCTGGTCGAGGCCGAGGTCGTCGAGCTCCAGGGTGAGGATGCGCGGGCGCTCGGGGCTTGCGGCCAGGGCCTTGAGCGAGGCGCGGCCGATCAGGTGTTCCAGTTCGCGCACGTTGCCCGGCCAGGGGTAGCCGAGCAGGGCGGCCTGGGCCTCGGCGCTCAGGCGCAGGCTGCGCAGGCCCAGGCGCGGGCGGTTCTGCTCGAGGAAGTAGCCGGCCAGCAGCAGGATGTCGTTGCCGCGCTCGCGCAGCGGCGGAACGTGCAACGGGTAGACGCTCATTCGGTGGTAGAGGTCGGCGCGGAAGCGCCCGGCGCGCACTTCCGCGGCCAGGTCGCGGTTGGTGGCGGCGATCAGGCGCACGTCCACCCGGTGCTCGCGGTCCGAGCCCAGGCGCTGCAGCTGGCCGCTCTGCAGCACGCGCAGCAGCTTGGCCTGGATCGCCAGGGGCAGCTCGCCCACTTCGTCGAGGAACAGGGTGCCGCCGTCGGCCAGCTCGAATTTGCCGCGGCGCTCGCCCACGGCGCCGGAGAAGGCCCCGCGCACGTGGCCGAAGAGTTCGCTCTCCACCAGGGTTTCCGGCAGCGCCGCGCAGTTCAGGCTGACCAGCGGCTGGGTGTGGCGCAGCGAGCGCTGGTGGATGGCCTGGGCCACCAGTTCCTTGCCCACGCCGGTCTCGCCGGTGACCAGCACGCTGAGGTCGCTGCCGGCCACCAGCTTGATCTCGTCCACCAGTTGGCGGTGCGCCGGGCTCTGCCCGACCAGCTCGCGCGGGGCTTCGCCGGCGGCGCGCTGGTAGGCGTCGGCGCGCTGCTGCTCGTGCTCGGCGCGCAGGGCCAGGTCGAGCATGCGCTGGCTGGCCTTCACCGTGGCCGCCGCCAGGCTGGCGAAGGCCTGCAGGTTGTCCAGGTCGCCGCTGGAGAAGCGCCCGGGCTCGAGGGCGTCGAGGGTCAGCAGGCCCCAGGGCTGCTCGTCCAGGTACAGCGGGCAGCCCATGCAGTCGTGCACTTCCAGGTGCACGCCTTCCACCAGGCCGTCGTAGGGGTCGGGCAGGCCGCAGTTGGCGTCGAACAGGGTGGGCCCCGGGCGTTCCAGCAGGGCCCGCAGGCGCGGGTGTTCGGTGATCTTGAAGCGGCGGCCGAGGGTGTCCGGGCTCAGGCCGTCCACCGCCAGCGGCACCAGTTGCTCGCCTTCCAGGCGCAGCAGGGCGCTGGCATCGCAGGGCAGCAGTTCGCGCAGGGCTTCCAGCAGGCGGCGGTAACGTTCCTCGTCGGGCAACTCGCGGGACAGGTCGTCGACCAGGGGGAGCAGGGTGGCAAGCAAGGGGTTTCTGGTCATTTTGACCTCTAGGCAGTCCATATGACTCGAGTGAATGCTGGTCATTATGACTTCTGCCGTGGCGAAAGTCCCGGAAATACCGGGCTGCGACCTTGGCATGCTTCCTGAAGTATCCCAGGCAGATCCCACCCTGTCTTGCGTTCCAAGGAGATCCGCATGCTGTCCAACGAACACCGCACCCTGATCAAGGCGACCGTCCCGCTGCTGGAAACCGGTGGCGAAGCCCTGACCCGGCACTTCTACCAGCTGATGCTGACCGAGTACCCGCAGGTGCGCCCGCTCTTCAACCAGGCCCACCAGGCGTCCGGCGACCAGCAACGGGCCCTGGCCAACGGCGTGCTGATGTACGCCCGTCACATCGACGAACTCGAGCGCCTCGGCCCGCTGGTGGGGCAGATCGTCAACAAGCACGTGTCGCTGCAGATTCTCCCGGAACATTATCCCATCGTCGGCTCCTGCCTGCTGCGCGCCATCCGCGAGGTGCTCGGCGAGGAAATCGCCACCGACGAGGTGATCGCCGCCTGGGCCGCGGCCTACCAGCAACTGGCCGACATCCTGATCGGCGCCGAGGAGTCGGTGTACGCCCGCAATGCCGCCGAAGAGGGTGGCTGGCGCGGTGCGCGGCGCTTCCGCGTGGCGCGCAAGGTGGCCGAGAGCGAGGAGATCGTCTCCTTCTACCTGCAACCGGTGGACGGCGGCGCGCTGCTGGACTTCGAACCGGGCCAGTACATCGGCCTGCGCCTGGAGCTGGATGGCGAGGAAGTGCGCCGCAACTATTCGCTGTCGGCCCCGGCCAACGGCCGCGAGTACCGCATCAGCGTCAAGCGCGAGCCCGAGGGCAGGGTTTCCAGCTACCTGCACGACCAGGTCCAGGAGGGCGACGAGATCGACCTGTTCCCGCCGGCCGGGGACTTCGTCCTGGGCGACAGCGACAAGCCGCTGGCGCTGATCACCGCGGGCGTCGGCATCACCCCGTCGCTGGCCATGCTGCAGCAGGCGCTGGACGCCGGCCGCGTGGTGCACTTCATCCACTGCGCGCGCCACGGCGGCGTGCACGCTTTCCGCGAGTTCATCGAGAACCAGGCGCGCAAGCACCCGACGCTGCTGCACTTCTTCTGCTACAGCGAGCCGCGCGAGCAGGACCAGGCCGATGCCGAGGGCTTCATCAGCCAGCAGCTGCTGAGCAACTGGCTGCCGGCGCAGCGCGACCTGGACGCCTACTTCCTCGGGCCCAAGCCGTTCATGGCCCAGGTGAAGCGCCACCTGCGCGCGCTGGGCGTGCCCGAAAAGCAGTGCCACTACGAGTTCTTCGGCCCCGCCAGCGCGCTGGAGGCCTGACGCAAGACCGGCCGGCCCCCGCGGGCCGGCCACCCTGTACTACCGGAGGTGTGTGATGAAAGGCTTCTTCTCCTGTCCGCAACGCAATCTCGGCCATTCCAACGCCCTGCTCAGCGCAGGTGCCGCTATGCTGCTGGGGGGCATCTTCGGCGCCTATTTCATCGACGCCTTCCTCAACCTGCCGCAACTGGTGGCCGCCCACGCCCTGACCGTCCTCGGGCCGACCGCCATCAAGCTGGGCTACGTGCTGCGCCTGATCGCCCAGCGGCAGATGCGCCAACCGGGCTGGGAGGTCTGTTGTGCTGTTGGTTGATCGCAAGGTTCTTTTGGCGATCCCGCCGCTGTGGCGGCTGGGTTTCCGTCCTTTCTTCCTCGGCGGGGCGCTGTTCGCGGCGCTCGCCATCTTCCTCTGGCTCGCCGCGCTGGCCGGCTGGCTGCCCGGGTGGCAGCCGCTGGGCGGCTGGCTGGGCTGGCACCGCCACGAGATGGTGTTCGGCTTCGCCCTGGCGATCATCGCCGGCTTCCTGCTCACCGCGGTGCAGACCTGGACCGGCCGCCCGGGCCTTAGCGGCGCGCCGCTGCGCAACCTGGCGCTGCTCTGGCTGGCGGCGCGGCTGGCCTGGCTGCTGGGCGCGCCCTGGTGGCTGGCGGCCGTGCTGGAGCTGGCCTTCCCGCCGGCGCTGGCCTGGTTCGTCGGCCGCAGCCTCTACCAGGTGCGGCAGACGCGCAATTACCCGGTGCTGATGGTGCTGGTCCTGCTGACCCTGGCCGATGCCCAGGTCATGGCCGGCCAGGCGCTGGGCAATGAGGCCTGGCAGCGCGGCGGCGTCCTGGCGGCGCTGTGGCTGGTGGTGGCGCTGATGAGCCTGATCGGCGGGCGGGTGATTCCCTTCTTCACCCAGCGCGGCCTGGGGCGTACCGCCCAGGTGCCGGCCTGGCCGTGGCTGGACTGGGCGCTGCTGCTGGGCGGCGCGCTGCTGGCGGTGCTCAGCGCCACTGGCCCGGCCCTGCAACCGGGGCCGGTGCTGGCGGTGCTGTTCGGCCTGCTCGGCCTGGGCCACCTGGTGCGCCTGTGGCGCTGGTACGACCGCGACCTGTGGAACGTGCCGCTACTGTGGTCGTTGCACCTGGCGTATGCCTGGATGACCCTGGCGCTGTTCGGCCTGGCGGCGTCCGCGGCCGGCGCGGCGCTGCCGTCCAGCCTGCCGCTGCACGCGCTGACCGTGGGCGGCGTCGGCGGGCTGATCCTGGCGATGATCGCCCGCGTCAGCCTTGGCCACACCGGCCGCGCGCTGCAGCCGCCGAAGGCGATGGCCTGGGGCTTCGCCCTGCTCAACCTGGGCGTGCTGGCGCGGGTGGTGGTGGTGTGGTGGCTGCCGCTGGGCGGCCTGCAGCTGGCGGCGCTGTGCTGGTCGCTGGCGTTCCTGATCTTCGCCGGGTACTACGGGCCGATGCTGTGGAAGGCTCGGATCGACGGGCAGCCGGGGTAGGGGAGTCATCCTGTGGGGTGTGGGCGCGGTCCATCGCGGACGGAGTCCGCTCCTACGCTGCCCGAGCCATGCCATTCCCCTGTAGGAGCGCGCCCTGCGCGCGAATCGCGGGCAGGGCCCGCTCCTACAATGGGGCGACATGGGAGACGCGAATTTTGATCCAGTCACCCCCGCGAACGAGGGAGCCCAGAAGACAGTTGCTCCTACGTACGTGCTTCCCTGTTGAGCCCGGCGCGGCTTGGACAGCGGCTCCGTGCTCGGCAGCGAGCGGGATGGGGCCGCGGTCAAACGGCGGATAACGCTTCGCGTTATTCGCCCTACGCCAAGCCCACCATGGACGTAGGGCGAATAACCGTTCGCGGTTATCCGCCGCTACACCTTCCTTGCCAGCCACTCCATGGCTGAACCTGACGGCGGCTCCTTGCCCGGCGTATGGCCAAGGCCAAATGGTGGATAACGCCGTAGGCGTTATGCGCCCTACAGGGGGACCAGCCTTTCTCCCAGGCGGCCGCCGTCGGCCAGTTCGAGGAATTCGTCGCCCAGCCGCCGGCTTTCGTCCATCGCCTTGTTCCAGTAGCGCTCGCGGCCGGCGTCGTCGCCCAGGTAGCGCTTGAAGTCCTTGCGGTCCGGCAGCTTGTCGTGGGGCAGGCGGGCCAGGTACTCGCGGGACGGGGCGAGCAGCAGCACATCCTGCAGGCGGGTGGCGTCGCCGCGGCGCCAGGGTAGGCCCTTGTCGAACCAGCCGGGGATGACCTTGTCGGTGAAGTGCGGGTAGAGCACCACGCCGTCGGTCGCGTAGGGGAGGTCGAGGTGGTAGTCGAGCAGGCCGCCGTCGCGGTAGGTGCCCCGGCCCGCGCCGGGGATGTCGCGCACGCCCTGCATGACCATGGGGATGGAGCCGGAGGCGAGCAGGGCATGGCGCAGGTTGCCCAGGCCCAGCGGCAGGCAGCGCGAGGGGAAGTCCTGCAGCGGCGCCAGCGGTGGGGCCAGGCGCGCGTCGTGGAGGATCACCCGTTCGAAGTGGCGGTGCAGGTGGCGGCGGCCGAGCAGGTTGTCGCGGATCACCGCGCCCAGGCCCAGGCCGAGGGTGCGCTTGCCGTCGTCGGCCAGGCGCCCGTGGCTCTTCACCACCACCACGTTGAGGCGGTAGTGCGGGTTGGCCAGCACGCTGGCGTCCTGCCCGGCGAGCAGGTCGTCGAGCATCCGCGTGCAGCTGGCCGAGACTTCGGCGATGTCCGCGTTGCGCGAGAAGCGCTGCTGCGTGTACAGCTCACCCAGGCGGCGGATGCCGGCGGCGGCGTCCGGCAGGCAGGCGCTGGCGAAGCGCCAGGAGCCGATCGAGGCGCCGATCAGCGAGCGCTCGCGCGGCGCGCGCGGCAGCCATTCGCCGAACAGCGCCAGGTCCAGCCCCTGGATGCCCAGCGCCTTCGGCCCGCCGGCGGCGCCGGGGAGGATGCCGACGTCGGCGGGCGCCAGGCCGCGTTCGCGGATGCGCCGCAGGGCGCGGGCACCGGCCTTGAGGACGAGGGCGGGGGACTTGATGTGGATGGCGGTCATGGGGGCTCTCTCCGGCGAGGCGGCGATTATAAGCGTTGTATTTTCCTAGGCAGCATCCTTCAGCCGGTGAATGATCCGCCCCGCCTCATTCAGCTTGGGTTAATGGCCCTTCGATAGCCTGCGCTCATTGGCAATTCGCAGGAGTCTTCCCCATGCAAACCCTTATCCGCCTGATCGCCGCCGCCGGCCTGCTCGGCGCCTCCAGCCTGGCGCTGGCCCACGACATCGGCCCCGACGAGGCCCTGCGCCTGCGCGACGCCGGCACCATCCAGGACTTCCAGCGCCTCAACCAGGCCGCGCTGGGCAAGCACCCCGGCGGAACCGTGTACGATAGCGAGCTTGAACTGGAACACGGCCGCTACCTGTACAAGGTCGACGTCAAGGACGCCCAGGGGGTGAAATGGGACGTCGAACTGGACGCGGTGAGCGGCGAAGTGCTCAAGGACCGCCAGGATCACTGATGACCTATCCTCTGCGTTACGCCCTGCTCGCCGCTCTGTGCGTCGCCGGGCCGGCGCTGGCCCACGACCTCAGCCAGGACGAGGCCCTGCGCCTGACCCGCGAAGGGGTGATCCGCCCCTTCGAGTCGATACTGCCGGCGGCGCTGCAGCGCTACCCCGGCTCGCGCCTGCTCGAGGCGGAGCTTGAGAAGGAGCACGACACCTACATCTACGAGATAGAACTGCTCACCCCCGGTGGCGTGGTCCGCGAACTGGAACTGGATGCCCGTGACGGGCGCATCCTCAAGGATAAGGAAGACGACTGATGCGTCTGCTGCTGGTGGAGGACCACGTCCCCCTCGCCGACGAACTGCTGGCCGGCCTGACCCGCCAGGGCTACGCCGTGGACTGGCTGGCCGACGGCCGCGACGCCGCGGTGCAGGGGGCCAGCGAGCCCTACGACCTGATCATCCTCGACCTCGGCCTGCCGGGCCGCCCCGGCCTGGACGTGCTGCGCGAATGGCGCGGCCTGGGCCTGGCCACCCCGGTGCTGATCCTCACCGCGCGCGGTTCCTGGGCCGAGCGCATCGACGGGCTGAAGGCCGGCGCCGACGACTACCTGACCAAGCCCTTCCACCCCGAGGAACTCTTCCTGCGCATCCAGGCCCTGCTGCGCCGCGCCCACGGCGTGGCCAACCAGGCCCAGCTGGAGGCCGGCGGCCTGCGCCTGGACGAGGCGCGCCAATGCGTGCTGCAGGGCGACCGGGAGGTCGACCTGACTTCCGCCGAGTTCCGCCTGCTGCGCTACTTCATGCTGCACCCGGGCCAGCTGCTGTCCAAGTCGCACCTGGCCGAGCACCTCTACGACGGCGAGACCGAGCGCGACTCCAACGTCATCGAGGTGCACATCAACCACCTGCGCCGCAAGCTCGGCCGCGAGATCATCGAAACCCGCCGCGGCCAGGGCTACCGCTTCGCCGGCAGCGCCGGGGGCGCGGCTTGATCTCGATCCAGCGGCGCCTGGGCTTCGGCCTCGCCGCTGTGCTGCTGGTGATCGGCCTGGCGCTGGCCCAGGCCGGGCTCTGGCTGTTCGACCAGGGCCTGCGCCGCTACCTCGCCAGCGGCCTGCAGGACGAGGCGGAAAGCCTGCTGGTGGCGATCATCCGCGGCCCGGCCGGGCTGCAACTGGACCCGCAGCGCGTCGACGGCGCCTACGAGCGGCTGTTCTCCGGGCGCTACTTCCAGATCCACTTCGAGCAGACCGACTGGCGCTCCCGCTCGCTGTGGGACCACGAGCTGAAGGTGCCGGCCCAACCGGGCCTGCGCGAAGGCCTGGCCAAGGGCCCGGAAGGCCAGCGCCTGCTGGTCTTCCGCGGCGACTACAAGCGCTACGGCCGCAACCTGCGGATCAGCGTGGCGCAGGACTACACGCCGATCCTCAAGAGCTTCAACCGCCTGCGCAACATCGGCCTGGGCGCCGGGGTGCTGGCGCTGCTGCTGATCCTGTTCTTCCAGCGCCTGACGGTGCGCCGCGCGCTGCGCCCGCTGGAGCGGGTGCGCCAGCAGATCGCCCAGCTGCAGGACGGCCAGCGCAGCCAACTGGACACCCAGGTGCCGCAGGAGCTGGAGCCGCTGGTGGAGCAGGTCAACCACCTGCTGCAGCACACCGAGGAAACCCTGCGCCGCTCGCGCAACGCCCTGGGCAACCTCGGCCATGCGCTGAAGACGCCGCTGGCGGTGCTGATCAGCCTGGCCGAGCGCGAGGAGCTGCAGCAGCACCCGGAGCTGAAGCGGGTGCTGCAGGAGCAGCTGGAGCAGATCGACCAGCGCCTGGCCCGCGAGCTGGGCCGCGCGCGCCTGGTGGGCGAGGCGCTGCCCGGCGCGCACTTCGACTGCGACGCCGAGCTGCCCAGCCTGCGCGAGATGCTCCAGCTGATCCACGGCCAGCACCTGCGCATCACCTGCGCGGCGGAGCCCGGCCTGCGCCTGCCGTTCGACCGCGAGGACCTGCTGGAACTGCTCGGCAACCTGCTGGACAACGCCTGCAAGTGGGCGGCCGGCGAGGTACGCCTGCAGGTGGAGAAGCGCGAGGACGGCTACCGCCTGCTGGTGGACGACGACGGCCCGGGCATCGCCGAGGAACTGCGCGACAGCGTGCTCGAACGCGGCACCCGCCTGGACGAGCAGGTGGCCGGCCACGGCCTGGGCCTGGGCATCGCCCGCGACATCGCCGAGGCTTGCGGCGGCAGCCTGGCGCTGGAGGGCAGCGAGCTGGGCGGGCTGCGGGTGCGGGTGGCCCTGCCGAGGCGGGCGGCGGCCTAGGGCGCGCCGCCCGGCGCTCGGTCGCCGAGGCGTTCCAGGGTGCGCAGCAGCACGTCCACCTTGGTCAGCGACTCGGCGTACTCCGCCTCCCAGTCCGAATCGGCGACGATGCCGCCGCCGCCCCAGCAACTGACCTGGCCGTCCTTCACCAGCAGGGTGCGGATGGTGATGGAGCTGTCCAGTTCGCCGCGCACGTCCAGGTAGAACAGGCTGCCGCAATAGATGCCGCGGCGGCTGGGCTCCAGCTCGTCGATGATCTGCATGGCGCGGACCTTGGGCGCGCCGGTGATGGAGCCGCCGGGGAAGCTGCCCAGCAGCAGGTCGAGGGCGTCCTTGCCGGCGGCCAGCTCGCCGGTCACGCTGCTGACCAGGTGGTGCACGTTGGGGTAGCTCTCCAGCGCGAACAGCTCCGGCACCCGCACCGTGCCGGGCGTGCAGCTGCGCCCCAGGTCGTTGCGCAGCAGGTCGACGATCATCAGGTTCTCGGCGCGGTCCTTGGGGCTGGCCAGCAGTTCCCCGGCGTTGGCCGCGTCTTCCGCGGGCGTGCGGCCGCGCGGGCGGGTGCCCTTGATCGGGCGCGTCTCCACCTGGCGCCGGTGCATGCGGATGAAGCGCTCGGGCGACAGGCTGAGGATGGCGCCCTCGCCCAGGCCCAGGTAGCCGGCGAAGGGCGTCGGGCAGGCCGCGCGCAGGGCCAGGTAGGCCTGCCAGGGCGCGCCGCTGCAGGGCGCGCGGAAGCGCTGGGTGTAGTTCACCTGGTAGCAGTCGCCGGCGAGGATGTAGCTTTGCACCCGCTCCAGGGCCTGGCGGTACTGCTCGCGGCTCAGGTCCGGGCGGAAGCCGGCGTGCAGGCGGAAGGGCGGCAGCGGCGCCGGCGCCTCGTCGGCCTCGAACAGCGCCAGCAGGCGCTGGCGCTCGGCGGCTTCCAGGCGCGGGTGGAACACCAGCTGGCTGCTGCCGAGCTGGTGGTCGGTGACCAGCGCCCAGGCGTACAGGCCGACCCGTGCGTCGGGCAGGCCGATGTCGTCCCGGCTGTGCTGCGGCAGGCGTTCGATGCGCCGTCCCAGGTCGTAGCCCAGGTAGCCGATCAGCCCGCCGACGAATGGCAGGTCCGGCACTTCCGCCGCTTCGGCCTGTCCGAGGCTCTGCAGCGCCGTGCGCAGGCGGGCGAAGAACGCCTTGGCCGATTCGTCGGCACTTGGCGCCAGTTCTGCCAATGGCCAGGCGCTCATAAGGTCATAGCGTCCACGGTCGGCGCCAGGCCTGCCGGCGTCCAGGAGCACGGCGCCGGGCGCGCCGGCGATACGGGCGAAGCGCGCCGTCGGGTCTTCCCGGTAGGGGAGCGGGTGTACGAAGTAGCGGGACATAGGTAGGAACAGGAACCCTGGGCTAGGCTGAGAGCCATTCCTGCGCACGCCCGAAGAGTCGATGCTAGAGCCCTTCTCTTCGGTTTACGCAAGGTAAGCATTCTGATAAGAATTGGATTATCCCGCGGAAGCCATGCTCCGTACCACAACGATAATGAAACAGGGATAGAGGCCGTGGACGTAGTGCTAAAAACCGCAGCCGGCAGCCTTCTGCGTACCAGATCGACATCCTCCGGGGTGCCTGCCGAATACCAGTACCGCCCCCAGCTCCAGGCTGCCCTGGAGCGTTCCACCCAGCATCGCGTCCTGCTCTTCAGCGCCCCCGCCGGGTTCGGCAAGAGCGCCGCGCTGGCCCTGCTCGCCGAGCGCCGCGAAGCGCAGGGGCAGAAGGTGGTATGGCTTTCCCTGGAGGGCTCCGACGACGACCCCGGGCGCTTCTGCGGCAAGCTCACCGAGGCCCTGGCCGCCGGCCTGCCGGACGTCGGCGCGGATGCCGCCGCCTACCTGCACAATACGCTGCGGGTGCCGGCCGTGGCGGTCATGGAAAGCCTGCTCTGCGACCTGCTGCGGGTCGACGTGCCGCTGCTGCTGGTGCTCGACGACCTGGACCGGATCACCCACCCGGACATCTTCGCCGGCCTCAACCGCCTGGTGCAGTACGCCCCGCCGGGCCTGACCCTGGCCATCGGCAGCCGCTCGCAGCCGCCGCTGAGCCTCGCCACCTGGCGGGCCAAGGGCCTGCTGCTGGAAGTGGGGGTGGAAGAGCTGCGCCTGAGCCAGGAGCAGACCGGCGAGTACCTGCGCGGCGAAGGCGTGGAGCTCGACGAGGCCGCCCTGAAGGCCGTGTACGCCCGGACCGAGGGCTGGGTGATGGGCGTGCAGCTGTTCGGCCTGTGGCTGCGCCAGCCGCCCGCCGGTGCCCAGCGCGACCTGGCCGGGCTCGGCGGCGGCCCCGCCGAGGTCGGCGACTACCTGTTGCGCAGCGTCTTCGAACGCCTGCCCCGGGACATCCGCGACAGCCTGCTGACGCTCAGCGTGGCGAGCCGCTTCAATGGCGAGCTGGCCAACGCCCTGACCGGCCGCCAGGACGGCCAGGCCCTGCTGGAGCGCCTGGACAGCCTGCAGCTGTTCCTCATGCCGCTGGACCGCGAGCGCCACTGGTACCGCTTCCACCAGCTGTTCGCCGACTTCCTCCGCGCGCACCTGCGCGAACGCGAGCCGGAGCGCTTCAAGCAACTGCACTTCAACGCCAGCCTGTGGTTCACCAACCACCACATGCCGACCCTGGCCATCGAGCACGCCTGCCTGGCCGAGGACCCGGAGATGCTCGCCGCGCTGGTGGACGGCTACGGCCTGGAACTGATCAACCGCGGCCAGCTGTACCTGATCTCGCGCTGGCGCCGGCAGGTGCCCGACGAGATCGCCGCGCGCTACCCCATCCTGGTGCTCAGCGACGTCTGGACCCGCGCCAGCGAGCTGAGCCTGCCCGAGGCCAACCGCATGCTCGACGAGCTGCTGGCGCGCTGGAGCGACGGTAAGCCGCAGACGCCGATGGGCGACCAGTACCTCTCGGCGCTGGCGGTCAAGGCCGTGCTGGCGCTGCAGAAGGACGACCTCGAGCAGTGCATCGCCCTGGCCCGCCGGGTGGAGAGCCAGCTGGGGCAGAACTCGGCCTTCCTCGAATGCGCCGTGCTGCTGGTCGCCGCCTTCGCCCAGGTCATGCACGGCCAGCCCGAGCAGGCGCGCCGCCTGATGGGCCTGGCGCAGCAGCGCAACCACTTCCTCGACGGCCGCTACCTGCACATGCAACTGTCCACCATCGAGGTGATGCTGGCCCTGGAACAGGGCCAGGTGAAGCAGGCGCAGCTGCTGGTGGAGCGCGTCAAGCAGCAGGCCGTGCCGCTGTTCGACCGGCGTTCCCAGGCGCTGGCCCTGCCAGCCATCACCGAGAGCCTGACCGCCTACTACCGCATGGACGTCGATGGCCTGGAAGAGCGCCTGCGCTGGGCGCTGGGGCGCGTCGACGTGATCAACCCCATCGACCTCTATGCCCAGGGCATGCAGTGCCTGGCGCGGGTGCAGCGCCTGCAGGGGCGCGGCAAGGAGGCCCTGGCGACTCTCGGGCTGATGCAGAGCCTGGCCTCGCGCAACCATTCCTGGCGCATCTTCGCCATGGCCGTGGGCGAGGAGATCAACCTGATCCTCCAGGAGCCGGCGGCGGACCGTTGCAAGCGCGCCGAACAGCGCCTGAACGGCATCGACTGGCAGAAGCTCGCCGCCTCCTACCGCCAGGGGCCGTTCAACCCGGTGCTCTGGGTGCGCGGCCTGAGCCGCGTGCGCCTGCTGCAGGCGCGCGGCCACTTCAGCGAGGCGCTGCACGAGATCACCCAGCTGCGCGGCCTGCTGCAGCCCAACTGGCACGGCCTGCAGCGCCTGCGCCTGGACCTGCTGGCGGCCCTCAGCTACCAGCGCCTGGGCTACCAGGAGCGCGCCAACAGCCTGCTCGGGCAATGCCTGGTGGGCGCCGAGCGCGAAGGCGTGCGCAGCCTGTTCATCGAGGAGGGCGAGGGCATCCGCCTGATGCTCCAGCAACTGGAGGCCACCGAGCGCCAGCCGGCGCTGCAGGTGTTCATCCGCAGCCTGCTGGGGCTCTGGCCCGGCCAGGAAACGCGCAAGGCACAGGACGTGCTCGAGGAAGGGCTGACCGACCGCGAGCGGGAAGTGGTGTGCCTGGCGGCCCTGGGGCTCTCCAACGAGGAGATCGGCCAGCGGCTGTCGCTGGCCCTGGGCACCGTCAAATGGCACCTGCACAACATCTACGAGAAGCTCAAGGTGCGCAATCGGACCCAAGCGATTCGCCGTGCCCGCGAGCTGAGCCTGCTCTGACATGACCACACTCAATTCCCAGCAGCCGCCCCTGCCGCTGTTGCGCACCAAGCTGTTCCCGCCGCGCACCGAGGGCACGCTGCTGTTGCCGCGGCGCGCGCTCATCGACCGCCTGTTCGCGGCGCGCCAGCAGCGCGCGCTGATCCTCAGCGCGCCGGCCGGCTTCGGCAAGAGCACCGTGCTCAGCCTGTTCCGCGAGCGCCTGCTGGCCAGCGGCGCGCTGGTCGCCTGGCTGTCCTGCGACGAGGGCGACAGCGAGCCGCAGCGCCTGCTGCAGTACCTGGTGGAGAGCATCCGCAGCGTCGCCCCCGGTTTCGGCGCCAACACCTCGAACCTGCTGCAGTCGGACATGACCCTGCCGCTGGAAGGGCTGCTGGATGCCTTCCTCGCCGACCTCAAGCGCATCGACGGGGCGCTCTACCTGTTCCTCGACGACTTCCACCAGATCCGCCACCCGGCCCTGCAGCCGGGGGCGCGCTACCTGATCGAGCACCTGCCGGACAACGTCCGCCTGGTCACCAGCACCCGCTACCGCCCGCGCTTCCTGGTGGACGAGCCGGCGCTGGCGCCATGGGCCTTCTGCCTCAACGGCGCCGACCTGCGCCTGACCCGCGAGGAAGCCGACACCTACCTGCTGGAACTCAAGGGCCTGCAGCTGGACGACGCCGAGCTGGGCCTGCTGTACAAGCGCACCGAGGGCTGGATCACCGCGCTGCACCTGGCCGCCCTGGCGCTGGCCCGGCACAGCGACCGCGAAGGCTTCCTGCGCGGCCTGTCGGGCACCGAGCGGGACATCGCCGACTACCTCGCCGAGGACGTGCTGGCCAGCCTGCCGCCGGCGCTGCAGCAGTTCCTCGACCAGACCTCGGTGCTCGACGAGTTCTGCGCCGAGCTGTGCAACGCCCTGACCGGGCGCCGCGACGGCCTGGACATGCTCATGCGCCTGCAGAACGAGCAACTGTTCATCATCCCCCTGGACGATGCGCGCGAGTGGTTCCGCTACCATCACCTGTTCGCCGACTTCCTCCAGGGCCGCCTGACCCGCAGCGCCGACCCCACGCCGCTGCTCAATGCCGCCGCACGCTGGTGCGAAAGCCGCGACATGGCCGACCGCGCCGTGCGCTACGCCCTGCGCGCCCGCGACTACGCCTTCGCCGCCGACCTGCTGGAGCGCCAGGGCGCCCGGCTGATCGCCGGCAACCGGGTGTACAGCATCCTCGGCATGCTCGGCGGCATTCCCGCCGAGGTGATCCGCGAGCACCCGGTGTTCCAGATCTTCTACGCCTGGCAGCTGGCCTTCGAGCAGAAGTTCGCCGAGGCCGAGGCGCTCATCGAGGAACTCAGCGCCCGCCTGCTGATGGGGCAGGGCAAGGCGCGCAACTTCGGCCTGGCCGAGCTGCTGGCCGTGGCCCAGGTGCTCAAGGCCCTGGTGCTGCTGTACCAGGACAAGCTGGAGGCCAGCCTCAAGGTGTCGCGCCAGTGGCTGGCGCTGGTGCCGGCCAACCAGCCGGTGTTCCGCGCCAGCCTGGCCTGCATCCTCGCCGCCGCCCACGCGCTGCTGGGCGACTACGCCGAGGCCGCCGGCGCCATCGGCGTGGCCCGCGAGTGCCTGCGCATGGCCGACAGCGAGTACCTGCAGGTGGTGGCGAGCATGATCGAGGCGCTGATCTGCAAGGAGAGCGGCGAGCTGGAGCGCGGCCGGACCATCGCCGAGGGCGCGCGCAGCCGCGTCGAGCGCGTCTTCGGCCGGCGCAGCCGGGTGGGCGGGCCGCTGGCCCTGGCCTATGCCGACATCCTCTACGAGCAGGACCGCCATGCCGCCATCCTCGCCGAACTGCCGCTGGCCACCACCTGGCGCGACGTCGCCACGCCCATGGAGCTGATCAGCCGCGGCCAGTTGGTGATGGCCAAGGCGCGGTTCTTCGCCGGCGAGGCCGAACAGGGCCTGGCGCAGCTCGACGAATGGCTGGCCGGCCTGCAGTCGCCGGGCTACGAACGCGTCTATGCGCTGGCCATGGGCTGCAAGGTGCAGCTGCTGCTGTGGCTGCGCCGGCCGAACGAGGCCGAGCGCGTCTGCCTGCAGCTGGCGCGGCACCTCTCGGGCCTCTCCACCGAACGCTATGCCGACGCCCAGGCCGCGCTGGCCCTGGCCGAGGCGCGGGTGGCGCTGTCGGAACGGCGCGCCGAGCGCGCCCAGCAGCGCCTGGAATCGGCGCTGGCGGCGAACGCCTCGCCCTACCAGCGCGACCGGCGGTTGCGCCTGGCCTTGTTACTTTCTGTGGCGTATTGGCAGAAAGGTAACAGCGAAAAGGCCTTCGCCCTGTTCGCCCCCACCCTCGAGGAAGCCTGGAACCTGGGCTACCGCCGGCTGTTCCAGGACGACGCCGTCTGGCTGCTGCCGTTCTGGGATGCCTGGCGCGAGGCCGAGCCCAAGCGCGCGGCGGCCTGGCAGGGGGTGGCCGAACTGCTCCGCGAACAGTGCCGCAGGCTGTCCGTGGACCCTGCTGGTTTCGAGGAAAATCAAGATGTTAGCCATCGCGAGCGGGAAATCCTGCGGCTGGTGGCGGCAGGGCTTTCGAACCGCGACATCGCCCAGGCGGTGCACCTGTCGGAGGCCACCATCAAGTGGCACCTGCACAACCTGTTCGCCAAGCTGGGGGTGCGCAGCCGCACGCAGGCGGTACTCAAGGGCAAGAGCCTGGGATTGCTCAGCGAAGCCTGATGCGCGGGGATCGTCCGGCTCCATCCCTTGGATGGGCTGGCAGGTGGGGGGTTGGCCAGTAGCTTGGAAAACAGGACGCGAAGCCTGGTGCTTCACGAATCCATGCCCGCGGCACCTAGGGAAGCCGGCGCGGGTCTGGAGGGTCGGCTTGGCCGGCCAACCTGCAGCGGGGCAGGACGCCTCCTGCAGTGCCCTGGGGCAATCCCACCTGAACACTGGAGAGAAACAAGAATGAAAAAAATCAAACAACTGGTTCTTGCAAGCGCTGTTCTGGCCGCTCCCTTCCTGGCCCATGCCGATCTCAAATCCATGGACGACTCCGCACTCGCCGGCGTGACCGGCCAGGACGGCATCAGCATCGCCGGTGACTTCAAGGCGAGCATCGGGGCGGTGGTCTACACCGACAAGATCGACGACACCAAGTCCGGTTCCCTGCGCCTGGAGAACATCACCCTGACCGGCCCGGGCGGCACCGCCCTGAAGATCGACGACGCCAACCCGCTGACCGTCGACGTGGTCACCACCAAGATCGGCACCGCCGACACCCAGCAACTGGCCCTGGGCCTGCCGGGCATGACCGGCGACGTCTCGGTGGGCGCCATCAAGGTGGGCGACACCAGTGCCGCCAGCATCGGTTCGCTGACCGTTTCCAACCTGAACATGGCCGGTTCCCAGGTCCGCATCTGGGGCCACTGATCCATCGGTCGTGTGACGCGTATCCCCTTGCCGGCCCGTGCCGGCAAGGGTTTTTCCAGGAGAGAGGAGAGGGGATGTTCGAGATACTGCTGGGAAGCCTGCTCGGCCTGTTCGGTTTCACCCAGACGGTGGACACCAAACCGCAATCCCAGGGCACGGTGAACATCACCCAGCAGCTCACGCCCAACGGCCCCTTCCGCGAGTCCGTGCAGCTCGAACCCATGAGTCAGGTGCAGTTCCGCAACGTCATCCGCCAGGCCTACGACTACAGCTGCGGATCGGCGGCGCTGACCACCCTGCTGGACTACTACCTGGGCCGCAACCTGCAGGAACGCCAGGTGATGGAAGGCCTGCTGAAGTACGGCGAGGCCGACAAGATCGTCCAGCGCCGCGGCTTCTCGCTGCTGGACATGAAGCGCTACGCGGCCGCGCTGGGCTACAAGAGCGGCGGCTTCCGCGCCGAGTTCGCCGACCTGGACTCGCTGGAGCACCCGGCGCTGGTGCCCATCCACTACGGCGGCTTCAAGCATTTCGTGGTGGTGCGCGACGTCTACAACGACCACGTCTTCGTCGCCGATCCCGCCCTGGGCAACATCAGCTTCACCCGCAGCCGCTTCGAGGCCATCTGGGACCAGAACGTGCTCTTCGTCATCTACCCCGGCGGCCAGGAGCCGCACAACGCCCTGGCCCTGAAGGAGCAGGACCTGCGCCTGGTGGACGACCGCACCGTGAGCCTGCTGGCCTTCCGCGAGTTCCCGGAGATGAGCAAGTTCACCAGCAACCGGATGATCGAGGCCGCGTCCAAGGGCGACGTGCAATTCATACGCAGCAAGTGAGCGGCGTTTCCATCCTTCCATAAGAACAAGACCTGGGGATTGCATCATGAGATTCAGGGGGTATGCGTGCGCCGCCATACTGGCCTTGCTGGCTTCGGGCCCGGCGCCTGCCGAGGAAGGCTCGGTCGACCAGGCGCGTGACGCGCTGGCCAAGAAGGAAGACGATGCCGACAGCGCCAAGGCCCTGGAAGAGGTGTTCCAGGCGGCGGAGAAGAGCTACACCCTGCTGAAGAAGGGCGAGCGGACCCTCACCTACGGCCTGGACTACTCGATGATGCGCGACACCCGCATCCAGCAGGTGCGCACCGGCGAGAGCGTCTACAGCGTGCTGGCGCAGAGCGAGGCGCAGCACACCTTCACCAACTCCTTCACCTTCGACTACGGCGTCTGGGACAACCTGACCTTCAGCCTGCGCCTGCCCTTCGTGGCCAAGTACGACACCGAGCGCGACATCCACGCCTACAGCCTCGGCGACATCTCCGCGACCCTGCGCTGGCAGCCCTGGGCGGCGATGCGCGGGCGCCCGGTCACCACCTTCTACGCCACCCTCGGCCTGCCCACCGGCGACAGCCCGTTCGACATGAACCCGGACGACGACGTCTCCACCGGCAACGGCTACTACAGCCTGGGCGTGGGCGCCAACATGTCCTACGTGATCGACCCCGTCGTGCTCTACGGCTCGCTCGGCTACACCTACAACCTGAAGGTGGACAACATCCACCAGAACCAGTACGGCGAGGAGCTGAACAAGGTCACCCCGGGCGACACCCTGAACTTCGCCATGGGCATGGCCTACGCGCTGTCCTACGACGTGTCCCTGGCCACCTCCTACCAGATGGCCTACCAGATGAAGAGCCGCTACCACTTCGACACCCGCACGGTGGAGGCTCCCGAGCAGACCAGCGCGGTCATGAACTTCTCGCTCGGCCTGCGAACCTCGCCCGACTACATCGTCAACGTGAACGCCGGCTTCGGCTTGACCGAAGACTCACCGGATATCTTGCTGGGGGTTTCCCTGCCCCTGGATATCAAGGGCCTGAAGCCCGACTAAACGGCGAGCGGAGTTCCCATGACGAAGCGCATTTCGCCACTGTTGCTGGCGATGGCAGGGGCGGGGCTTGGCTGGATTCTGCCGGCCCAGGCCCAACTGGCCAACGACATCACCATCGGCAACCCCAAGGCGATGGCCCTGGGCAACGCGGTCACCGCCGATTCCACCGGCATCGACGCGGTGCACTACAACCCCGCCGCCCTGACCAAGCTCAAGGGCCGGCAGACCACGGTGAAGCTGGTCAGCGGGGTAATGGACATCCGCGCCGGCTTCCACGCGCCGCCGAACTACGGCGAGAGCACCTTCGGCGTGTCCGACGACCCGGTGGCCAACTCCCACAGCCGCACCATGACGCCGACCATGTACCTGCCGGGCCTGGGCGGCATGACCGACGTGCCCATGCTGGTGGCGCCCCTGGCGGGCCTGTCGATCAACCCGCCGGGCTCCAAGTTCACCTTCGCCACCAACGTCTACACGCCGCAGGCGCTGGGCTACTCGCGGGACTCGGACAGCGACCCGGGGCGCTACGACGGCCGCCGCGTGTCGCTGCAGCGGCTGACCTACTTCTCGCCCTCGGTGGGCTACCAGATGAACGACAGCCTGTCGTTCGGCCTGTCCGTCGGCTTCTCGCACCAGGCCATGGCCCTGGACACCGACTTCCGCAACCCGGGCCTGCTCACCGGCCTGCTGCAGACCCTCCACGACACCACCTGCGTGCCCGGCGCCCAGGAGATCGTCGAACTGGTGTTCAACGTCTGCGGCGGCCGCATCGGCCCCTACGACACCCTGGCCAACCTCAAGCTGGACATGCAGCAGACCCTCTCGCCCAGCTTCAACCTCGGCGTGCTCTGGGAGCCCAACGACTGGTTCGCCTGGGGCGCGGTGTACCAGAGCGAGTCGCGCATGAAGCTCAAGGGCAAGTACCGGGTGGACTACACCAAGGACTGGCAGGGCTTCTGGTCCGGCCTGCAGAACTCGGTGTTCGGCGCCTTCCTCAGCCCGCTGTTCCCCTACGGCAACGCCGACGAGGAGCACGGCGTGGCGACGCTGAAGATGACCAACCCGGACAACTTCTCCACCGGCATCAAGCTGCGCCCGTTCGACGACTGGCAGTTCAACTTCGACCTGAAGTGGAGCGGCTACAGCGACTGGAACAACCTGGAGATCGAGTTCGACAAGGAACTGGACCTGCTGCGCATCGCCAAGAACTTCGCCCCCAACGGCGCCACCGACCACAGCATCATCCTCGACCGTGGCTACCGCGACACCTGGAGCTACGCCATGGGCGTGCAGTACGACGTCAACGACCGCCTGCAGCTGCGCGCCGGCTACGAGTACCGGCCCTCGGCGATCCCCAAGAGCAAGGCCGACGCCCTGGTGCCCATCGGCGACGCCAACCTGTACGGCCTGGGCCTGGGCTACCGCTGGGACAAGGACACCAACATCGACCTGGGCTTCAACTACTTCGTCTCCAAGCAGAGCATCAAGAACGGGCAGAGCTGCAACCTGACCTGCACCGGCATCGACAACCTGGTCTACAACCCCTATGCCGGCATGGATGTACACACCACGGTGAAGGCCTATATCTTCGCACTGACCTACAACACCACCTTCTGAGGACCGGACGGATGCAGCGTTCCCGCCACCTGCTCCTCTGCCTGCTGGCCACGGCGGCCGCGCCGCTGCCGGCGCTGGCCGACGCCGGGCGCTACCTGTCGTGGATCGACGACAGCGGCCAGGTGCACAACACCTTCGTCGACGCCGGCTACGGCCAGCAGCAGCGCCAGGCGGCCAAGCGCATCGACCAGAGCGACCGCGCCCGCCAGCGCGACGACGGCGGCACCCTCTGGCCCGGCAGCGCGCCGGCGGGGGAGAGCAAGCGCCGCTACTTCACCTGGGTGGATGGCCAGGGCAACCTGCAGAACAGCTTCTACGCCGGCAACCAGGTGCCCGCCGGGCGCGGCGACTACGTGCTGCCCAACGGCGACCACTCCTCCGAGTACATCGACGCCGAGGCCTACGAGGACAAGGGCTTCGTCCGCAGCGAGAACGGCAACCCGTACTACACCTGGGTCGACGAGCAGGGCCGCATGCACAACTCGCCGATCACCGCCCAGGACCGCGCCGACGGCATCCGCCGCAGCCAGGTCGCCTTCACCGAAGGCCGCGAGGTGCAGTTCAGGCAGCGCCCGCAGGCCCTGCCCGGGCTGGACGGCAGCGGCGAGCAGACGGACGCCATGAAGGCCCTGCTCAAGGGCAGCGGCAAGACCCTCGACGACCTCTACCAGGACCTGCAGCGGCGCTGCTGCGAGCAGATAGCCGACGCCGAGTTCACCGAACTGAACGCCGACGAGCCGCGCTACGAGGAGCTCAACAAGTTCTCCCCCAGCTTCGACTTCCCCATGGGCAAGAGCTACTACGTGGCCATGAAGCTGCCGGCCTCGCAGCAGGTCTACGGCCTGCGCGTGCGCAGCTTCTCCAACCACCAGGTGGTCTACCCGTCGCTGCTGTTCCTCGACGAACGCAAGCGCCCGACGCGCCTGGTCAGCGACGCGGTGTACAAGCTCAACCCGGAAACCTGGTACCGCTACGCCTTCATCGAAGGCACGGTGCCGGTGCGCGCCAACCAGGGCGAGCGCTACGTGCTGCTGCTGACCACCGACGAGGACCGCGCCCTGCAGACCCTGGACAACAAGCCCTACAAGCGGCCGCTGGAAAACCTGGCGGTGAACGGGGAGGGCATGAAGGTGCGCGAGCACGCGGACCAGGGCGGGTTCGAGCTGGCGGTGGTGCGGTGAGGGGCGCCGCGGCTGGCCCGGGACTGTAGGAGCGAGCTTGGGGTCCCGCGTTCGCGATAGTTCGTAGGGCGCATAACGCCTACGGCGTTATCCGCCAAATCGCGGACAGAGTCCGCTCCTACGCCGTCCCACCGACACCATTCCCATGTAGGAGCGCGCCCTGCGCGCGATTTCGCGGGCAGGGCCCGCTCCTACAGGTTGCCGGGAAACACGGTATTGCTCCCCCGTAGGAGCGGACCTTGTCCGCGATAGCCGGAGGTTCAGGCGCGATTCGCGGATGAGATCCGCTCCTACGCCGCCCCACCGACAGCATTCCCATGTAGGAGCGCGCCCTGCGCGCGATTTCGCGGGCAGGGCCCGCTCCTACAGGTTGCCGGGAAACACGGCACTTCTCCCCCGGAGCGGACCTTGTCCGCGATAGCCGGAGGTTCAGGCGCGATTCGCGGATGAGATCCGCTCCTACGCCGTCCCACCGACAGCATTCCCATGTAGGAGCGCGCCCTGCGCGCGATTTCGCGGGCAGGGCCCGCTCCTACAGGTTGCCGGGAAACACGGTATTTCTCCCCCGTAGGAGCGGGCCTTGTCCGCGATAGCCGGAGGTTCAGGCGCGATTCGCGGATGAGATCCGCTCCTACGCCGTCCCACCGACAGCATTCCCATGTAGGAGCGCGCCCTGCGCGCGATTTCGCGGGCAGGGCCCGCTCCTACAGGTTGCCGGGAAACACGGTATTTCTCCCCCGTAGGAGCGGACTCCGTCCGCGATCGGATTCACCGACCACGCCGGACGCCCCGCTGGTACGGACGGCGGCGGATAACCGCGAACGGTTGTTCGCCCTGCCTCAGATCTCCCGCGCCGGCACGTGCCCGAACAGCTTCTGGGAGAAGCGCACGCGCTCTTCCGGGGTTTCCTCCACGCCCTTGGCCTGCAGCTCCACCAGGTGGGCTTCCACCGCCTGGGCGCGGCCGGTCAGGCCGCAGTCGTTGGCGATCTGGATGTTCAGGCCGGGGCGGGCGTTGAGTTCGAGGATCAGCGGGCCCTTGTCCTGGTCCAGCACCATGTCCACGCCGATGTAGCCCAGGCCGCACAACTCGTAGCAGCCGGCGGCCAGCTTCATGAAGCCGTCCCAGTGCGGCAGCTGCACGCCGTCCACCGCGTTGGTGGTGTCCGGGTGCTTGGCGATCTTGCGGTTCAGCCAGGTGCCTTGCAGGGTGATGCCGGTGGCCAGGTCCACGCCCACGCCGATGGCGCCCTGGTGCAGGTTGGCCTTGCCGTTGGACTGGCGCGTCGGCAGGCGCAGCATGGCCATCACCGGGTAGCCCATGAGGACGATGATGCGGATGTCCGGCACGCCCTCGTAGCTGATGCTGCGGAAGATCTGGTCGGGGGTGACGCGGTACTCGATCAGCGCGCGGTCGCGGTGGCCGCCCAGGGAGTACAGGCCGGTGAGGATGCTGGAGAGCTGGTACTCGATCTCCTCGCGGCTGATGATGCGCCCGGAGACGGTCTTGAAGTTGCCCTCGAAGCGGTCGGCGATCACCAGGATGCCGTCGCCGCCCGCGCCCTGCGCCGGCTTGATGACGAAGTCGTTGCGCTCGCCGATGATGCTGTCGAGCTTCTCGATCTCCTTCTCGGTGGAGATGATCCCGTACATCTCCGGCACGTGGATGCCCGCCGCGATGGCGCGCTCCTTGGTGATGATCTTGTCGTCGACGATCGGGTACAGGTGGCGCTTGTTGTACTTCAGCACGAAGTCCGCGTTGCGCCGGTTGATGCCCATGATGCCCTTGGCTTCCAGGGCTTTCCACCGCTTGATCAGGCCGAACATGGCTCAGTCCTTCAGGAAGGCTTTGAAGCGGAACAGCTCGGTCAGGCGGTAGCCGCGGTAACGGCCCATCGCCAGCATGAAGGCCACCAGGAGCAGCAGCACCGCGGGGAAGGTGAACACGAAGTACACCAGCTCCGGCACGCGCATCAGGATGTGCGCCAGGGCCGCGGCGAACAGGGTGCCGATGGCGGCCTTCATGGCGTGGGCGGCGCCGCGTTCTTCCCAGGTGATCGACAGGCGTTCGATGCTCATGGTCAGGATCACCATGGGGAACAGCGCCACCGACAGGCCGCTCTCGAAGCCCAGGCGGTGGCTGAGCAGGCTGATGGCGGCGATCATCACCACCACGAAGGTCAGCACCACCGACAGCCGCGGCAGCATCTGCAGCTTCAGGTGCTCCAGGTACGAGCGCAGCGACAGGCCCAGGGCGGTGATCACGGTGAACAGGCCGATGCCCCACTGCAGGCCGGTCTCGCGGAAGGCGAGGGCGATCAGCACCGGGGTGAAGGTGCCGAGGGTCTGGATGCCGATCAGGTTGCGCAGGACCAGGATCACCAGCACGCCGAAGGGGATCATGATCATGATCTGGAAGGTCTGCTGGGTGGACAGCGGCAGGCCGTACAGCGAGTAGTCGAGGAAGCTTGCGTCGGTGTTCTCGTTGGTCAGCTTGGCCAGGCGGATGGCGTTCATCTCGCTGTTGTTCAGGCTGAAGCTGATCAGCGCCTTCTTGCCGCCTTCCACCGCCAGCAGCGGCTCGTCGCCCAGCCACCAGATCAGGCGGTCGGCGGGCAGGCCGCGCTCGCCGGTTTCCGGGTTGAAGTACAGCCAGTCCTTGCCGTTGTAGCTGCGCAGCCACAGTTCCGGGCTCTGCGCCTGGTTGGCCAGCAGGCGCAGGGTGTGCACGCGCTCCATGGGCACGTGGGCCTGGGCCAGCAGGGTCTCGACGATGTAGGAGCGCTTCTCCAGGCTGGTGTCGCCGGCCAGCAGCAGCTTGACGTTGTCGTCGGCCAGGTTGTTGGCGCGCTTGATGGTTTCGCTGACGAAGGTCTCGATGTCCGCCGAATGCTGGCGGATGGGCGCGATCAGCGCCTCGGCGGCGATCTTCTCCGGGCCTTCCAGGGGCGGGCTGTCACGGAAGATCGGGCCTTTCTCCTTGGGCTGCTCGCCGCTGAAGCGCTTGGTCAGCACCAGGCGGTAGTAGAGCGTCTGCTTGCCGTTGGCGCGGCGCGAGGACCAGGTCACCTTGCGGTTGCCGTCGGCGCGGTTGATGCTCACCCCGTAGTTGTTCGAGACGAAGCTCTCGTTGAGGCTGACGTAGCCCTGGGTCAGCGGCGGCACGAACATCTGCACCTTGACCGGGGTCTTCGGCGTGGCGACGAACTCGACCTTGGCGTCGATGTTCCACAGGTCGTCGGTTTCCGCCTCGGTCATGGGTATGCCGAGGATGAAGATCTGGTAGGCGGTGATGGAAACGCCCAGGACCACCAGGAGGGCGATCAGGATCTTCAGGTGCAGGTTGATGGAGCGCATGGGCTTTACTCGGCAGGTTTCGCAACGGGGCAGCCGGGCTGGCCGGCGGCGTATTTCAGGCTGGGATCGACCAGGGCGCCGAAGCGCTTGAGCGCGTCGGAACCGATCAGCAGGGGGTATTGGAATGCGCTGCGGTCGGTAAGGTTCACTTCGATGGTACGGCGCAGCCTGCCCAGGCAGACGTCCAGCTCGATGACCGGGCGGGCGGTGTAGGCCTTGCCCTCGTCGGGGTCGAAGTCGCCGTGGCGGCGCTTGATCTTGCTGATGCGCGCCAGCGGCCGCTCCAGCGGCTGGCTGTCGGCGGCGTCGGTGGCCAGGTAGAAGCGCACCCAGGTCTCGCCGTCGCGCTTGAAGCGCTTGATGTCGCGGGCGCTCAGGGAGGCGGTCTTGGCGCCGGTGTCGAGCTTGGCCGCCAGCACCTGGTCGAGCTGGCCGACGTGGGCGTATTCGATGAGCCCGTAGACGGTCTTGCCGGCGGCGCCGGCGGGGCCGCCGAAGGCTGCCAGGAAAAGCAGGAGCAGCAGGGCTGTGGGCTTGAGTCTCATAAGTCCTGAGCGCTGGGGGCCGTAGGCCAGTGAACGGGGGCATCCGGCAAACGCCACGGCCTGCGGGCGAGTCATCCTTGGCTGGGCGGGTGGGCCCCCAGGAGGGATGCGGGGGCGCGATTCTAGCACGCAGGTCCCGTGTGACGACACCCGCCGGGCCCCGGCGGGCGGCAGCGTGAGCCGTGTCACAGGGCCGGGCGGGGCTACTTCAGGCGGCGCTCGACGCCTTTCTCCACCATGATCTTGGCGGCGATCTCCTCCACCGAGAAGTGGGTGGAGTTGATGTAGGCGATGTTCTCGCGGCGGAACAGGTTCTCCACCTCGCGCACCTCGAACTCGCACTGGGCGAAGCTGGCGTAGCGGCTGTTGGGCTTGCGCTCGTTGCGGATGGCGGTGAGCCGGTCGGGGTCGATGGTCAGGCCGAACAGCTTGCCCTTGTAGGGCTTGAGGGCGTTGGGCAGCTGCAGGCGCTCCATGTCCTCCTCGGTCAGCGGGTAGTTCGCCGCACGAATGCCATATTGCATTGCCATATAGAGGCAGGTGGGCGTCTTGCCGCAGCGCGACACGCCGACCAGGATCAGGTCGGCCTTGTCGTAGTAGTGGGTGCGGGCGCCGTCGTCGTTGTCGAGGGCGAAGTTCACCGCGTCGATCCGCTCCATGTAGTGCGGATTGTGGCCGATGCTGTGGGACTTTCCGACGGAATACGAGGAGTCCGCGGATAATTCCTGCTCCAGCGGGGACAAAAAGGTCGAGAAGATGTCGATCATGAAGCCGTTCGACTGGGCCAGGACCGCCCGGATCTCACGGTTGACGATGGTGTCGAAGATGATCGGGCGGGCACCGTCCGCCTGCGCAGCCGCGTTGATTTGCTGTACCATGACGCGCGCTTTTTCTTCGGTGTCGATGTACGGCCGCGTCAGTTTGTGGAAATGGATGTTCTCGAACTGCGCAAGGAGACTCTGGCCGAGGGTTTCGGCGGTGATGCCGGTTCCGTCGGAAATGAAGAAAGCCGTACGTTTCATTGCGCTGCGGGCCTTAATGTAGGAAAGAATCCTGAGTATGATAGGCCGCGCTTTTGCAAGGCCTCCTGCCGGGACATTGTCACTTATTTTTCTGGCGTCGGCCAGAAAAGGGGGCAGCGTCGCGGTGGCCCGTTTGAGCTTTTCCAACATTCAGTGGAGAGATCACCTTGGTAGAGTACGTAGTTTCCCTCGATAAGCTCGGCGTCCATGATGTCGAACGTGTGGGGGGCAAGAACGCATCCCTGGGCGAAATGATCAGCAACCTCGCCGGTGCTGGGGTTTCGGTTCCCGGTGGCTTCGCCACCACCGCCCAGGCCTACCGTGACTTCCTCGAGCAGAGTGGCCTGAACGACCGCATTCACGCCGCCCTGGACGCCCTCGATGTCGACGACGTCAACGCCCTGGCCAAGACCGGCGCGCAGATCCGCCAGTGGGTGATGGACGCCGAGTTCCCCGTCCAGCTGGACGCCGACATCCGCAAGGCCTTCGCCGAGATGGCCGGCGGCAACGCCAACATGGCCGTCGCCGTGCGTTCCTCCGCCACCGCCGAGGACCTGCCGGACGCCTCCTTCGCCGGCCAGCAGGAGACCTTCCTGAACATCCGCGGCGTGGACAACGTGATCCGCGCGGCCAAGGAAGTCTTCGCCTCCCTGTTCAACGACCGCGCCATCGCCTACCGCGTGCACCAGGGCTTCGACCACAAGCTGGTCGCCCTGTCCGCCGGCGTGCAGCGCATGGTCCGCTCGGAAACCGGCACCGCCGGGGTGATGTTCACCCTGGACACCGAGTCCGGCTTCCGCGACGTGGTGTTCATCACCGGCGCCTACGGCCTCGGCGAGACCGTGGTGCAGGGCGCGGTGAACCCCGACGAGTTCTACGTGCACAAGCCCACCCTGGAAGCCGGCCGCCCGGCGATCCTGCGCCGCAACCTGGGCAGCAAGGCGATCAAGATGATCTACGGCGACGAAGCCAGGGCCGGCAAGTCGGTCAAGGTGGTCGACGTGGAGAAGGCCGACCGCGCGCGCTTCGCCCTGAGCGACGCCGAGGTCACCGAGCTGGCCAAGCAGGCGCTGATCATCGAGAAGCACTACCAGCGCCCGATGGACATCGAGTGGGCGAAGGATGGCGACGACGGCAAGCTGTACATCGTCCAGGCCCGCCCGGAAACCGTGAAGAGCCGCGCCAGCGCCACCGTGATGGAGCGCTACCTGCTCAAGGAGAAGGGCAAGGTCCTGGTGGAAGGCCGCGCCATCGGCCAGCGCATCGGCGCAGGCCCGGTGAAGGTGATCCACGACGTGTCCGAGATGGACAAGGTGCAGCCCGGCGACGTGCTGGTCTCGGACATGACCGACCCGGACTGGGAGCCGGTGATGAAGCGCGCCAGCGCCATCGTCACCAACCGAGGCGGGCGTACCTGCCACGCGGCGATCATCGCCCGCGAGCTGGGCATCCCGGCGGTGGTCGGCTGCGGCAACGCCACCGCCGTGCTGAAGGACGGCCAGCAGGTCACCGTGTCCTGCGCCGAAGGCGACACCGGCCTGATCTACGAAGGCCAACTGGGCTTCGACGTGCGCCAGAACTCGGTGGACGCCATGCCCGAGCTGCCGTTCAAGATCATGATGAACGTCGGCAACCCGGACCGCGCCTTCGACTTCGCCCAGTTGCCCAACGAGGGCGTGGGCCTGGCCCGCCTGGAATTCATCATCAACCGCATGATCGGCGTGCACCCCAAGGCGCTGCTGAACTTCGCCAGCCTGCCGGCGGACATCAAGGACAGCGTCGAGAAGCGCATCGCCGGTTACGACGACCCGGTGGGCTTCTACGTCGAGAAGCTGGTGGAGGGCGTCAGCACCCTGGCCGCGGCCTTCTGGCCGAAGAAGGTCATCGTGCGCCTGTCGGACTTCAAGTCCAACGAGTACGCCAACCTGATCGGCGGCAAGCTCTACGAGCCGGAAGAAGAGAACCCGATGCTCGGCTTCCGCGGCGCCTCGCGCTACATCAGCGAATCCTTCCGCGACTGCTTCGAGCTGGAATGCCGGGCGATGAAGAAGGTCCGCAACGAGATGGGCCTGACCAACGTCGAGCTGATGGTGCCCTTCGTGCGCACCCTCGGCGAGGCCTCGCAGGTGGTCGAACTGCTGGCCACCAATGGCCTGAAGCGCGGCGAGAACGGCCTGAAGGTCATCATGATGTGCGAACTGCCGTCCAACGCCCTGCTGGCCGAGGAGTTCCTGGAGTTCTTCGACGGCTTCTCCATCGGCTCCAACGACCTGACCCAGCTCACCCTGGGCCTGGACCGCGACTCGGGCATCGTCGCGCACCTGTTCGACGAGCGTAACCCGGCGGTCAAGAAGCTGCTGGCCAACGCCATCGCCGCGTGCAACAAGGCCGGCAAGTACATCGGCATCTGCGGCCAGGGCCCCTCGGACCACCCGGACCTGGCCAAGTGGCTGATGGAACAGGGCATCGAGAGCGTGTCGCTGAACCCCGACTCGGTGCTCGACACCTGGTTCTTCCTGGCCGAAGGCCAGGCCTGACGCCAACCGGACCTGCGGGTCCAGGAAGGGCGGGTGCTTGCACCCGCCCTTTTTCGTGCCAGCCCATCCAACGACATGCACAGCAGTAGCCGACTCTTCCCCGTGGCGCTCGTCAGCGCCGAACTGCGTGGCGACCTCACCGAGGACGTCTACCGCCTGAAACCCAACAACAGCCCGGACCCCAGCGTCGAGCTGGCGCTGACCCGCCTGGGCCTGCCGGGCCGCGAGCAGCGCGGCGCGCCGGTGATCCTGGTGCACGGCAGCTTCTCCAACCGGCGCTTCTGGTACTCGCCCAGGGCCATCGGCCTCGGGCCCTACCTGGCGCGCGCCGGCTTCGACGTGTGGATACCGGAGATGCGTGGCCACGGCCTGTCGCCGCGCAACCTCGACTATTCGCGCAACAGCGTCGCCGCCTACGCGCGCTTCGACCTGCCGGCCATCGCCGCCTTCGTCGTCGAGCAGGGCGGCCAGGCGCCGCACTGGATCGGCCATTCCCTGGGCGGCACCAGCCTGGCCGCGGCCCTGGGCGGCGGCTACCTGGCGCCGGAGCAGGTCGCCAGCGTGGCGCTGTTCGGCAGCCAGGTCAGCCGCGACTACTGGGCGCTGAAGCTGCCGCCGGTGGTCTGGAGCGGGCGCTTCCTGCTCAAGCGCATGGGCGTGATCCCCGGCCCGCGCCTGCGCCGCGGCCCGGAGGACGAGCCCATCGGCCTGGCCCTGGAGGCCCTGCGCTGGTACGGCCTGTTCGGCCGCTTCGGCGAGCGCGGCAACGACTGGTGGGCCGGCCTGGCCGAGGTGCGGGCGCCGGTGCTGGCGGTCAGCGCCGAGGGCGACCGCCAGGACCCGCCCTGGGCCTGCCGCAAGCTGTTCGAGCAGTTCGGCTCCGAGGTCCGTGAGTACCTCTGTTTGGGGCGCCGGCAGGGCTTTTCGGAAAACTTCGGGCACGTCGAGATGCTGGTGAGCAAGGCTGCCCAGCGCGAGGTCTGGCCGCAGGTCCTGCACTGGCTGGAACGCCAGGCGCTGCCCCTGCAGGCGAATGGCGCGGGTGGGGCGGCGCAGGGCGGATAATTGGTGTCCGGCGAAAACGGCGGATAACGCCGTAGGCGTTATGCGCCCTACGGTGAGTGGCGGGGAGACCGTAGGGCGGATAACCGTTCGCGGTTATCCGCCGGGGCGTCCGGTGCGGCCGGTGAATCCAATCGCGGACGGAGTCCTACGGGAGAAATGCCATGCCTCACGGCAACCTGTAGGAGCGGGCCCTGCCCGCGATTCGCGCGCAGGGCGCGCTCCTACCTTGTCCGCCTGGCGGCCGCGAAGCCGCGGGGCAGGGCGGCGGGCGTAGGCGGATGGCGTGACAGTCGCTAGACTGTGACGCCAAGCCAGGTTCCGGTCATTCCGGGCGTCATCGCCGCTTTGCCGGTCCGCTGCCCGTTCATCCGACACTCCAAGGAGTCTCTCCATGCAATACGTCACCCCTGATCTGTGCGACGCCTACCCCGACCTGGTCCAGGTCGTCGAGCCCATGTTCAGCAACTTCGGCGGTCGCGACTCCTTCGGCGGCGAAATCGTCACCATCAAGTGCTTCGAGGACAACTCCCTGGTCAAGGAGCAGGTCGACAAGGACGGCAAGGGCAAGGTGCTGGTGGTCGACGGCGGCGGTTCCCTGCGCCGCGCGCTGCTGGGCGACATGCTGGCCGAGAAGGCGGCGAGGAACGGCTGGGAAGGCATCGTGGTCTACGGCTGCATCCGCGACGTCGACGTGATCGCGCAGACCGACCTGGGCGTGCAGGCCCTGGCCAGCCACCCGATGAAGACCGACAAGCGCGGCATCGGCGACCTCAACGTGGCCGTGACCTTCGGCGGCGTCACCTTCCGCCCGGGCGAGTTCGTCTATGCCGACAACAACGGCATCATCATCTCCCCCCAGGCCCTGAAAATGCCCGAGTGAGCCGAACGCCGGGCGCTTTCGCCGGTCAATGGACGCACCTGCCGGCGGCGCCCGGCACCTCATGGAACACGCGATGCAGCAATACGAAAGCGGAACCGAGCGCGGACTCATCTACGGCTACGTCCTCGATGGCCGTGGCGGTGGCCGGCAGATCAGCCGGGCGGAACTGCACCTGATCGACCTCAAGCCCGAGGAAAGCCTCTGGGTGCACTGGGACCGCGGCGTCCCCGAGGCGCAGTCCTGGCTGCGCGAATCCAGCGGGCTGAACGAGTTCACCTGCGACCTGCTGCTGGAGGAGGCGACCCGCCCGCGCCTGCTGGACCTGGGCGCCGAGCGCCTGCTGCTGTTCCTGCGCGGCGTCAACCTCAACCCCGGCGCGGTGCCCGAGGACATGGTCTCGCTGCGGGTGTTCGCCGAGAAGCAGCGGGTGATTTCCCTGCGCCTGCGCCCGCTCAAGGCGGTGGCCGACCTGCGCACCGACCTGGCCGCCGGGCGCGGCCCGAAGAACGCCTCGGAACTGGTGCTGAGCCTGGCGCACTACCTCACCGACCGCATCGACACCCTGATCGGCGGCCTGGCCGACGAACTCGACGCCATGGAGGAGGCCATCGAGGAAGACGAGCGCAACGTGCCCGACCAGGCCGAGCTGCGCGCCCTGCGCCGGCGCTCCGCGGGCCTGCGGCGCTACCTGGCGCCGCAACGCGACATCTACGCGCAGCTGACGCGGATCAAGCTGTCCTGGACCCTGGCCGACGACGCCGACTACTGGAACGAGCTGTACAACCGCCTGACGCGCAACCTCGAGGAACTGGAGCTGGTGCGCGAGCGCATCTCGCTGATCCAGGAGGCCGAGCACCGGCGGATCACCGAGCGGATGAACAAGACCATGTACATTCTTGGTATCATCACCGGCTTTTTCCTGCCCATGAGTTTCATCACCGGGCTGCTGGGCATCAATGTCGGCGGCATTCCCGGTTCCAGCGCGCCCTACGGCTTTCCCGTCGCCTGCGTGCTGCTGGTCGGGGTGGCCGGTTTCCAGTGGTGGGTCTTCCGCCGCCTGCGCTGGCTGTGATGTGACTTCCGGGGCCTGTGCCGCGTCAAGGCAGCACACGAAGGAGAGCTGTGCATGCACGACCCGTTCGAAGAATCCCTGCGCAACCTGCTGCGCATGCCGGCCCAGGCGCCGGAGGACGACGCGCGCCTGGGTCGCGTGCTCAAGACCGCCAACCGCCAGGTCGGCGCCGGCGACCTGTTCAGCCTCATGGGCCACTGGCTGGAAGCCCTGAGCCTGGGCGTGAGCCGCGGTGCCGCCCACCTTGCGCCGGTGTCCCGGCGCCCGCAGAATTCCGCCCCTTCCGCTGACAAGGCCGACTGAAGATGCAATTCGATATCTGGACGCAAAGCCTGCTCACCGCCATGAACACCCTGTGGGGCAAGCTCGCCGGGTTCATCCCGAACCTGCTCGGTGCCCTGGTGGTGGTGCTGCTGGGCTTCGTCGTGGCCAAGCTGCTCGACGCCCTGCTGTCCAAGCTGCTGGCCAAGCTCGGCCTGGACCGCCTGATGGGCGGCACCGGCCTGACCAAGCTGATGGCCCGCGTCGGCATCCAGGTGCCGGTCTCGACCCTGGTGGGCAAGATCGTCTACTGGTTCGTGCTGCTGGTGTTCCTGGTGTCCGCCGCCGAGTCCCTCGGCCTGCAGCGCGTCTCCGCCACCCTCGACGTGCTCGCCCTGTACCTGCCCAAGGTGTTCGGCGCGGCCCTGGTGCTGATCGTCGGCGTGCTCCTGGCGCAACTGCTCAACAGCGTGGTGCGCGGCGCCGCCGAAGGCGTCGGCCTGGAATACGCCGGCGGCCTGGGCCGCGTGGCCCAGTGGCTGGTGATCATCATCAGCATCTCGGTGGCCATCGGCCAGCTCGAGGTCAAGACCGACCTGCTCAACTACATCATCGCCATCGTGCTGATCACCGTCGGCCTCGCTGCCGCCCTGGCCCTGGGCCTGGGCAGCCGGGAGATCGCCGGGCAGATCATCGCCGGCATCTACGTGCGCGAGCTGTACCAGGTCGGGCAAGAGGTGAAAGTGGACGATGTCGAAGGCATCATCGAAGAAATCGGCACCATCAAGACTATTCTGATGACCGATGAGGGCGAGTTGGTGTCCATTGCCAACCGCGTGCTCCTCGAGCGCCGTGTGACCAGCCGCTGAGATGATCCCGTGCAATGCCGACGCCGCTTCGAAGCCGCGTCGGCGGCCGACATGACCTGGCCCGACCCGACTTGAACAAGCCGCAACCATTGTCCCAGCGCTACGACCCGCGCCAGCTGACCGACGAGGAGCTGGTGGAGCGCGCCCATGACGAGCTGTTCCACGTCACCCGGGCGTACGAGGAGCTGATGCGCCGATACCAGCGCACGCTGTTCAACGTCTGCGCGCGCTATCTGGGCAACGATCGGGATGCCGACGACGTATGCCAGGAAGTGATGCTGAAGGTGCTGTATGGCCTGAAGAACTTCGAGGGCAAGTCGAAGTTCAAGACTTGGTTGTACAGCATCACTTACAACGAGTGCATTACCCAATATCGCAAGGAAAGACGAAAGCGCCGGCTGCTCGATGCGCTGAGTCTGGACCCGGTCGAGGAGGCCTCCGAGGAGAAGGCGCCGAAGGTCGAGGAACGGGGGGGGCTGGACCGATGGCTGGTGCATGTCAATCCCATTGATCGGGAAATTCTGGTGCTACGATTTGTCGCAGAGCTTGAATTCCAGGAGATCGCCGACATCATGCACATGGGCCTGAGTGCGACCAAGATGCGATACAAGCGGGCACTCGATCGGCTCCGTGAAAAGTTTTCGGGAATATCCGAAACATAGTTGGGCAAATGTTGTCTCTCTAATTCGCAAGTTCTGATAAACTTGCCCGCAAGTTGTATGGCCTGCCTTTTGTGGGCAGTCATCGGCTTACTGACCACCAAGATGGGGATTTAACGGATGAAACTGAAGAACACCCTGGGCGTCGTGATCGGCTCCATGATCGCCGCTTCCGCCGTGAATGCTTTCGCTCAAGGCCAAGGCGCTGTAGAAGCCGAAGCCTTCGGCAAGCGCTACTTCACTGACAGCACCCGCAACATGAAGAATGGCGACCTGTACGGCGGTTCCGTCGGCTACTTCCTGACCGACGACGTCGAGCTGGCCCTGTCCTACGGTGAGTACCACGACATTCGTGGCACCTACGAGTCCGGCAACAAGAAGGTCCATGGCAACCTGGCCTCGCTGGACGCCATCTACCACTTCGGCACCCCGGGTGTTGGCCTGCGTCCGTACGTGTCCGCCGGCCTGGGCCACCAGAGCCTGACCAACGTCAACAGCGCCAACGGCGGCCGTCAGAACCTGACCATGGCCAACATCGGCGCCGGCCTGAAGTACTACTTCACCGAGAACTTCTTCGCCAAGGCCAGCCTCGACGGCCAGTACGGCCTGGAGAAGCGTGACAACGGCCACCAGGGCGAGTGGATGGCTGGCGTCGGCGTCGGCATGAACTTCGGTGGTGGCAAGGCCGCCCCGGCTCCGGAGCCGGTTGCCGAAGTCTGCTCCGACGAAGACCACGACGGTGTCTGCGACAACGTCGACAAGTGCCCTAACACCCCGGCCAACGTCACCGTTGACGCCAACGGCTGCCCGGCCGTCGCCGAAGTCGTCCGCGTCCAGCTGGACGTGAAATTCGACTTCGACAAGTCCAAGGTCAAAGAGAACAGCTACGCTGACATCAAGAACCTGGCTGACTTCATGAAGCAGTACCCGTCCACCAGCACCACCGTTGAAGGCCACACCGACTCCGTCGGCACCGACGCCTACAACCAGAAACTGTCCGAGCGTCGTGCCAACGCCGTTCGTGACGTACTGGTCAACGAGTACGGTGTGGAAGGCGGCCGCGTGAACGCAGTCGGCTACGGCGAGAGCCGTCCGGTTGCCGACAACGCCACCGCTGAAGGCCGCGCGGTCAACCGTCGCGTAGAAGCCGAAGTGGAAGCCCAGGCCAAGCAGCAGTAATTGGTCTGAGTTCCAGGAAAAACCCGGCCTAGGCCGGGTTTTTCTTTGCCTGTGGGAACCCAATTGGCTTGGGGGCTTGGTGTAGCGCGCCGCTCCGAGTCTGCCCGACCTTCTTGTTTCGCCCCCTCGGGCGAGTCACTTCTTTCAAACGCCAAAGAAGTAACCAAGAAGGCTTGCCCCGCATACGGGCCCGATGAAGCCGGGCTACCCTCACGAATTCCCCCGCCACGGAGGCCCGCCCCGACAGCACGTCCCTGTGCTGATCGGGGCTCTAGCGACATCCATGTCGCATGACCTCCTGAGCGCCGGTTTCGCTCGGCCTTCTGAAGGGGCGTTCCGGTGCGCGCGGATGTTTCTCTGGAAATCCAAAATCAAGAGCCGCTTTGGCTCTTCGTAGGAGCGAGCTTGCTCGCGAACCCTGACTCCGTTCCCCCTCCCTAACCCTCCCCCGCAAGCGGGAGAGGGGACCGTTCGGCGTGATGCGAAACCGCGAAGCTCCCGGGCTCCCCGTAGGGCGCATAACGCCTACGGCGTTATCCGCCGAATCGCGGCTCCTACGGTTCCAGGAAGCACGGGCGTAGGAGCGGACTCCGTCCGCGATTGGACTCACCGGCCACGCCGGACGCCCCGGTAGCACCGCCAGCGGCGGATAACCGCGAACGGTTATTCGCCCTACGGTGTTCGTGGGAATGATGAGGGAAAGGAGGGCGCCTTCGCTGAACCCAGGCGCCATCCCGATGAACGGCATTGCGTTCAGGCGCTGCGCGCCAGCGCCTGGGTGGCCTCGGCGGCCACCTCGCCGATCACCAGGATGGCCGGGCTGCGCAGGCCGAAGGCGGCGGCGTCGTCGAGCATCGCGGCCAGGCTGCTGCGGCATTCGCGCTGTTGCGGCAGCGAGGCGTTCTCGATCATCGCCACCGGCATGCCTTGGCGCATGCCGCCCGCCAGCAGGCCGTCGCGGACTTCCGCCAGGCGCGCCACGCCCATGTAGACCACCAGGGTGGTGCCGGCCTGGGCCAGGGCCGCCCAGTTCGGCTCGCTGTCGTCCTGGGTGTGCGCGGTCACCAGGCTGACGCCGCGGCTGATGCCGCGCAGGGTTAGGGGTATGCCGCAGGTGGTGGCGGCGGCCAGCCCGGCGGTGATGCCGTTGACCAGTTCGCAGGCGATGCCGCGGGCCTCCAGCCAGGCGGCTTCCTCGCCGCCGCGGCCGAAGATGCAGGGGTCGCCGCCTTTCAGGCGCACCACGCGGTAGCCCTGGCGGGCATAGCGCAGCATCAGGCGCTGGATGAAGTCCTGGGGCGTGGAGCGGCAGCCGCCGCGCTTGCCCACGCGCACCACCCGCGCCGCCGGGCAATGCTCCAGCAGTTGGGGGTTGACCAGGTCGTCGAGCAGCACCACCTGCGCGCCGGACAGCGCACGCACGGCCTTCAGCGTCAGCAGTTCCGGGTCGCCGGGGCCGGCGCCGATCAACCAGACTTTTCCGCTCATCTTCATCTCCTCAGGCATTGGCGGCCAGGGCGCCGGCTTCGCTGGCCAGCAACCGCCGTATTTCGGGAACGCAGGAACCGCATTGGCTGCCGCAGCCCAGCTCGCGCTTCAGGCCGTCGAGGTCCAGGCCCCGGCCGATGCCTTCGCGCACCTGGCTCAGGCGCACGTTCCTGCAGTTGCACAGGGTCTTGTCGCTGGCCGCGGCGGTCTGCGCGCCGGGCGGGGCGAGCAGCTTGCGGCGCAGGTCGGCGTCGCTTTCGCCGGAGAGCCACAGCGCCTTGAGCCAGTCGCTGGCGATGCCGCTGCCGGCCAGGCGCAGACCGCCGATGCGGCCGTTGTCCAGGCGCACCCGCTTGCCCTGGACGCGGCGCGGGTCGTCGTAGGCCAGCACCGGGCCGTCGAGCAGTTCGAGCAGCGCATCGACCTGCTGCAACCAGCCGGCCGCCGGTGCCTCGGCGTGGGCGGCGCGAACCTGCAGGGCAGGGCGCTCGCGGCCCACCAGGGTGAAGCTGGCGTAGTCCAGGGCGTCGAACAGCGGGCGCAGGGCCGCGAAGCGCTGCTGCACCTCGCCTTCCACCAGGGCATAGAACTGCCAGGGCAGTTCGACGGCGGTGACTTCCACCGCGGCGTGCTTGAGTTCCGGCTGCCGCGACAGTGGGTCGAAGGCGGGCAGGGTCAGGGCGTTCACCCCCAGGCCCTTGAGGAAACGCTCGCCCCAGTGCATGGGCAGGAAGGCCTGGCCGGGCAGCAGGCCGTCGTCGGCCTGCACCGGCAGCACCAGGCTGCCGCGGCGGCTGCTCAGGCGCACCAGCTGGCCGTCCGCCAGGCGCCGCCGGCGCAGCTCCGCCGGGTGCAGGCCCAGGCAGGCCTCCTCGACGTGGCCGAAGGCGGTGGCGGCGGTGCCGGTGCGGGTCATGCCGTGCCACTGGTCGCGCAACCGGCCGGTGTTGAGGATCAGCGGGTAACGCGCCTCGCGGCGCTCCTTCGGCGCGCGATAGGCCTCGGCGATGAAGCGCGCGCGGCCGTTGGCGGTGGCGAAGTTGCCGTCGGCGTACAGGCGCTTGCGGCCCTGCTCGCTGCCCTCGGGCAACGGCCATTGCTGCGGGCCGCGCGCGTCCAGCAGGGCGTAGCTGATGCCGCCCATGTCGAGGTCGCGGCCCCGGGTGAGCGGGCGGTACTCGTCGAACAGCGCCTGGGGCCCGGCGAAGTCGAACAGGCTCGGCTGGCCGGGGCGCAGCCGGCGCTCCAGGCGGCGGGCGAAGTCGCAGGCGATGGACCAGTCGGCGCGGGCCTCGCCGGGGGCCGGCACGGCGCGGCGCACGTGGCTGACGCGGCGCTCGGAGTTGGTCACGGTGCCTTCCTTTTCGCCCCAGCTGGCGGCCGGCAGCAGCAGGTCGGCGTAGCGGCAGGTCTCGCTGGTGGCGAAGGCTTCCTGCACCACCACGAAGGGGCAGGCCTGGAGCGCCTCGCGCACGCGCTGCTGGTCCGGCAGGGACTGTGCGGGGTTGGTGCAGGCGATCCACAGCGCCTTGACGCTTCCTGCGCGCACCGCCTCGAAGAGTTCGATGGCGGTCAGCCCGGGGGCTTCCGGCAGCGCCTCGACGCCCCAGTAGCCCGCCACCTCGGCGCGGTGCGCGGCATCGCCGGCGTCGCGGTGGCCGGGCAGCAGGTTGGCCAGGCTGCCGGTCTCGCGGCCGCCCATGGCGTTGGGCTGGCCGGTGAGGGAGAAGGGCCCGGCGCCGGGGCGGCCGATCTGCCCGGTGGCCAGGTGCAGGTTGATCAGCGCGCTGTTCTTGGCGCTGCCGGCGCTGGACTGGTTCAGGCCCATGCACCACAGCGACAGGAAGCTGGGCGCGCGGCCGATCCATTCGGCGCAGCGCTGCAGGTCCTCCACGGCGATGCCGCAGATTTCCGCCACCGCCAGCGGGCCATAGTCGCGCACCAGGTTCTTCAGTTCGTCGAAGCCCTGGGTGTGCGCCTCGATGTAGGCGCGGTCGACCCAGCCCTCCCACAGCAGCAGGTGGAGGATGCCGTGGAACAGCGCCACGTCGGTGCCGGGCTGGATGGCCAGGTGCAGGTCGGCCAGCTCGCAGGTGTCGGTGCGCCGTGGGTCGATGACGATCACCTTCATCTGCGGCCGCGCCGCCCTGGCCGCCTCCAGCCGGCGGAACAGCACCGGGTGGGCGTAGGCCATGTTGCTGCCGGCGATCAGCACGCAGTCGCTCTGTTCCAGGTCCTCGTAGCAGCAGGGCGGTGCGTCGGCGCCTAGGCTGCGCTTGTAGCCGACCACCGCCGAGGACATGCACAGCCGCGAGTTGCTGTCGATGTTGTTGCTGCCGACCAGGGCGCGGGCCAGCTTGTTGAAGGCGTAGTAGTCCTCGCTGAGCAGTTGCCCGGATACGTAGAAGGCCACGCTGTCCGGGCCGTGCTCGCGGAGGGTCTCGGCGAACACTCCGGCGGCGTGCTCCAGGGCGTTGTCCCAGTCCACCCGGGCGCGCGCCAGGGCCTTGCCCAGGCGCAGCTCGGGGTAGAGCGCGCGGGCCGCGCGGTCGCCAGTGAGGTGCAGGCTGGAGCCCTTGCTGCACAGGCGGCCGAGGTTGGCCGGGTGCTGCGGGTCGCCGCGCACGCCGAGGATGCGCTCGCCGTCGTGCTCGATCAGGACGCCGCAACCCACCCCGCAGTAGCAGCAGGTGCTGGCGGTGACTTGGCGTTCGCTCATGGGGCTCTCCCGTGTCGCGGCCGCTTCAGGCGCAGGCGGCCAGGTCTTTCAGGGCCAGCAGTACGCGGCCGTTCTCCACCTTCACCGGGTGGCGGTGGGCGCAGCCGACGTCGGGGGCCACGGCGTTGCCGCTGTCCAGCTCGATCTGCCAGTTGTGCAGCGGGCAGGCCACCCGCTTGCCGAAGATCAGGCCCTGGGACAGCGGCCCGCCCTTGTGCGGGCAGCGGTCGTCGAGGGCGAAGACCTCGTCGTCGGCGGTGCGGAACAGGGCGATGTCGCCGCGCGGGCCGGCGATCACGCGCGAGCCCAGCGGCTGGATGTCTTCCAGGGCGCAGATGTCTTGCCAGTTCATGCTGTTCTCCCGAGGGCGGTCAGGCCGTTTCCAGTTGCTTGAGCGCGATGCGCTCGAATTCCTTCTTCAGCTGCGGCTGCTCGATGCGCTGCTGCCAGGGGTCCTGTTCCAGCGACAGGGCGTACTGCAGGCGGGCGTTGAGCGCCTTGCGGTTCTCGGCGTCCTCCAGCACGGCCTTCCTGATGTGCTCCATGCCCACGCGCTGCAGGTAGTGCACGGTGCGCTCCAGGTAGAAGGCTTCCTCGCGGTACAGCTGGAGGAAGGCGCCGCTGTACTCGCGGACCTCGTCGGCGCTCTTGAGCTTGACGAAGAACTCCGCCACCTCGGTCTTGATGCCGCCGTTGCCGCCGATGTACAGCTCCCAGCCGGAGTCCACGCCGATGATGCCGATGTCCTTGATGCCGGCCTCGGCGCAGTTGCGCGGGCAGCCGGAGACGGCCAGCTTGACCTTGTGCGGCGACCACATGTTGAACAGGTCGTGCTCCAGGTCGATGCCCAGCTGGGTGGAGTTCTGCGTGCCGAAGCGGCAGAACTCGCTGCCCACGCAGGTCTTCACGGTGCGGATGGACTTGCCGTAGGCGTGGCCGGAGGGCATGTCGAGGTCCTTCCAGATCGCCGGCAGGTCTTCCTTCCTCACCCCCAGCAGGTCGATGCGCTGGCCGCCGGTGACCTTGACCATGGGCACCCGGTACTTGTCGGCGACGTCGGCGATGCGCCGCAGCTCGGCCGGGTTGGTCACGCCGCCCCACATGCGCGGCACCACCGAGTAGGTGCCGTCCTTCTGGATGTTGGCGTGGGCGCGCTCGTTGATCAGCCGCGACTGCGGATCGTCCTTCGCCTCGCCCGGCCAGGTGGAGATCAGGTAGTAGTTCAGCGCCGGGCGGCAGGTGGCGCAGCCGTTGGGCGTGCTCCAGTCCATGAAGCGCATGGCCTCGGCCATGGAGGTCAGGTGGTGCTCGCGGATGGCCTTGCGCACCTGGCCGTGGTTGAGCTCGCTGCAGCCGCAGATGGCCTTCTCGCTCTTGGGCTTGACGTCCGCCGCGCCGCCCACGGTGCTGATGAGTATCTGCTCCACCAGCCCGGCGCAGGAGCCGCAGCTGCTGGCCGCCTTGGTGTGCTTCTTCACCTCGTCGACGCTGAACAGGCCGTTCTCCTGGATGGCCTTGACGATGGTGCCCTTGCACACGCCGTTGCAGCCGCACACCTCGGCGCTGTCGGGCATGCTCGCGGCGCTGCTCTGGCCCTGGTGGCCGGCGTCGCCCAGGCTGCTCTCGCCGAACATCAGGTGGTCGCGGACCTGCGCCACGTTGTGGTTCTCGCGGATCTGCCGGAAGTACCAGCCGCCGTCGGCGGTGTCGCCGTACAGGCAGGCGCCGACCAGCACGTCGTCCTTGATCACCAGCTTCTTGTAGACGCCGCCGATGGGGTCGGAGAGGGTGATGGTCTCGGTGCCTTCGCCGCCCATGAAGTCGCCGGCGGAGAACAGGTCGATGCCGGTGACCTTGAGCTTGGTGGAGACCACCGAGCCCTTGTAGCTGGCGAAGCCGAACTGGGCCAGGTGGTTGGCGCAGACCTTGGCCTGCTCGAACAGCGGCGCCACCAGGCCGTAGGCGATGCCGCGGTGGCTGGCGCATTCGCCGATGGCGTAGATGCGCGGGTCGTAGGTCTGCAGGGTGTCGTTGACCAGGATGCCGCGGTTGCAGGGGATGCCGGCGCTTTCCGCCAGCTCGGTGTTGGGGCGGATGCCGGCGGCCATCACCACCAGGTCGGCGGCCACCACGTCGCCGTCCTTGAACTGCACGGCGCAGACGCGGCCGTCGCCGTTGTCCACCAGCTCGTCGGTGACGGTGTTCAGGCGGAAGCGGATGCCGCGCGCCTCCAGGGCCGACTGCAGCAGCTTGCCGGCGGTGCGGTCGAGCTGGCGTTCCAGCAGCCAGTCGGACAGGTGCACCACGGTGACTTCCATGCCGCGCTGCTTGAGGCCGTTGGCCGCCTCCAGGCCGAGCAGGCCGCCGCCGATGACCACGGCGTGGCTGTGGGTTTTCGCCGTCTCGATCATCGCCTGGGTGTCGGCGATGTCGCGGTAGCCGATCACGCCCTCCAGGCGGTTGCCCGGCACCGGCAGGATGAAGGGGTTGGAGCCGGTGGCGATCACCAGGCGGTCGTACTCGGCCTCGCTGCCGTCGGCGGCGAAGACCTTGCGCAGGCGGCGGTCGATCTTCACCACCTTGCGGTCGAGCAGCAGGCGGATGCCGTTGTCGGCGTACCAGTTGAGGTCGTTGAGGACGATGTCCTCGAAGGTCTGCTCCCCCGCCAGCACCGGCGAGAGCAGGATGCGGTTGTAGTTGGGGTGGGGCTCGGCGCCGAACACGGTGATCTCGTAGAGGTCCGGCGCGATCTTCAGCAGTTCCTCGAGGGTGCGGATACCGGCCATGCCGTTGCCGATCAGGACGAGCTTGAGCTTCTTCATGGGAGTGGCTCCAGGAATCGCGGAAAACAAAAAAGGCGTCCCGCCGGTTGCCCGGCGAGGACGCCTTTGTCCAAGTCCCGATCGATCGGGAAGTGCGAGCCTCTTCGTTGAGGGACGCGCTTTTGTAGATTGTTGCCAGTGCCTTTGCAGGTGCCGTGCCAGGTTGCCGGAGGCCGGATTTCCTGGGGGTTCCAGGCTGCGGCGGGGGTTTCCTGCACCGCGATGAGGCGCGGGCGGCTCGAACTGGTGCGTGCTCAGGGGCGGTGCAGCAGCCACGCCAGCAACAGCAGGTTGAGCAGCAGCGAGGCCAGCGCCAGGCCGCGCCAGAAGCCCAGCGGGTTGCGCGCCAGCAGGGCGCGCGGGCGCTGGCCGAGGCCGGCCTGGCGCTCCCCCTGCTCCAGGGCCAGCAGGGCTTCCTCGGCGGTCTCGAAGCGCTGCGCCGGGTCGGCGGCCACGGCGCGCAGCAGCCAGGCGTCGAGCCAGGCGGGCAGGTCGGGGCGGTAGCGGCTGGCCGGCGTGGGGGTGGCGAAGCGCGGGTGCTGGAAGGCCTCGATCTCGCCGTAGGGGTAGCGCTCGCAGAGCAGGCGGTAGAGCGTCACGCCGGCGGCGTAGAGGTCCTGGCCCGGCGCCGGGGCCACGCCCTGGAAGCTTTCCGGGGCCAGGTAGGAGGGCGTGCCGGGCAACTGGTGGGCCTCGTCGCCGGACAGGCCCGGGCAGTAGGCCAGGCCGAAGTCCAGCAGGCGCAGCTCGCCATCCTCGCCCAGGTGCAGGTTCTCCGGCTTGATGTCGCGGTGCAGGATGTTGCGCCGGTGCAGCTGGCCCAGGGCGCGCAACAGGCGCGGCGCCAGGGACAGCCATTCGGCCAGCGGCAGGCGCCCCTGGCCCAGGCGCTCGGCCAGGGTCTGCCCGGGGTACTCGCGCATCAGGTAGTACAGGTGCTGGCGCTGCGGCAGGCCGTGCAGCTCGGGGAAGTGGCGGCCCTGCACGCGGCGCAGGAACCATTCCTCCAGCAGCAGCGCCTGGCTGGCCCGCGGGTCGTCGTGCAGCGCCGGCGGCAGCGTCTTCAGCAGCCAGGGGCGCTGCTGGGCGTCGCGCACCCGGTAGATCAGCGACTGCCGCGACTGCGCCAGGCGGCCCTCGACCTGCCAGCCCTCGAACGCCTGGCCGGCGCGCAGTTCCGGCGGCAGCGGCCAGTGCTCCAGTTGCGCCAGGGTGTCGCCCAGGCCGCTGGCGGGCAGGGCGTCGACGCGCACCAGCAGGGCGCTGGCGTTGTCCTGGCTGCCGGCCAGGTGCGCGGCCTTGACCAGGGCCTCGGCGGCGCCGCGCGGCTCGCGGGCGTCGCCGAGGATGCGGCGGATGCCGGCGTCGCCCAGGGTGGCCCAGACGCCGTCGCTGGCCAGCAGGAAGCTCTCGCCGCCGCTCAGCTCGCCGTCGCGGTAGTCCACCACCAGGTGCTGGTCCAGGCCCAGGGCGCGCTTGAGCACGTGCTGCATGCCCGGCTGCTCCCAGACGTGGTCCGCGGTCAGGCATTCCAGCGCGCCGTCGCGCCAGCGGTACAGCCGGCAGTCGCCGACGTGGGCGAGGGTGAAGCGCCGCCCGCGCAGCACCAGCGCGGTGAGGGTGGTGAGCAGCGGCTGGCCGCCGCCGTTGGCCTGCAGCCAGCGGTTCTGCGACAGCAACAGGCGGTCCAGGGCCTGGGCGACGGCCCAGGTCTCCGGGGTGGCGTAGTAGTCGTTGGCCAGCGCCTGCACGGTCAGGCGCGCGGCCAGGCCGCCATCGGCGCACTGGCTGACGCCGTCGGCGAGGGCGAACAGGTGGCCTTTGCTGGCGGCCAGGTCGGCCGGCGGGGTGACCACCCGCAGGGCGTCCTGGTTCTCCGCCCGCGGGCCGGTGGCGCTGGCCTGGGCGATGGTCAGTTGCAGTGTCATGGGGGGCTCTTCGTAGGAGCGAGCTTGCTCGCGAAGGGGGTTGGGCTGCGGTGAATCAGGTTGACTCCGCGCCCTCACCCCCAGCCCTCTCCCAGAGGGAGAGGGGGCCGTTCGGAGTGGCCCGGGGGATCGGCATCATCCTTTCACCTCGTCATTCCCGGTCCGCCGTTTTCAACGACGGCGAATCGCGGACGGAGTCCGCTCCTACGCTTTCCCGCCCACGCCATTCCCCTGTAGGAGCGCGCCCTGCGCGCGATTCGCGGGCAGGGCCCGCTCCTACAATTCCAGGGAAGCACGGTCGTAGGAGCCTTTCTCCGTCACACCCGCGCCGCAGTCACCGCGGCGCTACCCCAGGTGGTGCGCCAGCGCCGCTTGACGCCGTGCAGGCCGAACCAGGCCAGCACGCCGAGGGCGGCGAACAGCCATAGGCCCAGCTGGTAGTCGCCGCTGGCCTGCTTGACGGCGCCCAGGCCGGCGGTCAGGCAGAAGCCGCCGATGCCGCCGGCCATGCCGATCAGCCCGGTCATCACCCCGATGCTCTGGCGGAAGCGCTGCGGCACCAGCTGGAACACCGCGCCGTTGCCGGCGCCCAGGCTGAGCATGGCGGCGACGAAGAGGGCCAGGGCGGCCACCGCGCTGGGCAGGTGGAAGCCGACCGCGGCGATGCATACCGAGGCCACCGTGTACATCGCCAGCAGGCTGCGGATGCCGCCGATGCGGTCGGCCAGGGCGCCGCCCAGCGGGCGCATCAGGCTGCCGGCGAAGACGCAGGCGGCGGTGTAGTAGCCGGCGGTGACCGGGTCCAGGCCGTACTGGTCGTGGAAGTAGCCGGGCAGGGTGGCGGCCAGGCCGAGGAAGCCGCCGAAGGTCACGCTGTAGAAGAACATGAACCACCAGCTGTCGCGGTCGCCCAGGGCCTTGAGGTAGTCGCCCAGGGCCTTGGGCGCGGGGCGCTCGGGGGCGTTGCGGGCGAGCAGGGCGAACACCGCCAGGGTCAGCAGCAGCGGGATCAGGGCGAAGCCGAAGACGTTCTGCCAGCCGAAGGCGGCGGCCAGCAGCGGGGCGAACAGCGCGGCGAACACGGTGCCGGAGTTGCCCGCGCCGGCGATGCCCATGGCCTTGCCCTGGTGCTGCGGCGGGTACCACTGCGAGGCCAGCGGCAGGGCCACGGCGAAGGAGGCGCCGGCCATGCCCAGTAGCACGCCCAGCAGCAGCGCCTGCTCCAGGTTGTGGATGCCCAGGCTCCAGGCTCCGGCGAGGCTGGCGATGACGATCACCTGGCCGAACAGGCCGGCGCGCCTGGGCGACCAGCGGTCGGCCAGCAGGCCCATGACGAAGCGCAGCAGGGCGCCGGAGAGGATCGGCGTGGCGACCATCAGGGCGCGCTGCTGGGTGGTCAGCTGCAGGTCGGCGGCGATCTGCACGGCCAGCGGGCCGAGCAGGTACCAGACCATGAAGCTCAGGTCGAAGTAGAGGAAGGCGGCGAACAGCGTCGGCGCGTGGCCGGCTTTCCAGAAGCTGGTGTTCATGGGGGTACCTCGTCAGCAACGGTAGAGGGGGTCGTGGCGCCGCCATCAGCGGCGGTCGCGCGTCTCGTTCAGGTCCCGCACACCCCTGCGCCGGGGTGAAACGAAAAAGGCGTCGCTCCGCGCACTACCCAGGGGGCAGGTGCGGATGCGACGCCTTTGTCGTGTGAATGGGGGATCGCCGTTGATCGCCACCGCAGGGGCCCCAGCAAGGGCCGGGCCAACCGCGCAAGTGGCGTGGAATCGGGTACCTGGCCGGCCGCCCGGCGCGCGGGCGAACCAGAAGGGGGCGCCGGGGCGGGCCCGGTGCCCGCCGATGGGGCGCTCAGTCCACCCGGTTGAACGCCGGGAAGGCCGTGCGCATGGCTTCGGGCATGGGCACCACCTTGCGCTGGCGGTAGTCGAAGAACACGAAGCCGGACTTGGCCATGGCCACCAGGGTGCCGTCGGCCGGGCGGCTGATGCGGAAGATGATGTCGCCGCCGTACCTGTTGAAGTCCATCACGCCCACCTCGAACAGCAGGCGGTCGCGGGCATGGGCCTCGGCGCGGTAGGTGGTGGCCAGGTCGGTGACGATGATGCCGATGCCGTCCGCGCCGACGCCCTCGCTGATGCCGAAGTCGAACAGGAAGCGGGCGCGGGCCTCGGAGATCATCGAGATCATGGAGTCGTTGCCCAGGTGGCGGGCGCCGTTGATGTCGGTGACGCGGACGGTCAGCTGGGTCTGGTAGCAGAACAGTTCCTCGGGGAACTGCAGGTCGAGGCGGGCCATGGGTACCTTGCGCGAAGCGGTGGAAGAAGGCGCCGATTCTAGGCCCTGGCGGCCCGCCCGGGCATCCTGCCGGCGGGTGATTTCAGCGGTGGGCGATGTTGATGTGGTAGAAGGTCACCCGCGCGCCCTCGTCGCTGGGGCCGTAGTTGTCGGCGATGTAGGCGCCGGCCTTGAAGTACAGCAGCTGCTTCGACCAGGTGCTGCTGAGCGCCTTGCTGTAGTAGTTCTCCGCGCCGTCGGCGCTGCGCGCGCGGATGCCCAGGTTGCCCGAGGAGGTGACGCGCAGGCTGTAGGTGATGCGCTCGCCCAGCTGCACGCCGTTGAGCAGGGGCACGTTGACCACGGCGGAATCGTCGGGGTGGTTGCGCACCAGGGCCTCGATGCGGCCGCTTTCCTGGCCAGGGATGTAGTGGTACTGCAGCTTGACCAGCGGCTCGCCGTCGTTGCTGTAGGGCGACTTGCTGTGGATCTGGCCGATGATCACCTTGTTCTTCGACGGCACCTGCTCCACCGCCAGGGTGGCGCGCAGCTCGTTGTCGGCGGCGCGGTAGTACCAGTTGTAGATGGAGCCGTCGGGCAGCGTCTCGCGCAGTTCGCTGCGCGGGAAGACGCTGTCGGAGGTGTGCGAGCCGGTGACCGGCACCCAGAAGCTCATGCGCGCGCTGTTGCGGGTGAAGAAGTGGCTCTGGTAGCCGCGGGCGATCTGCTGGGTGGTGACCTCGGTGGGCCTGGGGTCGGTGGGAACGCTGAGGTTCCAGGTGCTGATGTCGAGCATGGGGTGCCTCTTTCGGGCCGGCGCGCCGGCGCTGACGGATGGGCGTCCGGGTGCCTGGCCGCGCACGCCCACTGCGGGCTTCCGCGTAGGCGGCGGAAGCGGATGCTGGCCCCGCCGGTGGGGCGGGGCGGCGGCAGCATAGGCCGCTTCGCTCGCGGGCTGGGCCAGCAGCGGCGCTGGCGCGGTGATCGCGCGGTGCCGCCGCTGGCCACTGGCCGCGTGTCAGTGCCCCAGCATCTCGTGCATCGCGATGATCTGCTCGGCCACCTGCACCAGCTTCTGCTGGCGGCTCATGGCCTGGCGGCGCATCAGGGTGTAGGCCTCTTCCTCGGGGCAGCCCTTCATCTTCATCAGCAGCCCCTTGGCCAGCTCGATGCGCTTGCGCTCGGCCAGCTGCTGCTCGCGGGCCTGCAGCTGGGCGCGCAGGGCCTGGTCGCTCTCGAAGCGGGCCATGGCCACTTCGAGGATCGGCTGCAGGCGCGCGGCCTGGATGCCTTCGACGATATAGGCGCTGACCCCGGAGCGGATGGCCTGGCGCATCACCTGGGGGTCGTGCTCGTCGGTGAACAGGACGATGGGCCGCGGCTGGTCGCGGCTGACCAGCACCACCTGCTCCAGCACGTCGCGGCCGGGCGAGGCGCTGTCGATGAGGATGACGTCCGGGTGCAGGGCCTGGACCCGCGCCGGCAGGTCGACGCTCAGGCCGGATTCGTCGAGCACCTCGAAACCGGCCTCGACCAGGGCGGCGCGCAGGCGCCCGACCTTGCTCGCGGTGTCGTTGATCAGCAGGATGCGCAGCATCTTCGCAGCTCCCTCAGGCATCGTTCAGGGCGTGCAGGGCGAAGCCGCGGGCGTAGCCGGCCGGGTCCTCGCCGTTCCAGGGCTTGCCGTCGATCAGCGTCGAGCTGCGCAGGCCGCGCTCGTCCACGGCGATGCCCAGGGCCTGGGCGGCCTCGCGGTACAGCGCCTGTTGCTGCACCTGCGCGGCGACGGCCTGGTAGTCCGGCTCCCCGCGCAGCAGGCCCCAGCGGCGGAACTGGGTGATGAACCAGAGGCCATCGGACAGCCAGGGCTGGTTGGCCCGCCCGGCGTCGTGGAAGCGCAGCGGGTGGGCGTCCTTCCAGGCGTGGCCGAGGCCGTCCTGGTAGTGGCCGAGCAGGCGTGGCTCGATGCTCGCCAGGGGGGCGTCGAGGTAGTCGCTGCCGCTGATCAGCTGGGCGGTGCCGCGCAGGTTCTCTTCGCTGGCCTCGATGAAGCGGCTGGCGTCGAGCAGGGCCATGACCAGGGCGCGGGCGGCGTTGGGGCACTCCTCGACGAAGGCGCGGGTGGCGCCCAGGACCTTCTCCGGGTGGTCCGGCCAGATGGACTGGCTGGTGGCGACGGTGAAGCCCATGCCTTCGTCGATGGCCAGGGCGCCCCAGGGCCCGCCGGCGCAGAAGCCGTCGATGCGCCCGGCGCGCAGGTGCTCGACCATCTGCGTGGGGGGCACCACCAGGGTGTCGACGTCGCGCAGCGGGTGGATGCCCAGGCTGGCCAGCCAGTAGTAGAGCCACAGGGCGTGGGTGCCGGTGGGGAAGGTGTGCGCCAGGGTCAGCCGCGCGCCCTGGCCCAGGACCAGTTGGCGCAGGGCATCGGCGCTGGTCACGCCGTCGCGCTGCAGGGCGGCGGAGAGGTTGATCGCCTGGCCGTTCCGGCACAGGCCCATGAGCACCGCCATGTCGGTGGCCGGCACCCCGCCGATGCCCAGCTGCACGCCGTAGACCAGCCCGTACAGGCAATGGGCGGCATCCAGCTGGCCGCCGAGCAGGCCGTCGCGGAGCATGGCCCAGGAGCCCTGGCGGCGCAGGTTGAGCGTCAGCCCGTAGGGCTGGGCGAAGCCCTGGGTGGCCGCGACTATCAGCGAGGCGGCGTCGCTCAGGGCCATGAAGCCCAGGTCGAGCACGCTCTTTTCTGGTGCATCGGAGCCGGCGACCCAGGCCAGTGGGTGCAGCTTGGCGGTAATGTCGGTCATCGCTACCTCGGGGCAAAAAGGCGCCGCTTCGCGCCGCGACGGGCGGGCGAAGGGACGCCGGTGTCGGTGGACACGACCCGCCGTTGGGCCGTGCCGGGGAAGTTCTAGCAAGGGGAGTGCCAGGCCATGAAGAAAAGCCCCGCCGGGTGGCGGGGCTGGGAGGAAGGGAGCAATCCTCGAGACATTACAACTGGCACGGGCTCCGTCGCGGATATCGGCAGGGCCTGTGTTTCACCTTAGCCCGCTGGCGCGGTGGCGCAATGTGCAATAGGTATTAGGCCCAAAGTCCTGCTGGCACCTGGCCGGGCCCGCTCAGCGCGCCTGGATCCGCTCGATCCAGGGCTCCAGGCGCTGGCCGAAGGCCACCTCGGCGCCGAAGGGCTGCGGCTGCTCCTGGGCCGCGCGCTGCTCGGCGCGCGGGGCCAGGCCCTCCAGTTCGTCGTGCCAGCGCTGCGGCACGTTGAGCGCGCGCACGCCCTCGGTGCTGGCGCTGCCGCCCAGGGCCCAGGCGCGGTTGCGGTACAGCGAGATGGGCCGCACCTGGCCGTGGACGATGGCGTAGCGCTGGCGGTCCGGGTAGCGCTGGCGCAGGGCCTGCAGGTCGGTGCCGGCGTCGGCCAGGAACAGCCGGCTGGCGCGCTGTTCCTCGTTGTCCAGGGCGTTGCGCTGGAAGTCGCGTTCGCTCTTCAGGTGCACGTCGTCGGGGCTGGCGGCCAGGCGCTTCTCCGCCTGGGCCAGGCGCTCGCGGGCCAGGCCCAGCTCGCGCTGGTACAGCGGGCCGTCCAGCTCCAGCACCAGCAGGGCGTCGCGGGCCTGCTGGCGGTCGAAGGCCAGGGCGCTGTCGCGGTCGACCTTGCCGGGCACCTGGAAGCCCAGCGCGCGCATGGTCTCCAGGGGGATGCGTGGCGCCCAGGCGGCGTTGGCCTCGTCGCCCGGGATGCGCCACAGCAGGCGCAGGCTGACGCCGCTGTTCTCGCGGTGCCAGTCGCTGTTGCGCTGCAGCTCGCGCTCGCCGAGGCTCAGGCGGCTGTCCGGCTCGCCGCTGCGGTTCCAGGCCGCGGCGCCGAGGGCGGCGGCGTTGCTCAGCAGGATCAGGCCCAGGCCCAGCAGCAGGCCGTGGTTGCGGGTGAAGTTCATCACAGGCGTCCTCCCAGCAGGCCATGGGCGTTGCGCAGGTAGCGCAGGAACAGCAGGATCAGCACCGCCGCCACGCCCAGGGCGAGGAAGAACAGGTACTTGGGCAGCACCTCCCACCACCAGTCGTAGAACTTGGTGAAGAGGAAGATGACGAAGAACGCCAGGCCCGTGTTGACCACCTCCGGCCATTCGCGGTGCGCGCCCAGCCAGATGGCCGCGGCGGCGCAGGCGAAGCCGAGCACCTGGTACAGCCCCTCGACGCGGTGCGGGGCGAAGGGCAGGTAGCTGCCGTTGCCCCAGTTGGCCAGCACCAGCATGGGGACGAACAGCGCCAGCAGGCCGAACACCCGGTACAGCGCGGCGAAGCCGTCGAAGCGGCGCTGCTCGAACGCCAGCGGCACCAGGAACACCAGCACGGCGGCGGGGAAGAAGTTCTCCGGGCGCTCGCCCGCGTCCAGCCAGTAGACGCCGCTCCAGGTGCCGATGCGCGCGGCGATGAAGCCCATCAGGCAGAGCAGCCCGGCGGCCAGCAGCAGGCGCGCGTCGCACAGGTAGGCCAGCAGCAGGGCGTAGGCCGCCCAGGGCAGCAGGGCGCGCTCGGACGGGGTGATGTTGAAGATCTGCCCGAGCATGCTGATGTTCAGCACCAGCGCGGCGAAGGCCAGCATGGCCGCCAGCTTGGCGAAGTAGCCCGAGGCGTCGCGGCGCTGCAGCCAGAAGGTGGCCAGCAGGGTGAGCAGCGAGGCGCCGATGAGGATGGCCACCTGCACGGCTTCGCCGAACAGGCCCCAGAACTGGTAGAAGAGGAAGAACAGGCTGGCTGCCAGGGCCAGCGCGCCGAGGAAGGAGGCGATGCGCATGCCCAGGGACAGGCGGCTGTCCTGGCTGTCGCGGTCGATGTCGAACTGCTCGCGGTAGCTGTCCAGCAGGCGCAGGTGGTGCGCCTGCAGGCCCTCGCGCTGGGCCGCGTCCAGGCTCAGTGCGCCTTCCTCGCCCAGGCGCTGCAGCTCGCGGGTGAAGGCGTGGATGTCATTGACCCGCTGCTGGGCATCGTGATGGCTGAGCGTGGGCATGGAGCACCTCGTGGGGACGACTGTCTTGCCGACTGCACCGAATCGCTCTGCGCAGCATGGGTTTCGCAGGCTCAACCCATCCTGCGAGTGCGCTCATCCGCTGGAGTGGGGCGGTCACTCTTCCACTCTAGCGACTCCCGCGGCGGCGCTCCACTGCGGCGCTCAGCCGCGGCTGGCGAGCCAGGCGCGCCAGTCGAAAGTCGGTGTCGGCCGGCTTGCGCGCCGCGGCAGACTGCGCGGACCATCCACCCCATCGGAGTCGCCCATGTCGCACCTGCTGTCCTTCGCCAAGGGCGCGCTGGCCATGTTCTGGCTGGCCGCCGCGGTCAACCTGCTGTACCCCTTCGGCGAGCTGTACCGCCCGCTGCTGCTGCTCTCGGTCGTGCTGCTGGCGGTGCATGCCGGCGAGGTGCTGCTGCTGGGCCGGCGCCTGAAGGCACGCCCGCAGCCCTGGCTGGAACGCCTGCAGGTGCTGTTCTTCGGCGTCCTGCACCTGCCTGCCCTGAGGTAAATAGGTGATTTACATAAGCTTTACCCTGTGGCCGGGCACTGCCATGGGGGCGGCGGGTCTGATCGTATAAGCCGCTGGTTCGAAGCGGATGCCGATCAGGAGTTAGCCATGCGTCGTCTTCTCGTTGCCCTGCTGTTGTTCCTGCCGCTGTCCGGCTGCGTGGTCTACGAACACGACCACGGTGGCTGGCGCGGCGGCCACCGCTACTACGCGCCGCCCCCGCCGCCGCCGCGCTACGCGCCGGCCCCCGGCTACTACTGGCGTCGCTGATGCCACCGCTGACGGCACCCTCGGGTGCCGTCAGTCGTTCTGCGCCGGGCCCTCGGTGGGCTGGCCGTCGACCTCCAGCAGCCGTTCGACGAAGGCCTGCGCCGCCGGCGACAGGCTGCGGCTGGCGTGGCGCACCAGGCCGTAGGCCGAGCCGCGCAGCGCGGCGTCGCCGGCCTGGCGCGGCCAGGCCAGGGTGGCCAGGCGCCCGGCGGCGACGTCGGCGGCCACCACGTCGGCCACCGCCAGGCAGAGCACGTCGCTGCCGCGCACCAGTTCCTTGAGCATCAGCACGTCGTCGCACTGCACGTCCAGCGGCTGTTCGCGGCCCAGGGTATGCGCCAGGCGCTGCTGGGCGTCGCGCGGCAGGCGCGGGCCGGCCAGCGGGTAGGCGCGCAGGTCGTCGATCGCCAGTGGCCCGCGGGCCAGCAGCGGGTGGCCGGGGCGGCAGAACAGCAGGCTGTCGTGCACCCGCAGCGGGTGGATATCCAGGCGCGGGTCGTCCTGCAGTTCGCGGCAGTCGGCGACGAACAGCTCCAGCTCGTCGTCCAGCAGGCGCCGGTGCAGGACCTGCCAGTTCTCGATGGCCAGCGCCACGCTGACCCGCGGGTGGGCCCGGCTGAAGGCCGCGAGGGTCTGCGGCAGCAGGCGCGCGGCGGGGAAGGGGCCGGCGCCCAGGCGCAGCTCGCCGGCCTCCAGGTTGCCCAGCTGGCTCACCGCGTTGTCCAGCGCGCGGCTGCCGGCCAGCAGCCGGCGCGCGTGTTCCAGCACCAGCCGGCCGTGGGCGGTGAGGCTGATGCCGCGCGGGTTGCGGTCCAGCAGACGGCAGTCGAGCTGGCTTTCCAGGGCCTGGATGCTGCGTGAGAGCGCCGGCTGGCTGAGGTTCACCGCCTCGGCGGCGCGGGCGAAGTGGCCGTGTTCGGCGAGGGCGACGAAATGGCGGAGCTGGCGCAGGTCGATCATGCTTGATTTGCATCGAAGTTGGTAAAGGAATGCATTGGAATTATGAGCATGCCTGCCGGCATAGTGCCAGGCATTCCCATAACAAGAACCGGAGTCTTCCATGCTGCGCCTTTCCGCCGCCGTCCTGCTGGCCGGCCTGTCGCCCCTCCTGCTGGCCGCCGACGACCCCGCCGATGCGCCCAAGCCGCCCAGCGCCTTCACCGTGGCCCTGCAGCAGAAGGTGCGCGAGGCGCTGCCGTTCGGCGACCGCGCCGACTTCGCCCGCGTCGAGCAGGGCCTGATCAAGCGCCCGGAACAGCTGGTGATCCGCAACGAGGACGGCAGCGTGGCCTGGCAACTGGGCGGCTTCGGCTTCCTCGACGCCGGCCGGGACATCGACAGCATCAACCCCAGCCTGCAGCGCCAGGCCCTGCTCAACCTCAAGTACGGGCTGTACAAGGTCGCCGACGGCATCTACCAGGTGCGCGGCTTCGACCTGGCCAACATCACCTTCGTCCAGGGCGACAGCGGCTGGATCGTCATCGACACCCTGACCACCCCGGCCACCTCCAGGGCCGCCTACGCCCTGGTCAGCCAGGAACTGGGGCAGCGGCCGATCAAGGCGATCATCTACAGCCACGCCCACGTCGACCACTTCGGCGGGGTGAAGGGCCTGGTGAGCCAGGAGCAGGTGGACGAGGGCGAGGTGCAGATCATCGCGCCCAAGGGCTTCATGGAGTCGGCCATCAAGGAGAACGTGCTGGCCGGCAACGCCATGCTGCGCCGCGCCACCTACCAGTACGGCACCCAGCTGCCCCAGGGCCCGCGCGGCCTGGTCGACATGGCCATCGGCAAGGCCGTGGCCCACGGCCCCATGAGCCTGATCGCGCCGACCCGCACCATCGACAAGCCCGACGAGCAGCTGCGCATCGACGGCGTCGACCTCGCCTTCCAGAACACCCCCGGCACCGAGTCGCCGTCGGAGATGAACGTCTGGCTGCCGAAGCAGAAGGCGCTGCTGATGGCCGAGAACGTCACCGGCACCCTGCACAACCTCTACACCCTGCGCGGCGCCGAGGTCCGTGACGCGCTGGGCTGGAGCAAGTACATCAACGAGGCGCTGCACCGCTACGGCAACCAGGCCGAGGTGATGTTCGCCGTGCACAACTGGCCGCGCTGGGGCCACGACGACATCGTCCGCACCCTGGAGAAGCAGCGCGACCTCTACGGCTACCTCAACGACCAGAGCCTGCACCTGGCCAACCAGGGCGTGACCATCAACCAGATCCACGAGCGCTTCCAGCTGCCGCCGGAGCTGGCCAACGAGTGGTACAACCGCGGCTACCACGGCTCGGTCAGCCACAACGTGCGCGCGGTGGTGAACAAGTACCTGGGCTACTACGACGGCAACCCGGCCACCCTCAACCCGCTGGCGCCGGAGGATTCGGCGAAGAAGTACGTGGAATTCATGGGCGGCGCCGAGCATGTGCTGCAGATGGCGCGGAAGTCCTTCGACCAGGGCGAGTACCGCTGGGTGGTGGAGGTGGTCAACAAGCTGGTCTTCGCCGAGCCGGGCAACCAGGCCGCCCGCCGCCTGCAGGCCGACGCCCTGGAGCAGCTGGGCTACCAGGCGGAGAACGCCGGCTGGCGCAACAGCTACCTGGCCGCGGCGGACGAGCTGCGCCATGGCGTGCCGCGCGACCTGCCGCCGCTGAAGACCTCCAGCGCCGACGCCCTGGCGGCCATGGACACCGGCCTGCTGTTCGACTACCTGGGCGTGCGCCTGAACGCCGGCAAGGCCGAGGGCGAGGATTTCGCCATCAACCTGGTGCTGCCGGACATCGGCCAGGAATACCTGCTGGAGCTGAAGAACTCGCACCTGAACAACATCCGCGGGGTGCGCAGCGAGGACGCCGGGCAGACGGTGACCCTCGACCGCGCCGACCTCAACCGCCTGCTGCTCAAGGAGGTCAACCCGGTGGTGCTGATCGCCCAGGGCAAGCTGAAGAGCTCGGGCAACCCGCTGCTGCTGGCGAAGCTGTTCGGCATGCTGGACGACTTCGACTTCTGGTTCGACATCGCCACGCCGGCGCAGCGCGAGGGGTGATCGGGGCCGTGGGGCGCATAACGCCCCAGGCGTTATCCGCCGTTTGACCTTGGTTACCGGCCCGCTCGGTGTCGAGCTTGGCGCTGGTCATGCATTTCCGGATCGACCGAGGCAGGGTCGATGGGAAAGGTGAGGCGGCGGATAACCGCGAACGGTTATTCGCCCTACGCCGCCCCACCCGCGGTATTCCCCTGTAGGAGCGCGCCCTGCGCGCGAATCGCGGGCAGGGCCCGCTCCTACAGTCTGTCGTGAGGCACGGCATTTCCCCGTAGGACCTTGTCCGCGATGGCTCCTACATTGTTCCGCTCAATAGGCCACGGTGAAGCGCTGGCGATGGTGGGCGGGGGTTTGCGCCTCGTCGAGCATGGCCACGGCCAGGTCGGGAAGGGAGATGCGGCTTTCGCCCTGGGCGTCGAACAGCACCTGGTCGCCGCCGATACGGAACTTGCCGGTGCGCTGTTCGCCTTCCAGGAGCATGGCCGGGCTGAGGAAGGCCCAGTCCAGGTCCTTTTCGCCGCGCAGCTGGTCGAGGGCGTCGGCGGCGCCGAGGGCGCCCTGTTTCCAGGCTTCCGGGAACTCCGGGCTGTCCACCAGGCGCTGGCCGGGGGCGATTTCCAGGCTGCCGGCGCCGCCAAGCACCAGCAGGCGCTTCACCCCGGCGGCCTTGGCGCCTTCGAGGATGGCGCGGCTGCCGCGGGCGTGGGCGGCGCGGATGTCCGGGTTGCCCCAGCCGGCGTTGAAGGCGCTGATGACCAGGTCATGGCCGGCGACGGCCCTGGCCACCTGCGCGGCGTCGTAGACGTCGGCGCGCACGACCGTGAGGCCGGCGCGGTTGGCCAGCTTGGCCGGGTCACGGGCCAGCGCCGTCACCAGTAGGCCGCGGCGCAGCGCTTCTTCCAGGAAATAATGGCCGACGTGGCCGGTGGCACCGATCAGGGCGATCTTCATCTTGCGACTCCATGGGAAAGGCCGTGGCACGGCGGAATGGCGCCCATGATCGACCTTGCCCGGCGCGGGAAAAACCGGCCGGGCCGCCATGCACTCGTAAGCTGCGCTTCACAATCCCTGGTCGAACAGCTTCTGCACCACCGAGAAGTCCTTGTCGCCGAAGCCCTGCTTGAGCAGCAGGCGGTAGAGGCTGGTGGCCAGGCTGCCCAGGGGCGTGGCGTTGCCGGTGAGTTGCGCGGCCTCCTGGGCCAGGCCGAGGTCCTTGGCCATCAGCGCGCTGAGGAAGCCGCCCTCGTAGCCGCGCGAGGCCGGGGCGTTCTCCATCACCCCGGGCCAGGGGTTGTAGACCTCCAGCGCCCAGTTGCCGCCGGAGCTGCGCCGCATGATCTCGGACAGCACCAGCGGGTCCAGGCCGTTGGCCACGCCCAGGGCGAGGGATTCGGCGGTGCCGATCATGAGGATGGCCAGCAGCTGGTTGTTGCACACCTTGGCCACCTGCCCGGCGCCGTCGAGGCCTGCGTGGAAGATGTTGCGGCCCATGGCGGCGAAGATCGGCCTAGCCTTCTCCAGCACCTGGGCGTCGCCGCCGACCATGAAGGTGAGGGTGCCGGCCACGGCGCCGCCGACGCCGCCGGAGACCGGTGCGTCGAGCATGGGGATGCGGCGTTCCGCCGCCGCGTGGTGGACCTTGCGCGCCGAGGCCGGGGCGATGGTCGAGCATTCCAGCACCAGGGTGCCGGGGGCGATGTGCTGCAGCAGGCCCTGCTCGCCGAGGTAGAGCCCCTCGACGTGCTGGCTGGCCGGCAGCATGGTGATCACCACGTCGACGCCGTCCACCGCGTCGTGGGCGCTGCGCGCGGCGCTGGCGCCCAGCGGCACCAGGCCGTCGACGGCGCTCTGCACCAGGTCGAAGACCCGCAGCAGGTAACCGGCCTTGAGCAGGTTGGCGGCCATGGGCGCGCCCATGTGGCCGAGGCCGATGAAGGCTATCTGTTTCATCCGCGTTCTCCTCTGGTTGCCAGGGTGAACGCCGCGAGGCTTTTCTTTTCGTAGGAGCGAGCTTGCTCGCGAACCCGCCTGGCACCCGCGGCGTCAGGGAAAAGCGTTCGCGAGCAAGCTCGCTCCTACGGGGGAGGGGGCGGGGCTAGAGATCCGCCAGCGGGTGCGCGCCCTCCCAGGTCGCCTCGAAATGCGCGTCCACCACTGCCTCAGGTATGGCAGCGATCTCCGGCCAGTGCCAGTGCGGCGTGTTGTCCTTGTCGATCAGCCGGGCGCGCACGCCTTCGGGGAACTCCGGGTGGCGGCAGCAGTTCAGGCTCATGGCGTACTCCATGCGGAACACCTCGGCGAGCGACGAATGGCGCGCGCGGCGGATCTGTTCCCAGACCAGCCGGGCGGTCAGCGGGCAGCCGCCGGCCAGGGTCCTGGCCGCCTTGGCCAGCAGCGGGTCGGCGTCGTTCTGCACGGCGGCCAGGGCCTGCCAGGCGTCGCTGGCGTCGGCCACGTCGAGCAACTGGTCCAGGCGTTCGCGGCGCGGCAGCAGCTGGGCCTCGGGCAGTTCGCCGCGGGCCTCGTGCTCCAGGGCGCGGAGCAGGCTGTGCAACTGCACCTCCGGCTGTTCGCGCCAGTTCAGCTGGACCAGGCCGGTGAGCAGGACCTCCTGCTGGCCGTCGAGCAGGAAGCGGTCGGCCAGGTCCAGGTCCAGCGCGTCGCGGGCGTTCATCTGGGTGGCGCCCAGGCCGAGGAACAGCCCCAGGCGCCCCGGCAGGCGGGCGAGGAACCAGCTGGCGCCGACGTCCGGGTACAGGCCGATGCTCACCTCCGGCATGGCCAGGCGGCTGGACGGGGTGACGATGCGCACCCCGGCGCCCTGCATCAGGCCCATGCCGCCGCCCATGACGTAGCCGTGGGCCCAGCAGATCAGCGGCTTGCCGTAGGTGTGGATGAGGTGGTCGAGGCGGTATTCGTCGGCGAAGAAGCGCCGCGCCAGCTCCGGCACCTCGCCGGGGCGCTCGCGGCAGGCGTCGACCAGCTTGCGCACGTCGCCGCCGGCGCAGAAGGCCTTGGAGCCGGCGCCGCGCAGCAGCACGCAGGCGATGTGCGGGTCGTCGCGCCAGATCTTCAGGCGCTGCAGCAGCGCCTCGATCATCGGCAGGCTGAGGGCGTTGAGGCTCTTCTCCGCGTCCAGGGTCGCGATGCCGATGCGGAAGCCGTGCAGGCCGTGGCGTTCCTCGAAAAGTACGTTCATGGGGCGGTCCTTACTTGTTGCGCCAGTTCGGTTCGCGTTTCTCCAGGAAGGCGTTGACGCCCTCGCGGGTGTCGTCGGCGTCGAACAGGTCGACGAAGCGCTCGCGCTCCTCCGGCAGCCAGGTGTTCGGGCCGCGCTCGCGGGCACCCTGGATCAGCGGCTTGATGGTGCGCACCGCCACCGGGCTCTGCCGCGCCACCTTGGCCGCCAGCAGCAGGGCGGTGCCGCGGGCCTCGCCGCTGTCCACCACCTGTTCCACCAGGCCGATGCGCTGGGCGGTGTCGGCGTCCACCCGCTCGCCGCAGAGGATCATGCGCTTGGCCCAGCCTTCGCCCACCAGCCAGGCCAGCGCCTGGGTGCCGCCGGCGCAGGGCAGCAGGCCCACCGCGGCCTCGGGCAGGGCCATCTGGGCGTGGCGCTCGGCGATGCGGATGTCGCAGGCCAGGGCGCATTCCAGGCCGCCGCCCATGGCGTAGCCGTTGACCGCGGCGATGGACACGCCGCGGAAGTCGCGCAGGGCCTCGAAGGCTTCGCCGAAGCGCCGGGCCATCTCGCGGGCGCGGGCCTTATCGCCGTCGGCGAACATGTTCAGGTCGGCGCCGGCGGAGAAGAACTTCGGCCCCTGGCCGGTGATCACCAGGGCGTAGATGTCGTCGTCGCGGTTGAGGTGCTCGATGAGCTGGCGCAGGCCGATCAGCGAGTCGCGGTCCCAGGTGTTGGCCGGCGGGTGGTTGATGGTGATGAGCGCGGTGTGGCCGTGCTTCTCCACGGTGAGCTTGTGGGTCAGGTCGAAGTGGCCGGGCTTGTAGGGTTCGACGGCGGTGCTCATGGGGTTCTCCTTGGCAGGGCGCGGGCCGTGGCCGGCGCCGGGGTATGCGGGGACTCTAGGGGGCCCGGGCCTGGGCGTCCATGTCCGTTGCGTTCGAATTGGACCGCGTGGCCGGGCGTTTTTTCCATTTATCTGCGCGGTGCTTTTCGTGGCATGGGTATCGCTTCGCTCGACCCATCCTACGGGGCTTCGTGCTTTCCGCTTTTCGTAGGAGCGAGCTTGCTCGCGAACCTGTCGCAATTGTTCGCGAGCAAGCTCGCTCCTACGAAGATCAAAGGCGCTACAGCAAACGGTCGAGCATGCCGCCCTGGTCCAGCAGGCGGCGCGCGACTATCACCCGCATGATCTCGTTGGTGCCTTCGAGTATCTGGTGCACGCGGCTGTCGCGCACCCAGCGCTCCAGCGGGTAGTCGTTGAGGTAGCCGTAGCCGCCGTGCAGCTGCAGCGCCTCGTTGCACAGGGCGAAGCAGCGGTCGGTGGCGAAGCGCTTGGCCATGGCGCAGTACAGCGTCGCCTCGGCATCCCTGTGGTCCAGCTTGTGCGCGGCCAGGCGCACCATCTGGCGGCTGGCGGTGAGGTCGGTGAGCATGTCGGCCAGCTTGAACTGCAGGGCCTGGAACTCGGCCAGGGCCTTGCCGAACTGCTTGCGTTCCTCGACGTAGCGCAGCGACTGCTCCAGCGCCGCCTGGGCCGCGCCCAGGGAGCAGCTGGCGATGTTCAGGCGGCCGCCGTCCAGGCCCTTCATGGCGTAGACGAAGCCCTGGCCCTCGGGGCCGATGCGGTTGCCCGCCGGGATGCGCACGCCCTCGAAGGTGATGGTGCGGGTGGGCTGGGCCTTCCAGCCCATCTTGTCCTCGTTGCGGCCGTAGCGGATGCCCTCGGCGTTGGCCGGCACCAGGAAGCAGGAGATGCCCTTGGCGCCGTCCGCGCCGGTGCGCGCCATGACGATCAGCACGTCGGTGGCGCCGGCGCCGGAGATGAAGGTCTTGGCGCCGTCCAGCACGTACTCCTCGCCGTCGCGGCGGGCGCGGGTGCGCAGGTGGGCGGCGTCGGAGCCGGCGTCCGGCTCGGTGAGGCAGTAGGAGGCCAGCGACTCGCCGCCGATCAGCCCGGGCAGCCACTGCGCCTTGAGCGCGGCGTCGCCGAAGCTGGCGAGCATCCAGGTGGCCATGTTGTGGATGGTGATGTAGGCGGTGGTGGCCACGCAGCCGGCAGCCAGTTGCTCGAAGATCAGCGATGCGGACAGCCGCGACAGGCCCAGGCCGCCGTCGTCCTCGGCGATGTACAGGCCCAGGTAGCCCTGCTCGGCGGCGCGGCGGATGACGTCCACCGGGAAGTGGTGCTCGCGGTCCCAGTCCGCGGCGTGCGGCGCCAGCTCGTGGCGGGCGAAGGCCCTGGCGCTTTCCACCAGCAGGCGCTGTTCTTCGCTGAGATCGAATTCCATGGAGCTTCCTCGGTTTGTTCTTGTGAAGTGGGACAGCCTGCCACGGTTATAGCGCGAGGCGGGCCCCGCTGTGGATTGACGATCTTGCCCCGGGGATGGACGATCTTGGTATTGGATCGACTTCATCGAGGTGCTCGTCCGCATGTCCGGCAGCCCGCTTCTCTCGGCCTGGCCCCTGCCGCAGCAGGGCGTCCGCTTCATCACCCCGCCGCGCCTGCGCCGCGCCCTGGCGCGGCACCCGCTGGGCCAGGCCTGCTACCCGCTGGCGCTGGGCTATTACCCGGCCGCCGCCGGGCACCGCATGGAGCGCCAGGCGCCGGACGACCACCTGCTGATCTACTGCAGCGCCGGGGAGGGCTGGCTGGAGACGGTGGATGGACGATTCGAGGTGCTCGCCGGCGACCTGCTGGTGCTGCCCCGGGGGCGCGTGCATGCCTATGGCGCGGCGGTCGAGCGGCCCTGGTCGATCTACTGGGTGCACCTGGACGGCGCCCTGGCCGAGGAGTTCCTGCGCCCGCTGGGTTCCTCGCCACGCCTGCGGGTGGGCGTGCAGCCGCGCCTGCGCGGGGAGTTCGACGCGCTGCTGGCGCTGCGCCGCCAGGGCCTGAGCCTGCCGCACTTCATCCATGCCGCGCAGCTGCTGCAGGCCCTGCTGACCTCCCTGGCGCTGCGCCCGGTGCGGGCGCGGCTGAAGTCCGGCGCGGTGCTGGACATCGAGGCGGTGCAGGCGCTGATGCGCGAGCACCTGGACAGCAGCCTCAACCTCGACGAGCTGGCCGCGCAGTTCCGCCTGTCGCGCTTCCATTTCGCCAAGACCTACCGCGCGCTGACCGGCCAGGCGCCGATCCAGGACTTCATCCGGCTGAAGATGACCCACGCCTGCCGCCTGCTCGACCAGGGCCACCTGGAGGTGCGCCAGGTGGCCGAGCAGCTCGGCTACGCCGACGCCTACTACTTCTCGCGGCTGTTCAAGCGGGTGGTGGGCATGGCGCCCAGTCACTACCGGGCGCTGCACCAGGGGTAGGGCGGCTCAGCGGCCGGCCAGCAGGCGCTGCCAGAGCTTCACTTCTTCCGCCAATTGCTTGCGCAGCTGAGGGACCGGCTGCTGCAGCGCCGGGCAGGCCCGCGCCAGGCGGCGGAACGCCGGCAGCTCGGCCAGGGCGTCGCCGGCCAGGGCCGGGTCGCGCAGCTGCTCGGCCACCTGCACCAGGTCGGCGAGGTCGGCCGGGCCGTCGTGCTCGCGGGCCCAGCGGGTGCGCTGGCGGGCGCACTCGATGGTCAGGGTGGGCAGCTTCCAGACGGTCATGATGACCACGCCGATGTCGCCGGACAGTTGCTCGCACAGGCGCTGCAGCGACTCGGCGTCACGCGGGTAGTCCGGCCAGCGCTCCAGCTCGGCCAGCAGCGGCAGGCTGCCGACGTCCTGCAGCAGGCCGGCGAGGATGGCGTCGTCGGCCCCGGCCACCCGGCCGTGCTGGGCCAGCAGGGCGCTGTAGGCGGCGCGCTCGCGGGCGGCGTTCCAGCGCGCGCGGAACATCTGCTGGAGGATGCGCTCCTTGCCGATGTAGAGGTTGCGCAGGGAGAAGCCCAGCACCAGGTTGCCCAGGCGCCGGGTGCCCAGGCGCGCCAAAACGTCGCGCAGCGAGGCGCAGGGGCGCGCGCCGCGCAGCAGCGGGCTCTCGGCGAACTGCATGAGGTAGGCGGCCAGCGGCGGGTCGGCGTTGATCACCCGCGCCAACTGCTCCAGCGAAGTGCGTGCATCGCCCAGCAGGCGGCGCACGCGCAGGTGCGCCTCGGGCATCTGCGGCACCTTGGCCTCGCCCTTGAGGAAACGGTTGTACAGCGCGAAGCGCACGGCGTCGGCAGGGGGGATGGCAGGGGAGCTTTCCGAGGGATCCATGGACTATGCCGCATTGACAAGGGGCGGGAGCTTTTCTTAGGGTGCGGCGGCCATGTTCCATCAGGTGTCCCATGACCGAGAGCGACGATCGTATCAAACTGGAAGAGAGCTGGAAGAGTGCCCTGCGCGAGGAGTTCGACAAGCCGTACATGCGCGAGCTGGGCGAATTCCTGCGCAGGGAGAAGGCTGCCGGCAAGGTGATCTACCCGCCGGGCCCGCTGATCTTCAACGCGCTCAACTCCACCCCCCTGGACAAGGTGAAGGTGGTGATCATCGGCCAGGACCCCTATCACGGTCCCGGCCAGGCCCACGGCCTGTGCTTCTCGGTGCAGCCGGGGGTGCCGGCGCCGCCGTCGCTGCAGAACATCTACAAGGAGCTGCAGCGCGACCTGAACATCCCCATTCCCAGCCACGGCTACCTGCAGCACTGGGCGGAGCAGGGCGTGCTGCTGCTCAACACCTCGCTGACGGTGGAGCACTCCCGCGCCGGTTCCCATGCCCAGGCCGGCTGGCAGCATTTCACCGACCGGGTGATCGAGGTGGTCAACGAGCGCTGCGACGGCGTGGTCTTCCTGCTCTGGGGCTCCCACGCGCAGAGCAAGCAGAAGCTGATCGACCCGCGCAAGCACCTGATCCTCAAGTCCGCCCACCCCTCGCCGCTGTCGGCCTACCGCGGCTTCCTCGGCAACGGGCATTTCAGCCGGACCAACAAGTTCCTCGAGCAGAACGGCAAGGCGCCGATCGACTGGGCGTTGCCGGAGGTTTGAGGGGGCTGCCGGGGAACACCGGTGTCCGATGGCGGATAACGCCGTAGGCGTTATGCGCCCTACGAGCGTGCCACCGGGTGGTTCCGTGTGGAGGGGGCAATCGACCGTAGGGCGAATAACCGTTCGCGGTTATCCGCCGTTGGCCGTGCCATCGGATTGAAACCCGCGCTGCGCTCAGCCCTCCGGCAGCGTGTAGCGCTCGGCGAAGTACTGGCGGAAGAACTCCACCGCCACCCGCACCTTGGCCGAGCTGGCCAGGGGCGAGGCGTGCACCGCCCAGATGTCCGCCGCCTGCTGGTACTCCGGCAGCACCTGCACCAGGCGCCCGTCGGCCAGGCTGTCGTGCACGTCCCACCAGGAGCGCAGCAGCACGCCGCGGCCGTCCAGGCACCACTGGTGCACCACCTCGCCGTGGTTGGACGACAGCGGACCGGTGACCTTCACGCTTTCCTCGCCGTCCGGGCCTTCCAGGTGCCAGATGCCGAAGGGGTGGTCGCGCTCCTTGATCACCAGGCAGTCGTGGCTGGTCAGCTCGGCCAGGCTGCGCGGCGTGCCGCGTCTTTCCAGGTATTCCGGGGCCGCGCAGAGCACCCGGCGGTTGCGCGCCAGGGGCTTGGCGATGAGGTTGGCGGCGATCTCGTTGCCCACGCGGATGTCCAGGTCCACGCCCTCGGCCAGCAGGTCCACCAGACGGTCGTGGACGTCCAGGCGGATGTCCAGCTGCGGGTAGCGCGCCGCCAGTTCCGACAGCGCCGGGGCGACGAAGCGCCGGCCCAGGCCCAGGCTGCTGGCGATGCGCAGCTGGCCGCTGGGCTCGCGGTGCAGCGCCGAGACCTCGTCGCCCATGCGCTGCACCGAGTCGAGGATGCGCAGCGCCCAGTGGTAGACGCGTTCGCCGTCCTCGCTCACCGACACCCGCCGGGTGGTGCGGTGCAGCAGGCGTACGCCGAGGTTCTGCTCCAGCAGGCGGATGCGCTTGCTGATGAAGGCGGTGGACATGCCCAGCTCGCCGGCGGCGGCGGCGAAGCTCGCGCGCCGGGCGACCTGGACGAAGACGGCGAGGTCTTCCAGGTTCGGCAGATTGTTCACGATTCGTGTCTTAAGAATCCATGGATGGCGGGATTATGTTTTCGATTGGCGCTTATAGCATGGGCGGCACGCTTTCCCTACACCCAACAAGCCCTGATACCAACCAGCCCTGATACCAACAAGAGTGTGCCCAGCATGAGCAAGACCTATCGCATCGCCGCCATCGCCGGCGACGGCATCGGCAACGAAGTCCTTCCCGAAGGCCTGCGCGTCGTCCAGGCGGCCGCGGCCAGGCACGGCCTGGCGCTGGAGTTCGAGCACTTCGAGTGGGCCAGCTGCGACTACTACCTGCAGCACGGCAAGATGATGCCCGACGACTGGTTCGAGCAGCTCAAGGGCTTCGACGCCCTGTACTTCGGCGCCGTCGGCTGGCCGGACAAGGTGCCGGACCACATCTCCCTGTGGGGCTCGCTGCTGAAGTTCCGCCGCGAGTTCGACCAGTACGTGAACATCCGCCCGGTGCGCCTGTTCCCCGGCGTGCCGTGCCCGCTGGCCAACAAGCAGCCCGGCGACATCGATTTCGTGGTGATCCGCGAGAACACCGAGGGCGAGTATTCCTCCCTGGGCGGGCGCATGTTCGAGGGCACCGAGAACGAGTTCGTGCTGCAGGAGTCGGTGTTCACCCGCCGCGGCGTCGACCGCATCCTCAAGTACGCCTTCGACCTGGCCCAGACCCGCGAGCGCAAGCGCCTGACCTCGGCCACCAAGTCCAACGGCATGGCCGTGAGCATGCCCTACTGGGACGAGCGCACCGCGGCCATGGCTGCCGGGTACCCGGACATCACCTGGGACAAGCAGCACATCGACATCCTCTGCGCGCGCTTCGTGCTGCAGCCGGAGCGCTTCGACGTGGTGGTGGCCTCCAACCTGTTCGGCGACATCCTCTCCGACCTCGGCCCGGCCTGCGCCGGCACCATCGGCATCGCGCCCTCGGCCAACCTCAACCCGGAGCGCAAGTTCCCCTCGCTGTTCGAGCCGGTGCACGGCTCGGCGCCGGACATCTACGGCCAGAACATCGCCAACCCCATCGCCATGATCTGGTCCGGCGCGCTGATGCTGGACTTCCTCGGCCAGGGCGACGCGCGCTACCGCGCCGCCCACGACGACATCCTCGCGGCCATCGAGCAGGTCATCGCCGCGGGCGAGGTGACCCGCGACATGGGCGGCCAACGCTCCACCCGGGAAGTGGGCGAGGCCATCGCCGCGCGCGTCGCCGGCTGAGTGCGCCCTGGCGGCCCGGGACGCGGGCCGCCGATCATCCGGAAAGCCGCGTGAGACCTGCGCCTCAGGCTTGCAGGCAAGAGGAGTTACAGGCAAACTGTTAACCATTGGATTTTAGTTAACTTAAGGTTAACAGAAAGGAGAGCGAGCCCAGCCGAACGAAATAACCCTTCCCACCCCACAGACGGGATTTGCCTACCCGCGGGCGGGGAGACTTCCATAGCTCCAGGAGTCGATTGATGTCGCACAAGAACAAAAAGATTGATGTGTTCCTGATAACCGTAAGCCTTGTCGCCGTGCTGCTCACCGTGGTCGGCCTGGCCGCCTTCCCGGAACAGTCCGGGCAACTGGCCAACACCCTGTTCGAACTCTCCACCCGTACCTTCGGCACCAGCGTGCAGCTGCTGGTGTTCGGCAGTTCCCTGGTGGTGCTGTACCTGGCCTTCAGCAAGTACGGCAACATCCGCCTGGGGAGCGGCAAGCCGGAATACTCCACCGCCACCTGGGTGTTCATGTTCATCTGCGCCGGCATGGGCTCCTCGACCCTGTACTGGGGCGTGATGGAGTGGGCCTACTACTACCAGACCCCCGGCCTGAACATGGTGCCGGAGTCGGCCCAGGCGCTGGAATACAGCGTCAGCTACTCGTTCTTCCACTGGGGCATCAGTGCCTGGTCGATCTACGCGCTGGCCTCGCTGGCCATGGCCTACCACTTCCACGTGCGCAAGAAGAGCGGCCTGAACCTGGCCTCCATCGTCGAGGCCGTCACCGGCTTCAAGGCCACGGGCCCCGTGGGCCGCGCGGTGGACCTGATCTTCCTGCTGACCATGATGGGCGCGCTCACCGTGTCCCTGGCGCTCACCGCCTCGACCCTCACCCGCGGCCTGTCCGGCCTGGTCGGCACCCCCGACACCTTCATGGTGCAGCTGCTGGTGATCGGCGTGATCGCCGTGCTCTTCTCGCTCAGCTCCTACATCGGCATCGACGGCGGCCTGCAGCACCTGAGCAAGATGGTCTGCTACGGCGCCCTGGTGTTCGCCGCGGTGGTGCTGCTGGTCGGCCCGACGCAGTTCACCATCAACAACACGGCCAATTCCATCGGCCTGATGATCCAGAACTACGTGCACATGAGCCTGTTCACCGACCCGGCGGGGGATGGCGCCTTCACCCGCAACTGGACGGTGTTCTACTGGCTCTGGTGGGTGTCCTACGCGCCCGGCGTGGCCATGTTCGTGACCTGCGTGTCGCGCGGCCGGCAGATCAAGGAAGTGGTGTTCGCCCTGCTGATGGGCGGCAGCTTCGGTTGCTGGTTCTTCTTCGGCGCGCTGGAAAGCTACAGCATGCACCAGTTCATCAGCGGGGCCATCGACGTGCCGAAGATCCTCAGCGAGCACGGCGGCGAGAGCGCGGTGGAAACGCTGCTGGCGGCCCTGCCGATGGGCAAGGCGTTCCTCGCCGTGTACCTGTTCATCATGGCGGTGTTCTGCGCCTCGCACATGGACGCCGCGGCCTACGCGGTGGCCGCCACCAGCACCCGCAACCTGCAGGAAGGCGACGACCCGACGCCGACCCACCGGCTGTTCTGGTGCGTGACCCTGACCCTGGTGCCGCTGGCCATGCTCTTCGCCAAGGCCTCGCTGTCGACCATGAAGACGGCCGTGGTGCTCACCGCCATCCCGTTCATGGCGATCCTGCTGGTGAAGATCTACGGCTTCCTCAAGTGGATGGTGCAGGACTACGGCCAGATGCCGGCGCACCTGATCGAGGAAGAGGCCACCCGCCTGGCCGGCGAGGAGCCCCACGCCGAGCCGCAACCGGTGGCCGCCGCGGCGCCCGCGCAGTAAGCGATACGGCCCGCCTCCCGAGCGGAGGCGGGCACCTTGCGGCAAATTTTTTTGCCCGGCTTGTTAACCAATAGATGTCCGTTAACCAATAAGTAAAAAGCACGGCTACGCCCGTGCCCGACACCGGAGACCAACCGATGAACGACTTCCAACGCCTGCCAGCCGACTTCTGCGCCAACCACGAAGAAGCCTTCACCATCCCCGCGCACTTCTACACCAGCAAGGCGGTGTACGAGCACGAGAAGGAAGCCATCTTCGCCCGCAGCTGGATCTGCGTGGCGCACCGCAGCGAAGTGGCGGAGAACAACGCCTACATCACCCGCGAGGTGATCGGCGAAAGCATCATCGTCGTGCGTGGCCGCGACGGCGTGCTGCGCGCCTTCTACAACGTCTGCCCGCACCGCGGCCACCAGCTGCTGGAAGGCAGCGGCAAGGCCAAGAACGTCATCGCCTGCCCGTACCACGCCTGGACCTTCAAGCTCGACGGCGAGCTGACCCACGTGCGCAACTGCGACGCCGTGCAGGGTTTCGACAAGGGCGACTACGGCCTGGTGCCGCTGCGCGTCGAGGAGTACGCCGGCTTCATCTTCATCAACATGGACAACGACGCCGGCAGCGTCGAGGACCAGTTGCCGGGCCTGGAAGCCCGCATGCGCCAGGCCTGCGCGGTGATCGACGACCTGCAGCTGGCGGCGCGCTTCGTCACCAGCACCCCGGCCAACTGGAAGTCCATCGTCGACAACTACATGGAGTGCTACCACTGCGGCCCGGCGCACCCCAGCTTCGCCGACTCGGTGGACGTCGGCCAGTACGGCCACACCCTGCACGGCAACTGGTCGCTGCAGTACGGCATCGCCAAGTCCTCGGAGCAGTCGTTCAAGGTCGACGAGTCGGTCACCGACCCGTCCTTCGCCGGCTTCTGGGCCTGGCCCTGCACCATGTTCAACGTGCCGCCGGGCGCCAACTTCATGACCGTGATCTACGAGTTCCCGGTGGACGCCGAGACCACCCTGCAGCACTACGACATCTACTTCCTCGACAAGGAGTTGACCGAGGAGCAGAAGGTGCTGGTGGAGTGGTACCGCGACGTGTTCCGCCCCGAGGACCTGCGCCTGGTGGAAAGCGTGCAGAAGGGCCTGAAGTCCCGCGGCTACCGCGGCCAGGGCCGGATCATGGTGGACAAGCAGCGCAGCGGCATCAGCGAGCACGGCATCGCCCACTTCCACAACCTGATCGCCGTCGCCCACCTGGACGCCTGAGGCCGACCGCCGCCGGCCCGTGCGGCCGGCGGCGGCGCCTGGAGAGACTTGCGTGAAACTCAACGATTCGAAACTGTTCCGCCAGCAGGCCTACATCGCCGGCGCCTGGTGCGACGCCGACGACGGCCGCACCGTCGCGGTGACCGACCCGGCCACCGGCGAGCTGCTGGGCCAGGTGCCGCTGATGGGCGGCGCCGAGACCGTCCGCGCCATCGAGGCCGCCGACGCCGCCCTGCAAGGCTGGCGCGCGAAAACCGCCAAGGAGCGCGCCCAGGTGCTGCGCCGCTGGTTCGAGCTGCTGCTGGAAAACGAGGACGACCTGGCCCGGCTGATGACCTTCGAGCAGGGCAAGCCGCTGCACGAGGCCCTGGGCGAGATCCGCTACGCCGCCTCCTTCGTCGAGTGGTTCGCCGAGGAAGGCAAGCGCATCTACGGCGACGTCATCCCCAGCCCGAGCAACGACAAGCGCCTGCTGGTGATCAAGCAGGGCATAGGCGTATGCGCGGCCATCACCCCGTGGAACTTCCCGGCGGCGATGATCACCCGCAAGGTCGCCCCGGCCCTGGCCGCCGGCTGCAGCGTGGTGCTCAAGCCGGCCAACGAGACGCCCTTCAGCGCCCTGGCGCTGGTCGAACTGGCCGAGCGCGCCGGGCTGCCGGCCGGGCTGCTGAGCATCGTCACCGGCGACGCCGTGGCCATAGGCGCGCAGCTCACCGGCCACCCGCTGGTGCGCAAGCTGACCTTCACCGGCTCGACCCCGGTGGGCCGCCTGCTGATGGGCCAGTGCGCCGAGACCATCAAGAAGGTCTCCCTGGAACTGGGTGGCAACGCGCCCTTCATCGTCTTCGACGACGCGGACATCGAGGCGGCGGTGGAAGGCGCGCTGGTCGCCAAGTACCGCAACGCCGGGCAGACCTGCGTGTGCGTCAACCGCTTCTATGTGCACGACGCCGTGTACGAGCGCTTCGCCACCCGCTTCGTCGAACGCGTGCGCGAACTGAAGGTCGGCCATGGCAGCGCCGAGGGCACCCAGGTCGGCCCGCTGATCAGCGACAAGGCGGTGGCCAAGGTGCGCAGCCTGATCGACGACGCCGTCGGCAAGGGCGCCGAGCTGGTGCTGGGCGGCCGCAGCCACGCGCTGGGCGGCGGCTTCTTCGAGCCCACCGTGCTGGCCGGCATCCGCCCGGGCATGGCGCTGCTGGAAGAGGAAATCTTCGGCCCGGTGGCGGCGCTGGTGCGCTTCTCCACCGACGCCGAGGTGATCGAGCTGGCCAACGCCACCCAGTACGGCCTGGCCGCCTACTTCTACAGCCGCGACCTCGGCCGCGTGTTCAAGGTCGCCGAGCGCCTGGAGTACGGCATGGTGGGCGTCAACACCGGGCTGATCTCCAACGAGGTGGCGCCGTTCGGCGGGGTGAAGCAGTCCGGCCTGGGCCGCGAGGGCTCGAAGTACGGCATCGAGGACTATCTGGAAATCAAGTACCTGTGCCTCGCCGTCTGAGCGGGCAACGGGTTCCGGCGCGCGGCAGGGCCTGCCGCGCGCCGATGCAGTCGAGGTGAATGATGGCCAACAAATACGAGATGTTCAGCGTCCGCGTCAGCGCGGTGGAACAGGCGACGCCGCTGATCAGGCGCTTTACCCTGGTGCGCGAGGACGGCCAGCCGATGCCGGCCTTCAGCGGCGGCAGCCACGTGATCGTGCAGGACCCGGCGGGCAGTTTCAGCAACGCCTACTCGCTGATGAGCGACCCGCGCGACCTCAGCCACTACCAGATCGGCGTGCGCCTGGAGGAGCAGTCCAGGGGCGGCTCGGCCTTCATGCACCAGCAGGTGGAGGTCGGCACCCGGCTGACCATCTCCACCCCGAACAACCTGTTCGCCCTGGACCCCGGCGCCGGCCGCCACGTGCTGATCGCCGGCGGCATCGGCATCACCCCGTTCCTGGCCCAGCTGCACGACCTGGAAGGCGGCGCCACGCCCTACGAGCTGCACTACGCGTTCCGCAGCCCGGAGCATGGCGCCTTCCAGGCCGAGCTGGAACAGGGCCCGCACGCCGAACACGTGCGCTTCTACATCGACAGCCTGGCGCGCAAGCTCGACCTGGAGGCGCTGTTCGCCGGCCTGGCCGAGGATGCACATGTATACGTGTGCGGGCCCAAGCCGCTGATCGACGCGGTGATCGCAGGCGCGAAAGCAGCCGGCATCGGCGATGAGCGCGTGCACTGGGAACAGTTCGCCGCCGCCCCGGCCGAAGGCGCCGCCTTCACCGTGGTGCTGGCCCGCTCCGGCCGCGAACTGCGGGTGGAGGAGGGCATGACCATCCTCCAGGCCATCGAGAACGTGAAGGCGGCCAAGGTCGAGTGCCTGTGCCGCGAGGGCGTCTGCGGCACCTGCGAGACGGCCATCCTCGAAGGCGAGGCGGAGCATTTCGACCAGTACCTGAGCGACGAGGAAAAGGCTTCGCAGCAGAGCCTGATGCTCTGCGTCTCCCGCTCGCGCACGCCGCGGCTGGTGATCGACCTCTGACACCGAGAAACGCGCGCCTTGCGCGCGAATCGCGGGCAGGGCCCGCTCCTACAGGTGGGCATGGCGTAGGACTCCGTCCGCGAAGGGCGTTCACCGGCGGCACCGTGCTGCGGATTGACGCCGTCCCCTCTCCCCAACCCTCTCCCGCAAGCGGGAGAGGGGGTTGTCCGGCATGAGTGCGTAGTTCAGCTTCAACCTGCAGGAGCGGGCCCTGCGCGCGATTCGCGGGCAAGGCCCGCTCCAGGTGGGCATGGCGTAGGGGACTTCGTCCGCGAATGGCGTTCACCGGCGGCACCGTGCTGCGGATTGACGCCGTTCCCTCTCCCCAACCCTCTCCCGCAAGCGGGAGAGGGGGCTGTCCGGCATGAATGCGTAGTTCAGCTTCAACCTGCAGGAGCGCGCCTTGCGCGCGAATCGCGGGCAGGGCCCGCTCCTGCAGGCGGGGCATGGCGTAGGACTCCGTCCGCGATAGCCGGCCTCAATGCTTGATCATCACGTGCCGCGCCACCGTGTAGTCCTCCAGCCCGTACATCGACAGGTCCTTGCCGTAGCCGGACTGCTTGAAGCCGCCGTGGGGCATCTCGCTGCACAGCATGAAGTGGGTGTTCACCCAGGTGCAGCCGTACTGCAGGCGCGCTGCCACCCGGCTGGCGCGACCCACGTCGCGGGTCCACACCGAGCTGGCCAGGCCGTACTCGGAGTCGTTGGCCCAGCGGATGGCCTGTTCGACGTCGCTGAACGGGGTCACCGAGACCACCGGGCCGAACACCTCGTTGCGCACGATCTCGTCGTCCTGCTGGGCGTTGGCCACCACCGTCGGCTGGTAGAAGAAGCCCTGGCCGGCCACCGCGCTGCCGCCGGTGGCGATGCGGATGTGCGGGCTGGCCTTGGCCCGTTCGACGAAGCCGGACACGCGCTCGCGCTGGCTGGCGGTGATCAGCGGGCCCAGTTCTGTGGCCGGGTCGTCCTGCAGGCCGGTCTTGAGGCTGGACACGGCGCCGGCCAGGTCGGCGACGAAGTTGTCGTAGATCTTCCTGCCGGCGTAGATGCGGCAGGCCGCGGTGCAGTCCTGCCCGGCATTGTAGAAGCCGAAGGTGCGGATGCCCTCGACCACGTCGGCCAGGTCGGCGTCGTCGAAGACGATCACCGGGGCCTTGCCGCCCAGCTCCATGTGCAGGCGCTTCACGCTGTCGGCGGCGCTGCGGATGATGCTCTTGCCGGTGCCCACCGAGCCGGTCAGCGAGACCATGCGCACCAGCGCGTGGCTGACCAGCGGGCTGCCCACCGTGGGGCCGCGGCCGAACACCAGGTTGACCACCCCGGCGGGGAACAGTTCGGCGATGAACTCGGCCAGGCGCAGGGCGGTCAGCGGCGTCTGCTCCGAGGGCTTGAGCACCACGCAGTTGCCGGCGGCCAGGGCCGGGCCGAGCTTCCAGGCGGCCATCATCAGCGGGTAGTTCCAGGGCGCGATGGAGGCGATCACCCCCACCGGGTCGCGGCGGATCATCGAGGTGAAGCCGGGCAGGTATTCGCCGGCCGCCGATCCGGGCAGGCAGCGGCAGGCGCCGGCGAAGAAGCGGAACACGTCGGCGATGGCCGGGATCTCGTCGTTCAGCGCGGCGGCGTAGGGCTTGCCGCAGTTCTGCGATTCCAGGCGCGCCAGTTCCTCGGCGTGCTCCTCGATCTTGTCGGCCAGGCGCAGCAACAGCAGCGCGCGGTCCTTCGGGGTGCTCTGCGACCAGCCGTCGAAGGCCGCGTCGGCGGCGCGCACGGCGGCGTCCACCTGGGCCTCGCTGGCTTCGGCTATCCGGCCCAGCACTTCGCCGGTGGAGGGGTTGAGGATGTCCAGCTTCTCGCCTTCGCCGGCGACGAACTGGCCATTGATCAGCAGTTTGCTTTGCATGGCGGGCTCCTCTGGTTCGGTGGCTGCTTCCCCGCCGGGCGGGGGCCTGTTCACTTGCCGCCGCCGGCCACGTCGCTGGTGCCGCGGGTCAGGTAGTAGGCACCGAGGATCGGCAGCATGGTCGCCAGCATCACCAGCATGGCCACCACGTTGGTGATGGGCACGTCGCGCGGGCGGGTGAGCTGGTTCAGCAGCCACAGCGGCAGGGTGCGCTCGTGGCCGGCGGTGAAGGTGGTGACGATGATCTCGTCGAAGGACAGCGCGAAGGCCAGCATGCCGCCGGCCAGCAGGGCGGTGGCGATGTTCGGCAGGACGATGTAGCGGAAGGTCTGCCAGCCGTCGGCGCCCAGGTCCATGGAGGCCTCGATCAGGCTGAACGAGGTGCGGCGGAAACGGGCGATCACGTTGTTGTAGACGATCACCACGCAGAAGGTGGCGTGGCCGATGACGATGGTCAGGAAGCCGGGCTCGATGCCGAGGGTCTTGAACGCCGAGAGCAGGGCGATACCGGTGATGATGCCGGGCAGGGCGATGGGCAGGATCAGCATCAGCGAGATGCCCTCCTTGCCGAAGAAGTCGCGACGGTACAGCGCGCCGGCGGCGAGCGTGCCGAGCACCATGGCCACCAGGGTGGCGACGCAGGCGATCTTCACCGACAGCCAGATGGCCTCCAGCACGTCGCCGCGCTGGGCCACCTCGGCGAACCAGCGCAGGGTGAAGCCCTGCAGCGGGAAGCTGTAGGCCGACTCCTCGGTGTTGAAGGCGTACAGCAGGATCACCAGGATCGGGAAGTGCAGGAACACCAGCCCGCCCCAGGCGGCCAGGCGCAGGGGCCAGGAAGCTCGCTCAGAGTGCATCGAAGGCCCCCAGCCGCTTGGCGATGGACAGGTAGATGGCGATCAGCACTATGGGCACCAGGGTGAAGGCCGCGGCCAGCGGCATGTTGCCGATGGAGCCCTGCTGCACGTAGACCATGGTGCCGATGAACAGCCCGCTGGGGCCGACCAGCTGCGGGATGATGAAGTCGCCCAGGGTCAGGCTGAAGGTGAAGATCGAGCCGGCCACCACGCCGGGGAAGGCCAGCGGCAGTATCACCTGGGCGAAGGTCTGCCGCGGCCGCGCGCCCAGGTCGGCGCTGGCCTGCAGCAGCGACGGCGGCAGGCGCTCCAGGGCGGCCTGGATCGGCAGGATCATGAACGGCAGCCAGATGTAGGTGAACACCCAGAAGCGCCCCAGGTGCGAGGTGGACAGGGTGTTGCCGCCCACGCCGGGCACGTCCAGCAGCAGGTTCAGCGGCCCCAGCAGGTGCAGCTTCTCGATGATCCAGTAGAGGATGCCGCCCTTGGCCAGGATCACCGTCCAGGCGTAGGCCTTGACGATGTAGCTGGCCCACATCGGCAGCATCACCGCGATATAGAAGAAGGCCTTCTCCTTGGGCCCGGCGAAGCGCGCCATGTAGTAGGCGATGGGGAAGGCCAGCACGGCGCTGGCCAGGGACACCGCCACGGCCATGCCCAGGGTGCGCAGCACGATGTCGTAGTTGGCCGGGTTGAACAGCGCCTTGTAGTTGGCCAGGGTCAGCTCCGGCGTCACCGCCATGGTGAAGTCGTCGAAGGTGTAGAAGCTCTGCCACAGCAGGGCGAACAGCGAGCCGACGTAGATTACCCCGAACCACAGCAGCGGCGGGATCAGCAGCATCAGCAGGTAGAGGTTGCCGCGCCGGTAGAGGAAGCTGGAGACCGCGCGCATCATGGCAGCGGCTCCTCGCGCAGCGGCACCAGCGCGCTGCGCGCCCAGCAGGCGCTGACCGCCTCGCCGGGCTGCGGGCGCAGTTCCTCGCGCTCGCCGTTGGGCAGCGCGGCCACCAGCCGGCCGCCGTCGTCCAGGGCGATCTCGTAGCGGCTGGCGGCGCCCAGGTACTGCACGTCCACCAGGGTGCCGGCGACCTGCAGTTCGCCCTCGCGCGCCTGGCCGAAGCGCACGTGCTCCGGCCGCAGCGACCAGGCCCCGGCCTCGCCGAGCAGGCGCCGGGCGAGGTCGCCGCGCAGCACGTTGGCGGTGCCGACGAACTCGGCGACGAAGGGCGTGGCCGGCTTCATGTAGAGGTTGCGCGGGGTGTCCACCTGCTCGATGCGACCCTTGTTGAACACCGCCACGCGGTCGGACATGGACAGCGCCTCGCCCTGGTCGTGGGTGACGAAGATGAAGGTGATGCCCAACTGGCGCTGCAGCTTCTTCAGCTCCACCTGCATCTGCTCGCGCAGCTTCAGGTCCAGCGCGCCCAGGGGCTCGTCCAGCAGCAGCACGCGCGGGCGGTTGACCAGGGCGCGGGCCAGGGCCACGCGCTGGCGCTGGCCGCCGGACAGCTGCGCCGGCTTGCGGCTGCCGTAGTTGGCCAGGGCGACCATGTTCAAGGCCTCTTCGGCACGCTTCAGGCGCTCGGCCTTGGCCACGCCCTTGACCTTCAGGCCATAGGCGACGTTGTCCAGCACGTTCATGTGGGGGAACAGCGCGTAGTCCTGGAACACCGTGTTCACGTCGCGCTCGTAGGGCGGCAGCCCGGCGGCTTCCTGGCCATGGATGCGGATGGAGCCGGAGGAGGGTTGCTCGAACCCGGCGATCAGCCGCAGGCAGGTGGTCTTGCCGGAGCCCGAGGGACCGAGCATGGAGAAGAACTCGCCATCCTTGATCTCGATGGACACCCGGTCGACGGCTTTCACCTCGCCGTAGTGGCGGCTCACCTCGGTGAACTGGACGGCTGTGGTCATGGCGCTACCCGCGTGGCTGGTGTGCTCTAACAGGGTAGTGCATGGGGGAGCGCCCGACGTAGGGCGTACAACCGTTCGCGGTTGTACGCCGTTACACCCAGGGTCGAACCCGAGTGGGGCGGTAACCGAGGCCAGGCGGCGGATAACCGCGAACGGTTATTCGCCCTACGGTTGCCGGAGCGCTACCTGCCGCCCATGATCGCGATGTAATCCTGCGTCCAGCGGCTATAGGGCACGTACTTCCCGCCCTCGGCCTGCGGCGTCTTCCAGAAGGCGATGCGCTCGAACTGGTCGTAGCCGTTGGTGGCGCAACCCTGGGCGCCGAGCAGCTGGCTTTCCTTGCAGCCGGCCGGCACCGCCGGCACCGAGCCGAACCAGGCGGCGACGTCGCCCTGCACCTTGGGTTCCAGCGACCAGTTCAGCCACTTGTAGGCGCAGTTCGGGTGCTTGGCGTCGACGTGCAGCATGGTGGTGTCGGCCCAGCCGGTGACGCCCTCGGCGGGGATGGTCGAGGCGATCGGCTGCTTCTCGCCCTGCAGGGCGTTGACCTGGTAGGGCCAGGAGCCGGAGGCGGCCACGCCCTCGTTCTTGAAGTCGCTCATCTGCACGGTCGCGTCGTGCCAGTAGCGGTGGATCAGCGCGTGCTGGGCGCGCAGCAGCTTGAGCACCGCGGCGTACTGGTCCTCGGTGAGCTGGTACGGGTCCTGGATGCCCAGGGAGGGTTCGGTGGCCTTGAGGTAGAGCGCGGCGTCGGCGATGTAGATGGGGCCGTCGTAGGCCTGCACGCGGCCCTTGTTGCTCTTGCCGTCGGGCAGCTGCTGTTCCTTGAACACCACGCTCCAGCTTTCCGGCGCCTTGGGGAAGACCTTGGTGTTGTACATCAGCACGTTCGGGCCCCACTGGTAGGGCGTGCCGTAGTGCTTGCCGGCGACGGTGTGCCAGGGCGCGTCCTGCAGGCGTGGGTCGACGTTCTTCCAGTTGGGGATCCGGCCGACGTCGATCGGCTGCACGCGCTTGCCGTAGACCAGGCGCAGCGAGGCATCGCCCGAGGCGGTGACCAGGTCGTAGCCGCCCTTGGCCATCAGGCTGACCATCTCGTCGGAGGTGGCGGCGGTCTTCACGTTGACCTTGCAGCCGGTCTCCTTCTCGAAGGGCGTCACCCAGTCGTAGTTCTTGTCGCTCTCGCCGCGTTCGATGTAGCCGGGCCAGGCGATGATGTCGAGGGCGCCCTCGGGCGCGCCGCTCTGGGCGGCCTGCGAGGCGGCGCTGGCCAGGGCGCAGACGCCGGCGAAGGCCAGGGGGGCGAATTTCGGGGAAGGCATGGTCGGACTCCTGTAAGGGGTTAGGAGCCTCTGCGGCCGTACCGCACCGCGGGCGGGGCACCTGGGCACAGCATCATGTCATGGCAGATCGACATCTCTGGCAGCCTAGTCGCGCCCTGCGGGGGCTACAAGCCCACGGCCGCCGTCCAGGCATAAGCATAGGCCCAAGTCCGGCGGGCCGGTTGCCGCCGCTGGCCTAGACTGACCCGGTTGGCGCCAAACGGGGCGGTGCCGGCCCGTTGCCCGCGCCGGCTGCACCAAAGTGGCGCGCCAGGGCAGGGCGTGTTTTGCAAGTCGTTGAAGCGAAAGGCTTTGTTTCGATGGCACGGGGCTTGCGATGGCAAGAGTACTGGTGGCGACAAGGAGTTCGGCATGTCCCGCACTTTCTACGATGAGATGTATGACGCGAATGGCCAGTGCCGGGCGCACTACCGCGAATTCGCCCGCTGGCTGGCGGCGGCGCCGCCGGAGACGCTGGAGCAGCGCCGGCGCGAGGCCGACCTGCTGTTCCACCGCGCCGGCATCACCTTCACCCTCTATGGCGACGAGCAGGGCACCGAGCGCCTGATCCCGTTCGACACCATCCCGCGCAGCATTCCCATGAGCGAATGGCGCGTGGTGGAGCGCGGCTGCATCCAGCGGGTGCGGGCGCTGAACATGTTCCTCGCCGACCTCTACCACGAGCAGCGCATCATCAAGGCCGGGGTGGTCCCGGCGGAGCAGGTGCTGACCAACGAGGGCTACCAGATCGCCATGCAGGGCCTGGACCTGCACCGCGACCTCTACGCCCACATCGCCGGCGTCGACCTGGTGCGCGACGCCGACGGCAGCTACTACGTGCTGGAGGACAACCTGCGCACCCCCAGCGGCGTGAGCTACATGCTCGAGGACCGCAAGATGATGATGCGGCTGTTCCCCGAGCTGTTCGCCGTGCAGCGCATCGCCCCCATCGACCACTACCCGAACCTGCTGCTGGAGACCCTGCGCAGCTCCAGCCCGCTGGACAACCCCAGCGTGGTGGTGCTGACCCCCGGGCGCTTCAACAGCGCCTACTTCGAGCACGCCTTCCTGGCCCGCGAGATGGGCGTGGAGCTGGTGGAGGGCGCCGACCTGTTCGTCCGCGACGAGCGCGTGTACATGCGCACCACCGCCGGCCCGCGCCCGGTGGACGTGATCTACCGGCGCCTGGATGACGCCTTCCTCGACCCCCTGGCCTTCAACCCCGAGTCGATGCTCGGCGTGCCCGGCCTGCTGGCGGCCTACCGCGCCGGCAACGTGGTGCTGGCCAACGCCATCGGCACCGGGGTGGCCGACGACAAGTCGATCTACCCCTACGTCGGCGACATGGTGCGCTTCTACCTGTCCGAGGAACCCATCCTGAAGAACGTACCCACCTGGCAGTGCCGCAAGCCCCAGGACCTGTCCCACGTGCTGGCGCACCTGCCGGAACTGGTGGTCAAGGAAACCCAGGGCTCCGGCGGCTACGGCATGCTGGTGGGCCCCGCGGCCAGCAGCCAGGAGATCGAGGCCTTCCGCGAACGCATCAAGGCCCGCCCGCACGCCTACATCGCCCAGCCGACGCTGTGCCTGTCGACCTGCCCGACCTACGTCGACAGCGGCATCGCCCCGCGCCACATCGACCTGCGGCCCTTCGTGCTGTCCGGCCGCGAGACGCGCCTGGTGCCCGGCGGGCTGACCCGCGTGGCGCTGCGCGAAGGCTCGCTGGTCGTCAATTCGTCACAGGGTGGCGGTACCAAGGACACCTGGGTGGTGGAGGACTGAGATGCTGAGCCGTACCGCAGCCGACCTGTACTGGATGTCCCGCTACCTGGAGCGCGCGGAGAACCTCGCGCGCATGCTCGACGTGAGCTACTCGCTGTCGCTGATGCCGCCGGACGACCGCGGCGGCGGCGCCGACGAGCTGGCCATGCCGCTGCTGATCACCGGCACCATGGACGACTACCTGGAGCGCCACGGGAAGATGCAGCCCGAGCGCATGCTGCACTTCTTCGCCCTCGACGCCGACAACCCGGCGAGCATCTACCGCTGCCTGCAGGCCGCCCGCGGCAACGCCCACGCGGTGCGCGGGCGGATCACCGCGGACATCTGGGAGAACATCAACGCCACCTGGCTGGAGATGCGCAGCATCGCCCAGCAGGGCCTGGGCCGCTACGGCATCAGCCGCTTCTGCGAATGGGTGAAGGAGCGCTCGTACCTGTTCCGCGGCGCCACCTACGGCACCATCATGCGCGGCGAGGCCTCCAGCTTCATCCGCCTGGGCACCTTCATCGAACGCGCCGACAACACCCTGCGCCTGCTCGACGCCCGCTACGAGCTGCTCGGCGAGGAGGCCGAGGAGGTCAGCGACACCTCGGCGCGCGGTTACTACCAGTGGAGCGCGCTGCTGCGCGCCCTCTCGTCCTTCGAAGCCTACAACGAGATCTACCGTGGCTCGCCCGATGCCCGCCACGTGTCCGAACTGCTGCTCCTGCGTGCCGAGGTGCCCCGTTCCCTGCAAGCCTGCGTGGAGGAACTGGACGGCATCCTTTCCACCCTGCCCGGCGACAACGGCCGGCCGGCGCAGCGCCTGGCCGCCGAGCTGGCCGCGCGCCTGCGCTACACGGCGATCGACGAGATCCTCGGTGACGGCCTGCACGCCTGGCTCACCGACTTCATCCTGCTGGTCCGCCAACTGGCCCGGGCAATCCACAGTTCCTATCTGGAGGCCGTATGAAACTCGCCATCAGCCACGACACCACCTACCGCTACGACGACCCGGTGCGCGCCAGCATCCAGTACCTGCGCCTGACGCCCCAGGAAAGCGAGCGCCAGCACGTGCTCAGCTGGGAGCTCACGCTGCCGCGCCCGGCCCGCGCCCAGCGCGACCCCTACGGCAACGTGCTGCACGTGCTGAGCATCGACGAACCCCACGAGGCCGTGGTGATCCGCGCCCGCGGCCTGGTGGAGATCGACGAGAGCCGCGAGGCCGAGCACGATGCCCTGTCGCCGCTGCCGTTCCTGCGCCACACTCGCCTGACCACCCCCGACGACGCCCTGCGCGCCTTCGCCCTGGCGCAGTGCGGCGAGGCCCGCGACCGCGCGGCGCTGATCAGGCTGATGCACGCCCTGCACGCGCAGATGCCGTTCCAGCCGGGCTCCACCGGGGTGGAAAGCACCGCCGCCGAGGCCTTCGCCGGCGCCGCCGGGGTCTGCCAGGACCACACCCATGCCTTCCTCGCCTGCGCGCGCAGCCTGGGCATCCCGGCGCGCTTCGTCTCCGGCTACCTGTACCGCGGCGGCGACCAGGACCTGGCCAACCACGCCTGGGCCGAGGCCTGGCTGGACGATGCCTGGTACAGCTTCGACGTGACCAACGAACTGGCGCGCCCGGAGCGCCACCTGAAGCTGGCGGTGGGCCTGGACTACCTGGACGCCTGCCCGGTGCGCGGCATGCGCCGCGGCAGCGGCCTGGGCGAGCAGATGCACGCGCGGGTGGTGGCGCCGCTGCTGCGCGGCCAGCAGTGAGCCCGACGGGGCCGGGCGAAGGCGCCCGGTGGTCTAGTATTCCCCGGGCACCCCAGAAGAAGGCCATCCCATGACCTATTGCGTAGCCATGTGCCTGGACGAGGGCCTGGTGTTCGCCTCGGACTCGCGGACCAACGCCGGCATCGACCACATCGCCACCTTCCGCAAGCTGTTCACCTTCGGCGTGCCCGGCGAGCGCCTGATCGTGCTGCAGAGCGCCGGCAACCTGGCCACCTCGCAGTCGGTGGTGAACCTGCTGAAGCAACGCCTGGGCGACACCGCCCAGGCCAACCTGCACAGCGTGCCCACCCTCTACGAAGCCACCGCCCTGGTGGCCGCCACCGTGCGCGAGGTGGTGGCCCGCGACGCCGCGCCCCTGGCCGGCAACACCGACCTGAGCTGCTCCTTCCTGGTCGGCGGGCAGATCGCCGGCGGCCCGCCGGAGCTGTACAGCATCTACCCCCAGGGCAACTTCATCCAGGCCACGGAAGACACGCCCTTCCTGCAGCTGGGCGAGAGCAAGTACGGCAAGCCGATCCTCGACCGCAACCTGGAGTTCACCACCAGCCTGGCCGAAGGCCTGCGCTGCGCGCTGGTGTCCTTCGATTCGACGATTCGAAGCAACCTCTCGGTGGGCATGCCGCTGGACCTGCTGGTGTACCACCGCGACAGCCTGATCGTCCCGGCGGGCTACCGGGTGACGGAGGAGGACGCCTACTACGCGAGCATCCGCAAGCAGTGGTCGGCGGGGCTGCACGAACTGCTGGCGCAACTGCCGGCGCCGCCGCCGGAGTACAACATCTAGCCGGGGGAGGGCTGTGCCACCGGAGGGTTTTGTGTGGCGGGGGGGCAATCGCGGACGGAGTCCGCTCCTACGACTGTGCTTCCTGGAACCGTAGGCGCGGACCTTGTCCGCGATTTGGCGGATAACGCCGTAGGCGTTATGCGCCCTACATGGGAATCCGGGAGCTTCGTGGTTTCGCATCACACCGAACGGTCCCCTCTCCCGCTTGCGGGGAGGGTTAGGGAGGGGGAGCGGAGTCAGGGTTGGCAGAGGTGCCAGAGCGAAGTCCGTCCCCTCTCCCCAACCCTCTCCCTGAAGGGAGAGGGGGCTGTCCCGAGCTGTCGGATAACGCAGAGTCAGCCGGCAAACTCGTAGGGCGCGCCCCTGGCCGGCAACACCGACCTGAGCTGCTCCTTCCTGGTCGGCGGGCAGATCGCCGGCGGCCCGCCGGAGCTGTACAGCATCTACCCCCAGGGCAACTTCATCCAGGCCACGGAAGACACGCCCTTCCTGCAGCTGGGCGAGAGCAAGTACGGCAAGCCGATCCTCGACCGCAACCTGGAGTTCACCACCAGCCTGGCCGAAGGCCTGCGCTGCGCGCTGGTGTCCTTCGATTCGACGATTCGAAGCAACCTCTCGGTGGGCATGCCGCTGGACCTGCTGGTGTACCACCGCGACAGCCTGATCGTCCCGGCGGGCTACCGGGTGACGGAGGAGGACGCCTACTACGCGAGCATCCGCAAGCAGTGGTCGGCGGGGCTGCACGAACTGCTGGCGCAACTGCCGGCGCCGCCGCCGGAGTACAACATCTAGCCGGGGGAGGGCTGTGCCACCGGAGGGTTTTGTGTGGCGGGGGGCAATCGCGGACGGAGTCCGCTCCTACGACTGTGCTTCCTGGAACCGTAGGCGCGGACCTTGTCCGCGATTTGGCGGATAACGCCGTAGGCGTTATGCGCCCTACATGGGAATCCGGGAGCTTCGTGGTTTCGCATCACACCGAACGGTCCCCTCTCCCGCTTGCGGGGAGGGTTAGGGAGGGGGAGCGGAGTCAGGGTTGGCAGAGGTGCCAGAGCGAAGTCCGTCCCCTCTCCCCAACCCTCTCCCTGAAGGGAGAGGGGGCTGTCCCGAGCTGTCGGATAACGCAGAGTCAGCCGGCAAACTCGTAGGGCAATGAAATGGACTCCTCCCTCCTACGGCATCTAGGTGCCAGACTGATGTGTTGGCAACAGTCCCGGAGGGGGAGTCACGATGAACAT
>NZ_FZPC01000039.1 GCF_900187975.1 Pseudomonas delhiensis | reverse complement strand
CTGGACGAACACGAGCGAAATGATCGATACCTGACGATGCGAGTGTCACCCATGTGACTGAACTCATTTGTTACCCATGTGCTTGTCCTCTACATTGCCCCGCATACGGGCCCGATGAAGCCGGGCTACCCTCGCGAATTCCCCCGCCACGGAGGCCCGCCCCGACAGCACGTCCCTGTGCTGATCGGGGCTCTCGCGACATCCATGTCGCATGACCTCCTGAGCGCCGGTTTCGCTCGGCCTTCTGAAGGGGCGTTCCGGTGCGCTCGGAGGTTTCTCTGGAAACCCGTAGGGCGCATAACGCCTACGGCGTTATCCGCCATGATCGCGGACAAGGTCCCACGGTTCCAGGAGGCACGGACGTAGTAGGACTCCGTCCGCGATGAAAAATCGCAGGCAAAAAAACGGGCGACCGAAGTCGCCCCAAGTGCCTTGCGTGCTCTGTGATCGGGAAGGAAATCAGCCCTTCTTGTGGCTGTCCTTCCAGATGAAATATCCGACTCCACCGCAGAACAGGATCATCAGACCAACCGTGACAATGCCGGCGAGAACCACTTCGTCGATGAACATGATGCTGGCCTCCTGGATCCCTGTGCGTTTTGAAGATGGGCTCAGGTTAGCGTCGGCCGGGGGCGCGATATTGACCTGGATCAATGGCCGCAAAGCCCCGGTTCACGGGGCTTCGGATAACTGATCCAGATCAAGTTCGGGGAGGGTTGGGCTGCGGTGCATGGCCGCGCGGGGCGGCTTTGGAAGGGGAAATCCGGGCAGGCGGGACGGGCTCAGCGCTTCTTCGGCTTGCCCTTGCCCTTCTTGCGGGCCTTGCCCAGCGGCAGGGCCTGTTCGAAGGCCTTGCGCACTTCCTGCAGGCGTTTCTCGTGGACGTCGTGGATGCGCTTGTCGCGCTCGGCGTTGAAGTCGATCAGCTTGTCGTCGTTGCTCATGATCAGGCATGCACCAGGCGGAAAGTCAGGTTCAGGCGGGGGGCGACCGGGCGCTGCGTCTTGGCCACCTGATGCTGCCAATAATGCTGCGTTGCGCCGGACATGACCAGCAGGCTGCCGGAATCCAGCGCCAGGGAATGCTCGATGGCCGTTTGGCCCTTGCGGCGCAGGTCGAAGCGCCGCGTGCCGCCGAGGTTCAGCGAGGCCACCAGGGGGTTGCGGCCGAGCTCCGGTTCGTCGTCGCTGTGCCAGCCCATGGAGTCCCGGCCGTCGCGGTAATAGTTGAGCAGCACGCCGTTCAGGCGCTGGCCGACCTCGGCCTGCACCCGCGCGCGGATTTCCGCCAGCAGCGGCGTCCAGGGCAAAGGCCGGTGCACCAGGCCGGAGTAGCGGTAGCTGGCCTCGGCGTCGCCGTACCAGGCCACCAGGCGCGGCACCGGGTAGTCGCGGCCGTGCAGGTGCACGCAGGGCTGCTCCCAGGGGGTGTTCTCGACCAGTTCGGCGAACCAGGCCGCGGCGCAGGCCGGCTCGCACCAGTGCGGGGTCAGGCGCAGCTCGGCGTGTTCGAGGTGGATGGGCGCGTCGGCGAACAGCATGGCGGTAACCGGAGCAGGTCGAGAAGCACAGCTTACTACGCCGCTCAGACCTCGATGTCGATCCAGATACCCTTGCGCGGCGCCTCGCCCAGGCCTTCGTCGACGGCTTCTTCGCCCTCGGCCTGCGCGGCCTCGCCCTGCGCCTGCCGCCGGCGGCGCCGCTGCCGCTGCGAGTATTCCTCCTGCGGCGTCATCTCCGCCGGGTGGCGCTCCAGGCCCACGGCGGCATCGTCGGCGGCCGGGGCCACCGGCGCCACCGGGGCGACGTCCGGGCGCGTACGCGCCGGGTCCTGCTGCGCGGTGACCGGCAGCACGTCGCTGGGGATCGGCGGGATCATGGCTGTCGCTGGCTCCTCGCGGGCTTCAGGTTGTCGGCTGGCGGCGGCAGGCGCCGGCGCCCTCGCTACACTTCACGGAACGATCCGCATCCACCCCGGCCTGGCCGGCAGCGCGGGGCTGGCGCAGGCCCGTCGCCCCGGCGGCGGCTCCGCCCGGCCGCCGCGGGCGAACGGGCGTCGCTGAAAGCCGCGTGTTCCGTTACCATAGCCGGCTTTTTGCGGGAGGTGTCCATGGCGCAGTATCAACCGGGTCAACGCTGGATCAGCGACAGTGAAGCAGAATTGGGGCTGGGAACCATCCTGGCGCTCGACGGACGGCTGCTCACCGTACTCTATCCGGCCACCGGGGATACCCGCCAGTACGCCGAGCGCAACGCCCCGCTGACCCGCGTGCGCTTCGCCCCGGGCGACGAGGTGACGCACTTCGAAGGCTGGAAGATGACCGTCCGCGAGGTCGAGGAGGTCGACGGCCTGCTGGTCTACCACGGCATCAACTCGCACAACGACGCCAAGGTCCTGCCGGAAACCCAGCTGTCCAACTTCATCCAGTTCCGCCTGGCCAGCGATCGCCTGTTCGCCGGGCAGATCGACCCCATGCCCTGGTTCGCCCTGCGCTACCACACCCTGGAGCACCGCACCCGCCTGCTGCAATCCTCGCTCTGGGGCCTGGGCGGCGCCCGCGCCCAGCCCATCGCGCACCAGTTGCACATCGCCCGCGAAGTCGCCGACCGCATCGCCCCGCGCGTACTGCTGGCCGACGAAGTGGGCCTGGGCAAGACCATCGAGGCCGGCCTGGTGATCCACCGCCAGTTGCTCTCCGGCCGCGCCAGCCGCGTGCTCATCCTGGTGCCGGAGAACCTGCAGCACCAGTGGCTGGTGGAAATGCGCCGGCGCTTCAACCTGGAAGTGGCGCTGTTCGACCGCGAGCGCTTCGCCGAGAGCGACGCCAGCAACCCCTTCGAGGACAGCCAGTTGGCCCTGGTGGCCCTGGAGTGGATCAGGCGCGACGAGCGCGCCCAGGACGCCCTGTGCGCCGCCGGCTGGGACCTGCTGGTGGTCGACGAGGCCCACCACCTGGTCTGGCACCCCGAGCAGGCCAGCCCCGAGTACCAACTGGTGGAAACCCTGGCGCAGATCATCCCCGGCGTGCTGCTGCTCACCGCCACCCCGGAACAACTCGGCCTGGACAGCCACTTCGCGCGCCTGCGCCTGCTCGACCCGGACCGCTTCCATGACCTGGAGGCCTTCCGCCGCGAAAGCAGCCAGTACCGCCCGGTCGCCGAGGCGGTGCAGGAGCTGATCGACCACGGCCGCCTGTCCCCCGCCGCGCGCGAGGCCATCCACGGCTTCCTGGGCGCGGCCGGCGACGAGCTGCTGGCCGCCGTCGAGGGTGGCGACGACGACGCCCGCGCCCGACTGGTCCGCGAGCTGCTCGACCGCCACGGCACCGGCCGCGTGCTGTTCCGCAACACCCGCGCCGCGGTGCAGGGCTTCCCCGAGCGCCAGCTGCACAGCTACCCGCTGGCCAACCCGGTGGAGTACATGGAGCTGCCGGTCGGCGAGCACCCGGACCTGTACCCGGAGGTGAGCTTCCAGGCGCAGCTCGACGACAGCACCGACGAGAACGCCCGCTGGTGGCGCTTCGACCCGCGCGTGGAGTGGCTGATCGACACCCTGAAGATGCTCAAGCAGTTCAAGGTGCTGGTGATCTGCGCCCACGCCGAGACCGCCCTGGACCTGGAAGACGCCCTGCGCCTGCGCTCGGGCATCCCGGCCACGGTGTTCCACGAGGGCATGAGCATCCTCGAACGCGACCGCGCGGCGGCCTACTTCGCCGACGAGGAATTCGGCGCCCAGGTGCTGATCTGCTCGGAAATCGGCAGCGAGGGCCGCAACTTCCAGTTCGCCCACCACCTGGTGCTGTTCGACCTGCCGGCCCACCCGGACCAGCTGGAACAGCGCATCGGCCGCCTGGACCGCATCGGCCAGCAGCACACCATCCAGATCCACGTGCCGCACCTGGAGAACAGCCCGCAGGAGCGCCTGTTCCAGTGGTACCACCAGGCGCTCAACGCCTTCCTCGCCACCTGCCCCACCGGCAACGCCCTGCAGCACCGCTACGGCCCGCGCCTGGTGGAACTGCTCGAAGGCGGCGACGACGACGCCTTCGCAGCCCTGCTCGAGGAGGGCCAGGCCGCGCGCCTGGCCCTGGAGGCGGAGATGCACAGCGGCCGCGACCGCCTGCTGGAGCTGAACTCCGGCGGCGCCGGCGAGGGCGAGGCGCTGGTGGAGGCCATCGAGGAACAGGACGACGAATTCGCCCTGCCGATCTACATGGAGAAGCTGTTCGACACCTACGGCATCGACAGCGAGGACCACTCCGAGAACGCGCTGATCCTCAAGCCCAGCGAGAAGATGCTCGACGCCAGCTTCCCCCTGGGCAACGACGAGGGCGTGACCATCACCTACGACCGCGCCCAGGCCCTGGCCCGCGAGGACATGCAGTTCCTCACCTGGGAACACCCCATGGTCCAGGGCGGCATGGACCTGGTGCTGTCCGGCTCGCTGGGCAACACCTCGGTGGCGATCATCAAGAACAAGGCGCTCAAGCCCGGTACCGTGCTGCTGGAGATGCTCTTCGTCAGCGAGGCGGTGGCCCCGCGCAAGCTGCAGCTGGGCCGCTTCCTGCCGCCGGTGGCGCTGCGCTGCCTGCTCGACGCCAACGGCAACGACCTGGCCGCCCGGGTGGCCTTCGAGACGCTGCACGAGCAGCTGGAAAGCGTACCGCGCGCCAGCGCCAACAAGTTCGTCCAGGCCCAGCGCGACGTGCTGGCCAAGCAGTTCGCCGTCGGCGAGGCCAAGATCGCCCCGCGCCACGCCGAACGCGTGGAGAAGGCCCGCCAGCAACTGGTGGCGAGCCTGGACGAGGAACTGGCGCGCCTGACCGCGCTCAAGCAGGTCAACCCCAGCGTGCGCGACAGCGAGCTGGAAGCCCTGCGCACCCAGCGCGACGAGAGCCTGGCCCTGCTGGACAAGGCCTCGCTGCGCCTGGAGGCGATCCGCGTGCTGGTCGCCGGCTGATCCAAGCCACGCCGAAGAGGCCGCCCCGGGAAACCGCGGCGGCCTTTTTCATGCCTGCCCAATTGGCGTCACCCCGTAGGAGCGGACTCCGTCCGCGATTTCGCGGGCAGGGCCCGCTCCTACAGGTTGCAGGGAAGCACGGTATGCCTCCCCCGTAGGAGCGGACCTTGTCCGCGATAGCCGGACGATCCGGCGCGATTCGCGGATGAGATCCGCTCCTACGCTGCCCCACTCACGCCATTCCCATGTAGGAGCGCGCCCTGCGCGCGAAATCGCGGGCAGGGCCCGCTCCTACAGCTCAGGCATTCCCCTCCCACCGCCGGCATATCCGCCCTCAGGGTCTACTATTGACGCTGCGCAAGGGAATCCACCCCGGGGAGAGCTAGAGTTTTCCCACCAAGCCACTCATTGAGGGACACATCATGTACGAGCGCATTCTGGTAGCAGTGGACGGCAGCCCGGTTTCGGACCGCGCACTGGGCGAGGCGGTCAAGCTGGCCCAACTGACCGGTGGCGAGCTGCGTGTCATCACCATCGTCGACAGCCCGCTGCGCCATCTGCCCGACTATGCCGTCTACTACAACCCCGAGCCGCTGCGCGAAGCCGCGCTGAAGGCCGCCGACGACGTGCTGGCCAAGGCCCGCGAGCAGGTGGGCGACAAGGTGAAGGCGAAATTCGACCGGGTTTGCCAGGAGCGCGCCAGCGAGGAAGTCGCCGAGCGCATCGAACTGGAGGCCGAGGACGCCAAGGCCGATGTGATCGTCATGGGCACCCATGGCCGCCGCGGCGTGCGCCGGCTGATGCTGGGCAGCGTGGCCGAGGGCCTGCTGCGCGTCAGCAACCGCCCGGTGCTGCTGGTCCGCGACAAGTAAGTCCAACCCCAATGAAAAAGGCCGTGCGGGGCGCCTCGCACGGCCTTTTTTTCACCTGGAACGCCCTGTAGGAGCGAGCTTGCTCGCGAACGAGCCCCGCTGCGGACTCTGTTCGCGAGCAAGCTCGCTCCTACGAAAGCATCGGCGTCATTCGCCCGCCGCCACCGCATTGCCGCGGCAGGAGTGGAAGATGTCCAGGCCGGGCTGGTACAGGCTGGTGCGCACGTCCATCAGGCCGAGCACCGAGTGGAACAGGTTGTCGTGGCTCAGGCCCTGCTCGTCGCGCTTGCCGGCCAGGCAGCCGCGGTCGATGTCCAGGTCGCGCAGGGTCGAGGGCCCGAACCACATCACCATGGGCACGTGGGTCTGCGCCGCCGGGGCGATGGCATAGGGCGCGGCGTGCAGGTACACGCCGTTCTCGCCCAGCGACTCACCGTGGTCGGAGACGTAGAGCATCGAGGTGTCGTACCTGTCGCTGTTCTTGTTCAGCAGCTCGATGACCTTCGCCAGGAAGAAGTCGGTGTAGAGGATGGTGTTGTCGTAGACGTTCACCAGCTCGTCCTTCGAGCAGCTGCCCAGTTGGTTGGTGCGGCACACCGGCTTGAAGCGCTCCATGTCCGCCGGATAGCGGTCGTAGTACTCCGGGCCGTGGCTGCCGTCGGCGTGCAGGACGATGATGGCGTTGTCCTTCAGACCGTCGATGTATGCCTGCAGGTCCTGCAGCAGGGCCTCGTCCAGGCAGCGGTTGCCGTCGCAGAAGGGGCCGGGCTGGTTCTTCGGGATGTCGCGGTGCGGCACGCGCAGGCAGGTGCCCTTGCAGTCGCTGTTGTTGTCCAGCCAGAGCACCTGCAGGCCGGCGCGCTGCAGCACGTCCAGCAGGCTCTCGTAGGTCTTGCCCTTCTTGTCGCTGTAGTCCTCGCGGGGGAATTTGGAGAACATGCAGGGCACCGACACCGCGGTGGAGGTGCCGCAGGAGTGCACCTGGGTGAAGTTGAGGATGTCCAGCTTCGCCAGTTCCGGGTTGGTCTGCCGGGCGTAGCCGTTGAGGGAGAAGTGGTCGGCCCGCGCGGTCTCGCCGACCACGAAGACGAACAGCGACTTCTTCGCCCGCTGCGAGGCCTTGGCGCCCTGCACCGCGTCCTCGCCGATCTTCTGCACCACCAGCTCGGCCTTCTTGATGCCCAGGCGCTGCTTGCCGTACTTGCTCACGGCGTAGATGTAGTTGGTCGGGTTGATGAAGTGGGTCAGCTTGTCTTCCTCGCGGAAGATGGGTGCATAGGTGGAATAGAAGCCGCCCACCATGACCGCCACCGCGGCCACGCAGGCGAACACCACCAGCACCTTGTTCAGCAGCCCGCGCAGGAAGGGCTTGTAGGCCACCGGCAGCGCCCAGACCAGCGCCGACGGCAACGCCCCGAGCAGTAGCAGGTAGGCCACCAGCCGGCCGCTGAACAGCGCCTCGGCCTCGCCCGGGTTGGTCTCGAAGACGTTCTGCACCATCACCGTATCGATGGCGATGCCGTAGCTGTTCATGAAGTAGGCGGCCGCCGCCGAGCACAGCGCCACCAGGGTCAGCGCCGGCTTGAGCAGCGGGCGGAAGGACACCAGGGTCAGCAGCAGGGTGAAGGCGGCCCAGAGGAAGACGCCGAAGGACGCGAAGAAGGCGATGCGGTACGCCCCCTGCAACGGCACCAGGCCGTCCAGCGCCTTCCAGGTGGCGAGGTTGTAGAACAGCACCAGGGCCAGGGAAAACAGCAGCACCAGGCGGTTGGAACTGATCGTGGGTAGCAGGCGACGGTTGCCCTCGGACATCGAGGCACTCCTTGACGGTACAGCGGAAAACGGAAAAGCCCGCCGTCCCCGGCGGGCGGGCCGAATCTACTGATCAGTTAGTCAAAAAAGTGTCAAATTCGCCACTGAATCGATACAACGTTTGTCGGCTCAGGCCGGGCGCAGGCGCTCCCGCCAGGCCGGCAGCCAGCCCAGGCCGGCGGCGGTGACGCCCTGCGGACGGTATTCGGCGCCCAGCCAGCCGTCGTAGCCCTGGGCCCGCAGCGCCGCCAGCGCCGGCGCGAAGTCCAGTTCGCCGCTGCCCGGCTCGCCGCGCCCCGGGGCGTCGGCGAACTGCACGTGGCCGATATGCCCTTGCAGCTGGCGCACGCATTCCGCCAGGTCCAGGCCCATGCGCGCCATGTGGTAGAAGTCCAGCTGCGCCGCCAGGTTCGGGTGGCCGACGCGCGCCAGCATGTCCAGCAGGTGCTGCGGAGTGTTGAGCAGGAAACCGGGCATGTCGTGCAGGTTGATCGCCTCCATCAGCACCGCGATGCCGCGCCCGGCGAAGGCCTCGGCGGCCTGCCCCAGGTGTTCGGCGAGCAGCGCCAGCGCCTGCTCGCGTTCGACGCCCCCGGCCAGGCGCCCGGCCAGCACGTTGATCTTCTGCGGGCGCAGCACCTCGGCGTAGTCCAGGGCCTGGCGCAGCCCGGCGGCGAACTGCGCCTCGCGCCCCGGCACCGCGGCCAGCCCGGCGCCGCCCTGCATCAGGTCGCCGGCCGGCAGGTTGAACAGCACCAGCGGCATTCCGCTGCGCTGCAGTTCAGCTTGCAGTGCCTCGGCAGGCACCTCATAGAGGAACTGGATCTCCACCCCGGCAAAACCGGCCTCGGCGGCCGCGCGCACGCGCTCCAGCAGCGGCAGCTCGGTGAACAGCAGGGACAGGTTGGCGCAGATCGGCATGGCGGCGTCCTCAATCGCGGGGTTGGCGGTACTGCTCGACCAGGGTGGCCGGGTCGCGCTCCAGGTGGCCCTGGCTGCCGTGCAGGCGCATCAGTTGCGCGGCCAGGCCGCTCATGGGCGTGGCCGAGCCCTGTTCGCGGGACAGCTTCACCGCGGTGTCCAGGTCCTTGAGCAGGGTGCGCACGTGCCACTTGATGGGCTCGAAGCGGCTCTCGGCCATCTGCGGGGCGAGGATCTGCAAGGGCCTGGAGTCGGCGAAGCCGCCGGCCAGGGCAGGGGCGATCAGGCTGGCGTCGACCCCGGCGCTCTCCGCCAGGGCCACCACTTCGGCGATCACCAGGGCGTTGCAGGCGACGATCATCTGGTTGCACACCTTGGTCACCTGGCCGGCGCCGACCTCGCCCATGCGCGTCAGGCGCTGGCCGAGGTGCGCGAGGACGGGGCGGATGCGCTCGATGTCGTCCACCCGGCCGCCGGCCATGATCGCCAGGGTGCCGGCCTCGGCGCCCGGCGTGCCGCCGGAAACCGGCGCGTCGACCCAGCGCATGCCGCTGCGCGCCTCCAGCTCGGCGGCCATCTCGCGGGTGGCGGCCGGCTCCAGGCTGGAGAAGTCCACCAGCAGTTGGCCGGGCTTCGCCCCTTCGACGATGCCGCCGGGGCCGAACACCACCTCGCGCACGGCGGCGGTATCGGCCAGGCACAGCATGACGATCTCGGCTCCCACGCATAGCTGCGCGGGGCTGGCCACCGCGCGGGCGCCCTCCCCGGCCAGCAGCTCGCGCTTGGCGGCGGAACGGTTCCACACGCTCAGCGGGTAGCCGGCGGCGAGCAACCGGCGGCTCATGGGCACGCCCATCAGGCCGAGGCCGGCGAAGGCGATGGAAGGCAAGGCAGACATGGACGACTCCTGTCAGGCAAAATGGCGGGCACGGGGGCGGCCATCTTAACCCCCGCCACGGCCCACGCCGAGCCTGCCGGCAAGCGTGCGCATCCAGGGCCGGGTGCGCACAGGCAGATCGCCACTATACTTCCCAGGCTTTTTCCGCTATTGAACCGGAGACTGCTCCCATGCTGAAACGCACCCTGGCGCTCGCCGCCTGCTTTGCGCTGTCCCTTTCCGCCAGCTTCACCCAGGCCGAAACCCTCAAGGAACTGAAGGTCTCGGCGATCCCCGACGAAGCCCCCACCGAGTTGCTGCGCAAGTTCAAGCCGCTGGGCGAATACCTGCAGGAACGCCTGGGCATGCCGGTGAAGTTCATCCCGGTGTCCGACTATGCCGGGGTGGTCGAGGCGCTGGCCGCCGACCGCCTGGACATGGCCTGGCTGGGTGGCTTCACCTTCGTCCAGGCGCGGCTGAAGACCGGCAACGCCATCCCGCTGGTGCAGCGCGAGCAGGACCAGCAGTTCACCAGCAAATTCATCACCGCCGACGCCAGCGTGAAGTCGCTGCAGGACCTCAAGGGCAAGACCTTCGCCTTCGGCTCGGTGTCCTCCACCTCCGGCAGCCTGATGCCGCGCTACTTCATGCAGAAGGACGGCATAGTGCCCGAGCAGTTCTTCTCCCGCGTGGCCTACTCCGGCGCCCACGACGCCACCGTGGCCTGGGTCCAGGCCGGCAAGGTGGACGCCGGCGTGCTCAACGCCTCGGTCTGGCAGAAGCTGGTGGACGCCGGCAAGGTCGACACCGACAAGGTGAAGGTCTTCGCCACCACCCCGACCTACTACGACTACAACTGGACCGTGCGCGGCAACCTCGACCCGGCCCTGGCCGAGAAGATCAAGCAGGCCTTCCTCGACCTGGACCCGAGCAAGCCGCGCGACAAGGCCATCCTCGACCTGCAGGCGGCCAGCCGCTTCGTCGAGACCAAGCCGGAGAACTACAAGGGCATCGAGGAGTCGGCCCGCGCCGCCGGCCTGTTGAAGTGAGCCTGCGCCTGACCGGCGTGGAGCACCTCCACGCCAATGGCCAGCGCGCCCTCGCCGGCATCGACCTGCGCATCGAGGCCGGCGAGCGGGTGGCCATCATCGGCCCCTCGGGCGCCGGCAAGACCACCCTGCTGCGCGTGCTGGCCACCGCCCTGAAACCCAGCCATGGCGAGATCGAACTGCTCGGCAGCCAGCCCTGGCGCCTGGGCGGCCGGGCCCGCCAGCAGCTGCGCGCGCGCATCGGCCTGATCCACCAGGCGCCGCCGCTACCGCCGCGGCAACGGGTGGTCAACGCCGTGCTGGCCGGGCGCCTCGGCCAGTGGCCGCTGTGGAAGAGCCTGGCCAGCCTGCTCTACCCGCTGGACATCGACGGCGCCCGCGACGCCCTGCGCAGCCTGGACCTGGGCGACAAGCTGTTCCAGCGCTGCGACCAGCTTTCCGGCGGCCAGCTGCAGCGCGTCGGCATCGCCCGCGCGCTGTACCAGCAGCCGCAACTGCTGCTGGCCGACGAACCGGTCTCGGCGATGGACCCGGTGCTCGCCGGGCACACCCTCGACCTGCTCACCCGCGAGGCCGACAGCCGCGGTCTGACGCTGCTGGCCAGCCTGCATGCGGTGGACCTGGCCCTGGCGCACTTCCCACGCATCGTCGGCATCCGCGACGGCCGCATCGCCTTCGACAAGCCGGCCGCCAGCGTGAGCCCGGACGACCTGCAGCAGCTCTACGCCAACGAGCAGTTGAGCGTGGATGCCCCGGCGCCGGTCGAGCCGCTGCACGTGGTGCAGATCCCGCGATGCTGAAACCCCGCGACCCCGCCGCCCTGCCGCGGCTGCTGCTGACCCTGCTGGCCCTGGCCCTGCTGTGGCCCGGCGTGCGCCTGAGCGAGCTGGACATCCCCGGCCTGTTCACTGGCGACAACGCCCGCACCATGGCCGGCTTCCTCGCCGGCTTCTGGCCGCCGGCCCACGACGCCGAGTTCCTCGCCGTCCTCGGCCGCGCCACCCTGGAAACCCTGGCCATCGCCACCGCCGGCATGGCCCTGGCCTGGCTGATCGCCTTCCCCGCGGCCCTGCTGGCCACCCGCGCGCTGTCGCTGTCCGCCCTGCCCCGCGGCGGCCTGCCGGCCTGGTGGGCGCGCGCCCTGCGCTGGCCGGTGCGGCTGCTGCTGATCGTGCTGCGCAGCATCCCGGAGATCGTCTGGGCGCTGCTGTTCGTCCGCGCCGTCGGCCTGGGCCCAACGGCGGGTGTCATGGCCATCGCCATCACCTACGGCGGCATGCTCGGCAAGGTCTACGCGGAAATCTTCGAGTCGGTGGACCCGCGCCCCACCCGCGCCCTGCTGCTGGGCGGCGGCTCGCGCCTGGGCGCCTTCGCCTACGGCCTGCTGCCCCAGGCGGCTAGCGAGATGATTTCCTACACCGTGTACCGCTGGGAGTGCGCCATCCGCGCCTCGGTGGTCATGGGCTTCGTCGGCGCCGGCGGGCTCGGCCAGCAGGTCGACCTGTCGCTGCGCATGTTCGCCGGCGGCGAGGTGGCCAGCATCCTGCTGACCTTCCTGCTGCTGGTGCTGGGCGCCGACCAGCTCAGCCGCTTCCTGCGCCGGAGGCTGGAATGAACCGCGCCCGCGCAGGCCTGCTGCGCAGCCTGGGCTGGAGCCTGGCGATCCTGGTCGCGGTGGCGGCCTCCTTCGTCTACCTGCAGATCGACAGCGACGGCCTGCTCAGCGGCGAAGGCCTGCGCCAGATGCTCGGCTACGCCCGCGACTTCTTCCCGCCGGACCTGTCCGCCACGCACCTGCGGGCGGTGGGCCGCGGCGCCCTGGAAACCCTCGCCATGTCGGCCCTGGGCACGCTGCTCGCGGCGCTGCTGGGCATGCTCTTCGCCCTGCCGGCCGCCGGCCGCTTCGGCGCCGCCGCGCAGAGCCTGGCGCGCTTCGTCCTCAACGCCCTGCGCGCCGTGCCGGAACTGGTGTGGGGCGCTCTGATGGTGCTGGCCGCAGGCCTGGGCCCCAATGCCGGCACCCTGGCCCTGGCCCTGCACACCGGCGGCGTGCTCGGCCGGCTGTTCGCCGAGGCCCTGGAAAACACCCCGGCGGAGCCTGCCGAGGCCCTGAGCCTGGGCGGCAGCGGGCGGGTCGCGGCCTTCGCCTACGGCACCCTGCCGGCGGTCTGGCCGCAACTGGTGGCCTACATCCTCTACCGCTGGGAGAACAACATCCGCATGGCCAGCGTGCTCGGCTTCGTCGGCGCCGGCGGCCTGGGGCAGATGCTCTACTTCAGCCTCAGCCTGTTCCAGCAGGCCCAGGCAGCCACGGTGATCCTCGCCATGCTGGTGCTGGTGCTGGGCGTCGACAGCCTCAGCGCCTGGGCGCGGCAGCGCTGGGTCAGCGCCTGAGCCGCGCCGGTGAGTAGGTTTGTCGATGGCATTGGAGATGGGTCGACGCCGGGATAGTCCGGCGTCGCCAATGAATCCAATCGCGGACGGAGTCCGCTCCTACAGGTTGCTGTGAGACATGGCATTCCCACCGAACTTTTTCGCGATAGCCGGAAATATCGGTGCGATTCGCGAATGAGATCCTACCCCGCCACCGCTGTCCCACCTGTAGGAGCGCGCCCTGCGCGCGATTCGCGGGCAGGGCCCGCTCCTACAATGGGGCGACATGGGAGACGCGAATTTCGATCCAGTCACTCCCGCGAACGACGGAGCCCAGAAGACAGCTGCTTCTACGTTATTTTCTGTTCGCGCCGAGGAGCTCTTCGTAGGAGCGAGCTTGCTCGCGAACCGCATGGCACCGCGTTTGTTCGCGAGCAAGCTCGCTCCTACGAAAAGCGGACCCCGGCACTCCAACCATCGAAGTGGCGTATCAGCGGGAGCGGTATTTCCAGAGCAGATACAGCAGATGGGCAATGCGTCTCACATATCGCATGGCGAACATGGCCAATAGCAGAGACACGGCAAAGGCCGCGGTGGCATGGAGGTTCACGAAGCTCTCCATCCCATGCAGGCCCAGCGCACCGCTTGCCCAATCCAATGCCTTCACGGGCAACGGGCGATACAGGATGCCCCCCACAAAGGGCGCGAAGAAATAAGTGAAGCCTGCAGTAGCAGCGATATACAGAAGGACGAGAGCTGTCTTTTTCATCTTACCTGCAGCACGCCATAGGCACGACTTCCATCGGCAAGCACCATCGGCAAAGTACATTTCAAAGCCGCCGATAGCCAATCGAACTGAACCTGGTATTGCAACACCACACCCCCCTTGCTAAGTGCGCCAGGGCCTATCGGATGCAATCTGAAACTGCCTCGACGGATGTGCCGGACAAACGTCCAGTCATCAATCACCTCGTCATCCCTGTAGAGCGAAAACCAGCGCTCCTGATCGACGCCGAATACACGGCTTGCCTTGTTGTATAGCCAGCCGAGACGTCCACCGGACTGGCGATCGAATATGTAGTAACGCCCCCTGGGCAGAGGGCCTTCGTCCACCCGGGAAACGAATCTCGGGTCGTTGCGAGTCGCGCCGTCACCGGAAAAGGCCGGAAATCGCCCCACCCCACCACACTCCAGATCACTGAAGAACTTGCCATTGAGTTCGAACGAGCAATAAACGGGCGTGCCTGCATCACCTGAGCAATCCATCCGCTCCCACTTCCGGAAAACCACGGCGGTGGGAAGAGTGATGCCTAGGTTGGTCGTACAGACCTGAGGAAAGAATCGCCCGAATACGTCAAGGGATGTAGGAGCCTGCTGTTCTTTCAGGCGAAACGATCGTCACTTGGGTAGCCATCGCTGTCCGGAAATGAAGAAGCCCAGCACTGGCCATAATGCAAGGCTGCCGGGTTTCTCTTGCCCCTGCGACAGAAACCTCCGCTTCACACGCATGAAAAAGCCCGGCATCTACCGGGCTTCTTCGTATCAGGGTTCACTCGCCGCCATGGAGCACCTTGTCCAGGTCCACCGGGTCGCCCGGGTGGGTCCCCAGCTTGACGCGGATGTCCTCGAACATCGCGTCGTATTCCTTGTGGATGCGCACGATGGGCCCGAAGCGCGGGTGCAGGCCGTGCTTCTGGGCGATGCGGGTGGCGTCGCTGGCGAAGTTGAAGGCCTGGTCCTTGGGCATGTCGAACTCTTCCCTGAAGGCGTTGCCGTCGATGCTGCCGTCCATGGTGAAATGGACGTAGGCGCCCTTCTCGGCGTCGTGGCGAATCTCGTAGTACAGGTTGATATCCAGCGCCTGCTGGTCAAGGCCCGGCAGGGCGTGGAGATGCAGGTGACCAGGCTCGAACATGACGTAACTCCTTGCAGTGGTTTCGCAAGTCTAGCTCGCCTTCAGGCAACGCAAGGGGCCCCGGATCAATGCAGGCGGCTTTTTTCCGCACGCTCCTGGACCAGCACCCAGGGCGCCACCACCACCGCCCACAGCTGCGGGTCGCGCTCGAGGAAGTCGCGGGCGCGGGCCTCGTCGACCTTGGCCAGGCCGCCGCTAGCCAACCAGGCGGCGACTTTCTGGCGGTCGTCCTCGGCCACGGCCTGCGCGGCCTCCACCAGATCGACGGCCTCGGCCACCTGCAACAGGGCGCCGCGGGCGAAGAACGGCTGCAGCTCCTGCCAGGAAATCATCGCGGTCTCGCCGAGCAGCTTGGCATAGAGGGTGCTAGTTTGTTCAGTCATGGTACTCACCGGGAAATCAGGCGGCGCCATGATACCGCCCGGCCGGCGCCAGGCAAGTTTCCCGGGAGCCGCGCGGGGGCGGGTGGACCAAAGGAGGGGTACTGGCACAACGCCGTTTTTCTATACGTTTGTTTCGTCTTTGCGACATGGGTCGAAACGCCCCGCCGCCACCCGCTTTTCAAGCGGCGAAGCGGCACTCTACACTGTACCGGTACAGTTGCCGGCGGATTCCGCCCCGGGCGCAGAACCCGGCGAACCGCGGCCACGAACCACAAGAACGAAAACACAAGAATGAGTGGAGCATTATGAAAAAGGGTACTCAACGTCTTTCCCAACTGTTGACCGCCATGGCCCTGGCCGGCGTCGCCAGCTATTCGATGGCCGCCGATACCATCAAGATCGCCCTGGCCGGTCCGGTGACCGGCGCGGTCGCCCAGTACGGGGAGATGGAGTTCGTCGGCGCCAAGATGGCCATCGAACAGATCAACAAGGCCGGCGGCGTCGACGGCAAGCAGCTCGAAGGCGTGGTCTACGATGACGCCTGCGATCCGAAGCAGGCCGTGGCGGTCGCCAACAAGATCGTCAACGATGGCGTCAAGTTCGTCGTCGGCCACCTGTGCTCCAGCTCCACTCAACCGGCATCGGACATCTACGAGGACGAAGGCGTCCTGATGATCTCCCCGGCCTCCACCAGCCCGGACATCACCAGCCGCGGCTACAAGCTGATCTTCCGCACCATCGGCCTGGACAACATGCAGGGCCCGACCGCCGGCAAGTTCATCGCCGAGCACGTCAAGCCGAAGATCGTCGCCGTCATCCACGACAAGCAGCAGTACGGCGAAGGCATCGCCACCGCGGTCAAGAAGACCCTGGAAGACGCCGGCGTGAAGGTCGCCATCTTCGAAGGCATCAACGCCGGCGACAAGGACTTCTCCTCGCTGATCGCCAAGCTCAAGCAGGCCAACGTCGACTTCGTCTACTACGGCGGCTACCACCCGGAACTGGGCCTGCTGCTGCGCCAGACCTCCGAGAAGGGCCTGAAGGTCGGCTTCATGGGGCCGGAAGGCGTCGGCAACAAGGAAATTTCCGCGATTGCCGGCCCGGCTTCCGAAGGCCTCTACGTGACCCTGCCGAAATCCTTCGACCAGGATCCGAAGAACCAGGCCCTGGTCGCCGCCTTCAAGGCCAAGAACCAGGACCCGAGCGGCCCGTTCGTGTTCCCGGCCTACGCCGCCGTGCAGGTCATCGCCGAAGGCATCAAGAAAGCCGGCAGCGAGGACACCGACAAGGTCGCCGCCGCCCTGCGCGCCAATACCTTCGACACCCCCACCGGTGCCCTGGCCTTCGACGAGAAGGGCGACCTGAAGAACTTCAACTTCGTGGTCTACCAGTGGCACAAGGACGGCACCAAGACCGAAGTCAAATAAGGTCTGCCGCCTGAGTCCAGAGCCCACTGCACCAGCAGTGGGCTTTGTTTATTCCGCGTATTCCGGGGGTCCGTCGCGCCACAAGCGCCGCTTCACGCGACGCCCGAGGAGTTAGGTGATGCCTGAGCTCTATCACTACCTGCAACAGCTGATCAACGGCCTGACCGTTGGCAGCACCTATGCCCTGATCGCCATCGGCTACACCATGGTCTATGGCATCATCGGCATGATCAACTTCGCCCATGGCGAGGTCTACATGATCGGCTCGTACGTAGCCTTCATCGTGATCACCGGCCTGGCCATGATGGGGATCGTCAGCCTGCCGATCGTCATCTTCTGCACCTTCGCCGCCGCCATCATCGTCACCAGTGCCTACGGCTACAGCATCGAACGGATCGCCTACCGCCCGCTGCGCGGCAGCAACCGGCTGATCCCGCTGATCTCCGCCATCGGCATGTCGATCTTCCTGCAGAACGAGGTCCTGCTCGCCCAGGATTCCAAGGACAAGGCCATCCCCAACCTGCTGCCGGGCAACTTCGTCTTCGGCGGCGACGCGGGCGTGACCATCTCGTACATGCAGGTGCTGATCTTCGTCGTCACCCTGCTGGCCATGTACGGCCTGAGCATGTTCATCTCCCGTTCCCGACTGGGCCGCGCCTGCCGCGCCTGCGCCGAGGACATCAAGATGGCCAACCTGCTGGGGATCAACACCAACAACATCATCGCCCTGACCTTCGTCATCGGCGCCACCCTGGCCGCCGTGGCCGCGGTGCTGCTGGGCATGCAGTACGGCGTGATCAACCCGAACATCGGCTTCCTCGCCGGCATCAAGGCCTTCACCGCCGCGGTGCTCGGCGGCATCGGCAGCATCCCGGGCGCCATGCTCGGCGGCCTGGTGCTGGGCGTGGCCGAAGCCTTCGGCGCCGACGTGTTCGGCAACCAGTACAAGGACGTGGTGGCCTTCAGCCTGCTGGTGCTGGTGCTGCTGTTCCGCCCCACCGGCCTGCTCGGTCGTCCGGAGGTGGAGAAGGTATGAACAAGCGACTCAAGACGGCCTTCTTCAGCGCCCTGCTGGTACTGGCGGTGGCCTACCCGATCCTCGGGGTGAAACTCAGCGTCATCGGCATCGGCCTGCAGCTGGAAGGCGTCAGCCCGACCACCCTGTGGATCATCGCCGCGTGCGCCGTGGGCATGTTCGTCTGGCAACTGGTGCGCGACCGCTTCAGCCTCAGCCGCGGCCGTACCCTGCACCTGGGCGAGAACAACTTCCTGTACCGCTCCCTGACGCGGCCCTCGGTGCAGCGCCAGGTGATCGTCCTGATGATCCTGGTCGCCCTGGTCTGGCCCTTCTGGGGCTCGCGCGGCGCGGTGGACATCGCCACCCTGGTGCTGATCTACGTGCTGCTGGGCCTGGGCCTGAACATCGTGGTGGGCCTGGCCGGCCTGCTGGACCTGGGCTACGTCGGCTTCTACGCCGTGGGCGCCTACAGCTATGCCTTGCTCTCCCACTACTACGGCCTGGGCTTCTGGACCTGCCTGCCGATCGCCGGGGCGATGGCCGCGCTGTTCGGCTTCCTGCTCGGTTTCCCGGTGCTGCGCCTGCGCGGCGACTACCTGGCGATCGTGACCCTGGGCTTCGGCGAGATCATCCGCGTGCTGCTGCGCAACTTCACCGACCTCACCGGCGGCCCCAACGGCATCAGCGGCATCGAGAAGCCCAGCCTGCTCGGCCTGACCTTCGAGCGCCGCGCCCCCGAGGGCATGCAGACCTTCCACGAGTTCTTCGGCATCGCCTACAACTCGAACTACAAGGTCGTGTTCCTCTACCTGGTGGCGCTACTGCTGGTGCTGCTGGTGCTGTTCGTCATCAACCGCCTGCTGCGCATGCCCCTGGGCCGCGCCTGGGAAGCGCTGCGCGAGGACGAGATCGCCTGCCGCGCGCTGGGCCTGAACCCGACCATCATCAAGCTCTCGGCCTTCACCCTGGGCGCCTGCTTCGCCGGTTTCGCCGGCAGCTTCTTCGCCGCGCGCCAGGGCCTGGTGACTCCGGAGTCGTTCACCTTCATCGAGTCGGCGACCATCCTCGCCATCGTCGTCCTCGGCGGCATGGGCTCGCAGCTGGGCGTGATCCTCGCCGCCGTGGTGATGATCCTGCTGCCCGAGCTGATGCGCGAGTTCAGCGAATACCGCATGTTGATGTTCGGCGCCATCATGGTGCTGATGATGATCTGGCGTCCGCAGGGCCTGCTGCCGATGCAGCGCCCGCACCTGGAGTTGCGTAAATGAGTCGACCGATTCTTGAAGTATCCGGCCTGACCATGCGCTTCGGCGGCCTGCTGGCCGTCAACAGCGTCGCGCTCGAGGTCGAGGAAAAGCAGGTGGTCTCGATGATCGGCCCCAACGGCGCCGGCAAGACCACCGTGTTCAACTGCCTGACCGGCTTCTACCAGCCCACCGGTGGCCAGATCCTGCTGCGCGGCGAGCCCATCCAGGGCCTGCCGGGGCACAAGATCGCCCACCGCGGCGTGGTGCGCACCTTCCAGAACGTCCGCCTGTTCAAGGAAATGACCGCGGTGGAGAACCTGCTGGTGGCCCAGCACCGGCACATCAACACCAACTTCTTCGCCGGCCTGCTGAAGACCCCGGCGTTCCGCCGTGCCGAGGCCGAGGCGCTGGACTATGCGGCGCACTGGCTGGAAGTGGTCAACCTGAAGGACGTGGCCAACCGCCCGGCCGGCACCCTGGCCTACGGCCAGCAGCGCCGCCTGGAAATCGCCCGCTGCATGATGACGCGCCCGCAACTGCTGATGCTCGACGAGCCGGCGGCCGGCCTCAACCCGCGCGAGACCGAGGACCTCAAGGCGCTGATCGCCATGCTGCGCGCCGAGCACGGCGTGACCGTGCTGCTGATCGAGCACGACATGAAGCTGGTGATGAGCATTTCCGACCACATCTACGTGATCAACCAGGGCACGCCCCTGGCCGACGGTACCCCGGAGCAGATCCGCGACAACCCGGACGTGATCAAAGCCTATCTGGGGGAGGCCTGAGCCATGCTGAAGTTCGACAAGGTCTCCACCTTCTACGGCAAGATTCAGGCCCTGCACGAGGTCAGCCTGGAGGTGCAGCAGGGCGAGATCGTCACCCTGATCGGCGCCAACGGCGCCGGCAAGTCGACCCTGCTGATGACCCTCTGCGGCTCGCCGCGGGCGGCCTCCGGCAGCATCAGGTACCTCGGCGAGGAACTGGTCGGCCAGGAATCCTCGCACATCATGCGCAAGAGCATCGCGGTGGTCCCCGAAGGCCGCCGGGTGTTCGCCCGCCTGACCGTCGAGGAAAACCTGGCCATGGGCGGCTTCTTCACCAGCAAGGGCGACTACCAGGAGCAGATGGACCGCGTCCTGGGCCTGTTCCCGCGCCTGAAGGAGCGCTTCAGCCAGCGCGGCGGCACCATGTCCGGCGGCGAGCAGCAGATGCTCGCCATCGGCCGCGCGCTGATGAGCAAGCCCAAGCTGCTGCTGCTCGACGAGCCGTCCCTGGGCCTGGCGCCGATCATCATCCAGCAGATCTTCGACATCATCGAACAGCTGCGCAGCGAAGGCGTGACCGTCTTCCTCGTCGAGCAGAACGCCAACCAGGCGCTGCGGCTCGCCGACCGCGGCTACGTGCTGGAGAACGGCCGGATCGTGATGCAGGACACCGGCGCCAACCTGCTGGTCAACCCCAAGGTACGCGACGCCTACCTGGGCGGTTGAGCCCCTGGCGGTAATGCAAAACGGCCCTTCGGGGCCGTTTTTCTTTGCCCGTCGGCCTGGCAGCAGCGAGCTTGCCCGCGAACCGGAACTCCATCATGAGGAAACCTGGCTTTGCAGCCCCTCCCCTGTTTTCGACAACCGCGCAGGGGACAGAAATGGCGTCAGCCCAAGGCTCCGCAATTGCCGGAAAACACCGTTCGCGAGCAAGCTCGCTCCTACATCCAGCGGCCCGCATTCTTCCTAGCCTGGAACCTCCCACTCAAGGAGGCCAAGCATGGAAAGAGGCACCGTATTGCAGAACGACCGCAGCCAGGCCGCAGGCCGACCCCGCCTGCTCACCCACGCGGGGGCCGATGCAGCAGCTCTCAACATCGACTTGTGGCGCAACTCGCACTGGACTAGACTAACAGGACTTAGTCCAGCGAGTCCTGCCATGCAAACCGTCAACATCCACGAAGCCAAGACCCATCTGTCCCGGCTCGTCGAGCAGGCCGCCAAAGGCGAATCCTTCGTGATAGCCAAGGCGGGCAAGCCCATGGTCAAGGTCGTTCCGCTGGACGCGCCGGACGCGGGTCAATCGAAGCGACTGGGTTTCATGGCCGGCCAATTCAGCGTCCCGGACGATTTCGACCGCATGGGCCAGGCTGAAATCGAGCAGCTTTTCGGCGACGACGCATGAAACTGCTGCTGGATACCCATCTGCTGCTGTGGGCAGCCAGCGAGCCGGAGCGCCTGTCGGTGGAAACCCGCGCCTTGATCGAGGCGCCGGAGAACGAGCTGTTCTTCAGCCCGGCCAGCCTGTGGGAAATAGCCATAAAACGGGGCCTGGGCCGCAATGACTTCCAGGTGGACCCACGGCTCCTGCGCAGGGGCCTGCTGGACAACGGCTATGGCGAACTGCCCATTGGCAGCGGGCATGCAGTGGAAACCGACAGCCTGCCGCCGATCCACAAGGACCCGTTCGACCGCATCCTGGTCGCCCAGGCCAGGGTCGAAGGCATCACCCTGCTGACGTCCGATGCCCTGGTTGCGCAGTATCCCGGCCCGGTTCGAAAGGTCTGACAGCAGGACGAACCCACTGCTTTCTTCAACACCTCGAGCGCCCCCTTCGGGGGGCGTTTTTCTTTGCTCAGGAAACCTGGCTCGCCCGCGCCTCGTCCCCTTCCCGCTGGGCAAGAAACTCCAGCATCTTCTGGCTGCCATCGGTGAGGTCGGCGCAGATGGCCGCGCGGGCCGCGGCGCCATCGCCCTTGCGCAGGGCATGCAGCACTTCCCAGTGGTGCTCCACCGCCATGCGCTCGTTGAAGCTGCCGTAGGTCCGCGCGATCAGCGGCCCGGTGCGCATCCACAGGCTGTCGAGGAAGCCCTTGAGCAGCGGCATGCCGGCGATCTCGGCGAGGGCGAAGTGGAAGGCCTGGTTGAGCTTGAGCGCCGCCACCAGGTCGTCGGCATGGATGGCCGCGAGGTTGTCGCGGATGTTCTTCTCCAGCATCGCCAGCTGTTCGGGCGTGACGCAGCCGGCCGCGGTCTCGGCGGCCAGGCCCTCCAGGGCCACGCGGATGCTGCGGATTTCCAGGTACTGCTCGCGGCTCAGCACCGGCACGCGGATGTCTCGCGGCGTGCGGAGCACCAGCGCCTGCTCCTTGGCCAGTTGCAGGATGGCGTCGCGCACCGGCGTCACGCTGGTGCCCAGTTGCTGCGCCAGGTCGCGGATGCGCAGGCGGTCGTCGGGCTGGAAGCGCCCGGTGATCAGCGCCTCGCGCAGCAGCGCGTAGACACCGCTGCCCAGGTAGGCATGGTTGAGGCCGTCGATGGGGTAGTTCATGGCTTCCTCGTGGGTCCGGGCGCGATGATGCGGTGCTGGCCGGCGAATTGCCAGCCACCCGCTCAGACGTGCTGGCCGCCGTTGACGTGGATCTCCGCGCCGTTCACGTAGGACGCCCCCTGGGTGCAGAGGAAGTGGATCAGCGAGGCCACCTCCTCCGGCTTGCCCAGGCGGTGCATGGGAATGTCGCGCTCGACGATCAGTTCGGTGCCCGAGGACAGGATCGAGGTATCGATCTCCCCCGGCGCGATGGCGTTCACCCGCACGCCATGGCGGCCGAAGTCGTACGCCATCTCGCGGGTCAGCGCCGCCAGCGCCGCCTTGGACGAGGCATAGGCCACGCCGGCGAAAGGGTGCACCCGGGAGCCGGCGATGGAAGTGACGTTGATGATGCTGCCCTGGGCCGCCTTCAGTTCCTCGAACAGCCCGCGGGCCAGCAGCGCGGTGGAGAACAGGTTGACGTTGAACACCTTCAGCCAGGTGCCGTAGTCGCTTTCCAGCACGCCCATGCGCTGCCCCTCCGGGCCCTTGGGCGAGATGCCGGCGTTGTTCACCAGGGCGTCCAGGCGCCCGCCGAGCTTCTCGCGGATCGCCGGCAGGGTGGCCTCGACGCTGGCGATGTCCTCCAGGTCCAGGTGGATGTGGTTGAGCAGCCCCTCGGCCCAGGGGCATTCGGCCACCCAGTCCTGGCGCGAGGCGGTGAACACCCGCCAGCCGGCGGCGTTGAAGTGCTTCACGGTGGCGTGGCCGATGCCGCGGCTGGCGCCGGTGAGCAGCAGGGTCCTGGGTTCGCTCATGCGGGTATCCGTCCGTTTCGGGCTCGAGGGAGTAGGCTGGATCATGGCTCAAACGATGCGCATTGAAAATATGATGCATCATATTTTATTTGTGATCTAATGGCCGCCAGCACAACCCAGAACGACAAGAACCGGAGTCCAAGCGCATGCCGCTGATCGCCCTCGCCCACGACCCCCTGCTGGAAGCCGCGCCCGCCCAGGTCACCGCGGAACAGGCCGCGGCCATCGCCCGCGACCTCTTCGGCCTGCAGGGCCCGCTGCAACGCCTGGCCGGCGAGCGCGACCTGAACTTCCAGGTCGGCGCCCACGACAGCGCCAGCCGCCTGCTCAAGCTGTCCCACCCGCTGGAGGACCCGCAGGTGGTGGACTTCCAGAACCGCGCCCTGCTGCGGGTGCAGCAGGCCGACCCGAACCTGCCGGTGCAGCGCGTCTACCCGGCCCTCGACGGCCAGTACCAGACCTGGGTGGAAGTGGACGGCCAGCGCATGCTGGCGCGGCTGATGTCCTTCGTCGAAGGCCTGCCGCTGCACCGTGTCCCGCAGCGCTCGCCGGCCCTGCGGCGCAACCTGGGCGAGGCACTGGCGCGCCTGGACCTGGCCCTGCACGGCTACCAGCACCCCGCCTCCGGCCACGAGTTGCTCTGGGACCTGCAGCACGCCCAGCGCCTGCGCCCGCTGCTGCGCCACATCGAGGAAGCCAGCCTGCGCGAGCTGGTCGAGCGCGCCCTGGACAACTTCGAGGAACACGCCCTGCCGCGCCTGCCGACGCTGCGCGCCCAGGTGATCCACAACGACCTCAACCCGCACAACGTGATAGTCGACGCCGCGCACCCCGAGCGGCTGCGCAACATCCTCGACTTCGGCGACATGGTCCACGCCCCGCTGGTCAACGACCTCGGCGTGGCCGCCGCCTACCAGTTGGGCAGCGAGGGCGACGTGCTCGCCCCGGCCCTGGAATTCATCGCCGCCTACCACGCCCGCAACCCGCTGCAGGAAGCCGAGCTGGACATCCTCTGCGACCTCATGGCCACCCGCCTGGTGCTCACCCTGGGCATCACCGCCTGGCGCGCCAGCCTGCACCCGGAGAACCGCGACTACATCCTGCGCAACGCCCGCCAGGCCCGCGCCAGCCTGCAGGGCCTGGCCGGGCTGTCCCGATCCGAGGCGCGCGAGCGCATCGCCCGCGCCTGCCACGAGGAGTCCCCCGCATGACCATGACCAACGGCTACAGCCCGGCCGACGCCGAGCGCCTGAGCGACAAGGAACGCAGCCTGATCGAGCGCCGCGAGCGCCTGCTCGGCCCGGCCTACCGGCTGTTCTACGAACGGCCGCTGCACACCGTGCGCGGCGAGGGCGTGTGGCTCTACGACGAGCAGGGCCGGCAGTACCTGGACGCCTACAACAACGTCGCCTCGGTCGGCCACTGCCACCCGCGGGTGGTCGAGGCCATCGCCCGCCAGGCGGCGGTGCTGAACACCCACACCCGCTACCTGCAGGAAGGCATCCTCGACTACGCCGAGGACCTGCTCGGCACCTTCCCCGCCGAACTGTCCCAGGTGATGTTCACCTGCACCGGCAGCGAGGCCAACGACCTGGCCCTGCGCATCGCCCGCCACCACACCGGCGGCAGCGGGGTGATCGTCACCCGCTTCGCCTACCATGGCGTCACCGGCGACATCTCCGAACTCTCGCCGGCGCTGGGCAGCGGCATCACCCTGCCCGCCCATGCGCGCACCGTGCGCGCGCCGGACGCCTACCGCCTGGGCGCGGAGAACGTCGCCCGCCTGCTCGCCGAGGACGTGCGCGCCGCCATCGCCGACCTGCGCGCCCACGGCATCAAGCCCGCCGCGCTGCTGGTGGACGGCATCTTCGCCAGCGACGGCGTGTTCGCCGGCCCCGCGGGCCTGCTCGCCGAAGCCGTGGCCGTAGCCCGCGCCGAAGGCCTGCTGTACATCGCCGACGAAGTGCAATCCGGCTTCGCCCGCACCGGCGAGCACATGTGGGGCTTCCAGCGCCATGGCGTGCAGCCGGACCTGGTCACCCTGGGCAAGCCCATGGGCAACGGCCAGCCCATCGCCGGCGTGGTGGCGCGCCCGCAGGTGCTGGAGAGCTTCGGCCGCAGCGTGCGCTACTTCAACACCTTCGGCGGCAACCCGGTGAGCTGCGCCGCTGGCCAGGCGGTGCTCGACGTGATCCGCGACGAGGGCCTGCAGCAACGCTCGGAACGGCTCGGCAGCTACCTGCGCGAAGGCTTCCAGCGCCTGGCCCGGCGCCATGAGCTGATCGGCGACGTGCGCGGCGCCGGCCTGTTCCTCGGCGTCGAGCTGGTCGCTGACCGCGCGACCAAGGCCCCGGCCGCCGCCCAGACGCGCCGGGTGGTCAACGCCATGCGCGAGCGCGGCGTGCTGATCAGCGCCGCCGGCCCGCAGGAGAACATCCTCAAGATCCGCCCGCTGCTGGCCTTCCAGCAGGCGCATGCCGACCTGCTGATCGAGACGCTGGACGCGGCCCTGGGCGAGGTCGCCGGCTGAGCGGGGCGCACCGCTACAGGTGCACCCCGACGTTGATCATCCCGGCCGAGTTGCCCAGCACCACGAACTCGCTGGCGAAGCGGCCGGCCTGCGCGCCGACCGAGGGAATGACGGCCGGCGCCACGCCGTAGCGGTTCAGCGGGATCTTGTCGCGGTACTCGCCGTGGTAGCCCTGCAGCGCGCCGCCGGTGACCTTGAAGTAGAACGGCGAGCCGTCCAGGTCGAAGCGCTTGCCGGCGTATGCATAGTTGGAGCGCTGGCGGAACGAGTTGCGGAAGGTCGCCCCGCCCCACACCCAGCCGTCGGCGCGGTTGCGCTCCAGGCCGACCAGGTCCTGGTGGTTGTTGTGCTCCGGGTCGTGGTTCCAGTGCCGGGTGATGACGCTGGTCTGCAGGTACCAGGAGTCACCCTCGCCCGCCCAGGCGAGGGGCGCCAGCAGCAGCGCGACGAGCGCAATGATCGGCTTTTTCATGACGACACCTCAGAGCGTGACGCGGCTGGCGCCGTTGACGCTCATGACGCGCACGCGGTCGCCGACGCGGAACACCTGCGCAGGGTCCACGGCCTGCACGTAGGCGCGGGAGATGCCATCGTCCTCGCGGACCACGATTTCCACGCCCTGGGCGCGGGTGACGCCCTCCTCGATGGCCGAGCCGGCGGCGCCGCCGGCCACCCCGCCGAGGAGGGTGGCGATGGCCGCGCCACGGCCGCCCCCGATGCCACTGCCGGCGATGCCGCCGACGGCGGCGCCGGCCAGGGTGCCGATAGGCGTCTTGGTGCCTTCGATCCGCACCGCCCGCAGCGACTCCACGGTGCCCATGCGCACGGTCTGCACCGCGCGGGCGTCGGCGCGGGAATAGCTGCTGCCGGACAGGTCGGAGGCACAGCCGGAAAGCGCCAGGGCACTGCCGACGAAGGCGGCCAGCAGCAGGGAGCGGGGGCTTTTCAGAGTCGAAGCTTTCATGGACGGAGACTCGCGGAGGGTTGCCAAGGGAATGGGCAAAGCCTATCGACCACCCCCTGAACCTCTCCTGAACCCCGTCTGAACCTTCGCTGAACGAAACTGAACGAAGTTGAACGGCGCCGGTTTCAGCCCTGCAAGCGCAGCAGGCGCTGGCGCGCGCGCTCGAACCAGGCCAGCAGGTAGTCCACCAGCAGCTGCGTGCGCCGTGGCAACCCGCCCTGGTACGGATGCACCAGGAACACCGGCGTGCTGCGCGTCTGGTAGTCGCACAGCAGCCAGCGCAGGCGGCCGTCGGCCAATTCGTCCTGGAGCATGTAGGACGGCAGCCGGGCGACGCCGACGCCGGCCAGCGCGGCCTTCTTCAGCAGGGTGTAGTGGTTGCTCGCCAGCACCCCGCCGACCTCCACGCGGAACAGCTCGTGCTCGCGCTGGTACAGCCACTGGTCGGGGTCCGGGTAGTGGGTGTTGAGCAGGCAGTTGTGCCGCGCCAGCTCGGCCGGGCTGCGCGGTTCGCCGTGGCCGGCGAGATAGTCCGGCGTGGCGCAGGTCAGCTCCTGCAGGGCGAACAGCGGGCGCGCCACCAGGCGCTCGTCGCCGGCGAGGCCGGAGCGGATAGCCAGGTCGAAGCCCTCGGCCACCAGGTCACGGCGCTCGTTGGCCAGGTCCAGCTCCAGGCGGATGCCCGGGTGGCTGCGGGAGAACTCCACCAGCCAGGCATCGAAGAAAGTCTCGCCCAGGGACACCGGCACGCTCATGCGCACCGTGCCGCGCGCTTCCTCCTGCAGCCGCGCCACCGCCTGCCGCGCCCGCGCTGCCTGGGCGTTGAGCGCCTGGGCCTCGGGCAGCAGGGCCTGGCCGGCGGCGGTCAGCGCCAGGCGCCTCGTGGTGCGGTGCAGCAGGGTCACGCCCAGGGCCTGCTCCAGGGCGCTGATGCGCTTGGACAACTGCCCCTTGCTGCACCCCAAGCGCTCGGCGGCGCGGGTGAAGCTGCCGCATTCCAGCAGCACGGCGAAGGCCGAGAGGTCTTCCAGCTCGCCCATGATTGTTTCCCCATGAAAACGGCAGGTTGCCGATTGGCCTGGTTATCCAAACAAAATACGTCCCTAGACTGGCTCCGTCACCCACCCGTTCCCGGAGTCAGCATGAAGATCATCCTCGTCGGCGCCAGCGGTACCCTCGGCCAGGCCGTGGCCAGCGAACTGGGCCAGCGCCATGAGATCGTCCGCGTCGGCCGCAGCAGCGGCGACCTGCGCGTGGACATCACCGACAGCGCCTCGATCCGCGCCCTGTTCGAGCAGGTCGGCCCCTTCGACGCCCTGGTCAGCGCCGCCGGCAAGGTGCACTTCGGCCCACTCGCCGAGATGGGCGAAGCCGAGTACGCCGTCGGCCTGCGGGACAAGCTGATGGGCCAGGTCAACCTGGTGCTGATCGGCAGCCACTACGCCAACGACGGCGCCTCCTTCACCCTGACCACCGGCATCCTCAGCGAGGAGCCGATCCGCCAGGGCAGCTCGGCCACGATGGTCAACGCGGCGGTGGAAGGCTTCGTGCGCAGCGCCGCCATCGAACTGCCCCGCGGGCAGCGGATCAACGCGGTGAGCCCGAACGTGCTGGTGGAGTCCATGGAGGGCTACGGGCCCTTCTTCCGCGGCTTCAAGCCGGTGCCGGCGGCGGACGCGGCGCTGGGCTTCGCGCGGAGTGTGGAGGGGGCGGAGACGGGGCGGGTCTACAAGGTTTGGTGAGCGACGGGGGCGGCTGGCTTTTCGTAGGAGCGAGCTTGCTCGCGAACGGAATTACCTGGTGACTACGGTGTTTCGGGATGACGCCGTCCCCTCTCCCCAACCCTCTCCCTGAAGGGAGAGGGGGCTTGTCCGTGCCGAGAAAAGGAATGGTTTCAGCTGGAAACCTGCGGTGTTGCCGGCTAACGCCAGAACATCCAGCCCTACCCAACGGCCCCCTCTCCCTTCAGGGAGAGGGGGCTTGTCCGTGCTGAGAAAAGGAATGGTTTCAGCTGGAAACCTGCGGTGTTGCCGGCTAACGCCAGAACATCCAGCCCTGCCCAACGGTCCCCTCTCCCTTCAGGGCGGGGCGCGCAGCCGAGGGTTAGGGAGAGGGCGCTCTTGAGAGTGCGCACCGATGCTACCCGGTAGAACTCCATTCGCGAGCAAGAACTAGGCGTCCCCCTCGCTCCTGCAAGAAGCCCGCCCCCCCTCACTCCTTCTTCCCCGCATAGCACACCGGCGAACTCCCCTCCCCCACCCTTTCCATCTCGTCCTCGAGGAACTCCGCCAGCACCCGCGCGTTGTTGTGCTCGGTGTCCTTCGCCGCGTAGAGCAGCGTCAGGTCGCCCTTGCCGGCGATGCCCAGCAGCTTCCACCAGTGCTCCGGGTGCGCCGCCAGCTCGGCGTGGTAGGCGCGGCGGAATTCGTCGAACAGGCTGGGATCGTGGTGGAAGCGCTGGCGCAGTTCGTTGGACGGCGCCACCGCCTTGAGCCATTCGTCCAGGTGCAATTCCTCCTTGCTGATGCCCCGCGGCCAGAGCCGGTCCACCAGTACCCGGTAGCCGTCTTCCGCGGCCGGGGCCTCGTAGGCCCGCTTGTAACGAATCATCGGATGCCTCCTTTTGCGACAGTCCCTACCACTGTAGCCCTTGAGCGGGTGCTCCCGGCTCGGTAACGTGGGCGCATTTTTCCGGGAGCCCTACCTCATGCGTCCAGCCCGCCTATTCCTCTATGCCCTGCTGCCCCTGTTCGCCGCCTGCCAGGTGTGGAAGCCCGAGCCCACCCGCCAGGATGCGCCGACGCGGGTCCAGGGCGAGGTCACCCGCCAGGACGGCGGCCTGGTGCTGCGGCCGTGCAACGAGCAGCGCCAGTTCAACCTGGTGGACGGCCCCGACAGCGCCGTGGCCCGCGAGTCCCGCGACCTGTTCGCCGATGGCGCCGGCAAGCTGTTCATCGACGCGCGCGGCGCCTACTCCGGCGGCCAGGCCAGCAACACCGACGGCAAGTTCGAGGTGCGCTCGCTGTACCGCCTGCAGAACGAGGGCCATGGCTGCGACGACCCCAACTTCCGCCAGACCATCGTCCAGGCCGGCGGCAACGAGCCGGGCTGGAGCGTGATGGTCAACGCCCAGGGCCTGCTGCTGCAGCGCCCCGGCCAGGCAGACCAGGTGCTGCCCTACGTGGTGGAAAGCGTACCCGGCGGCAGCAGCAGCTATTCCACCGAGGCCAATGGCGAGAAGCTCGAGCTGTGGGTGGCCCCGGCGCGCTGCGTCAACGGCATGAGCGGCGCGGTGAGCAGCCTCACCGCCGAGCTGCGCCTGGACGACAAGGTCATGCGCGGCTGCGCCTACCCCGGCGCAGCCTACCAGGAGTAGGCCGGCCCGTCACAACCCCAGCGCCGGCAGCGCCTCGGGCAGCGCGCTGCCCTGCTCCACGCAGGCGCGCACCGCGTCGATCAGCGGCTCCAGCTGGAAGCCCTGCTGGATCAGCCACAACGGGTCGTAGTAGCTGGTGGCATAGCGTTCGCCGCCGTCGCAGAGGATCGCCACCACCGAGCCGGATTCGCCGCGCGCGATCATGCCCTGCGCCGCCAGCAGCGCGCCCACCAGGTTGGTCCCGCTGGAGCCGCCGACGCGCCGCCCCAGGCGCTGCGCCAGGTAATGCATGGCCGCCAGCGACCAGGCGTCGGGCACCTTGACCATGGCATCGAGCACCGCCGGCAGGAAGGAAGCCTCCACCCGCGGCCGGCCGATGCCCTCGATGCGCGAGCCGCAGTCCAGGGTCAGGCTGCGGTCGCCGGTGCGGTAGGCGTCGAAGAACACCGAGCGCTCGGCGTCGGCGCAGAGCACGCGGGTCTGGTGCCGGCGGTAGCGGGCGAAGCGCCCGAGGGTGGCCAGGGTGCCGCCGGTGCCGGGGCTGGAGACCAGCCAGGCCGGCTCGGGGAAGCGCTCGTGGCGCAGTTGCTGGAAGATCGATTCGGCGATGTTGTTGTTCGCCCGCCAGTCGGTGGCGCGCTCGGCGTAGGTGAACTGGTCCATGAAGTGGCCGCCGCTCTCGCGGGCCAGGCGCTCGGATTCGGCGTAGATCTGCGTGGGGTCGTCCACCAGGTGGCTGCGGCCGCCGTAGAAGGCGATCTGGGCGATCTTCTCCTTCGAGGTGCTGGCCGGCACCACCGCGATGAAGGGCAGCCCCAGCAGGCGCGCGAAATAGGCCTCGGAAATCGCCGTGGAGCCGCTGGAGGCCTCGATCACCGGCGCCCCCGGCTTCAGCCAGCCGTTGCACAGCGCGTAGAGGAACAGCGAGCGCGCCAGGCGGTGCTTGAGGCTGCCGGTGGGGTGGCTGGACTCGTCCTTGAAGTACAGGTCGATGCCGGGCAGGCCCGGCGCCTCCAGGGGGATCAGGTGGGTGTCGGCGCTGCGCTGGAAGTCCGCCTCGATGATGCGGATGGCTTCGCGGGTCCAGTCACGGATGTCGATGGACATGGGGCGGTTCCTCGTTCGGTCAGTCGAGCACCCCGGCGGGCGCGGGCGTGGCGCTGCGCCACTGGCTGAGGGCGACGCCGGCGAACACCAGGGCGGCGGCCAGCAGCTGCTGGCCGTTGAGGCGCTCGCCCAGCAGCAGCCAGGCGAACACCAGGGTGAACACCGGGATCAGGTTGATGAAGCCGGTGGCCTGGCTCGCCGGCAGCCGGCTGACGCCGAAGTTGTAGAGGCCGTAGGCGCCGACGGTGACCACGCTGCCCAGGTACACCAGGGCGAACAGCCCCTGGCCGCTGGGCGCCGGCGGCAGGCCCGAGCCGACGGCCGCCAGCGGCAGGAAGAACACCGAGCCGATGAAGGCCTGCATGGCGGTCAGGATGAAGGGCGAGTAGCGCGCCGACAGGTGCTTGAGCAGCAGCGTGTAGCCGGTGGCGCAGACCATCGCCAGCAGCTCGAAGAAGTTGCCCAGCAGCGGCTGCGGCGCGTGCTGGTCGGGCTCGCCGGCGAGGGTCAGCCAGAGCGCGCCGAGCACCGCCAGGGCGAAGCCGGCCCAGGTGTTGCGCGCCACCCGCTCGTGCAGCAGGAGGAAGGCGCCGACCGCCACCAGCAACGGCAGCAGCGCGGTGATCATCCCGGCCTGGGCGGCGCTGGTGTACTGCAGGGCGAAGGATTCGCAGACGAAGTACAGGCACGGCTCGCACACCGCCAGGCCCACCAGGTACTTCCAGTCGCCGCGCCGGTACTCCATGCGCCCGCGCCAACGCCAGGCGGCGAGGAAGATCAGGCTGCCGATGGCCATGCGGGCGAAGATCACCCACATCGCCGGCCATTCGGCGAAGGCCAGCTTCAGGGCGATGAAGGAACTGCCCCACAGCGCCATGGCCAGGACCAGGCATGCCAGGGCGAAGGGCCGGGACTGCTGCACGGGACGCTCCGAGAAATGAATCCCCGCAGTATAGAAGCGCGCCACGGGTGGCCGACAGGCACAGCGCCGGAGGAAAACTGTAATGGCCCCGCCAAGGCTCTCCGTAGGGCGCATAACGCCTACGGCGTTATCCGCCGTTGCCCTCGGCCTCGGTGCTCGGGCCAGCGGCGGATAACCGCGAACGCCCTACGCATTCACCTGCCCCGTTCACAGCGACGGATGATCGCGGATAAATCCGCTCCCCCCAAGGAGTGGTCCTACTCCCAAGGCTCCCCGCGGGTACCCGGCGTGCGCGGCAGGCGCGCCTGCATGGCGGCCTTGGCCAGCAGGTGGGCGCTGACCGGCGCGGTGATGAACAGGAACAGGGTGATCAGCACCTCGTGCAGGCTCACGCCGCCGCCGCTGCTGAAATACAGCAGCGAACCCAGCGCCACGCCGCCCACGCCGAGGGTCGAGGCCTTGGTCGGCGCGTGCAGGCGCGTGTAGAAGTCCGGCAGGCGGTACAGGCCCACGGCGCCGAGCAGGGCGAACAGGCTGCCGCCCAGCAGCAGCGCGCTGACAAGGATTTCCACGAACAGGTTCATTCGATGATGTCTCCGCGCAGCAGGAACTTGCACAGCGCCACGGTGCTGACGAAGCCCATCACCGCGATCAGCAGCGCCGCCTCGAAGTACAGGCCGCTGCCGCGCCAGATGCCGAACAGCAGGATCAGCGCGATGGCCTCCACCGACAGGGTGTCCAGCGCCAGGATGCGGTCGGCCGCGCTCGGCCCGCGCACCAGGCGCGCCACCGTCAGCAGCAGGGCCAGGGCGATCAGCGCCAGGCACAGCGGGATCACGTAGGCGAGCATTCGAACACCTCCTTCAGCGGCGCCTCGTAGCGCGCCTTGATGTCCGCCACCAGGGCCTGCGCGTCGGGCACGTCGAGGCCGTGCACCAGCAGGCTGCGGCGGTCGGCGCTGAGGTCGGCGGAGACCGTGCCGGGGGTCAGGGTGATGACGCTGGCGAGGATGGCGATGGGCAGGTCCTCACGCAGGTCCAGCGGCACCTCGACGAAGCCCGGCTGCAGCTTGCCGGTGGGCCCCAGCACCAGGCGCGCGACCTGCAGGTTGGCCATGACGATGTCGTACAGCACCAGGCCGATGAAGCGCAGCAGCAGGCCCGGGCGCTGGATGCGCAGCGGCGCCAGCAGCATGTCGCGGCACAGCAGCGGCAACGCCAGGCCGAGCACGGCGCCGAGCAGCCAGTGGCCGAAGGAGAAGTCGTCGACCAGCAGCACCCAGCCCAGCAGCAGGCACAGGCTGAGCAGCGGATGCGGCAGCAGGCGGCGGATCATGCGCCACCTCCGGCCAGGATCGCCCGGCGGTAGAGGTCGACGTCCAGCAACTGTTCCGCCGTGGCCTGCAGGTAGGCCTGCAGCGGCTTGGCGAACAGCACCAGGAGCACCGCCGAGGCCAGCAGCGCCACCGCAGCCAGCAGGCGCAGCGGATCACGCTCGGCGCTGCCGAGGACGCTGCGCCCGGTGTTCCAGAACAGCGTGCTGCCGGCGCGGCTGAGGGTCACGGTGACCAGCAGGCCGCTGCTCAGAACGATGGCCCACAGCGCCAGGGCCTCGCCGCCGCTGGCCGAACGCAGGATCAGTAGCTTGGCGAAGAAGCCGGAGAACGGCGGCAGGCCGGCCACCGCGATGGCGCCGACGAAGAACAACGCGCCCAGCAGCTGCGGCTGCAGCAGCGCCGGGCCCTGCACCAGCAGGCCGGCCTTGTCGCCGCGCTGGCGGGCGATCAGGTCGGCGAGCAGGAACAGCCCGCCCACCACCCAGGTGCTGTGCAGCAGGTAGAACAGCAGCGCCGCCAGGGACTGCGCCGAGCCCAGCGCCAGCACCGCCAGCTGGGTGCCGGCGGACACCACCACCAGGTAGGCCAGCAGGCCCTGCAGGCGGGTGGCCGCCAGCGCCCCGAAGGTGCCGGCCAGGATGCCCGCCAGGGCCAGCGGCCACAGCCAGGCCTGGGCCAGGTTGGCCAGCTCGCCGGCGTGGTCGCCGAAGATCAGCGTGTACACCCGCAGGATGGAGTAGATGCCCACCTTGGTCATGATCGAGAACAGCGCCGCCACCGGTGCACTGGCCTCGGCGTAGGCGCGCGGCAGCCAGAAGTACAGCGGCAGCAGCGCCGCCTTGAGGCCGAACACCACCAGCAACAGCAGCGCCGCGGCGCGCACCAGGGGCGCATCGGCCATACCCAGCTGGGCCACGCGGCCAGCCATGTCGGCCATGTTCAGGGTGCCGGTCACGCCGTAGAGCACGCCCACGGCGATCAGGAAGAACGCCGAGCCCACCAGGTTGAGCACCACGTAGTGCACCCCGGCGCGCACCCGCCCTGCCCCGCCGCCGTGCAGCAGCAGCGCGTAGGAGGCGATCAGCAGGATCTCGAAGAACACGAAGAGGTTGAACAGGTCGCCGGTGAGGAAGGCGCCGTTGAGGCCCAGCAACTGGAACTGGAACAGCGCGTGGAAGTGCTTGCCGCGGCGGTCGTCGCCGCGCAGCGCGTACAGCAGCGCGAAGCTGGCCAGCAGCGCGTTGGCCAGCAGCATCAGCGCGCTCAGGCGGTCGAGCACCAGGATGATGCCGAACGGCGGCTGCCAGTTGCCCAGGGCGTAGAACTGCACCTGGCCACCGGCGGCCTGTTGCAACAGCAGCGCGCTCAGCGGCAACAGCGCCAGGGTGGCCAGCAGCGAAAGCCCCCGCGCGGCGCGCGAGGCGTGCCCGACGAGCAGCAGCAGGCAGCCGGCGAACAGCGGCAGCAGGATCGGGGCGATCAGCAGATGGTTCATTCGCCCGCCTCCCGCGCCTTGCCGTCGACGTGGTCGTCACCGGTCTCGGCCAGCCCGCGCAGGGCCAGGACGATGACGAAGGCGGTCATGGCGAAGCCGATGACGATGGCGGTCAGCACCAGCGCCTGCGGGATCGGGTCGCCGGGATGGGCCACCTGGCCCAGCACCGCCGGCTCGCCGGCCAGGCGGCCCATGGCGAAGAGGAACAGGTTCACCGCGTAGGAGATCAGGGTCAGGCCCAGCACCACCGGGAAGGTGCGCGCGCGCAGCAGCAGGTACACGCCACTGGCGGTGAGCAGGCCGAGGGTGATGGCGAACAGCGCTTCCATCAGCGGGCCTCCTTGGCCGGCGCCGGCTCGGGCGGCGCGTTCAGCTCGCCGAGGCCGGCGAGGATCAACAGGGTCGCGCCCACCACCGTGAGGTAGACGCCCAGGTCGAAGAGCATGGCCGTGGCCAGCTCGAACTCGCCCACCAGCGGCAGCTGGAAGTGGCCGAAGGACGAGGTCAGGAACGGATAGCCGAAGGCCCAGCTGCCCAGGCCGGTGAGGCCAGCGACGAACACCCCCAGCCCCGCCCCGCGTGAATAGCTCAGCGGCAGGCGGGTACGCACCCAGCGGCTGCCGCAGGCGATGTACTGGAGGATCAGCGCCACCGCGGTGACCAGCCCGGCGATGAAGCCGCCGCCCGGCAGGTTGTGCCCGCGCAGGAAGATGAACACCGCCACCAGCAGCGCCAGCGGCAGCAGCAGCCGGGCCAGGGTGGCGAGGATCGGCGGGTGGGCGTCGGCCGACCAGGCCAGGCCCTCGGCGTCGCGCGCGCGGCGCGGCAGGCGCAGGCCGTCGAGCAGGGCGAAGATGCCCACCGCGGCGATGGCCAGCACGCTGATCTCGCCCAGGGTGTCGAAGCCGCGGAAGTCCACGAGGATGACGTTCACCACGTTGTGCCCGCCGCCCCCGGAAACGCTGTGCTGCAGGTAGTAGCCGGCGATGCTGTCGTAGGGCCGGCTGAACACCGCGTAGGCCAGCAGCGCCACCATCACCCCGCAGGCGAGGGCCACCAGGAAGTCGCGCAGGCCGCGCAGGCTGCTGCTTTCCTTCGGCGTGCGCTGCGGCAGGTAGTAGAGCGCGAGCATCAGCAGCACCATGGTCACCACTTCCACCGCCAGTTGCGTCAGCGCCAGGTCCGGCGCGGCGAAGCGCGCGAAGGCCAGGGCCACCAGCAGCCCGGCGATGCTCAGCACCACCAGCGCCACCAGGCGCTGGCGGTGGAAGACCGCGGTCAGCGGCCCGGCCAGGGCCAGCAGCGCCAGGCACAGCGCGGTGACCGGGTCGACCTCGACGAAGGCGCGGCTGCCGGCCAGCGCGGGCAGGCCCGCCAGGCCGGTGCAGACCACCACCAGCGCGGCCAGCAGCAGCCAGAGCACGTAGCGTTGCAGCGAACCGTTCTCCAGCAGGGCGGTGAGGCCGCCGGCGAAGCCCGCCAGCCGTTGCACCTGCGTCTCGAACACCTCCTTGGCGTCCACCGCCGGCAGGCCGGCGAACCAGGCGAACAGCGGCCGGCGCTGCAGGTACAGGGCGATGCCGCCGACCAGGGCGATCAGGCTCATCGCCAGCGGCGCGTTGAAACCGTGCCAGATCGCCAGGCTGTAGGCCGGCAGCGCGCCGTTCAGGCTCGCCGAGGCGGCCGCGGCCAGCAGCGGCGCCACCGTCCAGGCCGGGGCCATGCCGACCAGCAGGCACAGGCCCACCAGTATCTCCACCGGCACCTTCATGTAGCGCGGCGGCTCGTGAGGCGTCTTCGGCAGGTCGACCGGCTCGCCGTTGAAGAACACGTCGTGGATGAAGCGCACCGAGTAGCTCACCGAGAACAGCGTGGCGACGGTGGCCAGGGTCGGGATCAGCCAGTTGAAGGCGCCAGCCATGTTCTGCGAGAGGGTCTCGCCGAAGAACATCTCCTTGCTGAGGAAGCCGTTGAGCAGCGGCACCCCGGCCATGGACGCCGAGGCCACCATGGCCAGCACCGCGGTGTGCGGCATGTACTTCCACAGCCCGTTGATGCGGCGCATGTCGCGGCTGCCGGTCTCGTGGTCGATGATCCCCGCGGCCATGAACAGCGAGGCCTTGAAGGTGGCGTGGTTGATGACGTGGAAGATCGCCGCGACGTTGGCCATGGGCGAGTCCAGGCCGAACAGCAGGGTGATCAGGCCCAGGTGGCTGATGGTCGAGTAGGCCAGCAGGCCCTTGAGGTCGTTCTGGAACAGCGCCAGGAAGGCGCCCAGCAGCAGCGTCGCCAGGCCCGTCAGGCCCACCAGGTAGAACCACAGGTCGTTGCCGGCCAGCGCCGGGTACAGGCGCGCCAGCAGGAACACGCCGGCCTTCACCATGGTCGCCGAGTGCAGGTAGGCCGACACCGGCGTGGGCGCCGCCATGGCGTGCGGCAGCCAGAAGTGGAAGGGGAACTGCGCCGACTTGGTGAACACGCCCAGCAGCACCAGCACCAGGATCAGCGGGAACAGCGCGCTGGCCTGCAGCACCCCGCGCGCGGCGAGCACGTCGCTCAGCTCGAAGCTGCCCACCACCTGGCCGATCAGCAGGATGCCGGCGAGCAGCGCCAGGCCCCCGCCACCGGTGACCGCCAGGGCCATGCGCGCGCCGCGGCGGGCGTCCGAGCGGTGGTTCCAGAAGCCGATCAGGAGGAACGACGACAGGCTGGTGAGTTCCCAGAACACCAGCATCAGCAGCAGGTTCTCGCTGAGCACCACGCCGAGCATGGCGCCCATGAACAGCAGCAGGAAGCCGTAGAAGCGCCCGGTGGGCTCGCGCTCGGAGAGGTAGTAGCGGGCGTAGAGGATCACCAGCAGGCCGATGCCGAGGATCAGCAGGGCGAACAGGAAGCCCAGGCCGTCCAGGCGCAGGCTGAGGTTCAGGCCCAGTTCCGGCAGCCAGTCGTAGCGCGCCAGCAGCCGTTCGCCGCCGAGCACGCCGCGCTGGGCGAACAGCAGCCCCAGGCCCAGCAACGGGGCGACGGCCGCCGCCGCGGCGCAGGCATTGCGGCCCAGGCGCTCGAACAACACCGGCAGGCAACAGCCCAGGAAAGGCAGCGCGATCAACAGCGCCAGCATCATGACCTTCTCCTTAATCTTTCAGACACGGCTGACTTACCAGGAAAGCCGTGGAGCCGAGCGATTATCCATATCTATCGAACGCGCGTCTTGGATAGAACTATTACGAAAGGCTGGGAACGGGAAAGGCGGTGTCCGGAAACGATAGCGCGCGACACCGGAAACCGGGGTCGCGCGCCAGGAGCCGTTGCCGCCCGGACGGGCGGAGCGATCAGTGGGAAACGCGGCTGGTGCCGTTGACGGTCAGGATGCGCACGCGCTCGCCGACGCGGAAGATGGCCCCCTGGTCGACTTCCTGCACATAGGCGCGGGAGCTGCCGTCGTCTTCACGCACGGTGATCTCCACGCCCTGGGTGCGCGTCAGGCCTTCCTCGGTGGCCGCGCCCAGCAGGCCGCCGGCCACGGCGCCGATGATGGCGGTCACGTAGCTGCCCTTGCCGCCACCGATGGCGCTGCCGCCGATACCGCCCACGGCGGCGCCCGCCGCGGCGCCGATCGGCGTCTTGGTGCCCTCGATCTTCACCGGGCGCAGGGCTTCGATGGTGCCCCAGCGTACGTTCTGCACGGTGCGGGCCTCGTCACGGCTGTAGGTGTCGCCGGTCAGGCTGGACTGGCAGCCGCCGAGGGCCAGGGCCACTGCAGTGAAACCGGCGAGCAGGAAGGCGGATTTACGCATACGGAAACCTCCGGATAGATATGTGAATATTAGACTCTGCCGCGCCCCTTGCTGTCACGCCGGCCAAATCAAAGTTTTCGTTCGATTCAGCCACCGTACAGCTTCTTCCTACAGCTGCGGCAAAAGCGCACGTTCATCCTCCGTTCCGCCTGGGGTAAGGTCAGCATCCCCGCGAGGAAGGCCCCATGGACTACTTCATCATCGTCGTCACCACCGCCGCCGGCCTGTACTTCCACTGGTGGCTGTTCGTGCGCATCCGCCGCTGGATGGACCGCGACCTGGCGCTGTCGCTGGCCGGCGACGACCCGCAAAAGCGCGAATACCTGCTGCACTGCCTGCAACTGGCCCGTGACGAAGGCGTGTCGCGCAGCGACCTGCCGGCATGGCTGCAGCGCGCCGCCGACGACTACCGCGCCGGCTGAGCCAGGCTCCACAGGCGCGCCAGTTCCTCGGCGCGCGCCTCAAGTTCCTCCGCGGCGCCCGCCATGGCCTCGGCCAGGCTGACGGGCCCCGGCACCAGGCTGAAGGCCGCGGCGATGCCGGCCTCGTGCAGGCGCCCGTAACCCGGCCCCAGGCTGCCGGCCAGGGCGATCAGCGGGACGCCCGCGGCGTGCGCCGCCCGGGCCACGCCGATCGGCGTCTTGCCATGCAGGCTCTGCTCGTCCAGGCGGCCTTCGCCGGTGATCGCCAGGTTGGCGCCATGCAGCGCCCCGGCCAGGCCGGAAACTTCTGCCACCAGTTCCACGCCGGGACGGAAGCGCGCCTTGAGGAAGGCCCGCGCGGCAAAGCCCAGGCCGCCCGCCGCGCCGACGCCGGGGAACAGGCTGTGGTCCTGGCCCAGGGTGCGCGCGGCGACTTCGGCGTAACGCGCCAACGCGGCGTCGAGCTGGCGGACCTGCTCGGGGCTGGCGCCCTTCTGCGGGCCGAACACCGCCGAGGCGCCGTGCTCGCCACACAGCGGGTTGTTCACGTCGGCGGCGACTTCCACCTCGACCTCGGCCAAGCGCGGATCGAGGCCCGCCAGGTCGATCTCGTGCAGTTCGGCCAGGGCCGCGCCGCCGTCGCCCAGGGGCTCGCCGCTCGTGGCGAGGAAACGCACGCCCAGGGCCTGCAGCAGGCCCATGCCGCCATCGTTGGTGGCGCTGCCGCCGAGCCCGAGGATGATCTTGCGCGCCCCGGCATCCAGCGCCGCGCGGATCAGTTCGCCGGTGCCGTAGCTGGTGGTGCGCGTCGCATCGCGCTGCGCCGGCGCCACCCAGTGCAGGCCACTGGCGGCGGCCATCTCGATCACCGCGGTGCCCTCCTCCAGCCAGCCCCAATGGGCCCGCACCGGCGCCCCCAGCGGCCCGCGCACCTCGCATTCGCGGCGTTCGCCGCCGGTGGCCGCCAGCACCGCATCCACGGTGCCCTCTCCGCCGTCGGCCATGGGCCGCAGCAGGATCTCGTCGAGCGGCCGCGCCCGCGACCAGCCTCGGGCGATGGCAGCGGCGACCTCGGGGGCGGACAGGCTTTCCTTGAAGGAGTCGGGGGCGATGACGAGTTTCATGGAGCGGTCCGTGGGCAGGGCGAGAGGAGGCATCCTACACCGCATTACCAACGGTTTCCCTGTAGGGCGAATAACCGTTCGCGGTTATCCGCTGCTTGACCTTGGCCGTATCCCACTCGGACTCATGCCGGGAACCGGGGCGGACTGCGGGTTCGGCTCGACCATGGTGTCGATGATGGAATGGGTGTAACGGCGTACAACCGCGAACGGTTGTACGCCCTACGCCTGTAGGAGCAACTGTCTATTGGGTTTGGGTGTAGCGCGCCGCTCCGAGTGCGTTGATGTCTCTCGTTTCGCCCCCTCGGGCGAGTCACTTCTTTCAAACGCCAAAGAAGTAACCAAGAAGGCTTGCCCCGCCATACGGGCCCGATGAAGCCGGGCTACCCTCACGAATTCCCCCGCCACGGAGGCCCGCCCCGACAGCACGTCCCTGTGCTGATCGGGGCTCTCGCGACATCCATGTCGCATGACCTCCTGAGCGCCGGTTTCGCTCGGCCTTCTGAAGGGGCGTTCCGGTGCGCTCGGTTGTTTCTCTGGAAGTCCAAACGCCAGAGCAAAAGCGCTTTTGCTTTTCGTAGGATCGAGGGGGACGCCTAGTTCTTGCTCGCGAACCCTGGTTCCCCGTGTTCGCGATAGTTCGTAGGGCGCATAACGCCTACGGCGTTATCCGCCAAATCGCGGACAGAGTCCGCTCCTACGGAGAGCCCGTGCTTCACGGCAAATTGTAGGAGCGGGCCCTGCCCGCGATTCGCGCGCAGGGCGCGCTCCTACATAGGAGGGCGCGGAGCTTTGTACGAGCCAGCGTAGGATGGCGTTGAGCGAAGCGATACCCATCCTACGAAAAGTGCCGTGCGGGGCTCAGGGCGCCAGGCGCTCGCGTTGCCAGGCGCCGTCCACCAGGCGGTAGTTCAGGCGGTCGTGCAGGCGGCTCGGGCGGCCCTGCCAGAACTCGAGGCGCTGCGGCAGCAGACGGTAGCCGCCCCAGTGGTCCGGGCAGTGCGGGGCGACGTCCATGAAGCGCTTCTCGGTCTCCGCCAGCATCCGCTCCAGTTCCTCGCGGCCGCTGATCACCCGGCTCTGCGGCGAGGCCCAGGCGCCCAGGCGGCTGCCCAGCGGACGCACCCGGTAGTAGGCGTCGGACTCTTCCACCGAGACCTTCTCCACGCGGCCCTCGATGCGCACCTGGCGCTCCAGCGCCGGCCAGAAGAAGGTCATGGCCGCGCGCGGGTTGGCCGCAAGCTGCTCGCCCTTGGCGCTGTCGTAGTTGCTGAAGAAGGTGAAGCCGCGGTCGTCCAGCCCCTTGAGCAGGAGCACGCGGCAATGCGGCTGGCCGTCGGCGTCCACCGTGGCCAGGGTCATGGCGTTGGGTTCGACCGGCAACTGCTCGGTCTTCACCGCGTCCTCGAACCATTGCTGGAACAGGACGAAGGGCTCTGCGGGCGCCTGGGTCTCGCAGAGTCCGTCCCGGGTGTATTCGCGGCGCATGTCGGCCAGGGTCTGGGCCATCGTCGTCTCCTCAGGAAAGCCAGTGCCATAGCTTAACCAGTGGAAAGCGGGATTGCTTGACCGGCGACAAGCGCCACGTGGCTTCAGTTGCTTTGGGCCAGGGCCAGCAGGCCGCCGCGGGGGGTCAGCATGACTTCGACGCGGCGGTTCTTGGCGCGGCCGGCCTTGGTCTTCTCGTCGGCGATCGGCTGTGCGTCGCCGACGCCCTTGTAGCGCAGGCGGTCGTTGCCCAGGCCGCTGAGGCGGAAGATCGCGGCGATGGCCACGGCGCGCTGCTGGCTGACCTTGTCGTTGGTCGCCTTGTCGCCGCTGCTGTCGCTGTGGCCGAGGATGAACACGCCGGCCTGCTGGTCCTTCTCGACCACCTTGGCGACATTGGCCAGCGGCGCCAGGGTGATCGGCAGCAGCAGTTCCGGGCGCTTGGGATTGAAGGAGCCGTCCACCGGCGCGGTCAGCACCAGGGCGTTGTCGCGGCGTTCGACGCTGAACTTGCTGCCGGCCACGGCGGCGCGCACCGAGGCTTCGTACTGGTCCAGCCAGGCCTTGGTGTCCTGGGCGCTGGGCGCGGCCACCGGGTTTTCCGCCTTGGCCTGGGCCGAGGCGGAATCGCCGAAGGGCCACCACCAGTGGCCGCCGGCCGACTTGTCGGTGGCCGCATCCACCTGGGCCACCACCGGACGGGGCGCCTCGGCGGGAGCCTTGGCCTCGGCCCGGGCGCTGGCCGCGGAATCGCCGAACGGCCACCACCAGTGGCTGCCGCCCTCGGCCTTGGCCTGGCTGGGCGCCGGCGCGGCGGCGTCCTGGGACTGGAAGTGGCTGCAGGCGCCCAGGGCGACGCAGAGGGACAGGGTGGAAAGCTTGAGCAGTCTCATGGGCGGACTTCCATTGGACGGTCTTGGGGCAACAGGGGCGGACACAAGTTAATGTCGCGAATCAGGATTCGAACATAACTTACTAAGGGAAATAGGTATTTTGCTCTTCAACTGACGAGCGGTGAAACCCCGACCCTATCAGCGGGGGAAAACCGCGGCCAACGCCGGCGGTATTTCCCCATGAAGTCGCCATTCGAGCGGAGCCGCGACGGAAGGTTCCGCCGCTTCGTCGGCCAGGCGCCGCGGGGCGCCTGGCCTGCGGCTTTCACAGGCAGTCGCCGGCGATGCGCGCCAGTTTCTGCGCGCGCGGGTCCATCAGCACGTAGGGGCCGAGGGTGTTGGTGACGAAGCCGAAGGCCAGGCCGCGCTCGGGGTCGGCGAAGCCCACCGAGCCACCGGCGCCGGGGTGGCCGAAGGCCTGCGGGCCGAGGCCGTAGGTGGCGTTGGCCAGCTCCGGCTGGTCGAGCATGCAGCCCAGGCCGAAGCGGGTGCTGGTGAGCAGGGTGCGGTCCTCGCCGCGGGCGTGCTCGCAGGTCAGCTCGGCGAGTAGCGCGGCATCCAGCAGCCTGCCCTGCAGCAGGCCGTCGTAGAAGCCGGCCAGGGCGCGGGCATTGCCGTGGCCGTTGGCTGCCGGCTGCTGCATGCGCCGCCACTCGGGCTTGTTGGTGCTGGTGAGGATCGACGGCGGGTTGGTGAAGGCGCGGGTGCTCAGGGCGGTCGGCTCGCTCATCAGGGTGCGCAGCAGGCGCTGCGCCGCGGCGTCGCCGAGGTTGCCCTTGGCCCGGGCGATGTGCGCCACGCGGGGGAACTCGGCATCGTCCAGGCCGATGTGGAAGTCCAGCCCCAGGGGCCTGGCGGTGCGCTCGACGATGGCGGCGCCGGGCTCGCGGCCATCCACCCGGCGGATCACCTCGCCGATCAGCCAGCCATAGGTGATGGGCGCGTAGCCATGCTCGCTGCCCGGCGCCCACCAGGGTGTGTCGGCGGCCAGCGCGGCGGTCATCGCCCGCCAGTCGTACAGCGCCTCGGCGGGCAGCATCTCGTGCAGCGCCGGCAGCCCGGCGCGGTGGCAGAGCAACTGGCGCACGGTGATGGCCTGCTTGCCGGCGGCGGCGAACTCCGGCCAGTAGCGCGCCACCGGGGCGTCCAGCTCCAGGCGGCCCTCGCCCACCAGTTGCAGGGCGGCCACGGCGGCGAAGGTCTTGGTGCAGGAGAACAGGTTGAGAAGGGTGTCGGCCTGCCAGGCCTGGCCCTCGTCCTTGCCGGCGTTGCCGGCCCAGAGGTCCACCAGGGTCTCGCCGCCGACCTGGATGCACAGCGCGGCGCCCCGCTCCTGCGGGTCCTCGAAGAGCGCGGCGAAGGCGTCGGCTACGGGGGTGAAGCGGCTGTCGCAATGGCCTTGCAGGGGCATGGGGCACTCCGGGCTGTGGGCGAAAGGCGCATTCTTCCAGCCCCCCGCCGGCTTGTGAACCCGACCTGGGTAGGGCCGCGGCCATCATGGCCGCGGCGAATGCCGTTCTATTGCACCGCCGGCGCCTGCTGCGCGGCGCTGGCGGTGGCGTCCGGGTCGACCCGCGGCACAGGTGCCTCGGGCGCCGCCTTGGCGGCGGCGCGGGCCTCTTCCAGCATGGCCTTCATCACCTGCTGGTTGCCCTTGCGCACCGCGTCGATGAAGCCGGCGAACGGCAGGTCGGTGATGCCGACCAGGCCGATGTGGCCGTTCTCGCCGTCGAGCAGGCGGCCGCTGGCGGGCTGGTCGAGGTACTGGAACCAGTGCGCGCCGACGATCTGCGGGTCCTTCACCGCGGCGGCGAGGAACTGCTGGTAGCGCTCGCCGCGCTGCTGCTCGTTGTACACCTCGGAGACGCCGCCCCAGAACGGGCCGCGGTCGCGCGAGCCGAAGTGGAACTCGCTGATCAGCACCGGCTTGTCGAGGCTGCGCACGTAGGCGGCGTCATAGCCCTGCTGCGGCGTCGGCGCGTAGAGGTTGAAGCTCAGCAGGTCGCAATACTGCGCGCAGGAGGCCAGGGCCTCCGGGGTGTTCACCGAGAAGCGCCCGCCCAGCAGCAGGTGGTTGGGGTCGTGCCAGCTCAGGGAGTCGCGCAGGGTCCTGAAGTACTGGTCGGCGTACAGGCGCAGGAAGGCGCTGTAGTCCTGCTCGATGGCCGGGTGTTCCGCCTGCACCGCGGGGGCCTGGTAGCCCGGCGCGTCCAGGTCTTCCCAGGCGCCCAGCTCGACGCCCCAGGCTTCGGCCAGGGCCTCGTGCTCGTGGTACTTGTCCTTGAGCTGCTTGATGAAGGCGCGCTTGGCCGGGCTGTCGGTAGACAGCGCCAGCGCGCCGAAGGCCAGGGCGTAGTGGTTGCGCGGGTCGCGGCCCTGCCCGGCCCAGGCCAGCTCGTTGTCGGCGTAGTAGCCGAGCAGCCAGGGGTCTTCGCGGTGGTCGCGGGTGGCGATGGCGATGGCGCGTTCGGCGGCCATGGCGAATTTCGGGTCGAAGGGGTCGGGCATGGCGCCCCACCAGTCGTAGCCGGTGCTGACGGTGGCGTAGTCGCCGCCGATGGCCAGCGGCAGGCTGTAGGGGATGCGCGAGGCGCCGGCGAAGGCCGGCTGGCTCCAGTTGCCCAGGCCGTTGAAGCCCCAGGCGCCGAGGCGCGCCAGGGTGCGCTCCAGCCAGGCGTCGGCGGCCTGCTGGCCGCTCAGCCCGCCGGTGGCGCGGTAGCGGTTGGCGGCGTAGAAGTCGTACCAGCGGCCGTGGCCGAAGGCCCTGCCCTGCTGTGCGCCGACGCCGTCGCGGTCGTCGCTCTGGCCGTAGAAGTCGGCCAGCGGCTCGCCGTCGCGGGGCAGCTCGGTGAACATGTATTCGCGGCCCTCGACGTAGGTCTGGCTGCTTTCGCTGTTCACCGTGTTCACGCCCAGGGACCAGTACGGGTGCCCGTCCGGCGTCACCAGCCACCAGCGGCCGTTGCGCTTCTCGGTGCGGAAGAAGCCGGTGGCCTGGAAGTCCGGGCCTTCCAGCAGGCCGCCGAAGGTGTCGGTGGGCTGCGCGTGGGCCTGCCATTTCTTCAGTTGCTCGCCTTCGGCCTTCCAGGCGTTGGCCAGTTGCTCGACGCTCTTCACCTTCTCCGGCCAGTCGCTGCGGGTGGACTGGCCGTAGGCGTCGATGATGCCGGTGTAGGCCCGGCGCGGCTCGTCGCCGCCGGAACGGGTGCCGAAGCGGCCGACGAGGATGTCCTGGGCCGCCTTCGGGCCGTTCAGGTAGATGCGCACCGCGCCGACCTTGTTGCGTTGCAGCTCGCCGGTGACCACCGGGGCGACGATGACGCGCTGGCCGTCCAGGGTCATCGGCATCGGCACTCCGGCGCGCATGCCGAACAGCTGCGGCGCGGTGGCCTGCAGCGGCACCAGCAGGGTCTGCGCCGGGCCCGGGGGCAGCGCGACGCTGGCGTGCAGGCCGGGCGTGCCGTCGAGGTTGTCGATGTCGATCTCCAGGGTCAGCGCCCAGTCCATGGCGCTCTGGATGCGCAGGCTCATGGCGTCGGCCCGGGACCAGTCCCAGCTGCCGCTGGCGGGCTTGAGGGTGAGCGTGGGGCGGGCCGCCGGGTGGAACTTCACCCGCCGCAGGATCTCGCCCTCGGGCGTGGCCTCGGCGGTGGCGCTGGGCAGGTCGGCGTCCTGCAGGCCGACGTGCACCACGGCCATCGGCTTGACGAAGTTGAACAGGGTGTCGTCGCTGGGCGCGGCCCACAGCGGGGCGCTGGCGAGGCTCAGGCTGAACAGCAGGGGCAGATGCCAACGGAGTGAACGCATGCAACCTTGTCCTTGGGGCGGCGCCGGGCGCCGCCGGGGTTTGCGAGCGGGGACGGCGCGCCGCCCCCTGTACCGGGTGCCGCGCCCTACGCGATCTCGCGGCGGAACGGCGGCAGGGCGTTGAGGATGGCCTTGCCGTAGCGCTGCGTCACCACCCGGCGGTCCAGCAGGGTGATGGTGCCGCGGTCCTGCTCGGTGCGCAGCAGGCGCCCGCAGGCCTGCACCAGGCGCAGCGAGGCGTCGGGCACGGCGATCTCCATGAAGGGGTTGCCGCCGCGCGCCTCGATCCACTCCGACAGCGCCGCCTCCACCGGGTCGTCCGGCACTGCGAAGGGGATCTTGGCGATCACCACGTGCTCGCAGTAGGCCCCCGGCAGGTCGACGCCCTCGGCGAAGCTGGCCAGGCCGAAGAGCACGCTGGGCTCGCCGTCGTCCACGCGGGCCTTGTGCTTGTTGAGGGTCTCCTGCTTGGACAGGTTGCCCTGGATGAGCACGCGCTTGCGCCAGTCGCGCTCCAGGCCGTCGAAGACTTCCTGCATCTGCTTGCGCGAGGCGAACAGCACCAGGGTGCCGCGCGCGCCCTCGACCATGGCCGGCAGCTCGCGGACGATGGCCGCGGTGTGGGCGGCGGCGTCGCGCGGGTCGGCCTTCAGGTCCGGCACCCGCAGCACGCCGGCCTCGGCATGGTGGAAGGGGCTGGGCACCACGGCGGTGACCGCCGCGCGCGGCAGGCCGGCGCGCATGCGGTAGCGGTCGAAGGTGCCCAGGGCGGTCAGGGTGGCGGAGGTCACCAGCACGCCGTAGGCGACGTTCCACAGGTTGCGGCGCAGGGTTTCGGCGGCGAGGATCGGGCTGGCGTTGGCCTCGATGTCGTAGAAAGTGCCGCTTTCGGCCAGGGTCAGCCAGCGCGCCATGGGCGGGCTGTCTTCAGGGTCTTCGCAGGTGAAGGCGGTCCACAGTTCCCAGTTGCCCTGGGCGCGCGACAGCAGGCTGCCGAACAGCGGGTACCATTCCTCGGCCTGGTAGCTGGCGACGCCGGCGGTGCCCTCGCCGTCCATGGCCTGCTTGAGCAGTTCGGTGAGGCGGGTGAAGAGGTCGGTGAGCTTGGCGAAGCCCTTCTTCAGCTCGATGCCCATCTCGCGGATGTGCTCGGGGACCACCCCGCCCTCGAAGCGGTGGCGCGGCCGTTCGCGGCCTTCCATGTCCTCGCCGGCGCGGAAGTCGCCGATCTCCTCGCAGGCGGTGAACATGAACTGCTGGTGGGTGCGCAGCTCACGGGCCAGCTCCGGCACCTGCTCGATCAGCCGGCCGAGGTCGCCGGGCAGCGGGTTCTGCGCCAGCAGCTTGGTGAGGTTCTTCTCCACCTGCCCCAGCCAGTCGGCGGTGGCGCGCAGGCGGGTGAAGTGGGCGAAGTGGCCGATGGCCTTGTCCGGCAGGTGGTGGCCTTCGTCGAAGACGTAGATGGTCTCGCGCGGGTCCGGCAGGATGGCGCCGCCGCCCAGGGCCAGGTCGGCCAGCACCAGGTCGTGGTTGGTGACGATGACGTCGACCTTGGTCATGCCCTCGCGCGCCTTGTAGAAGGCGCACTGCTGGAAGTTCGGGCAGTGGCGGTTGGTGCACTGGCTATGGTCGGTGGTCAGTTGCGCCCAATGGGCGTCCTCGATGGCCTCCGGCCAGGAGTCGCGGTCGCCGTCCCAGCGGTTGCCGGCCAGGCGCTCGATCATCTGGTTGAACAGCTTGGTGCCGCTCTCGTCGACGTCGATGCGGAAGCCCTCTTCCTCGAACAACTGGGCGGTGGCGTTCTGCGCCTGGCCCTCCTGCAGCAGGTGGTCGAGCTTGGACAGGCACAGGTAGCGGCCGCGGCCCTTGGCCAGGGCGAAGCTGAAGGCCAGGCCGCTGTTGCGCAGCAGGTCGGGCAGGTCCTTGTGGACGATCTGCTCCTGCAGCGCCACGGTGGCGGTGGCGACCACCAGGCGCTTGCCGGCGGCCTTGGCGCAGGCGATGGCGGCCAGGCTGTAGGCCACGGTCTTGCCGGTGCCGGTGCCGGCTTCCACGGCGACCACCGCGGCCTCGCCGGTGCGGTGGCCTTCCTCGTCGGCCTGGATGGTGCCCAGGACCTTGGCCACTTCGGCGATCATCAGGCGCTGGCCATAGCGCGGCTTGAGTTCCTTGGCTTCCAGGAAGCGCGTGTAGGCGCCCTGGATGGTGGCCTTGAGTTCGTTGCTGAGCATGGAGTTCCCGGGCATCGGAACACATTCCGATGCTGGATAAATTTTCAGTGGTTCGATTGGGCCGCTATCATAGCGCGCTTATTTCCAACCGCCAGCGGAGATCGCCGAATGACCGCCTTTGCCCCCGTCTACGCCCTGCACGTCCTGGCCGCCCTGGTCTGGGTCGGGGGCATGTTCTTCGCCTGGGTGATCCTGCGCCCGGCGGCCGTCGCCGCGCTGGATGCGCCGGCGCGGCTGAAGCTGTGGAGCGAGGTGTTCCGGCGCTTCTTCGTGTGGGTCTGGGTGGCGGTGCTGGTGCTGCCGGTAACCGGTATCGGCATGTTGCAGCTGAGCTTCAACGGCGTGGCCGGCGCGCCGCGCTACGTGCAGGTGATGATGGGGCTGTACGTGGCCATGCTGGCGCTGTTCCTGCGGGTGCAGGCGCTGCAGTTGCCGGAGCTGCGCCGCGCCATCGAGGCGGCCGACTGGCCCGCCGGCGGCGCGGTGCTGGGGCGCATCCGCCGCACCGTGGGCAGCAACCTGCTGCTGGGCCTGGCGCTGGTGGCGATAGTCGCCGCGCGCCCGCACTGGTGAGCATTGGCGCGGGCCGCAGGGCCCGCGCCGGTTTCAATCAGAAACGCACCACGTCCAGGCGGCCCTGGGCGCCACTGGGGCCGGGCTTGCCGGCACCACCGTCATGGCCGGCCTTGCCGCCGTCCACCGAGTACAGCAGGCAACCCTTCTCGCCGCTGCGCGCGCCGGCCTTGCCCGGCTTGCCCGGGGCACCGCCGGCGCCGCCTTCCAGGCGCACCTTCACCTGTTCCACGGGGAATTGCCGGGGTACTTCCAGGCGCACCACGCCGCCGGCGCCGCCGGTCTGGCCATCGCCGGCGTCCTGGCCGTCGCCGCCCTGCTGCGCGCCACCCCACAGGCAGCCACCGCTGCGCGCGCTGGCGCCGTCGAGGCCGTCGTAGCCCGGCGCACCGACGCCGCCCCGTACGTCGACCATCAGGTTCTCCACCTGCACGTCCTGCAGGCGCAGGGTCAGGGTGCGCCCCGGGCTGGCCGGGCGGTGGAAACTGCCGGAAGCGCCCTGGGCGGCGATCACGCTGCCATCGGCCAGGGTGCCGTGGAGGACCTCGATGCGCAGCGGCTGCTCGCCGGGGAACACGCCCAGGCGGGCATTCTTCTGCAGGTCGAGTTCGTCGATGCGCAGCACCTTCACCCGCGACGGGATCAGCAGCGCGCCGCCCTCCGCCACGCGGACGCGCTCCAGGCTCAGGGACTCGCCCTTCACCGGCAGGCGCAGCACGGTGTTGGCCTCCACCTGCACGGAGGCCGCGCTGGCGGCCTCGATCGGCGCCAGCAGCATCAGGCCCAGCAACAGCTTACGCATGGCTGCCCTCCTTGGCCGGTGCCGGCAGCGAAAGAAAATGGAAGACGCCGAACAGCAGGACCTGGATGCGGTCCAGCCAGGGGTGCGCGCGCCCTTTCAGGCGTGAACCCAGCGCCAGCAGTTCGACGATGTGGATCAGCAGGACCAGGCCCCCGGCGACCTGCAGCAGGGTCGCGAACGGATGGGCGAAGGGATGCAGCAGATTGGCCAGCACCGCCAGCCAGAACAACAGGGCAACGACCTTGCCCAGCCCTACGAAAGCCTTCATGAAGATGCTCCCCCGATTTCTTGTGCCGGCACCATACCCCGGAGGCGGGTGACGATGCCATAGCCTGCCGCGCAAACACGAAGGGGGCCCAACGGCCCCCTTCGCTTCAACGCACGCCGGATGTCACTGGCGCTTGATCAGGATTTCCACGCGACGGTTTTCCGCGCGGCCTTCCTTGGTCTTGTTGTCGGCGACCGGTTTGCTTTCGCCGTAGCCTTCCACCGACTTGATGCTGCTGGCGGACACGCCGGCATCGACCAGGTAGTCGGCCACCGCGTGGGCGCGGCGTTCGGACAGTTTCTGGTTGTAGGCATCGGTACCGACGCTGTCGGTGTGGCCGGAAATGTCCAGCGTGGTGGTGGAAGCCTCGCCTTTCAGGCGGGTGGCGATGGTGTCGAGCTTGTCCTTGTCACGGTTGTCGATCTTCGACGAGTCGAAGGCGAAGTGCAGGTCCCTGACCACGATGGTCTCTTCCTTCGGCAACGGAGCCGGTTCGGGAGCCGGTGCGGGCGGCGGCGCTTCGACCACCTTCTCGCCTTCGCCATGAACCCAGCAGTAGGACGCGCCGAGCACGCCGCCGATCAGCGCGCCCCAGCCCGCCCAGGCACTGCTCTCGATGGAGCCCAGGCCAGCGCCCCCTACACCGCCGACCAAAGCGCAGGTCGGCCAGTCGGACTTCTGCAACCCTGCGCAACCGGTGAGCAGAGTGCTTACCAGCAGCAGGGGTAAAGCGGTCCTTTTGATGCTCATATATCAGTCTCTCCTGTGAGATGGGTCTGAACCGACAATTACCGAGTAAAGACGGCGATGCACGAATACGCCAGCACTAGGCCATGAAGGGGTTCACAGGCTAGTCTCTGCGCATTCCGAACGAGAGTTTGCGCACACCGATGATTTCCGATCGCACGCCCCAGCAGGCGCTGGCCGCCCTGCTCGACCGCTACGCCCCGCAACGCCTGCTGCTGGTAGGCGCCCAGGGCATCCCCGCCGTGGAAGCCTTCCGCCAGGCCCACCCCGGCTGCCAGGTGCACGGCGCCGCCGCGGGCGCCCTGCCGGCGGAACTGGCGGCGCAGCGCTACGACCTGGCGCTGCTGGCCGACTGCCTGGAACACCTGGAGCGCCGCGCGGCGCTGCAACTGGTCGGCGGCATCCGCAACCTCAACAGCAGCCGCGTCGCCGTGCTGGTCGACCTGGCCGAGGCCGGCGTCGCCGAGATCGACTTCTATGCCCTGGGCATGCAGGCCAGCGAACGCTTCCAGCGCGACGATCAGACACTCACGCTGTTCACCTACGATCTGCGTGAATACAAGCAGGTCCCGGATTGGCTGAACGCCAAGTTCTGGGCCAACCCGGAAAACTTCGGCAAGTACTGGTGGTGACCATGACCGAGCCCAGCTGCCCCTGCGGAAGCGGCCTGTCCCTGGCGGACTGCTGCGGCCGCCTGCACGCCGGCCAGCCGGCGGCCACCGCCGAGGCGCTGATGCGCTCGCGCTACAGCGCCTACGCCCTGGGCCTGGTGGACTACCTGCGCGACACCACGCTGCCGGCCCAGCAGGCCGGCCTGGACCTGGACGCCATCCGCGCCTGGAGCCTGGGCAGCACCTGGCTGGGCCTGGAGGTGGAAGGCCACGAGGTGCTCGGCGGCACGCCGGAGCACGCGCGGGTGACCTTCATCGCGCGCTGGCACGACGCCAACGGCGAACACAGCCACCGCGAGTGCTCCGGCTTCGTCCAGCGCGACGGCCACTGGTATTTCCTCGACCCCACGGTGCCGCTCAAGCTCGGGCGCAACGATCCCTGCCCGTGCGGCGCCGGCGGCAAGCTGAAGAAATGCTGCGGGCCGTGGATCGGCTGAAGGGAGCGTAGGGCGTACGATCGCGAACGGTTGTACGCCCTACCAACGAACGACACGGCGTGCGCCCATTGGGTGCATGTTCCCCTTCGGCTAGAATGCGCGCTTTTTCGCGGGCCCCGCCATGCTGCTGACCGTTCTCTACATCATCGCCATCACCGCCGAGGCCATGACCGGCGCGCTTTCCGCCGGGCGCCGCAGCATGGACCTGTTCGGCGTGGTGCTGGTGGCCTGCGTCACCGCGCTGGGCGGCGGCTCGATGCGCGACATGCTGCTGGGGCACTACCCGCTGACCTGGGTGCGCCACCCGGAATACCTGGCGCTCACCGCAGGCGCTGCGCTGGTCACGGTGTTCATCGCGCCGCTGATGCGCCACCTGCGCTCGCTGTTCCTGGTGCTCGACGCCATTGGCCTGGTGGCCTTCACCCTGATCGGCTGCCAGGTCGGCCTGGAGGTGGGCCACAGCCTGCTGATCGCTGCGGTCAGCGGGGTGATCACCGGGGTGTTCGGCGGCATCCTGCGCGACATCTTCTGCAACGACGTGCCGCTGATCTTCCGCCGCGAGCTGTACGCCAGCGTGTCCTTCGCCAGCGCCTGGTGCTACCTGATCTGCATCCAGCTGGAGCTGCCCAACGAGCAGGCCATGCTGATCACCCTGTTCGCCGGCTTCCTGTTCCGCCTGCTGGCGATCCGTTTCCACTGGGAAATGCCCAAGTTCGTCTACAAGGACGACCCCCAGCAGAACGGCTGAGCGCGCTCAGTCGGCCAGCTTCAGGTGGCTGGTGTCGGGCGCGGGCGCAGCGGGGTCCGGCCTGGCCTGGCCCATGTCGCTGCCCACCGGGGCCAGGCTGAACTGGCTGAGGTCGACCTGCGGCGCCCGCGGCTCGGCCCTGTCGTCCTGCAGGTCCGCGCCCACCGGGGCCAGGCCGAAGTCCGGTGCGTCCACCTCGGCGAAAGCCGCCATGTATTCGTCGCGCGGGGCCACCTTCAGGCGCCCCGGGGTGGCCGCGGCCGGTGCCGCTGTGGGCTCGGCCGGCGGCGGCGCCAGCTCGATCTCTTCCACCGCGGGGGCCATGTCCACCACCTCGACCCGCGCGCCGGCCCGTTCCAGAGCGCCGCGGTACTTGTCGGCAGCGGCCGCGTCGAGGTTATTCTTCAGCACCAGGCGGCGGCCGGAAAACAGCAGGGCGATGCGTTGCGCATCGGCCTGGAACAGCTTGGCCAGGTTGGCCTTCACCGCTTCCGGATCGGCACCTGGAAGCGTCTGACCGGAAAAGACGATTTCGTAACGGCTCATCCATCACACTCCTGTGTTCGCCCGTCTGCCGGGGGCCGGCCCAGTATGGGACAACTTCTTTTAACGTAACAACAACTTGCGGCCAAGCAGCCGCTTGGTACACTGGGGCGTCTTGGGGGACTGACATGAATTATCAGGCGCAAACGATAAGAATTATCAGCCTAGTCTGGATTTTCGCGCTTCTCTCCGGCTGCAGCTGGATGACCGGCAATTTCGAAAACCCCGACGTGAAGCTGATGAAAGTGGACGTGGTGAAGGCCCGCCTGCTCGAACAACAATTCACACTGCACTTCCGTATCGACAACCCGAACGACTTCAGCCTGCCGGTGCGCGGCCTGGCCTACAAGGTCAAGCTCAACGACGTCGACCTGGCCGAAGGCGAATCCAGCGTCTGGTTCACCGTGCCCGCCAACGGCCGGCAGTTCTTCGAGGTGCCGGTGCAGACCAACCTCTGGCGGCACATGAAGTACATCGTCAAGCTGCTGGAAGACCCGGACAAGCCGATCCGCTACAGCCTCGAAGGTGACGTGAAGACCGGCCTGCTGTTCGGCCGCACCGTGCATATCGCGCGCAATGGCGAGATAATCCCCGGCGATTTCATCCCGGAGTGAGGCACCCATGAGCCAGGAACCCCATGTGCATGGTCCCGACTGCAACCACGACCATGATCATGACCATCACCACCACGTGCACGGCCCGCACTGCAACCACAGCCACGAGCCGGTGCGCAACCCGCTGAAGGACGTTGGCCGCAACGATCCCTGCCCCTGCGGCAGCGGCGCCAAGTTCAAGAAGTGCCACGGCGCCTGAGGCGCTGGCCCCGCCTGGCGCGGGTGGGCTAGGCGAGAACGCCGTTTCTTCCGTAAGGGGGGAACGGCGTTTTCGTACCCGGCTGGAACAAAAGCCCCTGCAGGAGCGAGCTTGCTCGCGAACCTTGCCCTCTCGCTCCTCCCTTGACCTTGTCATTCCCGCGAACGCGGGCCCCAAAAAAGATGTCAGGTTTGGGTGTAGCGCGCCGCTCCGAGTGCGTTGAGGTCTCTCGTTTCGCCCCCTCGGGCGAGTCACTTTTGTCAATCGCCACAAAAGTAACCAAAAAGGCTTGCCGGTACGACTCACCCACATAGGTGACAAATCGGTTCAGGCACATGGGTAACAGTTTCTAACCTGCA
>NZ_FZPC01000038.1 GCF_900187975.1 Pseudomonas delhiensis | reverse complement strand
GCACTACCTGATCGACACCATCGCCGAGCTGCCGGCGGTGGTGGCCGACATCAACGCCCGCCTGGCGCGCGGGGAGATGCCGCAGAGCTTCTGAGGTTTTCCGGTGTGAGACAAAGGCCCGCTTCGGCGGGTCTTTTTCGTTGCTGGGTGGGGGCTTTTCGTAGGAGCGAGCTTGCTCGCTCCTACGAAAAGCCCCTCAATTCACCACATTCCGCACAAAACGCAGCAACCCATCCCCCAGGTTCCGGTAGGAGAACCGCTGGTTGCTCTTGAACACGTGGAACCCCCCGCAGGCCACCTCCCAACGCTGGTCGCCGATCTCCAGTGTCAGATGACCCTCGATGACGTAAACCATGTCATACCACCCCTCAGCATCGGGCTCTGCGTCGTAGCTGTCGCCCGGGGCCAGTGCCCAGTGCCACAGCTCGGCCTGGCCCCTGGCCGGGGTGCTGGCCAGCAGGGTGCCGCGGCTGTCGGCCTGGCGGCCGGCCCAGGCCACCACGTCGACGCGGGCGAGGTCGCCGGCCTGGGGGGCGCGCACCAGGTCGGCGAAGGTCACCGCGAGGGCCGCGGCGATGCGGTCGAGGGTGGCCAGGCTGACGTTGGTGTCGCCGCTCTCGATGCCGACCAGCATGCGCCGGCTGACGCCGCTGGCCTTGGCCAGGGCGTCCTGGCTCAGCCCCGCGGCGCGGCGCAGGGTCTTGACGTTGTCGGCGACGTGGACGAGCACGCTGGGGCGTTCATTAGTGTTGGGCAATATATTGCTCATTCGACCGGTTTTGCGCATTATGTTGCACATAAGCATACGCCAGGTCCCTGGCCACATTTCAACCCTTTTGGTCTGCCCCCATGCCGCGTTCCCGTTTCGCCACGCTGTTCTTCCCGGTCGCCCTGCTGCTGGTCGCCATGGCCTCGATCCAGGGCGGCGCGGCCCTGGCCAAGAGCCTGTTCCCGGTGCTCGGCGCCCAGGGCGTGACGGCCATGCGCCTGCTGTTCGCCGCCATCATCCTGCTCGCCGTGCTGCGCCCCTGGCGCAAGCCCGTCGCGCGGGGCTCCTGGGGCCCGCTGCTGGCCTACGGCATCACCCTGGGCTGCATGAACCTGATGTTCTACATGGCCCTGCGCACCATCCCCCTGGGTGTCGGCGTGGCCCTGGAGTTCACCGGGCCGCTGGCGGTGGCGCTGTACTTCTCGCGCAAGCCCATCGACTTCCTGTGGATCGCCATCGCCGTGCTCGGCCTGTGGCTGCTGCTGCCCGTCGGCGACCTCGGCCACGGCGTCGACCCCCTGGGCGCCGCGCTGGCCCTGGGCGCCGGGGCCTGCTGGGCGATGTACATCCTGTTCGGCCAGCGCGCCGGCAACGACCACGGCACCCAGACGGCGGCCATGGGCGTGACCATCGCGGCGCTGTGCATCTTCCCCGTCGGCCTGGCGCATTCGGGCGCCGCGCTGTTCGACCTGCAGCTGATCCCGGCGCTGCTGGGCGTGGCGGTGCTCTCCAGCGCCTTGCCCTACACCCTGGAGATGATCGCCCTGACGCGCCTGCCGGCGCGCACCTTCGGCACCCTGATGAGTATCGAGCCGGCTTTCGCGGCGCTGTCCGGCCTGGTGTTCCTCGGCGAGCAGTTGACCTCGCTGCAATGGCTGGCCATCGCCGCGATCATGGTTGCCTCGGTGGGCACCACCCTGACCAGCCAGCCGAAGCCGGCGGCCGCCAGCGTGGTGGCGGACTGATCAGGCGCCGAGCGTCGCCGCCAGCCGTTCCTGGATGAAGTCCAGGAAGCACTGGATGCGCAGCGCGAGCTGCGAGTTGCGGTAGTACACCGCGTTGATCGGCTGGTGCTGCTCGCGCACCCACTCCGGCAGCACCTTGACCAGGCGCCCGGCGGCGATGTCGTGGCAGGTCATGAAGCCCGCCAGGCAGGCGATGCCCTGGCCAGCCAGGGCCAACTGGCGCAGCGTCTCGCCGCTGGAGGCGGAGAGGTTGGGGGTGATGGCCAGGCTCTCGCCGCCGGCGTGGCGCAGCGGCCAGATGTTCAGGCTCTCCGGCTGGGTGAAGCCGAGCAGGCTGTGCCGCGCCAGGTCCTCCACGCTCTGCGGCGCGCCGTGCCGCGCCAGGTAGGCCGGGCTGGCCAGCAGGTTCAGGCGGCTGCTGCCCAGCGGCCGGGCATGCAGGGTGGAGTCGCTGAGGGTGCCGATGCGGATGGCGATGTCGGTGCTCTGTTCCAGCAGGTCGATGTTCAGGTCGTTGGTGTTCAGCTGCAGCTCGATGTCCGGGTACTGCTCGCGGAAGGCGCCGATGTGCGGCACCACGGCGTGCAGCATGAAGGGCGAGGCGGCGTTGATCCGCAGGCGCCCGGCCGGCCGTTGCCGGCGCAGCGCCAGGCGTTCCTCCAGGTCCTCCATCTGCGCGAGGATGTGCCGCGCGCTGTCGAGGAAGAACTGGCCTTCCTCGGTGAGCTTCATGCGCCGCGTGGTGCGGTTGAGCAGGGTGGTGCCGAGCTTGTCCTCCAGGCGCGCCAGGGTGCGGCTCACCGCCGAGGCGGTGAGGCCGAGATGGTCGGCGGCGGCGGTGATGGAGCCGCTGTCGATGACGGTGGTGAAGGTGCGCAGTTCGTCGGATTGGACTTTCATTGGGGGCCTGTCGGTGGCTGCTTCTAGCTCGCGAATGGTGTTTGCCGGTGGGGGTGGTGCATGGGGTTGACTCCGCTCCCTCTCCCCAGCCCTCGGCTGCGCGCCCCGCCCTGAAGGGAGAGGGGGCTTGTCCGTGCTGAGAGAGGATTTGATGTCAACCGGCAACTCTGGAGCTGCCGGCTGACTCTGGAAAACCCAACCGCTCCGAACGGTCCCCTCTCCCTTCAGGGAGAGGGTTAGGGAGAGGGGGCTCTCAGGCCCAACGACTGAACTCCCCGGTAAGCCCCGTTCGCGAGCAAGCTCGCTCCCACAAGTAAAGCCGCCACTCAGAACGTCCCCGGATAAGCCCCGCCATCCAGCAACAGGTTCTGCCCGGTGAGATACCCCGCATGGGCGCTGCAGATGAAGGCGCAGAAGGCGCCGAACTCCTCCGCGGTGCCAAAGCGCCCGGCGGGGATCGCCTGCAGCCACTGCTCGACCTTGCCCTGGTCGTCGCCCAGGCCCTTGCGCAGGCGGTCGGTGTCGAAGGAGCCGGGCAGCAGCGCGTTGAGCGTGACGTTGCGCGAGGCCAGGCGCGGCTGGCGGGCGAGGCCTGCGACGAAGCCGGTGAGGCCGCTGCGCGCGCCGTTGGACAGGCCGAGGATGTCGATGGGCGCCTTCACCGCCGAGGAGGTGATGTTCACCACCCGGCCGAAGCCGCGCTCGGCCATGCCGTCCACCGTGGCCTTGATCAGCTCGATGGGCGTGAGCATGTTCAGCTCCAGGGCGCCCAGCCATTCCTCGCGGCCCCAGGCGCGGAAATCGCCGGGCGGCGGGCCGCCGGCGTTGTTGACCAGGATGTCCACCTGCGGGCAGGCCGCCAGCAGCGCCGTGCGGACCTCCGTCCGGCCCACGTCGCCGGGCACGCAGCGCACCTCCACGCCCGGCGCGTGCCGGCGCAGTTCCGTGGCGGTGGCCTCCAGGGCCTCGGCGCCGCGGGCGTTGATCACCAGGTTCACGCCTTCGCCGGCCAGCGCCCTGGCGCAGCCCTTGCCCAGGCCCTTGCTGGCGGCGCAGACCAGCGCCCAGCGTCCTGCGATTCCGAGATCCATGGCGTTCTCCTGTTCGAAGCGAAAGTGGCGGCCACGACATTTACCCGTGCCGTGGCCGCGGCGCAAGCCGCCGCTTTCAGTCCCAGGCCGGGGCCAGGCCGGCCGGGCTGGTGATGCGACCGTTGCGCTCCAGGCCGGCGATGGCGGCCATGTCCGCCTCGCCCAGGTGCAGCTCGTGGGCGGCGAGGTTGCTCGCCAGGTTGGCGCGCCTGGTGGAGGAGGGGATCACCGCGTAGCCCAGCTGCATGGCCCAGGCCAGCGCCACCTGCGCCGGGGTGGCGCCATGGCGCTGGGCGATCTCGCCGATCACCGCGTCGCCCAGCACCCTGCCGTAGCCCAGGGTCATGTAGGAGGTGATGCGGATGCCGTGGCGCCTGGCGAAGTCGGCGACCTTGCGGTTCTGCAGGTAGGGGTGCAGCTCCACCTGGTTGGTGGCGATCTCGCCGGCGCCGACCACGTCGATGGCCTGCTGCATCAGCGCCAGGGTGAAGTTGGACACGCCGATCTCGCGGGCCAGGCCGCTCGACTTGGCTTCGGCCAGGGCCTCCATGTACTCGGCGACCGGCACCGCGCCGCCCGGCGAGGGCCAGTGGATCAGGCAGAGGTCGACGTAGTCGGTCTTCAGCTTGCACAGGCTCTCCTCCAGGCTGGGCACCAGCCGGTCGCGGGAGAGGTTCTCGGTCCACACCTTGGTGGTCAGGTACAGCTCGCCGCGGGGCACGCCGCTGGCCGCCACGGCCCGGCCGACCTCGGCCTCGTTGCCGTAGATCTGCGCGGTGTCGATGGCGCGGTAGCCCAGCTCCAGCGCGGTGGATACCGAGTCGATGACCACCTGGTCCTTGAGGCGGAAGGTGCCGAGGCCGAGGTCGGGAATGCTCATGGGAATCTCCAGTGGGGGGATGGGTTGTACTGGAGCTTAGTATCCCGGGAGGCACTGCTGAGAAAAACGCCGGTAGCGGCAAAGGATAGTTGCCGTGGACTCACGAATTGTAGGAGCGGGCCCTGCCAGCGATTTCGCGCGCAGGGCGCGCTCCTACAGGGGAATGGTGCGGGGATCTCATCCGCGAATCGCGCCGGTGGTTCCGGCTATCGCACGGCTTTTCGTAGGAGCGAGCTTGCTCGCGAATCGCATGGCACCGCGTTTGTTCGCGAGCAAGCTCGCTCCTACGAAGAGCGCGCAAAAGAAAAGCCCCGCCAGGCGGGGCTCTTTCGTCGGGCGCGGGGCTCAGTTGCCGGCGGCGGCCTGCTCGGTCAGGGTCTCGGTGTGGTCGCCGTGGTTCTTGCTGAACTGCGGGGCCAGGGAGCCGATGATCATGCCGAAGGCGCTGCAGATCAGGCCCACCAGCTGCGGCGGCCAGAAGTCGCCTTCCTGGTGGCCCATCTCCAGCGAGATCCAGCCGATCAGGCCGCAGGCGATGGCGGTCAGGGCGCCCTGGGTGGTGGCGCGTTTCCAGAACAGGCCGAAGAACAGCGGCACCACGGCGGCGACCAGGGTCACCTTGTAGGCGTTGCCGACCATCTCGTAGATGCTGGCGTTGGAGTACAGGGCGAACACGCAGGTGGCGATGGTCATGGCCAGCACGCTGGCGCGCATCAGCTTCAGCGCCTGGTGGTCGTTCAGGTGCGGCAGCATGGGCTTGAGGATGTTCTCGGTGAGGGTCACCGAGGGGGCCAGCAGGGCGCCGGAGGCCGAGGACATGATCGCCGAGAGCAGGGCGCCGAAGAACATGATCTGGGCGAACATCGGGGTGCGCTCCATGATCAGGTGCGGCAGGATCTGCTGGGCGTCCTCGTTCAGCCAGTGCTGGACCATCTGCGGGTCGATCATCGACGCGGCGTAGGTCAGGAAGATCGGCAGCATGCAGAACACCAGGTAGCAGCAGGCACCGGTCATGGTGGCGCGCGAGGCGATCTTCTCGGTCTTGGCCGACATCACCCGGGCGTACACGTCCTGCTGCGGGATGGAGCCGAACATCATGGTCACCGCCGCGCCGAGGAAGGCGACTATGTCCTTGGCCGAGGTGCCCTGCAGGAAGTGGAACTTGCCTTCGGCCGCGGCGTGGCTGATCACCACCTGCGGGCCGCCGGCCATGTCGCCGATCAGCCAGACCAGGTAGCACAGGCCGCAGACGATGATGATCATCTGCAGGAAGTCGGTCAGGGCCACGGACCACATGCCGCCGAACAGGGTGTGCAGCAGCACGATCACGGTGCCCAGCAGCATGCCCTGGGTGGTGGTGATGGCGCCGTCGGAGAGCACGCTGAAGCACACGCCCAGCGCGGTCAGCTGGGCGGCGACCCAGCCCATGTAGGAAATGATGATCACCAGGCTGGTGAAGATTTCCACGTGCTGGCCGAAGCGCTTGCGGAAGAAGTCACCGATGGTCATCAGGTTCAGGCGGTACAGCGGGCGGGCGAACACCAGGCCCACCAGCATCAGGCAGCCGAAGGAGCCGAAGGGGTCTTCGATGATCCCGGCGAAGCCTTCCTGGAGGAAGGTGGCGGGAATGCCCAGGACGGCTTCGGAGCCGAACCAGGTGGCGAACACCATGGTCACGACCAGGGGGAAGGACATGCTGCGGCCGGCCGCTGCGTAGTCCGAGGAGTTGTGCACGCGGGTCGCGGCGTAGAAGCCGACGATGACCGTAATCAGCAGGTAGATCCCGACAAACCAGATCAGCATTTGTTCGTTCTTTCCATTGGCTGGCCAGGTGCGCGCGGCGGGGTAGGGAGGCGCAGACTGGCAGGTTTTTGTTTTTGGACTTGGCGGCCCGGCTCGCGCCAGGCCCGGTCGGCAGGAGGGGCTGCCGGCCGGGACGCAACGGGCGAGCAGTCTGCCAAAGACGTAAAATATGTCAAACAATTACAGAGCGATTGAATGAAAAAAATGACAGGCGTGCTGTCTTGATTCGTCCAACTGTTTGATTTAGTGCGGCTGATCTGTGCCGGTAGTCAGAAATATTTGACGGCTGGTGTTCGATAAGAACAACGCCTGCGCCCGGGGCCACCCGCTTTCGTCCAGGAGGGCTGGCCGCGCCGCGCATTGACCCGGCGGGTATGGAAAACTGCCGCCAGCCAGTAGAATCGCGGCTTTTTCGCACAAGGACGCCCCATGAGCCTCTACCAGCCCGGCATTCTCGCCACCCCGGTGCCCGCCCACGCCCGCCACCTGTTCTTCGACCTGCAGGCCGCCGAGCACCTGCCGGCCGCCCTCGACCGCCTGCTGCGCCTGGCCGACGGCGAGGCCGTGGTGGTCGGCTTCGGCGAATCGCTGGTGCGCGCGCTGGGCCGCCAGGTCGCGGGGCTGCGCGAGTTTCCGGCGCTGTCCGGCGCCGGCGTCGACAACCCTTCCACCCAGCACGCCCTGTGGCTGTGGCTGCGCGGCGAGGAACGCGGCGAGCTGCTGCTGCGCACCCATGAGCTGGAGCGCGAGCTGGCGCCGGCATTGCAGCTGGTGGATTGCGTCGAGGCCTTCCGCCACGGCGCCGGCCTGGACCTGACCGGCTACGAGGACGGCACCGAGAACCCCCGGGACGACGACGCAGTGGCCGCGGCGGTGGTCGCCGGCGCCGGTGCCGGCCTGGACGGCGGCAGCTTCGCCGCTCTCCAGCAGTGGCGCCACCAGCTGCAGGCTTTCGCCGCGCTGCCCCAGGCCGAGCAGGACGACATCATCGGCCGGCGCAAGCGCGACAACGAGGAACTGGACGAGGCGCCCGAGTCCGCCCACGTCAAGCGCACCGCCCAGGAGAGCTTCGAGCCCGAGGCCTTCGTGGTGCGCCGCTCCATGCCCTGGACCGCGGGCAGCGACGCCGGCCTGATGTTCCTGGCCTTCGGTCGTACCCTGGATGCCTTCGAGGTGCAACTGCGGCGCATGAGCGGCCTGGAGGACGGCATCGTCGATGCCCTGTACCGCTTCAGCCGCCCGCTCAGCGGCGGCTACTACTGGTGCCCGCCGCGCGGCGCGGCCGGCCTGGACCTGAGCGCGCTGCTGGGTTGAGGCGCCCGGGCACCCGCCGGGCGGGTGCCCGCCTGCTCAGCGGCTGAGGTGGATGCGCATCTGCGTGTAGCCGTTGACGAAGCGCCCGGTGCTGCCGAAGGCCGCGTAGCGGAAGGCCCGGTGCATGGCGGTGAGGCCGTTGCAATGCAGGTTGCGCAGCTTGCGGTAGGCGTTTCGGTAGTGATGAAGGAAGTTCTGCACGAAGGACTTCTCCCTGTTCGTGTCTGGGCGATCCCTGCGTTTAGCGGTATCGACAGTATGGTTGGGCCTGGAGAGCCTGCCAGTCGCCGGTTCGTCAAACTTATGGCGATATCCGGCGAGCGATGCATTTCGCTCCAATTCAGCGTCGTAAATCTGACTATGGCGCAGCGACGCTGGCAATCTGATTTCGTCCAGGCCGTTTTCCGGTACTATCCCCGAAAGACCGCAGAAGATCGCGACCGTTCCCGACACGGTTGAAATTGACGCAGCCCTGTCTGTCAGACGTCTGATCGCCCACCCGGCCGCGCTAGCCCCGGCGACGCCGCTGGCCCGTCGCTGCGACCGGCGCTTGACGGCCGCCCCCGGCTTCGCCTAAGTTGGCCGCAATGACCCGCACATCCCTGAACCTCGGCCGAATCATTATTACCGCCATTACGCAATTGGCGGGTTAGCCGACGTCCACCGAACCCGCCCTAGAGGCGGGTTTTTCATGACTGTCTCCAGGGCGCTGAAAAAAGAGCCCAGCAGGAGACAGGCAATGAGCCCCCACCGTGTGACCCAGGCCATCGAACAGGCGGATCGACTGATCAACGCCCGGCAGTTCGAGCCCCTCATGGACTTCTACACCGACGACGCCACCCTGGTGCTGCGTCCGGGCCTGAGCGTCTGCGGCAAGGCGCAGATCCGCCGCGCCTTCGAGACCATCGACCAGTACTTCCACGGCAGCCTGCAGGTACGCCAGGCCGCCATGGAGGTGCTGGAGGCGGGCGACACCGCGCTGGTGCTGGCGCGCACCCTGGTGGCCGGCGAGACCGACGAGGGCCCGCAGGTGCAGGCGCGCAAGGCCACCTACGTGTTCCGCCGCGAGGCCGACGGCCAGTGGCGCTGCGCGGTCGACAATTCCTACGGCGCCGACCTGCTCGACGGCCTGCCGGCCGGCGGCCGAACCCGGGAGGCGCGGGCATGAGCCAGGACGCGCTGCTCAAGGAATACGTGCGCAGGATCCTCGCTGCGCCGGTCTACGACGTGGCCATCGAAACCCCGCTGCAGGGCGCGCGGCAGCTCTCCGAGCGCCTGGGCTGCCAGGTGCTGCTCAAGCGCGAGGACCTGCAGCCGGTGTTCTCCTTCAAGCTGCGCGGCGCCTACAACAAGCTGGCGCAGCTGAGCGCGGCGGAGCGGGCGCGCGGGGTGATCGCCGCCTCGGCCGGCAACCACGCCCAGGGCCTGGCGCTGGCGGCGAAGGAACTGGGCGTGAGCGCGACCATCGTCATGCCGCGCACCACCCCCGAACTGAAGGTCCAGGGCGTGCTGTCCCGCGGCGGCGAGGTGGTATTGCACGGCGACGCCTTCCCCGAGGCCCTGGCCCACGCCCTGCAACTGGCCGAGGCCCACGGCTATACCTTCGTGCCGCCCTACGACGACCCGGACGTGATCGCCGGCCAGGGCACCGTGGCCATGGAAATCCTCCGCCAGCACCCGGGGCGCCTGGACGCCATCTTCGTGCCGGTGGGCGGCGGCAGCCTGATCGCCGGCATCGCCGCCTACGTGAAGTACCTGCGCCCGGAGGTGAAGGTCATCGGCGTCGAGCCGGACGACTCCAACTGCCTGCAGGCCGCCCTGGTGGCCGGCGAGCGCGTGGTGCTGCCGCAGGTGGGCATCTTCGCCGACGGCGTGGCGGTGGCGCAGATAGGCGCGCACAACTTCGAGGTGTGCCGCCATTACGTGGACGAGGTGATCACCGTCAGCAGCGACGAAATCTGCGCGGCGATCAAGGACATCTACGACGACACCCGTTCCATCACCGAACCCGCCGGCGCCCTGGCGGTGGCCGGGATCAAGCGCTACGTCGAGCGCGACGACGCGGCGGGGCAGACCCTGGTGGCCATCGATTCCGGCGCCAACATCAACTTCGACCGCCTGCGCCACGTGGCCGAGCGCGCCGAGTTGGGCGAGCGCCGCGAGGCCATCCTGGCGGTGACCATCCCCGAGCGCCCGGGCAGCTTCAAGGCCTTCTGCGAGGCGGTGGGCAAGCGCCAGATCACCGAGTTCAACTACCGCTACGACCGCAGCGAGGAAGCGCAGATCTTCGTCGGCATCCAGACCCACCCGCAGAACGACCCGCGCCCGGCCCTGGTGGAGCGCCTGCGCGAGCAGGGCTTCCCGGTGCTGGACCTGACCGACAACGAGGCCGCCAAGCTGCACATCCGCCACATGGTCGGTGGCCGCGCGCCGCAGGTGGAGCAGGAGCGGCTGTTCCGCTTCGAGTTCCCCGAGCGGCCGGGGGCGCTGTTCAACTTCCTCAGCAAGCTCGGCGGGCGCTGGAACATCAGCCTGTTCCACTACCGCAACCACGGCGCCGCCGACGGCCGCGTGCTGGCCGGCCTGCAGGTGCCCGAGCACGAGCGTGGCGAGCTGGGCGCGGTGCTGGACGCCATCGGCTACCGCTACTGGGACGAGAGCGAGAACCCGGCGTACCGGCTGTTCATCGGCTAGGGCAGGGCAGTGGACTGGCGAACTTCGCCGCGATTGGCCCTTGGGCCGGCCCCGGGGCCGGGGTAGCTTGGGGGCACAACCCAAGGGGCCCGTGGCCCGAGGAGCCGTCCCATGTCCATCCGCAACCCCCGCCACCTGCCGCTCGCCTGCCTGGCCCTGGTGCTGGCGCTGCCCGCGCTGGCCCTTGCCGGCGGCCACGAGAAGATCGCCACCCTGCAGGAACACGCGCTGCCCGACGCCCCCGGCAAGAAGGGCCTGCTGATCGAGGTCGGCTACAAGCCCGGCGAGGCGTCGGGGCCCCACGTGCATGCCGGCGCGGTGTTCGCCTACGTGCTGGAGGGCGCGGTGGTGTCGCAGCTGCAGGGCCAGGCGCCGGTGACCTACAAGGCCGGCCAGTCCTGGTACGAGGCGGCCAACACGCCGCACCTGGTCTCGCGCAACGCCAGCGCCACGCAGCCGGCCAGGCTGCTGGTGTGGATGCTGCTGGACGAGCAGGCCCCGGTGCTGACCCCGCTGAAACAGTGAGATTGCCGCCGCCGGCCATTTCTGCTGGGATGCCCCGGTCGACCATCAACGAGGGGCCCGCCATGGCCAGCTACCAGGAACTCTTCGCCATCGGCGAAAACTTCGACGCCTTCGTCGCCCACGGCCTGCCGGCGGAGATCGCCGCGGTGCGGGTGGTGCAGCGCAGGCTCGACGAACCGGGCCTGATCGGCGCGGCCACCGGCGAACGCCTGGCCGCGGTGCAGGGCCGCTACCACCTGCTGGTGGCCGGCGAGGTGTGGTGCCCGGACTGCCAGCTCAACGTCACCGCGCTGGACTGGCTGTGCCGCCGGCAGCCGCGCATCGACCTGGCGGTGATCTCCAAGGGCCGCGCCGAGGACGACCTGCGGCAGCGCCTGGGCCTGGAGCGCATCGCCATCCCGGTGGTGGCGGTGCTGGACGCCGGGTTCGAGCTGGTAGGGCGCTTCGTCGAACGGCCGCAGGCGGTGGTCGCGGGGTGGGACGGGGTGAAGCCTGCGTACCGGGCGGGGGATTACCTGGAGAGCACGGTGCTGGATTTGCTGGGGGTGTTCGAGGGGGTGGAGGGGCGGGAGTTTGTCGGTGGTTGAGGGGTTCGGCGCATTTGTAGGAGCGAGCTTGCTCGCGAATGGAGTTTCCGGAACTGGCATGGTGTTTTGCCCCGAAGAGCGCCCTCTCCCCAGCCCTCTCCCTGAAGGGAGAGGGCTGGGGAGAGGGGCGGCCTCGAACCAACACACCAGAACTCCGGACGAGCACCACCCCGGAGATGGTTATCGCTCCGCCCCCGTTCTACGTCTCTGCCAACCGCTTCTTCAAATAAAACCGCTGATGCCCCGGCGGGCAATCCTCCAGCACCCCCATCGGCTCGAACCCCTGCTTCCGATAGAACTCCGGCGCCTGGAAGCTGTAGGTATAGAGGAACACCCCCACGCAGCCGCGACGCCGCGCTTGCTCCTCGGCCAGCGCCAGCAACTGCGCACCCAGCCCGGCACCGCGCTGCCTCGCATCCAGCCACAGGTAGTCCACGTACAACCACCCCATCCCCGAATGCCCGAACATCCCGCCCACCACCCGGCCCCCGGCGTCGCGGGCGTACAGCTCGAAGCCCTCGTAGCCGTAGGCCTCGCCCATCTGCTCGACGTTGTAGGCGCGCAGGCCTTCCTCCACGACGGCCCGGGCCTGGGGATCGGCGCCCGGGGTGAACTGGTAGCTGGCTTGCGACATGGCGCCTCCTGGCGGATGGAAAACGCCTAGTCTAGAGGGGAAGCGGGGCCCGTGTCCGGTGCCTTGCGCTGGCACCGGCGCGCGCTTTGGGGAAGAATGCGCGCCCGCCGCCCCATACCGAGCTTTCCCATGACCGCCATCCGCGAGCACCGCCCATGAGCACCGCCACCGTCGAGCTGGTGCGTACCGGCCCCGAACACAGCGAGCTGGTCCGCAACCTCTACCAGTTCTATGCCTACGAGTCCTCGGACTGGGAGCAGGAGGACGTCGAGGCCGACGGCCGCTTCTACATCCACGAGGAACACCTGGCGCGCTACTGGCAGGCGCCGCAGTGGAGCGCCGAGCTGGTGCTGGTCGACGGCTTCATCGCCGGCTTCGTGCTCATCGAGCGCAGCGAACTGCCGGGCATCGACGCCCTGGAGCTGGCCGACCTGTTCATCCTGAAGAAGTACCGCCACCAGGGCATCGGCCGCGCCGTGGCGACCCAGGTGCTGACCCGCGGGGAGGGCGCCTGGCTGGTGCACTTCTACCGCCAGGACGAAACGGCCCGGGCCTTCTGGCAGGCGGTGCTGGCCGAACTGCCACGGCCGGCGCGGCCCATCGAACCGGTCGACGACGAGCAGCTGCTGAGCTACCTGGTGACGCCGGTCACCCACTGAGGCGCTGTGCGCCCGGGTCATAGGTCTGTCATTTCCGATCATTGAGCCGCGCCGGGGCCGGTCTTATGGTTCCTCTGACCACGGCGTCCGGCGCTGCCGGATGGTTCTCCACTACAAGAAGACAGAGGAACCGATGATGAGCGAATTGCAACTGCACCCCCAGGCTGCCGCTTCCCTCCAGCACTGGCACCGCATGATCGAGCGGCGCGACCTCGGCGCGCTGCCCGAGCTACTGGCCGAGGACGTGGTGTTCCGCTCGCCCATGGCCCACACGCCCTACCCGGGGGCGAAGGTGGCGGCGACCATCCTCAACACCGTGCTGCAGGTCTTCGCCGACTTCACCTACCACCGCGAGCTGGCCACCGCCGACGGCCTGAGCGTGGTGCTGGAGTTCAGCGCCAAGGTCAACGGCCGCGAACTCAAGGGCATCGACATGATCCGCTTCGACGAGCAGGGCCGCATCGTCGAGTTCGAAGTCATGGTCCGCCCCATGAGCGGCCTGCAGGCCCTCGGCGAGGAAATGGGCCGGCGCCTGGGCGCCTACCTGGCGGCAACCAAGGCCTGAGCCACACGGCCCGGCGCCGAGCCGGGCCGAACGCACGGGGCGCCGGCGCCCTGTGCTAGGCTGAGGCGGTTGTCCTCCCCAGCCGAGTGAACAGGGATGCTCGCTGCACTCAAGCGTTACCCGCGGTCGGTGAACCTGCTGTTCTGCGCCACCTTCGTCCTGACCCTGGGGCGGGCCATCAGCCTGCCGTTCCTGGTGGTCTACCTGTCCTCGACCTTCGGCCTGCCGATCGCCCGCATCGGCGTCATCGTCGGCGGCGCGCTGATCGCCGGCTCCGTGCTGAGCCTGTACGGCGGCTACCTGACCGACCGCCTCTCCAGCCGCGGGCTCATCCTGGGCTATACCGCGTGTTTCATCGCCGGCTTCGTCGGCATGTGCCTGGCCGCCGACCTCTGGCTGTTCTTCGGCTTCCTGGTGGCCTTCAACTTCGCCTACTCGGCGGTGGACGTGGTGGTGAAGGCGAGCTTCGGCCGCCTGCTGCCGGCGCAGGAACAGGGCCGCGCCTTTTCCATCCGCTACACCTTCATCAACATCGGCTATGCCGTCGGCCCCTTCCTCGGCGCCGGGCTGGCCCACTGGGCGCCGAAGCTGCCGTTCGTGGTCTCCGCGCTGCTCGGCGGCGGCTTCCTGCTGCTCTACCTGGTCCATGGCGAGCGCAGCCAGCGCCCGGCCCCGACCGGGCAGGCGCCGGTGGCCTTCCTCGCCCTGGGCCGCGTGCTGCTGGATGACCGGCGCCTGGTCTGCTTCACCCTCGGCGGCGTGCTCAGCGCGGTGGTGTTCGGCCAGTTCACCGCCTACCTCTCGCAGTACCTGGTCACCACCCGCAGCGCCGAGGCGGCCTACGAGGTCATCAGCAGCGTGGTGGCGGTCAACGCCCTGGTGGTGATCGCCCTGCAATATCCGCTGGGCCGGCGCATCGACGAGCGCCGCCTGGAGACCTGGCTGCTGGCCGGGCTGGCGCTGTTCCTGGCCGGGGTGATCGGCTTCGCGCTGTCCACCAGCGTGCTGCACTGGGTGCTGGCGATGGCTGTGTTCACCCTGGGCGAGATCATCGTGTTCCCCGCCGAATACATGTTCATCGACCGCATCGCCCCGCTGCGGCTGCGCGGCATGTACTACGGCGCGCAGAACCTCTCCAACCTCGGCGGCGCCCTGGGGCCGGTGCTCTGCGGCTGGGTGCTGGCGAGCCTGCCGGCGCACTGGATGTTCGTGATGCTGGGCGCCTTCGTCGTCGCCGGCGGGGTGTTCTACCGCCTGGGCGCGGCGCTGCCGGCGGCGCCCCGGCAACCCTGAGGCGTCGGCGGACCCGCAGGGAAGCCATCCCGGGCCGCCGGCCGGGGTTGCCGCTTGCGTCGCGTTCGCGGCCATTGGTAGCCTTCGCGGCCTAAGAAGAACACAGGCTCCGGGTATGGTGATCAGGGTTGTCGAAGCGCAGGAAGTCGATCAGCAGCGGATAGCCATTCCGGGTTGGGAGCAGCAGTACACGCAGATGTCCGCCGGGCGGTTCGCCGGGCGCATCCTGCATGCCGAGGTCGAGGGCATCGAGCTCTACGAGGAGCAGATGAACCTGCGCGTGGAGCAGGAGTTCCATGCGCCGCCCGGCGCGCTGGTGTTCAGCTTCGACATGTCGGAGAACAGCCTCTACCTGCTCGATGGCGAGACGCGCAACGCCTGGGTCACGCCGGAGAACTACCGCGAGGTGGCGGTGGTGATCAAGCAGGCGGGGCAGTGGGACCAGGCGCTTGACGACTTCGCCGACCTGGTGCTGACGCCCCTGCGCTCCGACGGCTGCCGCGCGCTGGCGGCTTCGCTGAGCAGCATGCTCACCGGCGCGGGCGCCGGGGCGCAGCCGGTGGACGCCCCCGGCGTGGCGCAGTCCATAGTCGCCAACTGCTTCTCCCTGCTCTGCGAGGCGCCGGCCGGCGACGAGCACCGCGCGCGCTCCATCGTCCAGGCCAAGCGCGTGGTGCAGCGCGTCCGGGACCTGGTGAACGACTGCCCCGAGGAGAACTTCGCGATGGCCGAGCTGGCCGCGAAGGCGGGCGTCTCGCCGCGCACCCTGCAGCAATCCTTCCTGCGCTACGCCGGCATGCCGCCCATCGTCTGGCTGCGCAACCGCCGCCTGAACGCCGCCCGCCGCGACCTGCTGGGCGCCGCCGAGTCGGGCGTGAGCGTCGCCGAGGTGGCCATGAAGTGGTCGTTCTGGCACCTGGGGCGCTTCTCCCAGTCCTACCACGCGCTGTTCGGCGAGTACCCCAGGGCCACTGTCCGGCAGGGGGCACGGCCTTAGTACCGTTAACCCTGGGTATCGGCGTTTCGGCCTGCGGCGGATAACCGCGAACGGTTATGCGCCCTACGGAGCATGGAGCAGCTGTCTTGCCCACCGCGCCGGGGCGCTTTTCGTAGGATGGGTATCGCTTCGCTCAACCCATCCTACGAAGAGCATTTCGGCGCGTCCTCAGCCCAGCATCTCGCGCAGCCGGTACCAGGCCATGCCCAGGGCCAGCAGCGGCGAGCGCAGCAGCTGGCCGCCGGGGAAGGTCAGGTGCGGCACCGCGCTGAACAGGTCCAGGCCCTGGCTGTGGCCGGTGTGGATGGCTTCCGCCAGCAGCTTCGCCGACCAGTGCGTGACGTTCAGCCCGTGGCCGGAGTAGCCCTGGGCGAAGAACACGTTCGGCTGTGCCTTGAGCCGCCCGACCTGGGGGAAGCGGTTGGCGGTGATGCCGATCATGCCGCCCCACTGGTAGTCGAGCCTCACGTCCGCCAGCTGCGGGAACACCTTGAGCACCTTCGGCCGCATGTAGGCGCCGATGTCCTTCGGGTCGCGCCCGGAATAGTGGCAGGCGCCGCCGAACAGCAGGCGGCGGTCGGCCGTCAGGCGGTAGTAGTCCAGCCCCACCTTCTGGTCGCACAGCGCCATGTTCTGCGGGATCAGCTGCGCCGCCAGCGCCTCGGGCAGCGGCTCGCTGGCCACCACGTAGCTGCCGGCGGGCAGCACCTTGCCGGTCAGACGCGGTTCCAGGTCGTCGAGGTGCGCATTGCAGCCGAGCACCAGGTTGTCGGCCAGCACCCGGCCTTGTGCGCAGTGCACCACCACCTGCCTGCCATGCTCGATGCGCAGGGCGGGGCTGCGCTCGAAGACCCTGGCGCCGAGGGCGGCTGCCGCGCGGGCCTCGGCGCGCACCAGGTCCAGCGGGTGCAGGTGCCCCGAGCCCATGTCCACCAGGCCGCCGGCGTACTGGTCGCTGGCCACCACCTCGTGGATGCGGCTCGCCTCGACGAGGCGGGTCTGGTGCGGGTAGCCGGACGCGTTCAGGGCTTGCTGCTCCTCGGCCATGGCGGCGAACTGGGCCGGGGTGTTGGCCAGCTCGCAGAAGCCCCAGCGCAGGTCGCATTCGATGTTCAGGTCGCGGATGCGCTCGGCGACCAGGGCCACCGAGTCGATCCCGGCCCGCTCCAGGTAGCGCACCCCTTCATCACCGACGTACCTGGCGAAGCCGCTGACGTCGTGGCCGATGCCGCGGATCAGCTGGCCGCCGTTGCGCCCGCTGGCGCCCCAGCCGATGCGCCGGGCCTCCAGCAGCACCACGGAGTGGCCGCGCTGGGCCAGCTCCAGGGCGGTGTTGACGCCGGTGAGCCCGCCGCCGACGACGCAGACGTCCGCGCGGACGTCCCCTTCCAGCGAGGGGTACGGCTGTTTGTCCCGGGCGGTCGCGGCATAGTAGGACGCGACCTGCTCGTCGGTGTGGCGCATGGCTCGCTCTCGCTTCATTGGTTGAACTTGATCTTGCTCCAGCTGCGGGTCATCAGGCGCATGATCCTGGGCGGCGGCGCCTTGGCGATGTACAGCTTGTCGAGCACTTCCTGGCTCGGGTAGACCTCGGGGTCGTTCTGCATCCGGGCAGGCAGCAGCGCCTTGGCGTCGCCGTTGGCGCTCGGGTAGCCGACGTACTCGCTGATGCCGGCGATCACCTTCGGGTCGAGGATGTAGTTGATGAACGCCAGGGCCTGTTCGGGGTGGGTCGCGTCCGAGGGAATGGCCATCAGGTCGAACCACAGGTTGGCGCCTTCCTTGGGAATGGCGTAGGCGATCTCGATGCCGTTCCCGGCTTCCTTGGCCCGCGCCGCGGCCTGGAATACGTCGCCGGAGTAGCCGAAGGCCACGCAGATGTTGCCGTTGGCCAGGTCCGAGATGTACTTCGAGGAATGGAAGTAGGTGACGTAGGGGCGCACCGCCACCAGCTTGGCCTCGGCCTTGGGATAGTCCGCCGGGTTGGTGCTGTTGGGGTCCAGGCCCAGGTAGTTGAGCACCGAGGGGATCATCTCGTCGGGCGAGTCCATGAAGGCGACGCCGCACGTGCTGAGCTTCCTGATGTTCTCCGGCTCGAACAGCGCCGACCAGGAGTCGATGCGGTCGACGCCCAGCACCTGCTTGACCTTGGCGACGTTGTAGCCGATGCCGTTGGTGCCCCACAGGTAGGGCACCGAGTGCTTGTTGCCCGGGTCGTTCTGCTCCAGCAGCTTGAGCAGTTTCGGGTCCAGGTGCTGCCAGTTCGGCAGCTTGCTGCGGTCCAGCTCCAGGAACACCCCGGCCTGCACCTGGCGGGTGAGGAAGTGGTTGGAGGGCACCACCACGTCGTAGCCGGAACGGCCGGCCAGCAGCTTGCCTTCCAGGGTCTCGTTGGAGTCGAAGACGTCGTAGACCGGCTTGATGCCGGTGGCCTTCTGGAAGCCGCCGAGGGTGTCGGGGGCGATGTAGTCGGTCCAGTTGTAGACGCTGACGGTCGGTTCGGCGTGGGCGCCCGCGGCCAGCGTGGCCAGGGCGAAGGGCGCAAGGTAGCGCAGCAGTCTCATGACGGCTCCTGAATTGTTGTTGTGATCGACGTGAAGGGCGGATCAGACGCTCAGCAGCAGGAACTCGCGCTCCCAGGAGCTGATCACGCGCTTGTAGTTCTCGTGCTCGGTGCGTTTCACCGCGACGTAGCCCTGGACGAACTTGCGGCCCAGGTATTCGCCGAGCACCTCGCAGTCTTCCATCTGCGCCAGGGCGTCCTCGATGGTGATCGGCAGGCGCAGGTTGCGGCGCTCGTAGGCGCGCCCCTGCACCGGGGCGCTGGGCTCGAGCCGCTCGAGCATGCCCAGGTAGCCGCAGAGCAGGCTGGCGGCCAGCGCCAGGTAGGGGTTGGCATCGGCGCCGGGCAGGCGGTTCTCCACGCGCATGGCCGCGGGCGGGGCGGCCGGCACGCGCAGGCCCACGGTGCGGTTCTCTTCGCCCCACTCGACGTTCACCGGCGCGGAGGTGTCCGGCAGGAAGCGGCGGAAGGAGTTCACGTTCGGCGCGAACATCGGCAGCACCTTGGGGATGTACTTCTGCAGGCCGCCGATGAAGTGCCGGAACAGCTCGCTCATGGAGCCGTCCTCGTTGGCGAAGATGTTCCTGCCGGTGGCGATGTCCAGCACGCTCTGGTGGATGTGCATGGCGCTGCCCGGCTCGTCGGTGATCGGCTTGGCCATGAAGGTGGCGCTCACGTCGTGCTTGAGCGCGGCCTCGCGCATGGTGCGCTTGAACACGGTGATCTGGTCGGCCAGGCTCAGCGCGTCGCCGTGGCGGAAGTTGATCTCCATCTGCGCCGGGCCGTCCTCGTGGATCAGCGTGTCCAGGTCCAGGCCCTGCAGCTCGCACCAGTCGTAGACGTCCTCGAACAGCGGGTCGAATTCGTTGGCGGCGTCGATGGAGAAGCTCTGCCGGCCGCTCTCGGCGCGGCCCGAGCGGCCTACCGGGGCCTCCAGGGGGAAGTCCGGGTCGCTGCTGCGCTTGGTCAGGTAGAACTCCATCTCCGGCGCCACCACCGGGCTCCAGCCCTTGTCCGCATAGAGCCCGAGGACGCGCTTGAGCACGTTGCGCGGCGACAGCTCGATGGGGTTGCCGTACTTGTCGAAGGTGTCGTGGATGACCATCGCGGTCGGTTCCAGCGCCCAGGGCACCAGGAAGATGGCGTTCGGGTCGGGTTTGCAGACCATGTCGATGTCGGCTTCGTCCAGCAGGTCGTAATAGACGTCGTCATCGACGAAATCGCCGGTGACGGTCTGCAGCAACACACTTTCCGGGAGCCGCATGCCCCCTTCGCCGAGGAACTTGTTGGTGGGGGAAATCTTGCCGCGGGCGATGCCGGTCAGGTCGCTGACCACGCATTCGACTTCGGTGATTTTCTGTTGCTTCAGCCGTTGCTCCAGTTGCTCGGCGGGGGTGCTCATACAAGCCTCGGATGGTCCATGGGTTCTGGTGGGTGCGCCGGCAGCGTGCCGCTGCCTGGCCGCGGGGCTAGTTTCGTCCGTAGGGCGGGGGGCGTTCTATCCATTTTCCGCAGGCTTCAGGCTTCAGGCTTCAGGCGGCAGGCGGCAGGTGGGGCAGGGGGGGACCGTTCGACCGCCGGGGGCGGCGGCGTCGGTGTGATTTGATCGGGGTCAAACTTCCGTTCGCCCCGCGGCGTACAAGTGACCCGGCGGTTCCTTCCCATGCCGGCGCCACGCCAGGAGGTTTCCATGCCCATCGCCCAGCCTTCACAGCCCACCCAAGCCACCGACGAGCACTGGGTGGAGGCCCTGCCCGACGGCAGCCACGTGCTGATCCGGCCGTTGCGCGCGGAGGACCGCCAGCGCGAGGCGGACTTCATCGCCCGGCTGTCGCCGGAAGCGCGGCACTTCCGCTTCCTCTGCAGCATGCGCGAGGTCAGCCCGGCGCTGCTCGACCAGTTGATGGCGGTGGACTTCCACGACAGCGTCGCCTACGTCGCCCTGGTGCACCAGGATGGCGAGCTGGCGGAGGTGGGCGTCAGCCGCTACGCCCGGGGCGCCAACGCCGGCCAGTGCGAGTGCGCGGTGACGGTGGCCGACGATTGGCGGCACCGCGGCCTGGCGGCGGCGCTGATGCGTCACCTGATCGAGACCGCCCGGCGCAACGGCATGACGCAGATGTACTCGATCGATTCGGCGGCCAACGCCCCGATGCACGAGCTGGTGCGCTTCCTCGGCTTCAGCAGCCACCAGGACCCGGACGACCCGACGCAGACGGTCCACACCCTGCAACTGCAGCCGGCGACCTGAGGCGGGGAGGCAGCCATGCGCATCCAATTGCTGTGCACCAGCGACGGGCGCTGCTACGTCCAGCTGGACAAGGTCCGCGTGCCCTTCCAGGGCGCGGAGCAGGCCCGGGATTACCTGGCACGCCTGCAGCAGCGCATCGTCGCGCCCCACGTGCTGGCCGAGGCGCAACGCCGCGACGCCGAGAAACGCCAGGCGCAGCGCCGGGCCGACTGAGCGTGCCAGCGGGCCCGCGGCCAGTGCGCCCAGGGCCCGCTCGGCCGCCCACGCGGGGCGGCCATGCGCCTGGTGTTCAGGGGCGTATCGCGAGGATGCTGGAATGCACCTGGTACAGCGCCTGCTCGGTGGTGCTGCCGACGATCTTCGCCAGCCCGGCGTGGTAGAGGGTGCCCATGACCACGACGTCGATCCGGTAGTCGTCGGCGAACTCGGCGATGACCCGGTTGGCCGCGCCCTTGATCAGGTGCAGGCACTTCTGCTCGATGCCGAAGCGCTCGCCCAGGCGCTGCATGCGCTCGGTGGCGCGGCCGCTCATCTGTTCCTGGATCTCGCTGGTCCAGGCCACCGGCCCCACGGCATAGGCGAGGAAGCTGCTGCTCAGGTCGTAGGCCTGCAGCAGGTGCAGCTCGGCATCGCATTGCCGCGCCAGTTGCTGGGCCGACTCGACGATGCGCGCGTTCAGCTCGTCGACCCGGGTGTCGTCCTGGGACAGGTCCAGCGCCGCCGCCACCTTGCGCGGCAGCGGATGCTCGGCGTGGCTCACCAGGTGCAGCGGCACCGGGCACTGGCGCAGCAGTTGCCAGTCCAGCGGCGTCATCAGCGCGCGGCTGACGGCCGTTTCGTAGTGCACGTCCTTGACCAGCAGGTCGAAACCGCGCTCGCGCGCCAGGCGCAGGATCTCCTGCAGCGGGTCGTCGCTCCAGATCGCCTCGGCGCTGGCCTCGATGCCGCGGCCGCGCAGCAACGCCACCTGGTCGTCGAGCCAGCCCTGGTGGTGCGCCTGGATCGCCTGTCGGGCGCGTTGCTGCAGCTCGTGGTCGAGGGTGTTCAGGGCCGGCGCCAGGCTCTCCGGCATCAGCATGTGCAGGCTGGCGCCGGCGGAGCCGGCCAGGGCCTGGGCGCGGGCCATGGCGGCGGAATAGTGCAGGTGGGTGTCGCAGATCAGGAGCAGGCGCGAATAGGCGTTCATGGCAGTCTCCGCAGCGGCGCCCGCGCGCCGGGCGCGGGCTGGGTGGTGTGAGCCTGGGCCGGGGTGGGCGGGGGCACTTTGATGCGCATCAAGAACGGTGGCGCAGAGGGGCCGGCAGCCGGTCGAAACGGACCACCGGCCCTTCCGCGGGCGCCTGCCCGGGGGGCGGCGACAGCAGGCGCTCACTGCGCAGCCAGATGCGCGTTGCCGGTACCCCGCTGCGCACGCAGGCCTGTGCCGCGCTGCGGCCGAGGAAGTCGGCGGTGGCGCAGAACACCACGTCGGGCAGCGGCTCCAGCAACTGCCGGTGCAGGCGCTCCAGCAGGCAGGCCCCGTGGACCTTCTCGTCGAGCAGGCCCAGGGAGTGCAGCCAGCGGCGGCACTCCTCGGGCAGGCCCGCCAGGCTGGCCGCATCCGCGATCAGGTCCAGGTGCAGCCCGGGCATCCAGCAGGCCAGTTCGTCGATCGCCGCCGCCACCGACAGCAGGCCGCCGCCGCTGGCCAGTACCAGCACCCGGCCGGCGCGCAGGGGCAGGGGCCAGCCGATGCCCAGCGGGCCCCGGTAGTCCAGCCAGCCAGCCGCGGCGTCGAACCGGCCGGGATGGCCGGCGCTGACGATGAAGGGGCCGAAGTGCTCCGGCAGGCTGATGTAGCTGTACGGCTGCAGCGCCCCGCCATGGACGCCCAGCAGGCAATACTGGCCGGGAATGACGGCGCCGCCTTCATCATCTTCGAGCGCCAGGCGCAGGCATTGCCCCGTGCCCGGCACGCAAAGCACCTCCAGTAGCCTTACCCGTTCCATTGCGCGCCCCCTTGCCGAGGTCGATGACGCGTGGCTTCCCGGTCCAGGCTAGGCGCCGCGGGCCGTGCCGCCTTGACCGCCATCAAGTTCTGCGCCGCGGGGGCCCCGGCCGGCGTTTTGACCGGGATCAAGGACAGCGCCCGCGGCAGTCGCAGAATCGATTCGCCCCATTTCCGAGGCGTTTTCATCTTGCGGAGGAATTCCCCATGTCCGATCCCGCCAAGCAAGTCCCCATCACGCCGTCCGCCAACCAGGGCGCCAAGGCGCCAGCCCCCGCTGCCGGGCCCTTCGACACCCTGCGACGGCAGATCGACAGCCTGTTCGACGACTTCGGCCGCGCGCCGCTGCGCCTGCCCTTCGGCCACAGCGCCTTCGACGTGGAGCCGTTCTGGCGGCGCGAGCCCTTCGCCCGCGGCCTGCCCGCGGTGGACGTCAGCGAGCAGGCCGAGGAATACCGCATCAGCGCCGAGCTGCCCGGCATGGATGAGAAGGACATCGAGGTCAAGCTGGCCAACGGCAACCTGGTCATCAAGGGCGAGAAGAAGGAAGAGAAGGACGAGCAGCGCAAGGAGTACCACCTGTCGGAGCGCCACTACGGCAGTTTCGAGCGGGTATTCCGGCTGCCCCGGGAGGTCGACCCCGAGAAGGTCCACGCGCAGTTCTCCAGGGGCGTGCTGCAGGTGCACCTGCCCAAGCGCGCCGAGGCGGTCCATCCGGAGAAAGTCATCCCGGTGAAGAACGGCGATTGATGCACCCGGGCGCGCCTGGCGGCAGGCGCGCCCCTTCGTCGAAGGGCGGAGCGCGGCATGGCGAAGCGGCTATAGTGGGAAAATCCCCTTCCTGTCGGAGGCGCTGCCATGTCCGACGCTCATCGCTCCACGCCGCGCCCGCAGGTCAACTGCCAGGCGTGCTCGCTGAGCCGCCTGTGCCTGCCGGCCAGCCTCAGCGACGGCGAAGTCGAGGCGCTGGACCGCATCGTCCGGCGCAGCCGCCCGCTGCAGAAGGGCGAGTACCTGTTCCGCGCCGACGAGCCGATGCAGCACGTGTTCGCCGTGCGCTCCGGGGCGCTGAAGAGCTACCTGCTCGATGCCGGCGGCGGCGAGCAGGTGACCGGCTTCGTGCTGCCCGGCGAGATGCTGGGGCTGGACGCCATCGGTTCGCCACGCTTCCCGGGCTATGCGGTGGCGCTGGAAATCTCCATGGTGTGCAGCATCGGCCTGGAACAGCTGGAGGACCTGTCCGGGCGCATCCCCGGCCTGCGCCACCAGCTGCTGCACATCCTCAGCCAGAGCATCCAGGGCGAGCATGCGCACATCCGCTGCAGCCGCGAGCGCGCCGAACAGCGCCTGGCCGGCTTCCTCCTCGGCCTGTCGGCCCGCTACCACCAGCGCGGCCTGTCGCAGGAGCGCTTCACCCTGCCGATGAGCCGCGGCGACATCGGCAACTACCTGGACCTCACCATGGAGACGGTCAGCCGCCTGTTCACCCGTTTCGTCCAGAGCGGCCTGATCGAGTGCCACGGCCGCGAAGTGCGCCTGCTGGACCGCCAGGGCCTGTGCCGGATGAGCGGCCTGGAGGCGCAGCAGGAAGGCGCAGCGCGCTGACCGGGCCGTTCATCCGCTGGCCGGGGCGCGGGGCCGGGGGCGGCGCCAATCTGATCGAGATCAAGGTGAGCCCGTTGCGCCGCGCCCATGGTGCAAGGCAAGCGAATGCCCGCTTGCCCGCACAGGAGACGCACCATGGCCATCGGCGAATACTGCAACCGCGACGTCGTCATCGCGGCGCCCAGCGTATCCATCCTGACCGCCGCCCGGCTGATGAGCCAGTACCACGTCGGCGACCTGGTGCTCGGCGTGCTGGCCGACAACCTGCGCGACCTCTCGCGCCTGGTGGGGTTCCAGAACCTGCGCGAAGAGGGCGAGCGCGAAGAGGATGACTAGGCCCTCCGGGCAGGTGGCTGCCATGACTGACGCAAGACTTCCCTTCGTCGACCGCGCCGATGCCGGCCGGGCCCTGGCGCGGCTGCTGCAGGCCCGCCGGGGCGACGCCGGGGCGATAGTGCTGGCCCTGCCGCGCGGTGGCGTGCCAGTCGGCTATGAGGTGGCCAATGAACTGGATGTGGCCCTGGACCTACTGATCGTGCGCAAGCTCGGCGTGCCTTCGTACCCGGAACTGGCCATGGGCGCCATCGCCAGCGGCGGCGTGCGGGTGCTGAATGAGGACGTGCTGCGGACATATGGCGTCGACGCGCGTGCCCTGGAGGCGGTGGAGCGCCGGGAAAGCGCCGAGCTGCACAGGCGCGAGCGCGCCTACCGCGGGCAGCGGCCCGTGCCGCAACTGCGTGGCCGGCAGGTGATATTGGTCGACGACGGCCTGGCCACGGGCGCCACCATGCTGTCCGCCGTGCGGGCGGTACGCCGCCAGGCGCCCGCGGGCATGGTCGTCGCCGTTCCCGTGGCGCCGGCGGAGGTGCTGGCGGAGCTGCGCGAGGAGGTCGACGAGGTGGTCTGCCCGTTCACCCCGGAGCCGTTCAGCGCCATCGGCCGCTGGTACCTGGACTTCTCCCAGACCAGCGACGCCGAGGTGGTGGACCTGCTGCAGCGGGCCTGGCAGCGGGAGGCGGGCGGAGCCTAGCGTCCGTCAGGTGCGGCGCCGGCCATGGCGGAGCACGTCGATGCGCAGCTCCGCCTCGTAGGGCGGCACGTTGCATTCGACGATGTCGTCCGGCGCCACCTGCAGATGCACCCCCACCACGTCGGCATGCACCGGCTGGCGGCTCACGCAGCGGTCGACCAGCACGCCGGCCAGGACGTGGCGCGCGCCGAGTTGCGCAAGGTACGCGCAGGCGCGCAGTAGCGAGTGCCCCTCGTAGAGCACGTCGTCCACGACCAGCAGCGTGGTGTGGCCGAGGTCCATGCCGGCCAGTTGCGGGTTTTCCGTGAGCGCCGTCTCCGGGTGCAGCAGGCTCAGGTCGTCGGCGTAGCGTTTCACCTTCAGGGCGTGGACGGGCAGCGGCGCGTGCCCGCAGTGCTGCACCAGGTGTTCCTGCAGCCGCCGCGCCAGGGGTTCGCCACGCCGCAGGATGCCGACCAGGGCGCTGTCGCCCGGGGGCAGCAGCGGGGCGGCCCTGCGCGCCATTTCCAGGAGCACCGCATCCAGCTCCCGGGCGTCGTACAGGGTCAGGCGTTGCGCATCGTTCGGGTTCGCCATGGGGCCTCCGGGCAATAGTGGGGCAGGGCCCATGGGCTGGGGCTGCCATGGCATCCACCATCCCGCGTCGGACGATGGACGAATTTGATCCAACGCAAATCCTGCGCCTGCCGGGCGCCGGAAACTCGTTGGTGGCGCTTCCATCGAGCCGGAAGCGGTTGCCCCTGCCTTCCGGCGCGCGGCCGGACAATCACGAGGTGCGATATGAGTCAGCTACGCAAGCTCCTGTTCGTGACCCACCCCGAGCAACATCATTCTCCCGGCCTGCAGCGCGCGCTCGCCCTGGCATCGGCCTGCGACGCGGCCCTTCACGTGCTCGTCTACGTGCAGCCCTTCGCGACCTTCCTGCTGGACCGCAAGGTCATGGAGCAGGCACGCGAAAGCATGCTGCAGGCCCAGCGCCAAGCCTGGGAAAACGAATGCGCGGCCCAGCGGGGGCGGGGGCTGGAGGTCACGGCCTCGGTGGTGGCGGCGGACAACCTGCGCGAGGAGATGCTCCAGGACATCCGCGAGCTGCAGCCGGACATGGTGATCAAGGACGTGCGCCACGAGCCGGCGCTCAAGCGTTCCTTCGTCACCCCCCTGGACTGGCACCTGCTGCGGGAGTGCCCGGCGCCGCTGCTGCTGGTCAACGACATCCGCCAGCCCCTGCCGCGCCGGATAGTCGCGGCGGTCGACCCGTCCGACCCGCAGACCCAGCTCAGCGACATCAACGACAGGGTCATCTCGGCCGCCAATGGCCTGGCCCTGCAATGCAACGCGGAGCTGCACCTGCTGTTCATCTACGACTGCATGCCGGCCTACATGGCCAATGGCGGCGAGGGCGGCGTGGCCTGGGTCGACCTGGTCGAAGAGATGCGCGGCGCGCTGCACAAGCCCTTCCTCGCCCTGGCGGACCGGTACGGCGTCCCCGAGGAGCGCCGCCACTTCCTGATGGGCACGGCGGTGCGCGGCATCGCCAACTTCGTCGAGCAGAACGCCATCGACGTGACCGTGATGGGCCGCATCCACCGCCGGGCCGTGGACCGGCTGATCGGCAGCACCACCGAACACCTGATCGAGCACGTCGAGGGCAGCGTGCTGGCCGTGCGCCCGGGCGGCTAGGCCGGCGCCGGCCGCCTAGCGCAGCAGCTCGGCCAGCCGCAGCGCCGTCGCTTTCGCCGACTGCGGGTTCTGGCCGGTCACCAGGCGGCCATCCACCACCACCCTGGGCACGAACGGCAGCAGGGCCTTTTCGTAGCGCGCGCCGCGCCGCTTCATTTCCTCTTCGGCGTTGTAGGGCATCTTCTTCGCCACGCCGGCGAGGATTTCCTCGCGCCAGGAGAACCCGGTGAGCCTGCGCCCCGCCACCAGCAGGCTAAGGATCGAAACTCATGCACTGAGTTTCTTTTTCGAGCACCTCTTTTCCTGGAGGTAGCGCCCCTGGAGTGCAAGCGTTTCCGTCTTGCTCAGAATGCCTTTCTTCTTCAGGTTGACGAGCAACTGCTCAACGCTGTCCAGTTCGACCACGTCGCCGGCCAGACGGGTGATGGTCATCGCCATGCGGCTCATTTCGTCGCGCTCTGCGGTGACCTCGTGAGCCTTGGCAAGCTTGCGGACCTGGCTGGCGACACTGGTGGCGGCTTTGCTCATAAACCCTCCATTCGTTTTCGCAACATGGCATCAAAGCCTGCCCGCCCCGCGCCCGTGCTGTCGATCAGCGTGAGGCCAGGAGAATCCGGGGGCGCCTATGGCCGCCAACGCCAGGGCAGGGTAAAAGGAGCGGTTGCCCGCTGCCGGAACCCCCCACCTTGAAACGCGCAAGCCCATTGCTGATCGCCATGCTCCTGGCCGCTGCCGGCAGGCGCATCCGCGCTCCGGGCTGAGCGACATGCAGCTGGTCCTGGCCATCGCCAGCCCGGGCTGAGCCCGGTGCCGGGGCAGGGCGTTGCCGCGCATTGTGGAAACCTGTCGCGTTGAAATAAAATGAGACGCTTTCTCATTCTCGCCTTTCCGGCGGTCCCGCCAAGGATGCCCGCGCATGTTTCCCGCTTCGTCCCACGCTTCGCCGGCAGCCACGCTGGAGCGCCTCTACGGCGACCATCACGGCTGGCTGTTCGGCTGGTTGCGCCAGCGCCTGGGCAATGCCCCGGATGCGGCGGACATCGCCCATGACACCTACCTGCGCATCCTCACCTCCGGGCGCACGCCGCCGCCGGACGATTCGCGGCGCTACCTGGTGCAGGTGGCCAAGGGCCTGGTCATCGACCTGTGGCGCCGCCAGGACGTGGAGCGCGCCTACCGCGAGGCCATCGCGCACCTGCCCGAGGCGCAGGTGCCGGCGCCGGAAACCCACTGGCTGATCGTCGAGTCGCTGCTGCGCATCGACGCGATGCTGGACGGGCTGCCGAGCCAGACGCGGGAGGTGTTCCTGCTGGCGCAGTTCCACGAACTCACCCTGCGGCAGATCGCCGAGCGCACCGGCATGGCGCTGATCACCGTGCGCCGGCACATCCACAAGGCGCTGGTGGCCTGCATGGCGGCCTGCGACCCATGAGCCGCGGGGATGCCCGGGGCGCACCCGCGGCCAGGCTGCTGGAAGAGGCGGCCGAGTGGATCATGACGCTGCGCTTCGACGCCCCCGGCGAGGCGCAGTGGCAGGCCTTCGAGCGTTGGCGCGGGCAGAGCGACGCGCACCGCGAGGCCTGGGCGCGCGCCGAGCGGGTGTTCGGCACCTTCGACGCGGTGCCCACGGAACTGGGCCGCCAGGCGCTGCATGGCCTGGAGGGGCTCAAGGGCCTGAGCCGGCGCCGCGCGCTGCGCCTGCTGGGCGCGCTGCTGATGGCCGCGCCGGCCGGCTGGCTGGTGGCGCGCAGCGCCCCCTGGGACGGCTGGCTGGCCGATGCCAGCACCGGCACCGGCGAACGCAGGGCGCTGACGCTGGCCGACGGCAGCCAGGTGGTGCTCAACACGGCATCGGGGCTGGACGTTCGTTTCGACGCCACGGCGCGCCGCCTGCGCCTGCGCAATGGCGAGGTGCTGGTGACCACCCACGCCGACCCCGTGGCGCCGCGCCGACCGTTCCTGGTCGACGCCCGGCAGGGCGTGGTCGAGGCGCTGGGCACGCGTTTCAGCGTGCGCCAGCTGGGCGAGCAGTGCCAGGTGGCGGTGTTCGCGCACCAGGTGGAGATTCGCCCGCATGCCGGCGCCGTGCTGCGCCTGGCCGCCGGCCAGCAGGCCTGGTTCGACGCCCGCGGCGTGCTGCGCACCGCGGCGGTGGACGACAGCGCCGCGCTCTGGGAGCAGGGCATGCTGGTGGCCCGCGACCAGCCGCTGGTGGAGGTGCTGGCGGAGCTGGGGCGCTATCGCCACGGCTTGCTGCGTTGCGACCCGGAGGTGGCCGGGGTGCGTGTCTCCGGCGCGCTGTCGGTGGCGGACACCGACCAGGCGCTCAACGCCCTGGAGCTGACGCTGCCGGTGCGGGTGTCGCGCCTGAGCCGCTACTGGGTGACGGTTTCCGCCCGCTAGCGAAACAATTTCACGTCCCCCTGAGCACTTTTTCCGTCTCGTCCGGGAAAGAGGCTGAACACGCCTCGTGGGGAGGGGTGGGCAGCCCGCGCGACGCGCGGCTTGAAGGATGGCAATGAGCATGGCTTCGAAGCACCGACGGCATTCCGGCACCGGTCGAATCACCCACCTGGCCCTGGCGGCGGCGATCCATGGCGCGGCCCTGGGTTGCGCCGGCCTGGCCCTGGCCCCGTCCGTGGCCATGGCCGCAGAGGACGCGCGCGACTACGCCATCGGCGCCGGCGCGCTGAGCGACGTGCTGGCCCGTTTCGCCGCGCGCGCCGGGGTGCAACTGGTGTTCGACCCGGCGAAGCTGGCCGGGCGTAGCAGCCCGGGCCTGAAGGGCCGCTACAGGGTCGACGAAGGCTTCCAGCGCCTGCTGCGCGGCAGCGGTCTGCAACCGGTGCGGCGCGGCGCGGGCATCTACGCGCTGGAGGATTCCGGCACCGCGCTGCAGATGCCGGCCGAAACCGTGCTCGGCAAGGGCCGCGACACCCTGGCCATGCCCGAGACGGTGATCCAGGCGAGCGCCGGCGCTGCCGGCACCCCGGGCGGCTACCAGCAACTGAGCGACAGCAGCACCACGCGCCTGGGCCTGACGCCGCGGGAAACGCCCCAGGGCGTCACCACGCTGTCGCGCCAGCAACTGGACGACTTCAACATGAACAGCGTGAAGGACGCGCTGCGCAGCGCGCCCTCGGTGACGGTCGAGCAGTACGAGACCGACCGCACCAACTTCACCTCCCGCGGCTTCGACATCAACAACTTCGAGTACGACGGCATCGGCTCGCCGTTCAGCGCCGGCCTGCTCAGCGGCGACCTGGACCTGGCCGAGTACGAGCAGGTGGACATCCTCCACGGCGCCAACGGCCTGATGAGCGGCACCGGCAACCCCTCGGCCACCGTCAACTTCATCCGCAAGCGCCCGACCTACACGCCGCAGGCCCAGGTGAAGCTCTCGGTGGGTTCCTGGGGCACCCGCCGCGTCGACCTCGACGCCGCCGGCCCGCTGACCGACTCGGGCACCGTGCGCGGCCGCTTCATCTACGCCAACGAAACCGGCAATTCCTACCTGGACCGCTACTCCCACGAGAAGAACGTGCTCAGCGGCATGCTGGCCTTCGACCTCTCGGCGGCGGACACCCTCACCGTCGGCTTCTCGGACAACAAGAGCAATTCCAACGGCAGCAGTTGGGGCGCGCTGCCGCTGACCGACTACGCCGGCAACCTGATCCACTACAGCCGCCGCGGCGCCAACATCGGCCAGGACTGGACCTACTGGGACGTGCACACCCAGCGCGCCTTCGTCGAACTGGCCCACGACTTCGGCGCCGGCTGGAAGGGCAAGCTCAACGTCACCGGCGTGGACCAGAGCCAGCAGGCGAACATGTATTACCTGATGGCCAACGACGCCGACACGCCCTGGCTGGCCGACCCCAGCCACAGCCATTCCGGCGAGAAGCAGCTGCTGGGCGAGGCCCAGCTGAGCGGCCCGTTCAGCCTCGGCGGGCGCCAGCACGACCTGACCCTGGGCGTGGACTACGGCCGCTCGCGGCACAGCGACCGTGGCTACTACAACAACGAAGACGAGTTCATGGACGCCGACCTGGGCCAGACCCTGAGTGGCGCCGTACCCAGGCCGAGCCTGAGCTACACCAACGACACCATCGAGATGGCGCGCTTCACCGACCGGCAGAAGAGCGTCTACGCCGGCACCCGCCTGAACCTCGGCGACCGGCTGCACTGGATCCTCGGCGCGCGCATGCTCAGCGTCGACAGCGACGGCACCGACTACGGCAGCGCCCGCGACGTGCACATCCATGGCGAGGTGACGCCCTACACCGGCGTGGTCTACGACCTGAACGAGCGGTACTCGCTGTACGCCAGCTACACCAGGATCTTCAACCCGCAGTACGTCATGGATGCCCAGGGCAAGGTGCTCGACCCGCTGGAAGGCAAGAGCTACGAGGCCGGCATCAAGGGCAGCCTGCTCGACGACCAGCTGAGTCTGTCGGCTGCGCTGTTCAAGACCGACCAGCGCAACGTCGCCGAAGCCACCGACCAGAGCCTGCCCGGCGGCGAGACCATCTACAACGGCGAGGACTTCAAGAGCCATGGCGTGGAACTGGAAGCCAGCGGCCAACTGGCCCCCGGCCTGCAACTGCAGGGCGGCTACACCTACGTGCACATCGAGGACCCGGACGGCCACAAGGCGCGCCAGTACGTGCCCAGCCACAGCCTGCGCAGCAGCCTGACCTACCAACTGCCGGGCCTGCCCCGGGCCAAGGTCGGCACCCGCGTGGCCTGGCAGAGCGCCATCCAGCTCGACGACGACAGCCGCGTGCGGCAGAACGCCTACGCCCTGGTGGACCTGATGGCCAGCTACGACATCGACAAGCACTGGAGCACGTCGCTGAACCTGAACAACGTCACCGACCGCAAGTACCTGATGAGCCTGTACAGCGGGGGTTCCGGCTTCTACGGCCCGTCGCGCAACGTGACGGCTTCGCTGAGCTACAACTTCTGAGGCGCCGTAGGGCCAGGTACCTCATGAAAACCTGTAGGGCCCTGCCCGCGAAATCGCGCGCAGGGCGCGCTCCTACATGGGCACGGCGTGGTGGGGCAGTGCAGGAGCGGATCTCATCCGCGAATCGCACCTGAACCTCCGGCTATCGCGGACAAGGTCCGCTCCTACGGGTGGGTAACTGAGCGGACTCCGTCCGCGATGGCCTACGGCCGCATGAGCCATTGGGCATCCTGGCGCTGTATCCCAATGTATCCCGCCAGCCCCTGCACGAGGCACGCATACAAACCCGGCCACCCTCCGATACGTCGCCGATACATGGCGCGGGCCAAATGGCCACACCCGGACGAGAGACCCGGCGGGCTTCGAAAGCCGGCCCCCCGCTCGTCCGGGTTCGACCAGAACCCAGACCCGCGCGCCAAGCGCCCAGCATCGGAGAAACACCCATGTCCCGTAACCCGATCCAGACCAAGACCCGCATCGGCCTGCTCGCCATCGCCCTGGTGGGCGGCGCCAACCTCGCCACCTCGGCCTTCGCCGTCGAGGCGCTGCCCCAGGGCTACCAGCTCGCCGCCGCCGAAAAGGCCGGGGAGGGCAAGTGTGGCGAAGGCAAGTGCGGCGCCGGCAAGGCCAAGGCGACCCAGGCCGAAGGCAAGTGCGGGGAGGGCAAGTGCGGCGACGCCTCCTTCTCGCGTACCGACAGCGACCACGACGGCAAGGTCTCGCGCGACGAGTTCCTGGCCGTGGCCAGGGACCGCGCCGGCGACTTCGACAGGATCGACGCCGACCACGACGGCTTAATCTCCGAGGCCGAGGCCTACCAGCACCTGAAGAGCGTCTTCGAGGCCCACGGCAAGCCGATGCCGGCCGGCCTGTTCGCCAGGCTCCAGGGCGACCGCCACTGAGTCATCCGCCAATCCGGCCCTCCCTGCGGGGAGGGCATTCCTCCCCCGTGGAGCCTTGCCATGAATGCCCATTCCCTACCGCGCGGGGCCGGCCTCGGCCTGCGCCGCGCGCTGCTGCCCGAGCTGCTGGCGATGCCCGCCGAAGCCGTGGACTTCCTCGAATGCGCGCCGGACAACTGGATCGGCGTCGGCGGTGCCTATGGCGAGGGCCTGGCGCAGCTCGCCGAGCGCTTCCCGCTGGCCTGCCACGGCCTGTCGCTGTCCCTCGGCGGCCCCGGGCCACTGGACCTCGAGCTGCTGCGGCGCACCCGGCAGTTCCTCGACCGCCACCGCGTCGGCCTGTTCAGCGAGCACCTGAGCTACTGCTCTGACGACGGCCAGCTCTACGACCTGCTGCCGCTGCCCTTCACCGACGAGGCGGTGCACCACGTCGCCGCGCGCATCCACCAGGCCCAGGACGTGCTGGGGCGGCGCATCGCGGTGGAGAACATTTCCTACTACGCCGCGCCCTACCAGGCGCTGAGCGAGATCGATTTCCTCCGGGCCGTGCTGGCGGAAGCCGACTGCGACCTGCTGCTGGACGTCAACAACCTGGTGGTCAACGCCTGCAACCACGGCTACGACGCCGCCGCCTTCCTGGCCCGGGTGCCCGCCGAGCGGGTGGCCTGCATCCACGTGGCGGGGCACTACGACGAGGCGCCGGACCTGAAGATCGATACCCACGGCGCCAGCGTGCAGCAGCCGGTCTGGCACCTGTTGGCGCAGGCCTACGCCCGCTGTGGCGTGGTGCCGACGCTGCTGGAGCGCGACTTCAACTTCCCGCCGCTGGCCGAGCTGCTGGCGGAGGTGGACTGCATCCGCACCCTGCAGCAGGCCGCCGCGCCGCGGGAGGTGAGCCATGGCTGAGACCCTGCGCGAGCAGCAACTGCAACTGGCCCGGCACATCCGCGACCCGCAGCGCAACGCGCCGCCGCCGGGCATCGAGGCACGGCGCCTGGCGGTGTATCGCCAGCTGTTCCTGGGCAATGTGCAGTCGTTGCTGGCCGGCAGCTTCCCGGTGCTGCGCGCCAGCCTGGCCGACAGCCAGTGGCATGCGCTGACGGAGCGCTTCTACGCTGACTACCGTTGCCGGACGCCGCTGTTCACCGAGCTGGCCGGCGAGTTCGTCGCCTTCCTCGAACAGCGCGGGATCGACGCGCCGGCCTGGGCCGCCGAGCTGGCGCACTACGAATGGGTGGAGACCGCCCTGTCGCTCAGCGACAGCCGGGAGCCGGCCCACGACCCGCAGGGCGACTTGCTGGAGGGCGTGCCGCTGCTGTCGTCCCTGGCCTGGCCGCTGGCCTACGCCTGGCCGGTGAGCGACCTGGGCCCCGGCCACCTGCCCGGGCAGCCGCCAGAGCAGCCGACGCTGCTGCTGGCCCGCCGCGGCGGCGACCAGCAGGTGCACTTCGCCCGCCTGGCGCCGCTGGCCCACGCGTTGCTGGAGTCCGTGCGCGACCGCCAGCTGAGCGGCCGGGAACACCTGCAGGCGCTGGCCGAGGCCATTGGCGCCGACCCCGAACCCATCCTGCGGCAGGGCCTGGCCCTGTTGCAGGCCCTTCACGCACAAGGCGTGGTGCTCGGCACGCGCAACCTGTGCGCTACCCACCGTCGACAGCATTCCTCAGCCCCCAGGGAGACACCGCGATGACCGACATACCGGACAGCATCCTTCCGTGATGCAGTGAGGTGATGTTCGAGAAGCCCGCGTGCCTGGCCAGGTGCGCGGGCTTTTTCGTTGGGGAAGCAGTGCACGATGGCGAACGGACGGGCAATCCGTAGGCGCGGGTGGGGCAGCGTAGGGCGAATAACCGTTCGCGGTTATCCGCCGTTGGCCGGAGCGCCGGTGCTCGGGGGCGATGACGGAGAGCGCCATACAGGTTGGCCTGAAGGATGGCGCCTGATTTCGACGCCGCTCAGGACGGCCCCCTCTCCCGCTTGCGGGAGAGGGTTGGGGAGAGGGGACGGATTCAAGCCAAGGCAGCGGAGGGGCAGGAGAAATCTGTTCGCGAGCAAGCTCGCTCCTACGTAATAAACAAGTCGAAGCACCGGTGTTCGGGGCGACGGCGGATAACGCCGTAGGCGTTATGCGCCCTACGGGACCAATCGCGGACGGAGCTCCTGCGCACGTGCCCAACGTAGGGCGAATAACCGTTCGCGGTTATCCGCCGCCGGCCGGAGCACCGGTGTTCGGGGGCGATGAGGGAGAGCGCCATACAGGTTGGCCTGAAGGATGGCGCCTGATCTCGACGCCGCTCAGGACGGCCCCCTCTCCCGCTTGCGGGAGAGGGTTGGGGAGAGGGGACGGATTCAAGCCAAGGCAGCGGAGGGGCAGGAGAAATCTGTTCGCGAGCAAGCTCGCTCCTACGTAATAAACAAGTCGAAGCACCGGTGTTCGGGACGACGGCGGATAACGCCGTAGGCGTTATGCGCCCTACGGGACCAAGCGCGGACGGAGTCCGCTCCTGCGCAGGTGCCCAACGTAGGGCGGAGCGCCTGTGTTCGAGGGGGACGAAAAAGAAGAACCCGCCATGCGGCGGGTTCGTCAGGACGGTGCAATTACCTACGCAAAGCGCCGCCGCAGCAGCGCATCCAGGCTCAGCCGCCCGGCGCCCTTGAGCAGCAGCGGCACCAGCGCCACCAGGTAGATCAGCGGCAGCTTGTAGTTGCCGAAGCCGTTGTCGCTGATGGAGTAGCCCATGGCCAGTTCGCCCAGGCTCGACCAGTGCGCCGGCCAGTGCACGGCGGCGATGGCCACCACCGTCAGCACCATCAGCACCGCCGAGGCGAAGCGGGTGCCCAGGCCCAGCAGCAGGAGCGCCGGGGCTATCAGTTCGGCCCACATGGAGACCTGCCAGTCCAGGTTCGCCGGCAGGCGGTCGAAGGGGAAGGGGAAGGCGTCGTGGATCTGTGCGAACCAGTTCTCGCCGTTCCATTTCTCCAGGCCGGATTCGAGGAATTCCCAGGCCAGGAACAGCCGCAGGGGGATGTCGGCGCCCCAGGCGCCGAGGCGGTCGAGGGGGCGCAGGGTGGTTGCGAGGGGGCTTTGCATGGCGGTGTCTCCTGGGTTCGTTCAGCGGGTGGCGCCGCGCAGGGCCGGGGTGGCGCGGCGTTGGCGGGTGGCGAGCTTGGCGGTGAGTTTCAGGACGATGGCGCTGAAGATCAGCGCGAAGCCCAGGACGTACCAGGGCCCCATGGGGATGCGCTTGAAGAACGACAGGCAGAAGATGCCGGCGATCACCCAGGTGCCGGTGCCGTGCAGCAGCTTCCAGGTGCGGGCGCCCAGGGCCTTCACCGCGGCCGGGAAGCTGGTCAGGGCCAGCGCCAGGATGAACAGGTAGCCCACCGAGCCCGGGATGTTCGCCGCCGCGGTGCGGCCGGCCCAGAAGGTCTCCGGGAACAGCTTGACGTAGGCGATGATCAGCACGCCGTGCACCAGGTGCGAGAAGGCGAAGGCCAGGCCGAGGAAGCGCCGCTCGCGCAGCAGGGCTCGGCTGCCGGGGCTGGGCACCAGGGTGGCCAGGGCGGAGGCGAGGAAGGTCGCCAGGAACAGGGCGAAGGAGGTCCGCGCGGTGGCTCGGATGGCGCTGCGCAGGGCCTCCACCAGCTGCGGCTGCCAGAGCAGGCAGAGGGCGGTGACCGCCAGCACGGCGACGGCGAGGGCGGTGAACAGGCGCCAGCCGTGCAGGCTGGCAGTGGGCGCGGTGGGGGTCATGGTGGGCTCCTGGGGGGCGGCGCGAGCGGCGGGGTGCCGTCGCTGCCGGTGGAGCCATGCTGGCAAGGCGGCTTGTCCCGGATGTGTCCCGCCGGGGGCCGCCTTGTATCTGCTTGTACGGTCGCTCAGGCCGGGAGTGGCAGTTCCAGTTGCGCGCACAGGCCGCCGCCGTCGCGGTTGGCCAGGGTCAGGCGGCCGCCCAGGGCCTGGCTCAACTGATGGGCGATGGCCAGGCCCAGGCCGGTGCCGCCGGTGCTGCGGTTGCGCGAGCTTTCCACGCGGTAGAAGGGCTTGAGGACTTCTTCCAGTTCTTCCTCGGCGATGCCCGGGCCGCGGTCGAGTACGCGGATACACAGCTTGCCGTCCTCGCGGCCCACCTCCAGTTGCGCGGCGCCGGAGAACTTCAGCGCGTTGTCCAGCAGGTTGCCCAGCACCCGGCGCAGGGCGTGGGGGCGGGTTTCCAGGGGCACGCCGGCGCGGCCTTGCAGGCTGACCTGCTGGCCGGCGTCCTGGTAGTCGAGCACCAGGCTGTCGAGGAAGGCGTCGAGGTCGACGCGGCGCTGTGCCTCGCTGGCGCCGTCCATGCTGCGGGCGTAGGCCACGCCTTCGCGGACCAGGTGCTGCATTTCCTCCAGGTCGCTCCACAGGCGCTCGCTTTCCGGCGACGGGTCCATCTGCTCGACGCGCAGCTTCATGCGCGTGATCGGCGTCTGCAGGTCGTGGGAGATGGCCGCCAGCAGTTGCATGCGTTCCTTCAGGTAGTCGCCGATGCGGCCCTGCAGGGCGTTGAAGGCGCGGGCGGCGTAGGCCACTTCGTTCGGGCCGTTCTCGTCCAGCGGCGCGGCCGGGGTGTCCGGGTCGAGGTGGTCGACGGCCTGGGCCAGGCGCGTCAGCGGGCGGATCGCGGTACGCACCGCCAGCCAGGTGCAGGCCAGCAGCACGGCCAGCTGCAGCACCAGCACCACCGGCAGCCAGCGCGCCACCGCCGCTACCCCGCGGGGGGTGACGTCGATGGTCAGCGGCTTGCCGTCGGCCAGGCGCAGGTGCGCCTGGAAGTGCGCGGCGGGGCCGGGGAGGGTTTCGAAGCGCAGGGCGTAGCGCGAGCCGATGGCGCTCTCGATGCTGGTCGCGGCCATGGGCGCCTGGGCCATGTCCATGGCCTGGCCGGGTTCGCCTTCGTCCAGGCGGTAGCGGTAGTTGGGGCGCTCCACCATGGGCAGCCACTGCTCGCGCTCGCTCGCCGGCAGGCGGTCGAGCAAGGCGACGGCGGTGCTCACGTCGCTTTCCAGGTTGCCGAGCATCATGCTCCGCGCGCTGACGTAGCGCTCGTAGAACTGCGAGCTGAAGGACAGGCCGTAGGCCAGCACCAGCCCGGTGAGGAAGATCAGCGCCAGGCGCGCTGCCAGGGTGCGGGGCATGGCGGTCACCCGGCGGGTTCGATGAGCTGCACCGGCAGCGAGAAGACGTAGCCCTCGTTGCGTACCGTCTTGATGCAGTCCGGTTCGCGGGCGTCGTCGCGCAGGCGCTGGCGCAGGCGGCTGACCAGCAGGTCGATGGAGCGGTCGAACACGTCCGCCTCGCGGCCCTGGGTCAGGTTCAGCAGCTGCTCGCGGCTGAGCACCCGCTGCGGGTGGTCGAGGAACACCCGCAGCAGGCGGTACTCGGCGCCGCTCAGGGCGACCAGGGTGCCCTCGGCGTCGAGCAGGTGGCGCGCGCTGGTGTCCAGGCGCCACTGGCCGAAGCCGATCAGCCGGCTGCTCTCGGTGATCGACAGGTTCGGCGGCAGCATGCGCGTGCGCCGCAGCACGGCATTGATCCGCGCCAGCAGCTCGCGGGCGGAGAAGGGCTTGGTCAGGTAGTCGTCGGCGCCCATTTCCAGGCCGATGATGCGGTCGGTCTCGTCGTTGCGCGCGGTGAGCATCAGCACCGGGGTGGCCTTGTGCTTGCCCACCCGCAGCTCGCGGCACAGCTTCAGGCCGTCGTCGCCGGGCATCATGATGTCCAGCACTATCAGGTCCACGGCGTTGGCTTCGAGGAAGGCGCGCATCTGCCGGCCGTCCGCGGCCAGGCTGACGCGCAGGCCGTTCTTCTTCAGGTAGTTGCCGACCAGCTCGCGGATCTCGCGGTCGTCGTCGACGATCAGGACGTGATCGACGTGTTCCATGGTGGTTCCCCATCGGTTCGTTCGTTGGGGCAAGTGTATAGAGCAAGGCGGTGCCTGCCCGCCAGGGTTTGTATACCAGTGTATCCATTCGCCGTGCCGATACCTGGGGCGGCATTCGCGGGCGGCGGCGGACACAGGCGGGATACCGGCGGCGGGTGAAATGGGCACCAAGCGGAAGGCACACGGCCTCCGCGCCACGAACCCACACCCGAGGACACCGCCATGAAAACCCTGACCCTTGCCGCCGCCCTGTTCGCCTTCGCCGCGCCCCTGGCCAGCTTCGCCGCCAGCGCCCCCGCGCCGGTGGAGCAGTACCACTACGGCCAGCACCTGGACGTGAAGAAGGTCCTGGCCCTGCACGAGGAGCCCGGCAGCTGCCAGGTGGTGCAGGCGCGCATGGACTACCTGGACTCCAACGGCCAGCCCCACAGCCTGGCCTACCAGAAGTTCTCCAGCGACTGCAACGAAGGCGGTTGATGCACGCCGCCCGGCCAGGGATGGCCCTGCCGCTCCAGAGCCCTTCAAGAGGAGATTCCCATGCTGATCGTCGCCTTTCTCGGCGGGGTGCTGACCCTGCTCAGCCCCTGCATCCTTCCCGTATTGCCGTTGTTGTTGCAGCGCGCCGGCGGGCCGGCCTGGTCGCCGCTGCTGACCCTCGCCGGCCTGGCCAGCGGCTTCGCCGTGCTGGCCAGCCTGGCCGCGGTTTCCAGCGCCTGGGTGGTGGAGGCCAGCGAGGTCGGCCGCTACCTGGCGCTGGGCTTGCTCGGGCTATCCGCCGTGGCGTTGCTGTCGCCGCGCTTCGGCACCTGGCTGTCGCGGCCCTGGGCCTGGCTCGGCGACCGTTTGCACGGCCAGGCCCGTGGCCTGCCGCCGGCGCTGTCGGCCTGGCTGCTGGGTTTCGCCGCCGGCCTGCTGTGGGCGCCCTGCGCCGGGCCCATCCTCGGGCTGATCCTCTCCGGGGCCATGCTCCAGGGGCCCAGCGCCTCCACCAGCCTGCTGCTGTTGGCCTACGGGCTGGGCAGCGCCGTCGCCCTGGGCGCCGCATTGTTCCTCGGCCGCGGCCTGTACCAGCGCCTGCGCCCGTCGCTGGGTGCGCTGGAGTGGTTGCGCCGCGGGGCCGGGGCCCTGGCCTTGCTGGCGGTGGTGGTCATCGGCAGTGGCGCCAGCGTGCAGCTGGTGGGTTCCGGCGCCTCGCGCACCCTGGCCGTGCTGGAGCACAAGGTGCTGGACGGCGTGCCGAAGCTGCTCGACAAGCTGATGCCCAGCGCGAATGCCGCCGACCAGTTGGCCGACCTGGGCGCCATGCCCAGCCTGGACGGCGCCGTGCAGTGGCTCAACAGCGCGCCGCTGGCCAGCGCGGACCTGCGCGGCAAGGTGGTGCTGGTGGATTTCTGGACCTACGACTGCATCAACTGCCAGCACAGCCTGCCGTACGTCAACCAGTGGGCCAAGCGCTATGCCGACCAGGGCCTGGTGGTGATAGGCGTGCACACCCCGGAATACCCCTACGAGCGCATCCCGGCCAACGTGCAGAAGGCGGTGGAGCGCCACGACATCCACTACCCGGTGGCGCTGGACAACCAGTACCGCATCTGGAACGCCTCCGCCAACCAGTACTGGCCGGCGCACTACTTCATCGATGCGAAGGGCCGCGTCCGCCACCTGCATGTGGGCGAGGGCGACTACGAAGGGCAGGAGGCGATCATCCGCCAGTTGCTCCAGGAGCGCGAACAGCCGGCGGGTTGAGCAGCGGCGGGGCGGTCATGGGGCCGCCCCGCGCTGTCGTGTCGGCGCTTCAGTGCGGCGCGCGGCGGATGGTCTTGAGCAGGTCTTCCGGGCTGATCTGGCCGACGATCTGCTCCACCGCGCTGCCCGGCTGCGGCAGGTCGAGGATGTGGCCCTTCATCTTGCCGATCACGTGCATCTCGCAGGGCTTGCAGTCGAACTTCAGCGTCAGCACCTCGTCGCCGTGCACCAGTTGCATGGGCGCGACCTTGGTGCGCACGCCGGTGACGCCCTTGGCCTGCTTCGGGCACAGGTTGAAGGAGAAGCGCAGGCAGTGCTTGGTGATCATCACCGGTACTTCGCCGGCCTCCTCGTGGGCCTCGTAGGCCGCATCGATCAGCTGCACCCCGTGGCGGTGGTAGAATTCGCGGGCCTTGTGGTTGTACACGTTGGCCAGGAACGACAGGTGCGCCTCGGGGTACACCGGCGGCGGGTTCGTCTCGGCCTTGCGGCTGCCGCGCGGGTGGGCGGCGACGCGGGCGGCGGTGAGCGCCTCGATGGCCTCGCGGCGCAGCGCCTTGAGCTGCGAGTTGGGGATGAAGAAGGCCTGCGGCGCGTCCAGCTCGATGCTTTCGGCGTGGTACTGGGTGGTGCCCAGTTGGCCGAGCAGGTCGTGCAGTTGCTCCAGGGCCTGCTCCGGCTTGTTGGCCAGGCCGAAGGGGCCATCCAGGGCGACGCTGGCGCTGACGCCTTCCTCGCTGGTGGCGCTCAGCTCCAGGCGTTCCTCGCGCAGGCGGGCCACCCAGGAGAGGCCGACGCGGCGCTCGGCGGAGGTCTTCAGCAGGGCCTGCTGCCAGTTGTGGTCGAGGTTGCGCGACAGCGGGTGGTTCGGCCGCAGGCGGTACATGCCCTCGGGCATCTCGTTGGGCTCGACGCGGTAGCGGTAGCGCTTCTCGCCATCTTCTTCGAACTCGCTTTTCAGCTCGGCGATGTTGGCGCGGAAACCCACCACCTCGCGCTTGACCAGCACGTTCAGGCCGTCGCCGTTGGACAGCGGCTGCTCGGTGGCGACGATCAGGTCGCGCTTGCCGACCTTCTCCACCACGCCCACCGGCAGGCCGGTGAAGGTCGGCGAGTCGAAGGCACCGATGTCGATCTTGCGCTCGCTGACGAAGTAGTCGGTGCTGCCGCGGTGGAAGGTCTTGTCCGGGTCGGGCAGGAAGAAGTGCTCGGTGCGGCCGCTGGAGGCGCGGGCCAGGTCCGGGCGCTCGGCGAGGATGCCGTCCAGGCGCTGGCGGTAGTAGGCGGTGATGTTCTTCACGTAGCCCATGTCCTTGTAGCGCCCCTCGATCTTGAAGGAGCGCACGCCGGCGTCGATCAGGGCGCTGAGGTTGGCGCTCTGGTTGTTGTCCTTCATCGACAGCAGGTGCTTCTCGAAGGCCACCACGCGGCCCTGGTCGTCCTTCAGGGTGTAGGGCAGGCGGCAGGCCTGGGAGCAGTCGCCGCGGTTGGCGCTGCGCCCGGTCTGTGCATGGGAGATGTTGCACTGGCCGGAGAAGGCCACGCAGAGCGCGCCGTGGATGAAGAACTCGATGGCCGCGTCGGTTTCGTCGGCGATGGCGCGGATTTCCTTCAGGTTCAGCTCGCGGGCCAGCACCAACTGGGAGAAGCCGGCCTGGTCGAGGAATTTCGCCCGGCCCAGGGTGCGGATGTCGGTCTGGGTGCTGGCGTGCAGCTCGATCGGCGGGATGTCCAGGTCGAGCACGCCCAGGTCCTGCACGATCAGCGCGTCGACGCCGGCGTCGTGGAGCTGGTGGATCAGCGCGCGGGCCGGCTCCAGCTCGTCGTCGTGGAGGATGGTGTTGATGGTGACGAAGATGCGCGCGTGGTAGCGGTGGGCGAATTCCACCAGCCGGGCGATGTCGCTCACCTCGTTGCAGGCGTTGTGCCGGGCGCCGAAGCTCGGGCCGCCGATGTACACGGCATCGGCTCCATGCAGGATGGCCTCGCGGGCGATGCTCACATCGCGGGCAGGGCTGAGCAGTTCCAGATGGTTCTTGGGCAGGGACATGGTTTCTTCTTCATCAGGCGTGACACGGCAAGGCGCGCATTGTAGCGGCGAAACGCCCGCCGGGCACCCGTGCGCTGCCCGGTGGTGGCGCCGCCCGGCGGGGCGCCGGACGGCGAAGGGGCCCGGTCAGGCCCTGGCGGCCAGCGCGGTGACTTCCACGCGCATGCCTTCCACGGCCAGGGCGGCCACGCCGACGGCGGCGCGCACCGGCCAGGGCCTGGCGAAGAAGCGCTGGTACACCTCGTTGAAGGCGGCGCGGTCGGCCATGTCGGTGAGGTAGATGGTCAGGTGCAGCACACGGTCCATGGAACTGCCGGCGCGCTCCAGGGCGGCCTTCAGCGCGCGCAGGGTGCATTCGCTCTGCTCGACGATGCCGCCCAGCTCCAGGCTGCCGTCCTCGCGGGTGGGGATCTGGGTGGAGACCAGCAGGCCGCCGAAGCCGGCGACGTCGGAGGAGATCGACTCGGGATCGGCGTCGGGGAGGAAGGTGAGGTCGTTGTCAGCCATGGGGGCCTCCTTGTGCGGGTGATACGAGGGGCGGCAGCTTACCCGCCGGGGCCCGCGGCGTCACCCGCGCGGGCCCGCACACCGGACAACGCCGGGCGGGACGTAGGGCGCATGACGCCTATGGCGTTATCCGCCGTTTGGCCTTGATGCTCGGCGGCTCCGGGGTTGATCTGGGCGTTGGCTGTGGCCGCGGTGTAGCGGCGGATAACCGCGAACGGTTATTCGCCCTACGGGGGAGCGACGGAGTGTGAGGATGGCGGCTAAATTCCAGCCCTCTCCCCAACCCTCTCCCGCTTGTGGGAGAGGGTTCTTCATATCGGAAACGGCCGCAACCGCGGGCGCGCATCGTCCGGAGCGAGGGCGCCGAGCACCAGGCGGCTGACGCTTTCGGCCACGGCTCGGTAGTCGGCTTCCGCCGGCCGGGCCTTGCCGGTGATCAGCGAGGCCTGCCAGCCGAAATGGCTGTGGGCCTGGGTGGCCGACCAGAGGAACAGCAGCAGGTGCTGCGGGTCGGCCGTGGCGATCAGGCCGCGTTCCATCCAGTTGCGCAGGCAGGCGAGGTTGTCCTGCGCGGCCTGGCGCAGGCGTTCGCCACAGGGGGCCGGCAGTTGCCGGGCGCCCAGCAGCATTTCCCCGAGCACGGCCTTGTAGGTGTGCGGGTGCTCGTGGGCCACGCGCATCCGCGCCTGGATGTAGGCGGGCAGGGCCTGCTCCGGGGGCCGTTCGGCGCGCAGCAGGGCGGCGGCTTGCAGCAGGGGCTCGACCAGGGCTTCCAGCACCCGCGCATAGAGGTTCCGCTTGTTCTGGAAGTAGTAGTAGACGTTGGCCTTGGGCAGCCCCACTCGGGCGGCGATGTCTTCGGTGCGCGCGGCCTGGAAGCCCTTGGCGGCGAACTCCTGGCTGGCGGCCCCGAGGATCAGGCGCTGGTTGCGCTCGCGGATGCCCAGCGGCTCGCTGTCGTCGACGCTGGCCTTGCGGCGGTTGGCGGGACTACGGGCAGGGCGGGTGGCCTGGTCGCTCATGGGGAATCCGGGGAAACGGCTATCGCTATTTATAAAAGTATATAGCGATAGGGGCGGGCTTGTCCCGCGGGGGCTTCCCGGGTTCAGGGCCGGGAGTAGAGGCGCAGCAGCAGGCGTTGCTGTGGCGAAGGCGGGCCGAAGTAGCGGCTGTACAGCGCCTCGCCCGCGGCGCCGCGCAGGGCGTCGCTGAGGGCGCGGTCCACCTCCAGGCGGAAGGCGTCGTCGTTGCGGGGCAGGGGCAGGGCGACGCTGGCCATCTCGAACAGGTGGTCGGACACCTGCAGCCGGTCGGCCTGGGCCGAGCGGGCCCGGTAGTTGAGCAGCGACAGGCGTTCGCCGAAGAAGGCGTCCACCTCGCGGCGCAGCACGCGGTCGACGCCGTCCTGGTAGCTGGCCACCTCCACCAGGCGCGATTGCAGCCCCAGTTCGCGCACCCGCTGCTGCGCCCACTGGACATTGGTGCTGCCCTTGAGCACGGCGAAGCTGCGCTTGTTCAGGCCCTGGTTGACGGTCCCCCGCCAGGTCGGCGTGCGCTCGCGCGGGGCGCCGCTGAGCGCGGCCTGCAGGGTGGCGTCGGCGTCGCGGCGCAGGATCACCCCGAGCCCGGCGGTGAACACCGGCAGCGAGAAGCTGACGCTTTCGCGGCGTTGCAGGGTTTCCACCAGCGGGCTGCAGAACAGGTCGACCTGGCCGCTGCTCACGGCCTCCAGGGCCTGCTCCAGGGGCAGCGGCCGGTAGTGCACCTGCAGGTCGGCCAGGCCCGGCGCGCTGCGCAGGCGGGCGGCCAGCGCCTGGCACAGGTCGATGGCGTAGCCGCTGGCGGTGTGCTCGTCGCCCTCGGAGAAGGGCGCGTTGTCGGCCAGGAAGCCCAGCACCAGGGTATGGCTGGCGTGGATGCGCGCCAGGCTGTCGGCCCGGGCGCCGGGGGCCAGCAGCAGCGGCAGCAGGAACAGGGCGGCGAACAGGCGGTTCATGGCGACTCCGGCGGCGCGGCGAGGCGCTCGTAGGCCTTGACGAAGCGTTTGGCGATGAAGCCGAACAGCAGGTAGCCGACCACCATCACCAGGGCGGCGCCGAACACCGCCTCCAGCCCCGAGGCATAAAGCGCGTAGAAGCAGTAGCCGGCGGCGACCAGCATCACGGCGGTGTTGCGGCGCACCAGCTCCAGGCCGACACCGGCCTTGTAGAGGATCACCACCAGCCCGGTCAGCGAGGTGATGTAGGGGATGATGTTGGTGACCGCGGCCAGGCTCACCAGCTTGGTGAACTGGGCGGTGGCGTTGGGCGAGATGGTCGAGAGGGCGATCAGGCTCTGCAGCACCGCGCAGGTGACCAGCCCGGCCAAGGGCGCGCCGCGCCCGGTGACGCGGGTGAACAGTTGCGGGAACAGGCCCTGGGCGGCGGTGACCTTGGCCGTCTCGGCCAGGGTGAACTGCCAGCCCAGCAGCGAGCCGACGCAGGCCATCACCGCCAGGGCCATCACCAGGTTGCCCACCCCGTCGTTGAACAGGTGTGCGTAGGCCAGGGCGAAGGGCGCGCTGGAGTTGGCCAGCTCCGGGTTCGGCACCAGGCCCTGGATCACGGTGGTGGACAGCACGTAAACCACCGCTGCGCCCAGGGTGCCCAGCAGGCAGGCCAGCGGCACGTTGCGCTTGGGATTCTCCACCGCGTCGGAGTTCTGCGCCGCCGACTCCATGCCGAGGAAGGCCCAGAGCGTCAGCGGGATGCTGTCGGTGATCGCCTGGCTGACCGGCAGGTCGTTGGGGTTCCAGGCGGCGGCGAAGGTTTCCGGGCTGAAGCGGAACCAGCCGAAGAAGCCCAGCCCGGCCACCGGGATGATCACCCCCCAGACGGTGACCGAGCCCAGCCGTCCGGTGATCCGCGGGCCGCCGAAATTGGCCAGGGTGGTCAGCCAGATCAGCCCCAGTGTCCCGAGGAACAGGGGCACCGCGCCGCTGCCCAGCCAGGGGAAGAAGGGCGTCAGGTAGCCCACCGCGGACAGGCTGATGGCCACGTTGCTGATCACCAGGGACAGGAAGTACAGGTACGAGCAGAGGAAGAACGCCGACTTGCCATGGGCCTCCTCGCTGTAGGCGGACATGCCGCCGGAACGCGGGCAGTAGATGCCGCACTGGGCGAAGCAGTAGGCGATGGCCATGGAGCCCACGGCGGTGAACACCCACGACAGCAGCGAGACCGCACCCAGCTGGGCCATGCTGGAGGGCAGCATGATGATCCCCGAGCCCATCATGTTGACCATCACCAGGGTGGTCAGCCCGGTGAGGCCCATCTTCCTGGTCGCGGCCATGCAGGGCTCCTGGGTCGGTGACCGGTGGCGACGCGGTGGTTTACGGCGGTGGAATGCTCAAAGGATAGGCACGGCCCGACGGGGCGGCCATGGCGCGGGGGGCGATTTTTCGGGAATGGGATTGGGGTGGCATTTTGGGGGGCTGTCCTGTGCAGGCGGAAAGTCCGGCGTGGGCGGTGAGACCAATCGCGGACGGAGTCCGCTCCTACGCCCGTGCTACCTGGAACCGGAGCGGACTCTGTCCGCGATCTGGCGGATAACGCCGTAGGCGTTATGCGCCCTACGGGGAGCCCGGGAACTTCGCGGTTCCGCATTGCGCCGAACGGTCCCCTCTCCCGCTTGCGGGGGAGGGTTAGGGAGGGGGTGCGGTGTCAGGGTTGGCAGAGGTGCGTGGGCGAAGTCCGTCCCCTCTCCCCAACCCTCGCCTACGCGGCCCGCCCTGAAGGGAGAGGGGGCTGTCCCGAGCAAGCGGATAACGCAGCGTCAGCCGGCAAACTCGTAGGGCGTATAACCGTTCGCGGTTATCCGCCGTTGGCCGATGCTCGACGCAAACGGCGGATAACGCCGTAGGCGTTATGCGCCCTACGGGTTTCCAGAGAAACCTCCGAGCGCACCGGAACGCCCCTTCAGAAGGCCGAGCGAAACCGGCGCTCAGGAGGTCATGTGACATGGATTCGCGAGAGCCCCGATCAGCACAGGGACGTGCTGTCGGGGCGGGCCTCGTGGCGGGGGAGATTGGAGCACGGGCCCAAGCTTCGCGAGCAAGAACCAGGCATCCCCCACGCTCCTACAACAGCCTCGCCCCCTCGTTGGAAATGAAAAACGCCGTTCCCCTTACTAAAGAAAACGGCGTTTCCTCATGACCCGCGCACCATCACCAGTGGCGATACCCACGATAGTAACCATGCGGCGGCCCGTAGTAGCGCGGGCCATAGTACGCCGGCCCGTAGTATACCGGCCGGTAGTAGCGCACCGGCGGCGGCACCACCACGGCCACTGGCGGCGGTGGGGCGTAGTACACCGGCGCCGGCGGGTAGTAGTAGGCCGGCGGCGGGGCGGGTTGCACGTAGACCGGTGCCGGCGGCGCGGAGGCGCCGGCGACGACAGCGCCACCCACGACGGCGCCGACCACCGCGCCTATGGCCGCGGCATCGGTGTTGCTGTTGGCCGATGCCTGCCCGGCCAGGGCGAAGGATGCGCACAACACCAGGGCGAGTTGCGGAATCCGGCGAATCATCTGTCTTGCCTCCTGAAAGTTCCGGCCTTGAGGTCGGATACTTCTAAGACATTCTGTTCAGGCAAAGTGTAACCGGCGCTGTGTAAATCCTGTGTAAAGGGCGCCATACGGTCGTTCCGGGGTTTCTTCGATGCAGCCGGCAACACAAAAACCGGGCCTGCGGCGGCGCGGCTTGTTATGGTTGGGGTTTTCCCTCAAGCCAAGGAGGCTTTATGCCCTTGAATCGAGCCCTGCCGGCCATGCTGTTCGGCGCCATCCTGCTGGCCGGTTGCAGCAGCGCCGACAAGCCCGCCGAATCCCCGGCCGCCGCCGCGCCCGAAGCCGGCCGCTGCAATGCCGGGGCGGTGCAGTCGCTGGTCGGCAAGCCGCTGTCCCAGGCGCTGGTGGAGCAGGCCCGGCGCGATGCCGGCGCGCAGAACGCGCGCGTGCTTCACCCCCATGACGCGGTCACCCTGGAGTACAACTCGCAGCGGCTGAACATCAATGTCGACGACCGCGAACTGGTGCGCGGGCTCAACTGCGGCTGAGGCGGGAGAACCGCGCCCGGCGTGCAATGCCCGGGCGCGGGGTGACGGGAGCCCGGCGCGGGCTCCCGCACGGGCGGGGCCCGGTCAGCGGTTGGCCGGTTTGCGGATGATGCGCAGCGCCTGGGTGGTGTGGTTCACGCAGGACTCGTAGTCGCCGGCGGCGCGGGCCTTCTCGGCCTGGTCGATATGGTCCTGGACCACGTTGACCTTCACGCCGGTGGCGTTCTTGCTGGCCGTGGCGATGAAGTCCTTCAACTGGGTCAGGTTGGCGTCGCAGAGCTTGCTGTCGGCCATGGCTGCCATCGGCAGGGCCAGGGTGGCGGCGAGGACGAGGGCGATCTTCTTCATGGGGCTGTCTCCTGAACGGGTTCACCGTGAACCTGGGGGCGGGGCCGTGCGCGAGCAAGCCCGCGGGCCCGTGGATGCCGCTTCACCTGATGTCGATCAAGGTGGCCAGGAATACCTGACGCCTGTTTCGACCGGCCCCCGCGCCGTTCGTGTCATTTTTTTCGCCCCCGCCATCCGCGCGTCCATCCCGTAGGGCGCATGACGCCCCAGGCGTTATCCGCCGTTTTCGCTACAGCGCGGAAAACCGCCGCTCCAGCTGCTGCGCGCGAAAGTGCTCGAGGATGAAGTCGACGAAGGCGCGGGTTCAGCCTGGAAGACTTCGACCGCACCCTGGCGGTCAACGTGCGCAGCGTATTCGTCGCCACCCAGGCCGCGGCCCGGCACATGGGCGAGGGCGGCCGCATCATCGCCATCGGCAGCACCAATGCCGAGCGCATGCCCTTCGCCGGCGGCGGTGTCTACGCCATGAGCAAGGCCGCGGTGACCGGCCTGACCCGCGGCTTCGCCCGCGACCTGGGCCCGCGCGGCATCACCGTGAACAACGTGCAGCCCGGCCCGGTGGACACCGACATGAACCCGGACAGCGGCGACTTCGCCGAGTCGCTGAAAGGCCTGATGGCCCTGGACCGCTACGGCCGCGCGGAGGAAATCGCCTCCTTCGTGGCCTACCTGGCAGGCCCGGAAGCGGCCTACATCACCGGTGCCAACCTGCTGATCGACGGCGGCTTCGCGGCCTGAGACCTTTCGCGGAGGCAGGTGGCGGCAAGCAATACCGCCACCTGCCTTGCCCGTCATCCCACCAATGCCCAAGGCATGAGTCGCTTTCGAGGAGTGCAGTCCCGGGGATTGGCATGGATATAAGGTATTTATCGGAACTCTAATAAAAGGCTAATATCCGATGAACTCCGTCAACTGGACGCGGAAGGCGGTCAAGCAGTTGCTCAGGCTGGACAGGCGTCACCAGGTGCAGGTTCGCGACGCCGTTGGCGAGCTGAGGCGGATGCCCGACTGCCGGCAAGTGAAGGCACTGAGCGATCACGCCTACGGTTACCGGCTTCGCGTCGGCAACTACCGGGTACTGTTCGATTGGGACGGTGAAATCAGGATCGTTGCGATGCAAGAAGTGAGGAAGCGCGATGAGCGAACCTACTAAGGTGCAGATCATCAATGACGCAGACGGTAAACCGGCCTTCGTGGTGATTCCCTATGCCGATTACGTGGCGCAGCACCGCCTGGACGAGAACCTGATTCCCCATGACGTGGTCAGCCGCATGGTGGATGGTGCAAGCGCGATCAGGGCCTGGCGGGAGCACCTGGGGCTGACGCAGCTGGAGGTGGCCGAGCGCCTGGGGGTGACGCAGTCCGCCTATGCGCAGCAGGAGGCCTCGACACGGCCGAGGAAAGCCACCCGCGCGCGCATCGCCGGGGCACTCGGCATTGCGCCGGCGCAATTGGAGCTTTGAGTTCCCGAAACCTCACCGCGCCGCCGGCCGCTCCCGGCTCTGGATGTTCCAGTGCGCGGCGCTGCCGGCCAGTTGCGCGGAAAGCTGCTCCACCTGCTCGTACAGGCGCAGGGTCAGCCAGTAGAAGCCCTGCGTCTCGAAGGCGCCGGCCAGGCTCTGCGGGCGTGGCGGCAGGTGGGCGGTGCCCTGGCATTCCTGGACCAGGCGCGAGGTGCGGCTGAACTTCAGGGCGTGGGCCGATTGCAGCAGCAGGCGGCCGATGGCCTGCCGCAGCGGTTCCAGGTCCGCCGGCAGCGGGGCGATCCCGCCGGCCTGGGCGGCGAACTGGCGCGAGGCCAGCAGCGATTCCAGGGTGCCCATGATGGCCCGGTGGGCGCGCTGGATCAGTTCCAGCTCGCGCAGCGGCATGCCGGTTTCCCGCGCCACCGGCGCCAGGTGCGCGCGGGACGCCACCAGGCGCTGGTCCAGTTCCTCCAGCTGGCTGGCGAAGTGCTCGGCGCGCAGGTCGGCGCTGCTGCTCAACTGGCCGAACAGGCGGGCGCAGGCGCGCAGGTTGTCCGACAGCAGGTAGCGCCAGACGTAGACCGCGCGCAACGGGTAGATCTGCGCGAAGACCAGCGCCAGGGCCACGCCGACCAGCACGTTGAGCATGCGCCAGAGGCCCTCGGTCATGCTGTTGTCGCCATGCCCGGCCACCGTGCACATGGTGATCCCCGCCAGCAGCGCCACGTAGCCGGGGCGGCGGATGGCATAGAAGGCCGAGACCGCGCCGGCCACCGACATCAGCACATAGACCAGCGGATCGGAGCCGGTGAGGTTGTGCACCAGGATGATCGCCAGGCCCACCGCGGCGCCCAGCAGGGTGCCCAGGGTGCGCTCGCGGGACTTGCCGCGGATGGTGCCCTGGTGCACCAGGCCGCCCATCACCACCAGCACCGTGACCGAGGCCCAGAGCCCGTGGGGGATGTCGATGCCGGTGGTGAGCAGGATGGAGGCCAGCAGCGCCAGGCCCACGCGCACGCAGTGGATCCACGCGGCGTAGCGGTAGCGGGTGTAGGGGTTGGCCAGGCGGCGCCAGGGCCGGGCCAGGAATTGCAGGAATTTCGCCAAGGCGCTGCGCTCTCCTCGCGGGGGCGGATCCGCTCAGCTTAGGTGCTGTGGCCGACGAGCGGCAAACCCGCGGCTGTCGCGCAATGAAAATGCATCTGGTTCGAGGTGCTGGCGCTTGGCTGAAATCTGCGCTTTTGCGCGCGCCCCGGGCGGCGCTCCAGAGATTCGAGATGCCGGCAGGCCGTTACGGCTTGCGCTGGTGCTGATTTCCCTCTTCGTCGCCGTCCTGGCTTCCTACACGGCTCTGGACCTGTCCATCGTCGCCCTCGGCCAGCCGTGCCCGGCCTAGCAGTTCCTCGGCCGCCTTACCCTGCCGGTGTGAGGCTCAGCTGCGCGCACAGCTCGCGCAGCTGCTCGCACAGGCTGCGGCCGGCGCTGGGCAGGTCGGTGCGGGCATAGAGCGCCAGTTCCAGGCCGGTGATCTCCGGGAAGCCTTCGGCGGCGCCGAGCACCCGGTGCGCCGGCAACCGGCAGCGCTGCGGCAGCAGGCTGACGCCCAGGCCCGCCGCCACCGCCGCCGACAGGCTGGCCAGGGCGGCGCTGCCGTAGGCGACGCGCCAGCGCCGGCCCTGGGCCTCCAGGGCGTGGATCATCTCCTGGCGGTACAGCGCGCCGAGCGGGAAGGCCACCAGCGGCAGCGGCTCGCGGGCGGCCGCCGGGTTGGCGGCGCTGTCCAGCCAGCACAGCGGCTCGGGCCAGCGCGCCAGGCAGTCGCTGTCGGCGCCCCATTGCTTGACCAGGGCCAGGTCCAGCTCACCGTTGCGGTACTGGCGCAGCAACTCGTGGCTGAGCCCGCTGGCCACCTCCAGGCGCAGGCGCGGGCGCTGGCTGGCGAAGGCCGCCAGCAGCGGCATCATGCGCTCGCCGGCGAAGTCCTCGGGCATGCCCAGGCGCAGCACGCCCTCGCTGTGCTCCTCGCCAAGGGCGGCGCGGGCTTCCTCGCCGAGCTGGAGGATGCGCCGGGCGTAGCCCAGCAGGCGCTCGCCGGCCTCGGTGGGCAGCACCTGGCGCCGCCCGCGCTCCAGCAGACGGCAGCCAAGCTGTTCCTCCAGGCGCAGGATCTGCTGGCTGACGGTGGACTGGGTGAGGTGCAGCCACTCGCCGGCGCGGGTGAAGTTGCCGGCGTCCACCACCATGACGAAGCTGCGCAACAGGGTCGGGTCTAGCATTCGGAAATCCACTGGAAGTCATTTTTCCATTTAATTTCACCATGGAAGGCCGCGCCGGGATAATCCCTTTCGACGAAGGGGGCGCCGCAATGGGCCCCGCCGAAGAGGATTCCCCCATGCAACACCTGGCATACATGCGCGAAGCCCTGGCCCTGGCGCGGGCCAACGTCGAGGCCGGCGGCCGCCCGTTCGGCGCCGTGCTGGTGCGCGACGGCGAGGTCATCGCCCGCGCCGCCAACGGCACCCACCTGGACCACGACCCCACCGCCCACGCCGAACTGCTGGCGCTGCGCGCGGCCGGCCGCGCCCTGGGCAGCCCGCGCCTGGACGGCTGCGTGGTCTACGCCAGCGGCCACCCGTGCCCGATGTGCCTGGCGGCCATGCACCTGAGCGGCGTCAGCGCCGCCTACTACGCCTATTCCAACGCTGACGGCGAGCCCTACGGGCTGTCCACCGCGGCGGTCTATGCGCAGATGGCGCAGCCCGTGGAGTGGCAGTCGCTGCCCCTGCAGGCGTTGCGCCCGGAAGACGAGGAGGGGCTGTACGGCTTCTGGCGGGAGCGCCGCCCATGAGCACCGGCAAGGCGCGGGTCGGCTGGATCGGCCTGCTGGTGATCGTCGCCCTGGGCATCAACCTGCGGCCGATCCTCACCTCCATCGGCCCCTTGCTCGCGGAGATCCGCCAGGCCACCGGCCTGGGCTTCCAGGGCGCGTCGCTGCTGACGGTGCTGCCGGTGCTGTGCATGGGCCTGTTCGCCCTGGCGCTGCCCTGGGTGGGCCCGCGCCTGGGCGAGAGCCGCGGCATGCTCGGCGGCCTGCTGGCCATCGCCGTGGCCTGCGCCTGGCGCCTGCTGCTGGACAGCGGCCTGGCGCTGATCGCCAGCGCGGTGCTGGCCGGCACCGGCGTGGCGATCATCCAGGCCCTGGTGCCGGGGGTGGTCAAGCGCTGGTTCCCGCAGCGGGTGCCGGCGGCCATGGGCCTGTACTCGGCCTCGCTGATGGCCGGCGGCGGCACCGCGGCGGTGCTGGCGCCGGTGCTGGCCGGCGGCTCCGGCCACTGGCAGCTGGGCCTGGGCGCCTGGGTGGCGCTGGCGGTGCTGGGGCTGCTGCTGTGGGCCCTGGCGCGCCCGCGCGAGGCGGCGGTGCCCAGCGTGGCGCGGCGTGGCGAACACTTCTTCGGCAGCCGCCGGGCCTGGCTGCTGGCGCTGTACTTCGGGCTGATCAACGGCGGCTACACCAGCATGGTGGCCTGGCTGCCGATGTTCTACCGGCAGCTGGGCTGGAGTGCCCAGGGCAGCGGCCAGCTGATCGGCCTGATGACCATCTTCCAGGTCCTCGGCGCCCTGAGCATGCCGGCCCTGAGCCGCGGCTCGGCGGACCGCCGGCCCTGGCTGTGCCTGTGCCTGCTGATCCAGCTCGGCGGCTTCGCCGGCCTGCTGCTGACGCCCCTGGGGCTGCCGGCGGCCTGGGTGGCGCTGATCGGCTATGGCCTGGGCGCCTGCTTCGCGCTGAGCCTGACGCTGACCCTCGACCACCTGGCCGAACCCGGCCCGGCGGGGAGCCTGGCGGCCTTCGTGCAGGGCATCGGCTTCATCATCACCGGCATCATCCCCTACGTCACCGGCTGGCTGCGCGACGCCACCGGCAGCTTCCAGGCCTCCTGGACGCTGCTGGCGCTGTCGGTGCTGCTGATGCTGGGGGTGACCCTGCGCTTCGCCCCGGCCGGCTACGCCCGGGCGATGCACGGCTGGCGCGGCGCTCAGACCGCCGAGGTGGCGAGGTAGATGCGGTAGGTGATGATCGACAGCATGCTCAGCACGCCGACCCACATGAGCAGCACGCCCGCCCCCCGCTCGCGGATGGTGAAGCCGATGCCGAGCATGAACATGCCGAAGATGATGACTGCGAGCGTGACGCCGAAGGAATCCATGGTGGGTCCTTGTCCATTCTGTCGATAAGGCAAGTCTAGGCCAGGCGGGGCTCGAAAGGGCTTGATCCGGGGCAAAATCGGCGTCATGGCCGGGTTTTTCCCCGTGGGGCGGATAACCGCGAACACGCACCGATGTTTCGCTGGAAACGCTCTTGTAGGAGCGAGCTTGCTCGCGAACCTTGGCCTCGCACTCTGCCCTCAGCCTCGTCATTCCCGCGAATGCGGGAACCCAGAGACTTTTGGGTTTGGGCTCGGTGTAGCGCGCCGCTCCGAGTGCTAGGATGTTTCTTGTTTCGCCCCCTCGGGCGAGTCACTTTTGTCAAACGCCACAAAAGTAACCAAAAAGGCTTGCCGGTACGACTCACCCACATAGGTGACAAATCGGTTCAGGCACATGGGTAACAGTTTCTAACCTGCAG
>NZ_FZPC01000037.1 GCF_900187975.1 Pseudomonas delhiensis | reverse complement strand
ACCGAGGCCTTCACGTCGCGGATGATCGGCTGCAGCTTGTCGAGGAAGCGGTTGAACCAGCCGGCCAGCTCGCCCAGTTCGTCCTGGCCCTGGTACTTCAGGCGCTGGGTCAGGTCGCCCTCGCCGCTGGCGATGTCGCGCAGCATGCCGGCCACGCCGAGGATCGGGCGGGTCACGCCGCGGGCGGTCAGCCACAGCAACAGCAGCACCACCAGCGCCAGGCCGACGCCGAAGGCGGTTTCCCAGAGCGCGCCGCTGAGGTTGCGCGCGTCCAGCTCGCCCTGCAACTTCAGCGACGGCGCCAGCAGCACCTGGCGCGGCACTTCCAGCAGCACGCCCCAGTGCTTCGAATCCGGAATGGCCTGCAGCGGCTCGACCACCTGCAGCCGGTCCTCTCCCATCAGCGCCCGGGGCGCGCCGGCGGCCTGCACGCCGAGGATCTCGGCGGCGTTGGCCACGGACTTGGCCAGCGGCTGGCCGAGCTGGTTGGCGTCCTGGCTGTCGCCGGCCAGCAGCCCGGCCGGGCTGAGGATGCGGATGCTGCCCTGGCCGGCGTAGAGGTCACGGTCGCCATCCAGCGCCAGTTGCTGCAGGCGGCTGAGGCTGATGTCGGCACCCACCACCGCCAGCAGCTTGCCGTTCTCCAGCAGCGGGAACACCACGGTGGTCATCAGCACGCGCTGGCCCGAGGCGTCGTCGAAATACGGGTTGAGCACGCAGGGCCGCAGGTTCTGCTTCGGGCACTGGTACCAGGTGTTGAAGGGCGAGCCGTCGAGCATCGCGGTGGTGTCGGCGATCATCGCCTCGGTCACCGCCAGGCTGCTGTCGCCGCTGGCCTTCTGCGCCCAGTAGGCGCCGAAGCGGCCCTTCTCGCTGCTGCCCAGGGCCTGCTGGCCGGCGAAACGGGCGTCCTGGCCGTCCAGGGCGTCGGGCTCGAACACCACGTAGAGGCTGAGCAGCGTCGGGTTGGACTTCAGCCCATCGTGCACCAGCTTCACCAGGTCCTCGCGCAGCACCTGCGCATCCACGCCGTGCCTGGCGCTCTGCGCGCGCAGCTGGGCGACCTGGCGGCTGAACTGGTCGCCGAAGTGGTAGACGTCGGTGAAGAAGCGCTGGATGGTCTCCGCCTGCTGCTCGGCCCGCGCCTGCATGCGCGCCTGGGCCGCGTCCTCGAGCATCTGCGCGTTGGCCGTCTTCACCAGCTGCAGGTTGTGGTTCATGCGGTACAGCGAGCTGCCGACCAGCAACGCCACGGTGCACAACAGGCAGAGGCCGGCCAGCAGGGTGATCTTCCACTGGATCGAAAGGCGCGTCAGGAACATGGGTGGGAGTCCTTGGAACGTGGGAGTGCCCCAGGCTATCGGCCTGGCGGGGAGTTTCTGGAGGCGTCGGGCCAGTCGTTTTCCTGCTGCATCAGCGCGCGGTACTGGCCGGGGGTGGAGCCGGTCCACTTGCGGAAGGCCTTGTAGAAGGCGCTGGTGTCGGCGAAGCCGAGCGCCTCGGCCAGTTCGGCGAAGTTGCCCTCGCCGGCGTCCAGCCGGGCGATGGCCAGGTCGCGGCGCAGCTGGTCCTTCAGCGCCTGGTACGACTGGCCCTCGGCGGCCAGCTTGCGGCGCAGGGTGGACGAGGCCATGTAGAAGTGGCTGCCCAGCGCTTCCAGGTCCGGCCAGCGCTCGCAGCGCTGGCTGCGCAGGTAGGCCTTGATGCGCGCGGCCAGGCTCTGCGGGTCGCGGTAGCGCACCAGGATGTTGGCCGGGGCGCCGGCGAGGAAGCGGCGCAGCTCGCGCTCGTCACGGCGCACCGGCAGGGCCAGCGCCTCGGCGTTGAACAGCAGGCGCGTCTGGCGGCGGGCGAAGCGCAGGTTGTCGCTGAACATCACCCGGTAGTCCTCGATGTAGTCCGGCTGCGGGCAGCGCAGGTCGAGGGCGAGGATGGGGATGCGCCGGCCCACCAGCCAGCAGGCCAGGCCGTGGACCATCAGGTACAGGGTGAAGTAGCAGAAGGCCCGCTGCGGCGGCGCCGCGCCCTCGTCGAGCTGGATCGCCGCCACCCCGTCCTGGCTGACCAGGCGCGGCTGCAGGCCGTCCAGCACCAGGCCGAGGAAGGCCAGCGCGCGTTCCAGCGCCGCCTCGAGGCTCGCCTCGTGGATGGCGGTGCGGGCCATGAAGTTGAAGCTGCCGGACTTCATGCGCCGGGGGTTCATGGCGAAGAACTCGTCGTCCAGTTGCCGCGCCAGGCGCAGCCAGAGCCGCGAGTAGGCCTGGATGGGCACCCGCGCGTAGGGCTTGCCGGGCAGCTCGGCGGCGATGCCCGCGGCGGCCAGCAGCGCGGACGCGTCGAGGCCCTGGCGAACGGGTTCGGCCAGGGCCTCGTTGACCAGGCGGATGGAGATGGTGCCCTTTTCTACCGGCATGCCGCCTCGCGCTCGTCAGCCATCGCCCCTGCGCAGTTCCTCGATGCTGATCTCGCGCATGCGGAACTTCTGGATCTTGCCGGTCACCGTCATCGGGAAGTCGTCGCAGAAGCGGAAGTAGCGCGGCACCTTGAAGTGGGCGATGCGCGCCTTGCAGAAGGCCCGCAGCTCCTCCTCGTCGACGCCGTGGCCGGGGTGGAACTTGACCCAGGCCACCAGTTCCTCGCCGTACTTCTCGTCGGGGATGCCGATCACCTGGGCGTCGGCCACCGCGTGGTGGGTGTAGAGGAATTCCTCGATCTCCCGCGGGTAGATGTTCTCGCCGCCGCGGATGATCATGTCCTTGCTGCGCCCGACGATGCGCACGTTGCCCGCCTCGTCCATCACCGCCAGGTCGCCGGTGAGCATCCAGCGCGCCGGGCTGATGGCCTCGGCCGTGGCCTGGGGGTTGTTCCAGTAGCCGAGCATCACGCTGTAGCCGCGGGTGCACAGTTCGCCGATGGTGCCGCGCGGGACGATGCGGCCGTCGCCGTCGATGATCTTGCTCTCCAGGTGCGGCTGGGTGCGGCCGACGGTGGTCACGCGGATTTCCAGCTCGTCGTCCGGGCCGGTTTGCAGCGACACCGGGCTGGTCTCGGTCATGCCGTAGGCGATCTGCACCTGCGCCATGTGCATTTCGCTGATGACCCGGCGCATCACCTCGATCGGGCAGGTGGCGCCGGCCATGATCCCGGTGCGCAGGCTGGACAGGTCGAATTCGGCGCGGCGCGGGTGGTCCAGCTCGGCGATGAACATGGTGGGCACGCCGTAGAGCGCGGTGGCGCGCTCCTCCGACACTGCGGCCAGGGTGGCCTCGGGCTCGAAGCTGGGTGCCGGGTAGATCATGGTGGAACCGTGGGTGAGGCAGCCGAGGTTGCCCATCACCATGCCGAAGCAGTGGTACAGCGGCACCGGGATCACCAGGCGGTCGTGCTCGGTGAGGCCGATGCTCTCGCCGACCATCAGGCCGTTGTTGAGGATGTTGTAGTGGCTGAGGGTGGCGCCCTTGGGGAAGCCGGTGGTGCCGGAGGTGTACTGGATGTTGATCGGTTCGTCGAACTGCAGCAGCGCCTGGCGCTGGGCCAGTTCCTCGGCGGAGACGGCGGCGCCGATGCCCTCCAGCTGGTCCCAGCGCAGGAAGCCGGTGGGGGCCTGGGCGGCCAGGCTGATCACCCCGCTCAACTCCGGCAGGCGCGCGCTGTTCAGCTCGCCCGGGCGGCAGTCGCGCAGTTCCGGCAGCAGCTCGGCGAGCATGCCGTGGTAGTCGGAGGTCTTGAAGGCGTCGGCGCACACCAGCCAGCGGCAGCCGGACTGCTTCAGCGCATATTCCAGCTCGTTGGCGCGGTAGGCCGGGTTGATGTTGACCAGCACGGCGCCGACCTTGGCGCTGGCGAACTGGGTGATGCACCACTGCGCGCAGTTCGGCGCCCAGATGCCCAGGCGGTCGCCCTGGCGCAGGCCCAGGGCGAGGAAGGCGCGGGCCGTGGCATCGACCGCCGCGGCCAGCTCGGCCCAGGTGTAGCGCAGGTTCTGGTGCCGCACCACCAGCGCCTCGCGGTCGGCGAAACGGCTGGCGGTGTCGTCGAAGGCAGCGCCTATGGTCATGGCCAGCAGCGGCTTGTCCTGGCGGCCACGGGTGTAGCTCGGGTGGTTCATGGCGTTCCCTTGTTGTGCTTGTTCTGGGACTGGGCTCGCGGCCGGGCCCACAGGCATGGGCATGACCGGCCGGTCGACGACTCGCGGAGCATCTTTACGTTAACGTAAAGGTAAACGCAAGTCCGCATTCCGCCCCGTTCTCTACAGCTTAGCCAGTCAAGCTTCATGCCACAGAAGTCGAACGCCTTGTGAATCAGACACTTGGAATATTCCGACAGCCGACACCCGGGCTGCGCATTCGCATTTCGCAACACTTGGCGAGACACTTTCTCATTCCCGCCGTTGCGCTTTCAAAGTGATACACGCACTTGTACGCGCAAGCCCTTGAAATTCTTTCCCCCGGGCCGCCGTCGGGCTGATGCGCGGTCACCGGTCATGGATTAGAATTCTGGGAAATTGCCTACACGGATGTAGACCCTCCCACTTGTGCGAATCACATCCATGAACACTCGTCGTTCGATCCTCGGCCTGCTCTTCGCCTGCACTGCCGCCCTCGCCCTGCCCTCCCTCGCCGCCAGCAAGGCGGAAGTCACCCCCGGCCAGCTGGTCCTGGCCTCCGGCAGCGCCCTGGTGGTGGACCTGAATTCCGACAAGGTGGTCTATTCCAGCAACCCCGAGGTGGTCCGCCCGATCGCCTCGGTGACCAAGCTGATGACCGCCATGGTGGTGCTCGACGCCAAGCTGCCGCTGGACGAGCAGATCGACGTGGACATTTCCGAGACCGCCGAGATGAAGGGCGTGTTCTCCCGCGTGCACCTGGGCAGCCGCATCGACCGCCGGCAGATGCTGCTGCTGGCGCTGATGTCCTCGGAGAACCGCGCCGCCGCCAGCCTGGCCCACCACTACCCGGGCGGCAGCGTGGCCTTCGTCAAGGCGATGAACGCCAAGGCGAAGTCCCTGGGCATGCTGCACACCCACTACGTGGAGCCCACCGGCCTGTCGATCGAGAACACCTCCACCGCCCACGACCTGATCCGCCTGGTCAAGGCCGCCTACCAGTACCCGCTGATCCGCGAGCTGAGCACCACCGCGACCAAGGACGCGCGCTTCACCCACCCCAGCTACGCGCTGAGCTTCTTCAACACCAACCCGCTGGTGCGCGCCGGCAAGTGGGACATCCGCCTGACCAAGACCGGCTTCACCAACCAGGCCGGGCACTGCCTGGTGATGGTCACGGTGATGAACGGCCGCCCGGTGGCCCTGGCCCTGCTCGACGCCTTCGGCAAGCGCACCCACGTGGCCGACGCCGCGCGCATCCGCCGCTGGGTGGAAACCGGCAAGGCCTCGCCGGTGCCGGCGGTGGCGCTGCGCTACAAGCAGGCGAAGCAGGCCCAGGGGATGCAGGCGGCGGAGTGATGGTGTTTCCCGGGGGCTTGGGTGTCCGGGGTTGAGAGCCCCTCTCCCTAACCCTCTCCCTGAAGGGAGAGGGGACTGTTCGGTGTGCTTGGATGCTCATGAGTCAGCCGGCAATCACTGAGGAGCGCAGGCACGGATTGGCTTGGTGTAGGAGCGAGCTTGCTCGCGAATGGGGTTTCCCGGCACTTCGGTGCCAAGGCTGAGAGCGCCCTCTCCCTAACCCTCTCCCTGAAGGGAGAGGGGACCATTCGGCGTGCGTTGGTATTTCGGCGTTAGCCGGCTAGCACAGAGATTGCTGGCTGAAACCTGGCCTCCTCTCGGCACGGACTAGCCCCCTCTCCCTTCAGGGCGGGGCGCGCAGCCGAGGGCTGGGGAGAGGGTTGCGGACTCCCCTGCCACACCAGAGCCCAACCCATACTCCGCCCTTCCCTACTGACCCACCCAGCACATCCCGGTACAGTGCGCGCTTCAAGCATCCACGCACCAGGCCGCCCATGCACGACAACCACTCCCTCACGGACTACCAGAGCGTCCGCCAACTGGCGATCCGCTCGCTGTTCGAGATCTTCGAGCAGTTCAGCGAGGGCACCGTGATCGTCGACCGCGACGCGCGCATCGTCTGGATCAACCAGCGCTACGCCCAGCGCTTCGGCCTGGACGGGGCCGAGCAGGCCATCGGCCGCCCGGTGGAGAGCGTGATCCCCGGCAGCCTGATGCGCGAAGTGGTGCGCAGCGGCCGGCCGATGCTGCTGGACATCCTCGACATGCCGCGCGACCCGCTGGTGGTGATGCGCATGCCGATCCGCGACGACGCCGGGCAGGTCATCGGCGCCATCGGCTTCGCCCTGTTCGACGAGCTGCGCTCGCTGTCGCCGCTGCTCACGCGCTACCAGCGCATGCGCCAGGAGCTGGCCTCCACCCGCTCGCTGCTGCAGGCGCGCCAGGCCAAGTACAGCCTGGCGCACTTCATCGGCAACGGCAGCGCCAGCCTGGAGGTCAAGCGCCGCGCCCGCCGGGCCGCGGCCAGCGAGGCGCCGGTGCTGCTGCTGGGCGAGACCGGCACCGGCAAGGAGCTGCTCGCCCACGCCATCCACAGCGCCTCGGCGCGGGCCGGCAAGGCCTTCGTCAGCATCAACGCCGCGGCCATCCCGGAAACCCTGCTGGAGGCGGAGTTCTTCGGCACTGCGCCGGGCGCCTTCACCGGCGCCGACCGCAAGGGGCGGCCGGGCAAATTGCAGATCGCTCAGGGCGGCACCCTGTTCCTCGACGAGATCGGCGACATGCCCCTGCCGCTGCAGAGCAAGCTGCTGCGCGTGCTGCAGGAGAAGGAATTCGAGCCGGTGGGCTCCAACGAGGTGCTGCGCAGCGACGTGCGGCTGATCGCGGCCACCTCCATCGACCTGGACAAGGCCGTGCGCGAGGGCCGCTTCCGCGCCGACCTGTACTACCGCATCAACGTGGTGCCGATCGTCATCCCGCCGCTGCGCGAGCGCCTGGAAGACCTGCCGGCGCTGTGCGAGGCGATCCTCGACGACCTGCGCGAGGACAGGCACGCGCTCTACGAGCTGGGCGCCGACGCCCTCGACCTGCTGCGCCGCCACGCCTGGCCCGGCAACGTGCGCGAGCTGCGCAACCTGCTGGAGCGCAGCGTGCTGCTCAACGACCGCACGCAGCTGGACGCCCAGGCCCTGCATGCGGCCCTGGGCCCGTTGCAGGCCCCACCTGCGCCGGCGGGCGGCAGCCGTGCCAGCCTGGCCGAGGGGCAGGACTTCCACGCGGCCCGGGCGGCCTTCGAGCGCGAGCTGATCGGCAACGTGCTGGCCGAACACGCCGGCAACGTCGAGGCGGCCGCGCGGCGCCTGGGGCTGGGCCGTTCGACGCTGTACAAGAAGATGGCCGCCCTGGGCCTTTCGTCCTGAAATAGAGACTTTTCTCCATTCAGAGACAATAGCGGTTTTCCTGCGTCTCCAGTCAGGATGAAGAGGGTTTCGTCCACGAATAGAGACAGAACCCATCGCACGGGCATGCAAACTTAAAATAAATTCCTTTTAAATCAGCAAGTTAATCACCTGGCACGGTTCTCGCAATCCGGCTTGCGCGGCTACCCGCCGCACGCCGACATAACAACAACCAAGGTGTCGCGCACGAACGCCATCCACGGGGCCCACGGCCCGCCCCGGTTCGCCGCCGCGCCACGCCAGGAGTACTTCCGACCATGAGCAGCACCCCGCTCAAGCATGCCGCCGCCCTCGCCACCCTGGGCACCTCCCTCGCCGCCACCCTGCCCGCCCAGGCCGACTTCCTGGCCGACGGCAAGGCCAGCCTGGAACTGCGCAACTTCTACTTCAACCGTGACTTCCGCCAGGACGCCGCGCCCCAGTCGAAACAGGAGGAATGGGCGCAGGGCTTCCTGCTGCGCTACGAATCCGGCTTCACCGAGGGCACCATCGGCGTGGGCGTCGACGCCATCGGCCTGCTCGGCGTCAAGCTCGACTCCAGTCCCGGGCGCGCCGGCTCCGGCCTGCTGCCGCGCGACCGCGAGAAGCTCCACGGCGCCCAGGACGACTACAGCGAACTGGGCCTGGCCGCCAAGCTGCGCGCCTCCCACAGCGTGCTCAAGGTCGGCACCCTGCTGCCCAAGCTGCCGACGGTGCTGGCCAACGACTCGCGCCTGCTGCCGCAGACCTTCCAGGGCGCGCACCTGAATTCCACCGAGTTCGCCGGCCTGACCTTCGACGGCGGCCGCCTGCGCCAGGTCAGCCAGCGCGACTCCTCCGACAGCGAGGACATGACCCTCACCACCGGCAACGCCCGCGGCATCACCGCCAGCGCCAGCAGCGACCGCTTCGACTTCGCCGGCCTGAGCTACAAATGGACGCCGCAGCTGACCACCGGCTACAACTACGCCAGGCTCGACGGCCTGTACGACCAGCACATCGTCAACCTGCTGCACGTGCTGCCCATCGCCGACGGCCAGGCGCTGAAGACCGACCTGCGCTTCGCCCGCTCGAAGGACGACGGCCACAGCAACGTCGACAACCGCGCCTTCGGCGCCATGCTCACCTACAACCTCGGCGGCCATGCCTTCGGCGCCGGCTACCAGGCGATGCACGGCGACACCGGCTTCGCCTACATCGGCGGCACCGACGCCTTCCTGGTCAACTTCGTGCAGATCGGCGACTTCGCCAACCGCGACGAGAAGTCCTGGCAGCTACGCTACGACTACGACTTCGCCGCCCTGGGCGTGCCCGGCCTGACCTTCATGACGCGCTACCTGTCCGGCGACGACATCGAGCTGGGCGCCGGCAGGCCCGAGGGCAAGGAATGGGAGCGCAACACCGACATCGGCTACGTGGTGCAGAGCGGCCCGCTGAAGAACTTCGGCGTCAAATGGCGCAACGCCACCGTGCGTTCCAGCCATTTCGGCAACGACCTGGACGAGAACCGGCTGATCCTCAGCTACGTGCTGCCGCTCTGGTAAGCGCCGGCCTTCCCCTCGTCACCACAAGAACCACGCGCGGCCGATGCGCCGCGCGGCTCCAGGAGAACTGCCCATGAGCGTGGTCATCGCCCTCGCCGCCCTAGCCCTGCTGATGCTGGCCGCCTACCGCGGCTACAGCGTCATCCTCTTCGCCCCCATCGCGGCGCTGCTCGCCGTGCTCTTCACCGACCCGTCCGCGGTGGCGCCGGCCTTCACCGGCGTGTTCATGGAGAAGATGGTCGGCTTCGTCAAACTCTACTTCCCGGTGTTCCTGCTCGGCGCCGTGTTCGGCAAGCTCATCGAGCTGTCGGGCTTCTCGCGCTCCATAGTCGCGGCCGCCATCCGCCTGCTCGGCACCCGCCAGGCGATGCTGGTCATCGTGCTGGTGTGCGCCCTGCTCACCTACGGCGGCGTGTCGCTGTTCGTGGTGGTGTTCGCGGTCTACCCCTTCGCCGCCGAGATGTTCCGCCAGAGCGACATCCCCAAGCGGCTGATCCCTGCGACCATCGCCCTGGGCGCCTTCAGCTTCACCATGGACGCCCTGCCCGGCACCCCGCAGATCCAGAACATCATCCCCACCGCCTTCTTCGGCACCAACGGCTGGGCGGCGCCCTGGCTGGGGCTGATCGGCAGCCTGTTCGTGTTCGCCGTGGGCATGCTGTTCCTGCGCCGCCAGGCCAACCGCGCCCACGCCGCCGGCGAAGGCTATGGCCGCGAGCTGCGCAACGAGCCGGAGACCGCCAGCGACATCGCCCTGCCCAACCCGCTGCTGGCGCTGTCGCCGCTGGTGCTGGTGGGCGTGGCCAACCTGCTGTTCACCCACTGGATCCCGCAGCTCTACGGCAAGACCCACAGCCTGCAGCTGGCCGGCATGGCCGCGCCGGTGGCCAGCGACGTGAGCAAGCTCACCGGCATCTGGGCGGTGCAGGCGGCGCTGCTGCTGGGCATCCTGCTGGTGCTGGCCAGCAGCTACCGGGTGATCCGCAGCCGCCTGGCCGAGGGCAGCAAGACCGCGGTCTCCGGCGCCCTGCTGGCGGCGATGAACACCGCCTCGGAATACGGCTTCGGCGCGGTCATCGCCTCGCTGCCGGGCTTCCTGGTGCTGGCCGACACGCTCAAGCGCATCCCCGACCCGCTGGTCAACGAGGCCATCACCGTCACCGCGCTGGCCGGCATCACCGGCTCGGCCTCCGGCGGCATGAGCATCGCCCTGGCGGCCATGTCCGAGCAGTTCATCGCCGCCGCCCACGCCGCCAACATCCCCCTGGAGGTCCTGCACCGCGTCGCCGCCATGGCCAGCGGCGGGATGGACACGCTGCCGCACAACGGCGCGGTCATCACCCTGCTGGCGGTCACCGGGCTGACCCACCGCGAGGCCTACAAGGACATCTTCGCCATCACCCTGATCAAGACCCTGGCGGTATTCGCGGTGATCGCTACCTTCTACGCAACCGGCATCGTCTGACGCCACGCATCACCCGGCGGCCCTTTCCGGGCCGCCACCGGCAGGAGAAACACCCATGAACCTCAAAGGCAAGATCGCGCTGGTCACCGGCGCCACCAGCGGCATCGGCCTGGGCATCGCCGAGCGCCTGGCCGCGGCCGGCGCCCAGGTGGTGATCAACGGCTTCGGCGACGTTGCCGGCGCGCTGGCCGAACTGGGCCGCCACGGCACCCGCGTCGGCCACCACCCCGCGGACATGGCCGACCCGGCGCAGATCGCCGAGATGATCGCCTACGTCGAACGCGAGTTCGGCGCCCTGGACATCCTGGTGAACAACGCCGGCATCCAGCACGTGGAGGCCGTGGAAGACTTCCCGGTGGAGCGCTGGAACGCCATCATCGCCATCAACCTGTCGGCGGTGTTCCACACCACCCGCCTGGCGCTGCCGGGCATGCGCCGGCGCGGCTGGGGGCGCATCCTCAACATCGCCTCCACCCACGGCCTGGTGGCCTCCGCCGGCAAGAGCGCCTACGTCGCCGCCAAGCACGGGGTGGTCGGCCTGACCAAGAGCGTCGCCCTGGAAACCGCCACCACGCCCATCACCTGCAACGCCATCTGCCCCGGCTGGGTGCTGACGCCGCTGGTGCAGCAGCAGATCGACGCCCGCGTGGCCGCCGGCGCCAGCCCCGAGCAGGCGCGCCACGACCTGCTGGCGGAAAAGCAGCCGTCGCTGGAGTTCGTCACCCCCGCCCAGTTGGGCGAGCTGGCCCTGTTCCTCTGCAGCGAGGCCGCCGCCCAGGTGCGGGGCGCCGCCTGGAACATGGACGGCGGCTGGGTCGCGCAGTAGGCACCGCCACCTCTGGCGGGGGCCCGTCCCCCGCCCATTCATCGATGGGCTGAAGCCGCCGCCATCCCGTGCCACACTGGCAGGACAAGAAGTGGATGGACGGACGCCCCGATGAAACCCTTGTGGACCCCCTCCGCCGAACGCATCGCCGCCACCCGGCTGGATGCCTTCCGCCGCCAGGTCAACCAGCGCCACGGCCTGGAACTGGCCGACTACCCTGCCCTGCACGCCTGGAGCATCGAACACCGCGAGAGCTTCTGGCAGGCCATCGTCGAGAGCTTCGACGTGCGCTTCCACAGCCCGCCGCGCACGGTGCTCGACGAAGGCCCGCAAATGCCCGACGCGCGCTGGTTCCCCGGCGCCAGCCTGAACTTCGCCGAACACCTGCTGCGCCGCCGCGATGACGCCACCGCAGTGGTCGCCATCGGCGAGGACGGCAGCCGCGAAAGCCTCAGCTACGCAGAGCTGGCCGCCCAGGTCGCCGGCCTGCAGCGCGCCCTGCGCGACGCCGGGGTGGGCATGGGCGACCGCGTGGCGGCCTTCATGCCCAACACCTGGCAGACCCTCGTCGGCATGCTCGCCGCCACCAGCCTGGGCGCCACCTGGTCCAGTTGCTCGCCGGACTTCGGCACCCAGGGGGTGATCGACCGCTTCGGCCAGATCGAGCCCAAGGTGCTGATCGCCTGCGCCGGCTACCGCTATGCCGGCAAGGTGCTGGACCTGACCGGCAAGCTCAACGAGATACTGGCGCAGTTGCCATCGCTGCAAGAACTGGTGGTGGTGCCCTACGCGCGACCGGAAGCCAGCCCTGCTGATTACAAGTCGGTTGCTCGAACCACCCTGTGGAACGACTTCTACCAGGGCGGCGGCGAACCCGGGTTCACCCCGGTGCCCTTCGCCCACCCGCTGTACATCCTCTACTCCAGCGGCACCACCGGCGTGCCCAAGTGCATCGTCCACGGCACTGGCGGCGTGCTGCTGCAGCACCTGAAGGAACACGGCCTGCACACCGACCTGCACCCGGGCGACGTGCTCTTCTACTACACCACCTGCGGCTGGATGATGTGGAACTGGCTGGTATCCGGCCTGGCGGTGGGCGCCCGCCTGGTGCTCTACGACGGCTCGCCCTTCCACCCCGGCCCCGAGCGGCTGGTCGACCTGATCGACGCCGAGGGCATCAACGTCTTCGGCACCAGCGCCAAGTACATCGCGGCGCTGGAGAAGGCCGGCGCGTCCCCGGCGCGGACGCACCGCCTGGACAGCCTGCGCACTATGCTCTCCACCGGCTCGCCGCTGGCCCACGAGAGCTTCGACTACGTCTACCGCGACATCAAGGCCGACCTGTGCCTGTCGTCCATCTCCGGCGGCACCGACATCGTCTCCTGCTTCGCCCTGGGCAACCCCACGGCCCCGGTCTGGCGCGGCGAGCTGCAGTGCAAGGGGCTGGGCATGGCGGTGGAGGTCTGGGACGACGACGGCAAGCGCCTGCGCAGCGGCAAGGGCGAACTGGTCTGCACCCGGCACTTCCCGTCGATCCCGGTGGGCTTCTGGAACGACCCGCGGGGCGAGAAGTTCCACGACGCCTACTTCGCCACCTTCCCCGGCATCTGGGCCCACGGCGACTACGCCGAGGAAACCGCCCACGGCGGCCTGGTGATCCACGGCCGCTCCGACGCCGTGCTCAACCCCGGCGGCGTGCGCATCGGCACGGCGGAAATCTACCGCCAGGTGGAAAAGATCGACGAAGTGCTGGAGTCCATCGCCATCGGCCAGGACTGGCAAGGCGACGTGCGCGTGGTGCTGTTCGTGCGCCTGCGCGAAGGCGTGCAACTGGACGAAGCGCTGCAGGAAAAGATCCGCCGGACCATCCGCGCCAACACCACGCCCCGCCACGTGCCGGCGAAGATCATCGCGGTGGCGGACATCCCCCACACCCTCAGCGGCAAGATAGTGGAGCTGGCGGTGCGCAACGTGGTGCACGGCCGGCCGGTGAAGAACACCGACGCCCTGGCCAACCCGCAGGCGCTGGAGCTGTACCGGGACCTGGCGGAATTGAAAACCTGAGGCGGGCAATCGACGGTGTTGGCCGGGGCTGGTGAGTTTCGGGGGATTCCGCTCCCTCACCCCAGTCCTCTCCCAGAGGGAGAGGGGGTTGTTCTGCGCGCACGGGAAGTTCGGCGTCAACCTGTAGGAGCGGATTTATCCGCGATTGCACCTGACCTCCAGCCCTCGCCTCTGTGAGAGGGGGCCGTTCGGAGCGAACGGGAAGCTTGGCGTCGACCTGTAGGAGCGGGCCCTGCCCGCGATTCGCGCGCAGGGCGCGCTCCTACATGGACATACCGCGGCTGCTCCCCGTAGGAGCGGATTTATCCGCGATTGCGCCAGCAAGGCGCATCAAGCACGCAGGAAAGCCAGCACCTTGTCGCTGAAGGCTTCGCCGGCCTGGACGTTGGACAGGTGCGCGGCGTGGAATTCCACCAGTTCGGCGCCCTGGATATGTTCCTGCAGGAAGCGGCCATGCTCGGTGGTGGTCACCGGGTCGCCGCTGCCGCAGACGATCAGCGTCGGTGCGCGGATGGCACCCAGTTGCTCGCGGAAGTCGGCGTCGCGCACGGCGGCGCAGTTGGCTGCGTAGCCCTCGGGCGAGGTTTGCGCCAGCATGGCCACTATGGGCTCGACCTTGGCCGGCTGGGCCTCGGCGAAGTCGGCGGTGAACCAGCGCGAGATGGAGGCGTCGCGCAGGTCGCGCATGGCCTGGGCGCCGCCGGAGAGCACGGTGTCGATGCGCGGGTTCCAGACTTCCGGGGTGCCGATCTTGGCGGCGGTGTTGCACAGCACCAGGCGCTCGATGCGTCCGGGGGCGTTGATCGCCAGCCACTGGCCGATCAGGCCGCCCATGGACAGGCCGCAGAAGCTGGCCTTGGCGATGCCCAGGGCATCCAGCAGGGCCAGCAGGTCGCGGCCGTTCTGCTCGATGCTGTAGGGGCCGGGGGTGACCAGCGAGGCGCCGTGGCCGCGGGTGTCGTAGCGCAGCAGCTGGAAGTGTCGGGTGAAGGCCGGCACTTGTGCGTCCCACATGTGCAGGTCGGTGCCCAGGGAGTTGGACAGCACCAGCACCGGCGCGCCGGCCGGGCCTTCGAGGAGGTAGTTCAGGTCGCCGTCGGCGAGTTTGACGGTAGGCATCGGAAACTCCCGTTCATTCATGAGCGGCGCCCGCTGGAATGCGGGCGCCGGGATTATTGCAGCTTCAGTCGCTGGTTTCCCGCGAACGCGGGAAACCAATAGACAGCCTCAGACGCGCTCGACCGCCAGGGCCACGCCCTGCCCCACGCCCACGCACATGGTGCACAGGCCGCGCTGGCCGCCGCTTTTCTCCAGCTGGTGCACGGCGGTCAGGACCAGGCGTGCGCCGCTGGCGCCCAGCGGGTGGCCGAGGGCGATGGCGCCGCCGTTGGGGTTGACCCGCGCGTCGTCGTCGGCGATGCCCAGCTCGCGGGTGACCGCCAGGCCCTGGGCGGCGAAGGCCTCGTTCAGTTCGATGACGTCGAAGTCGCTCACCGCCAGGTTCAGGCGCTCCAGCAGCTTGCGCACCGCCGGCACCGGGCCGATGCCCATCACCCGCGGGGCGACGCCGGCGCTGGCCATGCCCAGCACCTTGGCGCGGGGTTTCAGGCCGTGCTTCTTCACTGCCTCGGCGGAAGCCAGGATCAACGCCACCGAGCCGTCGTTGACGCCCGAGGCATTGCCGGCGGTGACGGTCTTGTCCGGGCCGTTGACCGGCTTGAGCTTGGCCAGGGCTTCCAGGGTGGTGTCCGGGCGCGGGTGCTCGTCGGTGTCGACGACGGTTTCGCCCTTGCGGCCCTTGATCACCACCGGGACGATTTCCTCGGCGAAGTAGCCGGCGGCCTGGGCGCGCCCGGCCAGTTGCTGGCTGCGCAGGGCGAAGGCGTCCTGGTCCTCGCGCGAAACCTGGTAGTCGTCGGCGACGTTGTCGGCGGTCTGCGGCATGGCGTCGACGCCGTACTGGGCTTTCATCAGCGGGTTGACGAAGCGCCAGCCGATGGTGGTGTCCTCGATCTTCTGGCCGCGGCCGAAGGCGCTGTCGGCCTTGCCCATCACGTAGGGCGCGCGGGACATGGACTCGACGCCGCCGGCGATGACCAGCTCGGCCTCGCCGCTGGCGATGGCGCGGAAGGCGCTGCCCACCGCGTCCATGCCCGAGGCACAGAGGCGGTTGAGGGTCACGCCGGGGACGCTTTCCGGCAAGCCGGCCAGCAGCAGCGCCATGCGCGCGACGTTGCGGTTGTCCTCGCCGGCCTGGTTGGCGCAGCCGAGGTACACCTCGTCCAGCTGCGCCCAGTCGACTTGCGGGTTGCGCTCGACCAGGGCCTTGACCGGCACGGCGGCCAGGTCGTCGGCGCGCACCGCCGAGAGCGCGCCGCCGAAGCGGCCGATCGGCGTGCGCACGGCGTCGCAGATGAAGACCTCGCGGCTCATTCCTCACCCCCTTGCTGGCCGTGGGCGGCCGCGGTGCGGGCTTCGAGGGCGCGCAGGGCTTCCAGCTCCACCTCGGTGGGGGCCACGGTCTCGGCGACCTGCTCGGCGAAGCGGATGGCCCAGCCGGTGTTCTCCACCACCTGCTCGCGGGTCACGCCCGGGTGCAGGGCGGTGACGATGAATTCGTGGGTGCCGGCTTCCGGCTCCATGATGCACAGGTCGGTGATGATCGCCACCGGGCCCTTGCCGGGCAGGCCGAGCTGCTTGCGGTGGTCGCCGCCCTCGCCATGGCCGACCGAGGTGATGAAGGCCAACTTGTCGACGAAGGTGCGGTGCGACTGCTTGAGGATGATCAGCACTTCCTTGGCGGAACCGGCGATTTCCGGGGCGCCACCGGCGCCGGGCAGGCGCACTTTCGGCGAGTTGTAGTCGCCGATGACGGTGGTGTTGATGTTGCCGAAGCGGTCGACCTGGGCGGCGCCGAGGAAGCCGACGTCGATGCGCCCGCCCTGCAGCCAGTAGCGGAAGATCTCGCCGGTGGGCACCACGGTGTCGGCGGTCTCGGCCAGTTCGCCGTCGCCGATGGACAGCGGCAGCACGCTGGGCTTGGCGCCGATGGGGCCGGATTCGTAGATCAGCACCACGTCCGGCGAGGAGGTCAGGCGCGCGAGGTTGGCGGCCTTGGACGGCAGGCCGATGCCGACGAAGCAGACCGCGCCGTTCTTCAGGCGGCGGGCGGCGGCCACGGTCATCATTTCATTGGTGCTGTAGGCGCTCATCATTTGCCCTCCGCGATCTTGGCTTGGAACTCGCTGAAATCCTGGGTGCCGCGGATGTAGGTGTCGATCCAGGCGGTGAAGCTCTCGCGGTCGCGGGCGATCGGGTCCCAGGCCTGGTAGAAGCGGTTGTCGCGCTCGTAGTAGCCATGGGCGTAGGACGGGTGCGCGCCGCCGGGCACGTGACAGACGGCGGACAGCGCCCAGGTCGGCAGCACGCAGGCGTTCATCGGCGCGTTCAGGTCGTCAACGATCTCTTCCACGGTGACGATGCAGCGCCTGGCGGCCAGGGCGGCCTCCTTCTGCACGCCGAGGATGCCCCACAGCAGCACGTTGCCCTTGCGGTCGGCCTTCTGCGCGTGGATCACGGTGACGTCCGGGCGCACCGAGGGCACGGCGGCCAGTTGCTCGCCGGTGAAGGGGCACTCGATGAACTTGATGTTCGGGTTGACCTTCGGCAGGTCGGAGCCGGCGTAGGCGCGCAGCACCGCGAACGGCAGGCCCGAGGCGCCGGCCACGTAGGCGTTGGCCAGGTCGGCGTGGCTGTGCTCGTCGATCTCCAGCGCCCGCGGCCAGCCCTTCTCCACCGCGTCGCGCAGGCGGTGCAGCGAGCCCACGCCGGGGTTGCCGCCCCAGGAGAAGGTCAGCTTGCGCGCGCAGCCGGCGCCGATCAGCAGGTCGTAGACCAGGTCGGGGGTCATGCGCACCAGGTGCAGGTCTTTCTTGCCCTGGCGGATGAGTTCGTGGGAAGCGGCGGTGGGGATCAGGTGGGTGAAGCCTTCGAGGGCGACGGTATCGCCGTCGTTCACGAAACGCTCGACCGCTTCGCGCAGGGTCAGGAGTTCAGCCATTGTCGGTCTCGTCTTGGGTCCAGGGCATCCGGGGATGCCGATGGGCAAGACAGTAGCGCCGGCCACCGGGACCAAACAATGCGATTATCGACTATCGGTGCGGTTATCGAACACTTCTACCGCCATGGATGCCTGGGCGCAGGGCGTACGACCGTTCGCGGTTGTACGCCGATTCACCGCGATCACCGGTGGCGCCAAGGCCGAATTCGGCGCCGCCTGAAACCAAGGCCAAACGGCGTATGACGCGGAGCGTCATACGCCCTACGCCCCGGGAGCATCCGCAGTCAGCGATCCTGCTCGCAGTTGACCATCCAGGGCACCCCGAAGCGGTCGGTGAACATGGCGAAGGCGGCGGCCCAGAAGGTCTGCTGCAGCTCCATGGTGACCTGGCCGCCCTCGCTCAGGGCGTCGTAGATGCGCCTGGCCTCGGCCTTGCTGTCCACCTGCAGGGAAACGGACACGCCCTTGGTGCCCTCGTAGGGCATCGGCGGGCAGTTGTCCGAGCCCATCAGCACCTGGTCGCCCACCTCCAGGCGCACGTGCATCACGCGGTCGGCGGCATCCGGCGGAATCTGCCCCATGTCCGGGGCGTCCTTGAAGCGCATCAGCATCGGCAGCTTGCCGCCGAGCACCTGGGCGTAGCGGTTGAAGGCTTCCTCGCAGTTGCCATCGAAGATCAGGTAGGCCTGGATTTTCATCTGGAGTCTCCTGCCGGCTCAGTCTTTGCCGGCGATGCGGGCGCGCAGGCGTTCTTCCTGTTCGCGCAGTTCCGGGGTGAATTCGTCGCCGAAATCCTCGGCCTCGAAGACCTGGCGGATCTCGATCTCCGACGGGCCGTCGAAGGGACTGGGGCAGCGCTTGATCCAGTCGACGCATTCCTGCAGCGAGTCGCACTGCAGCAGCCAGAAGCCGGCGATCAGCTCGCGGGTCTCGGCGAAGGGGCCGTCGATGACCGTGCGCGAGGCACCGTCGAAGCGCACCCGGGCGCCCTTGGCGCTGGGCTGCAGGCCCTCGCCGGCGAGCATCACCCCGGCGGCCACCAGTTCCTCGTTGAACTTGCCCATGGCCGCCAGCAGTTCCTCGGAGGGCATGACGCCGGCCTCGGAGTCGGCGGTGGCCTTGACTATCGCCATGAAGCGCATGGTGGTTCTCCTCTTCTCATGAAGTCGAGCGGGCCCACTGCCCCCGCTCTGCCGGTTAGTCGATGCGCGGGTGGCGCAATCGACAGCGGCGCCGACCGTTCGTCGGCACCGTCGGGGCGGCAATGGCAGGAAGAACGATAGACAGGGAGCGCGAGGGTACAAGCCGGCGCGACGAATGCACCCGGTGGCCGGCGCCACGGGATCGCCGCTCGCCAGGCTGGACGCCCGCCGCCCCAGGCCCTAGATTGGCCCGTTCCCGAGAAATCCCCGAGCAAGGAGCCCCTGCATGAGCCTGGAATCGGTCCGCGCCTTCTTCGCCGAGAAGGCCCCCGACATCGCCATCATCGAGCTGGACACCAGCACCGCCACCGTTGCCCTGGCCGCCGAGGCCTACGGCGTGGAACCGGGGCGCATCGCCAAGACGCTATCCCTGCGGGTGGGCGAGCGCACCGTGCTGGTGGTCGCCCGCGGCGACGCCCGCCTGGACAACCGCAAGCTCAAGGAAGCCCTGGGCGGCAAGGCGAAGATGCTCGGCGCCGAGGAAGTGGTGGAACTGACCGGCCACCCGGTGGGCGGCGTCTGCCCCTTCGGCCTGGCCAGCCCGCTGCCGGTGTACTGCGACGTGTCGCTGCGCGCCTTCGACGAGGTGCTGCCGGCGGCCGGCGCCCTGCACAGCGCCGTGCGCATCGCCCCGGAACGCCTGGCCAGCCTGGTCGAGGCCGACTGGGTGGACGTCTGCCAGGAACCGGCCTGAGGGCATGCGGGATTATTGAAGGGGCGGGAGGAATTCGAAGAGCACCCGATACACCATAACCGCCGGCAAATTCTATCGATGGCACCCGTAGGGCGAATAACCCCGAAGGGGTTATCCGCCGATCGCGGATAGAGTCCTACGCCGCCACCGCTGTCCCACCTGTAGGAGCGCGCCCTGCGCGCGATTCGCGGGCAGGGCCCGCTCCTACAATGGGGCAAGATGGGAGACGCGAATTTCGATCCAGTCACTCCCGCGAACGACGGAGCCCAGAAGACAGTTGCTCCTACGGTTCCGGGAAGCACGGTCGGAGCGGACTCCGTCCGCGATTGGCATCGGCCGCGCCGGACGCCCCGGTGGCACGCCTCAACGCTCTCGCAAAGCCTCCGCCCGCGCCCGCAGGATGGGCTTGAGCAGGTAGCTGAGGATGCTCTTCTTGCCGGTCATGATGTCCACGCTGGCGATCATGCCGGGGATGATCAGCAGCGGTTTCTCGTCGCTGCCCAGGTGGCTTTTGCGGGTACGCAGCTTGATCAGGTAGAAGCTGTTGCCGTCCTCGTCGGTGACGGTGTCGGCGCCTATCTGCTCCAGCTCCGCCGGCAGCCCGCCGTAGATGGTGTAGTCGTAGGCGGTGAACTTGACCATGGCCTTCTGCCCGGGGTGCAGGAAGGCGATGTCCTGCGGGCGGATGCGCGCCTCCACCAGCAGGGTGTCGTCCAGCGGGACGATTTCCACCAGGTCGCTGCCTGGCTGGATCACCCCGCCGATGGTGTTGACCAGCAGCTGCTTGACGATGCCGCGCACCGGCGAGGTGACCAGGGTGCGGTTGACCCTGTCCTCCAGGGCCTTGCCGGTGGCCTCGGCCTTGCTCAGGTCGGTGCGCGCCTCGTTGAGTTCCTTGAGCGCGTCGCTGCGGAAGCGCGAGCGGGTCTCGGCGACCTTGCGCTCGACTTCCTTGATCGCCGCCTCGGCGCGGGGAATGGCCAGGCTGGTGGCGTCCAGCTGGCCGCGGTTCTCCACCTCGGCGCGTTTGAGGCGCAGCAGCTCTACCTGGGACATGGCGCCCTGCCCCACCAGCGGCGCGGACATGGCGATTTCCTGGCGCAGCAGCTCCAGGCTGTTGCGGTACTGCGCCTGCTTGGAGACGAACTCGCGCAGCTCCTGCTGCTTCTGTACCAGCTGCTGCTCCAGGCCGGCGACCTCGTCCTTGAGCTGCTGCTGGCGGCTGTGGAACAGCGCCTCCTCGCTGCCGGCCTGGCCCGGGACCTTGGCGCGGACGTCGTCGGGGATGCGCAGCTCGCGGTCCTCCACCTCGGCGGACAGGCGCTCCACGCGCAGGAACATGGCCAGGCGGTCGGCCTCGGTCTCGCCGACGTTGGATTCGAAGCGCGTCGGGTCCAGGCGCATCAGCGACTCGCCGGCCTGCACCACCTGGCCCTCGTGGACGAATATCTGCGAGACGATGCCGCCCTCCAGGTTCTGGATCTTCTGCACCTTGGACGAGGGAATCGCCTTGCCTTCGCCGCGGGTCACCTCGTCTATCTCGGCGAAGTGCGCCCACAGGCCGAGGAACAGGGCGAAGCCGACCAGCGTCCAGATGGTCAGGCGCACCACCCGCGGGGCGTCTTCCACCAGGGCCTTGCTGACTTCCGGCAACGGCTGCCCGGAAAGGTCCTCGCTGCCGCGGAAGTAGCCGCGGATGGACTGGCCGAAGAGGCCGAACGGATTAAGCGACACTGATCTGCCCCTTCTTCAATGCGTCCAGCACCACGTCCTTGGGGCCGTCGGCGATGATCCGCCCACGGTCGATGATCACCAGGCGCTCCACCAGGCTGAGCATGGAGGCGCGGTGGGTGACCAGCAGCAGCGTCTTGTCGGCGATGAGCGGCTGCAGGCGCTGCTTCAGGCGTTCCTCGCCGGCGTTGTCCATGGAGCTGGTGGGCTCGTCGAGCAGCAGGATCGGCGGGTCCAGCAGCATTGCGCGGGCCAGGGCGACGTTCTGCCGCTGGCCGCCGGAGAGGTTCAGCCCGCGCTCGCCCACCTGCAGCTCGTAGCCCTGCGGGTGCAGCCGGGCGAACTCGTGCACGCCGGCCAGTTCGGCGGCGCGCAGCACCGTCTCGTCGTCGACGTAGCGCGCGCCGGCCACCAGGTTGTCGCGCAGGCTGCCGCTGAACAGGTTGATGTCCTGGGGCAGGTAGCCGATGTTGTGGCGCAGGTCGCTGACGTCCAGCTGCCGGGTGTCGACGCCGTCCACCAGGAGACTGCCGCTGTCGGCGCGGTACAGGCCGACGATCAGCTTGGCCAGGGAGCTCTTGCCCGAGCCGCTGCGGCCGATGATGCCGACCTTCTCGCCGGGGCGGATCGCCAGGTTGATGTCGTGCAGCGCCTCGACCTGCTGGTTGGGGTAGGCGAAGCTCAGCTGGCGCAGCTCGATGCCGCCCTGCAGCTGCTGGCGGCTCAGCGGGCGCTCGCTGCTGTTGCGCTCCTGCTCCAGGGCCATCATCTGGTCGGTGCTGTGCATGGTCAGGCGCGCCTGCTGGTAGCGCTGGATCAGCCCGGAGAGCTGGGTCAGCGGGCCGAGGGCGCGGCCGTTGAGCATGTAGCAGGCGATCAGGCCGCCCATGCTGAGGTCGCCGGCGATGATCAGGTAGACGCCGCCGATGACCATCACCACCCCGGCCAGGGCCTGGATCAGCAGCGTCAGGTTCATCGCCAGGCTGGACAGCAGCTTGACCCGCAGCTCCAGGCGGCCGAGGGTGCCGATGGTCTGCTCCCAGAGGTACTGGCGCTCGCTCTCGGCGTTGTTGACCTTGACCGCGTCGAGCCCGGCGAGGGTCTCGATCAGGCTCGACTGGCGCTCGGCGGCCAGGGCCATGGTGCGGTTCATGGTCTCCACCAACGGCTTCTGCAGCAGCCAGCCGATGCCGGCGGCCAGCGGGAAGGCCAGCAGCGGGACGAACACCAGGGGCCCGCCGATGATGCCGATCACCAGCAGGATCAGCAGGGTGAACGGCAGGTCGATCAGGCTGGTCAGCGTCAGCGAGGCGAGGAAGTCGCGCAGCGTCTGGAACTCGTGGATGTTCTGGGCGAAGCTGCCGACCCGCGCCGGGCGCTGCTTCAGGTCCATGCCGACGATGCGCTCGAAGAGGGTCGCGCTGATGATCAGGTCGGTCTTCTTGCCGGCCAGGTCCAGGCACAGGCCGCGCAGGGTCTTGAGCAGCAGGTCGAACAGGTAGGCACCGCTGATGCCGATGGCCAGCACCCAGAGGGTGGCGGCGGCCTGGTTGGGCACCACGCGGTCGTAGACGTTCATCACGAACAGCGGCGCGGCCAGGGCGATGAGGTTGATCAGCAGGCTCGCCGCCACCGCATCGACGTACAGCCAGCGCGAACGCATGAGGGTGTCGCGGAACCAGCGCCGCGCCCGGGGGATCATCTCGCCGTGCTGCAGGTCGTACTGGTGCTGCGGCTGGGCGAAGAAGGCCTGGCCGGCGTAGTCCTCGGCCAGCAGCTCGCGGGCCACGCGCACCTCGCCGCCGTCGCTCTCGCTGAGCAGCAGGCGCGCCTCGCCGCCGGCCTCCCAGCCCAGCAGCACGGCGCAGCGGCCTTCGCGCAGCAGCAGCATGGCCGGCAGCGCGATGGCCGGGATCTGCTCCAGCGGCCGCCGCAGCAGGCGCCCCTGCAACCCGGCGCGGGCCGCCGCGCGCGGCAGCAGCTCGGCGGACAGGCGCTGCCCGGGCAGCGGCAGGCCGCTGGTGAGCATGGCCCGGCTGGCCGGCTTGCGGTGCAGCGCGCACAGGCTCAGCAGGCTGTCCAGCAGGGGGTCGTCCAGCAGGACGCGCGGATCACGACTCAAGGGGACTCGGCTGGTTTCCTGATCCACGCGGCTCTACTCCGGGGTTGGGTGCGGGGCCGGCTCAGTTGAGGCCGGGCAGCTGCACCTGGGGCTTGACGTCTTCGCTGGCCACGCTGGCCAGGGGCGCGACCACGCCCTGGCTCTTGAGCAACTCGCCCAGGGTGGCCTTCACCCGGTACTGGGTGAACAGCTCGGTGTAGCGCAGGTCGACCAGGCGGCGCGAGGCGTTGAACAGTTCGTTCTCGCTGTCCAGCAGGTCCAGCAGGGTGCGTTCGCCGATGCTGAACTGCTTCTGGTAGGCCTCGCGTACGCGGGTGCTGTAGTCCACGTACTGGCGGGCGATGGGCAGTTGGTCGCGGGCGTTGGCCAGGGCGTTCCAGGCCAGGCCGAGTTCCTCGTTGAGCTGGCGCAGGGCGTTGTTGCGGATGTCCAGGGCCTGGTTGGCCTGGTAGGACCTGGACTGCAGCTCGGCCTTGTTGCTGCCGCCGGCGAACAGGTTGTAGCGCATGCGCAGCATGGCCTGCCAATCGTTGTTGTGGCCCGGGTCGCCGGAGAGGTTGTTGTCGGCGTTGCGCGACAGCTCGGCGTCGAAGCGCGGGTAGAACGGCGCCTTGGCCGCCTCGTACTGCTTCTCGGCGGCGGCCACGTCGGACTCGGCCGAACGCAGGATGGGGCTGTTCTCCAGCAGCTGTCGGCGCGCGTCCTGCAGGTCCTGCGGCAACAGGCCCGGCAGGCCGGCCGGCTCGCTCAGCTCCAGCGGCTCGGCGCCGACCACGCTCAGGTAGTTGGTGCGGGCGTCGGCCAGGTTGGTCTGCTCGGTGAGCAGGTTGTTGCGCGCCTGGGCCAGGCGCGCCTCGGCCTGGTCCTGGTCGGCCAGGCGGCCGACGCCGCGGGCGCTGCGCAGGCTGATCTGGTCGTAGATGCGCTGGTGGCTCTTCAGGTTCTCCTCGGCCAGGCGGACCATCTCCTGGCGGCGCAGCACGTCGGTATAGACCTGGGCGACTTCCAGCGCGGTGCGCTCGGCGGTGCCCAGCAGCGCGTAGGCGCGGGAGTTCACCGTGGCCTTCTGGCGGCCCACCTCGCTGGAGGTGGCGAAACCGTCGAACACCATCTGCCGCAGGCTCAGCGCCGACTCGCCGCGGTTCATGGTCCGCCAGTGGTCACCCTCGCCACGGGTGGTGGGGTTGTCGGCGCCCTCGCGGCCATAGCCGGCGGTGAGGTCGACCGAAGGCAGGTAGCCGCCCTGGGCGGCACGCAGCTGCTGGTCGGCGGCCAGGCGGCTGTTCACCCCGGCCTGGATCTCCGGGTGCACGTCCATGGCGCGCTGCATGGCTTCGCTGAGGGTGGTGGCATGGGCCGGAGCCGCGCAGGCCAGCGCGAGGGGCAACAGGGGCACGAAACGCAAACGCATGGTTTGAACATCCTTATCGCAGGGATATGGACAGCGATTCGTGTACCCAGGGGTGGCATCGGAGGACCGGCGAATGCGCTGCACGTGAGGAGGTCATTGGCGCCCGGAACCCCGTGGAAAATTTTTTCGCGAGGCTCTTTGACATCACAGTGACATCGTTTTGCCAATTGTTTAGGATGCCTCGGAAATGGTCAATAGATTGGCATAAACCTAATCGCGAAAACATATTAAGCCAATTAGTTGACGTCAGTTTTCCAGCTTCAGCCGACAAGGGAATGCCACCTGGCGCCGCCATCAGGGCCGCGACCCGGCCGGCACGCCAGCATCCGCCTCAGGGGAGAAGTGCAATGAGCAGCGTCGTCGCAGTGGTGAAAAGCGTCATCGGGCAAGTGCTGGCGGTATCCGCCGAGGGGCAGCGCAGGGTGCTGGTCGAGGGCGACCGGATCTTCCTGGGCGACCTGGTGCAGACCGGCGACGCCGGTGCGGTGGCCCTGAAGCTGCCCGACGGCCGCGTGCTCGACCTGGGCCGCGACAGCCAGCTCAGCGCCAACGAACTGGCACCCCAGGCGCAGTCTCCGGGTGCCGCACCAGGCAGCACCGAGGAGCTGCAGAAGGCCATCGCCGCCGGCGCCGACCCGACCCAGGCCCTCGCCCCCACCGCGGCCGGCCCGGGCGCCAGCGCCGGTGGCAGCGGCCCGGCCGGCGGCGGCCACAGCTTCGTGCTGCTGGAGGAAACCGGCGGCCACGTCGACCCGAGCATCGGCTACACCACCAGCGGCCCGGGCGCTGCCGGCCAGGGCGACGGCGAACGCCAGCAGGAGCTGGCGCCGAACCTCGCGCCCAGCTTCGTCGACGACCAGGGCAACGCCCTCGCCGGCCTGCAACTGAGCACCGCCGAGGACACCCTGCTGCAGGGCGCCTTCCAGGCCCGCGACCCGAACGGCGACAGCCTCACCTACTCCCTCGCCCGGGGCCCGGCCAACGGCAGCCTGATCGTCAACGCCGACGGCACCTGGCAGTACCTGCCCAACCCCGACTACAACGGCGCCGACAGCTTCGTGGTGACGGTCACCGACAACCGCGGCGCGTCCAGCAGCCTGACCGTCGACATCGGCGTGAGCGCGGTCAACGACGCCCCTGTGGCCAGCGGCAGCTACGGCACAACCCTCGTCGACACCCCGGCCAACGACAGCTTCGCCGACATCAGGGGCCAGCTGCAGGCCAGCGACGTCGACGGCGACCAACTGACCTGGAGCGGCAGCGCCAAGGGCGCCTTCGGCCAGCTCACGGTCAATCCCGACGGCAGCTACGTCTACGTGGTCGACGCCGCCGCGGTGAATGCCCTGCCCGCCGGCCAGCACCCGCAGGACAGCTTCACCGTCACCGTGCGCGATCCGTCCGGGGCCAGCGACACCCGGGTGATCGACATCGACATCCAGGGCGCCAACGACACGCCCCAGGCCAGCAACGCCCAGGCCCAGGCAACCGAAGACGGGCAGCTCACCGGCCAGATTGCCGCCAGCGACCCCGACACCGGCAGCAGCCTGACCTTCACCGTCGACGGCAAGGCCCCCGCCGGCTTCACCCTGCAGCCCGACGGCAGCTGGAGCTTCGACGGCAAGGACCCGGCCTACCAGCACCTGGGCGACGGCCAGACCCAGGTGATCAGCATCCCGGTGGTGGTAACCGACGACCAGGGCGCCAGCAGCACCAGCACCCTGACCATTACCGTCACCGGCACCGGCACCAACGATGCGCCCGTGGCCCAGGCCGGCAGTGCGGCTACCGGCGAGAACGGCGTCCTGAACGGCCAGGTTCCGGCGGCCACTGACGTCGACGGCAGCATCGCCGGCTACCAGCTGACCAGCGATGTCGGCCACGGCAACGGCACGCTGACCTTCAACAGCGACGGCAGCTACCGCTTCGATCCGGGCCAGGACTTCGACAACCTGCTGGCCGGTGCCAGCCGTGACGTCACCTTCACCTACCAGGCCAAGGACGACAACGGCGCGCTGAGCGATCCGCAGACCATCACCATCACCATTACCGGCAGCAACGATGCGCCGGTAGCCCAGGCCGCCACTGCGGCGGTCGATGAGGACAGCCAGATCGGCGGCCAGTTGCAGGCCAGCGATGCCGACCAGGGCGCACAGTTGCAGTTCGGCTCGGACAGCCCCCTGCCCGCCGGCTTCACCCTGGGCCAGGATGGCAAGTGGAGCTTCGATGCCGGCAATGCCGCCTACCAGCATCTGGCTGCCGGTCAGACGCAGATCATCAACGTCCCCTACTTCGTTGTCGATGACCAGGGCGCCAGCACCAGCAGCACCCTGACCATTACCGTCACCGGTACCAACGATGCGCCTGTGGCCCAGGCCGCCACTTCGGCGGCCGACGAGGACCGGGTGAGCACCGGTCAGTTGACGGCTACCGATGCCGACGATGGCGCCGTCCTGACCTATGGCATCGATGGCAATGCGCCCGCTGGCTTCACCCTACAGCCCAACGGCAGCTGGAGCTTCGACGGCAAGGATGCGGCCTACCAACACCTGGCCGCTGGCGAAACCCAGGTGATCAGCGTTCCGGTGATCGTCACCGATGATCAGGGTGCTACCACTAGCAACACCCTGACCATCACCGTCACCGGCACCAACGATGCGCCCGTGGCCCAGGCCGGCACTGCGACTACCGGCGAGAACGGCGTCCTGAACGGCCAGGTTCCGGCGGCCACTGACGTCGACGGCAGCATCGCCGGCTACCAGTTGACCAGCGATGTAGGCAATGGCAACGGCACGCTGACCTTCAACAGCGACGGCAGCTACCGCTTCGATCCGGGCCAGGACTTCGACAACCTGCCGGCCGGTGCCAGCCGCGACGTCACCTTCACCTACCAGGCCAAGGATGACAGTGGCGCACTGAGCGATCCGCAGACCATCACCATCACGGTGACCGGCACCAATGACATCCCAGTCGCCCGGGCTGCCAGCGCCACGACCGACGAGAACACCGTGCTCGACGGCCAGGTTCCGGCTGCCAGCGACGTCGATGGCAGCATCGCCGGTTACCAGCTGACCAGCGGTGTGGGCACCGGCAACGGTACCCTCACCTTCAACGCCGACAGCAGCTACCGCTTCGCCCCGGGCCAGGACTTCGACAACCTGCCGGCCGGTGCCAGCCGCGACGTCACCTTCACCTACCAGGCCAAGGATGACAGTGGCGCATTGAGTGCTCCGCAGACGGTCACCATCACCGTCACCGGCACCAACGATGCGCCGGTGGCCCAGGCTGCCACTGCGGCGGTCGACGAGGACAGCCAGATCAACGGCCAGTTGCAGGCCACCGATGCCGACCAGGGCGCCCAGTTGCAGTTCGGCTCGGACAGCCCGCTGCCCGCCGGCTTCACGCTGGGGCTGGACGGCAAATGGAGCTTCGACGCCAGCAATCCTGCCTACCAGCATCTGGCTGAAGGCGAGATTCAAACCATCAGCATCCCGGTCGTCGTCACCGATGACCAGGGGGTTACCAGCGGCAGTACCCTGACTATTACCGTCACCGGCACCAACGACATCCCCGTTGCCCAGGCCGTCAGCGCTGCCGTTGATGAAGACCAGGTGAGCACCGGCCAACTGGTAGCCACCGATGCCGACGACGGCGCCGTCCTGAGCTTCAGCATCGATGGCAATGCCCCCGCCGGCTTCACCCTACAGCCCAACGGCAGCTGGAGCTTCGACGGCAAGGATGCGGCCTACCAACACCTGGCAGCTGGTGAAACCCAGGTGATCAGCGTTCCGGTGATCGTCACCGATGATCAGGGCGCTACCAGTAGCAGCACCCTGACCATCACGGTGACCGGCACCAACAACGCACCGGTGGCCCAGGCAGGCAGCGCCACCACCGGTGAAAATACCGTCCTCAATGGCCAGGTCCCGGTTGCCAGCGATGTCGATGGCAGCATCACCAGTTACCAACTGACCAGCGACGTCGGCACCGGCAACGGCACCCTCACCTTCAACAGCGACGGCAGCTATCGCTTCGACCCGGGCCAGGACTTCGACAGCCTGCCGGCCAACGTCAGCCGCGATGTTACCTTCACCTACCAGGCCAAGGATGACAGTGGCGCGCTGAGCGATCCGCAGACCATCACCATCACCGTGACCGGCACCAACGATGCGCCGGTGGCCCAGGCCGCCACTGCCGCGGTCAACGAAGACAGCCAGATCAACGGCCAGTTGCAGGCCACCGATGCCGACCAAGGAGCCCAACTGCAATTCGGCTCGGACAGCCCGCTTCCCGCCGGCTTCACGCTGGATCAGGACGGCAAATGGAGCTTCGATGCCAGCAATCCCGCCTATCAGCACCTGGCTGCGGGACAAACCCAGGTCATCAGCATCCCGGTGGTCGCCACCGATGACCAGGGGGCTACCAGTAGTAGCACCCTGACCATCACCGTTACCGGAACCAACGATATCCCCGTCGCCCAAGCTGCCAGCGCAGCAGCCGACGAAGACCAGGTGAGCACCGGCCAATTGGTAGCCACTGACGCTGATGATGGCGCCGCCCTCACCTACAGCATCAACGGCAATGCGCCCGCCGGCCTCACCCTGAAAAGCGATGGCAGCTGGACTTTCGATGGCAAGGACCCGGCCTATCAACATCTGGCGGATGGTGAGACGCAAGTAATCAACATCCCGGTCATCGTCACCGATGAGCATGGAGCTACCAGCTCCAGCATCCTGACCATTACCGTCACCGGGACCAATGACGCACCGGTCGCCCAGGCCGGCAGCGCTACGACCGAAGAGAACACCGTTCTCAATGGCCAGGTCCCGGCGGCCAGCGACGTCGACGGCACCATTGCCGGCTACCAGTTGGCCAGTGGTGTCGGCACCGGCAACGGCACGCTGACCTTCAACCCCAATGGCGGCTATACCTTCGATCCGGGCCACGACTTCGACAGCCTGCCGGCCGGCGTCAGTCGCGATGTCAGCTTCACCTACCAGGCCAAGGATGACAGCGGCGCGCTGAGCGATCCGCAGACCATCACCATCACCGTGACCGGCACCAACGATGCGCCGGTGGCCCAGGCCGCCACTGCCGCGGTCGACGAAGACAGCCAGATCAATGGCCAGTTGCAGGCCACCGATGCCGACCAAGGAGCCCAACTGCAGTTCAGTTCGGACAGCCCCTTGCCCGCTGGCTTCACGCTGGATCAGGACGGCAAGTGGAGCTTCGACGCCAGCAATGCCGCCTACCAGCATCTGGCTGCCGGTCAGACGCAGGTCATCAGCATTCCGGTGGTCGTTACCGATGACCAGGGCGCTACCAGTGGCAGTACCCTGACTATCACCGTCACTGGCACCAACGACACCCCCGTGGCCCAAGCCGCCAGCGCAGCGGTCGACGAAGACCAGGTGAGCACCGGCCAACTGACGGCCACCGACGCCGATGACGGCGCGGTCCTGACCTTCAGCATCGACGGCAATGCGCCCGCAGGCTTCACCCTGCAATCCAACGGCAGCTGGACCTTCGATGGCAAGGACCCGGCCTACCAGCACCTGGCCAATGACGAAACCCAGGTCATCGGCATCCCGGTAATCGTCACCGACGATCAGGGCGCCACCAGCTCCAGCACCCTGACTCTGACCATTACCGGTACCAACGACGCGCCGGTGGCCCAGGCAGGCAGCGCCACCACCGGGGAGAACACCGTCCTCAACGGCCAGGTCCCGGCCGCCAGCGACGTCGACGGCACCATTGCCGGCTACCAGTTGGCCAGTGGTGTCGGCACCGGCAACGGCACGCTGACCTTCAACCCCAATGGCAGCTATACCTTCGATCCGGGCCACGACTTCGACAGCCTGCCGGCCGGCGTCAGTCGCGACGTCACCTTCACCTACCAGGCCAAGGATGACAGCGGCGCACTGAGTGCCCCGCAGACCATCACCATCACGGTGACCGGCACCAACGACGCCGCCGTCATCATCGGTGCCCAGGCCAGCGTCAACGAGACCAACACCCCGGTCAGCACCGGCGGCCAACTGACCGTCACCGACGTCGACAGCCCGGCCACCTTCGTCGAGCAGACCAACGTCGCCGGCCAGTACGGCCACTTCAGCCTGGCTGCCGACGGCACCTGGAGCTACACCGCCGACTCGGCCTACAACGAGCTCAAGCAGGGCGAGACACTCACCGATACCTTCAGCGTCCAGAGCGCGGACGGCACGCCGTCCAGCGTCACCGTCAACATCGTCGGCAGCAACGACGCGCCGGTGGCCCAGGCCGCCAGCGCCAGCGCCGTGGAAGGCGGCAGCCCGCAGCCGGGCGCCGTCGCCAATGCCACCGACGGCTCGGCGCTGACCCTGACCATCACCACCACGCAGCCGGGCGAGACCATCGGTTTCAACTGGACGTTCAGCACCCAGGACTACGCGCCCTTCAACGACTTCGCCTTCGTGCAGGTCAACGGCCAGGTCGTCACCCTGCTGAGCAGCGTCGCCGCGGTGGGCGACTACGGCACTTCGGGCCCGCAGGCCTTCAGCCATACCTTCGACCAGCCGGGCACCTATACCCTGGTGATCGGCGTGGCGGACAGCGGCGACAGCGCCATCGACTCCACCCTGGTGCTGAGCAACCTGCCGCCGCAAGCCAGCGTCGTCGGCACGGTCGGCCAGGCGGTGCAAGGCGGCACCGGCTGGACCCTCACCAGCAACGGTGCGAACAACCAGGCACTGGTGAACCAGCTCAAGCCGGTCAGCGAGATCACCGGCCAGCTGCAGGCCAGCGACATCGACCATGGCGCCCAGCTGAGCTACTCCGTCGACGGCACCACGCCGGCCGGCTTCACCCTGCGCAGCGACGGCAGCTGGGTGTTCGACGCCAAGGACCCGGCCTACGACAGCCTGGCCGCGAACCAGGTGAAGGTGCTGCAGATCGGCTACACGGTGACCGATGAATACGGCGCCACCGGCAGCAGCACCCTGACCCTGACCATCACCGGCACCAACGACGCTCCGGTGGCCAACGCCGACCAGGCGCAGACCCCGATCAACGTGGCGCTACCGAGCATCGACGTGCTCGGCAACGACACCGACGTCGACGGCGATACGCTCAGCGTCAGCAAGGCGGTGCTCGCCGACCCCAGCCAGGGCAGCGTCAGCATCAACGCCGACGGCACCCTGAACTTCGTGCCCGGCGACAATGTCAGCGGCAACGTGGTGATCCACTACGAGATCAGCGACAGCCATGGCGGCAGCGCCAGCGGCAGCCTGACCGTGCAAGTGGGCGGCAACACCCCGCCGCAGGGCGCCGACCGCACCGACAGCATCGCCGAGGACAGCAGCCGCAGCTTCAGTGCCGCCGACTTCGGCTTCAACGACGCCGATGCCGGCCAGCACCTGCAGGCCGTGCGCATCGACAGCCTGCCGGGCGCCGGCAGCCTGACCTTCGACGGCGTCGCCGTCACCCAGGGCCAGGTGATCGCTGCCGCCGACCTCGGCAAGCTGCTGTTCACCCCCGACGCCAACGGCAATGGCGCGCCCTACGCCAGCTTCGGCTTCAGCGTGCAGGACAGCGCCGGCGCCTTCGACAGCACCCCGCACACCTTCACCCTGGAGGTCACCGCGGTGGACGATCCCTCGGTGCTGCTCCCGAACGTCGCGAGCATGGACGAGGATGACGGCAGCGCGACCGGCAACGTCCTGGACAACGACAGCGACGTGGACGACACGCTGAGCGTGAGCAGCTACAGCGTCGCCGGCTTCAGCGGCAGCATCGCCGCCGGCACCAGCACCACCATCGTCGGCGTCGGCAGCCTCGTCATCAACGCCGACGGCAGCTACAACTTCACCCCGGACGCCAACTACCACGGCGCCGTACCGCAGATCACCTACACCACCAACACCGGCTCCAGCTCGACGCTGGACATCACCGTGAGCTCGGTGAACGATGTTCCGCTGGCCGATAACGGCAGCAAGACCACGCTGGAGGACACGCCGGTTTCCGGTCAGGTCGTGGCCAGCGACGTCGATGGCGACACTCTCACCTACACCCTGAAGTCGGGCGGTGAGCCGGCACACGGCACCCTGGTGCTGGATCCTGCGACCGGCAGCTACACCTATACCCCGAACCTGAACTACCACGGTCCGGATAGCTTCACCGTGGTGATCGAAGACGGCCATAACGGCACCACCGAATCCACCGTCACCCTTACCGTCACCTCAGTGAACGATGACCCGGTGACCAGCGATGACAGCAAGACCACCGCTGAAGACACCCCGGTCTCCGGGCAGGTCGTAGCTACCGATGTCGATGGCGATACCCTCACCTACACCCTGAAATCCGGTGGTGAGCCGGCTCACGGTACGCTGGTGCTGGATCCTGCGACAGGCAGCTACACCTATACCCCGAACCTGAACTACCACGGGCCGGACAGCTTCACCGTGGTGATCGATGACGGCCATAACGGCACCACCGAGTCCACCGTCACCCTCACCATTACCTCGGTGAACGATGACCCGGTGACCAGCGATGACAGCAAGACCACCGCCGAGGACACTCCGGTTTCCGGCCAGGTCGTGGCCACCGATGTCGATGGAGACATCCTGAGCTACACCGTCAAATCCGGCGGTGAGCCAGCCCACGGCACCCTGGTGCTGGATCCTGCGACCGGCAGCTACACCTATACGCCGAGCGCGAACTACCACGGCCCGGACAGCTTCACCGTCGTAGTCAGCGACGGCCACAACGGCACCACCGAATCCACCGTCACCCTCACCGTCACCTCAGTGAACGATGATCCGGTGACCAGCGATGACAGCAAGACCACCGCTGAAGACACCCCGGTTTCCGGCCAGGTCGTAGCTACCGACGTCGACGGTGACGCCCTCACCTACACCCTGAAGTCGGGCGGTGAAACGGCACACGGCACCCTGGTGCTGGATACCGCGACCGGCAGCTACACCTATACCCCGAACCTGAACTACCACGGTCCGGACAGCTTCACCGTGGTGATCGATGACGGCCACAACGGCACCACCGAATCCACCGTCACCCTCACCGTCACCTCGGTGAACGATGTCCCGGTAACCAGCGATGACAGCAAGACCACCGCTGAAGACACCCCGGTTTCCGGCCAGGTCGTAGCTACCGACGTCGACGGTGACGCCCTCACCTACACCCTGAAGTCGGGCGGTGAACCGGCACACGGCACCCTGGTGCTGGATACCGCGACCGGCAGCTACACCTATACCCCGAACCTGAACTACCACGGTCCGGACAGCTTCACCGTGGTGATCGATGACGGCCACAACGGCACCACCGAATCCACCGTCACCCTCACCGTCACCTCGGTGAACGATGACCCGGTGACCAGCGACGACAGCAAGACCACCGCCGAAGACACCCCGGTCTCCGGCCAGGTCGTGGCTAGCGATGTCGACGGAGACATCCTGAGTTACACCGTCAAATCCGGCGGTGAGCCGGCACACGGCACCCTGGTCCTGGATCCTGCGACAGGCAGCTACACCTATACGCCGAACGCGAACTACCACGGGCAGGATAGCTTCACCGTGGTGATCGACGATGGCCATAACGGCACCACCGAATCCACTGTCACCCTCACCGTCACCTCGGTGAACGATGACCCGATGGCCAGCGATGACAGCAAGACCACCGCTGAAGACACCCCGGTTTCCGGCCAGGTCGTAGCTACCGACGTCGACGGTGACGCCCTCACCTACACCCTGAAATCAGGTGGAGAACCGAAGCACGGCACCCTGGTGCTCGACCCGAGCACCGGCCAGTACACCTACACGCCGAGCGCGAACTACAACGGCGGCGACAGCTTCACCGTCGTAGTCAGCGACGGCCACAACGGCACCACTGAATCCACCGTCACCCTCACCGTCACCCCGGTGAACGACGCCCCGGTCGCCGCCAACGACAGCAAGACCACCGGCGAGAACAGCGTGCTCAGCGACCATGTACCGGCCGCCAGCGACGTCGACAGCACGGTCAACCCCAACGGCTACACCCTGGTCAGCGGGCCCGGCGCCGGCAACGGCCACCTGACCTTCAACGCCGACGGCAGCTACGTGTTCAACCCGGGCAGCGACTTCGACAGCCTGGCCCCGAGCGAAAGCCGCCAGGTCAGTTTCACCTACACCGCCAAGGATACCGAAGGCGCCACCAGCGCCCCGGCCACCGTGACCATCACCGTGACCGGCGCCAACGACGCGCCCACCGGCACCGACGCCGCCATCACCCTGGACGAGGACAGCAGCCGCAGCTTCAGTGCCGCCGACTTCGGCTTCCAGGATGTCGACCACAACGACGCCCTCGGCGCCGTGCGCATCGACAGCCTGCCCGGCGCCGGCAAGCTGACCCTCAATGGCGTGGCGGTCAGCGCCGGCCAGGTGATAGCCGCGGCCGACCTGGGCAAGCTGGCGTACACCCCGGCGGCCAACGCCAACGGCGACAACTACGCCAGCTTCACCTTCTCGGTGAAGGACAGCAACGGCGCCTTCGACAGCACGCCGAACAAGCTCACCGTCAACGTCACCCCGGTCAACGACGACCCCGTGGCGGTCAACGACCACTACCTGGTCGGCGGCCTGCAGGGCAACTACTGGGGCTACCGCGAGGGCACCGACGGCAACAACCTGACCAGCCTGAGCATGATCACCGCGTTCATCGCCAAGACCGCGCCCAGCGCCACCTTCACCGCCACTGCGCTCAACTACGGCAACGGCGTGAGCACCGACCTGGGCGGCGACAAGCAGCTGCAGAAGTTCCTCGGCAGCGACGCCGCATCGCTCAACACCGACCCGGCCAACACCAGCGACGCCATCGTCCAGCTCACCGGGCTGGTCAACCTCGCCGCCGGCAACTACACGTTCAGGGTGACGGCGGACGACGGCTTCAGCATCCGCATCGACGGCGTGGAGGTGTTCAAGTACGACGCCAACCAGAGCCCGACGGCCCGCGTGTCGGACAGCTTCACCATCGCCCAGGGCGGCAACCACCAGATCGAGATCCTCTACTGGGACCAGGGCGGCAACGCCCAGTTGAAGGTCGAGCTGGCCCCCGCTGGCGGCAGCTACAGCGTGCTCGGCGGCAGCAGCCTGAGCCACCCGCTGGCCGAACTGGTGACCAACGAGGACACCGCCCTGACCATCGCCGCCAATACCCTGCTGGGCAACGACAGCGACGTCGACGGTGACAGCCTGTCCATCCTCAGCGTGCAGGGCGCGGTCAACGGCACGGTGAAGCTGGAGAACGGCAACGTCGTCTTCACGCCGGCCAAGGACGCCAACGGCACCGGCAGCTTCACCTACACCGTCAGCGACGGCCACGGTGGTACCTCCACCGCCACCGTGACCGTCGGCATCAACGCGGTGAACGATGCGCCGGTGGCCAAGGCCGACAGCGCCTCGACCCAGGAAGACAAGCCCGTCACCCTCAACGTGCTGGCCAACGACAGCGACGTCGACGGCGACACCCTGAGCGTCACCAGTGCCTCCGCCAGCAACGGCAGCGTGACGGTCAACGCCGATGGCACCCTGACCTACACGCCCAAGGCCAACTTCAGCGGCAGCGACACCATCAGCTACACCATCAGCGATGGCCACGGCGGCACCGCCAGCTCGACTGTGGCGGTCAGCGTCACGCCGGTGGCCGACGTGCCGCTGCTCAACAGCGGCAGCATCTTCGCCCTCAACCCCGGCGCAACCAGCATCAGCACCACCCAGGAAATCACCCAGGCCAACCTGGAGACCGAGGCCGGCCTGAGCTCCGGGGCCCTGGATGGCATCGATCCGCCGGCCGGTACCACGACCAGCGACTCGGGCAACGTCGACGTCATCGACGGCTCGCTGACCAGCTCGGACTACACGCTCAAGGCCGGCACCCAGGTCAACTTCGCCTGGACCTTCACCAATGGCGAGAACGTCGTCAGCGAGATCAACAACGGCTACAACGACATAGTGGCGCTGGTGGTCACGGGCCCCAACGGCGTCCGCCAGTTGATCCAGGTGACCTCCTCCGAGCAGCTTGGCGCCGGCGTCAACGGCAATGGCGTACTGAGCTACGCCGCCACCAGCAGCGGCGACTACCACTTCGACTGGCTGGTGCTCAACGGCCGCGATACCAACAAGGACTCCACACTGACACTCGATGCCCCCACCTTCACCCTGGGCGGCAAGACCTACGGCGCGCCGATCGACGTCGGCATCAACGCGGCCCTGAGCGACACCGACGGCTCGGAAAGCCTCTCGGTGAAGATCACCGGCGTGCCCAGCGACGCCACCTTCACCAGCGGTACCCACAACGCCGACGGCAGCTGGAGCTTCACCCAGGCGCAGCTGCACGACCTGCAGCTGCTGCCGGCCAGCGGCTACAACGGCACCCTGACCCTGGGCGTCACCGCCATCGCCACCGAGTCCGACGGCAGCACGGCCAGCGCCACGCAAACGCTGAGCATCACAGTGGCCTCGACCAACAGCAGCGGCAACGACCTGCTGCACGGCTACGGCACCAACAGCGGCAATAGCACCACCGATACCCTCAACGGCGGCGGCGGCCACGACATCCTCTACGGTGGCGCGGGCAACAGCATCCTCAATGGCGGCGATGGCAACGACACCCTGTACGGCGGCCTGGGCAACGACACCCTCGACGGTGGCAAAGACAACGACCTGCTGGTCGGCGGCAAGGGCAACGACACCCTGACCGGCGGCGACGGCGCCGACACCTTCATCTGGCGCGCAGGCGACACCGGCAACGACACCATCACCGACTTCAAGCCCGTCGACCGCATAGACCTGGTAGACCTGCTGCCGGATGCCGCGCACAACGACATCCTCAGCTACCTGAAGGTGGACACGGCGACCTCGACCCTGCAGATCAGCACCACCGGCCAGGTGAACAGCTCGACCGACGTGACCATCAAGCTCACCGGCGTCGACCTCAAGACCTACGGCAATACCTCGGCGGACATCGTCAAGTCGCTGGTGGCCGGCGCCGACCCGCTGGTGAAGACCGAGCACCACTGAGCCCGCGCGGCGGCGCCCCTCCGGCTCCGCCGCGTACCCCACCCCCTGATGGAGACGAGGCGATGCCTTACATCCAGCGTGATGCCGAAGGCCGGCTGATACGCGTCGAGAGCGCCGCCTTCGCCGGCATGAGCGGCAGCCTGGCCGACGGCGACGAGGAAGTGCGCGCCTGGCGCGAGGCCGAATCCAGCCTGCACCAGTTGCAGCGCAGCGACCTGGAGATGATCCGGGTGCTGGAGGACCTGATCTCGGTGCTGATGGCCAAGGGCGTCATCCGCATCACCGACCTGCCCGAGGCAGCGCGCTCCAAGCTGCTCAGCCGCACCCAGGCACGCGAGGCGCTGGGCGGCCTGCACCGGCTGATCGACGAGGACGAGGATGGCGGGTTGATCTGACGCGCGAAATCGCGGACGGAGTCCGCTCCTACGACGGTGTGTCCTGGAACCGTAGGAGCAACTGTCTTCTGGGCTCCGTCGTTCGCGGGAGTGACTGGATCAAAATTCGCGTCTCCCATCTCGCCCCATTGTAGGAGCGGGCCCTGCCCGCGAATCGCGCGCAGGGCGCGCTCCTACAGGTGGGACAGCGGTGGTGGGGTGGAGACCTTGTCCGCCCTACGGGGAACCCGAGAGCCTCGTGGTTCCGCATCGCGCCGGACGGTCGCGGGAATGACGGAGGTGTGAGGATGACGCCGGCCTTTCCTCCCGCAGAGGACAGCCCCCTCTCCCGCTTGCGGGAGAGGGTCGGGGTGAGGGCGCTCTTGAGCCCAACGCCTATGTCATCGGATGGCATGGGCGCCGGCCTTGCCGGCGAAATCGCGGATAAGATCCGCTCCTACAGGTTGCCGGGAAACACGTACGCGTAGGGCGCATAACCGTTCGCGCTTATCCGCCGCCGGCCATAACACCGGGCTCACCCCTTCCCCCACGGCCTCGGCGCGCCGAACAGCTGCCCCTGCACGCCCTGGATGCCCATCCCCCGCAGCACGCGGAACTCCGCCTCGGTCTCGACGCGCTCGGCGATCAGCGGCAGGTCGATGCTGTGCGCCGCGTGCTGCATGGCCTCGATGAACAGCCGCTTGTCGTTCTCCACGTCGATGGCGCGGATGTGGCTGCCGTCGATCTTCAGGTAGGCCAGGCCCAGGCGCGCCAGGTTGCCGATCATGCTGAAGCGGCCGCCGAAGTGCTGCAGCGCCAGGCCGTAGCCCAGCTCGCGCAGGCGCCGGGTCAGCGCCTCCAGGGCGGCCTGGTCGGGCAGTTGGTCTTCTTCCAGCTCCAGCACCAGGCGGCCGCCGTACTGCGGGTGCTGGCGCAGGCGTTCGAAGGCCCGGGCCAGGGCGCGTTCGTCGCGCAGCAGCGCGCCCGAGAGATTCAGCGCCAGCACCTGGTCGTGGCCGGCCAGGTGCGCCAGGGTCAGGTCGAGCATCAGCAGGTCCAGCTGCGCCGACCAGCCGAAGCGCTCCAGCCAGGGCAGGAAACGCCCCGCCGCCAGGCTGCCGCCCTGCCCGTCCGGCAGGCGCGAGAGCACCTTGTGGTGCAGCACCAGCTCAGCGTCCTCGCAAGCCACCACCGGCTGGAAGTACAGCTCGAAGCGCTTATCGCGCAGCGCCCGCTCCAGCAGTTGGTGCCAGCTGTGGCGCGCATCGGCCAGCGGCGTCGGCTCGCCGTCCAGCCGCGCCCAGGCGCAGTGCTGCTGGCGCTCGGCCTGGGCCAGGGCCTGGTCGACGCCCTGCATCAGGCTCGCCGGCGCCTCGCCGGGGTGGAACGGCACCAGGCCGATGGCCGCGACCCGCGGCTGGTCGCTGGCGCCGGTGCTGGCCAGGCTGGCGAGCATGCCTTCCAGGCGCGTGGCCAGTTGCTCGGCCTCCTCTTCCAGCAGCCCCGGAGCCAGCAGGGCGAACTCGCCGCCGCGGGTGCGTGCCAGGGTGCGCCCGGCGCCCAGGCCCTGGCTGGCGCGCTGCAGCTGCTCGGCCACCGCCTTGAGCAGGGCGTCGGTGCGCTGGCCGCCCAGGCGCTGGTTGAGCCCGGCGAGGTCGAGCACCCGCAGCAACAGCAGGTAGCCGCTGCTGACCTGGTCCTCGGCGCTCAGCCGCGCCTGCAGCTGCAGGTCGAAGAAGCGCCGGTTGCCCAGCCCGGTCAGGCTGTCCTGGTAGGCCTCGTCGCGCAGCCGCTCGCTGCGCTCGGCCTGCTCCTGGAACAGCGCCTTGAGCTTCTCCACCATCTGGTTCATCGCCTGCACCACGCGGCGCAGCTCCGGGGTACGCGGCAGTTCCGGCAGGCTGAGGAATTCGCGGCGGGCGATGGCGTGGGACTGCGCCACCATGTAGTCCAGCGGGCGCAACTGGCGGCGCAGCAGCCAGGCGCCGAGCAGCGCGCTGGCCACCCCGCACAGCAGCAGCCAGCCGAGGCTGCCCAGGGCGCTCTGCCAGAGCTTGGCGATGGCGAACATCGGGTGGCTCACCACCTCCACCCGCGCCGCCTGGGTCCAGCCGCGGCTGACCACGGCGTCGCCGCCGGCCGCGGGCAGGCCGATCAGCGCAACGAACCACTGCGGCGCGCCCGAGGCCACGGCGTCCGGCACGCCCTGGCGCTCCACCATCACCTTGCCGGTGGCCAGGTCGACCACGCGGATGCGCTCGAAGTAGCCGCTGTCGAAGATCGAGCTGACCATCAGCTCGACCATCGCCGGGTCGTCGATGTGCGGGGTGAGCGACAGCCCCAGCGCCGTGGCGGCGTCCTGGGCATGGGAGCGCAGTTGGTTGACGTACTGCTCGCGGGAGCTTTCCAGGCCGACCATGAAGCTGCCGCCGAAGGCCACCACCAGGAACAGGCAGATGGCGATCAGGAGTTGTTTGAACAGGGACATCTCGACTCCGCTACTCGCGCGAGGGGAACCCCTCGGCCTCCATTTTCCGCAACAGGTCCTGCCAGCGCGACAGCCGCTTGCTGTCGCCCACCTGCTTGTCCGCGCCGGCGTTGGCCAGCCACAGCCCCTCGCCGTTGAAGGCGTACACCGGCTGCAGGTCGTCGCGCTGCGAGGCCGGCAGGATGCTGCCGATCAGATTGTCCAGCACCAGCGGCACCGCTTGCGGCCGCGGGTAGTAGGTCAGCACCATGTGCGCCTGGTTCAGGCGCAGCGCCTTGACGTAGGTGATGCGCAATTTCTGCGCCGGCACGCCGAGGTGGCGCAGGCTCACGTACTTGGCGATGGCGAAGTCCTCGCAATCGCCGGCCCCCTTGGACAGGGCCTCCACCGGCGTGGCCCAGTAGTCCACCTGGTGCCACAGGCCGAGGTCGTCGGTGAAGCGCAACTGGCGGTTGAAGAAGTCGTTGACCGCCCGCAGTTGCTGTTGCTCGTCGGCCCCCGCCTCGTCGGCCAGCATGCGCTGCCAGGCCTCGATGCGTGCCCGGCCGGGCCCCAGAGGGCCATACAGCGCCTCGGCGCGGCGGGCGATCAGGGTGAAGTCCCAATCCGCCGCAAGCCACCCCGGGAGCCATGCGAAGGTACCGCTCACGACCATGGCGGCCAGCCACGGCAAGCGCCGCCGCAAGCCCCCCATTCGCCCGTTCGACAACATCGTCACTTCCTGCCAGCGGACCATCCGGCGCCCCGTGGGGGCCGGCGCCGAATGGTGCGGGCTGGCGCGGAAAAAGGCAATGGCAAAATGAAATCACACAGCCCGAAAGCCCCTCGCATGGCTGTCGGAAAAGCCAGGCCGGGCGCCTCTGTATCGCTTTTATGTGGAATAGAAAATCAAGTCAGTCAAGTGCAAGCTCCGGCAGACGGCGCCAGTTGAATGTCGACACGTCGATTCCTCATGCGCCCGCTCTCGGTGCCATTATCTGCAATTGGCTGTTCAGCCCCTTTGCCTTGAACGACAAAGCAGCTTTCGGGGATGTCTCCCATGCTTTGCATCCATTGCTTCACCGCCTCAGCCCTTTCCCGCGATAGCTCCAGATTCCGCTTCGGATCACCTGAGGTATCGCTGTGTCCGGTGATGACGATCAACCAGCCAGGCTGGGCTTTGATGTCGATCAGACTGTTGACCAGGACCTTCGTCGACTCCGGTTTGAGTTCGGCACGTCCGGGAGGAAACAGCACCAGGCTATCGAGGTGGATCGGCTCGGTTGTGGCCTGCCCTTGTGTGCCTGGGCTAGCAGTGGGAGGCGACGTAGTGGCTGACGGGAGGTTGCTTTGCCACCACCAGCCGAACAGCCCGGTCAGAAGTAGCAGAATCAGCAGTGCAAGAAGCCACGGCCATGAGGCTCTGCGCTTAGGTTCCGAGGCTAGGTCGGTTGCAGGTTCTGTGGCATCCAGCTTGAGCACGACGACGGCCGGCGCCGAGCTTTGCCTTGAGCCCGCAACCGGTCGCCTCTTCGCTCCAGCAGGCTTGCGGGCGGCAAGTTTTGCCTCGTCTACCGGTGTTGCCGTCGGTATGGCCGTTCCCATGGCTGGGACAATATCGCGCGTTAGGCGCTGTAGTGTCGCGTGTACCTGCTTGCGCAGTGCCTGCAGAGGCATCAAAGGCGCCTGCACCTGCACCTCTAGTTGCTCGCTCAGCTGAGGGTGCCGGCGCGGCAGTTGAGGATGCGCTGCAGGTTGTCGAGCACCGAGAGCAGGACCTGGTCCTCCTCACGCACCCGATGCAAGTCCAGCTCGCCGGTGAAGTTCTGCAGCAAGAGTTCGTACAATGACGGGTTCTGTTCGCTCACCACCAGGAGTCCTTCGTCGGCAATGGAACCAGGTTCAGCGCGTTGTCACCCAGTTCGATCACCCGCGGCTGATCCGGATCCAGATCCTCACGGGCCAGCACGATGCGCCAGGTATTGTTCTGGGCATCGGGCGAGCGGAACAGCGCGACCACTGCCACGAACTGTGCGTCAGGGGACAGCGGCACGTTCAGTTGCGCCCCCTCATCGGGCTTCACCACCAGCCGCTGCGAATCGAGCAGATCCGCCGCCAGGACGCTATCACCCTCGTTGAGAAGGCCCTGGTAGTCCGCCTCATCTATCGTCTTGCGGTCCTTCAGCTGATAAATCCGCACCAAGGTCGAGACTGACAAGCCGGACATGTCGGCGCTTTGGGTGTTGAGGGCTGCACGGGCGTTCAAGTCCAGATGCAGCACCTTGACCTGTTTATAGAAAATGCCGTGCGCGATGGAGCTGCCTCCGTCCACGGCGCGCTGGGTCAAGCCGCAACCGCCGAGCAGAACGGCAAACATCGTGGTGGCCAGCAGCATCTTAAATGCGGTACGCGACATGCTGTGTCTCCCTGGGTTTCATGTTCTGGATCAGTCCTTGGTAGCGACCGAGGTTGACGGTGATGCACGGCTGCTCGGCAGGGTCCGGATTGCCGGGGTCCAACCCCAGCACGCCGGTGAGCCCCAGCCATACGGGAGGGCCGCCCAATACCGGTTTCGGCAGGCATTTCACGGGCAGGGTTAGCGCAAGCTTGGCGGTGCAGCGCCACCCCAGGTACACCCGCAAAGGCACCAGCAGGTCGGTGTGCAGCTGTTGTCCCGGCAACCAGCCTTGGGCCTCGGTCAGGTCTTCGGTGAGCAGTTCCAGCCGCACCTGGCTATTGGCATCCGCGCCAACGCTTCCCAGCGGTGTGCCCTGGGACAGGCTGACCGGGATTTCGCGTGACAGGCTGGCCGGCTGAGCCAGCGGCACCTTGCGCGGCCAGTGCGGTGTCACCCGTACTTGGGTGTTTGGCGCCAACAGTTTCACCAGTGCACTGATGCCCTCAGCGTTTCGCGTGGGCAGACGCATGACGCTGAGCAGCGCGAGAAAACGTGAGACCGGCGTGGCGATGTGGTTGGCCGTTCCGGGGATGCCCAGACCGATCAGGCCGAGCAAGCGGGTACGCACCGTGGGCGGTCGTTCTGGATGCTCCTCGTCGTACTCAATGGCCTTGAGTTCGCCGGCGGGGAAGCCCATGCCGGGGTGCGGGCGGAAACGCACGGCATCGTCGCCGGGCCGCGTGGTCGTGCCCAGTGGTGGATTGCCCGGCGCCGCCACTTCGACCAGTTGGCAGAAGCGATACAGGTTGGCTTCGGAGATGCGCCCAGCCAGCGCGTCCAGCAGGCCGCTGGCCTTCAGCCGGGAATACGCTGATTGTGGTTCTCTTTCCATCGCAGGCACTTACCGGTGGGTTGCAGGACCAGCGTGAGCTGGTTGAACAGGTGGATGTCGGCATACAGGGCGAAGAAGCGGTTGAGCATCTCGCCGAACAGGCTGATATCGCCTTCGCCGCTGAAGCCATTGGCATCCAGCGTCACCTCGATATCCACGCCGCGCAGCAGGAAGCCCTTCTCGAAACGCTGGATCAGGTGATGGCGCACCTCGACGATGGCCGCCAGGCGCCGGCGGTTCAGCTCACTGTGGGTCCAGTCGTACAACGCGAGGGTGCCGCGAAGTACCTCGGCGTTGTCCAGCATCGGCAGGAAGTTCGAACCCAGGTGGCTGAGCACCCGCCAGTGGAAACGGTCCTGGTTGGGCGGGTAACACGGCAGGGTCGGCGCACAGAGATTGCGTACCTTCAGGCCCGGCAGCGGCGACTTCACCAGTGAGTCCAGCAGCGTGCTCTGCAGCGCTTTACGCGGCAGTTGGCCATTGGTGCCGGTTAGGCGCAGGGACAGGCTTTCGGTCTCGCTCAAGCGGTCGGCGTCAAAGCCCTCGCCGCCGAGGATCAGCCAGGTGTCGTGCATGCCATTGGCGCCGCGCTTCATCCGCGTGTGGAAGTAGCGCTCCGGCGCCTCGTCGCGCAGCATGCCGCCCTTGTGGCGGAAGCTGGTGAAGGGCACGTAATCACGTTTCGTGGAGTGCTTGGAGGACGAGACGCTGTCCACCGAATAGATCTCGGTGTGGCCATCCTGCAGGCGCATCGGCCGCAGCAGATAATCGGTTTGCAGCGGCAACAGCGTCAGTGGATCCGCCTCCAGGGCGAACAGATTGATCACCGGCACGGCGTGCAGGCGCATGTGCTCAGCCGTCACTACGAACTCGTGCGGCCACTGCTCGCTCAGCACCACGTCCAGCTCGAAGCTCGACAGCTCCGGCGGGATCGGCATCTGCTCCAGGCCGTGGAGCGTGACGAACATGAATTTCTCGTGGAAGGTGAAGTACTCCAGCAGCAGTTGATAGCCGCTGAAGGCACTGTCGCCCTTGGGCCAAAGCCGGTCCTCATCACCAAATCCCTTCGGCGAGAAATGGCCATCCAGCTTCAGCCGGTCGGTATGCCCAGGCACTCTCACATAGAGTGCCTGGGCATTGAGCGTCAGGGCACGATGCAGTGCGCAGGCCAACGGGCCGTCGGCATTGAGGTAGAGCGGCAGGCGGCTCAGGTCGATTTCGGACCAATTCGCCATCGAGCTACAGGCAAAGCGCAGGCGCAGCACCGAGCGGCCATCCGGCTCACTGGTTACCCGCACTGACTCGATGGACAGCGGGTTCAGCGTCACGTCCTGGGTGGTGCTGTAGTGGCAGCGCGTGCGTTTGGCTCCCACCGGCTGCGACAGGACCTCGAAGCCCTTGGCGATGGTTTCGCAGCGTTTCATTTCGCGAATGTCCGGCGTCAGCTCGACTACCGATAGCGACGGGATGGTACGCAGGTAATGCGGCCACAGCAGGCTCACCAATCCCTCGGTCAGTTCCGGCAGGTCGTCGTCGAGCTTCTCGCGTAGGCGTCCCATGAGGAACGCGAAGCCCTCGAACAGCCGCTCCACATAGGGATCACGCGCGCCCGCTTTGTCCAGGTTGAGCTGCGCGGCCCGGTCCGGAAACGCCTCGGCAAACTCCTTGCCCGCCTCGCGCAGGTAGCGCATTTCGGCGTCGAAATAGCGCAGCGTCAGATTGTCCATGCTCACCACAAAAATCCTGAAAGTAAGAGAGGCCTAGCCACAGAGCACCGCGGCGCGTACGGGATCGGCCGCCACCAAAGCAGCCAGCAGACGTTCCATCTGCTGGGCCAGCACCGTCCTGTCCACGTCGTTGCGCTGGGCCTTTTGCCGCAATAGCTTGAGCAGGCGCGCCTTGACCTCGAAGCCCAGCTCGGGCTCCCAGGCCTGCAGGTGCTGTTGCTGGGCGACGCTGTCCAGCTCGCCGAGCAGGTGGATCGCCAGGTCACTCTTGCAGTACTGCTCTGCCACCCGCGCCATCAACAGACGCAGCAGCCAACGCTGCCGGCCGGTGGTGACGTCGGGGCGTGCCGCCAACCAGGCCAGCGCCGCTTCGACGCCGTCACTGTCGGCCTGGGCCAGCGCTTCGCTTTCCAGGGCCAGGAGGTCGTCCGTCGTAGAACTGGCCGCCACCGGGGTGGAGATCCAGGCAGACGGCTGATTGCCGTTGACGTGCTGCATGATCCAATCGCGCGTGGGTTCATCGGCGAACGGCGTGCCATCGTTCCAGCGCAGTTGCTCGATGCCCGGCAAGCGATCGAGGAACATGCCCAGGTCGCGCTTGATGATGTCCGCCCAGCCCTCATACGGCACACCCAGCTTGCTCAGGCTTTGGCAGAGGTACCACTGCAAGTCCAGCCAGAAGTGGTTCACCCCTTCGGCGTACATGCGCTCCACCTGGTCCAGCAGCTCGGTCCAGCTCTGTTGTAGGTACAAGCGTTTGAGCTGAGCGCGGTACTCGGTGCGCGGCGGCACCAGGCGCGTATTGCCGTTGACCTCCTGCGGCGGTGATTGGTGCACGGTATCCCAGCGCAGGCTGGTCATCAGGCGGTGCGCCGCCAGCCAGCCCTGGGGCTGGTCGCGCAGGTAATTGGCCAGGGCCTTGCCGCTGTCCAGCAGGTCGCGGCCGGATTTGATCGCCGACAGGACCGGGGCCGCTGACTGCGACGTCGGCTCGCTGTGCGCGGCACTGTTCTGCGGCACCAGGGCATTCACGCCGCCTGACTGCGTCAGACGAGCCGTCAGGGCGGCATACAGCGATCCCAGGCCCGGCCGCTCGCTTTCTGGCCAGGCCGAGACGATCTGCTCCAGCCAGGCCAACGCCGCGACCGTGCGCTGCGCCTCGGCTTTGACCACCTCGGGGAACAGCGACAAGCTATCCAGCACCTTGCCGCTGGCCACCCACTCCAGTGCGGTGCGCCGGCTGTTCGGACGAGTCGGCAGTACCTGCTGGGCGAAGCGTTCGAGCAGCGCCGCCACCAGCTCCAGGCCATCGGCGAGCCCGGCCTCGCCATCGCGTTGCGTGCGCGCCCAGAGGTAGTAGGTGGCGATCCGCAGGTCCTTGCAGCGTTGCTTGAGCAACTGCTCCGCCAGCGCAATGACCCGTTCCACATCCGCGCCGGAGAGTTTGTTGACCTCCTCGCGCAGGCATTGGAAGTCATCGTCGTAGCCGGGGTCTTCCCCCACCGGCGTCGCCGCGTCGATGGGCGCCAGCCAGGGTTCCCAGCGCTGCGCCTGGGCCTGCGCCAACGCCACGGCGTCTTGCCCATCCAGGCAGGTGGATATCAGTCCTTGCAAACTCATCGGTACGTCCTATGTCCGTTCATTGCTTCCCTGTTCAATCACGTGGCTTGTGCGCTCGGTATCGATGCCAGGCCGCCGATCCGGCTTTGGTAAGGCTCATGTGGTAGCAAGCTGGACACCAAGTCCCTGCACGCACCTGGACATACATCGCTCGCCAGGTATGCCCGCGGGCGCATTGCCATTGGTAGTGAGCTCTTGCCCCCTCGTAATGCATCGAGAGGCACAGTCCTCCTCGCTCTCGGGCAGTTTCCTGCATGTGCTCCAGCGTGAGCTTTCTGCTCTCAATGTGGCACCGCTGGCACCAGTGGCCGTTACGGATTGCAGCGTATTTGGCCTTCCAGATATGGCCCTCGGCGCATTGCCATTGGTAGTCGCTCGTCGTCGAGACATACGCATCGGATAGGCAAGCACCACCTTTGGCCTCAGCGGCTCGCTGGAGTGTCTGCAGATCAAGGCGCCTCTGTTCATTGGCGCAGTGCGGGCACCAGCTACCCGAGCGAATCGACCCATAGCAGGCTTTCCAGCTGTGCCCCTTTTGGCAGGCCCAATCGTAGAGCGTCCGATCATTCAGGTAATTCGTGGACAGAAACTGTCCTCCTCGTACCACGGCTGTGGCACGTACCTCATCGATCCCCAGGCGCTGCTGGTCAGATAGGCATTTCTGGCACCAGCTGCTTCGACTCAGCATGTTGCTTGGTCGAGCGTCCCAGATATGCCCCTGGGCACAGCGGAACGAATGCTTGCGTTCTCCGCCCAGGTAAATCGGTGAGAGGCACTCGCCACCTCGGCTCTTCGCATATTCCTGCAGTCTCTGCAGGCCATTGGCTGTTAGCTTGGGCCCCTTGGGTGTGCAATGCGGGCAGCGAGAGGTGCGCATCGCCACGGGAAATGAGCGTAACCACTCGTGAGAGGGGTCTTTCAGACAGCGGTATCGGTACAGCTCATTCTTCGTGCCGCGCCAACTGTCCAGGCACTCACTCCCGTCCTGGGCTGCCTTCTCCTGCATGCGCCGGGTCCGGCTATCGGCGCGGCACTGTGGGCATGCACTGAGGCCGGTCAAGTTATCGGCCTTCCACGTAAACTCGTGCCCCGCCTGGCAGCGGAACCGGTAGGTCGCCTGTCGCGTTCGCCAGGTATCGTCCAGACAGGTGACCTGCAGACGCCCCAACGCACGTTTGAAAGCCGGCGGGCATGCGAGCACAACCATTCCCCCTACTCGAACGGATCAGCCACGGCGTAGGGATTTCCCCTCCCAACACCCGTGTCGAAAATGTTTCCTGGCAGCGTGAAACTCCGCAGTTGCAGCAAGGCCAATGGGCCGTTGCCCAGTTCGGTGCGCAGGTGCCAGGTCAGCGGCAGTTGGTCCGGAGTGTTCAGAACCAGCTCGAAGAGCGTGTCGCTGTCGTCCAGCGCCTTCACCTGGGCTTGTTCGAACAGACGGATTAGGCCCCAGGTACCCGAATAATCCCCAAACAGCCGCGCCCCAGCCTTGACGCTGGTCCAGCTCAGCGAGGCGCCCGGATGGTCGGTGCCGCCCGGCCAAGTGAACTGCTGCCAGCTTTCCATCTGGTTGAAGTACTCCAACTTCACCCCATCGAGGATGAAGGTGGTCTCCACCACGCTGCGCACCGGCTTGGCCTGCAGTTGGAAGGTCATGCCCATGCCCCCATCGGTATAGAGGATGTCCGCCAGTTCGCTGAGCTGGTTCACCGCCTTGAGGAACTGCGGATTGAAGTGCAGGCCCTGGCTGTTCGCGCTGTCGGGCACCCAGCGGTTGCCTTCCTTGTGCAGCACACCACCCAGTTGCGAGCTGATGAACTGGTCGATACGGCCGGTGCCGGAGCGGATCATCTGGCCCAGCATGGGCAACGAGGCATCGCTACCGCTGGTGGCAAAGGGATAGCGGCCGTCGAAGGAGCGCTCCCAGTTACCGACGATTGCCCGCTGCCACTGGCGGTTCAGACTGGCGGCCGAGGGCTGAAGTACACCTTCCCAGGCCTGGTTGAGGGGCTGCACGAAGAGGTTCTGGCCAAAGCCATTCCATTCCGCGCCCAGGCTGGCAGCGATCAGGCTGCCGTAGTCAAGGGTGTCGGTGAGGTCGACGCTCTTGCCCTGGAACACGGTTTGCGCCAGGGCTTGGGTCATCGCCTGCGGGTCCGTGGCGGTGGTGATCTGCTGCAGCTTCAGGCGCACCCGCATGACGCGGGTGAGGAAGGCCTGCAGGCTCAGGTTGTCGCTGCCGGCGGTTGCCGAGGGTTTCTCCTTGCCCAGTAGCACGAGGAGCGGACCGAAGGTGCTGTCCAGCGGGCCCTGTGGGCCGGCGGCCTTCTGGTCGATCACCGGCTGTTTGTCCTTGTCCAGCAACTGCTGCGCCGACTTCATCAGCGAGTCGGAGAGCGCCTCGCCCTTGACCCCGGTCTTGCCCTGGTAAGCCAGCGTATTCATCAGGGCAATCAGCGGCGACTGGCGCACGTCGCTAAGCAGGGTCAGCTGGGCGATGGCATCGGACAGGCTGTCCGCCTTGCGCCAACGGATGCTGTTGAGGAACGCCAGCCAGGCGTCGCTGAACTCCTGGAAGTAGCGCTCGGTCAGCTGAGCCTTGAGCACCTCGGGCTTCAGCTCGCTGTCGATCGTGCTTTGCTGGTCGCTCAGCACCCAGTCGATTTCCTCGCGGCGGGCCTCGGCGACTTCGTCGATGGCCTGGCGCACCTGCCCTTCCCAGGCCTGGCGGGTGAACACACCCGGCACGCTGTTGGGGGTATCGAACAGCATCGGCGCATCGGTTTCGCCGACCATGTCCAGCAGGGTCATGACCGCGTAGTTGTTGCTCGCTCGATCGAGCACCTGCTGGTAGAGGTTGGCCATGCCGTTGCGCTGGCCCAGTTGGCCCAGCAGCACCTGCCGGGCTTGAGACACCAGGCTGGGTTGGAGCTGGGTACGCCACTCGGGATGCGCCGCCAGGTGCTGAGCGTAGAAGGCCCAGAGGTTGGGCGACAGGTCTTGCCACAGGCCGGGCGTAACGCCGGGGCGGTCGGGCTCCTCGCGAGTCAGCACCTTGGTCAGGAACTCCGGGTCAGCCTTTTCCGGACGAGCCATCATCAGATAGGCCTTGAGCTGGGCGTGAGCCTCCTCTGCCCGCGACGCACGCTCGGGGCTGTCCGCCGGCAAGGCGGCGAGGTCCGCCAGCTGTTGCTCCAGGTGCTGGGTCGCCACGTCGCGCATCAGGCGATTATTGGCCTGGGCGTAACGCGGCCACAGCACGGCTAAAAGGGCATCGTTCTGGCTCAATCCGAAGCGCAGATACCAGGGCTCGCCATGCTCGCGGCGGTAATCCAATCGCGACATCTCGCGGGTCAGTTCGTGCAAGGCCTTGAGCTGTGCATCGGCATCGCCCTGCGTATTGATCGTCGCCAAGGCGGATTCCACCGTAGCGATCTGGCTGCGGTTGCTCGCGAAGGACAACAGGAAGGCCAGGGCGCAGAGGCCGGCGAGGCAAAGCGCGCCGATGCGCAGGCCGCGCAGCCAAGTCCAGCCCACAGGTTGTCCTTGTGACAGCCGATCATTCAGCACACCGTCCCACACCGACTCGGGCCACCAAGCGCGCTCGCCTCCTGCTTGCGACGCAACCCCGGCCGGACTGAAGAACAATCCACGAAGAGTAACAACCCTATTCACATGATTAAGGACAGGAGCCAGTGCCTCGCTCCACCGGCTGATACCTCGTGCTCCAAGGTCACGGGACAGGCGCAGCAGAAAGTCATGGTTCGCCTGCACGTCCAATTGCCCGATACCTTTCTCACGCAAAGGCGCGACCAACTGGCGCAACGAGGATTCGATCAGTGCCCGCGATGCTTGAGGCGGGAACAGGCAGCCAACCGTCTGACTGACCCGCCCAGTCTGCGCCCAAGCGCTGGGGCATACCTGCCATAGGTACAACGGCGCGCTCCAGTGGAGCTCCTGAGCAAGGCCCCGCAACTGGCGCGCATACTTGCCCAACCACGCCGAGTCCTCGATGATCGCCTCGTCCAGCGCCCAGACAATGCCATCGCATGAGTGGCCCCAGCGCAATTCACGCAGGCAGGTAAAAAGCTCTTGCGACCAAGGCTCGCGCAAATCACCACCACTGAGCAGCACCGTGGCCTGCCCTTCCAGCCAAGCCTGCTCTGTCAGCCCCTGGACCAGCGAGTCGACTCGGGATGCATCGCCCACTACCAGCAACAGGCGCACCTTGGTTCGCCAGCGGCGTCCATAGTGCTCACGCAGATAGGGCTTGAGCGCCGTAAATCGGGAGGCATCTTGGTTACTGTCGGCCCCACCGACAGATTCTTCGGAAAGGCGATCATCTCCCCGTTGGCGCAGGAAGGAAGAGGCCCCGACAGCTCCGGCCAGTAAGCAATAACCACCGACCGAGGACATCCCCAACAAGGTCAGGCCGAAAGCCCCCAATAGCCAACGGATCTGTTTGGCGCTGTCCGTGCGTACGCCCAGCCACTCGGGCCGCAGCCAGACCAGTAGACACAATGCAACACCGGCCAGCAGCCCCAGACTAACCAGCACCCACCATCCTATTGAACGATTACGCATTGCATATCCCTATACAGCTGGCGGCATAACCACCGAACACCACGCCCAAACGCGTTCAGAGCCTTCGCCGGAACAAATAAACTGTGGCCCACCGCCTGCCCGTACCGACTCTGTCGCCGCCGCAATGGCCAACCACGGAGTTGCACATCCGGCATGCCCCAAAGCGGCATCAAGGTCGTGCAACTCCTTGGATGCGCTGACTGGCAATCCTGCTTTATCGAAAGCCTGAGTGATGAGTGGATCACCGGCGGCATCGCTGCCAGCCTTCCACACAGCAGTAATCTGTGAAGCGGCCAATGGCACCCAGTCCAACGCCTGCTGAAGAGACCTGCCTAAGGACTCGGTGGCGCCTTTGTCCACCGCTTCCGGACGGTGCAGATAGGCCATTGGCGTAATCGTCGACTGCGTCAGGCGATTGCCGAACAGCAGCCCCACCACGGTTTCAGCGGAGCCCTCCACCGACTCGGGCGCGAACTGATACGCCACCACCAGCAACAACGCCCGGTCATCGATGCGCCGGTCCAACCAGTGGTCGATCACCGCTAACCCGGCGCCCTCCAATCGTGTCGTGGCTTGCTGGATGCCGGACAATCGCCAGGCTTCGGTCCATGCCTCGACCAAGCGTTGCTCCTCGATGGCGCTGCTGGTCTCCAGCAGCAACGCGAGGGGCTTGTCCGCCGGCAGCTTCGCCAATACCACGGCCAGATCCCCCAGCACCGCCGCAAGCTGGCCGCCTAACTGCTCCTCCGGCAGCAAAGCCTCATCGACCACAAGACGGCTATGACGCACCGAGCCGCCCTGCCAGGACGAGCGAACGCGTATAGCGCTGCCGCCATTGAGCAGCCCGCTACCCTCGTCTCCAACATCCAGCGCCGTGCGCAGACTGACCGCCAGTATCTGCTGCGAACGACGGCCTCGGCGCATCAACCGCGACAACTCCGCCTCCCGTGCGCGATCCCATCCATCGGCAGCAGACTGCGCCCCGAGAAACACCAACAGGCGTAACCCCAGCAGTAGCCCCCAGGCCAGCACGGGTAAACCCAAGGCGAACAGCCAGAATTTCAGCGGCTCCTGCGCGAGCGCTCCGTCCCCTTTCCAGAGGGTTAGCCCCAGACCTACGGCCACGCACGGCAGCAGCGCCATCAGCCAACGCCACAGCCGCAACGGCATGGGTCGCAAGGCCGCCGCCGGCACCTGGTCCAACTTGACCGGCATGCTCAGCTCGCCGTCGCTTCGGGTAGCGAGGTCAGCAGTGCACAGCCACAGGCGCAGCGATGGCCATGGAAGGCCACCGGCACGCCGTGATCCTTGAACACCGGATGGCCTTCGTTCACCACCGTCGGGCCGTGGGCAGGGCAACTTACCTTGTCGCCCACCCGCGCCGCGCCAATGCCGTGGAACCGCATGGTTTGCGAACCCTCTAGCACGCTACCGCCGCTAGTGGTTTTGTCACCAATACGAATGACGCCTTTCATGCTTTCTCTCCACTGTTGAATAACTCATGGCTAACCGCTGGCCAGTTTTCGGCAATGACACCAGCACCTTTTGGCTCACATGCGGAGTACTTCGCTTAAGGTTTAAGGATTTCCGGGCCTTACCTGATGCTCACTGCGAATACGCTCAAGTTCCGCCTGCAACCACGCCTCGGAAGTCTGCGTTCGATTGGCGCAATTCACCTCATAGGGCCTTCCGCTCAAACTGCTTTTACTGCCGGCGAACTCGATAAAATCCTCCGCGCTTTTCACCATGTTCTTCTTCAAAAGATAGTCCAGCTTGCTCTGTAAATGAGCACGCGCCTCGCTTGCCGGATACTGTTTTCCGTTTCGCAGGAAGCTGCAGGGGCTATGTTCAACGAAATCCAATAGCAGGGTTATTTCAGCCTGCGCTGAAGGGGTGATATCCGCCTGCACAAATGGGCACATCAGTGCGAATACGATCAGTAGAAAGCGATACTTATTCCAATTCCAGAGACGCATTGATCACCCCGCCGCAATGAGCGAAATTAAATTTACCGAAAACCTCAGACAGCTTTAAATACGCCAACACACTGCAACAGCTTGTGTGCTATTGCCTAAGCCTCAGCAGCAATCATTCTTGCTAGCTCGACATTCTCTCCTTTAACACCATGAGTTCTCAATACCTCAAAAGCCCGCTCCAGCAGAACACCGTGAATACCTCCTTCACTGGCAACAAAAGAAAGCGCATCTTCATGAGCCATGGCAATCATCTTTCGATCATGCTCTGAAATATCGGAAATTTTTTCTGAAGCCCATTCAGCCGACGCCACCGGAGAGTACAAAGTCACAAGAACAGTAAATGAACTCAATTCTGTATTATCCCAATCTGCAGGCGAGCCGAGCACCACCCCATTAAAGAGAAGAGCCGACAGGATTGGCAATGATCGCCTGATATCCACCCGACAGAAAGCAGCTCCGCAATAAAGCAAGCTCATCAACACCAATAACCTCCTATAAACCCATGACCATAACCGAACTTCCCAATTTCGCAAATACTCGATAACGGAAGAAAAATCCTTATGGGAAATATTGACTCCATACATTCGCCAGAAACCGGCACAAGGCAGGCTTGGCTGCTGTAACACCTCTGGATTTCGTCGGTACGGGATTGCCATTAAGCATCGCCGTAGAAGCTCCATTCCACCGCTTCCACAGTGAGGGTGGTTTTATCCTTGAGCGGCCAGGGACGAACGATGAAGCGCTTGACCTCCCAGGTGGGGAAGATGTCGCCTTCCTTGAACTGACGGATGGTTTCGGTTTTGACGATGGTACGGTCGGCAAGCCAGTGCACGCGCCAGAAGCCGGCACGCGGGCACGCTTGGCCGCTGTGGCAGATATGGAATTCGGTGGTGCGGATAAACTCCTGGGAGCCGGGCAGCGGTTTACCCGTGGCGGGGTCCAGGCCTTTGGCTTTGGCCAGTTGTTCGATCAGCGCTTCGCTGGGCTTGGGCGGCGGGATATTGGCTTCGCGTTCTTCCAGCCATTTCAGTTTGCCGTCCCACGGCGGCAGCTTGGCCGGGGGTAACGGAACAATATCGTTGATCTCGGGGACTTTGGGGCTGGCGTAGGAATAATTGGCGAGGATACGCCAGATTTTCTTGTAGCGGTCGGCGCGTTCGAGATCCTCTTGCTGGCCTAGATAATCAATTGGATCATCTTGGTTTGGGTTACGAAACCCTGCTGATAGACGCGAGGCAGCACTCTCTGCCCCCGCAGCCACACCTATCTGAAATACTTCAATAGCCTCTGCATATTGTTTTTTGTGTTTAAAGTAAATACCTAATGTGACAGCAGCCTTTCCATTCCCTTGCTCGGCTGCGCAACGATACATATCTATCGCGACATTACGTGAAAAATCAACACTATCAAGTTTATCACCCACATAGTATTGTGCATCCGCACTACCTTCATCGGCCGCCTTGCGGAAGTAGCGTAACGCCATTTCCGGATCTTGCTTTAAACCCGCAGCACCTTGCTTCAGGAAGATTCCGACCAAATAATAACCGGTGGCGACCTTGGCATCGATCAATTGTTGGCTCAGTCGGAGATACTCCTCGCCCGTGAGCGCATAATGGCGCCGTATGGAGCCGTTCTGCAGGTTGATATTGGCCTTGGCATGGCCATTTTCGGCGGCGATGCGGTAGAGCCGTTCTATTTGCCCATCCACCGCTTTGTCCTGCTTGAGTTGGTTGTTCCTTTCCAGCCAGCGAGCGTAGTTGAACAGTTGGTCGCTCTCTACCGAGAGCTCTGGTATCTGTTCGTGCTTGCAGGTAAAGGCGAGATTGGCCTTAATTTGGGAAAGCGGGTCCATAGAAGTGTCCTTCTTCGGTGCGGTCACAGCACTAGTGGCGCTACAGGAGCTCAGCAACAGACAGGAAATCAGCAGTAGTTGGCGCATCAGTCTTTATCGCTCAATTTGGCTTCGTCATAACGGAATTCAACTAACGAGGCACATGGCAAAAAACCATTTTTCTGAAATCTTTTGTTGTCATCAATAATCTTCTGCCAAGAGTCAAATGCCTCCGCCGGATCATCCTGCGCCCCCCTATCCTTGGTATGTAGATTCCACAACTCCCGCCGCATCCTCCGGCTCACGTCATACCGCTCATGGGCAATATTCAGTTCGCTGTCCACCTGCATGCTGCGGGTGTTGATATTCGCCGAGCCGTGGGTGGTGAAGACGTCGTTGACGATCATCAGCTTGGAGTGGATGTACACCGGCATCCACGGTCTGCCCGGCGGCGAGTCGGGAGCTACCAGGGAACAGACGTGGATTTTCAGGCCGGGGCGTTCCTCGAAGCCGTAGGGTTTGGCGGCGTCTTCTCCAGGTAGCGGGTCGTCATCGGCGACGGCTGTTTGCGCTTTGTCCTTGGCATCCTCCAGCGGCTCGCCACGCATCAGCTTGGTGACCTTGGGAATGGTGTCGGCCCGTCCGAGGGCGTCGAGCATGCGCTGGGTGTTGACGGTGCCGGGGCCGATGCCTTCTTCGTTGGCATTGGTGACCACGAACAGGTGCAGGGCACCGTGCTTGCCGGGATCGCGGCCGTCGGCGGTCTGGCGCGCAGCGGTCTGCAGGATGGCATCGGCCAGCGGCGGGCAGCGGAAGTACTGGTTTTCGATGTAGATGTACTGGGTGGCGTTGTTGATGGCGCGCTGATAGAGCCGCTCGATATCGCGCTTGCCTTCCTGGGGCTGGGTGCGCAGCAGTTGCGCCATGATCAGGTCGCTGCCTTCGTCGCACTGCTCGAAGGACAGTTTTTCCGCCACCTGCATGGCCTGCCGCGCCTCGATCAGGTCTTCCCCGGTTTCCTCTTCCCAGGCGGTGGCGAAGTTATGGTGCAGGTGCTCCAGAATCGGGCCTTTGACCTTGCTGGAGATGTCCTGGCGCGGCCATTTACCACGCGGGCCAAGGTCTGGCGGCCATGCATCCTTGCCGTGCCCTTTTTCATCGGGACGCTTACGCGCGGAATGACCGCTGGTGTCCCAATAGGCATCGAGCATGTTGTGGCCCATGACGAAGCCAACGGCGTCATCAGGCAGTTCATAGTCGACCAGTACGGTTTTCTGGTGGTGGGTGGGCGCTGCGAAATAGGAGAAGAGCGTCGAGGTACTGATGCCAGGGTCCAGAGCCTCGTTGGCCGCGCGCCAGGCAATCTCCACCCGGTCAGCGAAGCCGAAGCCGCGACTGACGAAGACCGGAAGTCCTTTACTCACCCGGCCCTTCGCTGTCCAACCGGAGACTGAACATTCGGCGAACCATTCACGGTCCTTGGCATACTGGTCATTCGTCGCCGTCTGCCCCTCACGATCCCAGAGATGCGGCCCCTTGCCCGGAAGGTTGGCTTCCCCCGCGTAGCCGGCCGCGTTGAACGGCGCCTCCCAGCCCAGCACGCGCACCTGTATGCCCTTCGCGGCTTTTTGCTTGAGCAGTTCGCCAATCGAAGGACTCTTGCCGTCACGGATGAAGTACATGGACGGCTGGAAACCCCAGCAGATGATGTCGATGGACTTCTTGGCGTCGGCGATGGCCTTGTGGACAGCCTCGAAAGCATCCTCGCCATTGATCAAATACTGGTAGAGCGCCGGCACTGGATGGTACTCGGTGCGCGGGATGAACCAGGGCGCGATGCAGGTGGCTTCATTGGTGTGCTGGAGCGCAATGGGGACAGTGATCTCGCGGGGTTCGCACTGGCTCATGACTGATCTCCTTTCCGGCCTGAAAGTTGTTTGAGGACCCGCGCGTACAGATCACGGTCGTCGGTGTGCTTGACGGGCTGCTTCACTCGGCTGTCGGTTTCCGAGGGATGGTTCTGCAGGCCGTTATTGGCCAAGGCTCCCCGCTCGGGATCGCGGTACTGAGTAGGTACTGGAATGTCGTAGCTCACGCCGCTGCTCAATTCGAGTCGGTAGCGCTGGGTGACGATTTGGTGGTCAAAGGACAGGTAGCCAGTGTCATCCATCACGCCTTTTTGCAGGGCCTTGCCATCGGCATACAGGGTGTACGGCATACCGGCCCACGTGGCCTGGGGGGCAGTAGCGGCTTGTGGTAAGCGGAATCGGAGGCGTTGCGCGGCTTCGAGCTTGGGGTACTCCGGATGGGTAGCCGGCATGCTGGCCGGTCCTTGGTGGTCGAAGTGCGCCGACTTGATCAGGTAGTCACCCTGGGTGCCGGATTCGATGCCGTG
>NZ_FZPC01000032.1 GCF_900187975.1 Pseudomonas delhiensis | reverse complement strand
GATCAGGCGCACATGAGCGGATTTTCATCAGGGCTCGGGAGCGGATGTATCGCTCCATGAAGCCGGATATACGGCAGCAGTCGTACCCAAGTTCGAAAAAGCACGTCGGTCGCTGGCAAAACGGGAGGAGTCCATATACGTATAACCGTTCGCGGTTATACGCCGTTGGCCGGAACACCGTAGCCCGGGAACGATGGCGGATAACGCCGTAGGCGTTATGCGCCCTACGGGCAGGCTTGCACGTCCAGCACCCGGATCACCCCCGCTTCGGGGTAGTGCCAGTGCACGTCCAGGTCCCACAGGCGCGCGCCGTAGCGGCGTTCGGGCGTGGGCTGCTGGTAGGCCGGGCGCGGGTCCTGGGCCAGGCACTGCTCGATCAGCTCGACCACCGGCTCGCCCAGGCGCAGGGCCTGCTCGCGGGCCTGGGCCAGGGCGGCGTCGCTCCACTGCACCGGGATCGGCGCCGGCGGCGCCTCGGCGATGGCGTTGCGCGCCTCGGCCACGGCGTCGGCGTAGGGCACGTAGGGCTTGATGTCGAGCACCGGGGTGCCGTCCAGCAGGTCGATGCCGGACAGCCAGAGGCGCCCGGGCTCGACCTTCTCCAGGCGCACCACCGACTGGCCGATGCCGTTGGGGCGGTGCGTGGCGCGGGTGGCGAACACGCCCAGGGAGCGGTTGCCGCCCAGGCGCGGCGGGCGCACCTTGAGCCGCGGCTTGTCTTCCAGGGCCTGGTGGAAGAGGAACAGCAGCCACACGTGGCTGACCTGCTCCAGGCCTTCCACCGCCTCGCCGCCGTCGAACGGCGGCAGCAGCTCCAGCACGCCGCGCGCCGCCGGGGCCAGCTGCGGCTGGCGCGGGATGGCGAACTTCTCCTTGAAGCAGGAGCGGATGTGGCCGATGGGGGAGACGGAGTAGGACATGGCGGCACGCGCGTGGAGCAGGGGCCGCCATGTTACCCGATCGGCACGGCAAACCCCGCCGCTTGCGTCATCGCCGGCGCCTGCGTAGCAACAGCCAGCCGTAGCAGGCCAGGGTGAGCGCCACGACCAGAGTGCCCAGCAGCAGTTGCATGGCGGGTGTCAGGCTAGGCGGGTAGATCAGCGGGATCAGGTAGTGCTCGACGAAGCCGCCGCCGTAGCCCTGTTCGCCGGCGGCGCGGCGCAGGCGGTTTTCCAGCGGCGTCAGCGGGCAGACCAGTTGCAGCCACTCCACGGTCACGCCCCAGGCCGCGGCCGGCAGGTGCAGCCAGGCCAGGCGTGGCCAGCGCAGCACCAGCGGGCCGCCGAGCACGACGAAGAGGATGAAGGCCAGGTGCAGCAGTACCACGGCGTCGGCGGCCAGGCGCATCAGCACGGGCGCGCTCCCGGCTCAGCGCTTCCCGCGCCGGGCCAGGCCCTTGAGGAAGTTGCGCAGCAACTGGTCGCCGCAGGGGCGGTAGTTGCCGTGGCCGGGGGCACGGAACAGCGCATTGAGTTCGGCCTTGGTCATCACCAGCCCGGCGTCGTCGAGGATCGCCAGCAGGTCGTGGTCGCGCAGCTCGAAGGCCACGCGCAGCTTCTTCAGCACCAGGTTGTTGGTCAGCGGCAGTTCCAGCGGCGGCAGCGGACGGCTGTCGTCGCGGCCGCGGCGGTGGATGACCAGGCCGTCGAGGAAGCGCGCCAGCACTTCGTCCGGGCACTCGCGGTAGCCGGGTTCGTCCTCGCGGGCCAGCAGCGCGGCGACTTCGGCCTCGTCCAGCACAAGGCCGGCCAGGCCGGCGATGGTGGCGACCTCGCGGTCGGCGATGTCGAGGCTGTAGCGCAGGCTGCGCAGGATGTCGTTGTTCAGCATGCGCTGGTTTTCCTCGGTTGGAAAAGTGAAAGCCCCGCCGGGGCGGGGCTCTCGGTGCCTCAGGCCAGCTCGGCCCAGAGATCGTACTCGTCGGCGTCGGTGATGCGCACGCGCACCTTGTCGCCCGGCTTCACGTCGAAGCTGTCGATGTAGACGGCGCCGTCGATCTCCGGGGCGTCGGCCCAGGAACGGCCCACCGCGCCTTCGGCGTCCACTTCGTCGATCAGCACGTCGATTTCCTTGCCGATCTTCAGCTGCAGGCGCGCGGCGGAAATCGCCTGCTGGTGCGCCATGAAGCGCTCCCAGCGCTCCTGCTTGACGTCATCGGGCACCGGCTCCAGGCCCAGGTCGTTGGCCGGGGCGCCTTCCACCGGGGAGTACTGGAAGCAGCCGACGCGGTCGAGCTGGGCTTCGGTCAGCCAGTCCAGCAGGTACTGGAAGTCTTCCTCGGTCTCGCCGGGGAAGCCGACGATGAAGGTGGAGCGGATGGTCAGCTCGGGGCAGGTCTCGCGCCATTTCTTGATGCGCGCCAGGGTCTTGTCCTCGAACGCCGGGCGCTTCATGGACTTGAGCACCTTCGGGCTGGCGTGCTGGAAGGGGATGTCCAGGTAGGGCAGCAGCTTGCCCTGCGCCATCAGCGGGATGACGTCGTCGACGTTGGGGTAGGGGTAGACGTAGTGCAGGCGCACCCACACACCCATGCCCGACAGCGCCTCGCACAGCTCCAGCATGCGCGTCTTCACCGGCTGGCCGTCCCAGAAGTCCAGCTTGTACTTCAGGTCCACGCCGTAGGCGCTGGTGTCCTGGGAGATCACCAGCAGTTCCTTGACGCCGGCCTTGACTAGGCGCTGGGCCTCGCTGAGCACGTCGCCTACCGGGCGGCTGACCAGCTTGCCGCGCATCGACGGGATGATGCAGAAGCTGCAGCTGTGGTTGCAGCCCTCGGAAATCTTCAGGTAGGCGTAGTGGCGCGGGGTGAGCTTGATGCCCTGCGGCGGCACCAGGTCGATCAGCGGGTTGTGCTCGGCCTTCGGCGGGATCACCTCGTGCACGGCGCTGACCACCTGCTCGTACTGCTGCGGGCCGGTGACCGCCAGCACGCTGGGGTGCACGTCACGGATGCTGTCCTCGGAAACGCCCATGCAGCCGGTGACGATGACTTTGCCGTTCTCGGCGATGGCCTCGCCGATGGCGTCCAGGGATTCGGCCTTGGCGCTGTCGATGAAGCCGCAGGTGTTCACCACAACGACGTCGGCGTCCTCGTAGGTGGGCACGATCTCGTAGCCCTCCATGCGCAGCTGGGTGAGGATGCGTTCGGAGTCGACCGTTGCCTTCGGGCAACCAAGGCTGACGAAACCGACTTTGGGCGTTGCGGTGGACATGGGCGGCTAACCTCTAAGGGCGCGCTGGCGGCGCCTCTGATCAAAAAGTGCGCAATTCTAGCGGCAGCCCGCGCGCTTGACCAGCCTCCGTGAGACAAGCTGCCGCAGCGCCCCGCGAAAGCGCCGCCGGGCACGGGGTAAGGCCGCCGAACACCCTCTATAGTCATTCAGATCGAGCTTTCGCGGCGCTTGCATCGCCGAGTCCGTCGGCGCAGGATGCGCCGAATTTTTCCTAGAGGAATTTTGTTACATGTCCAATGCCAGTGCCGGAACCGCAGAGCACCAGGAGCAGCACTCCAGCTCCGCCCTGGGCATGATGGTGGCCGCGGTGGGCGTCTGCTACGGCGACATCGGCACCAGCCCGCTGTACACGCTCAAGGAAGTCTTCGTCGGCGGCTATGGCGTGCAGGTGGGGCACGACGCCATCCTCGGCATCCTCTCGCTGATCTTCTGGTCGCTGGTGTGGGTGGTCTCGATCAAGTACGTGATCTTCGTCCTGCGCGCCGACAACCAGGGCGAGGGCGGGGTGATGGCGCTGACCGCGCTGGCGCGCCGCGCCGCCCACGATTACCCGCGGCTGAGTTCGGTGCTGGTGGTGCTGGGCCTGTTCGGCGCCTCGCTGTTCTACGGCGACAGCATGATCACTCCGGCGATCTCGGTGCTCTCGGCGATCGAGGGCCTGGAGATCGCCTTCGACGGCCTGGAGCACTGGGTGGTGCCGCTGGCGCTGGTGGTGCTGGTCGGCCTGTTCCTCATCCAGCGCCATGGCACGGCGCGCATCGGCATCCTGTTCGGCCCGGTGATGGTGATCTGGTTCGTGGTGCTCGGCGCGCTGGGCCTGTACGGCATCTACCAGCACCCGGTGGTGCTGCAGGCGATGAACCCCTACTGGGCGGCGAACTTCTTCATCGTCCACCCCGGCATCGGCGTGGCCATCCTCGGCGCCACCGTGCTGGCGCTGACCGGCGCCGAGGCGCTGTACGCGGACATGGGCCACTTCGGCCGCAAGCCGATCTCCCGCGCCTGGTTCGCCCTGGTGCTGCCGGGCCTGGTGCTGAACTACTTCGGCCAGGGCGCGATGATCCTCTACAACCCGGAAGCCGCGCGCAACCCCTTCTACCTGTTGGCGCCGTCCTGGGCGCTGCTGCCGATGGTGGCCTTGTCCACCGTGGCGACCGTGATCGCCTCCCAGGCGGTGATTTCCGGGGCCTTCTCGCTGACCCGCCAGGCCATCCAGCTGGGCTTCGTGCCGCGCATGTTCGTGCAGCACACCTCCAGCCAGGAGCAGGGGCAGGTCTACATCGCCGGGGTGAACTGGGCGCTGATGGTCGGCGTGGTGCTGCTGGTGCTGGGCTTCGAGTCCTCCGCGGCGCTGGCCTCGGCCTATGGCGTGGCGGTGACCGGGACCATGCTGGTGACCACCCTGCTGATGGGCGTGGTGCTCTGGCTGCACTGGAAGTGGCCGCTGTGGCTGGCCATTCCGTTCTTCTGCATGATGCTGCTGGTGGACGTGCTGTTCTTCTCGGCCAACCTGCCGAAGGTGGTGCAGGGCGGCGCCTTCCCGGTGGTGGCCGGTATCGCCCTGTTCATCCTGATGACCACCTGGAAGCGCGGCCGCCAGCTGCTGGTGGAGCGCCTGGACGAAGGCTCGCTGCCGCTGCCGCTGTTCATCGCCAGCATCCGCTCGCAGCCGCCGCACCGGGTGCAGGGCACCGCCGTGTTCCTCACCGCGCGTTCCGACGCGGTGCCCCACGCGCTGTTGCACAACCTGTTGCACAACCAGGTGCTGCACGAGCAGGTGGTGCTGCTCACGGTGGTCAACGAAGACAGCCCGCGGGTCGCCCCCGACCGCCGCTTCGAGGTGGACGCCTACGGTGAGGGCTTCTTCCGCGTGCTGCTGCACTTCGGCTTCATGGAGGACCCGGACATCCCGGCGGCGCTGAAGTACTGCCACCTCAACGAGCTGGACTTCAGCCCGATGCGCACCACCTACTTCCTCAGCCGCGAGACGGTGATCCCGTCCCGGCGCATCGGCATGGCGCGCTGGCGCGAAGGGTTGTTCGCCTTCCTGCTGAAGAACGCCAACGGCAACCTGCGCTACTTCAACCTGCCGCTGAACCGGGTGATCGAGCTGGGGACGCAGGTGGAGATCTGAGGGGCGCGCTGTGAGGGAGAACCCGCAGGGCGCATAACCGTTCGCGGTTATCCGCCGTCGGCCGGGGCGCCGGTGCCGGGGCGATGGCGGATAACGCCGTAGGCGTTATGCGCCCTACGGGTGCGCGGTGCGACAACCTGAGCGGATCTCATCCGCGAACCGCGCCGGGGTATCCGGCTATCGCGGACAAAGTCCGCTCCTACAGGCGAAATACCATGCCTCACGGCAACCTGTAGGAGCGGGCCCTGCCCGCGATTCGCGCGCAGGGCGCGCGCCTGCATGGGAATGGCGCGATGGGGCGGCGTAGGCCCGCCTATTCCGGCCGCGCCTCGCCGGCGCCGGGCAGCATGCGCACCAGGGTGTTGTCGCGGCTGATGAAGTGGTGGAACAGCGCGGCGATGGCGTGCAGGCCGATGAGGAAGTAGCCGATGTTGCCGACAGTCTCGTGGACGGCCTTGACCTGCTTGGCCAGGTCCGGGTTCTCCGCCACCAGCGGCGGCAGTTCCAGGCCCCAGAAGGGGATCGGCTTGCCGGCGGCGCTGAGGATGGTCCAGCCGGCCAGGGGCAGGCCGATCATCATCGCGTAGAGCGCCAGGTGCACGGCCTTGGCCAGCAGCATCTGCCAGGCCGGCGGGGCGGGCACGATCGGCGGGGTGGGGTAGATGAAGCGGCCGATCAGGCGCAGCCAGACCAGGCAGAACACGCTCAGGCCGAGCATGAAGTGCCATTGGCTGAGCAGTGCGCGGGTGTCGCTGCCCTTGGGGTAGTTGCCCTTCAACTCGATGCAGGCGTAGACGCCGGCGATCAGCACCAGCATCAGCCAGTGCAGGGCGATGGACAGGCTGCCGTAGCGGCGCGGGTAGGGGGGCTGGCTCATGGAAACTCCTTCTCTTCAGGCTGTCCCGCTCGTGGCGGCGGGTCCGGGCACCTTGCCTCTTCAGCCTGAAGCCAGGCTGAAGAGGCGGCCAATGCCTGAAGTGTAAGCCAGCCTTCGGCTCAGGACTCGTTCGGCGGCACCTGGCGCGCGCGGATGGCGTTCACCAGGCGCTTGGCCAGGGCCGGGTAGTTCTCGTCGAAGTGGTGGCCGCCGGGCAGTTCCAGGTTCTCGCCGATGGCCTGGGGCTGGGTGCAGCCGCTCTCGTCCTTCTCGTCGATGCCGTACACGCAGAGCACCTTGGGCCCGGGCATGCGCGCCAGTTCCGGGCCGGTGGCGGCTTCCTGGCCGGCCTTGCCCAGCCAGCCCTGCACCTCGATCTCGAAGCTGCCGCTGCGCGCCAGGGCCAGCAGCAGCACGGCGCTGACCTGTTGCTTGTCGGCCTCGGGCAGGCGGTTGTAGATGGCCGGCAGCACGTCGGCGCCGAAGGAGTAGCCGGCCAGCACGAAGTGGGTGGCGCCCCACTTCTCGCGGTAGTGCTGCATCAGCAGGGCGAGGTCGGCGGCGCTCTGCTCGGGACTCTTGTGCTCCCAGAAGTAGCGCAGCGCGTCGATGCCCACCACCGGGTAGCCCAGCTCGGCCATCTGCCCGGCGACGTCGCGGTCCAGGTCGCGCCAGCCGCCGTCGCCGGAATAGAACAGGGTGACGGTGGGCGACGGCTTGGCGGCCGGCACCTCGACCACCGGGAAGTCGTCGCCGCTGCCCTGGATCAGGCGCTTGAGCTGGTCGTCGAGGACCACCGGCAGGCTGTCGTAGTAGTTGGCGATGACGGTCTCGGCGTTCTGCTGGCTGCGGGCGAAGCGCGCGGTCCCGTCGTCCGGGTTGTCGTTCCAGGCGGCGGTCCAGTGGCCGTGGGGCGTGCTCTGCGGCAACTTGGGCGCGGCGCAGTCGGGCTTGTCGAGGGCGAAGCCGACCGACAGGGCCTTGGCCTTGTCGCTGCTCTGCCCGGCCAGCCAGCGCCAGGCCCAGGCGCCGCCCTGATGCACCCCGGCGACCAGGGTGGGCTGGGCGTCGAGCAGGTTCAGCGCGGCCTGCACGCGGTGCTGCTGGGCCACGCAGTCGTTGTCCGGGAACAGGAACTGCACCACCCGCGCGCCATTGTCGTGGGCCAGGGCCAGCAGCTGGGCGTCGTCCAGCTTGTTGTCCTGGGGCACCGCCAGCAGCACGGTGGCAGTCGGATGGCGGGCGGGAATGGCCAGGCTCACGGGGCTGCCGTCGGGCAGCTTGCCGTGCTCCAGGCGCGCCTGGGACAGCGGGTGGAGCCACAGCAGCACAGCTGTGGCGGCAGCGGCGATTACCAGTAGCAGGACGATGGCCAACAGGCGCCAGCGACGTTTCGACATATCAGCGTTTCACCAGTCCGGACAGGCCGCCCGCGATCAGGGCGGCGGTATCGGCCAGCGCCACCAGCGGATCCAGTCCGGCGGGCACGGCCAGGTAGCGGGGTTCCCAGTCGGGCTGGAACTTGTCCTTGAAGCGACGCAGCCCCTGGAAGTTGTAGAACTGTTCGCCGCGGTGGAACACCAGCGCGCCCAGGCGCTGCGTCAGCGGCGCGCCACGGCGCGGCTGCAGGCCCGAGAGCGGCACCATGCCGAGGCTGAAGCGGGCGTAGCCGCGTTCCTTGTAGTGCAGGATCAGGCCGAGCATGAGGAATTCCATGGTCATCTTCGGCGCGTCCGGCACCACCCGCATCAGGTCCAGGCTGGCCAGTTCGTGGCTGGCGGTCTCCAGCAGGTTGACGAAGGCCACCGCGCGGCCCTGGTGGCGCACCACGGCGACGCGGAAGTAGCGCAGGTACTCGGGGGTGAAGCGGCCCAGGGAGAAGCCCTTCTCGCGGGTGGCCTTGCCGCCCAGCCAGGCGTCGGAGATCGCCTTGAGCTGCTCCATCGGCGCCTGCCCGGCGTCGTGGAACTCGATGGCCAGGCCGTCGCGCTGGCCGCGGTTCCAGGTGTAGCGCAGGTCCTTCATGTCCTTGCCCTTGGCTTCCAGGTCGAAGCGGCGCAGGTCCACGCGCGCTTCCTCGCCGAGCTTGAGGGCGGTCAGGCCGATGTCCATGTAGAACGGCAGGTTCTCCGCGCGCACCTGGTAGAACACCGGGCGCGCGTGGTGCAGGTCGCAGAGGTCGCGGAACTGCCAGATCAGCTCGGCGCGGGCCTGGGTCGGGCCGATCGGGTCGTACAGCGCCACCAGGCTGCGGCCGCGGCGGGCGTACATGAGGAAGGCGTCCTGGCCGGGGTGGAACAGCAGGGCCTTGTCGCCGGACAGCGCCAGGCCGCCGTCGGGCTGCTCGGAACGGGCGAGGATGGCGGCGGCGCGGTCCAGTTCCTCGGCGCCCGGCTCGTGGATCGCCGGCGGCGAGGTGCGCAGCAGCCAGGTCAGGCCCACCGCGGCCAGCAGCAGGCAACTGCCCAGCAGGGCGCGCAGGCCGCGCGGGGCGTCGGCGTCGAGGGCGAACTGCCACCACAGCTCGTGGCTGTAGGGCACGTCCTGGTAGGCGAACAGGAACAGCCAGATGGACGCCGCCACCACGCAGGCGGCCGCCGCCAGGTACAGCGGCGAGAAGGGCACTTCCATCAGCCGGCTGCGGCGGTAGAAGGAGCGGCGGAAGATCGCCAGCAGCAGGGCGGTGACGCCGAGGATCAGCGCTTCCTCCCAGTCCACGCCCTTGAGCAGCGACAGCACCGCGCCGCTGAGCAGCAGCACCAGGGTGATCGCCCAGGCCGCCGACAGCCGCCGGCGCAGGCCCTGGGCCAGCAGCAGGCAGAGCACGCCGATCAGGCTGGCGGCGAAGTGCGAGGCATCCACCAGGCGGTGCGGGACCAGGAAGTCCAGCTGGTCCAGGCGGGTGTCGATGGACGGGGTGGCGCCGGAGAACAGCAGGACGATGCCGGAAATGAACACCAGCACCGCCAGCACCGGCGCAGCCAGGCCGGACGCCACGCGCATCGCCTGGCGCGCCAGGAGCATGCGCCGCGCCTCGACCACCAGCAGCAGCAGGCAGGCCAGCAGCAGCGGCAGCACCACATAGATGAGGCGATACATCAGCAGGGCGGCGGCCAGGGGCGCGGCGCCCAGCTGGCCGGCGAAGGCCGCCAGCAGGATCGCCTCGAACACCCCGACGCCGCCGGGCACGTGGCTGAGCACGCCGGCGGCCAGGGCGATCATGTAGACCAGCAGGAAGGCGCCGAACGGCGGCGCCTCGGGCAGCAGCAGGTAGAGCACGGTGGCGGCGGCGGCCACGTCCAGCGCGGTGATCACCAACTGCAGCAGCGACAGGCGCAGGCCCGGCAGGCGCACCGAACGGCGGCCTATGCGGATCAGCTGGCTGTCCGGCGACGGCTGCTCCGGCTCGCGGCGCCGCTCCATGCCGACCACCAGCAGCACGCAGAAGGCCAGGATGGCCACCGCCAGGGTCGCCACCAGCCACTGCGGCAGGTTCAGCGCCAGGGCGGCGTCGGGCAGGTCGCTGAGCGCGGCCATGGCCGCCAGGATCGGCAGCGCGCAGCCCAGGGACAGGCTGGCGAACAGCGTCATGCGCGCCACTTCCATGGCGTTCAGCCCGGCGCGGGCGTACAGGCGGTAGCGCACCGAACCGCCGGAGAGCATCGACAGGCCCACCGCGTTGCCGATGGCGAAGGCGCTGAAGCCGCCGGTCAGCAGCGTCGGCAGCGGCAGCTTCACCCCGGCGAAGCGGGTGGCCGACCATTCGTAGCCGAGCAGGCAGATGAACCCCGCGACCGTCGCGGCCAGGGCGCCGAACAGCGCGTCGCCGGGGATGTCGAGGATGGCGTCGTGCAGGGAATAGGGATCGATGTCGCGCAGCAGGTGGTAGCAGGCCACCAGCGCCAGGGCGAACAGCAACAGGGTGACGCCGACGCCGATGGCCTGGCGGTGGGCGCCGAGCCGTTCGATCAGGCGGGGGCGGGAAGGGGCGCTGGCGGTTTGCGGAGTCTCAGGCGCGGTGGAGTCGACGCGCATCGGGCACCTCATGGCTGTTGCGCGACAGGTGGGGGCACCCTCGCGAATTCCCAAGTCCGTGGGAACAAATGACTGCAATTATGGGGGGCGCAGCCTGGATCAGGCTCGGTCTTTTTCCGCTGTAACGAAAAAAGCCACTCCGCAGAGTGGCTTTTTTCTATGTTGGTTGCGGGAGCTGGATTTGAACCAACGACCTTCGGGTTATGAGCCCGACGAGCTACCAGACTGCTCCATCCCGCGCCGGCCATTCTACTCGGGCTGAACACCCTGTCAATCGATTTCTGCTTTCCGATCAATTATTTAAATTGAGCGCAAACGAAAAAGGCCACTCCGAAGAGTGGCCTTTTCCTTGTGTCTGGTTGCGGGAGCTGGATTTGAACCAACGACCTTCGGGTTATGAGCCCGACGAGCTACCAGACTGCTCCATCCCGCGGCGGCCATTCTACTCAGGACGGCCACCCTGTCAACCGTTTTCTTGGAAAAACTGGTTTTTCTTCAGATGCTTAGCGAAGCAGGGCGGCCCAGGGCGGGCGGCGCGGGCGTTCGCGCCGTTTTGCATTACCATGGTGCCTTCACCGAGCGCGCAGGAACGGCGGGGGCATTGCCCCGGTGTTCCGGTGCAATACCGTCCGAGCAGGTTCCGCGTTGAGTTCCCGGCAGCGAAAGATCATCCACATCGATTGCGATTGCTTCTACGCCGCCATCGAGATGCGCGACGACCCCAGCCTTGCGGGCAAGCCGCTGGCCGTGGGCGGTTCGCCGGACAAGCGCGGGGTGGTCGCCACCTGCAACTACGAGGCGCGCGTCTACGGCCTGCACTCGGCCATGGCCATGCGCACTGCGGTCAAGCTGTGCCCGGACCTGACCATCGTGCGCCCGCGCATGGACATCTACAAAGGCGTGTCGCGGGAAATCCACGGGATCTTCCGCGACTACACCGACCTCATCGAGCCGCTGTCCCTGGACGAGGCCTACCTGGACGTCAGCGACTGCCAGCAGTTTTCCGGCAGCGCCACGCGCATCGCCCAGGACATCCGCCGGCGCGTCTGGTCGTCGCTGGGCATCACGGTCTCGGCCGGGGTGGCGCCGAACAAGTTCCTGGCCAAGATCGCCAGCGACTGGCGCAAGCCCAACGGCCTGTTCGTCATCACCCCCGAGCAGGTCGAGGACTTCGTCGCCGAGCTGCCGGTGAAGAAGCTCCACGGCGTGGGCAAGGTCACCGCCGAGAAGCTGGCGCGCCTGGGCGTGCAGGACTGCCAGCAGCTGCGCGACTGGTCGCGCCTGGCGCTGGTGCGCGAGTTCGGCGGCTTCGGCGAGCGCCTGTGGAACCTGGCCCGCGGCATCGACGAGCGCCCGGTGCAGGTGGACAGCCGGCGCCAGTCGATCAGCGTGGAGAACACCTTCGACCGCGACCTGCCCGACGTCGACGCCTGCCTGGCCGAGCTGCCCGGGCTGCTCGACGAGCTGCAGCGGCGCATGCGCCGCCTGGACGCCAGCTACCGGCCGGGCAAGCCCTTCGTCAAGCTGAAGTTCCACGACTTCACCCAGACCACCCTGGAGCAGGCCAACGCCAGCCGCGACCTGGACAGCTACCGGCAACTGCTGAACCAGGCCTTCCAGCGCGGCGCGCGGCCGGTGCGGCTGATCGGCGTGGGCGTGCGCCTGGTCGACCTGCGCGGCAGGGCCGAGCAGCTCAGCCTGTTCTGAGAACCTGCCGACGCGCTGCTGCGCGTCGGCATAACTGCGTCAACGGGTTCTGAGCGTTGTCTGCGCCGGGCAAAAGTCCGATCATGCGCAGCGCGTAGCCAGGGCCCCGAGCATGCGAATCCACGTCACCTTCACCGACCGCGTCGGCATCACCCAGGAAGTCCTGGCGCTGCTGGGCGCGCGCAACCTGAACCTGGACGCGGTGGAGATGGTGCCGCCGAACGTCTATATAGATGCTCCCGAGCTGCGCCAGGAAGTGCTCCACGAGTTGCATGGCGCGCTGCTGCGGGTGCGCGGCGTGCTCTCGGTGCAGATCGTCGACATGCTCCCCGGCCAGCGCCGCAGCCTGCACCTGGACGCGCTGCTGGCGGCCATGGGCGACCCGGTGCTGGCGGTGGACGCCCAGGCCCGGGTGCTCTTCGCCAACCCCCGGCTGATCGACCTGTGCGGCCGCCAGCCGGCCGGCGAGTCGCTGTCCACCCTGTTCGACGAACCGGGCCTGGCCGAGCACCTGGTGGAGAAGGGCTTCCGCCTGCCGATGCACGAGGTCAGCCTCGGCGGCCAGCCGCTGCTGCTGGACGCCACGCCGATCCGCGGCGCCGGCGACGCCCTGGACGGCGGCCTGCTGACGCTCTACCCGCCGAGCCGCATCGGCGAGCGCCTGTCGCTGCTGCACCACGACCACGCCGAGGGCCTGCAGGGCCTGATCGGTCGCTCGCCGCCGCTGATGCAGTTGAAGGCGCGGGTGCGCAAGGTCGCCGGGCTGGACGCGCCGCTGCTGATCCAGGGCGAGACCGGCACCGGCAAGGAACTGGTGGCGCGCGCTTGCCATGCCTTGAGCGCACGCCGCGAAGAACCCTTCCTGGCGCTGAACTGCGCGGCGCTGCCGGAAAGCCTGGCCGAGAGCGAGCTGTTCGGCTACGCCTCGGGTGCCTTCACCGGCGCCCAGCGCGGCGGCAAGCCGGGCCTGCTGGAGCTGGCCGACCGCGGCACGGTGTTCCTCGACGAGGTGGGCGAGATGTCGCCCTACCTGCAGGCCAAGCTGCTGCGCTTCCTCAGCGACGGCTGCTTCCGCCGCATCGGCGGTGAACGCGAGGTGCGGGTGAACGTGCGGGTGCTCTGCGCCACCCACCGCAACCTGGCGAAGATGGTCGGCGAGGGCAGCTTCCGCGAAGACCTCTACTACCGCCTCAACGTCCTCAACCTGCAGGTGCCGCCGCTGCGCGAGCGCGGCCAGGACATCCTGCTGCTGGCCGAGCACTTCCTGCGCCTGGCCTGCACCCAGATCCAGCGCCCGCCCTGCCGCCTGGCGCCGGAAACCCACCCGCTGCTGCTGGGCAACCGCTGGGCCGGCAACGTGCGCCAGTTGCAGAACAAGATCTTCCGCGCCGCGGCCATCGGCGAGGGCGAGGTGATCGGCGTCGAGGACCTGGAAGTGGCCGGCACCGAGCTGGACACCCGCCAGGCCGCCGACGAGGAGGTCACCAGCCTGGAGGAGGCCGTGCAGCAGTTCGAGAAGTCGCTGCTGCAGCGCCTCTACGCGGCCTACCCCTCGACGCGCCAATTGGCCGCGCGCCTGCGCACCTCGCACACCGCCATCGGCCAGCGCCTGCGCAAGTACGGGATCGGCGAGCGCTGAGGGTGGAACGATTTCGCTCCGATGGAGCGGTTTCGTTCCATTCGGTGGCGGCCGCGCCAGCCGGGGCCCTGATGCGCTAAAAGCCAGGAGACTCGCTGGTTCTCGTGGAATGATTTCGTTCCAATGGTCAGTTCGCGGCTGATGGTGTGGTTTTTCAATTAATTGATTTATAAGGGTTTTGTTTGTTCTGGCATCACCCTTGCTCTTGTGCCGGGAAAAATCGCGAGCCACCCGACGGCTCCAGACGAGACCAAGAGGACGATCCATGACCACCCTGCGCTTCACACCCGACCATGAATGGCTGCGCCTCGAAGCTTCCGGCGAAGTGACCGTCGGCGTCACCGACTATGCCCAGGAAGCCCTGGGCGACGTGGTCTACGTCCAGCTGCCGGAGCTCGGCCGCCATGAGCAGGGCGCCGAAGTGGCGGTGCTGGAGTCGGTGAAGGCCGCCAGCAACATCGTCATGCCGCTGGCCGGCGAGGTCACCGAGGTCAACCCCGCGCTGATCGACGGCCCGGAGCTGGTCAACCAGGCGCCGCTGGCCGACGGCTGGTTCTTCCGCATCCGCCTGGATGACGCCGCCGCCCTCGACACCCTGATGGACCAGGCCGGCTACGAAGCCTACCTGTCCGCCCGCGCCTGAACCGGGGAGCCCGCATGAGCAAGGTCCAACTGAGCACCCGCAACGAATTCATCGCCCGCCACATCGGCCCGCGCGAGGCCGACACCCAGGCCATGCTCGAACTGGTCGGCTACGCCAGCCTCGACGCCCTGACCGACAGCGTCATCCCCAGCAGCATCAAGGGCACCAGCGTGCTCGGTGGCAGCGAAGGGCAGGGCGAGGCCCAGGCCCTGGCCGACCTGCGCGCCATCGCCGCGAAGAACCAGCTCTTGCGCAACCACATCGGCCAGGGCTACTACCCCTGCCACACCCCGGCGCCGATCCTGCGCAACCTGCTGGAAAACCCGGCCTGGTACACCGCCTACACCCCCTACCAGCCGGAAATTTCCCAGGGCCGCCTGGAAGCCCTGCTGAACTTCCAGACGCTGATCGGCGACCTGACCGGCATGCAGATCGCCAACGCCTCGCTGCTGGACGAAGCCACTGCCGCCGCCGAGGCCATGACCTTCTGCAAGCGCCTGTCGAAGAACAAGGCCGCCCAGGCCTTCTTCGCCTCCGCCCACTGCCACCCGCAGACCCTCGACGTGCTGCGTACCCGCGCCGAGCCGCTGGGCATCGAGGTGGTGGTCGGCGACGAGGCCGCGCTGCAGGACTTTTCCGCCTACTTCGGCGTGCTGCTGCAATACCCGGCCAGCACCGGCGCGGTCATCGACTACCGCGAGCTGATCGAGCGCGCCCACGCCGCCGGTACCCTGGTGGCCGTGGCCGCCGACCTGCTGGCCCTGACCCTGCTGACGCCGCCGGGCGAGTTCGGCGCCGACGTGGTCCTGGGCAGCGCCCAGCGCTTCGGCGTGCCGCTGGGCTTCGGCGGCCCGCACGCGGCCTACTTCGCCACACGCGATGCCTTCAAGCGCGACATGCCCGGGCGCCTGGTCGGCATCTCCATCGACCGCTTCGGCAACCCGGCGCTGCGCCTGGCCATGCAGACCCGCGAGCAGCACATCCGCCGCGAGAAGGCCACCAGCAACATCTGCACCGCCCAGGTGCTGCTGGCCAACATCGCCAGCATGTACGCCGTCTACCACGGCCCGCAGGGCCTGAGCGACATCGCCCGGCGCGTGCACCGGCTGACCGCCATCCTCGCCGTCGGCCTGGCGCAGCTGGGCCACAAGGTCGAGCAGGAGTTCTTCTTCGACACCCTGAGCGTCGCCGCCGCGCGCCCGGCCGCCGAGGTCCATGCCGCCGCCAGGGCCGCCGGCCTCAACCTGCGGGCGATCGACGACGGCCGCGTCGGCGTGAGCCTCGACGAAACCTGCGAGCAGGCTGCCGTCGAAGCCCTGTGGGCGGTGTTCGCCGCCGGCCAGGCGCTGCCGGACTTCGCCGCCCTGGCCGCCAGCGTCGGCGACCAGCTGCCGCAAGCCCTGCTGCGCACCTCGGCCTTCCTGCGCCACGAGGTGTTCAACCGCTACCACTCGGAAACCGAGCTGATGCGCTACCTGCGCAAGCTGGCCGACAAGGACCTGGCGCTGGACCGCAGCATGATCCCGCTGGGCTCCTGCACCATGAAGCTGAACGCCGCCAGCGAGATGATCCCGATCACCTGGGCCGAGTTCGGCAACCTGCACCCCTTCGCCCCGGCCGAGCAGGCCGAGGGCTACCGCGCCATGACCCAGGAGCTGGAGGCCATGCTCTGCGCCGCCACCGGCTACGACGCCGTGTCGCTGCAGCCCAACGCCGGCTCCCAGGGCGAGTACGCCGGCCTGCTGGCCATCCGCGCCTACCACGCCAGCCGTGGCGAGGGCCACCGCGACATCTGCCTGATCCCGTCCTCGGCCCACGGCACCAACCCGGCCACCGCCCAGATGGCCGGCCTGCGCGTGGTGGTCACCGCCTGCGACGCGCGCGGCAACGTCGACCTGGCCGACCTCAAGGCCAAGGCCGAGGAACACCGCGAGCGCCTGGCGGCGATCATGATCACCTACCCGTCGACCCACGGCGTGTTCGAGGAAGCGGTGCGCGACATCTGCGCCATCGTCCACGACAACGGCGGCCAGGTGTACATCGACGGCGCCAACATGAACGCCATGGTCGGCTTGTGCGCGCCGGGCAGGTTCGGCGGCGACGTGTCGCACCTGAACCTGCACAAGACCTTCTGCATCCCCCACGGCGGCGGCGGCCCGGGCGTCGGCCCGATCGGCGTGAAGGCGCACCTGGCGCCCTTCCTGCCCGGCCATGGCGAGCAGCTGGAGCGCAAGCAGGGTGCGGTGAGCGCCGCGCCCTTCGGCAGCGCCAGCATCCTGCCGATCACCTGGATGTACATCCGCATGATGGGCGGCGCCGGCCTCAAGCGCGCGTCCCAGGCGGCCATCCTCGGCGCCAACTACATCGCCCGCCGCCTGGAAGAGCACTACCCGGTGCTCTATACCGGTGAGAACGGCCTGGTGGCCCACGAATGCATCCTCGACCTGCGCCCGCTCAAGGACACCAGCGGGATCAACGTCGACGATGTGGCCAAGCGCCTGATCGACTTCGGCTTCCACGCCCCGACCATGTCCTTCCCGGTGGCCGGCACGCTGATGGTGGAGCCCACCGAGAGCGAGTCGAAGCAGGAGCTGGACCGCTTCTGCGACGCCATGATCCGCATCCGCGAGGAAATCCGCGCGGTGGAGCGCGGCGAGCTGGACAAGGACGACAACCCGCTGAAGAACGCCCCGCACACCGCGGCGGAGCTGGTCGGGCAGTGGAGCCACCCTTACAGCCGCGAGCAGGCGGTGTACCCGCTGGCCAGCCTGGTGGACGCCAAGTACTGGCCGCCGGTGGGCCGCGTGGACAACGTCTACGGCGACCGCAACCTGGCCTGTTCCTGCCCGTCGATCGCCGACTACCAGGACGCCTGAGTCCCCGCGCCCGCCCCGGCGGGCGCCGTGGCCGCGGCTGGCGCCGGATGCGCCGGCGCGGCCTTTTTTTCGCCAAGGAGACGCCATGAGCCTCGCCAAGACGCCCCTGTACGACCTGCACCTGGAACTGGGTGCGAAGATGGTTCCCTTCGCCGGCTACGAGATGCCGGTGCAATACCCCCTGGGCGTGCTCAAGGAGCACCTGCATACCCGCGCCCGGGCCGGCCTGTTCGACGTTTCGCACATGGGCCAGCTGCGCCTGCGCGGCGCGGATGCCGCCGCGGCGCTGGAAAGCCTGGTGCCGGTGGACATCCTCGACCTGCCGCTGGGCCAGCAGCGCTATGCGCTGTTCAGCAACGCCGAGGGCGGCATCCTCGACGACCTGATGGTGGCCAATGCCGGCGACCACCTGTTTCTGGTGGTCAACGCCGCCTGCAAGGACCAGGACCTGGCGCACCTGCGCCAGCACATCGGCGACCGCTGCGAGATCGAATCGCTGTTCGACAGCCACGCCCTGCTGGCCCTGCAGGGCCCGGCGGCGGCCGAGGTGCTGGGACGCCTCGCCCCGGCGGTGAAGGCGCTGACCTTCATGCAGGTGGCCACGGTCGAGCTGCTCGGCGTGCAATGCAACGTCAGCCGTTCCGGCTACACCGGCGAGGACGGCTACGAGATTTCCGTGCCGGTGGCCCAGGCCGAAGCCCTGGCCCGCGCCTTGCTGGCCGAGGAAGAGGTGCAGCCGATCGGCCTGGGCGCGCGCGACTCGCTGCGCCTGGAGGCCGGCCTGTGCCTGTACGGCCATGACATGGACAGCGCCACCACCCCGGTGGAGGCGAGCCTGGGCTGGGCCATCTCCAAGGTGCGCCGCGCCGATGGCGCGCGCGCCGGCGGCTTCCCCGGCGCCGAGCGGATCTTCGCCCAGCAGCGCGAAGGCGTGGCCAGCAAGCGCGTCGGCCTGCTGCCGCAGGAGCGCGTGCCGGTGCGCGAAGGGGCGGAGATCGTCGACGCCGATGGCGCGGTGATCGGCAAGGTCAGCAGCGGCGGCTTCGGCCCGAGCCTGGGCGCGCCGGTGGCCATGGGCTACGTGGCCGGCGCCCATGCCGCGCTGGACAGCGAAGTGTTCGCCATGGTCCGCGGCAAGCGCGTGCCGATGAAGGTGGCGCGCACGCCCTTCGTGCCGCAGCGGTATTACCGCGGCTGAAGCGCATCGCGGACGGAGTCCGTTCCTGCGACCGTGCTTCCTGGAACCGTAGGAGCGGGCCCTGCCCGCGAATCGCGCGCAGGGCGCGCTCCTACAGGTGGGACAGTGGTGGCAGGGTAGGAGCGGACTCTGTCCGCGATTTGGCGGATAACGCCGTAGGCGTTATGCGCCCTACGCCAAGCCCTCCCATGACGTAGGGCGAATAACCGTTCGCGGTTATCCGCCGTTGGCCGTGTCACCGGGATGTCCGGCGTGGCCGGTGAATCCCATCGCGGACTCTGTCCGCGATCATGGCGAATAACGCCGTAGGCGCGCCTCAATCCTCCGGCCACATCCGCAGCACGCGGCTGTCGGCCGAGAGCAGGCGCAGTTCGCCCTTGTCTGTTATTTCCCAGCGCTGCACTTCGCCCAGGGCCTGGAAGAAGCGCTGTTCCTGCTCCATCAGCGCCGGCGCGCACATCCGCCGGGTGCTGCCGGGCTGGCCGAAGCTGAGCTGCTCGCCATCGATCTGGTAGCTGGCGAACCAGTGGTTGCAGCCGGCGTTGCCGAACGCCCGGCCCTGGCCGTCGAAGGTCAGGCTGACGTGGCTGCGGCCCACCAGCGGGCGCTTGCCGATCCATTCCACGCGGTAGGCCTGGTCGCTTTCCGGTTCCGTCGGGTGCTGGGCGCAGCCGGCCAGCAGCAGGGCGCCGAGCAGGGCTGTCAGCGTCTTCTTCATGCTTGCTCCCGGGCCTGGCAGGCGGGGCAGAGGTGGCGGTCGCCGTCCACGCTCCAGCCCAGCTCGGCGATGCGCGCGGTGGCGGCAGGGGCGTGGGCGGCCTTGCCGAGGCTGGCGTCGACGGCGAACTCGAAGTCCAGCATGGTCCCGCAGCCGTCGCACTTGACCTGCCAGTTGAGGATCGACAGCTCCTTGAACACCGGCCCCTTGGCCACCGCGGTCCATTGCCCCGGCGGGTTGATCAGGTGGCGCACCTTGTCCACCGTCAGCGTCATGCTCAGGTCGCGGCTGCCCTTGAGGCTGACCAGCAGGGTGTCGCCGTTCTGGATCGAGCCACCGTTGCCGGTGACCTGGTAGAGGCCCGGGCCGAGCGCGCGGCACTCGTTCAGCGTGTGTTGCGGGTTGAGCAGGTTGTAGCGGAAATCGTGTTGAGCCATGGGTCCTCCGAAAGTCCGCCCATAGTAGGGGAAGTGGCCCGGACTCGCGACCGTGGCGGCGTGGCCACGGTCCTCAGGGTTCGACGAGGTTGACAGGAGCACCTTGGCGCCAGGCGGCGATGTTGTCCAGCGTGGTCCCGGCGATGGCCGCCAGCGCCTCGCGGGTGAGGAAGGCCTGGTGCGCGGTGATGATCACGTTGGGGAAGGTCAGCAGGCGCGCCAGCACGTCGTCCTGCAGCGGCAGGTCGGAGCGGTCGGCGAAGAAGATCTCCGCTTCCTCCTCGTAGACGTCCAGCCCCAGGTAGCCCAGCTGGCCGCTCTTGAGCGCCTCGATCAGCGCCGGGGTGTCCACCAGCGCGCCGCGGCCGGTGTTGATCAGCATGGCGCCGCGCTTCATGCGCTGCAGGCTGTCGGCGTTGACCAGGTGGCGGGTGGCGTCGTTGAGCGGGCAGTGCAGGCTGATCACGTCGGACTCGGCGAGCAGTTGGTCGAGGCCGACGAAACGCCCGCCGAGGGCCTCGATGGCCGGGTTGGGGTAGGGGTCGTAGGCCAGTATCCGGCAGCCGAAGCCGCGCATGATCTGGGCGAACACCTGGCCGATCTGCCCGCTGCCGACCACCCCGACGGTCTTGCCGTGGAGGTCGAAGCCGGTCAGCCCGTGCAGCGAGAAGTCGCCTTCGCGGGTGCGGTTGTAGGCGCGGTGCAGGTGCCGGCACAGCGCCAGGACCAGCCCCACGGCATGCTCGGCCACCGCGTGGGGCGAGTAGGCCGGCACCCGCACCACGGTCAGCCCCAGGGCGTGGGCGGCGGCCAGGTCGACGTGGTTGTAGCCGGCCGAGCGCAGGGCGATCAGCCGCGTGCCGCCGGCCGCCAGGTGTTCCAGCACCGGCCGCGAGAGGTCGTCGTTGACGAACGGGCAGACCACCTCGAAGCCCATGGCCAGGGCGACGGTGTCCGGGCGCAGCGGGCTCTGCTGGAAATGCAGCTCGAAGCCGTGCCCGGGGTTGGCGGCGAGGAAGCTGTCGCGGTCGTGGTTCTGGCTGCTGAACAGGATGATGCGCATGGCCGGCCTCAGTGGGTGTCGTGGGGCGCGCGCTGCCCGGTGTGGCTTTCGGTGGCGCGGGTCAGCTCGCCGATGGCGTGGTCCAGGTCCTCCAGGGCGGCGCCGGCCTGCGGGTCGTTCTGCTTGAGCAGGGTTTCCGCGCGCTGGCAGGCGGCGCGCAACTGCGGCACGCCGCAGTAGCGGGTGGCGCCGTGCAGGCGGTGCACGCGCTCGATCAGGGTGGCGCGGTCGTTGCGCTCGCGGGCCAGGCGGATGGCCTGGCGGTCGGCGGCCAGGGAGGCGAGCAGCATGGCCAGCATGTCGGCGGCCAGGTCGGCCTTGCCGGCGGCCAGGCGCAGGCCTTCCTCGGCGTCGAGCACGGCCAGGCCGTCGGCGGCGCAGCGCCCGCCCTGGGCCGCCATGCCGCGGCCGGCCAGGGCCAGGCCGGTCCACTTGAGCACCACCTGGGCCAGCTGGCGCTCGTCGATCGGCTTGGTCAGGTAGTCGTCCATGCCGCCCTGCAGCAGGGCGCGCTTCTCGTTGGCCAGGGCGTGGGCGGTGAGGGCGACGATGGGCACCGGGCTGACCTCGCGCTGGGCCTCCCAGTGGCGGATCGCCTCGGTGGCCTGGCGGCCGTCCATGCCGGGCATCTGCACGTCCATGAAGACCAGGTCGAAGCGCTCGCGCTGCACCGCTTCCACCGCGGCCAGGCCGTTGTCCACCGCGGTGACTTCCGCGCCCAGGTCGCCGAGCAGGGTCTGCACCAGCAGCAGGTTGGCCGGGTTGTCGTCGACGCACAGCAGGTGCGGCACCTGGCGCTCGGCCCGCGGCGAGGGCTTGTCCTTGCGCGCCGGGCGCAGGTGCAGGAGCTGGTCGAGGGCGTGCTGCAGCTTGCGCGTGCAGGCCGGCTTGCTCTGCACCTGGCCCTCGGGCAGCACGGCGTTGTACTGCGACTGGTCGACGGTGGGGCACAGCACCAGGGTCTTGCAGCCCTTGAGCTCGAAGTCGCGGATGGTCTGGCGCAGCACGTCCGGCTGGCTGTCGGCGAGGTTGACGCCGAGCACCGCCAGCTCGATCGGCGCGCTGCCGGCTTCGGCGGGCTTGTCCAGGGCTTCGCGCAGGGCGTCGAGGCCGTCGAACTCGTGCACCTCCAGGCCGCAGTCCTCCAGTTGGTGGTGCAGCGCGGCGCGCGTCAGCTCGTGGGGTTCGCAGAGCGCCACGCGGTGGCCGCTGGGCGGCGCCGGCAGGTTGTCGTCGCTGTCCTCGCGGGCCTTGGGCAGGCTCAGACTGATCCAGAATTCCGAGCCTTCGCCGGAGCTGCTGTCGACGCCGATCTCGCCGCCCATCTGCTCGATCAGGCGCTTGGAGATCACCAGCCCCAGGCCGGTGCCGCCGGCCTGCCGCGACAGCGAGTTGTCGGCCTGGCTGAAGGCCTGGAACAGCGCGCGCAGGTCGGCGTTGGTCAGGCCGATGCCGGTGTCGCGCACGCTGATGCGCAGCTGCGCGCGCTCGTCGTTCTCGTCCTCGAGCATGGCGCGCACGGCGATGGTGCCTTCGTGGGTGAACTTGATGGCGTTGCTCACCAGGTTGGTCAGCACCTGCTTCAGGCGCAGCGGGTCGCCCACCAGGTTCAGCGGGGTGTCGCGGTAGATCAGGCTGACCAGTTCCAGGCGCTTCTCGTGGGCGGCCGGGGCGAGGATGGTGAGGGTGTCCTGGACCAGCTCGCGCAGGTTGAACGGGATGTTCTCGAGGATCAGCTTGCCGGCCTCGATCTTGGAGAAGTCGAGGATCTCGCTGATGATCCCCAGCAGGCTCTCGGCGGACTTCTGGATGGTACCCAGGTAGTCCTGCTGGCGCACGGTGAGGTCGCTCTTCTGCAGCAGGTTGGTGAAGCCGATGATGCCGTTGAGCGGGGTGCGGATCTCGTGGCTCATGTTGGCCAGGAACTCGGACTTGATGCGGCTGGCCTCCAGGGCCTCCTTGCGCGCCAGGTCCAGCTCGATGTTCTGGATCTCGATGGTCTCCAGGTTCTGCCGCACGTCCTCGGTGGCCTGGTCGATGTTGTGCTGCATCTCTTCCTGGGCGCTCTGCAGCGCCTCGGCCATGCGGTTGATGCCGCCCGCCAGCTCGTCCAGCTCGTGGCTGCCCAGGGCCGGCAGGCGGGTTTCCAGGCGGCCTTCCTTGAGCTGCGCGACGCCCTGGGCGATCTGCCCCAGGGGCGCGCTGATGGCGCGGCTCATGCGCAGGGAGAGCAGGGCGGTGACCACCAGGCCGCTGACGATCAGCAGCAGGCTGGTGAACAGGCTGCGGTAGCCGCGCAGCAGGGTGCCGTGGTGCGAGAGCTCCAGCTCGACCCAGCCGAGCAGGCGGTTGGCGTCCTCCTCCGGGGTGCTGGACAGGCTGCGGTGGCGGCCCAGCACCGGCAGCAGGAAGTGCGTGGTGTCCAGGCTGCTGACCAGGCTCAGGTGGGTGGCGTCGCCGCCGGGCATGGGGGTGAGGATGCTCGGCCCGGCGTGGACCAGGCGCGTGCGCTCGGGCCCCAGGAAGGTCACCGCGCGCACGTCGGGCTGGTCCAGGGCCTCGTTGGCGATGCGCTCCAGCAGCGGCAGGTCGCCGTGGTCCAGGGCGGAGGCCGACAGCGGGGCGAGCTGTTCGGCGATCAACTGGCCGCGCTCGATCAACTGCACGCGCATGTCCGACAGCTGCACCCAGGTGAAGTAGCCGCCCAGCACCAGCGTCAGCAGGCTGGTGGGCAGCAGGGTGAGCAGCAGCACCCGCCGCCGAGATCCTTGAACACGCGCGTCCTCCTAAGCGGTTTCGGGGCAGTTTAGCGGGTCGCCGGGCGGGAATCCCGCACATTGACCGCCGGACGGCTGCGCTTGCCCTGGGCATGGGCCCTCATGAATACTTGTCGTTCGCGAATAAGTCTTGTTTGCCATGATCCAGACTGCTACCAGCCAACCCCGCCTGCTGACCATCGAGGACGACCCCACCCTGGGCGCGCACCTGCACAGCCACCTGAGCCAGCGCGGCTTCGCCGTGACCTGGTGCCGCGATGGCCGCGAGGGGCTGGACCAGGCCTTGAGCGAGGCCTTCGACCTGGTCCTGCTGGACGTCATGCTGCCCGGCTGCAGCGGCCTGGAGGCCCTGCGCCAGTTGCGCCGCGAGCAGCGCGTGCCGGTGATCCTGATGTCTGCCCTGGGCGCCGAGCAGGACCGCATCGCCGGTTTCTCCCAGGGCGCCGACGACTACCTGCCCAAGCCCTTCAGCCTGGCCGAGCTGAACGTGCGCATCGACGCCATCCTGCGCCGCGTCGCCCTGGAGCGCGGCAGCCTGCTGCCGGCGGGCCCGGAGGACGCCGGGCTGCGCCTGAGCGAGGAGCCCTGCGAGGTGGCCTGGGAAGGGCAGAGCGCCGGCCTCACCGCCACCGAGCACCGCCTGCTGGAGACCTTCCTCGGCAACGTCGACGAGACCCTGAGCAAGCCGTTCCTCTACCAGCATGTGCTGCACCGTGGCTTCACCGCCCACGACCGCGGCCTGGACATGCACGTCAGCCACCTGCGCCGCAAGCTGCAGTCCATCGGTTACCTGCGCCATCAACTGCGCGCGGTCTGGGGCAAGGGTTATGTTTTCGCTAGCGCCGAATGAGCGGCGCCCGCGCCAGCTGCTGCCCGGCCGCCATTCGCTGTTCTGGCGCCTGGCGGTGCCGGTGGTGCTGCTCTGCCTGCTGCTCATCTGGCTGTCCTGGACCTGGGGCCGCCAGGTCGAGCGTCGCGGTTATTTCCTCGACGCTCAGGCCCAGGCCGTGCTGCGGGGCTACGCGGCCGACCTGGAGCGGGCCTGGAACGCCGGCGGCGAGGCCGCGGTGGACGACTGGCTGGCGCGCATGCGGGCCAGCGAGCAGACCTGGATGGTGGCGCTGGACGGCCGCCTGCAGCCCCTGGGCAGCCAGCCGCTGAGCATCGAGGAGGCCACCCGCCTGACCTTCCAGCGCGGCCTGGACTGGCCGGTGAGCAACCGCAGCCGGAGCCTGCCCTACATTGGCATTCCCTTCCCCGGGCACCCCGCCGACGGCCGCCTGGTGCTGCAGCTGCCGCAACGCTTCAAGCCCGGCGGCTACTCCGTGCTGCTGCGTTTCTTCACCCATGGGCTGGTGCCCGCCGGGCTGGCGCTGCTGCTGTGCACGCTGCTCTACCGCCAACTGATCCACCCGCTGGCGCGCCTGCGCGAGCACGCCAACGCGTTGCGCGCCGACGACCTGGGCTCGGGCGCCGCCCGCGAGGTCAGCGTCCGCCGCGACGAGCTGGGCGAGCTGGGCCGCGCCTTCGACCACATGGCCCAGCGCCTGAGCGGCCACGTGGAGTTCCAGCGCCAGTTGCTGCGCGACCTGTCCCATGAGCTGCGCACCCCGCTCAGCCGCCTGCGCGTCGCCGCCGAGAGTGCGCCGGCCGACGACCCGTTGCGCCTGCGCCTGGAGCGCGAGGTGGAGGTCATGCAGCGCCTGGTGGCCAACACCCTGGAGCTGGCCTGGATGGACACCGAGCGGCCGCGCCTGCCGCTGGAGGACGTCGCCATCCTGCCGTTGTGGGAGCTGCTGGTGGAGGACGCCGGCTTCGAGTCCGGCTGGGCGCCTTCGCGCTTCCACTGCGAGGTGCCGGTGGACTGCGTGGTCCGCGGCCATCTCAACGGCCTGGCGCAGGCCCTGGAGAATCTGCTGCGCAACGCCATCCGGCATTCCCCGGAAGGCGGTTGCATCCACCTGCTCGGCCAGCGCGAGGGGGACTTCTGGCACCTCTGCCTGGCCGACCAGGGGCCGGGGGTGGCGGCCGCCGACCTGGAGCGCATCTTCCTGCCCTTCACCCGCCTTTCCGCGGCGCGGTCCGGCGAGGGCTTCGGCCTGGGGCTGAGCATCGCCCGCAGCGCCATCCGCCTGCAGGGCGGCGAGCTCTGGGCCGAGCGCGGCGACCCCGGCCTGCGCATGCACCTGCGCCTGCCCGCCGCCTGAGGCGGGCGGGCGCGGGCCGGCGTCAGAACTCGAGCACCGCCGACAGCCACAGCCGCCGGCCCTGTTCCAGGGTGCCGGTGGTGGCCTGGGCCGTCTGGATGTAGTGGGAGGCCCAGGCGGTGCCGCCGGTGGCGGTCGTGTAGTACTCGCCGCCCAGGAAGTCCTTGTCCAGCAGGTTGTATACGGCGGCATTGAGGGTCAGGTTCTGGCTGGCCTTGAACGAGCCGCCGAGGTGGAACACCTGGTAGGCGTCCAGGTCGCCGACCTGGCGGGCGATGGCCTGGTTGGCCGCGCTGAGGTTGGCGTAGCGCGAGGTGAAGCGCGCCCGCTCGCCGTGGTGCTCGCCCTTGAGCCAGAGCTTCAGGCGTTCGTGCGCCTGCCAGTCGAGCCGGGCATTGGCCAGGTGCCTGGGGGTGTTGGTCAGCGGGGCGCCCTTGTCGTCGCCGCTGAGCTGCTCGCTGTCGGTGTAGGTGTAGTTCAGCGCCAGCGCCCAGGCCGGGGCGAAGGCCCAGCGCCCGGCCAGCTCCACGCCCTGGGTGCGGGCCTTGCCGATGTTCACCTGCTGGGCGAAGTTCTCCTGCTGGAAGCTGCTGCCCATGTCGATGCAGCCGGGCTGGTTCGGCGCGTCCGGCCAGTTGCAGTTGGCCACCGGGGGGCCGGTGTCGATCTTGTCCTTGAAGCGGGTGTGGAACAGCGTGAGGTTGGCGTTGAAGTCGGCGAGGTTGTCGTAGTAGATGCCGAACTCGGTGCTGGTGGAGGTTTCCGGGTCCAGGTCGGGGCTGCCGATGGTGATGATCTGGCCCTGGCCGCTGACGCCGTTGATGCCGTCGTGCAGCTGGTTCAGCGTGGGCGTCTTGTAGCCCTGGCTGACGCCGCCCTTGAGCGTCCAGCTGTCGGTGGTGTTCCACACCAGGTAGGCGCGCGGGCTGAAGTGCCCGCCGAAGGCCTCGTGGTCCTCGTAGCGGCCGCCGAGGGTCAGCGCCAGGTCCTCGCGCAGGCGCCACTCGTCCTCGGCGAACAGCGCCCAGGAGCTCTGCTGGAAGTCTTCGGTGGCGATGCCGTCCTCGACCTTGGCGTCCCAGTACTGGCCGCCGAGGGTGAAGACGTGCGCCTGGCCCAGGGGCATCACCAGCTTGCTGTCCAGCACCAGGTCGGTGGATTTCAGCTTGCGCGCGTCGCCGCCGACGATCGACGGGTAGCCGCTGTAGGGCACGCCCATGGTGCCGGGGATGGTGCGCCCGAGAGTCTCGGTGGCGATGTGCGTCAGGCTGCTGTCGAGGGTGCCGAAGCCCAGGCGGCCGGTGTGGGAGAGGGCGAACTGGTCGCGCTCGAAGCGCAGCTCGTCGGCGTAGCCGTTGGCCCGCGTCGGCGCGTCGCGGCTGCAGCCGTCGGTGGCGCTGCCGCCGGCCTTGCCGTCGAGGTTGCCCAGCTGGCAGTCGTCGTTGTCGTACGCCTGGCGGCCGCGCTCGAAGTCCAGGGAGATGTCGTGCTCGGTGTTGGGGGTGAAGGTCAGGCGGCTGCCGATGTTGTAGTTCTGCCCCTCCACCGGGGCGGCGCCGCGGCGGCTGACGGTGGCGCCGTCGTCGAAGCTCAGGTCCGAGGCGCCGCGGTCGAGGAAGCTGCCACGCAGGTTCAGGCCGAGCTTGTCCACCACCAGCGGGCCGCTGGCGTACAGGCTGGTGCCGCTGCTGTCGCCGTAGTCGCGGTGTTCCTGGAAGGTGTGGTCGAGGCTGAGGGTGGCGCCCCATTCGGGGGCCACCTTGCGGGTGATGATGTTGACCACGCCGCCCATGGCGTCGGAGCCGTAGAGCGTGGACATCGGGCCGCGGATCACCTCGATGCGCTCGATGGCCGAGAGCGGCGGCATGAAGCTGGTGGCGGTCTCGTTGAAGCCGTTGGGGGTGATGTTGCCTGCGCTGTTCTGCCGGCGGCCGTCGATGAGGATCAGGGTGTAGTCGCTGGGCATGCCGCGGATGCTGATGTTCAGCCCGCCGGTCTTGCCGGTGCCCTGGCCGATGTCGACGCCCTCGACGTCCTCCAGGGCCTCGGCCAGGTTGCTGTAGCGCTTCTGCTCCAGTTCCTCGCGGCTCAGCACGCTGATGCTGGCCGGCGCCTCGGTGACCTTCTGCTCGTAGCCGGCGGCGGTGACCACGGTATCGCCCAGGCTCAGGGTGTCGTTGCCCTGGGCCTGGCCGGCGATGGCCAGGGCGACGGCGCCGGCCAGGGCGTGGCGGGAAAGGGGAAGGGACATCTGTTGGCTCCTGATTGCTCGTGATGGCGGCGGAGCCTGTGGGTAACGCAAATCATTTTCATCTTCACGAAGGTTACCGCATATGTCGGCGGAGGCCTCGGATTGCGCTGCAGCCCACGGTCCATGGGCGCTGAAGCACTTTGTGGCAGCATGTGAATTGCGGAGCTTTCCTACGCGAATGTTCAGGTGTTCATATAAGGATTCCGCAGCCTCGACGCCGGGGCCGGCAGGGCCGCCGATGCCACTCGCTGCGCTTGCCGATATGGCCGGCGGCGGTTTACCGGTATCATAGGCCGTTATCCAGATCCGCCTTGCTGACGACGAGCGACTCCATGACCGTGCAGTACCCCACCATCGCCGAGTGCATCGGCAATACTCCGCTGGTGCGCCTGCAGCGCCTGCCCGGGGAAACCTCCAACACCCTGCTGGTGAAACTCGAAGGCAACAACCCGGCCGGCTCGGTGAAGGACCGCCCGGCGCTGTCGATGATCACCCGTGCGGAGCTGCGCGGCGACATCCGCCCCGGCGACACCCTGATCGAGGCCACCTCCGGCAACACCGGCATCGCCCTGGCCATGGCCGCGGCGATCAAGGGCTACCGCATGATCCTGATCATGCCGGACAACTCCACCGCCGAGCGCAAGGCGGCCATGACCGCCTACGGCGCCGAGCTGATCCTGGTGAGCAAGGAGCAGGGCATGGAAGGCGCCCGCGACCTGGCCGACCAGATGCAGCGCGAAGGCAAGGGCAAGGTGCTGGACCAGTTCGCCAACGGCGACAACCCGGTGGCCCACTACCAGGGCACCGGCCCGGAGATCTGGCGCCAGACCGGTGGCGAGATCACCCACTTCGTCAGCTCCATGGGCACCACCGGCACCATCATGGGCGTGTCGCGCTACCTCAAGGAGCAGAACCCGGCGGTGCAGATCGTCGGCCTGCAGCCGATGGAAGGCTCGTCGATCCCCGGCATCCGCCGCTGGCCGCAGGAATACCTGCCGAAGATCTTCGACGCCAGCCGCGTCGACCGCGTGGTGGACATGCACCAGAGCGAGGCCGAGGACGTCATGCGCCGCCTGGCCCGCGAGGAAGGCATCTTCTGCGGCGTGTCCTCGGGCGGCGCGGTGGCGGCCATGCTGCGCCTGTCCCGCGAGCTGGAGAACGCCGTGCTGGTGGCGATCATCTGCGACCGCGGCGACCGCTACCTGTCCTCCGGAATCTACGACCCCAACTGACATGGCCAAGCAGAGAAGCGGGCTGCGCTTCCAGCCCAGCGGCGGCGCCCGCGGCACGGGCGTGCCGGTGGGCAAGAAGCAGCGCCTGCGCATCGAGCGCCTGGCCCATGACGGCCGCGGCATCGCGCACCTGGAAGGGCGCACCTGGTTCGTCGCCGGCGCCCTGCCCGGCGAAGAGGTCGAGGCCCGCGTGCTGGCCGCGCGCAGCCAGGTGGTGGACGCCCGCGGCGAACGCATCCTGGCCGCCGCGCCGGAGCGCCGCGCCGAACCCTGCCCGGTGGCCGGCAAGTGCGGCGGCTGCACCCTGCAGCACCTGCCCCACGCCGGACAATTGGCGCTCAAGCAGCGCACCCTCGCCGAGCAGTTGCAGCGCTTCGGCGAGATCGTCCCCGAACACTGGGCAGAGCCCCTGGCCGGCCCCGAATTCGGCTATCGCCGCCGGGCCCGCATCGCCGTGCGCTGGGATGCCAAGGCCCAGCGCCTGGAGGTCGGCTTCCGCGCCGCCGCCAGCCAGGCCATCGTCGCCTTCGACGACTGCCTGGTGCTGGTGCCCGAGCTGCAGGCGCTGGCCCGCGAACTGCCGGCGCTGCTGCAGGGTTTCCAGCGGCCGCGGGCCATCGGCCACGTCGAGCTGTTCCACGGCACCGCCTGCGCCTTGCTGCTGCGCCACACCGAAGCTTTGCCCGGCGCCGACCTCGAACGCCTCCAGGCCTTCTGTTCGGCACGGGATGTGCAGCTGTGGCTGCAGGGCGACGGCGAACCGACGCCGGCCGACGGCGAGGGGCGACTGGGCTACCGCCTGGACGCCTGGGACCTGGCCCTGGCCTACCGGCCGGGGGACTTCGTCCAGGTCAACGAGCCGGTCAACGCGGCCATGGTCGCGCAGGCCCTCGACTGGTTGGCTCCCGCGGCGACGGAACGGGTGCTAGACCTGTTCTGTGGCCTGGGCAATTTCGCCCTGCCGCTGGCCCGCAGCGCCGCCTGCGTGGTGGGCGTGGAGGGTGTGCACAGCATGGTCGCGCGCGCCGCGGCTAACGCCCGGGCCAATGGCCTGGACAACGCCGTGTTCCACCAGGCCGACCTGGCGCAGCCGCTCTCCGCGGCGCGCTGGTTCGCCGGGGACGCGGCCAAGGGATTTTCCGCCGTGCTGCTCGACCCGCCGCGTGACGGCGCGCTCGAGATGGCACGGGGCATGCGCGCCCTGGGCGCCGAGCGGGTACTCTATGTGTCCTGCAACCCGGCGACCCTGGCGCGCGACGCCGGCGAACTGGCCCGTCAGGGCTATCGCCTGAAGCGTGCCGGAATCCTCGACATGTTCCCGCAGACGGCGCATGTGGAGGCGATGGCTCTGTTCGAGGCAGGTTAGGACGACCTGCGCAATCCGACCGGCCCACGCCAGAAAGGCCGGCGCAGTCGAGCGGTGTGCCGTGGCACACCGTGGGGAAGGGTAGACAAGATGGTACAGGTGAGAGCGCACCAGCCGGTCAACACCGACGGCAGCATCAACCTCGAGGCCTGGCTGGACCACGTCCAGACCCTGGTCCCGGTGCTGGATCGCAAGGTCCTGCTTCAGGCCTGCGAGTTCGCCCGCGAGGCCGAGAACAAGGCCGTCAGCCAGGTGGAAGCCGCCTGGGCCGATGGCACCTCGAGCTTCCAGACCGGCCTCGAGATCGCCGAGATCCTCGCCGACCTCAAGCTCGACCAGGAATCCCTGGTGGCCGCGGTGATCTACCGCGGCGTGCGCGAGGGCAAGGTCAAGCTGGAGGAAGTGCAGCAGCGCTTCGGCCCGGTGGTGGCCAAGCTGATCGAGGGCGTGCTGCGCATGGCGGCGATCAGCGCCAGCCTCAACCCGCGGCAGTCCATGGTGCTCGGCACCCAGGCGCAGATCGAGAACCTGCGCAAGATGCTGGTGGCCATGGTCGACGACGTGCGCGTCGCGCTGATCAAGCTGGCCGAGCGCACCTGCGCCATCCGCGCGGTGAAGAACGCCGACGAGGAGAAGCGCATGCGCGTCGCCCGCGAGGTGTTCGACATCTACGCGCCGCTGGCGCACCGCCTGGGCATCGGCCACATCAAGTGGGAGCTGGAGGACCTGTCCTTCCGCTACCTGGAGCCCGACCAGTACAAGCAGATCGCCAAGCTGCTGCACGAGCGCCGCCTGGACCGCGAGCAGTACATCGCCACCGTGATGCAGCAGCTCAAGGACGCCCTGGCCGCCACCGGCATCAAGGCCGACCTGTCCGGCCGCGCCAAGCACATCTACTCCATCTGGCGGAAGATGCAGCGCAAGGGCCTGGACTTCAGCCAGATCTACGACGTGCGCGCGGTGCGCGTGCTGGTCCCGGAGATGCGCGACTGCTACACCGCGCTGGGCATCGTGCACACCCTGTGGCGGCACATCCCCAAGGAATTCGACGACTACATCGCCAACCCCAAGGAAAACGGCTACCGCTCGCTGCACACCGCGGTGATCGGCCCCGAGGGCAAGGTGCTGGAAGTGCAGATCCGCACCCACGCCATGCACGAGGAAGCCGAGCTGGGCGTGTGCGCGCACTGGCGCTACAAGGGCACCGACGTCAAGTCCGGCTCCAACCACTACGAGGAGAAGATCTCCTGGCTGCGCCAGGTCCTGGAGTGGCACGAGGAACTGGGCGACATCGGCGGCCTGGCCGAGCAGCTGCGGGTCGACATCGAGCCCGACCGGGTGTACGTCTTCACCCCCGACGGCCACGCCATCGACCTGCCCAAGGGCTCCACGCCGCTGGACTTCGCCTACCGCGTGCACACCGAGGTGGGCCACAACTGCCGCGGCGCCAAGATCAACGGCCGCATCGTGCCGCTGAACTACAGCCTGCAGACCGGCGAGCAGGTGGAGATCATCACCGGCAAGCACAGCGGCCCGAGCCGCGACTGGCTGAACCAGAACCTCGGCTACGTCACCACCTCGCGGGCGCGGGCGAAGATCGTCCACTGGTTCAAGCTGCAGGCTCGCGATCAGAACGTCGCCGCCGGCAAGGCCATGCTCGAGCGCGAGCTGGGGCGCCTGGCGCTGCCGCCGGTGGACTTCGAGAAGCTGGCCGAGAAGGCCAACTACAAGACCGGCGAGGACCTCTTCGCTGCCCTCGGCGCCGGCGACCTGCGCCTGGCCCACGTGGTCAGCTACGCGCAGCAGCTGGTGGAGCCGGAGCGCGGCAACGAGCAGCTCGAACTCATCCCGCGCAAGCCCAGCCGCATCGGCCACGGCAAGCGCGGCGACATCCAGATCCAGGGCGTGGGCAACCTGCTGACGCAGATGGCCGGTTGCTGCCAGCCGCTGCCGGGCGACCCCATCGTCGGCTACATCACCCTCGGCCGCGGCGTCACCATCCACCGCCAGGACTGCGCCACCGTGCTGCAGCTGGCCGGCCGCGAGCCGGAGCGGATGATCCAGGTGAGCTGGGGCCCGGTGCCGGTGCAGACCTACCCGGTGGACATCGTCATCCGCGCCTACGACCGCTCCGGCCTGCTGCGCGACGTGTCCCAGGTGCTGCTCAACGAGCGCATCAACGTGCTGGCGGTCAACACCCGCTCGGACAAGGACGACAACACCGCGACCATGCGCCTGACCATCGAGATCCCCGGCCTGGAGTCCCTCGGCCGCCTGCTGGCGCGCATCTCGCAACTGCCCAACATCATCGAGGCGCGGCGCGACCGCGCGGGTGGCAAGGATGTATAAGCTCGACGACCTGCTGCACCTCATGGCCCGCCTGCGCGATCCGCGGCATGGCTGCCCCTGGGACCTCAAGCAGGACTACGCGAGCATCGTCCCCTACACCATCGAGGAGGCCTACGAGGTCGCCGACGCCATCGAGCGCGGCGACTTCGGCCACCTGCGCGAGGAGGTCGGCGACCTGCTGTTCCAGGTGGTCTACTACGCCCAGCTGGCCCGCGAGGAAAACCGCTTCGACTTCGACGAGGTGGTCCACGGCATCACCGCCAAGCTGGTACGCCGCCATCCCCACGTGTTCCCCGACGGCGACCTGTACGGCGAGCCTGACCCGGCGAAACTGGAAGAGGCGGCGGTGAAGCAGCGCTGGGAGGAACTCAAGGCCGAGGAACGCGCCGCCAAGGCCGCCGAGCCGGTGCAGCTGTCGCTGCTGGACGACGTGCCCGCGGCGCTGCCGGCCCTGAGCCGCGCGGCCAAGCTGCAGAAGCGCGCGGCCCAGGTCGGCTTCGACTGGCCGGAGGCGCTGCCGGTGGTGGACAAGCTGCGCGAGGAGCTGGACGAGGTGCTGGAAGCCATGGCCGACGGCGACGCCGAAGCCCAGGCGGAGGAGGTCGGCGACTTGCTGTTCGTGGTGGTCAACCTGGCCAGGCACCTGAAGGTCGACCCGGAAACCGCCCTGCGCGCGGCCAACGGCAAGTTCGAAAGGCGCTTCCGCTACATCGAGAGCGCCCTGCGCGACCAGGGCCGCAAGGCCGAGGAATGCAGCCTGGAAGAGCTGGATGCGCTCTGGGGCGAGGCCAAGCGCGAGGAGAAGAACCCGCTGGGGTGTGGCTAGGTTCGCCGGCGTTACGAAAAAGCCCCGCGGTGCGGGGCTTTTTGCTTTTCGTAGGAGCGAGCTGGGCTGTTCGTGCCACCGGGGAGTCCAATCGCGGACAAAGTTGCTCCTACCCCGCCACCGCTGTCCCACCTGTAGGAGCGCGCCCTGCGCGCGATTCGCGGGCAGGGCCCGCTCCTACAATGGGGCGATATGGGAGACGCGAATTTCGATTCAGTCACTCCCGCGAACGAGGGAGCCCAGAAGACAGTTGCTCCTACGCCCGTGCCTCCTGTAGGAGCGGACTCTGTCCGCGATTCGGCGGATAACGCCGTAGGCGTTATGCGCCCTACGCGGACTGTCCTGGAACGTAGGGCGAATAACCGTTCGCGGTTATCCGCCGTTGGCCGGAACGCCGGGCTCGGGACGGTTCAGCCGAACATCCAGCGCAACAGCAGCACCAGCAGCACCACCGCCAGGATCGGCCGGCCGATGCGGTAGGCCTTGGGGTAGCGGCGCTTGAACTTCTTCACCTGGGCGCCCACGGCGTTGCCCAGGCGGATCAGCACCGAGTAGGCCTGGTTGATCCCGCCGACGCGCTCGCCCTCGACGTTCTGCGGCGCGGTGGCGCGGCCGAGGAAGGCGCTGACGCGGCGGTTGATGCGCGTCAGCAGCGGCGACCTGAGCGGGCGCTCGACGTCGCAGAAGAGGATCAGGCGCGATTCGTCGGTCTCGTTCTTCACCCAGTGCACGAAGGTTTCGTCGAACATCACGTCCTCGCCGTCACGCCAGGCGTAGGGCTGGCCGTCGACGAAGATGCGGCAGGCGTCCGAGTTCGGCGTGGCCAGGCCCAGGTGGTAGCGCAGGGAGCCGGCGTAGGGGTCGCGGTGCTTGTTCAGGTGGCTGTTCGGCGGCAGGCGGGTGAACATCGCGCCCTTGACGTTGGGGATGCTGCTGACCAGCTCCACGGTCTTCGGGCACAGGCGCTGCGCGGAGGGCAGGGGGCCGTCGTACCAGGTCAGGTAGAAACGCGTCCAGCCCTTCTTGAAGAAGGAACCGAAGCCCGCCTCGTTGTTGTTCAGGGCGTCGCGGATGTAGCCCTCGTCGAACAGTTGCTCGGCTTCCTCGCGGATCATCTGCCAGTTGTCGCGCAGCTTGTCGAGTTCCGGGAAGCGCTCGCGGTCCAGGTACGGCCTGGAGGGTACGCTGGAGTTCAGGTACATCAGCGAGTTGTACGGGGCGAACCAGGCCGAGTGGTTGACCACCTGGCGCAGGAACGGCAGGCGTACCTTGCCGCGCAGGTGCACGTAGAGGATGGCGACGAGGAAGATGGCGAGGATTGCGAGGACGAGGAGCTTGATCATGGGATGGCGAGTCCGCCCTGTTTGACTGAAATACGACCGGCCACTTGCGCAATGCCGGCACAGGCCCGAGGATTATACCCTCAGCGCGCGTCGCCGCTGAATTTTCCGCCATGTCAGAATTGTCCTGCGTCAAAGTTCGCGGGCTGTCGGAGAGTCGTTAGCCAATGAGCATGTCATTGCGTGACCAGCTGCTGAAAGCCGGGCTGGTCAACGAAAAGCAGGCCAAGCAGGCCAGCAAGCAGAAACAGAAGCAGCAGCGCCTGGAGCACAAGGGCCAGGCCGAGAAGGACGACAGCCAGCGCCAGGCCGCGCTGCAGGCCCAGGCCGAGAAGCTGGCCCGTGACCAGGAGCTGAACCGCCAGCAGCAGGAGAAAGCCGAGAAGAAGGCCCGCGTCGCGCAGATCAAGCAACTGATCGAGGGGACCCGCCTGCCCAAGATGGAGGGCGACGACTACTACAATTTCGTCGACGCCAAGAAGGTCAAGCGCATCGCGGTGAACGCCCTGATCCGCGACAAGCTCAGCCGCGGCAGCCTGGCCATCGTCAGCTACGAGGGGCGCTACGAGATAGTCCCGCGCGACGCCGCGCTGCGCATCCAGGAGCGCGACGAGCGCCGCGTGGTGCTGCTCAACGAGCCCAGCGGCGAGCCGGACGAGGACGATCCGTACAAGGACTACGTGGTGCCCGACGACCTCATGTGGTGACACGGGCAGAAACGAAAAAGCCGGGCGGATGCCCGGCTTTTTTCGTTGCGGCGGCGCTTACGAGCCCTTGACCTGCTTGCCGTCGACGGTGCCGTCCTTGAGCATGATCTGGTACTCCTTGCCGTCGGTCTCCTGCTGGTACAGGCGCACGAGCAGGTAGTCCCAGTCCTTGGCGAACCAGAGGACGGTCTTGCGGTTGCTCTTGGTCGGGTCGCGCACGCGCTCGACCTTGATGGCGTCGATCTGGCCGGCCTGGGTGGCGACCTTCTCCTCGCCGAGCACGCGGAAGTCGTAGGTATCGGTGTCGGTACCCTCGATCACCTGGTAGCTCATGCTCTTCTTGCCGACGGCGACGTCGTGCTGCAGCACCAGCTGGTAGGTGGACTTGTCGAGCTGGCCGCGGTTCAGCGGCAGGCGCACGGCGTCGCCGCGGTCGCTGCCGGTGACCTGTTTCTGCGCCCAGTTGAACTGCAGGTCGGTGGACTTGTTCTTGCCCAGGCCCTCGCGGGCCCAGTGGTAGGTCTGCGGCAGGTAGGTGTCGCCCTCGACCTTGAAGGAACTGCTTTCCTTCAGGCTGGCGAGCAGCATGGAGGCCTGGAAGTCGAGTTCCCAGTTGCCCCCGTCGCCTTGCTTGAGGCTGCGGGAAGCGGTCCCGCTCAGCGGCATCTGCTTCCAGTCCGCGGTGTAGCTGGCCTCGAACGGCTTGATCTGGAACGAGGCGGCATGGGCCGGCAACGTCAGCAGGGCCATCAGGAACAGCAGGACTCTACGCATCGCGAATCTCCTAGGTTCGGAACGGGTAGCCGGTGGCCGGCAGCGCCTGGCCATCCAGCATGGCGCCTCGCTCGCCCAGGCGCAAACGGCCTTCGGCGAACCAGCGCATGGCCAGCGGGTAGATCAGGTGCTCCTGCACGTGCACCCGCGCGGCCAGCGTCTGCGGCGTGTCTTGCGACTCTACCGGGATTGCCGCCTGTACGACCAGAGGGCCGCCGTCGAGTTCCTCGGTGACGAAGTGCACCGAGCAGCCGTGCTCGGCGTCGCCGGCCTCCAGCGCGCGCTGGTGGGTGTGCAGGCCCTTGTACTTGGGCAGCAGCGAAGGGTGGATGTTCAGCAGGCGGCCGTGGTAGTGGCGCACGAAGGCCGGGCTGAGGATGCGCATGAAGCCGGCCAGGACCACCAGGTCCGGGGCGTGGGCGTCGATGCGGCGGATCAGCTCGGCGTCGAAGGCTTCGCGGTCGGCGAAGCCCTTGTGGTCCAGGACCTCGGTGGCGATGCCCGCGGCGGCGGCGCGCTGCAGGCCGTAGGCGTCCGCGCGGTTGGAAATCACCGCGCGGATGGTTGCCGGCGTGGCGCCGTCGGCCAGGCTGTCGATCAGTGCTTGCAGGTTGCTGCCGGAGCCGGAAATCAGCACCACGACATTGCAAGGACGGGACATCAGTGGCCTTTCAGGTTGTTCAGCACCACGCGCTCGGCGTCCGCTGCGCAGGCGTCGATGCGGCCGATGACCCAGGGCTGCTCGCCGGCGGCGCGCAGGGACGCCAGGGCGGCCTCGACCTGGTCCTGGGCGACGCAGATGACCATGCCCACGCCGCAGTTCAGCACGCGGTGCATCTCGTGCTCGTCGACGTTGCCTTTTTCCTGCAGCCAGTCGAACACCGCCGGGCGCTGCCAACTGGCCACGTCGATGACCGCCTGGGCGTTGTCCGGTAGCACGCGCGGGATGTTGTCCAGCAGGCCGCCGCCGGTGATGTGGGCCATGGCCTTGACCGCGCCGGTCTGCTCGATCAGCTGCAGCAGCGGCTTGACGTAGATGCGCGTCGGCGCCATCAGCAGGTCGGCCAGGGGCTTGCCGTCCAGCTGGGTGGCCTCGATGTCGGCGCCGGCGACCTCGATGATCTTGCGGATCAGCGAGTAGCCGTTGGAGTGCGGGCCTGAGGAGGGCAGGGCGATCAGGGCGTCGCCGGCGACCACCTTCGAGCCGTCGATGATCTCGGTCTTCTCCACCACGCCGACGCAGAAGCCGGCCAGGTCGTAGTCCTCGCCCTCGTACATGCCGGGCATCTCGGCGGTCTCGCCGCCTACCAGGGAGCAGCCGGCCAGCTCGCAACCGGCGCCGATGCCGGTCACCACGGTGGCGGCGACGTCGACGTTGAGCTTGCCGGTGGCGTAGTAGTCGAGGAAGAACAGCGGCTCGGCGCCGCAGACCACCAGGTCGTTGACGCACATGGCGACCAGGTCCTGGCCGATGCTGTCGTGCTTGTTCAGGTTCAGTGCCAGGCGCAGCTTGGTGCCGACGCCATCGGTGCCGGATACCAGCACCGGCTGCTTGTAGCCGGCCGGGATTTCGCAGAGCGCGCCGAAGCCGCCCAGGCCGCCCATGACTTCAGGACGCGCGGTGCGCTTGGCGACGCCTTTGATGCGTTCGACGAGGGCTTCGCCGGCGTCGATGTCCACACCGGCGTCCTTGTAGCTCAACGAGGGTTGCTTGCTGCTCATGTATCCAGGCCTGTAGATAGGAGTGATTCGTCTGCCGGCCGCGGCGCGAAGGATTCGCGGCGACCTCGCGGGAGGCGCGGGATTTTATCAGGCTTGCCCGGCAGCGGCCATCTCGCGCTGTTGCCGCTGACCGGAGGGCTGTTTAAGGTATAGGCCTTCCGGAGGGGCTTGCCAGGTGCCGTTCCCTTCCTTTCCCGTTCGTCGAGAGCCTGTCATGCGACTTACCGCCCGCCTGTTGATCCTCTGCCTGTCGTTGTTCGCCCTGCCGTCCTTCGCCGCCGCGCCGGGCAACCTCTACCAGGTGCACGAGCCGGTGGCCTCGCAGCAGCCGGACGAGCGCAGCGCCGGCCTGTCCCGCGCGCTGCAGACCCTGGTGCTGCGCCTGACCGGCGACCCCCGCGCCATCCAGAGCGGCGCGCTGGCCGGCTACTTCAAGGACCCGCAGCAGCTGATCAGCCAGTACGGCTACGAGAACGGCCCGCCGCTGGCCCTGGTGGTGGACTTCGACCCCGCCTCGGTGAACAACGCCCTGCGCCAGGCCGGGCTGCCGGTCTGGGGCGCCAACCGCCCGAGCCTGCTGGCCTGGTGGCTGAACGAAAGCGCCGCCGGCAGCAGCCTGGTGGGCGACAGCCAGGAAGGCGCCGCGCCGCTCAACCGCGCCGCCCAGCGCCGCGGCCTGCCGCTGCTGCTGCCGATGGCCGACCTCTCCGAGCAGGGCGTGGGCACCGCGCAGAACATCACCGCCGCGCAGCCCGACGCGCTGCTCGCCGCCTCCGAGCGCTATTCCGCCGATGGCCTGCTGGCGGTCGACGCCAAGGAGGATGGCGGCAAGTGGCAGGCCCAATGGCGCCTGTGGCTGGGCGACTCCCGCGAGCAGGGCCAGGCCCAGGGCGACAGCCCGGACGCCCTGGCCGATGCCGTGATGCTGGCGGTCAGCCAGCGCCTGGCGCCGCGTTTCGTCGGCGCGCCGGGCGCGGCCAGCGCCCTGACCCTGCAGGTGCAGGGTGCCAACCTCGAACGCTATGCCCAACTGCAGAAGCTGCTTGACCCCATGGGGGCGAAGCTGCTGCTGGCCCAGGGCGACAACCTGCAATACCGCCTCAACGCCAGCCCCGACCAGCTGCGCGCCCAGCTGGGCCTGGCGCACCTGCAGGAGGCCCCGGTCGAGCCGGCCCAGCAGCCGGCGCTCGACGCCAACGGCCAGCCGCTGCCGGCGCAGCCCGCGGCGCCGGGCAACGTCATGCGTTTCCGCTGGTAGTGACGCCGCGGGTGGGCCTGGCGCCGGATTCGCAGTATGCTGCGCCTCCGGCGCCTTTTCGGATGCGCCAAAATGATGATTTGGTTACACTTTTGATCCGTACGGCTTCACTGTAAGCGTTTTCGAAGAAAAGCCCCGCCCGGCACATGAAACAACCTATGCAGCTCCCCCTGGGCATCCGCCTGCGCGACGATGCCACCTTCGCCAACTTCTACCCCGGCACCAATGCCGCGGCGCTGGGGTATGTCGAGCGGCTGTGCGACTGCGACGCCGGCTGGGCGGAAAGCCTCATCTACCTGTGGGGCGTCGAGGGCGTGGGGCGCAGCCACCTGCTGCAGGCGGCCTGCCTGCGCTTCGAGCAGTACGGCGAGACCTCGGTGTACCTGCCGATGGCCGAGCTGGTGCAGTACGGCCCGGCGATCTTCGACGACCTCGAACAGCTGGAGCTGGTCTGCCTCGACGACATCGAGGCCCTGGCCGGCCTGCCGGAGTGGGAAGAGGCGCTGTTCCACCTGTTCAACCGCCTGCGCGACGCCGGCCGCCGCCTGCTGCTGGCGGCCTCGATGCCGCCGCGCGAGCTGCCGGTCAAGCTGCCGGACCTGAAGTCGCGGCTGACCCTCTCGCTGATCTTCCAGCTGCACCCGCTGACCGACGAGGAAAAACTCCGCGCCCTGCAACTGCGCGCCTCGCGCCGCGGCCTGCACCTGACCGACGAAGTCGGGCGCTTCATCCTCACCCGTGGCGCACGCAGCATGGAATTCCTCTTCGACCTGCTGGACGAGCTGGACAAGGCCTCGCTGCAGGCGCAGCGCAAGCTGACCATTCCCTTCCTCAAGGAAACCCTGGGTTGGTAGGCCCCTTCGGGGGAGCTGCAAGCTGCAAGCCATAAGCTGCAAGTCACCGGGAGCCGTACGCTCTTCGCCCTACGACGTTGCGCCGAGGTGCTTTTCTCGTAGGAGCGAGCTTGCTCGCGAATGGGCCCCGCAGCGGAATCTGTTCGCGAGCAAGCTCGCTCCTACGATGGGTCCGCCTCCGAACCCACCTGTAGGAGCGGGCCCTGCCCGCGAATCGCGCGCAGGGCGCGCTCCTACAGGGTCTAATCCTCCCCCGCCAGCTTGCGCTCGTACTGGAAGCGCCAGCGGGTGTAGAGCAGCGCCGCGCAGAACAGGCTGACGCTGAGCAGCACCTCGGCCCAGCCGTAGATGCGCTGGCCCGGTTCGAAGGTGTTGAGCACCCCGGTGATGAAGTACAGGTTCACCACGTAGCAGGCCCAGGCGTGGCCGCGGGCGCTGCCGAGCAGCATGCCGGGGGCGATGATCAGCAGCGGCAGCAGCTTGAGCGCGGTCCACACCTTCGGCACCCAGTCCGGGGCGCCGTGGGCGTCGGTGAACAGCAGGCCCCAGGTGAGGATCAGCAGGACCAGGGCCAGCAGGCTGCCCAGGCTCACCGCGCGGCTCGCGGCCAGGCGCGGGCGCAGGTGTTCGAGGGAGGGCAGGGGTTTCTTCTTGCGGGCCATTCAGCGCTCCAGTTTGCCGGCGACCTCGGCCAGGCGCTTGCCCAGCGCGCGGCACAGGGTGATCTCGTGTTCGTCCAGGGCGCGCTTGCCGTCGGCGCCGGCGAAGTGGCTGGCGCCATAGGGCGTGCCGCCGCCGCGGGTCTCCAGCAGGGCCGGTTCGCTATAGGGGATGCCGGTGACCAGCATGCCGTGGTGCAGCAGCGGCAGCAGCATGGACAGCTGGGTGGTCTCCTGGCCGCCGTGGAGGCTGGCGGTGGAGGTGAACACCGCCGCCGGCTTGCCCACCAGGGCGCCGGTCAGCCACAGGCTGCTGGTGCCGTCGAGGAAGTACTTCAGCGGCGCAGCCATGTTGCCGAAGCGCGTCGGGCTGCCCATGGCCAGGCCGGCGCAGTCCTTGAGGTCGTCCAGGGTGGCGTAGAGCGCGCCTTCCTCGGGCAGGTCCGGGGCCACCGCCTCGCACTCGGTGGACACCGCCGGCACCGTGCGCAGGCGCGCCTCCAGGCCGCCCTGTTCGATGCCCCGGGCGATCTGCCGGGCCATCTCGGCGGTGGCGCCGTGGCGGCTGTAGTAGAGCACCAGGATGTAGGGCGCGCTCAAGGCAGGATCTCCAGCACCTTCTCCGGCGGCCGGCCGATCACCGCCTTGTCGCCGGCCACCAGGATGGGCCGTTCGATCAGCTTCGGATGGGCGGCCATGGCCTCGATCAGCTGGGCGTCGCTGAGCTGCGGGTCGTCCAGGCCCAGGGCCTTGTATTCCTCTTCGCCGGTGCGCAGCAACTGGCGCGCGCCCATGCCCAGCTTGCCGAGCAGCGCCTGGAGTTCGGCAGCGCTGGGCGGCGTCTCCAGGTAGCGCACGATGGTCGGGGCCAGGCCGCGCGCCTCGAGCAGTTCGAGGGCGCCACGGGACTTGGAGCAGCGCGGGTTGTGGAAAAGTGTCAGTTGGCTCATATCCATGGGCTCGCTGGGCCGTTAAAGTGGCGGCTATTCTAACCGCCTCCCGAGGGTTGGCTGAACCATCGGCGTTCGGCCGGGCCGGCGGCCCCGCGACTTAAGGACACAGCATGCACCCGCGCCTGCAGAACCTGATCGAGTTCTGGCGTTATCTCCTCCAGCGTTTCCGCGCCGACCGTGTCAGCAGCCACGCCGCCGCGCTGACCTACACCACGCTGTTCGCCGTGGTGCCGATGATGACCGTGACCTTCGCCATCGTCTCGGCCATTCCCGCCTTCGAAGGCATGGGCGAGCGCATCCAGCTGTTCATTTTCCACAACTTCGTGCCGTCCACCGGCGAGGCAGTGGAGACCTACCTGCGCGCCTTCATCGTCCAGGCGCGCCACCTGACCTGGCTGGGGGTGGCCTTCCTGGCGGTCACCGCGTTCAGCATGCTGGTGACCATCGAGCGCGTGTTCAACGAGATCTGGCGGGTGCGCAAGCCGCGCCGCGGGGTGACGCGCTTCCTGCTGTACTGGGCGATCCTCAGCCTGGGGCCGCTGTTGCTGGGCGCCGGCTTCGCGGTGTCCACCTACGTCACTTCGCTGTCGTTGCTGTCCGGGCCCCATGCGCTGCCCGGCGCCGGCATGCTGCTGAAGTTCATGCCGCTGCTGTTCAGCGTGGCGGCCTTCACCCTGATCTACGCCGCGGTGCCCAACGCCCGCGTGCCGCCGCTGCACGCCCTGGCCGGCGGCGCCCTGACGGCCTTCCTGTTCGAGGCGGCCAAGTCGCTGTTCGGCCTCTACGTCGGCCTGTTTCCCGGCTACAAGCTGATCTATGGCGCCTTCGCCACGGTGCCGCTGTTCCTGCTGTGGATCTACCTGTCCTGGCTGATCGTGCTGTTCGGCGCCGAGCTGGTCTGCAACCTGTCCTCGACGCGCCTGTGGCGGCGCAGGGCGTTGCCGCGGCTGCTGGTGCTGCTGGGTGTGCTGCGGGTGTTCTACGAGCGCCAGCGCCACGGCGAGGCGACGCGCCTGGCGCACCTGCACCGGGCTGGCTGGATGCTGCCGGAGGACGAATGGGAGGAACTGCTGGCCTTCCTCGAACGCGAGCAGATGGTCTGCCGCTCGGGCGGCAGCGACGACGCCTGGGTGCTGTGCCGCGACCTGGGCAGCTACAGCCTGCATCGCCTGCTCAACCGCTGCCCCTGGCCGCTGCCCTGCCTGGAGACGCTGCCGGACAGCCTGCCGGAGGACTGGTACCCGCCGTTGCGCGAGGCCCTGCAGCGCTACCAGGCCGAGCGCGAGGCGCTGTTCGGCGGCAGCCTCGCGGAATGGTTGAGTCCGTCACATTCCAGGTGACGTAAAAGGTCAGTTTGCGGCGAAACGCAATGCCGGCAGCGGCGGGGCGGGGATGGAAATGCGTGGAATCGCGGGCCTCGAAAGTTTGGCACGCTTCTGGCTATAGCCGGTTCAGGACAGTGGTGTTCCCCAGAAGTTCCGAGAAGGCCCGCATCTTCATGAACAAAGACCTGAACAAAGTCGTACACCTGCACCAGCGCGACCCGCAGAGCGCCCTGGAGCGGCTGAATAGAATCACCGGTCTGCAGTTCAGCAGTTGGCCGGAATCCCTGCTGCCCAGCGTCCATGCCGCGCTCGAGGAGCAGGCTGCCGGCAACGCCGAGCCCGTCGGCGAGCCCGCCCGCCAGCTGGGCTGAGCGTTACGACAGCTGGCCGGCGTTGATCCGCTGGTCGCTGGCGATCTGTTCCACCGCCTGGATGAAGAGTTCTTCCACCGTCAGGCGCGAAAGTCCCACCGCCGAACGCAGCCTGATCTGCAGGTTGTCGATCCTGTACCTGAACGACAGCCGCGCGATGCCGGACAGCAGTATGCGTCCGCTGGCGTTGAGGGTGCCGTGGTCGATCACCACCTCGTGCTGCCGCTCGCCGTCGCCGTAGCAGGCCAGCAGCGTCACCGGCAGCTGGGCCATGCCCGGCACCTGCAGCCAGGCGGCGATGTTGTAGTCGCAGGCCCGGCCGCCGTTCCCCATGCCGAGGGGCCTGGCATTGGCCACGATGTGTTCGGGCACCCGGCTGACGATCTGATCCGTGGGCTGCATCGGTCTATTCCATGAATGGGCATCGGCCGGCGTACATGGCGCCAGCATGTTCTTCGACAGGGCGTGTAGGACATGCGGAAAGTAAATTTCCGCAAGCCTCGGCATTATAGGAAGCGTCAAGCCGGCAAAACGTGCATGTTGCCGATCCCGGCTGTGACCTGGGTCTCAATTGACGACATCAAGCCAGCCGCAGCGGGTGCCGGCTGACCAGCGGCGTGCTCAGGTTGGCCGTGGGCAGCGGGAGGATGGTCTGGTTGTCGAAGCTGGCCAGTTGCAGCCAGAGGTTCTCGCCCTCGACGAATTGCCCCTGGGGCAGCCAGATGCCGTGGTACCAGCCGTTGCCCGGTTCGGGGGTGCTCTGCAGGACCGCCGGGTGACGTTGTGCGTCAGGCGTGCGGCGCAGCCATGCCGGCCGTGGCAGGCCCTTGAGGAAGCGCAGGCCCAGGTGCAGGCCGTCGCCGTTGAGGTGGCGCCAGCGCACCATCGCCAGGATCGGCGAGCCCGGCTGGTCGAGGATCAGCAGCAGTTGCCCGACCGGCAGGCGCTGCGCCTGGCTGCCCTGGCAGACGATGCGGGCCCCGCCGGGGCTGCAGTCGGCCATCTGCGCCTCGCAGCTGCTGGCGGCGCCGGCCAGCAAGTGGGCCTGGATCGCCGTCAGGCCGATCACCACCTGGCAGTTCGCCTGCTTCTCGGCGCGGGTATGGCGGCGCGGCTGGTGGCCCAGCCAGTGGGGCCGGACCCGCTCCAGCAACTGGTTCTCTGCCGCCGGGCGCAGGGGCGCCGGGTCGTGCAGGGCGATCAGCAGCGCGCCCAGTTCCAGGCGGCGCAGTTGTTCGGCCGGTGCCGCGGGCTTCTGGTCGAAGCCCAGGCAGGGGCGATCGTCGCCCAGGTCCACCAGGTAGCCGTCCTGTTCCTCCTCCTCGTCGTCCCAGTCCTGCAGCCGGGCCAGGCCGGCCAGCGGGGCGAGGGCGCTGAACAGGTGTGGCGCCTCGCCTTCGGTGAGGTGGAAGGGGTTGCTCAGCGCCAGCAGCAGGGACTGCTGGTACAGGCCCCGCAGGGTGCCGGCCGGGGTGGGCTCGAAGGCGGCGGCGATGGGCTCGTCGAGGCACTGCTGGTACTCGCCTATCCAGTACAGCAGGTGGCTGTCGCGCCACAGCGAGCCCGGCGGCTGCTGGTATTGCTGGTAGTGGCGCAGCAGGGCCTGGGCGAGGAAGTGCTCGGCCATGTACAGGCACCAGGCCAGGTGCGGGCGCGAGGGCTTGTGGCCGTTGAGTATCTGCAGCAGCAGGCGCTTGAAGCCGGCGGCCAGTTCGCCGCACAGGTGCACGAAGAGCGCCGGGGGCGCCTTCTCGGCGCGGATCAGCCGGGTGTAGTGGCGATATTCTTCGGCGAGGCTTTGCAGCGCGCGCTGCCTTTCCAGTAAGGTCAGGGCGCAACGGTTGAGCCGGAAGAGGACGCCCAGGCAGTGCTGCAGGCCTTCGTGCAAGGGCAGTCGCCGGGCTTGCGCCAGTCCTGCCGCCAGGTTGCTCGCTGCGTCGCCGTTGTCTTCCAGGATGTCCGGCACTTCCAGGCGCAGGGCTGAGAGCATCATGACCACCCCGCATACACGAGGACTGAAGGCATGGGAGTACGGCTCCGTTTTGTCAGTGGACTGTTGGCCGGCCTGATCCTGGCCGGCTGCTCGGCGGATTACGGCGTCGATCAGTATGGAAAGAAGGTACCCACAGCAAGCCTAGATGGCCAGTGGCTAGTCATCAATTACTGGGCCGACTGGTGCGTGCCCTGCCGCAAGGAAGTGCCCGAGCTCAACCGCCTGGCGGAGGAGAACCGGGACAAGGGCGTGCGGGTGCTGGGCGTCAACTACGATGGCCTGCGGGACGCCGAGCTGAGCAAGGCCGCGCAGGACCTGGGCATCCGCTACACGGTGCTGGCCGACGACCCGGCGCCGCGCTTCAAGCTGCCGCGCAGCGAGGCGCTGCCGGTGACCTACATCGTCGACGCCAAGGGCCAGGTGCGCGAGCGCATGCTGGGTGAACAGACGGCCAGCGGCGTACAGGCGCGCCTGCTGGCCCTGCAGGAGGAGAAACGCTGATGGCGAGAATCTGCATGCACGGCTTCGTCAGTGGGCGCGTGCAGGGTGTCTACTACCGCCAGGGCACCCAGGAGCAGGCCGACCGGCTGGGCATCGACGGCTGGGTGCGCAACCTGCCCGATGGGCGGGTCGAGGTGCTGATGGAGGGGGAGGAGAGTGCCGTCCACGCGCTGCGCGAGTGGCTGCACCAGGGGCCGGAGAAGGCCCAGGTGACGGATGTGGCGTTGCAGGACATGCCGGCCCAGGGCATCACCGGCTTCATCGTCCGGCGTTGAACCCGGCGCCGGCGCCCGATGCGCCGGCGCGGGCTCAGTTGTTGGCGCCGGGGTCCGCGGCCAGGCGGCCGGCGTCGCTCAGCAGGCGCTGGAGGAATTCCTTCTGCAGCTCCGGATCGTTGCGCGTCAGCTCGATCAGGCTCTGTTCCAGTTCGCTGGCTTCCTCTTCCAGGCCGAGGTCGGACAGGCGCTTGACGCGGTGCACCCAGTGCTGCACGTCTTCGCCTTCCAGGTCGTCGTAGATCAGCGCGTGGGCTTCGTGCAGCTTGCCCCGCAGCGTCGGGCTGACCAGCAGGCCGGCTTCGGCATGGGCGCTGTCCTGGGCATCGCGTACGCTCAGCTGCAGGCGCCCGGCGCGGTACACGGCGTCGTCGCTGAAGGGGCTGTCCAGCAGGTTCAGGCGCAGGATGCCGTGGCGGTCGGTCAGCAGTTCCTGGGTTTCCTTGCCCACGCTCACCTGCACCGGGCGCTCGGCCCAGGGCAGGCTGGAGTACTCGGTGTGCCTGTTGCGCCGCTGCTCGTCGATGCTGGCCAGGTTCTGCTCGGCGCGGCCGTTGGACTGCACGTTCATGAACGGGTTCATGCCGTCGATGCCGTAGCCGATCCAGCCGCGGGTGACGCTTTCCGGCAGGTTGCCCAGGGCGAACACGTTGACCACGTTGGCGCCGATGCCGGCGACGAAGGTCACCGCGCCCAGCGGCACTTCGTAGAATTCGCGCCAGCCCTGGTAGGGGGTGTAGCGGTCGTAGCGGCGGGTGACCTCGAAGGTGGTGACCTCGAAGGTCTTCTGCTCCTGCACGCGCACGCGGCGCTGCGGCAGCTGCAGGACGCCGGGCTCGCCGACGTCGATCTGCAGGCTGTGGTCGAGCAGCTTGCGCTCGACGCGCTCCTCGTGCTCGCTGCGCTGCGACATCTGGTTGGCGCAGCCGCTCAATGCAAGGCTGCCGCACAGGGCGGCAACCTTGAGGGTGGTGCTTCGGGACATCGCGCTGCTCAGTTGCCGATCTTCGCCTTGAGGAAGTCCATGACATCGGCCACGGCGACGTTCTGCGACTCGCTGTCGCGACGGCCCTTGTACTCCAGGGTGCCTTCGCCCAGGCCGCGGTCGCTGACCACGATGCGGTGCGGGATGCCGATCAGCTCCATGTCGGCGAACTTCACGCCGGGGCTGGTCTTCTTGTCGCGGTCGTCCAGCAGCACCTCGTAGCCGGCGGCGGTCAGCTCGGCGTAGAGCTTGTCGGTGGCCGCGCGCACGCTTTCGGTCTCGTACTTCAGCGGCACGATGGCGACCTGGAAGGGCGCCAGGGCGGCCGGCCAGAGGATGCCGCGCTCGTCGTTGTTCTGCTCGATGGCCGCGGCGACCACGCGGGATACGCCGATGCCGTAGCAGCCCATGATCAGGGTGACCGGCTTGCCCTGCTCGCTGAGCACGGACAGGCCCATCGCCTCGCTGTACTTGGTGCCGAGCTGGAAGATGTGGCCGACCTCGATGCCGCGGCGGATCACCAGGGTGCCCTTGCCGTCGGGGCTGGGGTCGCCGGCGACGACGTTGCGCAGGTCGGCGACTTCCGGCAGCGGCAGGTCGCGTTCCCAGTTCACGCCGAAGTAGTGCTTGTCGTCGAGGTTGGCGCCGATGGCGAAGTCGCTCATCAGGGCCACCGAGCGGTCGACGATGCAGGGCAGCGGCAGGTTCAGCGGGCCGAGGGAGCCGGGGGCGGCGCCGATGGCGGCCTTGATCTCGGCTTCGCTGGCCATCTGCAGGGGGCTGGCGACCTGGGGCAGGTTGGCGGCCTTGATCTCGTTCAGCTCGTGGTCGCCACGGACCACCAGGGCGACCAGCTTGCCTTCCTCGGCGCCACGCACCACCAGGGTCTTGATGGTCTTCTCGATGGCCAGGCCGAACTTCTCCACCAGGTCGGCGATGGTCTTGGTGTCCGGGGTGTCGACCAGGCGCAGTTCCTCGGTGGCGGCGCCGCGCACGGTTTCACGCGGGATGGCCTCGGCCTTCTCGATGTTGGCGGCGTAGTCGGAGCTGTCGCTGAAGACGATGTCGTCCTCGCCGGAGTTGGCCAGCACGTGGAATTCGTGGGAGCCGCTGCCGCCGATGGAGCCGTTGTCGGCCTGCACGGGGCGGAAATCCAGGCCCAGGCGGGTGAAGATCTTGCAGTAGGCCGTGTACATGCCGTCGTAGGTCTGCTGCAGCGATTCCTGGTTCATGTGGAAGGAGTAGGCGTCCTTCATGATGAACTCGCGGCCGCGCATCAGGCCGAAGCGCGGACGGATCTCGTCACGGAACTTGGTCTGGATCTGGTAGAAGTTGATCGGCAGCTGCTTGTAGCTGGACAGTTCGTTGCGCGCCAGGTCGGTGATGACCTCTTCATGGGTCGGGCCGACGCAGAACTCGCGGTCATGGCGGTCCTTCAGGCGCAGCAGCTCGGGGCCGTACTGCTGCCAGCGGCCGGACTCCTGCCACAGCTCGGCGGGCTGCACGGCCGGCATCAGCACTTCCAGGGCGCCGGCGGCGTTCATTTCCTCGCGGACGATGGTCTCGGCCTTGCGCAGTACCCGCAGGCCCATCGGCAGCCAGGTGTACAGACCCGAGGCCAGCTTGCGGATCATGCCGGCGCGCAGCAGCAACTGGTGGCTGATCACCACGGCATCGGCAGGGGTTTCTTTCAGGGTGGACAGCAGGTACTGACTGGTACGCATGGTTGGCCGTTATTCGATAGCGAGGAAAAGAAAGGGACGGGGCATTGTACGGTGCGTGCCCAGCGCCGTACAGGGCGCGGCTGGGCGCGCGGGATGCCGCGGCGGGACGAGGCGCGGAAAAGGAAAAGCCCGGCGCGGGGCCGGGCTTTTCTTGACCTGCAGTCGTTCCGGTTACAGAACGGACAGCGGGTAGTCGACGATCAGGCGGAATTCGTCGATATCGCCTTCGGCCTGGTCGGCGTTGGCGCGGTGCCAGGATTGACGGATGCGGAAGGACAGGTCCTTGGCCGGGCCGTTCTGGACCACGTACTTGGCTTCCACGTTGGTTTCGTGGTGCTTGCCGTCTTCGCCGTAGCCGTAGGCAGCGTAGGCGCTGGTAGGATCGATCTTGGTGCCGTCGATATCCTTACCGTTGATGTAACGAGCCATGAAGGTCAGGCCAGGTACGCCGTACTCGGCCATGTTCAGGTCGTAGCGAGCCTGCCAGGATTTTTCGCCCGGGCCGTTGAAGTCGGAGTACTGGACGGAGTTGGCGAGGAAGATCGAGTCCGCCGCTTCGTTGTTGTCACCGATGCCGATGTAGTCGAACGGAGTGTTGCCGTTCACTTTCTGGAAGGCCAGGGTGAAGGTGTGGGCGCTCAGGGTATAGGCGGCGGCCAGGGAGAAGGTGTTGTTGGTGATATCACCAGCCTTCGCGCTGCCTTCGTCCTTGGTGTTGTAGTAGTTCACGTCGAAGCCCAGGGACTGGGCGTCGGCGATCGGCAGGGTGTAGTTCAGGTTGACATAGTACTGTTTCCAGACGTCTTCCAGCTTGGCGCCGTACAGCGATGCGCTGAAGTTGTCGTTGAAGGCGTACTTGCCACCGACGAAGTCGGCGGAGCTGGCGTCAACGCCGGCGTAGGTCGCCCAGATGTCACCATCGCGGTTGGTGGTGGTCTGGCCGGTGCCGGAGTAGTAGTGACCTGCCTCGACGTCCAAGCCTGCGATTTCGCTGCTCATCAGGCTGAAGCCAGTGGCGGTCTGCGGCAGCAGGCGGGTGCCGCCGACGGCGAATACCGGGGCGGTGGGCTGCATGTCGCCGAATTTCAGCTCGGTCTTGGAGACGCGAACCTTGACGGCTGCGCCGGCCTTGCCGTAATCGTCGGCCTTGTCGCCGTCGTCGTGGACCGGCAGGTTGCCGGTGGCGCCATAACCGCTGCCGCCATCCAGTTTCAGGCCCAGGTAGCCGAAGGCGTCAACGCCGAAGCCGACAGTACCCTGAGTGAAGCCGGAGTTGTAGTTGGCCCAGAAACCCTGGGTCCAGTCGCGGGCGTCAACGGCGCCATCTTTCTTGTTGCGGTTGAAGTAGTAGTTGCGGACCAGGAAGTTCAGGCTGCTGTCTTCGACAAAGCCTTTGGATTCCGCTTGATCGCTGACGAAGGCTTCGGCCATGGCCAGTTGCGAGGTGGCTGCAGAAATCGCCAGGGCAATGGCGCTCCACTTCATCACTTTCATCGTGATTGCTCCTTTGGTTTTGAAATTATCTGCCATCACTATGTGCCGCGGTGACGGCTCGTTCTTCTTGTCGGCGCTAACTTATAGCACGCGTGTTGTCTTGGCGATAGTTGCCGGAAACTTCAAACGGTTTCTTTATGGCACTGTCGCAAACATGTATGACAAGTGTCGCTTCCAAGTAGGTCTCATCTTGAGAATCTGGTTATGCGACGACTTGACGCTCGCTTGTTTTATTTCCCCTTGGTGGTGTCGCGTATCTTCTGGTTGTTTTTTGTTCAATTGCGATCCGCGCTTTTGTTGTTCTTCCCGGTGGCGAGCATCTAGCAACATCCGTGCTCAAAAGCCGATTCGGTCCCGCGAAGGTTTCACCATCGCTCCGGATGTTGCACGGTGTATGCCGTTGGCGCGCGGATTTCAAGATGTTGCGGAAATATTTGCGACTTCTCCTACGCGCCCGGCGCTTGTCCGGGGTTGCAGGTTCGTTCGAGAAGCCGGGGTTTTCCTGCCAGGTTCCTTTCAGTAGACGGCAGATGCCCGTGCTTCCCTGTTGTCGGAAAGTGCCCCGATTTGGCGCAGTGCACGAATAGGGTGCCGCGCAACTGCGCCGTGGCTGCCGTTCCGCGCCTGCCTCTAGTATCCTGCGCGCCCAGCGCCCCCGAGGGGGCTAAGCTTCCCTTCAAAGACTGGTCGAACAGGAGAAGTCAGATGTTCGTCTTGGATTCCCGCCTGCAGCAGGACACCATCGCGCTGGGCGACTTTCCCCTGAGCCGCCTGCTGCTGATGAACGATGCGCAGTACCCCTGGTTCATCCTCGTGCCGCGCCGCGCCGACGTCAGCGAGATCTTCCAGCTGGCGCCGGACGAGCAGCAGGAGCTGTGGCGCGAGGCCACTCACCTGGCGGAAGTGCTCAAGGACACTTTCAAGGCCGACAAGATGAACGTTGCCAACCTGGGCAACGTGGTCAGCCAACTGCACATGCACGTGATCGTGCGGCGCCGGGACGACGCCGCCTGGCCGGGCCCCGTCTGGGGCCGGCACCCGGCGCGCCCCTACACCGCCGAGGAACTGCTGGCGGTGCGCGGCAAGCTGCGCATGGCGCTGGGCGACGGCTTTCGTTTCGAGGAGTGAATGCCATGAACCTTGAAGAGCGGGTGACCGACCTGGAGAGTCGCCTGGCGTTCCAGGACGATGCCCTGCAGACGCTGAGCGACGTGGTCTACGAGCAGGAGCGCCTGATCGAGCGCCTGCGCCTGCAGATGCAGGCGCTGCTCAAGCGCCTGGACGACCTGCAGGGGCAGGTCGGTATCGCCGAGGACGAGGCGCCGCCGCCGCACTATTGATGGTGGTCGTGGGTGGCGTAATGCCGTGTATGCGGGGTGTTGTGTCTGGTGTCTGCCGGTGAGAGTGGGGTTTGGGGGTTGAGCCCGCGCCCTCTCCCCAACCCTCTCCCGCAAGCGGGAGAGGGGGCTGTCCCGGGCAAGCGGACAACGCAGCGTCAGCCGGCAAGTCCGTAGGGCGAATAACCGTTCGCGGTTATCCGCCGCCATCCGTGCCACCGGGGCGTCCGGCGTGGCCGGTGAATCCAATCGCGGACGAGGTCCGCTCCTATGCCCGTGCTTCCTGTAGGAGCGGACTCTGTCCGCGATTCGGCGGATAACGCCGTAGGCGTTATGCGCCCTACGGGTTTCCAGCGAAACCTCCGAGCGCACCGGAACGCCCCTTCAGAAGGCCGAGCGAAACCGGCGCTCAGGAGGTCATGCGACGTGGATGTCGCGAGAGCCCCGGTCAGCACAGGGACGTGCTGTCGGGGCGGGCCTCCGTGGCGGGGGAGTTCGCGAGGGTAGCCCGACATCCTTGGGTTTCCGCATTCGCGGGAATGACGAGGGGGCGGAGCATGGGGGCGGGACAAGGGACGAAGGCCCCGCGAGCAAAGCCATGACCCCACCCCACATGAAAATGCCGTTTCCCCATAAGAAGAAACGGCATCCTGTTTTAAGCAAACGGCATTGCACCCATCAACGGGCTTCCGCGTTTCTGCTTGCCCGTCAGCGGCGGCCGGGCAGGGCGGCGATCACGTCCTCCGCCTGCAGGCCCTTGTCGCGTTGCACCACGGAGAACTCCACGCGCTGGCCCTCGATGAGGATGCGGTGGCCTTCGCCGCGGATGGCGCGGAAGTGCACGAAGATGTCCTCGCCGGTGTCGCGGGAGATGAAGCCGAAGCCCTTGGAGGTGTTGAACCACTTCACGGTGCCGGTCTCGCGGTTCTCGTCGCTGATCGGGGCTTCGGGCGCCGCCGGGCTCGCGCTGGGGCGTTTCTGCAGCCGGCCGGCGAGTTGCAGGACCACGGCGATGGCGAGGATCAGCAGGGGCAGGACGATGGCGGGCTGGTCGCCGATGGAGGGTAGCGGGGCCAGCAGGATGAGGATCTGCAGGACCACGGCCAGGGCGATCAGCGCCGATACCAGGCTCTGCAGCTGTTGTACCCGCTGGCTGGCGGGGGTGAGCAGCAGGGCGGTCAGGCCGAGCAGGGCCAGGTAGACGGCATCGGCGTTTTGCAGGTAGGGGATGGCATCGGCGCGCAACGAGGGCGCGAAGGACAACACGAGGGCGGCAACGCCCGTCAGCAGGTGGACGATTTTCAGCATGGTTGTGGATTCACCTTGAGCGGTAAGCGTAAAGAGAAGCAGCCGGTCGGGCGGTCTGGTTCGCAGCGATGAAAATGACCTGAAAGAGGCCGGCAGCCTATGCGCGGCGCGCACGGGCGGTATTTAACAGCAAACCGGTAACCTTCTCAAATCAACCGCTTAGCGCCTGGGGTGGGGCAGGTGAGCCCGGCGTGGCGCCGGGCTCGGTGGGGCGGTGTCAGTGGGCGAGCAGGCTGCGCAGCATCCAGGCGGTCTTCTCGTGGACCTGCATGCGCTGCGTCAGCAGGTCGGCGGTGGGCTCGTCGGCCGCCCGGTCGGCCAGCGGGAAGATGCTGCGCGCGGTGCGCACCACGGCTTCCTGGCCCTGGACCAGCAGGCGGATCATTTCCTGGGCATCCGGCACGTCCTGCTCTTCCTTTATAGAGGAAAGGCGGGCGTAGGCGGCGTAGGTGCCCGGCGCCGGGAAGCCGAGGGCGCGGATGCGCTCGGCGATGCTGTCCACCGCCAGGGCCAGCTCGGTGTACTGCCCCTCGAACATCAGGTGCAGGGTGTTGAACATCGGCCCGGTGACGTTCCAGTGGAAGTTGTGGGTCTTCAGGTAGAGGGTGTAGGTATCGGCCAGCAGGCGCGAGAGTCCTTCGGCGATGGCGGCGCGGTCCTGTTCGGTAATGCCGATGTCGATTTCCATGGCGTCTTCCTCTTGGTGAAAATTCCAGGTCAGGCTATCACGCACGCGGGTGCGCCCATCCTGGTTTGAATCAAAGCATCCGATAGTCGATTTCTATCAGGGGCTGCGACGCGGCGGCCGCCGGAGGGCGGCTGCAAGCCATGGTTTTTTCAGGCTATAATCCGCGCCTTTGCCGCGGGATGCGGGCCCGCGGCCAGATAGCAGCCAAGGTGTCCCGATGCCGATTTACGAATACCAGTGCCGTTCCTGCGGCCATCAGCTGGAAGCCATGCGGAGGCTCAGCGATGCGCCGCTGGTCGATTGCCCGGCCTGCCAGGCCCCGGAATTGAAGAAGATGGTCTCCGCCCCCGGCTTCCGCCTGAGCGGCGGCGGCTGGTACGAAACCGACTTCAAGACCGGCGCGAAGAAGAACCTGGCGTCCGCCGAGTCCGCCTGCCCCGCCACGGGCTGCGGCTCGGGCGCCTGTGCCGCCGGCGAATGAGCGGTTCCCTCGAATCCAAGACTTGCGAGAAGCGAAACACACCATGATGCGCAGCCACTATTGCGGCCAATTGAACGAGAGCCTGGACGGCCAGGAAGTCACGCTTTGCGGTTGGGTGCACCGCCGTCGCGACCACGGCGGGGTGATCTTCCTCGACATCCGTGACCGCGAAGGCCTGGCCCAGGTGGTGTTCGACCCCGATCGCGCGGAAACCTTCGCCAAGGCCGACCGCGTGCGCAGCGAGTACGTGGTGAAGATCACCGGCAAGGTGCGCCCGCGTCCGTCCGGCGCGGTCAACGCGAACATGGCGTCCGGCGCCATCGAGGTGCTGGGCTACGAGCTGGAAGTGCTGAACCAGGCCGAGACGCCGCCGTTCCCGCTGGACGAATATTCCGATGTGGGCGAGGAAACCCGCCTGCGCTACCGCTTCATCGACCTGCGCCGCCCGGAAATGGCCGCCAAGCTGAAGCTGCGCGCGCGCATCACCAGCAGCATCCGCCGCTACCTGGACGACAACGGCTTCCTCGACGTCGAGACGCCGATCCTCGGCCGCCCGACCCCCGAGGGCGCGCGCGACTACCTGGTGCCCAGCCGCACCTACCCGGGCCACTTCTTCGCCCTGCCGCAGTCGCCCCAGCTGTTCAAGCAACTGCTGATGGTGGCCGGCTTCGACCGCTACTACCAGATCGCCAAGTGCTTCCGCGACGAGGACCTGCGCGCCGACCGCCAGCCGGAATTCACCCAGATCGACATCGAGACCAGCTTCCTCGACGAGAGCGACATCATCGCCATCACCGAGAAGATGGTGCGCCAGCTGTTCAAGGAAGTGCTGGACGTCGAGTTCGACGAGTTCCCGCACATGCCCTTCGAGGAAGCCATGCGCCGCTACGGCTCGGACAAGCCGGACCTGCGCATTCCGCTGGAGCTGGTGGACGTCGCCGACCAGCTGAAGGACGTGGAGTTCAAGGTCTTCTCCGGCCCGGCCAACGATCCCAAGGGCCGCGTCGCCGCCCTGCGCGTTCCGGGCGCCGCGTCCATGCCGCGCAGCCAGATCGACGACTACACCAGGTTCGTCGGCATCTACGGCGCCAAGGGCCTGGCCTACATCAAGGTCAACGAGCGCGCCAAGGGCGTCGAGGGCCTGCAGTCGCCGATCGTCAAGTTCATCCCCGAGGCCAACCTGAACGTGATCCTCGATCGCGTCGGCGCCGTGGATGGCGACATCGTGTTCTTCGGCGCCGACAAGGCCAAGGTGGTATGCGACGCCCTGGGCGCCCTGCGCATCAAGGTCGGCCATGACCTCAAGCTGCTCACCAAGGAGTGGGCGCCGATGTGGGTCGTGGACTTCCCGATGTTCGAAGAGAACGACGATGGCAGCCTGACCTCGCTGCACCACCCGTTCACCTCGCCCAAGTGCAGCCCGCAAGAGCTGGAGGCCAACCCGGCCAGCGCGCTGTCCCGCGCCTACGACATGGTGCTCAACGGCACCGAGCTGGGCGGCGGCTCCATCCGTATCCACGACAAGGCCATGCAGCAGGCGGTGTTCCGCGTGCTGGGCATCGACGATGCGGAGCAGGAAGAGAAGTTCGGCTTCCTGCTGGACGCCCTCAAGTACGGCGCGCCGCCCCACGGTGGCCTGGCCTTCGGCCTGGACCGCCTGGTGATGCTGATGACCGGCGCCGCGTCGATTCGCGAAGTGATCGCCTTCCCGAAGACCCAGAGCGCCGGCGACGTCATGACCCAGGCGCCGGGCACCGTGGACGGCAAGGCCCTGCGCGAGCTGCACATCCGCCTGCGCGAGCAGCAGAAGGCCGCCGAGTAATTCCAGATGAACCGCGGCGGCGCACAGCCTGCGCCGCCGCCGCAACAAGCTAGACGGAGTGAGTTATGGCTGGTCATTCCAAATGGGCCAACATCAAGCACCGCAAGGAGCGTCAGGACGCCAAGCGCGGGAAGATCTTCACCAAGCTGATCCGCGAGCTGACGGTCGCCGCCAAGCAGGGCGGCGGCAACCCGGCTGACAACCCGCGTCTGCGCCTGGCCGTGGACAAGGCGCTGACCGCCAACATGACCCGCGACACCATCGATCGCGCCATCGCCCGTGGCGCCGGCTCGAACGACGCGGACAACATGGAGGAACTGACCTACGAGGGTTACGCGCCCAGCGGCGTGGCGATCATCGTCGAGGCCATGACCGACAACCGCAACCGCACCGCGGCGGAAGTGCGCCATGCCTTCAGCAAGTGCGGCGGCAACCTCGGCACCGATGGCTCGGTGGCCTACATGTTCGACCGCAAGGGGCAGATCAGCTTCGCCCCCGGCGTCGACGAGGATGCCCTGATGGAGGCGGCCCTGGAGGCCGGCGCCGACGACGTGGTGACCAACGACGACGGCTCCATCGACGTCTTCACCAGCTTCGCCGACTTCATCGCGGTGAACGAGGCGCTGACCGCCGCCGGCTTCAAGGGCGAGGAAGCGGAGATCTCGATGATCCCCTCGACCACCGCGACCCTGGACCTGGAGACCGCGCAGAAGGTGCTCAAGCTGATCGACATGCTCGAGGACCTGGACGACGTGCAGAACGTCTACTCCAACGCGGACATCCCCGAAGAGGTGATGGCGCAGCTTGGCTGACGCCATCACCGACCTGGGCCTCGGGCCGGAAGCCGGAGCCGTCGGATTCGACCGCTCCGGCTTCCTGCTTCTGGTTTCCGGCACATGACCCTGATCCTGGGCATCGACCCCGGCTCGCGCATCACCGGCTTCGGCGTGGTGAGGGACACCGGCCGCGGCTGCGAATACGTCGCCTCCGGCTGCATCCGCACCGGCAGCGGCGCCCTGCACGAACGCCTGCAGATCGTCTTCCGTGGCGTGCGCGAGGTCATCCAGACCTACCACCCGACCATGATGGGCATCGAGCAGGTGTTCATGGCGCGCAACGCCGACTCCGCGCTCAAGCTCGGCCAGGCCCGCGGCGCGGCCATAGTGGCGGCGGCGGAGGAGGGGCTGGAGATCGCCGAATACACCGCCAGCCAGGTCAAGCAGGCCATCGCCGGCACCGGCGGGGCCGACAAGCTGCAGGTCCAGATGATGGTCATGCACCTGCTGAAGCTGACGCAGAAGCCGCAGATCGACGCCTCCGACGCCCTGGCCATTGCCCTGTGCCACGCCCACACCCGGCAGAGCCTGGTGCCCCATGGCCTGACGACGGCGCGCCGTCGCGGCGGGCGCCTGCGCCTGTAACCGACAACCTGCAAGGACCCTGAGCCGTGATTGGACGCCTGCGTGGCACCCTGGCGGAAAAGCAGCCGCCGCACCTGATCCTCGACGTCAACGGCATCGGCTACGAGCTGGAAGTGCCGATGACCACCCTGTATCGCCTGCCCGCCCTCGGCGAGCCGGTGACCCTGCACACGCACCTGGTGGTGCGCGAGGACGCCCATCTGCTCTACGGCTTCGCCGAGAAGCGCGAGCGCGAGCTGTTCCGCGAGCTGATCCGGCTCAACGGCGTCGGCCCCAAGCTGGCGCTGGCCCTGATGTCGGGCCTGGAAGTGGATGAGCTGGTGCGTTGCGTGCAGGCGCAGGATACTTCCACCCTGGTGAAGATCCCCGGGGTCGGCAAGAAGACCGCCGAGCGCCTGCTGGTGGAGCTCAAGGACCGCTTCAAGGCCTGGGAGAACATGCCGACCATCGCCCCCCTGGTGGCGGAACCGAAACTGGCCGCAACAGTCTCAAGCGCCGAGGCCGATGCCGTCAGCGCGCTGATCGCGCTAGGCTTCAAGCCCCAGGAGGCGAGCCGCGCCGTGGCCGCCGTGGAGGAAAAAGATTTGTCCAGCGAAGAACTCATCCGCCGCTCGCTCAAGGGCATGGTCTGATCCATGATCGAGACCGATCGCCTGATCTCGGCCGCCACCGCCGGCCCTCGCGAGCGCGAGGAACAGCTGGACCGCGCCATCCGCCCGCTGAGCCTGTCCGACTACATCGGCCAGCCCGGCGTGCGTGAGCAGATGGAGCTATTCATCAGCGCCGCCCGCGGCCGCAAGGAGGCCCTGGACCACACGCTGATCTTCGGCCCGCCGGGCCTGGGCAAGACCACCCTGGCGAACATCATCGCCCAGGAGATGGGCGTGGCCATCAAGAGCACCTCCGGCCCGGTGCTGGAGCGCCCCGGCGACCTGGCGGCGCTGCTGACCAACCTCGAGCCGGGCGACGTGCTCTTCGTCGACGAGATCCACCGCCTCTCGCCCATCGTCGAAGAAGTGCTGTACCCGGCGATGGAAGACTTCCAGCTCGACATCATGATCGGCGAAGGGCCGGCGGCGCGCTCCATCAAGCTCGACCTGCCGCCCTTCACCCTGGTCGGCGCCACCACCCGCGCCGGCATGCTGACCAACCCGCTGCGCGACCGCTTCGGCATCGTCCAGCGCCTGGAGTTCTACAGCGTCGACGACCTGGCGACCATCGTCGCCCGTTCGGCCGGCATCCTCGGCCTGGACATGGACCCGGCCGGGGCCTTCGAGATCGCCCGCCGCGCCCGTGGCACGCCGCGCATCGCCAACCGCCTGCTGCGCCGTGTGCGCGATTTCGCCGAGGTGCGCGCCAGCGGCGCGATCAGCAGCGAGGTGGCGGACAAGGCGCTGAACCTGCTGGACGTCGACGAACGTGGCTTCGACCACCAGGACCGGCGTCTACTGTTGACCATGATCGACAAGTTCGACGGCGGGCCGGTCGGCCTGGACAACATCGCCGCGGCCATCGGCGAAGAAAAACATACGATCGAGGACGTGCTGGAGCCCTATTTGATCCAGCAAGGCTATATCATGCGCACGCCGCGGGGACGGGTCGTCACCCGGCATGCCTATCTGCATTTCGGTCTGAAACTGCCGAAGCGGATGGGGGAGGATACGATGCCGGATCTTTTCTCGTCTGAAGATGGTAATTAATTGCATTTGTGGCTGATTGCCGATTGGCAAAGCCCCAACTTGGTTCTAGAGTATGCGCGCGCAACACGGGGGTCAGCCGTTCGAGCATCGATTCCGGGTCTATTACGAGGACACCGATGCGGGCGGCATCGTCTACTACGTCAACTACCTCAAGTTCATGGAGCGGGCTCGCACCGAGCGGCTGCGGGCTCTGGGCTTCGCCCAATCCCAGCTGGCAGGTGAGAACCTGCTTTTCGTCGTTCATTCGGCCGAAGCGCGCTACCACGCGCCGGCCCGTCTGGACGACGAGCTGGTCGTCAGCGCCGAGGTCGAGGAGTTGAACCGCGCGAGCCTGCGTTTCCGTCAACAGGTTCGTCGAGCGTCGGATTCGGCCTTGCTATGCGAAGGCCGCTTCCTGGTGGCGTGCGTACGGGCTGACAACCTCAGGCCCCGCGCCATCCCCGAAGTGTTGCGTGCGGCATTTGCCGGCACTCCGGACACCCTTTCAGCAGGAGAATAACGTGGAACCGAACGTCGTCGACCATACCTCCATGTGGAGCCTGATCAGCAACGCCAGTATCGTGGTGCAGCTGGTCATGCTCACCCTGGTGGCCGCCTCGGTCACTTCTTGGGTCATGATCTTCCAGCGCAGCAACATGATGCGCTCGGCCAAGAAAGCCCTGGATGGCTTCGAGGAACGCTTCTGGTCGGGCATCGACCTGTCCAAGCTGTACCGTCAGGCCGGCAGCAACCCCGACCCGGACTCGGGCGTGGAGCAGATCTTCCGTGCCGGCTTCAAGGAGTTCTCGCGCCTGCGCCAGCAGCCCGGCGTCGACCCGGACGCGGTGATGGAAGGCGTGGCCCGTTCCATGCGCGTGGCCATCTCCCGTGAGGAAGAGAAGCTGGAAACCAGCCTGCCGTTCCTCGCCACCGTCGGTTCCACCAGTCCGTACATCGGCCTGTTCGGCACCGTCTGGGGCATCATGAATTCCTTCCGCGGCCTGGCCGCCGTGCAGCAGGCCACCCTGGCCACCGTCGCCCCCGGCATCGCCGAGGCCCTGATCGCCACCGCCATCGGCCTGTTCGCCGCGATCCCCGCAGTCATCGCCTACAACCGCTTCGCCGCGCGCTCGGAAATGCTGATCGGCCGCTACTACACCTTCGCCGACGAGTTCCAGGCCATCCTGCACCGCAAAGTCCACGCCAGCGACGATTGACCAGAGAGGTGAGCCGACATGGCAAGGGTCCGTCATAAACGCAAGCCGGTCGCGGAAATGAACGTGGTGCCATACATCGACGTGATGCTGGTACTGCTGGTCATTTTCATGGTGACCGCACCGATGCTGAACCAGGGGGTCAAGGTCGACCTGCCCAAGGTCTCCAGCGAAGTGCTCCCGCAGGACAACGACTCGCGGGTGCTGACCATTTCGATCAAGGCCGACAAGACCTATTACTGGAACATGGGTTCGGAAGTCGACCCCGACCAGGGCAAGGGCAGTCAGACCGCGGTGGCGCTGGACCAGCTGGTCAGCGCGGCAACCGCCATCCTGGCCCAGAACAGCAGTCAGGGTAAGAAAGTGCAGGTCTTCGTGCGTGGCGACAAGGCTGTCGACTACGGCTCCGTCATGGCTGTCATGGGCGGATTGCAGAAGGCCGGCGTAGGTAACGTCGGGCTGATTACCGAGGCGCCCGGAACTTGATGCAACGCGAACACTCCCCATCGGAAAGCTACTTCTGGCCGGTCGTACTGGCGGTAGCGCTGCACGTCCTGATTTTCGCGATGCTCTTCGTCAGCTGGGCCATGACGCCCGAGCTGCCGCCTGCGCGTCCGATCGTCCAGGCTACGCTCTACCAGCTCAAGTCCAAGAGCCAGGCCACGCAGCAGACCAACCAGAAGATCGCCGGGGAGGCGAAGAAGACCTCTGCCAAGCAGTACGAACAGGAACAGCTGGAGCAAAAGAAGGTCGAGCAGGAAGCCGTAGCCGCGGCGAAAGCTGCGGAACAAAAGAAAGCCGATGAGGCTCGAAAGGCTGCGGATGCCGAGAAAGCTGCGGAAGCCGCCAAGGCCGCCGAGGCGAAGAAAGCCGCAGACGCCGCCAAGAAGGCGGCCGAGGCCAAGGCCGCTGCGCAGAAGCAGCAGGCCGACATCGCCAGGAAGAAGGCCGAGGAAGAGGCCAAGAAGCAAGCCGCGGAGGAGGCCAAGAAGAAGGCCGCCGAAGAGGCCAGGAAGAAAGCTGCGGAGCAGGCCAAGAAACTCGCCGCCGCGGAGGACGCCAAGAAGAAGGCTGCCGCCGACGCCGCGAAGAAGAAGGCCGCTGCCCAGGCAGCGGCGAAGAAGGCTCAGGAAGACAAGAAGGCCCAGGCCCTGGCCGAACTGCTGTCCGACGACACGCAGCGCCAGCAGGCCCTGGCCGACGAACAGGGCAACGAGGTGGCAGGCAACTTCGACGACCTGATCCGCTCCCGGGTATCCGAGGGCTGGTCGCGTCCGCCATCGGCCCGCAACGGCATGAGTGTTACCGTGCAGATCAGCATGCTGCCCGATGGCACCATCACCAATGCGACCGTCGTCCGCTCCAGCGGCGACAAGGCGTTCGACAGTTCCGCGGTGAACGCCGTGAGGAACGTCGGTCGCATTACTGAAATGCAGGGCCTGAGTCCCAAGGACTTCAATCCCTACCGTTCCTTCAAGATGACCTTCACGCCTGAGGACCTCACGCTGTGATCAAGATTTTCAGAGGATTGCTCGTCGCCCTGCTCTGCGTGGCAGGCGTAGCGATGGCAGATGAGAAGAACATTCTGGTGACCAGCGGGGCCGACCGGGCCGTGCCGATCGCCGTGGTGCCCTTCGGCTGGCAGGGCGGCAACGTCCTGCCCGACGACATGGCCAACATCATCGGCAACGACCTGCGCAACTCCGGTTATTTCGAGCCGATCCCGCGGCAGAACATGATCAGCCTGCCGGCCCAGGCCAGCGAGGTGATCTACCGCGACTGGCAGGCCCTCGGCGCGCAATACGTGCTGATCGGCAACATCACCCCGGCCGGCGGCCGCCTGCAGGTGCAGTACGGCCTGTTCAACGTCGCCACCCAGCAGCAGATCGTCACCGGCAGCGTCGGCGGCAGCGTCGAGCAGCTGCGCGACATGTCGCACTTCATCGCCGACCAGTCGTTCGAGAAGCTCACCGGCATCAAGGGCGCCTTCTCCACCAAGCTGCTCTACGTGACCGCCGAGCGCTTCTCCGCCGACAACACCCGCTACACCCTGCAGCGCGCCGACTACGACGGCGCCCGCCCGGTGACCCTGCTGCAGTCGCGCGAGCCGATCCTCTCGCCGCGCTTCTCGCCGGACGGCCGCCGCATCGCCTACGTGTCCTTCGAGCAGAAGCGCCCGCGCATCTTCATGCAGTACGTCGACACTGGCCGCCGCGAGCAGCTGACCAACTTCGAGGGCCTCAACGGCGCCCCGGCGTTCTCCCCGGACGGCAACCGCCTGGCCCTGGTGCTGTCGCGCGACGGCAACCCGGAGATCTACCTGATGGACCTGGGCTCGCGCCAGCTGCGCCGCCTGACCAACAACGCGGCCATCGACACCGAACCCTTCTGGGGCAAGGACGGCTCGACCCTGTACTTCACCTCGGACCGTGGCGGCAAGCCGCAGATCTACAAGATGAACGTCAACAGCGGCGCTACCGACCGCGTGACCTTCACCGGCAACTACAACGCCAACCCGAAACTCTCGGCCGACGAGAAGACCCTGGTGATGGTCCACCGCCAGGAAGGTTTCACCAACTTCCAGATCGCCGCCCAGGACCTGCAACGCGGCAATCTGCGGGTACTTTCGAATACAACCCTCAACGACTCGCCCACTGTCGCGCCAAATGGCACGATGATAATATACGCGTCCCGCCAGCAGGACCGGGGCGTGTTGATGCTGACCAGCATCAACGGACGTGTTCGGTTACCGCTACCCACCGCTCAGGGCGACGTGCGTGAGCCTTCCTGGTCCCCTTACCTGAACTGACGGTTGCCAACTGTTTCAAACTTATACACTGGGGTTCATTAGGAGTTACATGATGGAAATGCTGAAATTCGGCAAATTTGCCGTTATCGCCCTCGCCATGGCCGTAGCCGTAGGTTGCTCGTCCAAGAAAGGCGATGCTACTGGTGAAGGCGCCAATGGCGGCGTTGACCCGAACGCCGGCTACGGCGCCAACAGCGGTGCCGTTGACGGCAGCCTGAGCGACGAAGCCGCTCTGCGCGCTATCACCACCTTCTACTTCGAGTACGATAGCTCCGACCTGAAGCCGGAAGCCATGCGCGCTCTGGACGTACACGCCAAAGACCTCAAAGGCAGCGGCCAGCACGTTGTCCTGGAAGGCCACACCGACGAACGCGGCACCCGCGAGTACAACATGGCTCTGGGCGAGCGTCGCGCCAAGGCCGTTCAGCGCTACCTGGTGCTGCAGGGTGTTTCCCCGGCTCAGCTGGAGCTGGTTTCCTACGGTAAAGAGCGTCCGGTTGCCACCGGCCACGACGAACAGTCCTGGGCTCAGAACCGTCGCGTCGAGCTGAAGAAGTAAGACCCTATGCGCCTGCGATTTCTGACCTTGATGGCCTGCGGCCTGCCGCTGATGGCGGCGGCCGCGGTTCCGGTGGTGGATGGTAACGATGGCGGCTACGCCAGCGCGCCGCCCGCGGGGTACGGCACCGCAGGCACTGATGGTGCTTATGCCGGTGGCGGGGCGGCTGCGGCCGCTCCCGTCTCCGGGCAAGCCCAGCTGTTCCTGCAACTGCAGCAGATGCAGGACGAGATCGCCCGCCTGCGCGGCACCCTCGAAGAGCAGCAGAACCAGATCCAGCAGCTGAAGCAGGAAAGCCTCGAGCGTTACCAAGACCTCGACCGTCGCCTTTCCTCCGCTCCGGCACAGAACTCCTCCACCGACGGCAGCGCCGCCGGTGCGGGCGCAGCGGCCGGCGCCGCAGCCGCCCAGCAGCAACAGGCCCAGCCCGCGAGCAGCGAGCCGGGCGATCCGGCGAAAGAGAAGCTCTACTACGACGCGGCTTTCGACCTGATCAAGGCCAAGGACTTCGACAAGGCCAGCCAGGCCTTCGGCGCCTTCCTGCGCAAGTACCCCGGCAGCCAGTACGCCGGCAACGCCCAGTACTGGCTCGGCGAGGTGAACCTGGCCAAGGGCGACCTGCAGGGCGCCGGCCAGGCCTTCGCCAAGGTCAGCCAGGCCTACCCGAGCAGCCCCAAGGTGCCGGACTCGCTGTACAAGCTGGCCGACGTGGAACGCCGCCTGGGCAACAACGACAAGGCCCGCGGCATCCTCCAGCAGGTGGTCGCCCAGTACCCGGGCAGCTCCGCCGCGCAACTGGCCCAGCGTGACCTGAAGAGCCTCAAGTAAGCCTCTTGTCGCTCATCTGAAAACGCCGTTTCTTCCAGCAGGGGGAAACGGCGTTTTTCATTGCTACCGGGGTGTCCGGCGTGGCCGGTAAATCCGATCGCGGACCCTACGCCGCCCCACCCACGTCATCCCCATGTAGGAGCGCGCCCTGCGCACGAATCGCGGGCAGGGCCCGCTCCTGCATCACCGGCCAGGAGCGAGCCTCCCCGGAACTGTAGGAGCGGACTCCGTCCGCGATTGCGTTGAACCCCACCATCGCCCGAATGAACAACATTCCGCGCCGGGCGCCGGTTTTTTCGCTAGAATCGCCGCCACCCGGAGCCGCGGAGCGGTTTCAGCTCGGCTGATGTCTGCCCGCCCGGGGTTCCCGGACGCCTGTCGCGTTCGCTCATTACACCGCAACGGAGGCGGATGGCCTGTACAGCCGTCACGCCCGTGGCTGATATGCAACAGACCCTGCGAATCACCGAGATCTTCTACTCGTTGCAGGGGGAAGCGCGCACCGTCGGACTGCCGACCGTGTTCGTGCGCCTGACCGGCTGCCCCCTGCGCTGCCAGTACTGCGACTCCGCCTACGCCTTCAGTGGCGGCGAGATACGCAGCCTGGACAGCATCCTCGAAACCGTCGCCGGCTACCGGCCGCGCCACGTCTGCGTCACCGGCGGCGAGCCGCTGGCGCAGCCTAATTGCCTGCCGCTGCTGCAGCGCCTGTGCGATGCCGGCTATGCGGTGTCGCTGGAAACCAGCGGCGCGCTGGACATCTCCGCCACCGACCGCCGCGTCAGCCGGGTGCTCGACCTGAAGACCCCGGGCTCCGGCGAGGTGCGCCGCAACCGCTACGAGAACATCGCCCAGCTCACCGGCAACGACCAGGTCAAGTTCGTCCTCTGCTCCCGCGAGGACTACGACTGGGCGGTGTCCAAGCTGATCGAGTACCGCCTCGACGAGCGTGCCGGCGAAGTGCTGTTCTCGCCGAGCCACCACCAGCTGGCGCCGCGCGAGCTGGCCGACTGGATAGTCGCCGACAACCTGCCGGTGCGCTTCCAGATGCAACTGCACAAGCTCCTCTGGAACGACGAACCGGGTCGCTGAGACGCGGACGGGAAGGGTAACCACATGACTCAGAAGAAAGCCGTCATCCTGCTCTCCGGCGGGCTCGACTCCGCCACCGTGGTGGCCATGGCCAAGGCCGAGGGCTACGCCTGCTACAGCATGAGCTTCGACTACGGCCAGCGTCACCGCGCCGAACTCCAGGCCGCCGAGCGCGTCGCCCGCCAACTGGGCGTGGTCGAACACAAGGTCATCGGCCTCAACCTCAACGGCATCGGCGGCTCGGCGCTGACCGACAGCAGCATCGCCGTGCCCGAGGCGCCCAGCGAGGGCATCCCGGTCACCTACGTGCCGGCGCGCAACACCGTGTTCCTTTCCCTGGCCCTGGGCTGGGCCGAGGTGCTCGGTGCGCGGGATATCTTCATCGGCGTCAACGCCGTGGACTATTCCGGCTACCCGGACTGCCGCCCCGAGTTCGTCGAGGCCTTCGAGCGTATGGCCAACCTGGCCACCAAGGCCGGTGTCGAGGGCGACGGCTTCCGCATCCAGGCGCCGCTGCAGTTCCTCTCCAAGGCACAGATCATCCAGGCCGGCGTGGCCCGTGGCGTGGACTACGCGCTGACCGTGAGCTGCTACCAGGCGGACGATGAAGGCCGCGCCTGCGGCAAGTGCGACAGCTGCCGCCTGCGTTCGGAAGGCTTCGCCGCGGCGGGGATTCCAGACCCTACGAGATATTTCTGAAAAATTTTTCGTAAGGGTGTTGTTTTTGCGTTAGAAATCAGTATTATACGCCTCGCGTTGGGTCGTTAGCTCAGTCGGTAGAGCAGTTGGCTTTTAACCAATTGGTCGTAGGTTCGAATCCTACACGACCCACCACTTCGCAAAGCCCCTGGCCATAGGCCAGGGGCTTTTTCTTTGCCCGCGAGAAACTCAGAACGGCCGGCTGCCGCCCAGGCTGATGCGCTTGAGGCGCCGCCGCTCGCTGGCCGGGAAGGCGTTGCGGCCGTGCAGGGTGGCCTGGTTGTCCCACCAGACGATGTCGCCCACTTTCCATTTGTGCGTGTAGCTCAGCTCCGGGCGCTGCAGGTGCGCACGCAGCCGCTCGATCAGCGCCTTGCCCTGCTGCGGCTCGTGACCGGGGATTTCCACCTCGGTGTGCACGCTGAGGTAGAGCACGCGCTTGCCGCTTTCCGGGTGGGTGCGCACCAGCGGGTGCTCGGTGCCCTGGATCGGCTCGATGTCCGGGGTGCGGTAGCTGACGAAGCCGCCGGCGTAGCCGTTCTTCAGGCGCACGAAGGGGTTGTAGTTGATCAGCCGCAGGCCGTCGATCTCCCGGCGGGTGGCCTCGTCCAGGCTTTCATAGGCCAGCGCCAGGTTGGTGAAGTGCGTCTCGCCACCGCTGTTCGGCACTTCCAGGGCGTAGAGGAAGGAGCCGGAGGAGGGCAGCGGCGTCCACTGGTGGTCGACGTGGGCGGGCAGGGCGAAGTTGCCCAGCTCGCCGTCGCCGGTGTTGGCCACCTTGACGATGTCCGGGGCCTTGCCGTCGGCGCCGGAGGACAGCACCGGCACGTCCGCCGGCGGCTGGAACACCGCGCCGAACAGGGTGGCGAAGCGCAGGTACTGCTCGTCGTCCAGCTGCTGGTCGCGGAAGATCAGGATGTGGTGCTCGCGGTGGGCCTGCCTGATCGCCAGGATTTGCTCCGGCGTCAGTGGCTGGCGCGCGTCCAGGCCGCGGACCTCGGCGCCCAGCGGGGCGTCGAGGGGGATGATGGCGAAGGGTTCGATCAGGGGTTCTTGCGGTGCCTTGAGGGCGGCGGATTGGCTCATGGTTTGGTTCTCCATGTCAGGCTTGGGTCACCCTCTCCCTTCAGGGCGAGGGTTAGGGAGAGGGTGCGCTTTCAGGCTTTCCTGACGGTCCGGCTACGCTGCCCATCCACCCCCACTGGCACCTCGCCGGCCAGGGTCACGCGTCGCACGATGCGCGGCTGGGTGCCATAGTCGTCCACCGCGTAGTGCTGGGTGGCGCGGTTGTCCCAGATGGCCACGTCGCCGGCCTGCCAGCGCCAGCGCACGGTGTTCTCCAGGCGGGTGACGTGGCTCTGCAGCACCGCGAAGAGGTGCTGGGAGTCGTGCTGCGACAGGCCCTTCAGGCGCTTCACGAAGTGCCCCAGCAGCAGGCTGCGTTCGCCGCTGACGGGGTGCACGCGCACCACCGGGTGCTCGGTCTCGTAGACGGTGGAGGTGAACACCTTGCGGTAGTGTTCCAGGCGCGCCGGGTCGGCGTTGGGCTTGGTGGCGGCGTAGTCGTATTCGTTGCTGTGCACCGCCCAGAGCTTATCGGCCAGGGCCTTGAGTTCGTCGGTGAGGTCGTCGTAGGCGCTGGCGGTGTTGGCCCAGACGGTGTCGCCGCCGGCTTCCGGGGCCACCACGTTGCGCAGGATGGAGGCCTTGGGGTAGGCCTCGACGAAGGTCACGTCGGTGTGCCAGGAGTTGGCCCGGCGGCCTTCGGCGCCATCCAGTTCGAGCAGGTACTCGGTGCCGTCGCGCACCGGCACCGTCGGGTGCGCCACCGGCTCGCCGAGCAGCTTGGCGAAGGCCTCCTGGCCCTGGTCGTCGAGCTGATCCTGGCCGCGGAAGAAGATCACCTTGTGCTCGACCAGGGCGGCCTGGATGGCCTCGACCGTGGCGGCGTCCAGGCTGCCGGACAGGGTCACCCCGCGGACCTCGGCGCCGATGCGCCCGGCCACCGGGTGGATGTCGAGTCGTACGGCGGGTTGTACGGCGTGTGCTGCGTTGCTCATCTGGTTTTCCTCATTGCTGTCGGTGGTACTGCAAGGGGCCGCGCGGGACTGCGCCGCGCGGCGAGTGGGATCAGAAGTCGTAGCGGACCGAGGCGCCCAGGGTGCGCGGCTGGCCCACCGAGGCGGTGTAGGAGCCGTTGATGCTGGCGAAGGCGGCCAGGTAGTAGTCCTTGTCGAAGGCGTTCTTCAGCCAGACCGAGGCATCCAGCTGGCCGTCGCCGAGGTCGTGGCGCACGCCGACGGAGAAGTTCGCCAGGCCGTAGCCGGGGATCTTCGAGAGGTCGGAGTCGTCCAGGGTGCCCTCGGCCTCGGAGCGGTACGAGTAGCTGGCGTTGACGTAGGGTTCGAAGCGGTTGGCCAACTGCCACTTGTATTCGCCGTTGAGGTTGGCGATCCATTTCGAGGCGCCGACCACGCGCTTGCCGGTGAGGTCGCAGCTGGCCGGGGCGCCGGGCTGGGTGCTGATCTCCGCCGGGCACGGGGCGTCCTTGAACGACAGGTAGGTGACGTCGTTGTAGGAGCCGTTGAAGTTCAGCGTCAGGCCGCGGATCGGCAGGGCGGTGGCCTCCAGCTCCAGGCCGCGGGAGCGCACGCTGCCGGCGTTGGAGAGCACCTGCACCAGCTGGGTGGAGCCGGCCGGCTGGTACAGGGTGGTGGCCTGGTAGCCGTGGATGCCGGTCCAGAAGAGGTTGGCGTTGAGCTGCAGGCGGCGCTCGAGCAGCGTCGATTTCAGGCCCAGTTCGGCGTCGTTGGCCCGCTCCGGGCCGACCAGCAGGGAGTCGGCGCCGGCGCTCGGCGCACTGGCCACCGCCAGGTTCACCCCGCCGGACTTCTCGCCATGGGACAGCGAGGCGTAGCCCAGCAGGTCGTCGCTGAACTGGTAGCTCAGGCTGAGCAGCGCCGAGGGGGCGAAGCTGTACACGCTGAGGTCGCCGGAGTCGTAGGCGCCCAGCTGGCCGTTGCGCACCACCGCGCCGGCGCCGGTCACGGGGGCGCCGCCCACCGGGGCGTAGCGCTTCACCTTGGCGTCCTTCTCCTCGTAGGTGCCGCGCAGGCCGGCGGTGAAGTCGAGCTTGTCGGTGAGGTGCCAGGTGCCCTGGGAGAAGAGCGCGAAGCTGTCGGTCTCGATCTTTCCGTTGGCCTTGCTGGAGGTGCTATTCAGCGCGTTGAGGTTGGTCCCCAGCAGGTAGCTGTCGGCGAAGGGGCCGTAGTCGGTGAAGGTCTTGTTGCCCAGGTTCTGGTTGAACGCGTAGGCGCCGACCACGTAGTCGAAGGCGCCGCCGGTGGGCGAGGCCAGGCGGATTTCCTGGGAGAACTGGCGGTCGCGCACCGCCACCCCGGTGTTGCGGATCGCCGAGACGTTCAGCTGCTCGTCGTTGGCCGGGGTGAAGTTCCAGAAGCGGTAGGCGCTGATGGAGGTCAGGGTGAAGTCGTTGGCCAGCTTCCAGTTGGCCTCCACCGAGCTGCCGCCCTGGTGCACGCTGACGTGCTGGCGGCTGTCGATGTTGACCTTGTGCCGGTCCGAGTCGGCGATCGGCGAGGCGCCGACCAGCGCGGCGCGCTGCCAGAAGCGCGGTGCGGCGCCGTAGACGACCATGCTGCCGTTGCTGGAGTCCTCCTCGTTGTACTCGCTGATCCAGCGCAGGCTGAAGTCCTCGCCGGGCTTGTACAGCAGTTGCCCGCGGATGCCCTGGCGCTCGCCGCCGTTGAGCTTGTTGTCGTCGTGGATGTTGGTGATGTAGCCGTCGCTGCGGGTGCGGTAGGCCGAGACGCGCCCGGCCAGCTCGTCGGTGAGCGGCCCGGAGACGGTGCCGCGGCCCTGGAAGTAGCCTTCCTGGCCGCCGGAGACCTCCACCGTGCGCTCGGGGGTGAAGGTCGGCGCGCGGGTGCTGATGTTGAGCACGCCGGCGGTGGTGTTCTTGCCGAACAGGGTGCCTTGCGGGCCGCGCAGCAGTTCCAGCTGCTCGATGTCCAGCAGGTCGAACACCGCCATGCCCGGGCGGCCCAGGTAGACGTTGTCCAGGTAGACCCCGGCGGAGCCTTCCAGGCCGTCGCTGGCCGGGTTGTTGCCGATGCCGCGCACGGCGATGCTCGACTGGCGGGCGTGGATGTAGGCGACGTTCACGCTGGGCAGCACCTGCTGCAGGTCCTGCACCTTGGTGATGCGCTGGTTCTCCAGGGTGGCGCCGTCGAGCACGGTGATGGGCGTGGGCACCTTCTGCGAGTCTTCCTCGCGGCGCCGGGCAGTGACCGTGACCTTGCCCAGGGCGGTGGCCTGGGGGTTGCCCTTGTCGGTGGCGGCCTCGGGCGTGGCGCCGGTGGTGTCGTCCTGCTCGGCGGCCTGCAGCGGCAGCGCGCCGCCCAGGGCGAGCAGCAGGACCAGGGCGTAGTCGGGGGCACCGGGCCGGGTTCGGCCGGGGCGGGGCGTGAACGGGGATTGCAGCGAGGCACTCTGGCTCATGGTTTTTTCCTTGCATCAGGCACTGCCCGGCTGGGCGCGGGCAACAGGGGGCCGCGCCATGCAAGGCATGGCGTGAACGGCTCTCTTCGATTCGGTGGGCGTCTGGGCGACGCCGGGCATTCAGCGGCTACAGCCGTGAGGCGGAAGCATTCGTGCCGGCAGCAGGCGCGGGGCGAAAGGGTGCAAGGCCATCGGTGGCTCCTGGTCGAGGGGCATACTCTTATTTCTTAAAAGAATAAATATAAGTTTTATTCTTCTTTGACGGAATAAGAGCTTGCATTTAAAACCAGCGCATCCCCCACGGCAAATGCCTTTGTCCAATATTTTCAATGCCGGTAAAGCATCATGGATCTGCGCCAACTGCGTTACTTCATCGCCCTCACCGAACACCGCAGTTTCGTCCGCGCGGCCGATGCCATGGGCATCACCCAGCCGGCCTTCAGCCGCAGCATCCAGGGCCTGGAGCAGGAGCTGGGCTGCCAGCTGGTGGACCGTGGCAGCAAGGAGCTGCGCCCCACACCCGAAGGCCAGGTGGTGCTGCAGCATGCGCTGCGCCTGGTGCAGGGCGCGGCCAACCTGACCCAGGAAATCACCCAGTTGAACAAGCTGGACGCCGGCGAACTGCATTTCGGCTGCGGGCCGGCGCCGGCGCAGAAGCTGGTGCCCGACGCGGTGGCGCGGCTGATCCGGCGGCACCCGCGGCTGCAGATCGACTTCCAGGTGGACAACTGGGAGCGCCTGTCGCGCAGCCTGCTGCGCGACGAGATCGAGTTCTTCATCGCCGACATCCGCCACTTCGAGGCCGACCCCGGCTTCCAGACGCGGCCGCTGAACCCGCGGCGGGGCTTCTTCTTCTGCCGCGCCGGGCACCCGCTGCTGGCCAAGGAGAGCCTGTCCACCAACGACCTGTTCGCCTACCCCCTGGCCTCCGCGCGGATGCCGCCGGGCATCCGCAAGCTGCTGGCCAACCTCAGCGGCAAGAGCGACCTGCAGGCGAACATCCAGTGCGAGCACCTGGGCTCGCTGGTGCGCATCGTCAGCCAGACCGACGCCATCGGCGTGGGCAGCGAGGACGGCCTGCGCCAGGCGCTGGCCAACGGCGAGGTGGCGCGCCTGCACCTGCGCAACCTGCCGCACAACATCGACAGCCTGCAGGCGCGCTGCGGCATCGTCAGCCGTACCGGCTACCGCCTTTCGGCGGCGGCGCGGGCGCTGATCGAGACGTTGGTGGAGCTGGACGAGGAAGAGCGGAGCGCGGTGGCGTGAAGCGACCGGCGGGGCGGGGGTGATTCTGTAGGAGCGAGCTTGCTCGCGAACCTTGGGCCTGTGCTCCGATCTCCCCTTCGCTATTCCCGCGAACGCGGGAACCCAATTGGCTTGGGGGCTTGGTGTAGCGCGCCGCTCCGAGTGCGTTGATGTCTCTCGTTTCGCCCCCTCGGGCGAGTCCCTTTTGTCAAACGCCACAAAAGGAACCAAAAAGGCTTGCCGGTACGACTCACCCACATAGGTGACAAATCGGTTCAGGCACATGGGTAACAGTTTCTAACCTGCAGGGGTCACCTCAC
>NZ_FZPC01000030.1 GCF_900187975.1 Pseudomonas delhiensis | reverse complement strand
ATGTTCATCGTGACTCCCCCTCCGGGACTGTTGCCAACACATCAGTCTGGCACCTAGATGCCGTAGGAGGGAGGAGTCCATTTCATTGCCCTACGGGTTGGAAAGGGGCGCCGCGGCATTGACCCGGCTCAGGGCGGTGGGCCCCCGGCCCGGCTAGAGTGCGGCGTTTTATCCACAACCGTCCCCACGCCATGCTCCAAGCTCCCGAACTGCTCTGCCCCGCCGGCTCCCTGAAAGCCATGCGCCACGCCTTCGCCTATGGCGCCGATGCCGTCTACGCCGGGCAACCGCGCTACAGCCTGCGGGTGCGCAACAACGAATTCGACCTGGCCAACCTGGCCATCGGCATCGCCGAGGCCCATGTCCTGGGCAAGCGCTTCTACCTGGTGGTGAACATCGCCCCGCACAACGCCAAGCTGAAGACCTTCCTGGCCGACCTGGAGCCGGTGCTGGCCCTGGGGCCGGATGCGCTGATCATGTCCGATCCCGGCATGATCATGCTGGTTCGCCAGCATTTCCCCACAGCCAACATCCACCTCTCGGTGCAGGCCAACGCCGTCAACTGGGCCAGCGTGGCCTTCTGGCGCGACCAGGGGCTGAGCCGGGTGATCCTCTCCCGCGAGCTGTCGCTGGAGGAGATCGGCGAGATCCGCGAGAAGGTCCCGGACATGGAGCTGGAGGTGTTCGTCCACGGCGCCCTGTGCATGGCCTACTCCGGGCGCTGCCTGCTGTCGGGCTACATCAACCGCCGCGATCCCAACCAGGGCACCTGCACCAACGCCTGCCGCTGGCAGTACCAGGCGCACCCGGCCCGGGAGGACGAACTGGGCCAGCTGGTGCGCGAGCCGACCCTCGGCGAAGGCGCGCCCACCGACGCGGTCTTCCTGCTGGAGGAAGGCAACCGCCCCGGCGAATTGATGGAGGCCCACGAGGACGAACACGGCACCTACATCATGAACTCCAAGGACCTGCGCGCCATCCAGCACGTGCAGCGCCTGGCCGAGATGGGCGTGCACTCGCTGAAGATCGAGGGCCGCACCAAGTCCCACTACTACGTGGCGCGCACCGCCCAGGCCTACCGCCAGGCCATCGACGACGCCGTGGCCGGCCGGCCTTTCGACCGCGGCCTGATGGACGAGCTGGAGTCCCTGGCCCACCGCGGCTACACCGAGGGCTTCCTGCGCCGCCACGTCCACGACGAGTACCAGAACTACCAGCACGGCAGCTCCCGCGCCGAGCGCCAGCAGTTCGTCGGCGAGTTCAGCGGCCAGCGGCGCAACGGCCTGGCCGAGGTGCGGGTGAAGAACCGCTTCGCGGTGGGCGACAGCCTCGAACTCATGACTCCGGGCGGGAACCGTACGCTGCGGCTGGAACGTCTGGAGAATGTTCGTGGTGAAGCCATCGAGGTCGCGCCGGGTGACGGGCACGTCGTGTATCTGCCGGTGCCGGAGGAGGTGGGGTTGGATTATGGGTTGCTGATGCGGGATCTGGTGGAACGGCCGGCGAAGGCGGGGTGTGGGGGGAGTTGTGGTTGCGGAGGCTCTTCGTAGGAGCGAGCTTGCTCGCGAACGGGACTTCGCCGGTAATCTCGGCGCTTGATCTGAAGAGCACCCTCTCCCTAACCCTCTCCCTGAAGGGAGAGGGGATCGTTCGGCGTGCGTGGGTATTCCTGAGTCAGCCGGCAACTCCGCAGGTTTCAGGTGAAACCACACCCTCTCTCGGCACGGACTAGCCCCCTCTCCCTTCAGGGAGAGGGCTGGGGAGAGGGAACGGAGTCAATCCAAGGCTCCGTTGCAACCGGCAAACCCCGTTCGCGAGCAAGCTCGCTCCTACAACCAAACCCCACCCCACCAACTCACGGATTCTGCAAAAACACCACATACCCGCGGAACCACGGGCTGCGCTCCAGGTAGGCCGGCGCCTGCCACTGCCCGTACTGCGCCAGGCCAATGCGGAACGGCAGCTGCAGGCGCGCCACCCTGGGCAGGTAGCGCTCGTAGTCGGGGATGGTCCGGCGGCCCTGGTAGGTCTGCACCACCACCTCGTCCACCACGTCCCTGAGCTGGTTGATGGTCGCCGGCTCCGCGTTGCTGCTCCAGTCCAGCAGGCCGGTGATGCTCAGGCGGTACTCGATGGGCAGGCGCTGGCGGAAGTCGCGCAGGAAGGCCACGTATTCGTCGAGGTAGCGGGTGCGTGCGTCGAAGTCGATCTGCACGCCCAGCAGCGGGTTGCCGGCGCGCTGCCAGCGGCGCAGCTGGGCCAGCAGGGTCGCGTAGCTGTCCTCGCTCCAGCGCAGGCTGTGGGCGCGGTAGACCAGCCAGACCTGGCCCGTGCGCAGGCGCGGCATGGCGATGCCCTGGGCGTGCAGGCGCGCCGGCTGCCCGGGGGCGCCGCGCGGGGCGCTGACCTGGCCCTGCAGCACGTAGAGGGTGCGCGCCTGGCGCAGCACCGGCTGGGCCTGCACCCCGCCCCACAGCCAGAAGGCGTCGTAGTCGGCGGCGTCGACCACCCCGGCGCGGGCCGTGGCGCCCCACAGCGCCAGCAGGCCCAGCGCCAGGCTCTTCGCGGCCAGGCCCATGGCGGCGCTACCAGTAGTACTTCAGCGATTTCGACCAGGGCGTGTCGGCGTACTGCGTCTTCAACGTGCGGAACCAGCGCTTGCGCTGCGCCGGGGCGATGTCCTGCCTGCCGCAGCCGTTGTAGCCGCTGGGGGCGTAGCAGTTGATGGCGCGGTACAGCGCGTAGGCCTTGTCGTCGCTGCCGGCCTGCGCGTCGGCGATCACCTTCAGGTAGCCGTCCAGGCGCGAGTAGGGCTCGCCCTCGAACAGCGACGGGCTGCCGCCCAGTTCGCGCACGCCGGGCTGGTTGTCCAGCGGGAAGCTGTCGAGGTTGTTGCGCAGGATGAACTCGCCGAAGCAGTTCAGCGCCTGCGGCGGCTGCGGCGCCTGCTGCAGGGCCAGGGCAAGGTCGCGCAGCGCCGGGCAGTCGTAGCCGGAGCTGCCCTTGCCGCCTGGCCACTGGAACAGGCTCAGCGGCTGCCCGCCGCCATAGACGAAGCCCAGGCTCGCGCTCAGCGGCTTGGTCGAGGGTTCGGCCGGCAGCAGCGCGAGGTCGTTGACGAAGTTGGCGTAGCGGCCGTGCAGCAGGTCCTTGTACAGCAGGGTGAAGAGCGCGGTGTCGCGTTCCTCGGCCGGCGCCGTCTCGGACTTCACCTGCTGGCGCAGCAGCTCGGGGCCGGCGATGTGGCGCAGCAGCAGCTCGCGGATGGCCGGGGTGCGCACCGGCGAGTTCTCGGCATAGACCTTCACCAGGCGGTCGCTGCGCTCGTAGTTGAAGGCCAGCGCCAGTTCCAGCTGCTCGCGCTGCAGCGGCTGGTGGGCCAGCGGCAACAGCTGCAGCCACAGCTTCTCCGCGCCCAGCCAGTCGTTGCCGGCCTCCAGGGCGAAGCCGCGCAGGGTCTGCTGGCTGAAGGCGAGGTAGTCGAGCTTCTGCGGCAGGGCCTTGGGCAGTTGTTCGGCGGCCTTGCCCGGCTGTTCCTCGACGTACAGCTGCCAGGCCGCCAGCAGGTAGTCGTGCAGCCCCGGCAGGTCGGCGAACAGCGGTTTCTGCGCCTGCAGCCCGGGCAGGTCAAGGGCGCGGCCCTCGCCGGCCTCGTGGTGACGCATCTGCATCAGGTCGAGCACCGCCAGCAGGCGCGGGTTCTTGACCTCCGCCGGGTGCGCGCTGACCAGCAGCTTGTTGTCCACCTCGGCGATCAGCTGGGCCTGGTCGGCGTTGCCCTGGGCCGCTTCGGGCTGGGCGAACAGCCAGGCGTATTCCGCGGCCAGGCGCCCGGGGTCGTTCATCAGCCAGTACACGCGGCGCATCAGGCCCTTGGCCGAAGTGGCATAGCGGCCCTGTGGATAAGCCTGCAGGTAGGCCTTGAAGTCGCTCTCGGCGACCTTCAGCGCAGCCTGGTCGACCTTGCGCAGGTCGGGGTAGCCCATGTCGTCGAAGGCGTTCTGCTGCGCCTGGTTGAGCTGGCTGCGGCCGAGCATGTAGCGCGCCGTCTCGCGCAGCCAGGGCAGGCGGCTGTCGCGCAGGGCCTGGAAGTTCTTGCGCGCGGCCGGGAAGTGGCCGCTGTAGAAGGCGGCGATGCCCTGCAGGTAGCCGGCGAACTCGCGCCCGCCGGGGGAGTCCACGTCGCCGGGGAGCAGGCCGGCGAGCTGCGCCTCGTCCCACTGGCAGCCCTGCAGCAGGGCCAGGCGCGCCCGCGCCAGGCTCTGCCGCTCGGCCGGCGGCAGGTCGGCGGCGAGCAGCTGGGCGAGGAAGTCCTGGGCGGTGGCCGGGTTGTTGCTGCGGCAGCGGCTGCCCTCGCCGCTGGCGAAGCGCTCGCCCTCGGCCGGCACCGCGTCCGCCGGCAGGCCGATGCGCACCGCCAGCTCCGCCAGGGGCGCCGCCGGCTTGGCCTCGGCGGCCGTCGCGGCCTCCGGGGCCAGGGGCTCGTCGAACAGGCGCGTCAGCGGGAAGGGCACCAGGCCGTAGCCCAGCTGCTGCTCGTCATCGGACAGCGCCTTGACCGGCAGGCTGGCGCGGCCGGTATCGGCCAGCAGCAGTTGCAGGTTGACCCGGCTGTCGTTGCCGGGGCTCAGGAACGGCAGGCTGTTGCACACGTCCAGTGTGTCGCGCTTGAGGTTCCAGCTCGGATAGCAGGAATCGTCGCTGCTGGCGTAGGCCTGCTGCGCGGCAAGCACGCCGAAGGTGAGAGCCAGGAGGGGGAGTCCACGCGGGCGCATGCAAGGTCCTTGTCCGTTGGAGCCCGCGCCTTGGCGCGGGAGGTTCGCTCTTTGGGCTGGAATCTTACCTCGGCGCACCGGCACTTGCCGCATTCCCACAGGCTTTGAAGGAAAAACCTGACAGCGCGCTGCGGCAGATTGTCCAGCTGCGCCGCTATTTGCTGCGGCGCAAAGAAGGTTTTCGCCCGAAGGGGTTCCCTGTGGACAACGCAATCTCGTCCATTAGGAGAAGTACCCATGGCTGACCTGGAAAAAATGCCTTTCTCGCGCCGTAGCCTGCTCGCCGGAGCCGTCGCGCTCGGCGTCGCCGGTTCGGTCCTCGGCAGCGGTCTGGCCTTCGCCAAGGAGTCGGCGCCGCTGCAGACCGGGCCGGCGCCGGACCTGTCGAAGCTGGCCAGGAGCAAGGTCGAGCTGCTCGCTCCGCCCTTCGTCCATGCCCACGAACAGCGCACCAGCGCCAAGCCGCGGGTGGTGGAGTTCCGCATGGTCATCCAGGAGAAGGACCTGATCATCGACGACGACGAAACCCACATCCACGCCATGACCTTCGACGGCTCGGTGCCCGGGCCGCTGATGGTGGTGCACCAGGACGACTACGTCGAGCTCACCCTGGTCAACCCGGCCAGCAACAGCATGGCCCACAACATCGACTTCCACGCCGCCACCGGCGCCCTGGGCGGCGGCTCGCTGACCATCGTCAACCCCGGCGAGCAGGTCAAGCTGCGCTTCAAGGCCACCCGCCCCGGCGTGTTCGTCTACCACTGCGCGCCCGGCGGGATGATGATCCCCTGGCACGTGGTCTCGGGCATGAACGGCGCGATCATGGTGCTGCCGCGCGACGGCCTGAAGGACCGCGACGGCCGCCCGCTGAAGTACGACAAGGTGTTCTACATCGGCGAGCAGGACTTCTACGTGCCGCGCGACAAGGACGGCAAGTTCAAGCGCTACGCCACGCCCGCCGAGAGCTTCAACGACACCATGGAGACCATGAAGGGGCTGATCCCCAGCCACGTGGTGTTCAACGGCCGGGTCGGCGCCCTGACCGGCAAGAACGCGCTGACCGCCAAGGTCGGCGAGACCGTGCTGATCGTCCATTCCCAGGCCAACCGCGACACCCGCCCGCACCTGATCGGCGGCCACGGCGACCACGTCTGGGCCACCGGCAAGTTCGGCAACCCGCCGGAGGAAGGCCTGGAGACCTGGTTCATCCCCGGCGGCGCCGCTGGCGCGGCGTTGTACACCTTCCGCCAGCCGGGCCTGTACGCCTACCTCAACCACAACCTGATCGAAGGCGTGGCCCTGGGCGCCACCGCGCACTTCCAGGTCGAGGGGCAGTGGGATTCCGACCTGATGAGCCAGGTCGAACCGCCCTCCCCCATCAAGTGACGCCACCGGCCGGCCCGCGAGGGCCGGCCCCGCCACGAGGGAACACCCATGCGCAAGGCGCTGACCATCGCCCTTCCGCTGCTGCTGGTGGCCATCGCCCTGGGCGCATGGCTGCCGCGCACCGACCCGGGCCTGGCGCCGGAGACCGTCAGCCTGACGCCACGGGAATACCGCTTCCGCCCCGCCGGCGACTACTGGCGCGACGCCCGCCCGGTGGATGCGCCGCTGCGTAGCGAACGCCTGGCGCCACGCTTCGCGGTGATGAAATACCAGGTCAGCCAGGTCGAATACGCCCGCTGCGTGGACGCCGGCGACTGCCTGGCGCTGGAGGGCCAGGCCGCCGCCCCCGGCGAAGACCTGCCGCTCACCGGCGCCAGCCTGCTGGATGCGCAGCGCTATGCCGACTGGCTGTCGAAGCGCACCGGCCAGCGCTGGCGCCTGCCCAGCGACGCCGAATGGGCGTTCTTCGCCGGCTCGCGCTGGGCCGACGACGCCCTGCGCATCGACGACGACGGCCGCAACCCGGCGCGCCGCTGGCTGGCGCGCTACCGCTTCGAGGCCGCGGCGGCCAGCGAAGGCCCGGCCCGGGCGCAGCCGCGCGGCAGCCACGGCCTCAACGAACTGGGGGTGGCGGACCTTGCGGGCAACGTCTGGGAATGGACGCAGAGCTGCCACACGCGGGTCAACCTGGATGCCGGCGGCACGGAAAAGACCCGCGTCGAAGCCTGCTCGATCCGCATCGCCGAGGGCCGCCACCGCGCCGCCATCAACGAATTCGTCCGCGACGCCCGCGGCGGCGGCTGCAGCGCCGGGCAGCCGCCGGACAACCTGGGCTTCCGCCTGGTCAGAGAGCTGCCTTGACTTGATCCCACTCAAGTTTCGCCACAGCGCGATGCAGGTATGCTGCGGCGGGCCCCAGGGAATCCTGACCGTGAGCGACAAGCCACCGATCAACCGCGCCTGGCTGGCGAACCTGCCGCCGTTCGCCAACTGCACCCGCGAGGAACAGGACGACATCCTTCGCCCGGCCAGCGTGCTGCCGCTGCACTGCGGCGCCACGGTGTTCGAGCAGGGCGAGCCGGCCGAGGCCTTCTACCTGCTGGTCCACGGCCGCCTCAAGGCCACCCAGGTGACTTGCGACGGCCAGCGCGTGCTGGTGCGCCTGGTCAACCCCGGCGACCTGTTCGGCTTCGTCCGCGCCCTGGGCCGCGAGGACTACCCCGCCACCGCCAGCGCCACCCAGGAAAGCCTGGCGCTGGCCTGGCCGACCGCGCTATGGGAGCCGCTGCTGGCGCGCCACCCCGGCTTCGCCCTGAACACCGTGCAGGCCATCGGCGTGCGCCTGCAGGAAGCCCACGTGCGCTTCTGCGAGCTGGCCACCGAGGAGGTCGAGCGCCGCGTCGCCCACGCCGTGCTGCGCCTGGTGCGCAACAGCGGCCGCGCGGAATCCGAGGGCGTGCGCATCGACTTCCCCGTCAGCCGCCAGGACATCGCCGAGATGACCGGCACCACCCTGCACACCGTCTCGCGCATCCTCAGCGCCTGGGAAGGGCGCGGCCTGGTGCGCGGCGGCCGGCAGAAGCTGCTGGTGCGCAACCCGCAGCAGCTGCTGCACATCGCCGAGGGCGACGACGAGCGGGAACCCGCGCACTGCGACGCTTGACCGCAATCAAGGAGCCCGGGGCCGCGCCCTTCCTAGACTGGCGCCAGCCCCCACACCGACTCCCGAGGCCGCCGCCATGCACGACAACCTGACCGAACGCACCCTCAGCGACCTGGCCTGCAGCCTGCCCGGCAGCACCAGCCTGCTGCGCGACTACAAGCTGGACTTCTGCTGTGCCGGCCAGCGCAGCCTGCGCGAGGCCGCCAGCGAACTGGGCCTGGACGCCGAACGCATCGCCAGCGAACTGCGCGCCCTGCGCCCGGCCAGCGAAGAACGCGACTGGCGCCAGGCGAGCAACACCGAGCTGATCGAACACATCCTCGAACGCTACCACCAGCGCCATCGCCAGCAGTTCCCCGCGCTGCTGCCGCTGGCCCGGCGCGTGGAGCGCACCCACGCCGCGCACCCGCACTGCCCCCACGGCCTGGTGGCGCTGCTGGAACAGATGCAGGAAGAGCTCGAGTCGCACATGTGCAAGGAAGAGAACATCCTGTTCCCCTGGCTGAGCCAGGGCGTGCCGCTGCTGCACGTGCAGGGGCCGATCGGGGTGATGCGCCACGAGCACGACGAACACGCCCAGAGCCTGGCCGCGCTGGCCGAGCTGACCGACGACCTGACCGCCCCGGCCAACGCCTGCACCAGCTGGCGCGCGCTCTACGCCGGGCTGGAGGAGCTGCGCCGCGACCTGATGCAGCACATCCACCTGGAAAACAACCTGCTGTTCGTCGGCGCCAACCGGCCGCAATGACCATTCATCGGCCGGAGCCCGGCGTGACAGCATGCCTCACCCCCCAAGCCGGGCATGGCGAGCATACTGACCGGATACCCACGGTTCAGGAAAGCTCCGCCATGCAGTCCCAGCGCGTCCACCAGCAGATCCTGCGCGGGCACCACCTGTTCGATGCCCTCGACGAGGCGCAGCTGGAACAGTTGCTCGCCACCTGCCAACTGCTCAACCTCGACAAGGGCGACAAGCTGTTCCACCAGGGCGAGCCGGCCCACGCCTTCTTCTTCGTGATATCCGGCGCGGTGAAGATCTTCCGCCTGACCCCGGAGGGCCAGGAGAAGGTCCTGGAAGTGGTGGTCGGCCGGCAGACCTTCGCCGAGGCCATGATGTTCATGGACACCCCGGACTACGTCGCCTCGGCCCAGGCGCTGGAGCCGACGCAGGTCTACCGCTTCGCCAACCGCACCTACCTGGAGCTGCTGCACAGCAACCCGCAGCTGCCCTTCGCCCTGCTCGGCACCCTGTGCATCCGCCTGCACCGGCGGATCAACGAAATCGAGACGCTGTCGCTGAAGAACTCCACCCACCGGGTGGTGCGCTACCTGCTGACGCTGCTCAACCGCCACGGCGACGCCGACCTGCGCTTCGAGCTGCCGATGGCCAAGCAACTGGTGGCCGGGCACCTGTCGATCCAGCCGGAAACCTTCTCCCGCGTGCTGCGCCGGCTGATCGACGAGCGCATCATCGACCTGCAGGGCCGCACCGTCCAGGTCCTGGCCCCGCTGCGCCTGGAGCAGTTCGAGTAGGCATGCGCCAGTGCCTGTACTGCCAGCAGTCCAGCGCCGACGACCAGGCCGACTGCCCGCACTGCGGCATGCCGCTGCCGGTCGCACAGGCCCAGGCTAGGCAGAAGCGGCTGCGCCGGTTCAAGCTGTTCTGCGTCGTCCTCGCGGTGTTCTGCGTGGCGATGGCGGTCTGGTTGCCGCGTTAGGCGTCCCGAAGCCGGCCTGCCGGCCGGATCGCGGATGAATCCGCTCCTACGCTGTTTTCTGGGTTCCCGCGTTCGCGGGAACCCAATAGACAGCCGAATGCTTCTCGTAGGAGCGAGCTTGCTCGCGAACGGGGCTTGCCGGTGGCGCAAGCGTTGGGCTCAAGAGCGCCCTCTCCCCAACCCTCTCCCGCAAGCGGGAGAGGGGGCTGTCCCGAGTGGCCGGAACATCCGGAGCCATCCTGATACGCCCGGCTACGAGGTGCTTTTCGTAGGAGCGAGCTTGCTCGCGAACGGGGCTTGCCGGTGGCGCAAGCGTTGGGCTCAAGAGCGCCCTCTCCCCAACCCTCTCCCGCAAGCGGGAGAGGGGGCTGTCCTGAGCGGCCGGAACATCCGGTCGCGAACGGGTCTCGCTGCGGGGGTTGGTTTGCGAGCAAGAACTAGGTGTCCCCCTCACTCCTACAACGGGCTGTCCACCGCCTCACTCGCCATGTCGTTCCCCTGTAGGAGCGCGCCCTGCGCGCGATTCGCGGGCAGGGCCCGCTCCTACAATGGTGTACGGTTTCACTCGCGGCGGCGGGTCAGTTGGCGGTAGAGCTGCGGCAGGCGCAGCGGCAGCTGGGCCGGGTCGCGCAGCATCAGGTAGCCCTGGTGGCCGAACAGGTGCGGCAGGTAGTCCGCCGCCTCGCGGTCGATGGTCAGGCAGAACGGCAGCACCCCGGCGCGGCGGGCTTCCAGCACCGCCTGGCGGGTGTCCTCGATGCCGTAGCGGCCCTCGTAGCAATCCAGGTCGTTGGGCTTGCCGTCGGTGAGGATCAGCAGCAGGCGCTGGCGCTCGCCGCGTTCGAGCAGCAGTTGCGTGGCCCGGCGGATGGCCGCGCCCATGCGCGTGTAGTAGCCCGGCCGCAGCGCGCGGATGCGCCCGCGCACGGCGTCGCCATGGCGTTCCTCGAAGCTCTTCAGCTGGGTCAGGCGCACGTGGTGCCGGCGCAGCGAGGAAAAGCCGTACAGCGCGAAACGGTCGCCCACCGCCTGCAGCGCCTCGCCGAACAGCAGCAGGCTGTCGCCGATCAGGTCGATGACGCGGTGGCGATCGTCCAGGTGCGCGTCGGTGGACATCGACAGGTCGGCCAGCAGCAGGCAGGCCAGGTCGCGGCGGGTCTGCCGGCGCTCGAGGAACAGGCCGGTCTCGGCGCAGGCGCCCAGGCGCCGCTCGACGCTGAAATCCAGCCAGGCCTGCAGGTCCGGCTCGCTGCCCTGGGGCTGGCGGCGCAGCCACTGCGGCTGCTGGCGCAGGCCTTCGAACTGCCGGCGCAGGCGCCGGGCGATGGGCACGAGCGCGTCCGGCAAGGGCGCCGGCGTGGCGTCGCGCGGCAGCATCGGTTGCAGGCAGACGTGGTCGGGCAGCAGGCACTGGCGCCGGTAGTCCCATTCCGGCAGGCGGATGCCCTCGCTCAGCGGCAGGTCGTCGTACTCGGCCGCCGGCAGGTCGAGGTCCAGGCGCAGGCCGCCGCCCTTGCGCTGGCGTTGCCGGGACAGGCTCAGGTGGTCGAGGTCCTCGGCCACCCGCGCGGCGTCCAGGTCCTCGCTGTCGTCGCCGGCGCGGTCCAGTTCGACGTGCTCGGACCAGCTGAACAGGTTCTCCAGGCGGAACAGCAGCAGGCCGCCGCGCCCCGGGTCCTGTTTGGTGCGCTCGCCACGCTTGCGGGCGATGCCGTTGCGGGCGTCGCCCGTCGGCCTGCCCTGCTCGTCGCCGTCGACCAGCTCGGTGCGCTGCGGCGCCGCCAGTTGCTGCGGCGGATACAGCCACAACGGCAACGGCCAGGGTGCGCGTTCGCTGCGCGGCAGGCGGAGGACGCTGCCCGGCTCGCGCAGGGCCTGGCGCAGCGCGCGCTCCAGCACCGCCTCGGCCGGCGGCAGCTGGGCCGGGTCCGGGCGCAGCGGCAACAGCGCCTCCACCAGCCGCTGGTAGCGCGGGCGCAGCAGCGGGTAGCGCTGCAGCACGGCGAGGGTCCAGGCCTGGTTGTCGCCGGCCCAGTGCCGCAGCGGCTGGCTGTGCGCCGCGAGCAGCGCCAGCCAGCGGTAGAGTTCGCGGTTCAGTTGCGCATCCGGGTAGACCGCCAGGCTGGGCGGCAGGCGCAGGGAGTCGGCGTCGAACCAGGCCACCGGCAGCTGCTGGCAGGTGCCGGCCACCTGTTGCAACAGGCTGCGGCGCACCAGCAGTTCGCGCGGGCTGGCCGCCTCCACGCCGACGCCGGCCTCGCCGCCGGTGCCGCGGAACAGCAGCAGCAGGCTGCGGCGGACCTCGTCCAGGCTCACCGCCGCGTCCTCGAACGTCGGGCTCGCGCGGCGGGTGATGAAGCGGTGCCAGGCGCGGCCGAAGCCTTCCTCCAGTTCCAGGTGAATGGTCATCGCGGCCTCGCGAAAAAAAGGGCCCGCTGCCAGGCAGACGGGCCCCGGGGGAGGGAACTCAACCGGCCTGCTGCGCGACGCCGACCGTCAGCCGGCCGCGCTGGCGGAAGCTCAGCAGGTAGCAGATCAGCCCGATGAAGAAGCCGAAGCCGGCGTACAGGCGCAGCCAGAAGAACACCTTCAGCTGGTCCACCGTGGCCATGAACGGCATGGCCGCGCCGTCGGCCGGCATCCGCTGCAGCCACACTTGCACCACGCCGGCGGCGGTCAGCAGCAGGGTGATCAGCAGCATGGAGATGGTCATCAGCCAGAAGGCCCAGATCTCCAGGCTCTGCGCCCGGGCGTCGGCGGCTTCGCCTATCCCGCGCAGGCGCGGCATGGCGTAGCTGATCAGGGTGATCACGATCATCACGTAGGCGCCGTAGAACGCCAGGTGGCCGTGGGCGGCGGTCAGCTGGGTGCCGTGGGTGTAGTAGTTCACCGGGGCCAGGGTGTGCAGGAAGCCCCACACGCCGGCGCCGAGGAACGCGGTCACCGTGGTGCCCAGGGCCCAGAGCGAGGCGGCCTTGTTCGGGTGCTCGCGGCGACGGCGGCGCACCATGTTGAAGGCGAACAGCACCATGGCGAAGAACGGCAGCGGTTCAAGGGCCGAGAAGATCGAGCCGAGCCACAGCCACACGCCCGGCGCGCCGATCCAGAAGTAGTGGTGGCCGGTGCCGATGATGCCGGTGATCAGGGCCATGGCGATGATCACATAGAGCCACTTCTCCACCACCTCGCGGTCGACGCCGGTGACCTTGATCAGCACGAAGGCCAGCATCGAGCCCATGATCAGCTCCCACACGCCTTCCACCCACAGGTGCACCACCCACCACCAGTAGTACTTGTCGCGGGCCAGGTTCTCCGGATTGTAGAAGGAGAACAGGAAGAACACCGCAAGGCCCACCAGGCCGGTCATCATCACCACGCTGACCACCGTCTTGCGGCCTTTCAGCAAGGTCATGCCGATGTTGTAGAGGAAGCCCAGGGCGACCACGACTATGCCCAGCTTGGTGATGGTCGGCTGTTCGAGGAACTCCCGGCCCATGGTCGGCAGCAGCTCGTTGTGGGTCAGCTTCGCCAGCCCCGCGTAGGGCACCAGCAGGTAGCCGAGGATGGTCAGCACGCCGGCGATGGCGAACACCCAGAACAGCAGGATCGCCAGTTTCGGGCTGTGCAGCTCGCGGTCAGCCTCCTCCGGCACCAGGTAGTAGGCCGCGCCCATGAAGCCGAACAGCAGCCAGACGATCAGCAGGTTGGTGTGCACCATGCGGGCGACGTTGAAGGGGATGGCCGGGAACAGGAAGTCGCCGACCACGTACTGCATGCCCATGACCAGGCCGAAGACGATCTGCCCGACGAACAGCATCAGGGCGAACACGAAGTACGGCTTGGCCACCGCTTGCGAAGCGAATTTCAGATGGGGATTGCCCGGGTTCATGCTCAACCCTCCTTGTTCGGCGGCCATTTGTTGGTATCGATCTTCGAGGTCCAGCGCAGGAAGGCCGCCAGGTCCGCCACCTCCTGGTCGCTGAGGTGGAACTGCGGCATCTGCCGGCGCCCGGGGATGCCCAGCGGCTGCATCTTCATCCAGGCGGCGAGGAAGCTGTCGAAGGCGGCGTCACCGCCGCGGCGGCCGATCACGTTGCCCAGCTCCGGCGCGAAGTAGGCGCCCTCGCCCAGCAGCGAATGGCAGCCGACGCAGTTGTTCTGTTCCCACACCAGCTTGCCGCGCACCACCGACTCGGTCAGCTCGGCCTGGTTGGTGCGTTTGGGGAAGGTGGTTTCGGTGTGATAGGTCAGGGCGAGAAACACCAGGAAGAAGAAAACGCCTCCCCCCAGGTAGATGTTCCTCGCCATGCCCTTGGTGAAGGTGTCTGACATGGGGTCCTCCTCGGTCTCGATTTGCGGCCATTCTAGGAAGGCCCCCGGGCCGATCCGCTTGATGGCGATCAAGAAAGACCAATGCTTCCTGTCAGGTATTTATTTTCAGGGAAATCAGTAGCTTGCGTGGACGGCCAGAAGGAGCACGGCGAGCGCCAGCGGCCAGCCGAGCAGCAGCCGGCGCCACAGCGCCGGGCCGTGGCCCAGCTCCATGAAGCGCAGCACGATGAGCCAGGCCTTGCCCAGCGCCAGCAGCAGGATGCTCGCCACCGGCAACAGCGCGCTGGCTGCGTGGTTGCCGAGCCAGATGCCGGCCAGCGCCAGTGGCACCAGCAACGCCCAGGCCAGGGCCAGCGACCTCATGGCAGCGGCGCCAGCACGTAGACCAGCGGGAACAGCATCACCCACACCAGGTCCACCATGTGCCAATACAGCGCCCCGGACTCCAGCCCGCCGAGGGCGCCCTGGGCATAGGCGCCGCGCAGGCAGCGCAGAGCCATCCAGCCGAGGATCACCAGGCCCAGCCAGACGTGCAGGAAGTGGAATCCGGTGACCAGCCAGAACAGCGTGAAGAAGGTGCTGTGCTCCAGGTCCAGCCCGCGCTGCGCCAGGTGCAGGTATTCGCCGGCCTTCAGCCAGACGTGCAGCAGGCCCAGCGCCAGCGCCGCCAGCAGCAGCAGGCCGGCGCGGCGCTGGCAGCCACGGCGCACCAGCTCCACCGCGGCGGCGGCGAGGAAGCCGGCGGTCAGCAGGCTCAGCGTCAGGGCCAGGCCCAGGGACAGGTCCAGCGCCGCGCGGCCGGCGCGGAAGCCCTCGGCATCCAGGCGCTGGGCCACGGCGAAGACCAGGATGAGGATGGCGAAGACGCTCAGCTCGGCGAGGATGAACAGCCACATCGCCAGGTCGCCCGGCAGGCGCCGGGTGTCGGCCAGGGCCTCAGGCGAAGTGGACATCGACCAGGTCCATCAGCGCGGCGACGGTGCCCTCGTCGTCGGACAGCGGCTCGGCCAGCCCGGCGCGGCAGGCCTCGCGCGGCGCCAGCCCGGCGTGGATCAGCCGCGCGGTGAGCACCAGCAGGCGCGTCGAGCAGACTTCCTCCAGCTCCTGCCGCCCCAGGCGGCGCAGGGCCACGCCCAGCTGCGCCAGGCGCTGGGCCAGCTCCATATCGACGTTGGCCTCGCGGGCGATGATGCCCGCCTCCACCTCCGCCGCCGGGTAATCGAAGCGCAGCGCCACGAAGCGCTGGCGGGTGCTGGGCTTCATGCCCTTGAGCAGGTTCTGGTAGCCGGGGTTGTAGGACACCACCAGCATGAAGCCGGGCGGCGCCACCAGCGATTCGCCGGTGCGCTCGATGAACAGCTCGCGGCGGTCGTCGGCCAGCGGGTGCAGCACCACCACCGTGTCCTGGCGCGCCTCGACCACCTCGTCGAGGTAGCAGATGCCGCCCTCGCGCACCGCGCGGGTCAGCGGGCCGTCCTGCCACCAGGTGCCGTCGCTGCCGATCAGGTGGCGGCCGACCAGGTCCGCCGCCGACAGGTCGTCGTGGCAGGCCACGGTGTACAGCGGCCGGCCCAGGCGCTGGGCCATGTGCTGGACGAAGCGCGTCTTGCCGCAGCCGGTCGGCCCCTTGATCAGCACCGGCATGCCTTGCGCCGCGGCTTCGCCGAACAGCGTCACCTCGTTGCCGCTGGGCTGGTAGAAGAGCGGAAGTTCCTGGGCGGGTGCGTTCATGAGCGGGGGTTCTCCATCGGGTTCCACGGCTTGGCACGCTAGCCAGCGCGACGATCCGCCTCAAGCGCCGCGCCGGCAGTTCTTGATTCCCATCAAGCGTTTGCGCCATGGGCCCCTCCTAGAATCGCAGCCATCGCCGGGGGGACGCCGGCACCTGGATCCGGCGCTGCGGCGCCAAGCCTGCGAGGAAAGAGAACCATGAACAAAGCAATGGCCGCACTGCTGGCCGCCGGGTTGCTGGCACAGGCGCCAGCCTTCGCCAGCAGCGCCGAGGACCTGTTCAAGGCCAAGGCCTGCGTGGCCTGCCACACGCTGGACAAGAAACTGGTGGGTCCGGCCTTCCATGACGTGGCGAAGAAGTACGGCGACCAGTCCGACGGCGTGGCCCACGTGATGCACAGCATCCGCAAGGGCAGCCAGGGCGTCTGGGGCGCGATGCCGATGCCGCCCAACCCGGTCAGCGAAGAGGAGGCCAAGACCCTTGCCGAGTGGATAGTCACGCTCAAATGATCCACTGCTGAGGAGAGCAAATCCGATGGCCGCCGCGCAGGACGCCCACTGGAACACGGGGCCCGACACCGTCCGGTACTGCGTCGGCGGCCTGCGCCTGTTGCTGGGCTGGCTGCTGCTACTGGTCGGCCTGGCCGCCCAGGGCGCCGAACTCAGCGACCTGGAGCGCACGCGCATTACCCAGGTATTCCCCGGCGTCGAGCGCATCGGCGAGGCCGAAGGCGAATTCGGCGTGCGCCGCCTGTTCAAGGGCGACGAGCTGCTCGGCTACGCCTTCCAGAGCATCCGCGTCACGCAGATGCCGGCCTATTCCGGCAAGCCGATCAACCTGCAGGTGATCCTCGATCCCCATGCGGTGATCCGCGACGCCTATGTGCTCGAACACCACGAGCCGATCCTGCTGATCGGCATCCCCGTCGAGAAACTGCATGCCTTCACCGCCGGCTACGCTGGCGTGCGGGCCGACCAGCGCGTTGTGGTGGGGCGCTCCAGCGATGCCCAGACGACCACCATCGATGCCGTCGCCGGCGCCACCGTCACGGTCATGGTGGTCAACGAGATCGTCATGCGCGCCGCCCACACCGTGGCGGTGTCCCTGGGGCTGATCGAGGACGGCGGCAGCGTGCGGCCCAAGCCCGCGCAGGTGCGCCTGGATGCCTTCCAGCCGGCGACCTGGACCGAGCTGACCGGCAGCGGCGCGATCCGCCGCCTGCAGCTGAACCGCGGGCAGATCGACGACGCCTTCAAGGGCACCGAGGCCGCCAACGTCGGCGCGGCCGATGCGGCGCACCGGGCGGACGACTTCATCGACCTCTACACCGCCCTGCTCAACCCGCCGGGCATCGGCCGCAACCTGCTCGGCGAGCGCCAGTACCAGGAGCTGATGGACGCGCTGAAGCCCGGCGAATACGCCATCGCCGTGCTGGGCAACGGCCAGTATTCGTTCAAGGGCTCGGGCTACGTGCGCGGCGGCATCTTCGACCGGGTGCAGCTGCGCCAGTTCGGCGACATCCTCAGCTTCCGCGACCTCGACTACCAGCGCCTGTCCGACGTCTACGCCGAGGGCATGCCGGCCTTCGCCGAGATGGCCATCTTCATCGTCCGCGCCCAGCACCGCTTCGACCCCGGCACGCCGTGGAACCTGGAGCTGCTGGTACGCCGCCAGACCGGCCCGGTGGCCAGCCTGTTCACCAGCTTCGCCCTGCCCTACCAGACACCCGAGGCCTACCTGCTGCGGCCGCAGCCGACGGCCGAGGAACTGGCAGCCCTGGAAGAGGCCAAGCGCCCGCTGTGGCTGCGCATCTGGTACCAGAAGAGCTTCCAGATCGGCGTGCTGCTCGGCGCCCTGGCGCTGCTCGCCACCATCCTCTTCCTGCAGGACGCCCTCACCCGCCGGCCGCACCTGCTGCACTGGGTGCGCCGCGGCTACCTGGCGTTCACCCTGGTGTTCATCGGCTGGTATTGCCTGGGCCAGCTGTCGGTGGTCAACGTGCTCACCTTCGTCCACGCGCTGTTCGAAGGCTTCCGCTGGGAGCTGTTCCTCAGCGACCCCATCCTGTTCATCCTCTGGACCTTCACCGCCGCCAGCGTGCTGCTCTGGGGGCGCGGCGTGTTCTGCGGCTGGCTGTGCCCGTTCGGCGCCCTGCAGGAGCTGCTCAACGAGGCCGCGCGCAAGCTGCGGGTGCCGCAGTTCGAGCTGCCCTTCGCGGTCCACGAGCGGCTCTGGGCGGTCAAGTACATCATCCTGCTGGCGCTGTTCGGCCTCTCCCTCGAATCGCTCGCCACCGCCGAGCGCGCCGCCGAGGTGGAGCCGTTCAAGACCGCCATCACCCTGGGCTTCGCCCGCCAGTGGGGCTTCGTCGCCTACGCCGCCGGCCTGCTGCTGGTCAACCTGTTCACCCGCAAGGTCTATTGCCGCTACCTCTGCCCGCTCGGCGCGGCCCTGGCCATCCCCGGCAAGGCGCGCCTGTTCGACTGGCTCAAGCGGCGCAAGGAATGCGGCCAGCCCTGCCAGCTGTGCGCCCGCGAATGCGAGATCCAGGCCATCCACCCGGACGGCCGGATCAACGCCAACGAGTGCCACTACTGCCTCGACTGCCAGCTCACCTACCACGACGAAAACAAGTGCCCGCCGCTGGTGAACAAGCGCAAGAAACGTAACAGGCAGGCACCGGCGGACGACGGCGAGCGGATCGCCGTGCGCCAACTCTGAATACCAACTTGGGAGGATCGGACATGAACGAGAAGAAACACCCGCAACCCGAAGACGCCAGCGGCTTCAGCCGCCGTGACTTCCTCGGCGCCTCGGCGGTCACCGGCGCCGCGGCGCTGGTCGGCGCCAGCGCCCTGGGCGGCGCGGTGATCCCGCGCGAGGCCTGGGCCGAGACGGTCAAGGCGGCGCAGGCCAAGGCCCACGTCGGCCCCGGCGAGCTGGACGAGTACTACGGCTTCTGGAGCGGCGGCCACTCCGGCGAGGTGCGGGTGCTGGGCATCCCCTCGATGCGCGAGCTGATGCGCATCCCGGTGTTCAACGTCGACTCGGCCACCGGCTGGGGCCTGACCAACGAGAGCAAGCACATCCTCGGCGACAGCGCGCGCTTCCACAACGGCGACTGCCACCACCCGCACATCTCGATGACCGACGGCAAGTACGACGGCAAGTACCTGTTCATCAACGACAAGGCCAACAGCCGCGTCGCGCGCATCCGCCTGGACATCATGAAGTGCGACAAGATCGTCACCGTCCCCAACGTCCAGGCCATCCACGGCCTGCGCCTGCAGAAGGTGCCGCACACCAAGTACGTGTTCTGCAACGCCGAATTCATCATTCCCCACCCCAACGACGGCTCCAGCTTCGACCCCGGCGCGGACAACGCCTTCACCATGTACAACGCCATCGACGCCGAGACCATGGAGGTGGCCTGGCAGGTGATCGTCGACGGCAACCTGGACAACACCGACATGGACTACACCGGCCGCTTCGCCGCCTCCACCTGCTACAACTCGGAGAAGGCGGTGGACCTGGCCGGCATGATGCGCAACGAGCGCGACTGGGTGGTGGTGTTCGATATCCCGCGCATCGAGGCCGAGATCAAGGCCAAGCGCTTCGTCACCCTGGGCGACTCCAAGGTCCCGGTGGTCGACGGCCGCCGCAAGGACGGCAAGGACAGCGCGGTGACCCGCTACATCCCGGTGCCGAAGAACCCCCACGGCCTGAACACCTCGCCGGACGGCAAGTACTTCATCGCCAACGGCAAGCTGTCGCCGACCTGCAGCATGATCGCCATCGACAAGCTGCCGGACCTCTTCGCCGGCAAGCTCAAGGACCCGCGCGAGGCCGTAGTCGCCGAACCGGAACTGGGCCTGGGCCCGCTGCACACCACCTTCGACGGCCGCGGCAACGCCTACACCACGCTGTTCATCGACAGCCAGCTGGTGAAGTGGAACCTGGAGGACGCAGTGCGCGCCTACAAGGGCGAGAAGGTCGACTACATCCGCCAGAAGCTCGACGTGCACTACCAGCCGGGGCACAACCACGCCTCCCTCTGCGAGACCCGCGAGGCCGACGGCAAGTGGGTGGTGGTGCTGAGCAAGTTCTCCAAGGACCGCTTCCTGCTCACCGGCCCGCTGCACCCGGAGAACGACCAGTTGATCGACATCTCCGGCGACGAGATGAAACTGGTCCACGACGGCCCCACCTTCGCCGAGCCCCACGACTGCATCATGGCCCGCCGCGACCAGATCAAGCCGCGCAAGATCTGGTCGCGCGACGACCCCTTCTTCGCCCCGACCGTGGCCCGGGCGAAGAAGGACGGCATCGACCTGCTCAAGGACAACAAGGTCATCCGCGACGGCAAGCAGGTGCGCGTGTACATGACCTCCATGGCGCCCACCTACGGCATCACCGAGTTCACCGTGAAGCAGGGCGACGAGGTCACGGTGACCATCACCAACCTCGACGAGATCGAGGACGTGAGCCACGGCTTCGTCATGGTCAACCACGGCGTGAGCATGGAGATCAGCCCGCAGCAGACCTCGTCCATCACCTTCGTCGCCGACCGGCCCGGGGTGCACTGGTACTACTGCAGCTGGTTCTGCCATGCCCTGCACATGGAAATGGTCGGCCGCATGCTGGTGGAAAAGGCCTGATACGGGCCGCGGGCGCTGCCGGGCCCGGGGGCCCGGCAGCGCCACCTGCGAACACCCCCGGAGGATGCTTCCGCGTGCCCACTTCCCGCGCCTGCCTCGCCCTGCTGCTGACGCTGGCCAGCCCCGCGCTGGCCGCGCTCCAGCCGATCGACGAGCTGCCCTTGCGCGCGGCCGGCGAAGGGCTGTGGACGCTGGCGGCCGGCACCTACGCCGGCCACTTCCTCATCGACCGGCCAATGCACCTGCGCTGCGAGGACGGCGCCATCTTCGACGGCCAGGGCCAGGGCAGCACCCTCACCGTGCGCAGCGCCGAGGTCACCCTCGAAGGCTGCCGGGTGCGCAACTGGGGCCGCAACCTGACCGACATGGACTCGGCGATCTTCGTCGAGAAACGCGCCCGCGGCGCGGTCCTGCGCGGCAACCGGCTGCAGGGCCCGGGTTTCGGCATCTGGCTCGACGCCAGCGAAGACGCCCGGGTGCTGGACAACCGCATCGAGGGCGATGTGCAGCTGCGCTCCCAGGACCGCGGCAACGGCATCCACCTCTACGCGGTGCGCAACGCCCTGGTCCGCGGCAACCGGGTGCGCCACACCCGCGACGGCATCTACATCGACACCGCCAACGGCAGCGCCATCGAGCACAACCGCCTGGAGGACCTGCGCTACGGCGTGCACTACATGTTCACCAACGACAGCCGGGTGATCGGCAACCTGACCCGCCGCACCCGCACCGGCTACGCGCTGATGCAGAGCCGCAAGCTCAGCGTGATCGGCAACCGCTCGGTGGACGACGAGAACTACGGCATCCTGATGAACTACATCACCTACTCGACCCTCGAAGGCAACCGCGTCGAGGGCGTGCGCAGCGGCAGCGGCGTGACCGGCGAAGGCATGATCGCCGGCGCCGAGGGCAAGGCCCTGTTCATCTACAACTCGCTGTACAACCGCATCGAGGGCAACCGCCTGGCCGGCAGCGCCCTGGGCATCCACCTGACCGCGGGCTCGGAGGAAAACCGCATCGCCGGCAACGCCTTCGTCGGCAACCGCCAGCAGGTGCTCTACGTGGCCAACCGCACCCAGGAATGGTCGGTCGATGGCCGCGGCAACTACTGGAGCGACTACCTGGGCTGGGACCGCGACGACGACGGCCTGGGCGATGTCTTCTACGAGCCCAACGACAACGTCGACCGCCTGCTGTGGCTGTACCCGCAGGTACGCCTGCTGCTCGCCAGCCCCTCCATCGAACTGCTGCGCTGGGTGCAGCGCGCCTTCCCGGTGACGCGCTCGCCGGGGGTGCGCGACAGCCATCCGCTGATGCGCGAACCACAAGCGGAGGCGCGCCCATGAAGCTGCTGGAAATCCAACGCGCCAGCCTGCGCTACGGCGCCTTCACCGCCCTGCACGGGCTCGACCTGGACCTGGCCGCCGGCGAAGTGCTCGGCCTGCTCGGTCACAACGGCGCCGGCAAGACCACCAGCATCAAGCTGATGCTCGGCCTGCTGCGTCCCAACGAAGGCAGCGTGCGGGTGTTCGGCCACGCCGCCGACGCCCCCGCGGTGCGCCGCCAGCTCGGCTTCCTCCCGGAGAACGTCACCTTCTACCCACAGCTGACCGGCCGCGAGACCCTGCGCCACTTCGCCCGCCTCAAGGGCGCCGCGCCCGCCGAGGTGGACGCGCTGCTGGAACAGGTGGGCCTGGCCCAGGCCGCCGACCGGCGCCTGAAGACCTACTCCAAGGGCATGCGCCAGCGCCTCGGCCTGGCCCAGGCGATCCTCGGCCGGCCGCGCCTGCTGCTGCTCGACGAGCCCAGCGTGGGCCTCGACCCGGTGGCCACCGTCGAGCTCTACCGCCTGCTCGACCGCCTGCGCAACCAGGGCACCGGGGTCATCCTCTGCTCCCACGTGCTGCCCGGCGTCGAATCCCACATCGACCGCGCCGCCATCCTGGCCAACGGCCGCCTGCTGACCTGCGGCAGCCTGGCCGAGCTGCGCCGCGAGGCCGGGCTGCCGACGCGCATCCGCATCGCCGGCCCGCGCAAAGAGCGCTGGCTGGCCCATTGGCGCGCCAGCGGCTACGCCGTCCGCGCGCTGGATGGCGGGCGCATCGAACTGCTGGCCAGCGAGGATCGGCAGCGCCGGCTGCTGCAGGCGCTGCTGGAGGAACAGCCCCAGGGCCTGGAGGTGCTGCCGCCCTCGCTGGAGGACCTCTACCTCCACCACATGCAGGGCGCCGGGCGCGCCTGCGGAGAAACGCCATGAAGCCGGTCTGGCACATCGCCCGCAAGGAACTGGCCGACGGCCTGCGCAACCGCTGGCTGCTGGCGATCAGCCTGCTGTTCGCCCTGCTCGCCGTGGGCATCGCCTGGTTCGGCGCCGCCACCGCCGGGCAGGTGGGCTTCACCTCGATCCCGGCGACCATGGCCAGCCTCGCGAGCCTGGCCACCATCCTCATGCCGCTGATCGCCCTGCTGCTGGCCTACGACGCCATCGTCGGCGAGGAGGAAGGCGGCACCCTGCTGCTCCTGCTGGCCTACCCGCTGAGCCGTGGCCAGCTGCTGCTGGGCAAGTTCCTCGGCCACGGCCTGATCCTCGCCCTGGCCACCCTGCTCGGCTTCGCCGCCGCCGCCCTGTCCATCGCCCTGCTGGTGGAGGACATCCAGCTGCCCCAGCTGCTGTGGGCCTTCGCCCGCTTCATCCTGTCGTCCACCCTGCTCGGCTGGGCCTTCCTGGCCATGGCCTACGCCCTGAGCAGCCGCGTCGGCGAGAAGTCCACCGCCGCCGGCCTGGCGCTGGGCCTGTGGTTCTTCTTCGTGCTGCTGTTCGACCTCGCCCTGCTGGCCCTGCTGGTGCTGGGCAAGGGCCGCCTCAGCCCGGAGCTGCTGCCCTGGCTGCTGCTGCTCAATCCCACCGACATCTACCGCCTGATCAACCTCTCCGGGCTCGGCCCGGAGATCGACGGCGTGCTGGTCCTGGGCCGCGACCTGCCGGTGCCCGGCGCCCTGCTCTGGCTGGCCCTGGCCGCCTGGACGCCGGCGGCGCTGGCCCTGGCCTACCGGCTGTTCCAGCGTCGCCCGGCCTGACGTCTCACCCCAAGGAGCCCCCGATGCCGCTGCCCCGCCCGCCCCGCCTCTACCTCGCCGCCCTGCTCGGCCTGCTGCTCGCCGGCTGCGGCGACGGCCGCCAGGACGCCGCCGACCTCGCCCCGGTGCCCTTCCACAGCGGCGACGAATGCCACGTCTGCGGCATGCTCATCGACGGCTTCCCCGGCCCCAAGGGCGAGGCCGTGGGCGCCGGCAAGGTGCGCAAGTTCTGCTCCACCGCCGAGCTGCTCGGCTGGTGGCTGCAGCCGGAGAACCGCCACGACGGCCAGCGCCTGTACGTGCACGACATGGCCCGCAGCGACTGGAACCACCCGGACGACCGCCACCTGATCGACGCCACCGGCGCCTACTACGTGGTGGGCATCCAGCGCCCCGGGGCGATGGGCGCCACCCTCGCCTCCTTCGGCAACCAGGCCGACGCCGAGCGTCTGGCCAAGGCTGAAGGCGGCCGCGTGCTGCGCTTCGCCGAGATCGACCAGGCGGTGCTGCAGGGCGTGGGCGGCGACCACGCGCACCAGGCGCACTAGCCCGCCGGCTGGCCGTAGGCCTCCAGGAGGGCGGCGAAGGCCGCCGGCGCCAGCGGCGGGCTGATCAGGTAGCCCTGGATCTCGTCGCAGCGGTGCTGGCGCAGGAAATCCAACTGCTCCTGGCGCTCCACGCCCTCGGCCACCACCTTCAGCTCCAGGCTGTGGACCATGGCGATGATGGCGCGGGTGATGGCGGCGTCCTCGCCCTGGGCGGACAGGTCGCGGATGAAGGTCTGGTCGATCTTCACGTAGTCCACCGGGAAGCGCTTGAGGTAGCTGAGCGAGGAATAGCCGGTGCCGAAGTCGTCGATGGCCAGCTTCACGCCCATCTCGCGCAGCTGGCGGAAGGTGGCGATGACGCTCTCGACGTTCTCCAGCAGCTGGCTCTCGGTGATCTCCAGCTCCAGCAGCCGCGGCGCCAGGCCCGTCTCATCGAGCACGGTGCGCACCAGGCTGGCCAGGTTGCCCTGGCGCAGCTGGTGCACCGAGAGGTTCACCGACACCCGCAGGTCGGCCAGCCCCCGGGCCTGCCAGGCACGCGCCTGGCGGCAGGCGCGGCGCAGCACGAACTCGCCGATGGCGCCGATCAGCCCGGTTTCCTCGGCCAGGGGGATGAACTCGCCCGGCGGCACCATGCCCAGCTGCGGATGGCGCCAGCGCACCAGGGCCTCGGCGCTGTCCAGGCGGCCGTTGGCCAGGTTCAGCTTGGGCTGGTAGTGCACCTCCAGCTGGCCGTCCTCGATGGCCTTGCGCAGCTGCACTTCCAGCTGCAGGCGCTCCAGGGTGCAGGCCTGGAGGTTGTCGGTGAAGAACTGGAAGGTGTTGCCGCCCAGGTGCTTGGCGTGCTGCATGGCCATGTTCGCCTGGCTCATCAGCGCGGAAATCTCCCGGGCGTTCTCCGGCAGCAGGCTGATGCCCAGGGAGGCGCTGAGCATCAGCTCCTGGCCGGCGACGCTCATCGGCATGCGCAGCCGCGTCAGCAGGCGGCTGGACAGGCGCGCCAGGGCCGAGAGGCTGGAATAGGAGTCCACCAGCACGGCGAACTCGTCGGCCGACAGCCGGGCGATGGTGTCCGCCTCCGGCACCGCCTGGGTCAGGCGCCGGGCGATCTGCCGCAGCAACTGGTCGCCGACCTCGTGGCCGAGGCTGTCGTTGAGCAGCTTGAAGCGGTCCAGGTCGATCAGCAGCAGGGCCAGGCTGCGCCCGCTGTGCCGCGCGCGCTGGCCGGCGTCATGCAGGCGCTGCTTGAACAGGCCGCGGTTGGCCAGGCCGGTGAGTTCGTCGTAGTGCGACAGGTAGCGCAGGCGCTCCTCGGCGTCGCGGCGCGCCGTGAGGTCGGCGAAGAAGCCCACCACGTGGGACGGCTGGCCGCGGTTGTCGCGCACCATGTTCAGCTGCAGCCACTGCGGGTACGGCTCGCCGTTCCTGCGCGTCTCCAGCAGCTCGCCCTGCCAGCTGCCGACGCGCTCCAGCTCCTCGCGGATCAGCAGGTACTGGCGGCGGGTCTCGGGGTTGCCGGAGAGGTTCGCGGCGACCTCGCCGATCACCTCTTCCGGGCGGTGCCCGGTGACGCGGCTGAAGGCCTGGTTGACCGCCAGCAGGCGGTAGTCGGCGTCGAGGATGACGATGCCCTCGCTGGCCGCCTCGAACACGGTGGCGGCCAGGCGCTGCTCTTCCTCGCGGCGCTTGCGCGCGCTGACGTCGCAGCGGGTGCCGAGCATCCGCGTGACCTTGCCGCGGGCGTCGCGGGCCATCACCCGGCCGCGGTCCTCCACCCACACCCAGTGGCCGTCGGCATGGCGCACGCGGTATTCGACGCGGTAGCCGTCGGTGCGCCCGCGCAGGTGGTCGGCCAGGGCCCGGCGCAGCAGCGGCACGTCGTCCGGGTGCAGCAGCGGGCGCAGGTCGGCGCGCATGCTGCGCACCGCGTCCTGGTCGAGGCCGAAGATTTCCCGCAGGCGCGAGTGGTGCACCTCGTCGGTGCGCAGGTTCCAGTCCCACAGCCCCAGCTCGCTGGCCTCCAGGGCCAGGGCCAGGCGCGCCTGGCTGTCGCTCAGCTCCAGGCTGCCGGCCTCGACCCGCGCCTGCAGCTGGTCGCGGGCCTCGCGCAGGGCGCGTTCGGCGCTGCGGCGCTGCTCGACCTCGCGGGCCAGGTCCTGGTTGAGAGCTTCCGTGCGGCCCTTGGCCTGCTCCAGGTGGGCCACCAGGGCGAGGGTCTGGAAGCGCCGCAGCAGGCTGCCCTGGACCAGCCGGTTGACCTGCCAGGCCACCACCAGCAGGGCCGACAGCAGGATCGAGCCGAGCAGCCCCCAGCCCTGCTGCAGGTCGCTGCCCCTGAGCAGCAGGTAGCCGATGGACGGCAGCAGGCAGGGCAAGGCGAAGGTCAGGAAGGCCGGCAGGCTCACGGCGTAGGCGACGCTGGCGGAGAGGATGGCCGCGGCGATCAGGCCGAACACCAGGGCCTGCTGCAGGAAGGCATCCGGCGGCACCAGGGCGATGGCGGCGAAGGCCAGGGTCAGCCCCGAGGCGCCGGCGCCGAAGAGGAACGCCCGCTGCCAGTGGGCCTCGGCCTGGCGCTGCGGCTCGGCGTTGTGGAAGGCGGCGACCTGGATCAGCCGCATCACCGCCAGCAGCACCAGCCACACCAGCCAGCCGGCCAGCAGCAGGCCGTCCTGGCTGCGCCAGAGCAGGCCGGCGCAGGCCAGGCCGTTGAGCAGCATGAGCAGGGTCGGCACCCGCGAGCCCTGGTAGAGCAGGCGGGTGCGCTCGATGGCGAGTTCGTGGGCGTACTGCTGGCGGATCTCGGCCTGGCTGAACGGCACGGCCGAGGTATCCAGGTATGCGGTCATAGGCGGCTTTTTCTTGTAGTGGTCGGCCTTGGCGTGGCCCGAGCATAACCGAGGCGGCAGGGCCGCCCAAGCTCGGCAAAGCGGCAATATGCCAGCAAATCACTGAACTTTCGTCGGGCAGGTGCCGGACGGCGCTTCGGTTTGCCGGGCTTTCCCCGCCATCGGTAGAATGCCGCCCCATGAACGACGACCTCTCCCTCCTGCTCAACTCCCTCAACGACCCGCAGCGCCAGGCCGTGGCCGCGCCGCTGGGGCACCAGCGCGTGCTCGCCGGTGCCGGCTCGGGCAAGACCCGCGTGCTGGTGCACCGCATCGCCTGGCTGATCCAGGTGGAGCACGCCTCGCCCCACAGCATCCTGGCGGTGACCTTCACCAACAAGGCGGCGGCGGAGATGCGCGCGCGCATCGAGCAGTTGCTGGGCATCAACCCGGCGGGCATGTGGGTCGGCACCTTCCACGGCCTGGCCCACCGCCTGCTGCGCGCCCACTGGCGCGAGGCCGGGCTGCCCGAGGGCTTCCAGATCCTCGACAGCGACGACCAGCTGCGCCTGGTCAAGCGCGTGGTGCGCGAGCTGGGCCTGGACGAGCAGCGCTGGCCGCCGCGCCAGGCGCAGTGGTTCATCAACGCGCAGAAGGACGAGGGCCACCGCCCGCAGAACATCCAGGCCAGCGGCGACCTCTACCTGGCCACCATGGTCAGCGTCTACCAGGCCTACGAAGAAGCCTGCGCCCGCGCCGGCGTGGTCGACTTCGCCGAGCTGCTGCTGCGCTCGCTGGACCTGTGGCGCAACGACCCCGGCCTGCTGGCGCACTACCAGCGGCGCTTCCGGCACATCCTGGTGGACGAGTTCCAGGACACCAACGCCGTGCAGTACGCCTGGCTGCGCCTGCTCGCCCGCGGCGGCGAGAGCCTGATGGTGGTGGGCGACGACGACCAGTCGATCTACGGCTGGCGCGGCGCCAAGATCGAGAACATCCAGCAGTTCGCCGACGACTTCGCCGGCACCGAGGACATCCGCCTGGAGCAGAACTACCGCTCCACCGCCACCATCCTCAAGGCCGCCAACGCCCTGATCGCCAACAACCACGGGCGCCTGGGCAAGGAACTGTGGACCGACGGGGTGGATGGCGAGCCCATCACCCTCTACGCCGGCTTCAACGAGCACGACGAGGCCCGCTACATAGTCGAGACCCTCTCGGACGCCCTGCGCAAGGACGGCCTCAAGCGCAGCGAGATCGCCATCCTCTACCGCTCCAACGCGCAGTCGCGGGTGCTGGAAGAGGCCCTGCTGCGGGAGAAGATCCCCTACCGCATCTACGGCGGCCAGCGCTTCTTCGAGCGCGCCGAGATCAAGAACGCCCTGGCCTACCTGCGGCTGATCCGCCTGCGCGACGACGACGCCGCGCTGGAACGGGTGGTCAACATCCCGCCGCGCGGCATCGGCGAGAAGACCGTCGAGGCCATCCGCAACGCCGCGCGCCTGAACGGCACCTCCATGTGGCGCGCGATCAACGACGTGATCGCCGCCAAGGCCGTGACCGGCCGCGCCGCCAGCGCGCTCAACGGCTTCCTCGAGACCGTCGACCTGCTGGCCCAGCGGGTCGAGGGCATGCCGCTGCACCAGATGACCCAGACGGTCATCGAGCAGTCCGGGCTGATCAGCTACCACAAGGAAGAGAAGGGCGAGAAAGGCCAGGCCCGGGTGGAGAACCTGGAGGAACTGGTCAGCGCCGCCCGCGCCTTCGAGACCCCCGGGGACGAGGACATCCCGCCGCTGGTGGCCTTCCTCGACCACACCGCGCTGGAGGCCGGCGACACCCAGGCCGACGCCTTCGAGGACAGCGTGCAGCTGATGACCCTGCACAGCGCCAAGGGCCTGGAGTTCCCCCTGGTGTTCCTGGCCGGCATGGAGGAAGGCCTGTTCCCCCACAAGATGAGCCTGGAGGAGCCCGGCCGCCTGGAAGAGGAACGCCGCCTGGCCTACGTCGGCATCACCCGCGCCATGCAGCGCCTGGTGCTGACCTACGCCGAGACCCGCCGCCTGTACGGCAGCGAGACCTACAACAAGGTCTCGCGCTTCGTCCGCGAAATCCCGCCGGGCCTGATCCAGGAAGTGCGCCTGTCCAACTCGGTGAGCCGGCCGCTGTCCGGCAACCAGCGCAGCGGCAGCCTGTTCAGCGGCGCCGGCGTGCCGGAAACCCCCTTCGCCCTCGGCCAGTCGGTACGCCACCCGCTGTTCGGCGACGGCGTGATCCTCAACTTCGAAGGCTCCGGCGCCCAGGCCCGGGTGCAGGTGAACTTCGACGGCGAAGGCAGCAAGTGGCTGATGCTCGGCTACGCCAAGCTGGAGGCGGTGTAGAGCCGCCGCCGCCAACGTCAGGCATCACCTGCAGGAGCGGACTCCGTCCGCGATTTCGCGCGCAGGGCGCGCTCCTACGGGGGAGTGGCGCGGGTGGCGCAGCGTAGGAGCGGATCTCACCCGCGAATCGCGCCGGAACATCCGGCTATCGCGGACAGAGTCCGCTCCTACAGGAAAATGCCACGCCTTCCGGCAACCTGTAGGAGCGAGCTTGCTCGCGAACGGACTCCGCAGCGGGGTTTATTCGCGAGCAAGCTCGCTCCTACGAAGAGCATTTCGGCGCGGGACGCAAGACAGTTGCTCCTACACCATCCGGCAAGCCCATCACCGCCGAATGGGTTTCGCAAACTCACCCCATCCGTTGAGGCGCCCCCGGCGCGGGCAGCTCAATGCCCGCCCTTGCCCTGCTCCAGGGTTTCCAGCAGGGCGATCTGCATCCGCGAGTGCAGGCGGATGAACCAGCGCCAGCCCACCGCCAGCGCCAGCGCGGCCACCAGGCCCACCACCACCAGCAGTTCGCCCGGCGGCAGGATGCTCGAGCTGAGCGCCGCCAGCAGCAGCATCATGCCGCCCAGGGACAGCAGCGGGATCATCTCGGCGATCACCCGGCGCACCCGGGCGGTGTGGCGCCCGGCGCTCTCGGCCTTCACGCCCATCTCCGCCAGCAGCATGGCCAGGGCCTTGAGCTTGCGGTAGGCGGCGATCAGGAAGGGCAGCGACAGCAGCAGCGCGGCGCCCCAGATCAGCGCCTTGTGCAGCGCCTCGTGCTCGATCCAGTTGGCCAGCCACTCGGCGATCCGCCCGGCGAAGAACGCCAGGCCGAAGAAGATGGCGATCACCAGCACCAGGTTCACCCCCACCTGCAGCAGGATGCGCCGGATCATCCCGGCCAGCACCGCCTTGTCGCCGCGCGGGCGGATGCTGCGCAGCCATTCGCCGTACAGGCCGAACACCCGCACCATGGGCGAAGGCAGGGTGCGCCCCAGGTACAGCGCCAGGGGGTCGGCGGAGCGGATCAGGTAGGGCGTCAGCAGCGTGGTGATGGCCGACACCCCGACCACCACCGGGTAGAGGAAGTCGCTGGTCACCCCCAGGCTCATGCCCAGGGCGGCGATGATGAAGGAGAACTCGCCGATCTGCGACAGGCCCATGCCCACGCGCATCGAGGTGCGCCCGTCGTTGCCGGCGATGTAGGCGCCGGTGCCGCAGGACACCAGCTTGCCCAGCACCACCACCAGGGTGATGACCAGGATGGGCGCGGCGTAGTCCACCAGCACCCGCGGGTCGATGGTCAGACCGATGGCGACGAAGAAGATGGCGCTGAACATGTCGCGCACCGGCTCCATCAGCCGCTCGATCTGCACCAGTTGGCGCGATTCGGCCATGATCGCGCCGATCAGGAAGGCGCCGAGGATCATGCTGTACTCCAGCTTCACCACCAGCAGGCAGAAGCCGAAGCACAGGCCGAGCACCGTCACCAGCAGCATCTCGTTGCTCTCGAACTTCGCCACGTAGGCCAGCAGGCGCGGCACCAGCAGGATGCCGACGACCAGCGCCACCACCATGAACAGGCTCAGCTTGCCCACCGTGGAGGCCACCTGGTCGGCCTCCACCGTGCCGCTCACGGCGATGCCGGAGAACAGCGCGATGATGCCGATGCCGAGGATGTCCTCGATGATCAGCACGCCGAAGATCAGCTGGGCGAAGCGCTCGTTCTTCAGCTTCAGGTCGCCCAGCACCTTGATGATGATGGTGGTCGAGGACATCGCCAGGATGGCGCCGAGGAACAGCGAGTCCATGGTGTTCCAGTCGAACAGCCGGCCGATCTCGAAGCCGGCCCAGATCATCAGGGTGATCTCCAGGAAGGCGGCGATGAAGGCCGTGGCGCCGACCTGGAACAGCTTGCGCAGGCTGAACTCCAGGCCCAGGCAGAACATCAGAAAGATCACCCCCAGCTCGGCGAGGGTCTTGATGGTCTGCTCGTCGTGGACCAGGCCGAAGGGCGGCGTGTGCGGGCCGATGATCACCCCGGCGACGATGTAGCCGAGCACCACCGGCTGCTTGAAGCGGTGGCAGAGGATGGTGACGAAGCCGGCGATCAGCATGATCACCGCGAGGTCCTGGATGAAGTCGATGGCGTGCATGGCGGCGGTCCTCGCGCGATGAGACAGTGGGGGATCGCGCGGCCAGCGGCCCCGCTAGGCCGCCAGACTATCAAACGGCCAGCGCCTTCGAGGCCGCTGAAAAACCCGGTAACAGACGTTCCCGCCGGTGCCGCCCGCTGCGCCCGGATGACGCAGGGGCAATAGCCGGAAACAAAATCCGGCTGGCCGCTGGCGGCCAGGCTCGGCAACATGGCGCGCGTCGTATTCCAACCAAGAGAATGACCCCGATGAAGCGCTTTCTCAGCCTTGCCATGGCCTTCTGTGTCGCCGTGACGCTCAGCCTCGACGTCAATGCCGCCAAACGGTTCGGCGGCGGCAAGAGCATGGGCTCGGCGCCCAGCCACCAGACCCGCCAGGCGCAGCCGAACACCGCCCCGAACACCCCCAACGCCGCCGCCCCCGCAGCCGGTGCGGCCGCAGGCGCCGCCGCGGCCGGCGGTGCGTCGCGCTGGCTCGGCCCGCTGGCCGGCATCGCCGCCGGCGGCCTGCTGGCCTCCATGTTCATGGGCGACGGCTTCCAGGGCATGCAGTTCCTCGACATCCTGATCATCGCCCTGATCGCCTTCGTCGTCTTCCGCTTCATCGCCGCCCGTCGCCGCCAGCAGGCGCAGCCGGCCATGGCCGGGCACGCCCCGCTGCAGCGCGAGATGCCGGCCGCCCAGCCGTCGCCGTTCGGCGCCACCGCCCGTGCGGCCGCCGCCGCCCCGGTGATCAACGCGCCGAGCTGGTTCGACGAGCAGCGCTTCGTCGGCGCCGCCCGCGAGCACTTCCTGTCCCTGCAGCAGCACTGGGACGCCAACGAGATGGACAAGATCGCCGAGTTCGTCACCCCGCAGATGCTGCAGTGGCTGAAGCAGGAACGCGCCGAGCTGGGCGACGGCTACCAGTCCACCTACATCGACAACCTGCAGGTGCAGCTGGAAGGCGTCGACGACCAGGCCGACAAGACCATCGCCACCCTGACCTTCAGCGGCCTGTCCAAGACCTCGCGCTTCGACCAGGGCGAAACCTTCAGCGAAAGCTGGCGCATGGAGCGCGCCCAGGGCCAGGACCAGCCCTGGCTGCTGGCTGGCATCCGCCAGAACGGCTGATGGCTTCTGCCGTAGCGCTGTTCGCTTAAGCCAAGAAAGAACGCCGTTTCCCTCCACCGGGAAACGGCGTTTTCGTTCCTATGCACTGGCCCTGTGGAAGCGAGACAGCCATCCGTGACACCAGGGTGCCCGGCGCGGCCGGTGAGTCCGCCCCTGCGCCTCCACCGCTGTCCCACCTGAGCGCGCCCTGCGCGCGATTCGCGGGCAGGGCCCGCTCCTACGACCGTGCATCCTGGAGCCGTAGGACTCTGTCCGCGATTTGGCGGATAACGCCGTAGGCGTTATGCGCCCTACGGGTTTCCAGCGAAACCTCCGAGCGCAGCGGAACGCCCCTCTCCCCTGGGAGAGGGCTGCGGTGAGGGTACGGAACCACCCCCGCCCCCATGGCCACCGGCCTCCTCCCAACCCAACCCCTTCCACTCGTCCGCCAGACGTCGCCAGCGTGAACTTGCGCCCAGGGCCGGCTACTACTGTATAAAGCGCGCCAGTCAATCGAGAGGCCCCTGCCGTGGAAGATGTCATCGACCAATTGCGTGAACTCAACGAGCCCGTCCCTGTCCCCCTGGAGCTGCCGGACGAGGAACTGCTGGTGGAGATCGAGGAAGAGCTGCTGATCGGCCTTCCGTCGGAATTCCGCGAGTTCCTCCTCAAGGTCAGCGACGTCGTCTACGGCCGCCTGGAGCCGGTCACTGTGACCGACCCGCACTCCCACACCTACCTGCCGGAGGTGGCCGCGGTGGCCTGGGCGATGGGCCTGCCGCGCGAGCTGATACCGCTCTGCGCCGATGGTGACGACTACTATGCGGTGGCCCAGGACGGCGAGGTGGTGCTCTGGGCGGACGGCGAACTGACCGAGGAAACCTGGGACTCGGTGTGGACCTGGGCACGCGACGTATGGTTGGACACCTGAGCCCGGACCACTGAATTTCCAAGCGGAGCGGTTGTCACAGTGGCTACCGAGCGTGTACCCAAACCTTCTGCCAAGGCCGGTCCACGATGTCCCTTGGAGACTCTATGAAGCTGAAATACCTATTCCTCAGCGCACTGCTGCTCGGCCTGGCCGGCTGTGCCGACAAGGCCGTGGTGATGCTGAACGACGGCAGCGAGGTCCTGGTCAAGGACCACGCCGATTTCGACAAGTACAACGACTACTACGAGTTCGAACAACTGGACGGGCAGACCATCCTCATCCGCAAGGAAAACGTCCGCTACATCAAGACCGAGTGACGCGCCCTCAGCGCGTCACGCTCGCCCCCGACTCCAGCGCCAGCAGATTCAGCAGGTACTGGCCGAAGTAGGCCAGGTCCTGTTCGATGGCCGCCCGCGCGGCGCGGGCATCGCCCCGCCGGACCGCGTCCAGGGCGTGTTCGTGGAAGTCGTTCAGGCGCAGCGACAGGTCGGCGCCGGTGAACAGCCGGTTGAAGAAGGGCCCGACCTGCAGCCACAGCGCCTCGATCATGCGTAGCAGCGTGTGGTTGCCGCAGGCGCGGTAGAGCGTCAGGTGGAAGCGGCTGTTGTGCTCCAGGTAGGCCTGGACGTCGCGCCGCTGCACGGCCTCCTCCATGGCCCGGATGCAGTCCTCCAGCACCTCGATGTCCGCCCCCCGCAGGCGCGGCACCCCATCCTCGACGGCGAGCCCCTCCAGTGACTGGCGAATCTGCAGTATCTGCAGGAAGCGCTCGCGGGTCATCACCGGCACCCGCAGCGAGCGCTGCGGCTCGCCCTCCAGGGCGCCCTCGGCGACCAGCCGCTGCAGCGCGGCGCGCACCGGCATCGGGCTGGTGCCCCATTCGTCGGCCAGGTCGCGGATCTTCAACCGCTCGCCGGGCTGGAAGCGCCCGCTGAGCAGGGCCTGGCGCAGGTTCTGGTACAGCTGTTGCTGGAGGTTCTCGGCCATGGCGTCACTCCGCGCGGGCCGGGGGCGCCGGCAGTTGGGCGAAGGTCAGGCTGCATTCGTGCGTCATTTCGAATCGTCCTCGTCGGGCCCCCTTGCCAGGGCCGCACATTTTTGTGATCACAAATCCTGTTGTACCGAAGATTAACAGGCGTCACTCAGCATGTATTGACTTTTTTGTGATCACAAACGGAAGATGTGCAAAAAAACAAACGAGGTGTGCAAGATGACCGCCAGCGGAATCGCCCAACAGGCCGTGGATGCATTCACCGCCCGCGAACGCCAACGCTTCCTGGAGCAGAACCCGAAATCCGTGGCCCTGGCCGAGCGCGCGCGCAACTCGCTGTACGCCGGCGTGCCGATGCACTGGATGGCCGACTGGTCCACCCCCTGCCCGCTGTTCGTCGAGCGCGCCAAGGGCGCCCGCTTCTACGACGTTGACGGCCACGAGTACCTGGACTTCTGCCTGGGCGACACCGGCACCATGTTCGGCCATTCCCCCGATCCGGTCGCCAGGGCGCTGGCCGAGCAGGCCAACAACGGCCTGACCACCATGCTCCCGGGCGAGGACGCCGTGGTCTGCGGCGAACTGCTGGCCGCGCGCTTCGGCCTGCCCTTCTGGCAGGTCACCGCCACCGCCACCGACTCCAACCGCTATGTGCTGCGCTGGGCCCGCGCCATCACCGGGCGCAAGACCCTGCTGGTGTTCGACGGCTGCTACCACGGCACCGTCGACGACGTCATGGTGCGCTACCGCGACGGCCAGACCGTGCCGCGCTCCGGGCTGGTCGGCCAGGCCTACGACCTGACCCAGTACAGCCGCTCCATCCCCTTCAACGACGTCGAGGCGCTGGAAGCCGCGCTGGCCCGGGGCGACGTCTGCGCCCTGCTGTGCGAGCCGGCGATGACCAACATCGGCATGGTCCTGCCCGATGCGGGCTTCCTGCAGAAGTGCCGCGAGCTGACGCGCAAGTACGGCGCGCTGCTGGTCATCGACGAAACCCACACCATCTCCACCGGCATCGGCGGCTGCACCAAGCTGTGGAACCTCGACCCGGACTTCTTCGTGGTCGGCAAGCCGATCGCCGGCGGCGTGCCCTGCGGCATCTTCGGCTGCAGCGCGGAGATGGCCGAGAAGATGCTCGCCTCGCGACAGAAGGCCCAGCAAGACAGCCATGGCCACGGCCACAGCGGCATGGGCACCACCCTCTCGGCCAACGCCCTGGCCATGCACTGCATGCGCGCCAACCTGGAACAGGTGATGACCCAGGCCGCCTACGACCACATGCTGCCGCTGGCCAGGCGCCTGGCCGACGGCTTCCGCCGGCTGATCGCCAGGCACGGCCTGAAGTGGTCGGTGACCGAACTGGGCGCGCGCAGCGAATTCCAGTTCTGCCCGGTCTCGCCGCGCACCGGCGCCGAGGCCGAGGCCGCCTTCCACGACGAACTGCAGATGGCCCTGCACCTGTACCTGATCAACCGCGGCATCCTGATCACGCCGTTCCACAACATGACCCTTTGCTGCCCGGACACCAGCGAAGCCGACGTCGACCGCCTGATCGATACCCTGGATGCGGGCATCACGGAGCTGCTGGCGATTCCCGGGGCTCGCGAGGCTTGATGCAACGCCCCCTGGGCCCGCTCGAAACACCATCGTAGGAGCAACTGTCTCGCGGCCTGCGCCTAGTTGCTCTTCGTAGGAGCGAGCTTGCTCGCGAACCGCATGGCACTGCGTTTGTTCGCGAGCAAGCTCGCTCCTACGAGAAGCCACGCTCGCCTGGAACGCAGGAGCGGACTCCGTCCGCGATGCCTTCCGCCGCCTGCCGGCGGATCGCGGATAAATCCGCTCCTACAAGGAACAGGAGAAACGCCGTCGTAGGATGGGTATCGCTTCGCTCAACCCATCCTACGAAGAACACTTCGGCGCAGCCTGCAAGACAGCTGCTCCTACGAGAACAACACCCGGCGCGCCGCGCCAACCGAGGACCACCATGCAATTCGCCGATCGAAAGGAAGCCGAAGCCTTCCTCGCCGCCCACCCCGAGGTGCGCAGCATCGAGCTGTTCATCATCGACGCCAACGGCATCCCCCGCGGCAAGCTGCTGCACCGCGACGAGCTGCTGGCCATCTACGACAACGGCCGGCCGCTGCCCAGCTCGATCCTCGCCCTCACCGTGCAGGGCGAGGACGTCGAGGGCACCGGGCTGGTCTGGGAAGTGGCCGATGCCGACTGCTGGACCTACCCGCTGCCCGGCAGCCTGACCCTGCAACCCTGGCGCAGCTCGCCCACCGGCCAGCTGCAGGTCAGCATGCACCCGACCCAGGGCCTGCCGGCCACCCCGGCCGACCCGCGCCAGGCGCTGGTGCGGGTGGTCGAGCGGCTCAAGGCCGATGGCTTCCACCCGGTGATGGCGGTGGAGCTGGAGTTCTACCTGCTGGACAAGCAGCGCGACGCCCAGGGCCGCCCGCAGCCGGCCGTGCAGATGAACGGCGTGCGCCCGCAGGCGCCGCAGGTCTATGGCGTGTACGAGCTGGAGCAGGTACAGCCGTTCCTCGACGACCTCTACGCCGCCTGCGAGGCCCAGGGCCTGCCGGTGCGCACGGCCATCTCGGAATACGCGCCGGGCCAGCTGGAGCTGACCCTGGAACACCGCTTCGACGTGCTCCAGGCCATCGACGAAGGCGTGCGCTACAAGCGCCTGGTCAAGGGCGTGGCCAACAGGCACGGGCTGCAGGCCTGCTTCATGGCCAAACCGTTCGGCGATCGCGCGGGCTCCGGCATGCACCTGCACGTCAGCCTGGCCGATGCCGAGGGCAACAACCTCTACGCCAGCGAGCTTTCCGACCTTGAAGGCCCGCAGGGCACGCCGCTGCTGCGCCAGTCCATCGGCGGCATGATGGCCACCCTGCTCGACTCGCTGGCCATCTTCTGCCCCAACGCCAACTCCTTCCGCCGCTTCCAGGCCAACAGCTACGCGCCGCTGGCCAAGAGCTGGGGGGTGAACAACCGTACCGTGTCCTTCCGCGTGCCCGGCGGGCCGGCGCAGAGCCGCCACATCGAGCACCGCATCTGCGGCGCCGACGCCAACCCCTACCTGGCCGCCGCGGCCATCCTCGCCGGCATCCACAAGGGCATCCGCGAACGGCTCGACCCGGGCCCAGCCATCCAGGGCAACGGCTACGAGCAGGCCCGCGAGTTCCTGCCCACCGACTGGCTCACCGCGCTGCGCGCCCTGGAAGCCTCCGGCTGGGCCCGCGAGGCGCTGGGCGAGGAATTCCTCAAGGTGTTCCTGGCCATCAAGTGGGAGGAGTACCGCCAGTTCATGGGCGAAGTCGGCGAACAGGACTGGCGCTGGTACCTGCACCACGCCTGAACCGCGACCATCAGTCGCCTGCGAAAGCTCCAGCGGGATTTACGAAAAAATTACCCTGGCAAAGCGAAGATTCTGGTCTTTTCTTGGTCAGTAGAGACAGAGGGCCGCCCGTGCGGCCCTCTTCCTTGCGGCGTGCCGCCACTGCCTGACGGCGCGCCCTTTCCCTATCAGGCAGGGAGATCACTCAGTCAATGAGCACACCCGTTGTTCTGATCACCGGGGCCGCTGGCGGCCTCGGCAAGGCCATCGCCAAGCGCTTCGCCCAGAGCCACTGGCGCATCGCCGCCACCGACGTCGACAAGAGCGGGCTGCATGCGCTCAACGCCCAGGTGCCGCTGGATGCCAGCGCCGTGGCCGACCTGCGCCGGGCGGACAATTGCCAGAGCCTGGTGGCGGACATCCTCGCCCGCACCGGGCGCCTGGACGCGCTGATCAACGCCGCCGGCGTCTGGCGCGAAGGCCCGGTGGAAAGCTTCAACGAGGACGACTTCGACCTGGTCCTGGGGGTCAACCTCAAGGCCGCGTTCTACATGTGCCAGGCCGCCACGCCCTACCTCAAGGAGAACCGCGGCTGCATCGTGAACATCTCCAGCGACTCCGGGCGCCAGGCCTACCGCGGCTCGGGGGCCTACTGCGCGAGCAAGGCGGCGCTGACCATGCTCACCCGCACCCTGGCCCTGGAGCTGGCCAGCGACGGCGTTCGCGTCAACGCCATCTCCCCGGCCGACATCGCCACGCCCATGCTCGACTACCAGGCCGAGCGCTACGGCCAGGGCAACCCGGCCGCCTACAAGATCGCCCTGCTGCGGGATTATCCACAGGGCAAGGAAGCGCGCTTCATCCGCCCGGAAGAAGTCGCCGACCTGGTCTGGTACCTCTGCGGCCCGCAATCCGAGGCCATCACCGGCGCCGACCTGGCCATCGACTTCGGCCTCTCCGCCGGCCGCTGAGCCGCACCGCGCGCCAATCGCCCGGCGATTGGCGCGCGCCCCTGTTCGCCGGGGCCAATGGGGGGTATAGAAAAGAGTGTGTCGCAAGGCCAGGCGCAGTGCGTCCAGTCTTGGTCCCCCCACCCGCCCTGCGAGAGCGATATGGAACCCGGCAACCACCAACTCAGCATGACCGTCCTGATGACCCCGGACATGGCCAACTTCTCCGGCAACGTCCACGGCGGCACCCTGCTCAAGTACCTCGACGAGGTCGCCTACGCCTGCGCCAGCCGCTACGCCGGCCACTACGTGGTGACACTGTCGGTCGACCAGGTGATCTTCCGCGAGCCGATCCACGTCGGCGAGCTGGTGACCTTCCTCGCCTCGGTCAACTACACCGGCCGCACCTCCATGGAGATCGGCGTGAAGGTGGTCACCGAGAACATCCGCGAGAAATCCGTGCGCCACACCAACAGCTGCTTCTTCACCATGGTGGCGCTGGACGACGAGCGCAAACCCACCTCCGTGCCGCCGCTGCAGCCGGCCACCCGGGAGGAACGCCGGCGCTTCGCCCAGGCCCAGCAGCGCCGTCAGCTGCGCCAGGAGCTGGAGCAGCGTTACCAGGCAATTCGTGAAGAATGGGACAAGGATGCCGACATTTCTTGACAAGATTTCTCAAGTGCCGCTGAAAAAGTCCGGCGCGTCAACGAGTTAACCTTGAGCGTCGGCAAGGCCGAAAGCCTTGCCAGCGCCTAGACTTGTCCAATCCGCGGGTTTGCCCCCGTGATCCACCTTCGAGCCGCCGCCCGCCCGGGGCGCTGGCTCCCTGCGTGCCCGGAGCCCAGACCATGCACCACACACCGCTACTGACCACCCTCGCCGTCGGCTTCGTGCTGGCCTTCATCCTCGGCGCCCTGGCCAACCGCCTGCGCATCTCGCCGCTGGTCGGCTACCTGCTGGCCGGCGTGCTGGCCGGGCCCTTCACCCCCGGCTACGTCGCCGACCAGGCGCTGTCGACGGAAATCGCCGAACTGGGGGTGATCCTGCTGATGTTCGGCGTCGGCCTGCACTTCTCGCTGAAGGACCTGCTCTCGGTGAAGGCCATCGCCATCCCCGGCGCGGTGGTGCAGATCGGCGTGGCCACCCTGCTCGGCATGGGCCTGGCCTGGATGATGGGCTGGCCGCTGGGCGGCGGCCTGGTGTTCGGCCTGGCGCTGTCGGTGGCCAGTACCGTGGTGCTGCTGCGCGCCCTGGAGCAGCGCCAGCTGATCGACACCAAGCGCGGGCGCATCGCCATCGGCTGGCTGATCGTCGAGGACCTGGCCATGGTCCTCACCCTGGTGCTGCTGCCGGCGCTGGCCGGCACCCTCGGCGGCAAGGCCGAGGACGGCGCCAGCGGCGGCATCCTGCTGCCGATCCTGCTGACCCTGGGCAAGGTGGTGGCCTTCGTCGCGGTGATGATCCTCGGCGGCCGCCGCGTGGTGCCCTGGGCCCTGGAGAAGATCGCCGCGACCGGCTCGCGCGAGCTGTTCACCCTCGCCGTGCTGGCCATCGCCCTGGGCATCGCCACCGGCTCGGCGGTGGTGTTCGGCGTGTCCTTCGCCCTCGGCGCCTTCTTCGCCGGGATGATCCTCAACGAATCCGAACTCAGCCACGAGGCGGCGGAAAACTCGCTGCCCCTGCGCGACGCCTTCGCCGTGCTGTTCTTCGTCTCGGTGGGCATGCTGTTCAACCCGGCGATCCTGATCCACGAGCCGCTGCCGGTGCTGGCCACCTTCCTGGTCATCGTGTTCGGCAAGTCGGTGGCCGCCTACGTCATCGTGCGCCTGTTCGGCCACCCCAACAGCACCGCCCTGACCATCGCCGCGAGCCTGGCGCAGATCGGCGAGTTCTCCTTCATCCTGGTCGGCCTGGGCGTGACCCTCGAGCTGCTGCCCGAGCAGGGCCGCGACCTGGTGCTGGCCGGCGCCATCCTGTCGATCCTGGTCAACCCGCTGCTGTTCATCGCCATCGAGCGCCTGCAGGCGCGCAAGGAAGCCGCCCAGCCCAGCGAAGCCCAGGCGCAGGACGAAGACCTGCCGCCGCCGGTGCGCGAGCACGAGCACGCCATCCTCATCGGCCACGGCCGCGTCGGCGAACTGGTCAGCGCGCGCCTGCAGAAGGACGGCGTGCCCCTGGTGGTGATCGAGGACAAGCGCGAGAAAGCCGCCGAACTGCGCGAGCGCGGCCTGAGCGTGGTGGTCGGCAACGCCGCCAACCCGGAAGTGCTGGCCCTGGCCAACATCGCCACGGCGCGCTGGCTGCTGATCGCCATCCCCAACGGCTTCGAGGCCGGGCAGATCGCCAGCCGCGCACGGGCGGCCAACCCCGAGCTGGACATCATCGCCCGCGCGCACTTCGACGCCGAGGTGGAGTACCTGGAGCAGAACGGCGCCAACCTGGTGATCATGGGCGAACGCGAGATCGCCCAGGGCATGTACCAGCGCGTCGAACAGCACGACACCCCGGCGCCGCAGCCGGATGGGCTGCCGCAGTCGGCTTGAGGCCGCGGCGGGCGCCGGTCGCTACTGGCCCCGCCTGGAGGATAGCGGCTGACGCACCCTCAGATCGCCTTCGCCTCGAACCGCACCCGCGGGTGCGCGATGCGGTCCTGGGCGCGCACCAGTTCCAGCTCGTAGCTGCCGCAGTGCTGGGTTTCCAGCAGCACCTCGTGCACCGCCGCGGCGGTGAACTCGAAGGCCGTGCAGGGCGCTTCGCCCAGCAGCAGGCGGGCCAGGAACAGGCCGGAGGTCAGGTCGCCGACGCCCACCGGCTGGCGCGGGAAGGCCAGCAGCGGGCGGCGCAGGTGCCAGTTGCCCTCGGCGCTGACCAGCAGCATCTCGAAGGCGTCCGACGGCTTGCCCGGGTAGTTCAGGTGCTTCACCAGCACCGCCTTCGGGCCGCGCGCCAGCAGGCTGCGGGCCATGTCCACGCAGTCCTCCAGGGAGCGCGGGCTGCGCTGGCAGAAACTGTCCAGCTCCAGCTGGTTGGGGCACAGGTAGTCGGCCACCGCGGCGGCCTCCTGGAGCAGGAACTCGCCGACCTCCGGCGCCACGATGCAGCCCTTGTCCGGGAGGCCCATCACCGGGTCGCACAGGTAGATGGCCCGCGGGTTGGCCTCGCGGATGCGCGCCAGCGCCTCGAGGATGGCGCGGCCCTGGGCGGCGCTGCCCAGGTAGCCGGACAGCACGGCGTCGCAGTTGCCCAGCTCGCCGATGGCGGCGATGCCCTCCACCAGCGCCGGAATCTGCTCCGGCGGCAGCACCTGGCCGGTCCAGTGGCCATACTGGGTATGGTTGGAGAACTGCACGGTGTTCAGCGGCCAGACGTTCACCCCGACGCGGCGCATCGGGAACACGGCGGCGCTGTTGCCGGCATGGCCGAAGACGACGTGGGACTGGATGGCGAGGACGTGGGGGGTACGCGACGACATGGCGAATTCCTGCAACTGGATGTGTCAGTATGGGGCGCAATTCACCACCTGGGAACCAGCGGCTCTCGCCGCTTTCCTACAGACTCGGTAAGCTGAAGCGCCTCTTCCCGAGCGGAGCCTTGAAGTGACCTTGGGCAACCTTTTCGTATTCCTCCTGCTGGCCACGGCCGCCGCCTGGTGGTGGCGCGCCCACGGCATCCGCGAGCGCGCCCTGCAGCTGGCGCGCCAGCACTGCGCGCGGCAGGGGGTGGAGCTGCTCGACGAGAACGTCGCCCTGCGTCGCCTGCGCCTGCGCCGCGGCGCCAACGGCATGCTCTGCCTGGCCCGGGAATACGGCTTCGAGTTCACCGCCAGCGGCCAGGACCGCTACAACGGCAGCATCACCATGCTCGGCCAGCGCCCCGGCCCGATCGAGCTGGAGCCCTTCCGCTTCCACCCCGAGCCCCACGAGGTGCGCGCGGTGGTGGAAATCGCCCAGGCCCTGCCGGCGCCCACGGCCGAGCCACAGGCGCCGCGGCACAAGGCCGAGGTGGTGCGACTGGACGAGTGGCGGCGCAACCACGCCGACAAGAAAGTCGGCGACTAGCTACTCGTGCCCGAGCAGGAAGCGCGCCACCCGCTCGGCGCTGTCCTGGGGATACTCCTGCATGAAGCAGTGCCCGCCGGCGACGTTCTGTCCGCCGACGTGGGTGTTCTGCGCGCACCAGCGGGCCACCGCCTTGGGCACGAAGGGGTAGGTCCGCTCGCCGAACAGCACCAGGGTCGGCGTGCCCACCTTCGCCAGCGACGGCCACAGGCGCTTGGGGAAGGAGCTGAAGATCTCCGCCTCGCGGCTCGGCCGGCACTTCAGCTCGACGCCGCCGTCCACCGCCTTGATGGCGTTCTCCACGTAGGCCCATAGCGCCTCGTCGGTCCAGCCCCGGAAGATGCCGCGGCCGTGCAGGCCGGCGTAGGCGGCGGCGCGGTCCGGCCACTGGCTGCGCCGCGCCCTGGCCTTCTGCACCATGGCCCTGCGCTCGTGCAGGCCGAGCACCTCGGACAGCGCCATCACGCCGATCATCGCCGGGGTGAAGAGCACCGGGTCGAGCAGCACCGCGCGTTCGAACAGTTGCGGATGGCGGGCGAGGATCAGGCTGCTGAGCACCCCGCCGAAGCTGTGCCCGCAGGCATGGCGCGGCACTTCGCCGTAGACCGCGCGGCCGGCCTCGAAGGCCTCCACGGCCATCTCGGCGTTGCGGTTCCAGCCGTGGAAGCGCCCGCCGTGGTCGCTGTCGCCGTGGCCCTGGACGTCGCACAGCCAGAGGTCGAAGTCCCGCGCCAGGTGCCTGAGCATCGGCTCGTAGGCGCGAGCGCAGAAGCCGTTGCCGTGCAGGAAGTGCAGCAGTGGCTTGCCGCTGGGTTCGCTGCGCCAGCCGCGCAGGGTGAAGCCGGCGGAACAGGGATGGGACCAGGCGATCAGCTGCATCGGACGTTCTCCTCGAGGGTCGCGCAGTGTAGCGACCCGCGGCCGCGCCGGACCAGTGCCCGGACGTGCTATGGTCGCGCTCCGCCCACCCGCACCGAGCACCATGACCTTCAACCGCCCCCTGCGCCTAATCCTCGCCAGCCTGCTGGTGCTGGCCGGCCTGCTGCTGTCGGTGTACTGGGCGGGCGAGAAGGCGCGGCACCGCTCGCTGCTCGCCGAGGCCGAGGCGGCCCACGAGCAGCTGGGGCTGTACGTCAGTTCCCTGCGCACCCTGCTGGAGCGCTACCGCAGCCTGCCGGCGGTGCTGGCCCTGGACCCCGAGCTGCGCCAGGCCCTGGCCGGCCCGGTGCAGGGCGATGCGCAGCGGGCGCTGAACCTCAAGCTGGAGCGCATCAACGCCGCCGCGCGCTCCTCCACCCTGGAGCTGCTCGACCGCGACGGCCTGGCCGTGGCCGCCAGCAACTGGCGCCTGCCGACCAGCTACGTCGGCCACAACTACGCCTTCCGCCCCTACTTCCGCCAGACCATCGCCCAGGGCACCGGGCGCTTCTACGCGGTGGGCGTGACCACCGGCATCCCCGGCTACTTCCTGGCCAACGCGGTGCGCGACGAGGCCGGGCGCTTCCTCGGCGCCATCGTGGTCAAGCTGGAGTTCCCCGACCTGGAGCAGCAGTGGAGCCAGACCCCCGACCTGGTGCTGGTCAGCGACACCAAGGGCATCGTCTTCCTCGCCAACCATCCCGGCTGGCGCTACCGCGAGCTGCAGCCGCTGGACACCTTCGCCCGCCTGGAGCTGGCGCAGACCCGCCAGTACGACCGCCAGCCGCTGACCCCGCTGCAACACCGCACCCTGCAGCCGCTGGGCGAGGACAGCCGCCTGGTGCGCGTCGGCGCCAGGGGCGACGAGACCGACTACCTCTGGCAGTCCCTGAGCCTGCCCGACGACGACTGGACCCTGCACCTGCTGCGCGACGCCCGCGGCGTGCAGAGCGACGTCGCCACCGCGCGCCTGGCCGCCGCCGGGGCCTGGCTGGCCCTGGTGTTCCTGGCCATGCTGCTGCAGCAGCGCTGGCGCATCGCCCGCCTGCGCCAGCGCAGCCGCGAGGAACTGGAGCGCCTGGTGGAGCAGCGCACCGCCGACCTGCGCACCGCCCAGGACGGCCTGGTGCAGGCCGCCAAGCTGGCGGCCCTGGGGCAGATGTCGGCGGCCCTGGCCCACGAGATCAACCAGCCGCTGACCGCCCAGCGCATGCACCTGGCCAGCGTGCGCCTGCTGCTGGACGCCGGGCGCAACGACGAGGCCCGCGCCGCGCTGGCGCGCCTGGACGAGCTGCTGGAACGCATGGCCGCGCTGACCGGCCACCTGAAGACCTTCGCCCGCAAGACCCCCGGCGGCCTGCGCGAACGCATCGAGCTGGGCCACGTGCTGGAACAGGCCCTGCAATTGCTGACGCCGCGCATCCGCGCCGAGCAGGTGGAGATCAGCCAGGTGCTCAGCGTGCCGGCCTGGGTGCTGGGCGATGCCATCCGCCTGGAGCAGGTGCTGGTCAACCTGCTGCGCAACGCCCTGGACGCGGTGGCCGGCGCCGAGCGCCCGCGCATCGAGGTGACGCTGCGCCACGAGGGCGAGCAGTGGAGCCTGGAAATCGCCGACAACGGCCCGGGGATCGCCGGCGAACACCTGGGCAACGTCTTCGACCCCTTCTTCACCACCAAGCCGGTGGGCGAGGGACTCGGCCTGGGACTGGCGGTATCCTACGGCATCGTCCACGAACTCGGCGGCCGCCTGGAGGCCGCCAACCGTCCCGAGGGCGGCGCGCTGTTCCGCCTGGTGCTGCCCGCCGCGAGCGAAGAGACATGACCGAACACGTGATTTTCGTCGATGACGAAGCCGCCATCCGCGAGGCCGTGCAGCAGTGGCTGCAGCTCTCCGGCTTCGAGGTGCGCCTGTGCAAGAGCGCCGAGGAGTGCCTGAAGAACCTGGAGCGCGGCTTCGCCGGCGTGGTGATCAGCGACGTGCGCATGCCCGGCACGGACGGCCTGGCCCTGCTCGAACGCCTGCAGCAGCTGGACCGCGACCTGCCGGTGATCATGGTCACCGGCCACGGCGACGTGCCCATGGCGGTGCAGGCCATGCGCGACGGCGCCTACGACTTCATCGAGAAGCCCTTCACCCCCGAGCGCCTGCTGGACAGCCTGCGCCGCGCCCTGGAGAAGCGCCGCCTGGTGCTGGAGAACCGCCAGCTGCGCGAGCAGGCGACGCTCAAGGACCAGGTGGCCTCGCGCCTGCTCGGCGTATCCAAGCCCATGGAAGCCCTGCGCCGCCAGGTCATGGCCCTGGCCGACACCCCGGTGAACGTGCTGATCCGCGGCGACACCGGCAGCGGCAAGGAACTGGTCGCCCGCTGCCTGCACGACTTCGGCCCGCGCGCCGGCAAGCCCTTCGTCGCGCTGAACTGCGCGGCCATCCCCGAGCAGCTGTTCGAAAGCGAGCTGTTCGGCCATGAAAGCGGCGCCTTCACCGGCGCCCAGGGCAAGCGCATCGGCAAGCTGGAGCACGCCAACGGCGGCAGCCTGTTCCTCGACGAGATCGAGAGCATGCCGCTGGCCCAGCAGGTGAAGCTGCTGCGCGTGCTGCAGGAGCAGCAGCTGGAGCGCCTGGGCTCGAACCAGAGCATCCGCGTCGACCTGCGGGTGATCGCCGCGACCAAGCCCGACCTGCTGGAGGAAGCCCGCGCCGGGCGCTTCCGCGAGGACCTGGTGTACCGCCTGAACGTCGCCGAGCTGCGCCTGCCGCCGCTGCGCGAAAGGCGCGAGGACATCCCCCTGCTGTTCGAGCATTTCGCCCGGCTGGCCAGCGAAAAGCTCGGCCGCGAGGCGCCGCCGCTGTCCACCGCCGAGCTGGCGCGGCTGCTGGCCCACGACTGGCCGGGCAACGTGCGCGAGCTGGCCAACGCCGCCGAGCGCCACGTGCTCGGCCTGGACCGCGAGGCGCAACTGGCCGCCCCCGCCGGCAGCGGCCTGTTCGAACGCATGGAGGCCTACGAGGCCGAGTGCATCCGCCAGGCCCTGAGCCAGTGCAAGGGCGACATCAAGGCGGTGATGGAACTGCTCGGCCTGCCACGCCGCACCCTCAACGAGAAGATGCAGCGGCACGGGCTGAGCCGCGGGGAATTCCTCGGCGAAGGCTGACGACCACCGCGCCGCCCCGGAACCGTAGGAGCGGATCTCATCCGCGAATCGCGCCTATACCTCCGGCTATCGCGGACAAGGTCCTACAGGATAAACACCGTGCCCCACGGCAACCTGTAGGAGCGGGCCCTGCCCGCGAAATCGCGCGCAGGGCCCGCTCCTACATGGATACGGTGTGGTGGCGGATCTCATCCGCGAGGCACGCCGGAACCTCCGGCTATCGCGGACGGAGTCCGCTCCTACAAGGCTGGAGACACGCCGCCGTTGCCGGTCACAGCCCCGTGGCCAGCTCCCCGGCCTTGCCGCGCTTGTGCAGCACAGCCAGGTACACCAGGCCCACGGCGATCCAGGCCAGGCCCAGGTACTGGGCGTCGGCGCTCATGCTGACCAGCACGTAGCCGATGATCGCCAGCCCCACCAGCGGGCACAGCAGGTGGCGCACCAGCTTGCCGCTCTTCTGGCGGATGAAGTAGTGGTTGATCACCGCCAGGTGCAGCAGGCAGAAGCCGGTGAGCGCGCCGAAGTTGACCAGCGAGGTGAGCACGTCCGGGGCGTCGAGGAAGGCCACGCCGATGCCCAGCGACAGCACCGCCACCAGGTACAGGCTGACGTGCGGGGTCTGGTAGCGCGTGTGCACCTTGGCCAGCACCCGCGGCAGCTTGCCGTCGCGGGCCATGGAGTAGAGCAGCCGCGACACCGCCGCCTGCGAGGTGATCGACACGGTCACGCCCCAGGCCAGCGCGGTGGCCACCGCGGTCAGGGTGGACAGCCACTTGCCGCCGGCGGCCTCGGCGATCTCGTAGAAGGCGGTGTCGGCGGACTGGAAGGTCATGCCGGCGGCGAGGTCGGTGGCCAGCCAGGTCTGCAGGACGAAGATGCCGCCCATGACGAACAGCGCGATCAGCGAGGCGCGGCCGATCTGCCTGGCCGGGTCGCCCTTCACCTCTTCGGCGAGGGTGGAAATGGCGTCGAAGCCGAGGAACGACAGCACCGCGATGGACACCGCCTTCATCACCAGGCCGAGGTCGAAATGCTCCGGCTGGTACAGCGGCGCCAGGGTCAGCCGGCCGTTGCCCATGCCGCCCTCCAGGGCGTGGTAGCCGACCGCCAGGAAGATAGCCAGGACGATCATCTCGGCGATCAGGAACAGCAGGTTGAAGCGCGCGGCGAAGGTGATGCCGCGCAGGTTCACCAGGGTCGCCGAGACCAGGAAGGCGAGCATCCAGGCCAGCTTGGGCACCTGCGGGAACAGGTGGTTGAGCGCCAGCGCGCTGAACACGTAGAGCAGCGGCGGGATCAGCAGGTAGTCCAGCAGCAGCACCCAGCCGGCGAGGAAGCCGACGTGCGGGTGGATGCCGCGCTGGGCGTAGGAGTACACCGAGCCGGCGATGGGGAAGGCGCGGGCCATGGCGCCGTAGCTCAGGGCGGTGAACAGCATCGCCAGCATGCCCACCAGGTAGGCCATGGGCACCATGCCCTGGGAGTCGGCGTGGACCCAGCCATACACGCCGAAGGGCGCGATGGGGATCATGAAGATCATCCCGTAGATGACCAGGTCGCTGAGGGAAAGACTGCGGCGGAGCTGTTGCTGGTAGCCAAACTGTTCGATGGCCATGGGGGAGTCCTCTCGATTCGGCAGCTTTGTCGTTGTTGTCTGCGCCGCGAGCGCGACGGCGTTTCTTGTTCCGGGGCTTACAGCCAGGGCGCCAGGCGCTCGGCCCAGGCCTGGATGGCGGCGGCCTCGCGCAGGCCGTCGTTGCGGATTTCCAGGAGCACGGCGTCGATGCCGCGCTCGTCACCGTGCACCGGCACGGTCATGTCCTCGGCCGGGTCGATGTCATAGGGCTGGTTGGCGCCGATCTCGCCGCCGCCTTCGCGCAGGCCGTCGACGATCCGCCGCGCGTAGCCTTCGGCGCGGCCGTACAGCACGCCGGCGATCCATGGCCGGGACACGCCGCGGTAGCTCGGGGTGAAGCTGTGCACGCCGACCAGGCGCGTCGGCCGGCCGGCCGCCTGGCGCTGGTCGATCAGCTCGGCCAGGGCGCGGTGGAAGGGTTCGAACAGGCGCGCCTGGCGTTCCCGGCGGTTCGCCTCGCTCAGCCCGAGGTTGCCCGGGATGGGGTAGACCTCGCTGTGCCCGGGGATGCTGTCCGGCGCCGCCAGCGGACGGTTCAGGTCGATCAGCAGGCGCGAATAGCCGGCCGCCAGCAGCGGCGCGTCGAGGCGCTCGGCCAGCGCCTCGGCCAGGGCCATCGCGCCTATGTCCCAGGCGATGTGCTCCTGCGCCGCGGCGTCGTCCAGGCCGAGCTGCGCCAGTTCCGCCGGGATGTAGCGGCTGGCGTGCTCGCAGACCAGCAGCACCGGGCTCCTGCCCTGGGGGTTGAGCAGGCGGAACGGCGCTTCGCGGTAGATCCCGCTTTCAGTAGAGGCTGGCATAGCGTTGGCACACCTGGTCGTCGGTGAGGTCGCGGGTCAGCGCCAGCTCCTGGCGCTTCATGGCGAAGTAGGTCTGCAGCAGCGCCGGCGGCAACTGCGCGCAGAGCGCGTGGTCGTCCATCAGCAGTTGCAGGGCCTGCTCCAGCGAGCCGGGCAGCGCCTGGATGCCGAGGGCCTGGCGCTCGGCGGCGTCGAGGGAGTCCGGGTCGACGTCGGCCACCGCGCGCAGCGGCAGGCGCTCCTCCAGGCCGAGGCGGCCGGCGATCAGCACCGCGGCCATGGCCAGGTGCGGCGAGGCGGTGGCGTCCATCGGCCGGAATTCCAGGTTGAACTGGCGCGCCAGCGGCTTGCCGCCGAGGCTCACCACCGGGCAGATGCGCAGCGCCGCCTCGCGGTTGCGCAGGCCCAGGCAGGCATAGGCGGCGCTCCAGTGGTGCGGCTTCAGGCGCAGGTAGGAGACGGCCGTCGGCGCAGTCAGCGCGCACAGCGCCGGCAGGTGGCGCAGCACGCCGGCGGCCCAGTGGCGCGCGGTCTCGGAGAGGTTGTTCGGCTGCGCGGCGTCATACAACAGCGGCGTGCCGTCGAGGCTCTGCAGGCTCAGGTGCAGGTGCACGCCGCTGGTCACTTCGCCGGGCGCGCGCAGCGGCGAGAAGCAGGTGCCCAGGTCCATCTGCCGGGCGATCTCGCGGACCACCTCACGCACATTCACCGCGCGGTCGGCGGCGGCCACGCCCTGGGTCGGGCGGCAGGTCACCTCGTACTGGCGGCGGCCATATTCGGGCAGGAACATCTCCGGCTCGGCACCGGCCTGCTCCAGGGCGGCCATCAGCCAGCCGGGGAAGTTGCCGGCGGCGCGCTGGGCCTGCAGCGAGAAGGCGCCGCCCGGGCCCTCGGGCAGGCCCAGCAGGGTGAATTCGTGTTCGAAGGCGGCGGTGACCTGCAGGCCCAGCTCGCGGTAGCGGGCGATCTCTTCGCGCAGCAGGGTGCGCGGGCACACCGGCCAGGGCGTGCCGTCGGTCTCCACCAGGTCGCCGTGGTAGTAGTCCAGCGGCGGCGCCAGCGGGTCCGGGCCCTGCTCCAGGTACAGGTGCGCCTGGGGGTCGGGCAGCAGGCGCAGGTCGCCGTGGCTGCCCCAGGGGTTGTCGCCGGCGATGATGTCCTGCGGCGTCAGCGCGCTGTTCGCCGGCACCCAGCCGCAGCCGCCGGCCAGTTGCTCGGCGACCGCGGCGGCCGGCAGCGAACGGCCGCGGGTGACGCCGGCCAGGTCGGTGGTGACGAAGCTGCTCAGGTGCAGCGGCCCGGTGGGATGGCTCATGGCATGCTCCGCGGTCAGGCGAGGTCGGCGATGCGGGCCAGCACCGCGTCGGTGTCGGCGATCCAGCAATAGCCCTTGATGGCCTCCAGGCAGGCCTGGTGGCGCTCGGCGGTGTGGGTGGCGCAGGCGTCTTCCACCAGGGTCACCAGGTAGCCGCGGTCGGCGGCGTCGCGCACGGCCATGTCCACGCACTGGTCGGTGACCACGCCGCAGACGATCAGGTGGCGCACGCCGAGGTTGCGCAGCACGTAGTCGATGGCGGTGGAGTTGAAGACGCCGGACGAGGTCTTGGGCAGGACGATTTCGTTCTCGGCCGGCGCCAGCGCGTCTATCACCTGGGCGTCGGGGTGGCCCTTGGGCAGGTGCATGTCCGACAGCTTGTGGTCCAGGGAGCGGTCGCGGCCATCGGCGGTGAGGCTCTCGATGATGGTGTGCAGCACGTTCTGCCCGGCGCCGCGCATGGCCGCCAGCAGGCGCTGCTGGTTGGGGATCACCTGGTTCTGCACGCGCTCGTAGAAGTAGCGGGCCTTGCCGGCGTCGACGTGGGCGTCGCGGCCGGGGATGACCCAGGCGTTCTGCATGTCGACGAACAGGATGGCGGTCTCGCCGCGGCGGTACGGCAGGTCGCGGGGCGAGTGGTGGGGCAGGCTGAACATGGTCACTCCTCGAGCAGGTGGGCGTTGAAGGCGGCGCGCAGTTGGTCGATGCCCTCCAGGCGCTCGTCGAGCTGGGCGTCGCTGCGCGCCACCAGGCTGGCGATGAGCGCCTCGACCTGGGCCATGGCCGGCACCAGCGAGTCGAAGGGCGAGGTGGATTCCACCGGCGCGCTGACGATCAGGTCGGCCAGTTCGCGCAGCGGCGAGGCATAGATGTCGGTGAACAGCACCACCCGCGCGCCGCGGGCCTTGGCGGTCTGGGCGACGAGCTGGGCCTGGGCCTGGTAGCGGCGGTAGTCGAACAGCACCAGCAGCGACTGGCGGTCCATGTCGTGCAGCAGGTCGGGCAGCGCCATGCCGTCGTCCAGCCACAGGCAGCCGCCGCGCAGCAGGCGCAGGTGGGTGACCAGGTAGCCGGCGAGGAAGCGGCTGAAGCGGCCGCCGTGGCAGTACAGGCGCAGGCGCGGGTCGAGCAGCCAGTCGCCGAGCAGGCGGATGTCGTCGGCGCGGGTCAGGTTCAGGGTGTGCTGCAGCTTGTCCGAGGCGTCGGCCAGGTAGCTCGACCAGGGGTCGTCCTGCTCCATGCGTTCGCGGCGTTCGGCGAGCAGGGTACGCGGCGAGCGCAGGCGGTCGTCCACCTCGATCAGCAGGGCATCCTGGAACTCGCCGTAGCCGGCGAAGCCGAGCTTCTTCACCAGGCGCAGGATGGTCGGGTCGCTGACCCCGGCCTGCCGCGCCAGGCGCGCCATGGGGCCCAGGCCCAGGCGCGGGTAGTCGTCGAGAAGGGCACGCAGCACCTTGCGCTCGGCCGGCGTCAGGGCGACGTCCGGTGCGGCCAGGCGGTCTTTGAGGCTGGACATGGCAGCTCCCTTGGCGGTTATGCCTGGTCTTGTAGTGAATATTTCAAATCATTGCAAATACTTTATTTATGTTCGATTCACTACATTTTCCGCGCACAGGCATCCGCCCGCTCTATACCGGGCAGCGGCACGGGCGCTTCGGCAGTCGGGATTTGTTCCGGGCAAAAAAACGGCCGCTGAGTGCAGCGGCCGGAAAGAAGACGTCGATTGGAGCAATCGGATATCGGCGTCGGGAAGCAGGGCCAGTCGGCGTTGGAGGAACCGGCTGGCGTGAGGGGCGGAAGATTCGCAGTCACCGCACCCTCGGGGACACATCAGGCTGATCGTGTCGAGCCTGCCGGGAGAACCCGGCAGATAAAGGCAAGTATATTGACCTAACTATTGAGGATAAAGCGCGAAGACGGCGAAAGACTTTTTCAAGAAATGAAAGAATCACCGCCCCCGCCGGGATAAAAAAACGCCGCATCTCGTATGCGGCGCAAGGCATTGGGAATACCGGCTCACGCTCCGGGCTTCCCGGGGGAAGGGAACGCCGATCAGGAATCGGCGTTGGGCTGGGCAGCGGCCTTGCCGGCGGTACGCTCGGCGTCGGAGGCCTGCTGGGCAGCGGCGATGGCGGCCTCGTTGGCTTTCACCATCTTGTCGGTCATCAGTCGGGACTCTTCGGCGAAGCTCAGTTGCACGAAGGACAGCGAGCAAACGGACAGCAGGGCAGCAACAACAAGTTTACGGGACATGATTTTCGAACCTTTGATTGGCCCCGCTCAGTGGGGGCGATGCAAAGGTTACGACTCGGTGACAGGCGGAAAAATAGCTGGCTCACCAACAGACCATTGCCTGAAAAGCAACAATCCGTTTTCAGGCCCAGTGCGCCGGGTCGCTCAGCACCTGCTCGTCGGCATCGAAGGCCTTGGGCAGTTCTTCCTTGAGGAATTCCACCCAGGTGCGGATCTTCGCGTCGAGGAAACGCCGCGACGGGTAGAGGGCGAAGATCTGCCGCACATGCAGGCTGCGCTCGGGCAGCACGCGCACCAGTTCGCCCTGGCTCAGCGCCGGCGCGGCCACGTAGCTGGGCAGCAGGCAGATGCCCATGCCGGCGCGGGCCGCCCCGGCCAGGGCCTCGGCGACGTTGACCATGAAGGTGTCGCGCGGGCGGATCACGCTCGCCTCGTTGTCTTCCTCGAAGGCCCAGCCCTCCGGGAAGGTCGGGTCCTGCAGGCGCAGGCAGCGGTGCTCGCGCAGGTCGTCGATGCCGCGCGGCGTGCCGCGTTCGGCCAGGTAGCCGGGGCTGGCGCAGAGCACGCTGTAGATGGTGCCGAGGGTCTGGGCGACGTATTCGGAGTCGGGCAGCTCGCGGTCGCGGGTGATGACCACGTCCTGGCCTTCTTCGAGGATGTCCGGCTGGCGCTGGGCCAGGGTCAGCTCGATGTAGACCTCGGGGTAGGCCTGGCAGTAGCGCGAGATCAGCGGGATCAGGTGCTGCTGGCCGAGCCCGGTCAGCGAGTGCACCCGCAGCCGGCCGCGCGGGCTCAGGTGCGCGCCGTTGGCCTCGGCCTCGGCCTCGTCGACGTCCACCAGGATCGCCCGGCAGCGCTGCAGGTAGCGCTCGCCGGTCTCGGTCAGCGCCAGGCGCCGGGTGGTGCGGTGCAGCAGGCGCGCCTGCAGGTAGGCTTCCAGGTCCGAGACCACGCGGGAGACCTGGGCGGTCGACAGGCCCAGGGCGTTGGCCGCAGCGGTGAAGCTGCCGGCATCGACCACGCGGGCGAAGACCCGCATCGCATGTAAAGTGTCCACTGTTGCCCCGTCTGCAAAACTGAATCGCAGTATAGGGTCATTTTCCCCGGACAGTTGCCGGGTATAGTGGCAACCAGGTCGCTGCAGCAGCGACGGGCCCAACCGGCCCGTCGTATGGCACCCGGCACACCAGCCGGTCGCCAACACTCCCCCGCGCATACCAGGCTGCAGCGGCTGCCCTTTTCCTCCAGAGGCGCACGTCTTGATTGATGTGCGCCTTTTTTCGTTCGGGGTGAGTGCATCGAACCGTAGGAGCGAGCTTGCTCGCGAACCCTGGAGCGCCGCATCCCTATCCCGTCATCCCCGCGAACGCGGGGAACCAGCGACTTCCAGCGCGAACATCAGCCACTGGGTTCCCGCGTTCGCGGGAATGACGAGGTTTCAGTACGGTGCCGACGCGCCGCTCAGCGCGGCAGCGGGTAGAGGCGCTCGTCGAACTGCTCCAGGCGCGGGAATTCCAGGGGCGGGTCCCGGTCCAGGTGCTGCAGGCGGTCCTGGTACTGGCGCAGGAAGTCCTGGCGCGCGTCGTTGCTGATGTAGGGCACGTGCCAGGCCACGAACGGCGGCAGCACGGCCATGCCGGTGTAGGCCAGGGTGCCGCGCAGGATCGGCCGCAGCATGTCTTCCAGCGGGCCGTGGATGGCGCCTTCGCCGAACATGTGCTCGCGCCCGCCGAGGGTCACGCTCACCAGGGCCTTCTTGCCGGCCAGGCCGCCCTGGTCGTAGAAGCGCTTGCCGCCGTAGCAGATGCCCGAGACCAGCACGCGGTCGAACCAGCCCTTGAGGATGGCCGGGGCGGAGAACCAGTAGATCGGGAAGTTGAAGATCACCAGGTCCGCCCAGAGCAGCTTGTCCAGCTCGGCCTGGATGTCCGCGGCCAGGGTATGCGCCTTGGCGCCTTCGCGCTGTTCCAGGGCGTAGACCAGGTAGTCCGGGTTGGCGCGGGCGCCGAAGTCGGCGGCGCTGGCCACCGGGTTCCAGTGCATCGCGTACAGGTCCGAGACCTGCACTTCGTGGCCCTGGCCCTGCAGGGTTTCCTCGGCCAGCTTGTACAGCGCGGTGCTGAAGGACTGGGGTTCGTTGTGGGCGTGGACGATCAATACGTTCATGTGGATTCCTGGCGGTAAAGGCGGTACTTGACGGATCGGTGCGCGGGCTCGGCACCCTCTCCCCCAGCCCCTGGCTGCGCGCCCCGCTCCGAAGGGAGAGGGGAGCATTCGTGTTCATCCTTCGGCACCAGCTATCGCCAGGTGGCACCGAAGCGCTCTTGCCCCCTCTCCCGCTTGCGGGAGAGGGCTGGGGAGAGGGTGCTCTTCAGGCGCTCAGAGTTGGATGGCCTTGTGCTCGACGAACTCGGCCAGGCCTTCCTCGCCCCATTCGCGGCCGTTGCCGGACTGCTTGTAGCCGCCGAAGGGCGCGCGGTAGTTGAACGCACCGCCGTTGACGAAGCATTGGCCGGCGCGCATGTGCCGGGCCAGGCGCAGGCCATCCTCGCGGTCGCCCGCCCAGACCGCGCTGGACAGGCCGAAGGGCGAGTCGTTGGCGATGGCCAGGGCTTCGGCCTCGTCGGCATAGGGGATCAGGCACAGCACCGGGCCGAAGATTTCCTCGCGGGCGATGCGCATCGAATTGTTCACACCGGCGAACAGCGTCGGTTGCACGTAGTGGCCGCGCTCCAGGCCGAACGGCCGCTCCGCGCCACCGCAGAGCAGGCGCGCGCCCTCCTCCTGGCCGACGCGGATGTAGTCCAGCACCGTGCGGCGCTGGCCGGCCGAGCACATCGGGCCGAGGAAGCTGTCCGCCTCCAGCGGGTCGCCCAGCTTCAGCGCCTCGGCCTCGGCGCGGGCGATCTCCAGCGCCTCGGCGTAGCGGCTGGCCGGCAGCAGCATGCGCGTCAGCGCGGTGCAGGTCTGCCCGGAGTTGATCATCACGTCCTGCACGCCGTGGCGCACGGCGGCGGCCAGGTCGGCATCGGCGGTGATCAGCAACGGCGACTTGCCGCCCAGTTCCAGGCACACGCGCTTGACCGTCGGCGCCGCCGCCTCGGAAACCTTGATGCCGGCGCCGGTGGAGCCGGTGAAGGAGACCATGTCCACTTGCGGATGCCGCGCCAGCGCCTCGCCGACCTTGGAGCCGGGGCCGCTGACCAGGTTGAACACCCCGGCCGGCAGGCCGATGGCGTCGATCATCTCGGCCAGCAGGAAGGCGTGCAGCGGGGTGTCCTGGCTGGGCTTGACCACCACCGTGCAACCGGCGGCCAGGGCCGGGGCGAGCTTGCCGATCAACTGGTGCAGCGGGTAGTTCCAGGGGTTGATGAAGGCGCAGACGCCCACCGCTTCCTTGACCACCAGCGAGTTGCCGACCTCGCGCACCTCGTCCATGTGCGCGGCCAGCGGGATGTAGCTTTCCAGGCCCTCGATCGGCCCGTCGACCTGGACCATGCGACACCACTGCACCGGCATGCCCAGCTCGGCGGTGATCAACGCGGCCATCTCGTCGGCCCGGGCCCTGAGCTGTTCGGCCAGGGCGCGCAGGTAGCCGGCGCGCACGCTGGAGGGCGTCCGCGACCAGGCCGGGAAGGCGCGCCGCGCGGCTTCCACCGCGCGGTTCACGTCGGCTTCGGCACCCAGCGGCACGCGGCCGATGGTTTCTTCGGTGGCCGGGTTCTGCACCTCGGCCAGGCCCTGCCCTTGCGGCGCCACCCAGGCGCCGTCGATGTAGAGCTGCAGGCGGTCATGCATGGCGTTTCTCCTTCAGCAGTTCGGCGGCGCACAGGGCGATGCGCCGGCAGGCTTCGCGCAGCGGCTCGGCGCCGAGCACCAGGCCCAGGCGGATATGCCCGGCGGCGCTGGGGCCGAAGGCCTCGCCGGCCAGCACCGAGACGCCGTGGCGGTCCAGCAGCAGGTCGGCGAAGGCCTGGGCGGACAGGCCGGTGGGGCGGATGTCGACCATCACGAACATGCCGCCGTCCGGGCGCAGGGCGCGCAGGCCGACGCAACCGGCCAGGCAGTCGAGGACCAGGTCGCGGCGCTGGCGGTAGGCCTCGCGCATGGCTTCCAGCTCCGGCAGCCGGGCTTCCAGCGCGGTGCAGGCGGCGTCCTGGATGAAGTCCGGCGAGCCGTAGAGCATGCACAGGGCGAGGTTCTCCAGGTGGCCGCAGAGTTCGCGCGGGCCGACCACCCAGCCCACCCGCCAGCCGGTCATGGCGTGGGACTTGGACAGGCTGTTGAGGGTCGCGGTGCGCCCGGCCATGCCCGGCAGGCTGGCCGGGCTGATGTGCTCGCCGTCGAACACCAGCTCGCTGTAGACCTCGTCGGAAATCATCCACAGGTCGTGCTCGATGCACAGCGCCGCCAGGGCTTCCCAGGTGGCGCGCGGCAGGCCGGCGCCGGAGGGGTTGTGCGGGCTGTTCAGGGCGATGGCGCGGGTGCGCGGGGTGACGAGTGCCGCCACGTCCCCGGCCTGCACGCGGAAGCCGTTTTCCGAACGCACGGGCACCGGCACCACCTTGGCCCCGCAGGCGCCGAACACCGCCTCGTAGGTCACGTACATGGGCTCGGCGACTATCACCTCGTCGCCCGGGTCGAGCAGGCACTGGGCCACGGCGTAGAGCGCGCACTGCGCGCCGGCCAGCACCACCACGGCGTCCGCGTCCACCGCCTGGCCGCTGCGCTGGCTGTGGCGGCGGGCGATGGCCTCGCGCAGGTTGCGCTTGCCGCGCACGTCGGAATAGTGGGTGTGGCCGGCCAGCAGGCTGTCGATGGCCGACTGCACGATGGGCGCCGGGGTGTCGAAGTCGGGGTCGCCCACCGACAGCAGCAGGATGTCGTCGCCCTGTTCCATGCGCGCCAGGGCGCGGTAGTGGATGTCCCAGGCGGCGGCGCCGTCGCCGGCGATGCGTTGGGTGAGGCTGGAGTAGCGCATGGGGAATGTCCTTCAAGGCGCCGGGGCCCGCGTGGGCCCCGGCGGGTACGACGGAGCCTACTGGGCGCAGGCGTGTTTCAGCTCGACCAGGGTCACGCCGGGGTGGGCGAAGCCGGCGCGCAGGTCGCGCTCCAGTTCGTCCAGGCTCTGCGGCTGGCGCACTTCGCAGCCGTAGGCGCGGCCGAGCAGGGCGAAGTCCGGGTTGCGCGGCAGCACGCCGATGGGCTCGATGTCCAGGCCGAGCATGTCGTCGCGGATCTGCCCGAGGGCATCGTTGTTCCACAGCAGCACCACCAGCGGGCTGTCCAGCTCCTCGGTGGCGGTGGCCAGCTCCTGGGCGGTGTAGAGGAAGCCGCCGTCGCCCACCAGCACCAGGCCGGGGCGCTCCGGCGCGCCGAACTTGGCACCGATGCCGGCCGGCACGCCATAGCCGAGGGTGCCGTAGCCGGTGGGGTGCAGCCAGCCGCGGGGGGCGCGGCTGGGGTACAGGTAGTTGGCGGTGTAGGCCAGCTGGGTCATGTCGCTGGCGATGAAGGCATTGGCCGGCAGCGCCTTGGCGATGCGTTCGAGGATCGCCTTGTGGATAAGCTGCAGCGGCGCGTGGCTGGCTCCCAGTTGCTGGCGCAGCCGGGCTACGCGCTCGGTGGCACTGCCGGCGTCACGCCTGGCAGCCGGCAGCGCGGCCAGCAGCGCCTCGGCGGTGGCCTTCGCGTCGCCGAGCAGGGCCACGGCGCTGGGGTAGAAGTCGTTGAACTTGCGCGAGTCGACGTCGACGCGGATCACCTCGCCGCTCAGCGGCAGGCGCTCGCGCCAGTAGTCGGTGTCGGCCATTTCGGTGCCGATGGCCAGCACCAGGTCGGCCTCGGCGATCATGTCCCAGCCGGCCTGGGTGCACAGGGTGGCGCCGGCCGCCAGCGGGGCTTCCGGGGCCAGCAGGCCCTTGCCGGCGACGCTGGTGAACAGCGGCGCGGCCAGGCGTTCGCTGAGCGCGGCCAGGGCCTGCGCGGCATGCAGCGCGCCGCCGCCGGCGATGATCATCGGCCGCTTGGCGGCCGCGAGTTTATCCACAGCCTGGCGCAACGCGTCGGCGCAGGGCTGGCCGCGGCCGGCGCGGCGCACCACCTCGCCGGTCCAGTCACGGGCGATGGGCGCAGCCAGCACGTCCAGCGGCACCGAGATGTGCACCGGGCGCGGGCGCTCGCTGTCGAACACGGCGTAGGCGCGGGCGATCAGCTCGGGCAGGTCTTCCGGGGTCAGGGCCACGGCCGAGAACGCGGTGATCGGCGCGGTCATGGCGCGCTGGTCCTGGGTCTCGTGCAGGCAGCCCCAGCCCTTGCCCAGGCTGGCGGTGTGGTTGACGCTGGAGATCACCAGCAACGGGATGGAGTCGGCGTAGGCCTGGCCGATGGCGGTGGCGGCGTTGGTCACCCCCGGGCCGGTGATGATGAAGGCCACGCCGGGCTTGCCGCTGACCCGCGCGTAGCCGTCGGCCATGAAGCCGGCGCCCTGCTCGTGGCGGGTCAGCACGTGGCGGATGCCGCTGCCGGGCAGGCCGCGGTAGAGCTCCAGGGTGTGCACGCCGGGGATGCCGAACACGGTGTCGACGCCGTAGTTGGCCAGCAGGCGGACCAGGGCCTGGCCGCCGGTGAGGGTCTTCTGTTCTTGCATGGGGTGTCTCCTCGCAACTCGTTGTTCCGGGACGGACGCCGAACTCGCGGCGGGCGCCGGAATGCTTTGCCCCCTCTCCCGCTTGCGGGAGAGGGCTGGGGAGAGGGGCTCTTGCCGGTGCCATCGCAGCACCGGCCCACCACCCTCTCCCCCAGCCCCTCTCCCTGAAGGGAGAGGGGAGCGTTCGTGTTCCCCTTCAGGTCCTCAGCCGTCGCCCAGCCGCACCAGCGCATCCACCGCCACGGCGCCTTCGGCGTTCACCAGCAGCGGGTTCACGTCCAGCTCCAGCAGGCTGTCGGCGTGCTCGCAGGCGTAGTCGGCCACCGCGCGGATGGCGTCCACCAGCTTGTCCATGTCCACCGCCGGGCGGCCGCGGAAGCCGCTGAGCAGCGGCGCGCTGCGCAGGCCCAGGAGGGCGTCGCGGATGGCCGCGTCGGTGGTCGGCAGCAGCAGGCTGCGGCTGTCCTTGAGCAGCTCGACGAGGATGCCGCCGGCGCCGAGCACCAGGGCCAGGCCGAAGCCGACCTCGCGCTTGATGCCGACGATCAGCTCGGCCAGCGGCGGGCTGGCCATGCGCTCCAGCAGCACCTGCTCGAACTTCACCTGGGGCGCGTGCCTGGCCAGGCTCTCGCGCATGTCGAACAGCGCCGCCTCCAGGGCCGCCTCGTTGCGCAGGTTGAGCGCCACGCCGCCGGCCTCGGTCTTGTGCGGCAGCTCGGCGCTGACCGCCTTGAGCACCAGCGGGTAGCCCAGGTCGGCGGCGGCCTCGCGGGCCTGCCCGGGGGTGCTGAGCACGGCCGCCGGCAGCGGCAGGCCGAAGGGCTTGAGCGCCTGCTTGGAAGCCCATTCGTCCAGCAGCCGGCCCTCGTCTTCGATGGCCTGCGGGCACAGCGGCACCAGCGCCGCTTCACCACGGGCCAGCAGCGCGTCGCGGCGCTGGCGGTAGTGGGCGATGCGGCCCCAGGCGGCCAGGCCGTCCTCCACGCCCTGCAGCGCCGCCACGCCGTGGCCGTGCAGCAGTTCGCGGGCATGGGCCGGCAGCAGTTCGGGCAGCGCCGAGGCGATGAAGCCGACCTTGCCGTGGCGCTTCAGCGCGGCGCAGTACAGCTCCAGCAGCAGGTCGCACTGCGGGCGCTCGCCGGTTTCCTCGCCGGGGTAGTCGAGCACCAGCAGCGCGGCGTCGGCGGGCGTGCGCAGGGCGCTGTCGAGCATCTTCTCCAGCGCCGGGCCGTCGCCCCAGATGGCGGTGGTGAAGTCCAGCGGGTTGGCGATGTTGGCGTAGTCCGGCAGCACCTGGGCCAGCTCGGCGCGCTGCGCCTCGACCAGCTTGGGCAACGGCAGGCCGTTGCGCTCGGCGTAGTCGGCGATCAGCCCGGCGTCGCCGCCGGAGCAGGCCAGCGCGGCCAGGCTCGGGCCGGCCGGCAGGTTGCCGCAGGCGGCGGCCTTGAGGGTTTCGATGAAGCTCACCGGGCCGCTCACGCGGATCACCCCGAGGCGGTCGAAGAGTGCGTCGTACAGCGCGTCGGAGCCGGCCAGCGAGCTGGTGTGGCTGAGCGCCAGTTCCGCGCCTATCTGCGACACGCCGGTCTTCAGGGCGATCACCGGGATGCCTTTCTGCAGCGCCTTGCAGGCGGCGCGGGCGAAGCCGGGAACGTTCTTCAGGCCCTCCAGGTGCAGGCCGATGGCGGTCACGCGCGGCTCGTCCAGCAGCACGTCCATCAGCTCGGCCACGCCCAGCTGCGCCTGGTTGCCCACCGAGGCCATGTAGGCGACGGGCAGCGAGCGGTCGCTCATCGACAGGTTGTAGGCGAAGTTGCCGCTCTGGGTCAGCACCGCCACGCCCTTCTCGACGATGTGCCCGCCATGGGCCACCGGCCACAGGGCCGCGCCGTGCAGGTAGTCGAGCAGGCCGTAGCAGTTCGGCCCGAGCAGGGCCATGTCGCCGGCGGCGGCGAGCAGGCGCTGCTGCAGGGCCTGGCCTTCGGCGCCGGTCTCGGCGAAGCCGGAGGCGTAGCAGATGGCGCCGCCGGCGCCCTTGGCGGCCAGTTCGGCGACGGCCTGCAGGGTCAGGTCGCGGTTGGTGGCGACGAAGACCGCGTCGGGGCCTTCGGGCAGTTCGGCAATGCTGCGCACGCAGGGCACGCCTTCGAGCTGGTCGTATTGCGGGTTGACCAGCCACATCGGCCCGGCGAAGCCGCCCTCGGCGCAGCGCTTGAGCGCGCGGGCCATGCTGCGGCCGCCGATGAAGGCCAGGTGGCGCGGGGCCAGCAGGCGCTTGAGATTGTCACGTTGGCTCATGGGATCACCGATCAGCGCAGCAGCGGCCGCAGCAGTTCGCGGGAGATGATGTGGCGCTGGATTTCCGAGGTGCCTTCCCAGATGCGCTCGATGCGCGCGTTGCGCCAGATGCGTTCCACCGGGCCCTCGTCCATCAGGCCCATGCCGCCGAAGATCTGCACGGTCTCGTCGGCGACCTTGCCCAGCACTTCGCTGGCGAACAGCTTGGCCATGCCGGCCTCGCCGTCGGTCATGCTGCCCTGGTCCATCTTCCACGCGGTGTGCAGGGTCATCAGCTCGGCGGCGCGGATCTGCGTGGCCATGTCGGCCAGCTTGAAGGAAATGCCCTGGTAGCTGCCGATGGCCTGGCCGAACTGCTTGCGGTCGGCCGACCATTGCAGGGCCAGGTCCATGGCGCGCTGGGCCTGGCCGACGCAGTTGGCGGCGACCATCACGCGGCCGGCGGTGAGCCAGGCGTTGGCCACTTCCCAGCCCTTGCCCACTTCGCCGAGGACCTGGGCGGCCGGCACGCGGCAGTCGTCGAAGAAGATCTCGTAGGTGTGGTAGCCCTTGTTGCTGACGCAGCGCGGGCCGCGGCGCACGGTCATGCCCGGGGTGCCCTTGTCGACCAGGAAGGCGGTCACGGCGTTGCGCTTCCTGCCGTTGTGCTCGTAGGTGTCGGTGACGGCGAAGACGATGGCGAAGTCGGCGTGCCCGGCGTGGCTGATGAAGTGCTTGGCGCCGTTGATGACGAAGTCGTCGCCCTCGCGCACGGCGCGGGTCTTGATCGAGTTGGCGTCGGAGCCGGCGCCCGGCTCGGTGAGGGCGAAGCAGTCGATCTTCTCGCCGTTCACGCAGGGCAGCAGGTAGTCCTGCACCTGCTGGCCCTTGCAGGCCATGAGGATCTTCGAGGGCCGCGCGACGAACACGTGCAGCGCCCAGGAGACCTTGGACAGCTCGCGCTCCACCAGCGCCTGGGACAGGTAGTCGAGGCCGCCGCCGCCGACTTCCTCGGGCATGTTGAAGGCGTAGAAGCCGGCGGCGATGGCCTTGCCGCGGATCTGCGCGGCCAGCTCCGGGGACACGGCGTCGGCGCGGTCGACTTCTTCCTCGTGGGGCAGCAGTTCCTTCTCGACGAAGGCCTTGACCGCCTCGACGAGCATTTCCTGTTCCTGGGTCAGCTTGAAATCCATGGAATCACCTCGCCGCTCAACGGCCTTGGAAGTGGGGGGAACGTTTCTCGGCCACGGCGCGCAGGGCCTCGGCGGCATCCTCGCTGCGCCCGCAGAGCAGCCCGGCGGCCTGCTCGGCTTCCAGTTGCTGGGCCAGGGTGCGGTTGGCGCCGTCGCGGATCAGGCGCTTGGTCTGGGCGAAGGCGAAGGTCGGGCCGGCGGCCAGGCGCGCGGCGAACTCGCCGACGCTGGCCAGCAGTCGCTCGTCGGCGACCACTTCGCCGACCAGGCCGGCGGCCAGGGCGCGTTCGGCGTTCCACAACTCATCGAGGAACAGCAGGCGCTTGGCCGCCTCGCCGCCGATCAGCCGCGGCAGGTGCCAGCTGGCGCCGGCGTCCGGGCAGTAGGCCATGCCGGTGTAGCCGGCCTTGAAGCGCGCACTGGCGCCGGCGACGCGGAAGTCGCAGCACAGCGTCAGGTCCATCCCGGCACCGACGGCGGTGCCGTTGACGGCGGCGATGGTCGGCTTGTCCAGGCCGTGCAGGCGGCGCATCAGGGCGTGGGCGGTCTCGGTCCAGCCGTAGGTTTCCAGTTCGCCGCGGGCCTCGGCCTCGGCCCATTCGGCGAGGTCGGCGCCGGCGCAGAAGCTGCGGCCCCCGCCGGTCAGCACGATGACGCGCACGGCCGGGTCGGCCTCGAAGGCGTCGAGCAGGGCGTGCAGGTTCTTCAGCGTCGGGATGTCCAGCGCGTTGCGCTGTTCGGGACGGTGCAGGGTGATCCAGGCGATGCCGTCCTGGACCCGGCTGAGCGGGGATGCGTGAGTCATGCTGGCCTCGTTGTTGTTGTCGCATGAGGGCGGTGTTGGCCACCATACTAAACAAGTGTTCAACAAGACGGCAATGCACCCGAATGGGTGGCTTGTAACGCCCCGCCGGATGGCGGGAAGGCCGCGTGGTGCGGGGCTGTGGGGTTCAGGAGGGGTGTGGCGGGAGAGTCTGTTACAACTTCGAACAAATGCCGGTACGGCTGGCTTTTGTAGGAGCGCGCCCTGCGCGCGAATCGCGGGCAGGGCCCGCTCCTACAGAAAATCAAAAGCCCCGCAGGGCGGGGCTTCTTGTGTGCAGAAGGCTCAACCGACGCTGGGCACCGCCTCGGCGGCCAACTGCGGGCGCTTGCGCTTGAGCACGTAGTAGGCCAGGTAGCACGCGGCGATGAAGCCGAAGCCCCAGTACAGCGACGGGCGCTGGGTCGGATCCATGGCCAGGAACACGAACAGCGAGCAGCAGATCGCTATGCAGGCCAGGGGAATCAGCGGGAACAGCGGCGCGGCGTACTTCAGGTCCTTGACGCTGCCCCCCTTGGCCATGTGCTCGCGGCGGAAGCGGTACTGGGCGTAGGCGATGACGATCCAGGTCACGGTGCCGGCCATCCCGCTCACCGCCATCAGCACCATGAACAGGGTGTCGGCGGCGACCACGCTGGTCAGCAGCGAGAGCAGGGCGAAGGCCAGGCTGATCAGCAGCGCGTACAGCGGCACGCCGCGGGCGCTGAGCTTGGACAGGCCCCTGGGCGCCATGCCGGTCCTGGACATGGCCCAGAGGATGCGCGTGGAGGCGTACAGGCCGGAGTTGCCCACCGAGAGGATGGCGGTGAGGATGACGAAGTTCATCAGGTCCGCCGCGTAGGGGATGCCGACCATGTCGAACACCTGCACGAAGGGGCTCTCCACCAGCCCGGCCTTCTGCCAGGGGATGATGGCGGCCAGCACGAGGACCGCCAGGACGTAGAAGATCAGCACGCGGAACACCACGTTGCGCACGGCGCGGGGGATGCTCTTCTCCGGCTGGTCGGTCTCGCCGGCGGCCACGCCCATGATCTCGCAGCCCTGGAAGGCGTAGACCACCGTCATCATCACCGCGAACACCGCCGACAGGCCGTTGGGGAACAGGCTGTCGCCGACCAGGTTGTCCAGCCCCGGCGCCGGCGCGCCGTCGTTCAGGTGGATGCCGCCGAAGATCACCAGCACGCCGACGATGATGAAGGCGAGGATGGCCGCCACCTTGATGCCGGCGAACCAGTACTCGGCCTCGCCGAAGGCGCGGGTGGCCAGGGCGTTGAGGGAGAACAGCACGACCACGAAGAAGCCCGACCAGATCCAGATCGGCACCTCGGGGAACCAGCGCGTCATCAGCATGCCGGCGGCGGTGAATTCCAGGCCGACGGTGGAGGCCCAGCTCATCCAGTACACCCAGCCGATCATGAACCCGGTGGCCGGGCCGATGAAGCGCGTGGCGTGGGCCTGGAAGGAGCCGGAGACGGGCATCTGCACCGACAGCTCGCCCAGGCAGACCATCACCAGGTACATCAGCAGGCCGGCCACCAGGTAGGCCAGCACGGCGCCGGCCGGGCCGCCCTGGTTGATGGTGACGCCGGCGCCCATGAACAGGCCGGTGCCGATCACCCCGCCGAGGGACAGCATGAAGATGTGGCGGCTCTTGAGCGCGCGGGAGAGCTGGAGCTTCGAATCAGACATGGCGCACCCCCGGCAGACGGCGGGCGCGGCGCAGCGGAACTCTACGTTGGATCATTGTTGTTATCTCCAATCAGTCAGAGGCCGTGGCTCGGGCACGGATACCGCCGGATTATTCGAAGGGGATGTAAGGTCGCGTTGAACGGCGGGATCGAAGATGTAAAAAGCTGTAAGGAATTTGTATTCCGAACGAGCTTTCCTGACGTGCCGGCTGACACCGAAACGTCAGGGCATGCCGTGCGGCCCCCTCACCCTTCAGGGAGAGGGGACTGTCCGTGCCTGCTGGATGCGCGTGCCTCCCTGCTGGGTCTGCGCATTTTGTGCCTTTCGTAGGAGCGAGCTTGCTCGCGAACCGCATGGCACCGCGGCCACCGGGGGATCCGTTCGCGAGCAAGCTCGCTCCTACAGGAGGTGCGTCCTGGCGGCGCTGAGTTGCGTGTCGAGTCTTTCGCTCCAGGCTTGCAGCGGCTCGCCGGCCTGTGCCGCCTCTTCCAGGCCGTGCAGGCATTCGCCCAGGCCGCGCAGGCCCATGGAATGGCAACTGCCCGCCAGGCGGTGGGCCAGGCCGGCGGCCTCGCTGGCGTCGCCGGCGCGGATGGCTTCGTGCAGCAGCGGCAGCTGTTGCGCCAGCAGGTCGCGCAGCACGCCCAGCAGTTCGTTCACCCGGTGCTCGCCCAGCAGTTCGCGGTGGGTCGCCAGCACCTGCGCGTCGATCGCCCCGTCCGTTGCCGGCCCGGGCGCAGGCGCGTGCAGGTTGGCCAGGGCGCGGCGCAGATCGTCCAGGCGCAGCGGCTTGGCCAGCACGCCTTGCATGCCGGCGTCGAAGTAGCGGCGCACCAGGGCCGGTTGCACGCTGGCGGTGAAGGCCAGGATCGGCGTCTCGCGGTTGCGGCCGTCGGCCTGGGCGCGGATCGCCTGGCACAGCTCGATGCCGCCGAGGCCCGGCAGATGCATGTCCAGCAGGATCAGGTCGAAGGCCTGTTCGCGGCAGGCGGCCAGGGCCGGGTCGGCGTCCTCGGCCAGGCGTACCCGGTGGCCGTCGCGCTCCAGCAGGCCCTGGGCCACTTCGCGGTTGAGCGGCACGTCTTCCACCAGCAGCACGCTCAGGGCACGCTCGCTGCGCGGCGCCGCCCGCGGTTCCGCCATGGGGGCCAGCGCGGCTTGCAGCTCGACCTCGAACCAGAAGGTGCTGCCCTCGCCTTCCACGCTGCGCACGCCAATGCGGCCGCCCATGGCCTCCACCAGGCGCTTGCTGATGGCCAGGCCCAGGCCGCTGCCGCCGTAGCGCCGGGTGACTTCCTCGCTGGCCTGGGTGAAGCGTTCGAAGATGCGCGCCTGCACCGCCGCGGGAATGCCGATGCCGTCGTCGACCACGGCGAAGCGCAGGCGCTGGGCCTCGCCCCGTTGCGCCAGCAGCGTCACTTCCAGGCGCACCTCGCCCTCCTCGGTGAACTTCACCGCGTTGGCCACCAGGTTGCTCAGGACCTGGCGGAGGAACTGCCCGGCGCCGCGGCAATGGCGGCGCACGGCCGCGTCCAGGCGCAAGGACAGCACTGTGGCATTGGCTGCCGCGCGCGGCTCCAGCAGCGTCAGCACCTCGTCGAGCAGTTCGCCGAGGTCGAAGTCCACCGGCTCCGGCAGGCTGGCGCCGTCTTCCAGCTTGGCGAAGTGCAGCACTTCGTTGAGCACCGCCAGCAGGCCTTCGCCGGCCTTGTGCAGGGCGTGCAGGCGCTTGCGCTCCAGCTCGCCCAGGGGCGCGTCGCGCAGCAGCTCGGCCATGCCGAGGATGCCGTTGAGCGGGGTGCGGATCTCGTGGCTCATGGTGGCCAGGAAGCGCGTCTTCGCCTGGTTGGCCGCCTCGGCCTCGTCCTTGGCCCGGCGCAGGCTGGCGGTGCGCCGCTCGACCTGGCGCTGCAGTTCGTCGCGTTCCTCGCGCAGGGCCTGGCGCATGTCGTCGAGGGCGTGGGCCACGGTGTCCAGCTCGTCGTCCTCGGCGCGGATGCGCTTGTCCAGCCGCAGTGGCTGCTGCAGGTCGCCGCCGGCCATGCGCCCGGCGAACTCGGCCATGCGCTCCAGGTGGCGCGTCACCAGCTTGTGGAACAGCCAGCTCAGGGCCACCGCCAGGCCGCAGAGGAACAGGCCCATCCACAGCAGGTTGCTCAGCCCGCCGAGCCACAGGCGGCGGTAGATGGCGCCCAGGTCGATGGCCACGGCCAGCTCGCCGAGGGCCCGCGATTCGCCGTCCGGCGGCTGGTAGCTGAGCGGGAAGTGCTCGACGCGCAGCGGGCCGGGGGCCTGGATGTCGCCCTGGACAAGGTTGAAGTCGGCGCTGGCCAGGCTGGCCCAGGCGATGTCGGGGAAGTCCACCAGGCCGTGCAGCTGCACGTTGAGCTGGGCCTGGTTGAGGTCCCACAGGCTGCGCTCGAAGCTGGCCAGGTAGCCGCTGCGGATCAGCTCCAGGCGGGTCTCGATGTCGCGCATCTCGCGGCGGTATTCCAGGTACAGCTGCACGGCGCCGGCCAGCAGGGTGAAGCACAGGCTGAAGGCCAGCACCCGCAGCAGCAGGCGACGCGCCAGCGGGCCGGGGGCGCGCAGGCCCCTCACGGCTGCGCACCGGCGGCGAGCATGGCGCGGTAGTCGCGCTCGCTTTCGTCCAGCCAGCGCGCCAGGCTGCCGTCGGCCTGCAGACGGCGCAGGGCGGCGTCGATCTCGCCCAGGCGGGCCTGCAGCGGCGAATGCCGCGACACCGCCAGGCGCAGGTAGTCGACGGTGATCGGCCGCGGCGCGTCCACGATGTCCGCGCCGCCCGGCAGGCGCTCGACGAACAGCCGCCCGGTGCGCCGCTCGTAGGGGATGAAGTCGATGCGCTGGCGGATCAGCTTGCCGAAGTTCTGCCGGCTGTCGGAGACGTACTCGATGTTGTCGTGGCTGGCGACGAAGCGGTCGAACCCGGCGCCATAGCTCTCGCCGAAGAGCAACCCGCCGCGGTAGCGGGCGAGGTCGTCCAGGCCCTGGAAGCGCACCGGCTTGCGGCGGTTGTAGAACAGCGCCACTTCCTCGCGCAGCACCGGCGCCTCGGCGAAGGCCAGGCCCTGGTCGCGCTGCTCGGTGCGGTAGGCCAGCACCACGTCGACGCGCCCGGCGGCGGCGTCCAGCAGGCAGCGCTTCCAGTTGCCCAGCACCACCACCTGCACCTCGTAGCCGAGCCCGCCGAGCACGCTCTTCACCACCTGCGGCGCCAGCCCGCGCACCTCGTGGCCGTCGCTCCAGGACACCGGCGGGTACACCGGGTAGTCGCAGTAACGTACGCGCTCGGCGGCCGGCGCCAAACCACACAGCGCCAGGGCGAGCAGGGCCAGCCAGCGCATGCTCAGGCGTCGCTGGGGGCGGCGGTGAACAGGTAGCCGGCGCCGTGGATGGTGATGATCAGTTCGGGTTCGGCCGGGTCGTCGCGCAGCTTGCGGCGCAGGCGGCCGACCAGCACGTCGATGGAGCGGTCGTTGGGCAGCCACTCGCGGTTGCGGATCTGGTCCATCAGCTGGTCGCGGCTCAAGGTGTGGCCGCTGTTGCGCAGGAACACGCTGAGCAGCTGGAACTCGCCGTGGGTCAGCGGGGTTTCGCTGCCGTCGCGGTCGACCAGGCGCCGGCGGTCGGCGTCCAGGCGCCAGTGGGCGAAGCGCTTGAGCGGCTGGCGCACCGGCGCGGCCGGGGCAGGGGCGCGGGCGTGGCGCACGCGGCGGATCAGGTTCTTCGCCCGCGACACCAGCTCGCGCGGGTTCGGCGGCTTGATCACGTAGTCGTCGGCGCCGCACTCCAGGCCGACGATGCGGTCGATGTCGTCGTTGCGCCCGGTGATGAGGATGATGCCCACCTCCGAGCGCACCCGCAGTTCGCGGGTCAGGGTCAGGCCGTCCTTGCCGGGCAGGCGGATGTCCAGCAGCACCAGGTCGAACGGCGGGCCGCCCTGCTCGGCGTCGGCCAGGCTGGCCTCGGCCTGTTCGGCGGTGCTGGCGCAGGCTACCTCGTAGCCCTCGCCGACGAGGTAGGACTGGAGGAGTTCGCGGATCAGCGGATCGTCGTCGACGATCAGTACACGGGGAGCCATCGCCAATACCCTGCTGCGGCCGCCGGCGAGGTCGCGGCGGATTTCTTATTAGAGGATGGACGCCCGTGGGAAATTTCCCAGGGGCCGGCGCAGAGTAGCGATTGCTGAACGGCCGATCAACAGTCCGCCGGCCGGCGGCTGAAGCGCTGCCGCCCGCCGGCCTGCAGGCCGTCGACCCAGGCCTCGCAGACCTGGACGCCCTGCTCGGGGGTGAAGGTGTTGGGGTTCAGCCCGGATTCCAGCCACAGCCCGTCGAGCATGGCCGACAGGGCGATGGCGGCGAGGTCGGCGTCGAAGTCGGCCCAGCCCTCCTCCTCGGCCAGTTGGTCCAGCGCCTGGGCCAGCAGGGCGCGGTACTCGCCGTAGGAATGGTCGTGGGCGCGGTTGATCGCCTCGGCGGTCTTCACCGCGCCCCAGAACGCCAGCCAGGCGTCGAGCAGCTGCGGGTCGAGCAGTTCGGCGCTGAACGAGGCGCGGAAGAACGCCGAGAGGCGCGCGCGGGCATCCGGCGCGGCCTGGTCGATGGCCTCGCGCAGCAGCTGCATGACGCGCCCGGTGACCGTCAGGTAGGCCTCGGCGACCAGCTCGTCCTTGCCCGCGTAGTGGTGGTTGATCAGCCCCACCGAAACCCCGGCCTCGGCGCAGATCTTGCGGATGGACGCGCCCTGGAAGCCGTGCTGCTTCAGGCACGCCAGGGTGGCCTCGATCAGCAGCGCCTTGCGCTGCTCGGGTTCCAGCCGGGAAAAGCGCACTGCCTGGTTCATCGCCTGCCGCTCCTGTGTCCGAGGCCGCCAATCTGAACGAATGTGCAACAGCATACCAGCCCCACCCACCCATTCGGGGAATGGCCCGGCGAAGGCCGGCGGCGGACAGTGGCCACAGCCGACACGACCCTCGAAAACAACCACAGGTGGGAGTGACATGTACAAACCCTTCGCAGCGATCCTGGGCACGGCCCTGGCGCTGAGCCCCTTGCTCGGCCAGGCCGCGGACACCGACGGCGCCAACACGCTGAGGCTGTACAACTGGACCGACTACATCGGCGAGCACACCATCGCCGACTTCGAGAAGGCCACCGGGATCAAGGTGGTCTACGACACCTTCGACTCCTACGAGACGGTGCAGGGCAAGCTGCTGCCTGGCCGCTCCGGCTACGACCTGGTGGTGCTCAACGCCGCGCTGGTGCCGCCGCTGCTCAAGGCCGGGGTGTTCCAGCCGCTGGACAAGAGCCGGCTGCCCAGCTGGAACAACCTCGACCCCGAGGTGCTCAAGCACCTGGACCACTACGACCCGGGCGTGCAGTACTCGGCGCCCTATACCTGGGGCAGCAACGGCATCACCTACAACATCGACAAGATCAAGCAGCGCATGCCCGACGCGCCCATCGGCTCGCTGGCGATGCTGTTCGATCCCAAGGTGGTGTCGAAATTCGCCGACTGCGGGGTGACCATCATCGACTCGCCCACCGACGTCATCCCCCTGGCCCTGGCCTACCTCAAGCGCGACCCGAACAGCGCCAGCCCCGAGGACCTCAAGGCCGCCCAGGCGCTGCTGCAGTCGATCCGACCCTACATCCGCAAGTTCGACTCCACCAGCTACCTCAACGGCCTGGCCAACGGCGACCAGTGCATGGCCATGACCTGGTCCGGCGACTACGCCACCGCCCAGGCCCGCGCCGACGAGGCCGGGGCCAAGGTCAAGCTGGGCTACTTCGTGCCCAGGGAAGGCTCGCTGATCTGGTTCGACGACTTCTACATCCCGGCCGACGCGCCCCACGTGGCCAACGCCCACAAGTTCATCGAATACATGCTGCAGCCGAAGGTGGCCGCCGACGTCAGCGACTACATCCGCTACGCCAGCAGCAACATCGCGGCCAAGCCGCTGCTGGCCACCGAGGTGCGCGACGACCCGGCGATCTACCCGGACGCCGAGACGCGCTCGCGGCTGTTCACCCAGAAGGTCCAGGGGCCCAAGGCCACGCGGCTGATCACCCGGACGTGGAATGCGGTGAAGACCGGGACCTGACATCTGTTCAAGCAAGAGCCCCCTCTCCCCAGCCCTCTCCCTTCAGGGAGAGGGAAACGGAATTAACGAGTTGAAACCGCACTATCGAGGTACTGCCATGACCACCCCATCCGCCGCCTTCTTCGCCCGGTTCGACGACGAGAAGCTGGTCGCCGCCGACAAGGCCCACTACGTCCACGGCTACCACGTGTTCGACGACCACCGCGAGAACGGCGCGCTGAACATTGCCGCGGGCGAAGGCGCCTACATCTACGACACCAAGGGCAACCGCTACCTGGACGCCGTGGGCGGCATGTGGTGCACCAACATCGGCCTGGGCCGCGAGGAGATGGCCGAGGCCATCGCCGGGCAGGTGCGCCAGCTGGCCTACTCCAACCCCTTCTGCGACATGGCCAACGTCACCGCCATCCAGCTCTGCGAGAAGCTCGCCGAACTGGCCCCGGGCGACCTCGACCACGTGTTCCTCACCACCGGCGGCTCCACCGCCGTGGACACCGCCTACCGGCTGATCCAGTACTACCAGAACTGCCGCGGCAAGCACGCCAAGAAGCACATCATCAGCCGCGTCAACGCCTACCACGGCTCCACCTTCCTGACCATGTCCCTGGGCGGCAAGGTCGCCGACCACCCGGCGGAGTTCGACTTCCTCGAGGACCTCATCCACCACATCTCCTGCCCCAACCCCTACCGCGCGCCGGAGGGCATGACCGAGGCGGACTTCCTGGAGTTCCTGGTCAAGGAGTTCGAGGACAAGATCCTGGAACTGGGCGCCGACAACGTGGCGGCCTTCTTCGCCGAGCCGATCATGGGTTCGGGCGGCGTGATCATCCCGCCGAAGGGCTACCACAAGCGCATGTGGGAGGTATGCCGGAAGTACGACCTGCTCTACGTCGCCGACGAGGTGGTGACCTCCTTCGGCCGCCTGGGCGCCTTCTTCGCCTCCGAGGACGTGTTCGGCATGCAGCCGGACATCATCACCACCGCCAAGGGCCTGACCTCCGGCTACCTGCCGCTGGGCGCGTGCATCTTCTCGGACCGCATCTGGAAGGTGATCGCCGAGCCGAACCAGGGCCGCTGCTTCAGCCACGGCTTCACCTACAGCGGGCACCCGGTGAGCTGCATCTCGGCGCTGAAGAACATCGAGATCATCCAGCGCGAGAACCTGCTGGCGCACGTCAACGAGGTCGGCGCCTACCTGGAGCAGCGCCTGCAGGAACTGGCCGGGCTGCCGCTGGTGGGCGACGTGCGCTGCCAGAAGCTGATGGCCTGCGTCGAGTTCGTCGCCGACAAGCGCAGCAAGACGCTGTTCCCGGAGGAGCTGAACATCGGCGAGAAGATCCACCTGCGGGCCCAGGCCCGGGGGCTGCTGGTGCGGCCCATCGTGCACCTGAACGTGATGTCGCCGCCGCTGACCATCACCCGCGAGCAGGTCGACGAAGTGGTCGACACCCTGCGCGAGGCCATCCTCGAGACCGCCGAGGACCTCAAGCGCAGCGGCGACTACGCGGGGCATTGATGCGCGGACGCGGCGCTTTGCAGCTGGTCGGCGGCGGCCGTATGCTGCCGACCATGAGCACACCGGCCACCCCACTCGATGCCCCACTCAACAGCCCGGCCCTGCATGCCTGGCATGCGGGGCTGGCGCGCGCCATGGCCGCGGTGGCCACGGCGGAATTCCCGGCGCGCCTGGTGGAGGCCCTGGGCGCGCTGGTGCCCATCGAGTCCTCGCTGTTCGGCCTGGAGCGCAAGGGCCAGCCGCCGCGCCACCTGTTCCAGCACGGCATCCCCGAGGCCTACCGCGAGCCGCTGACCGAGCGCTACTACGCCCGCGGCTACCTGCTCGACCCCTTCTGCCTGGCCATCGAAGGCGGCCTGGCCGAGGGCTTCTACCCGCTGGCGGAAATCGCCCCGGACGACTTCTTCGCCAGCGAGTACTACAAGACCTACTACCTCAAGTGCGGCTCGGTGGAAGACAGCCACTACATCGTCGACCTCGACGCCCAGCGCAAGCTTTCCCTGTGCGTGTACCAGGGCCGCAGCGGCGCGCGCTTCAGCGAGGCGCAGACCGAGCTGCTGCGCGCCGCCCTGCCGCTGGTGCGCGAGCTGTGCCGGCAGTTCGAGAGCCGCGGCGGCCTCGACCTGCTGCTGGCCGGCGGCGACGCCGGCGCGCAACCGGCGGCGGCGCTGAACTGGCACATCCGCGAAGCCTTCATGAACTTCGGCGGCGACTGCCTGACCGAGCGCGAACGGGAAATCGCCCACCTGCTGCTGCGCGGCCACTCGGTGAAGTCCAGCGCGCGGGTGCTGGACATTTCGCCGGAGACGGTGCGCATGCACCGCAAGCACCTCTACACCAAGCTCGAGATCAACTCCCAGGCGGAACTGTTCTCGCTGTTCATCGACTGGCTGACCCGCGACGGGCCCGCCTGAAACGCCGCCATCGCGAACGGAGTCACCGAAGCCACCCCATGTAGGAGCGCGCCCTGCGCGCGATTCGCGGGCAGGGCCCGCTCCTACAGTAGGATGGCGTTGAGCGCAGCGATACCCATCGCCGCGACCGCATGGGTTTCGCAAACTCAACCCATCCTACGAAAGCACCTCGGCGCGGCCTGCAACCTCAGCTGCGCCCTTCCCAGCCCTGGCCCTCCCCAGGCATGCTAGAGCATTCCCCACGCCCTCCCGAGGAAACCCCATGTTCCGACGCTGGCTCCCCGCCCTGCTGCTGGCCGCCGCCCTGCCGCTGCAGGCCGCCGAAACCAAGCCGAACTACGGTCCCGAACTGGAACGCTTCAACTACGCCTACCCGGTGGGGCACTTCAGCTTCGCCTCCCAGGGCAAGCACGTGCACATGGCCTACATCGACGTGAAGCCGGCCAAGCCCAACGGCCGCGCGGTGGTGCTGCTGCACGGCAAGAACTTCTGCGCCGGCACCTGGGAGGCCAGCATCGCCGCCCTGAGCGCCGCCGGCTACCGGGTGGTGGCGCCGGACCAGATCGGCTTCTGCAAGTCCACCAAGCCGGAGCACTACCAGTACAGCTTCCAGCAGCTGGCCAGCAACACCCACGCCCTGCTGGACAAGCTCAGGCTGCACAAGGTGACGCTGCTCGGCCACTCCACCGGCGGCATGCTGGCCGCGCGCTACGCGCTGATGTACCCGCAGCAGGTCGAGCAGCTGGTGCTGGTCAACCCCATCGGCCTGGAGGACTGGAAGGCCCTGGGCGTGCCCTACCGCACCCCGGACCAGTGGTACGAGCGCGAGCTGAAGACCAGCGCCGAGGGCATCCGCAAGTACGAGCAGGCCACCTACTACGCCGGCCAGTGGAAGCCGGAATACGACAAGTGGGTGAACATGCTCGCCGGCCTCTACAACGGCTCCGGCCACGAGCGCGTGGCGTGGAACTCGGCGTTGCAGTACGACATGATCTTCACCCAGCCGGTGCTCTACGAATTCGGCCAGATCCAGGCGCCCACCCTGCTGATGATCGGCACCCAGGACAACACCGCGATCGGCAAGGACATCGCCCCCGAGCCGCTGCGCGCCAGGCTGGGCAACTACGCCGAGCTGGGCAAGCGCACCGCCCAGGCCATCCCCCACGCCACCCTGGTGGAGTTCGACAAGCTCGGCCACGCGCCGCAGATCCAGGACCCGCAGGCGTTCCACGCGGCGCTGCTCAAGGGCCTGGCCGAGCTCAAACATTGAGGCTGGCCGCACCGATGGGCTCTTCGTAGGAGCGAGCTTGCTCGCGAACCGCACGGCACCGCAGCCGCCGGGAAATCCGTTCGCGAGCAAGCTCGCTCCTATGTATGGACTCACCCCCACCGTCAACCCGCTTTTGAACAGAGGAACCCGATTGCATCTATGTATTAGGCCTGTTCGAGGAAGCCACG
>NZ_FZPC01000010.1 GCF_900187975.1 Pseudomonas delhiensis | reverse complement strand
ATCTCGCCTTCGGCCAGGCCCGACTGCTTGAGGCCCTTCATCAGGTCTTCGGTGCTGATGGCCTTGTTGCCCTCGATCTCGATGCTGGAGATGGACGGGCGCTCGACCACGTCGATGACCAGCACGTTGCCATCGCGGCCGAGGTGGATATCCTGGAAGAAGCCGGTCTTGAACAGCGAGCGGGTCGCCTCGACCAGGCGGCGGTCGTCGATCTGGTCGCCGACGTTCAGCGGCAGGGCGGCGAACACGCTACCCGCGGATACGCGCTGCAGGCCGTTGACGCGGATGTCGGAAACTGTGAAGGACTCTGCGTGAACCTGGGCGATCATCAACGCGGAAAGAGCCGCGGGTAACAGAAAGCGTTTCATGGAGTCCTTTTTTTTCCAACTGACAAATAAAGAATCTGCCGCGTGAGGCGGCAGATCCGAAACCCAATGGCAGCTACAGTCGACTCAGATCGTTGACCAGGGCCAGCAACATGACCCCAACGACCAGGCTGATGCCGATCTGCATCCCCCAAGCCTGGACCCGCTCCGACAATGGGCGGCCACGCACCCACTCGACCAGGTAGAACAACAGATGCCCGCCATCGAGGACGGGAATCGGCAACAGGTTGAGAACCCCCAAACTTATGCTCAGATAGGCGAGGAAATGCAGAAAATCCCCTACGCCGGACTGGGCCGAAGCGCCCGCCACTTTAGCAATGGTTATCGGCCCGCTCAAGTTTTTTACCGAGAGCTGGCCCAGCACCATTTTCTTTAGAGAATCCAGGGTTAGCAGACTCATCGACCAGGTCCGGGAGAGCGCTTCGCCCACCGCGGCGCCCGGGCCGAAGCGCACTTCGCGGAGCATTTCCGCCGGCCACTGGCCGCCGGCGACACCAGCCCCCAGGTAACCGGCACGGGCCTTGCCCTCGCCCTTGGCCGCCAATTTCAGCGTCAGCTCGCGCTCCTGGCCGTCGCGCAGCAGGGCGATGCTCACGGACTGCTCCGGACGGGCGCGCACCTTGTCGACCACCTGCTGCCAGTCGTCCACCGCCTGGCCGTCCACCCGCAGCAGACGGTCGCCGATGGCCAGGCCCGCGGCCTTGCCCGGGCCCTGCGGGTCCAGCTCGGCGATCACCGGCGGCATCGCCGGGCGCCACGGCTGGATGCCCAGGCCGCCGATGGGGTCGGGGTTGTCGGCGCTCTTCAGCCAGGCCTTGATCGGCAACTGGTGCAGGCTCTGGGCCGAGGAACCCGGCTCGCGCACGCTGACGGCCAGCTCGCCGGTCTCGCCCAGGCGCCGCACCAGGCGTAGGTTGACCGCCGCCCAGCCGTCCACCGGCTCGCCGTCCACCGCCAGCACTTCCTGGCCGGCGGCCAGGCCGCCCAGCGCCGCCGGGCTGTCGGGCACGATGGCGCCGATGACCGGGCGCACCTGCTGGGTGCCCAGCATGGCGAGGATCCAGAAGAACAGGATGGCCAGCAGGAAGTTGGCCACCGGGCCCGCCGCGACTATGGCGATGCGCTGGAACACCGTCTTGCGGTTGAAGGCCTGGTCGAGCTGGTCGGGGGGCACTTCGCCCTCGCGCTCGTCGAGCATCTTCACGTAGCCGCCCAGCGGGATGGCGGCCACCACGAACTCGGTGCCGTGGCGGTCGTGCCAGCGCACCAGGGGCGTGCCGAAGCCCACCGAGAAGCGCAGCACCCTGACCCCACAGCGGCGCGCCACCCAGAAGTGGCCGAACTCGTGGAATGTCACCAGGACGCCGAGGGCGATGATCAACCCGACGACCATGTAAAGTGCGCTCATCTCTACCTCCAAGGCTCAGGGCCTAGCGAGCACGCCCACGCAACCAGGCCTGCGCGGCCTCGCGCGCGCGGCGGTCGGCCTCCAGCACCACGTCGAGGCTTTCGACCGGCGTGGCCGCCTCGCGGTTCAGCACCTCGTCGATGATAACCGCGATCTCGGTGAAACGGATGCGCCGTTCGAGGAATGCGGCCACCGCCACCTCGTTGGCGGCATTGAGCATCGCCGGCGCGCTGCCGCCCGCCTCGGCCGCCTGGCGCGCCAGGCGCAGGCAGGGGAAGCGCTGCTCGTCGGGCGCCTGGAAGTCCAGGCGGGCGATGCTGAACAAATCCAGCGGGGATACCCCGGAATCGATGCGCTCGGGCCAGGCCAGGGCGTGGGCGATGGGTGTGCGCATGTCGGGGTTGCCCAGTTGGGCGAGCACCGAGCCGTCCACGTAGTCGACCAGGGAATGGATCACGCTCTGCGGGTGGATCACCACCTCGACCTTCGACGGCGAGGCATCGAACAGCCAGCAGGCCTCGATCAGCTCCAGCCCCTTGTTCATCATGCTGGCCGAGTCGACGGAGATCTTCCGCCCCATGGACCAGTTGGGATGGGCGCAGGCCTGCTCCGGGGAGACCTCCGCCAGTCGCTCCAGCGGCGTCTCGCGGAACGGGCCGCCGGAGGCGGTCAGCAGGATGCGCCGCACGCCGACCGGCTCCAGGCCGCGAGCGTAGTCGCCGGGCATGCACTGGAAGATGGCATTGTGCTCGCTGTCGATCGGCAGCAGCACCGCGCCGTGGGCCTGCACTTCGTGCATGAACAGGGCGCCGGACATCACCAGCGCCTCCTTGTTGGCCAGCAGCACGCGCTTGCCGGCCTGCACCGCCGCCAAGGTCGGCTTGAGGCCGGCCGCGCCGACGATGGCGGCCATGACCACGTCCACCTCGGGATGGCCGGCGACCTCGCACAGCCCCGGCTCGCCCGCCAGCACGCGGGTGTCCAGGCCGGCCGCCCGCAGGGCGCCCTGCAAGTGGCGGGCCTGCTCGTCGCGGGCGACCACCGCGAAGCGCGGCCGATGGGCCAGGCACAGGGCTTCCAGCTCGGCGAGGCGGGAATGCCCGGTGATGGCGAAGACGCTGTAACGCTGCGGATGCCGCGCGAGGACGTCCAGGGTGCTCAGGCCGATGGAGCCGGTGGCGCCCAGCACGCAGACCTGCTGCGGCGCGCTCATGGCGTACCCCAACCGGTGGCCCAGAGCAGCGCGGTGAAGACCGGAATGGCCGCGGTGAGGCTGTCGATGCGGTCGAGGACGCCGCCGTGGCCCGGCAGCAGGTTGCTGCTGTCCTTCAGGCCGGATTCGCGCTTGAACATGCTTTCGGTCAGGTCGCCGACCACCGACAGCGCCACCACCACGGCCGCGCACGGCAGCGCCAGCAGCAGCTCGCGCACCGACCAGTCACGGTAGATGGCCACCGCGAAGGTGATCGCCAGGCTCAGCGCCAGGCCGCCGTAGAAGCCTTCCCAGCTCTTGCCGGGGCTGACCCGCGGCGCCAGCTTGCGCTTGCCGAAGGCCTTGCCGGAGAAGTAGGCGCCGATGTCGGCGGCCCAGACCAGGACCATGACCGCGACGATCAGCCAGTTGGCCAGCGGCCACTGCTTGAGCACCACCAGGCCCTGCCAGGCCGGCAGCAGGATCAGCAGGCCGATCAGCAGCCGGCGCCAGCGGCCGCCCCAGCTGGAGGCGCTGTCCGGGTAGGTCAGCACCATCACGGTCGCCAGCAGCCACCAGAGCACCGCCAGCAGCAGCACGGCGCCGGCCAGTTGCGGCAGCCAGTACAGCAGCAGCATGAGCAGCGCGACCACGCCGGCATAGCCGACGCGGGCCGGCTGTTCGTGGTAGCCGGCCAGGCGCGCCCATTCCCAGGCGCCGAGGGTCACCACCAGGCCGATGAACAGCGCGAAGGCGGCGCCATCGAGGAGGAAGAAACCACCCAGCGCGACGGGCAGCAGCACCAGCGCCGTGAGGATCCGTTGTTTCAGCATGACGGGGGGGCCTCGGCCTGCACCTGCTCGCTGGTCTTGCCGAAGCGACGCTGGCGGGTGGCGTAGTCGGCCAGCGCTTCGCGCATCGCCGCGCTCTTGAAGTCCGGCCAGTAGAGATCGGAGAAGTAGAGCTCGGCGTAGGCCAGCTGCCACAGCAGGAAGTTGCTGATGCGGTGCTCGCCGCCGGTGCGGATGCACAGGTCCGGCAGCGGCTGGTCGCCGGTGGTCAGGCACCCCTGGATCAGCTCGGGGCTGATGTCGTCCGGCGCCAGGTGCCCGGCCTGCACTTCGCGGGCCAGGCGCTGGGCGGCCTGGGTGATGTCCCACTGGCCGCCGTAGTTGGCCGCCACCTGCAGCAGCAGCCCCTTGTTGCCGGCCGTGAGGTTCTCCGCCTCGCGCATGGCGGCCTGCAGCTCCGGATGGAAGCGGCTGCGGTCGCCGATGATGCGCAGGCGGATGCCGTTCTCGTCGAGCTTGCGCACCTCGCGGCGCAGGGCCATGAGGAACAGCTCCATGAGCGCGCCGACCTCGTCGACCGGACGCTGCCAGTTCTCGCTGGAGAAGGCGAACAGCGTCAGTATCTCGACGCCCGCCTCGGCACAGGTCTTGACCACCGCGCGAACCGCGTGGACGCCGGCCTTGTGCCCGGCGACGCCGGGCATCAGGCGCTTCTTCGCCCAACGGTTGTTGCCGTCCATGATGATGGCCACGTGACGTGGCACCGCAGCCACCTGCTTGGTCTTGTCCATGAGTGCAACCCGACCGTCAGACGGCCATCAGGTCCGCTTCCTTGGCCTCGAGGGCCTTGTCGATCTCGGCGACGAACCTGTCGGTGAGCTTCTGCACCTCGTCCCCGGCGCGGCGCTCTTCGTCCTCGCTGATTTCCTTTTCCTTCTGCAGGTCCTTGAGCTGGGCGAGGGCGTCGCGGCGGATGTTGCGCACGGAGACGCGGGCCTGCTCGGCCTCGGCGCGGGCCTGCTTGGTGAAGCCCTTGCGGGTTTCCTCGGTGAGGGCCGGCATCGGCACGCGGATGGTGGTGCCGGCGGTGGCCGGGTTCAGGCCCAGGTCGGAGGTCATGATGGCCTTCTCGACCGCCTGGATCATGCTCTTGTCGAACACGTTCAGGGCCAGGGTGCGGGAGTCCTCGACGGTGACGTTGGCGACCTGGCGCAGCGGGGTGTCGGAGCCGTAGTAGGACACCATGACGCTGTCCAGGATGCTCGGGTGCGCACGGCCGGTGCGGATCTTGGCGAAGGCGTGGCCCAGGGCCTCCAGGGTCTTGCCCATGCGCTCCTGCGCTTCTTTCTTGATCTCGTTGATCATGTCAATCCTCCTCGATCAGGGTGCCCTCGGCACCACCAACAACAATATTCAGCAGCGCGCCCGGCTTGTTCATGTTGAACACCCGCAGCGGCATTTTCTGGTCGCGGCACAGGCAGATGGCGGTCAGGTCCATCACGCCCAGCTTGCGGTCGAGCACTTCATCGTAGGTCAGGCGCTCGAACTTCTCGGCGTTCGGGTCCTTGAACGGATCGGCAGTGTACACACCATCGACCTTGGTCGCCTTCAGCACCACGTCAGCATCTATTTCGATGGCGCGCAGGCAGGCGGCGGAATCGGTGGTGAAGAAGGGGTTGCCGGTGCCGGCGGAGAAGATCACCACTTCGCCGCTGGCGAGGTGGCGCATGGCCTTGCGGCGGTCGTAGTGGTCGGTGACGCCGACCATGCTGATGGCCGACATGACGATGGCGGTGATGTTCGAGCGCTCCAGGGCGTCGCGCATGGCCAGGCCGTTCATCACGGTGGCCAGCATGCCCATGTGGTCGCCGGTGACGCGGTCCATGCCGGCCGCCGACAGCGCCGCGCCGCGGAACAGGTTGCCGCCGCCGATGACCAGGCCGACCTGGACGCCGATGCCGACCAGCTGGCCGATCTCCAGGGCCATGCGGTCCAGGACTTTCGGGTCGATACCGAACTCTTCGCTGCCCATCAGGGCTTCGCCGCTCAGTTTTAGAAGAATGCGTTTATAGCGAGGTTGACGTGCGCTCAGCTGCTGAGCCATGACCTTTTTCTCCTGCGGCGATGTGGAATGCGGGGCGCCTGACCGGGCGCCTGTCGGGGAAGCCTGGCCCTACCAGGCTAGCAGCGCCGCGAACCGACGAACGGTGCGAAGCCGCGGAGACCGCCCCGAATGGCCTCCCCACTTTGACGAAGAGGCCGCACGCGCGAGCGGGCAGCCTCTTCCGGGGCGACGGTGGAAACCGTCTTATTGCTTGGATGCAGCTACTTGAGCAGCAACCTCGGCAGCGAAGTCGGCCTCGACCTTCTCGATGCCCTCGCCTACTTCGAAACGAATGAAGGAGACGATTTCAGCGCCGGCTTTCTTGGCCAGGTCGCCGACCTTGACTTCCGGGTCCTTGACGAACGCCTGCTCGACCAGACTGGCTTCGGCGAGGAACTTGGCGATACGGCCCTTGACCATGTTCTCGACGATGTTCTCCGGCTTGCCGGCGATCTTGTCGGCGTTCAGCGCCAGGAAGATTTCCTTTTCCTTGGCCACGGCGTCCTCGGAAACCTGCGACGGGTCCAGGAACTGCGGGTTGCTGGCAGCCACGTGCATGGCGATGTCACGGGCCAGCTCGGCGTTGCCGCCTTTCAGGGTGACCAGTACGCCGATGCGATGACCGTGCAGGTAGGCGCCAACCACGTCGCCTTCGGCGCGGGCCAGACGACGGATGTTGACGTTCTCGCCGCACTTGGCGACCAGGGCCTCACGGGCGGACTCCTGCTCGGCGATCAGCGGAGCGGCGTCGGTCAGCTTCTGCGCGAAAGCCTTGTCCAGGCTGGCGGCGACGAAGTTCTTGAAGTCGTCCTGCAGGGCCAGGAAGTCGGTCTGCGAGTTGACTTCGATGATGGTGGCGGCCTTGGCGTCGTCGGCCACTTTCACCGCGATGGAACCTTCGGCGGCGATGTTGCCGGCCTTCTTGGCAGCCTTGATGGCGCCCGAAGCGCGCATGTCGTCGATGGCCTTCTCGATGTCGCCTTCAGCGGCAACCAGGGCCTTCTTGCACTCCATCATGCCCTGGCCGGTGCGCTCGCGCAGTTCTTTAACCAGTGCTGCAGTGATCTCTGCCATTTGCAAATCCTCTTGAGTTGCTCTCAAAACCAGATCGCCCGGCGGGCCGGGCGGAATTCGGGAGTGGCAAAAAGGGGGCCAGGCCCCCTTTTTGCGCACCGCTGGACGTCTGGACGTCCTGGAATCAGCCTTCGGCGGATTCGGCCGGCGCTTCCTCGACGAACTCGTCGGCGCCGCCCACGGCGTTCTGCTTGCCGCGCAGTACGGCTTCAGCCATCGAGCTCAGGTAGAGTTGCACGGCACGGATGGCGTCATCGTTACCGGGGATGACGTAGTCGACGCCTTCCGGGCTGCTGTTGGTATCGACGATGCCGATGACCGGGATACCCAGCTTGTTGGCTTCGGTGATGGCGATGCGCTCGTGGTCGACGTCGATCACGAACAGGGCGTCCGGCAGGCCGCCCATGTCCTTGATGCCGCCCAGGCTGCGATCCAGTTTTTCCAGATCACGGGTGCGCATCAGGGCTTCTTTCTTGGTCAGCTTGTCGAAGGTGCCGTCCTGCTGCTGGGTTTCCAGCTCGCGCAGGCGCTTGATCGACTGACGGATGGTCTTGTAGTTGGTGAGCATGCCGCCCAGCCAACGGTGGTCGACGTACGGCATGCCGCAACGGGCGGCTTCTTCGCGAACGATCTTGCCGGCGGAACGCTTGGTGCCGACGAACAGGATCTTGTTCTTGCCCGAGGCCAGGCGCTCAACGAAGGTCAGGGCCTCGTTGAACATCGGCAGGGTCTTTTCCAGGTTGATGATGTGGATCTTGTTGCGCGCGCCGAAAATGAACTTGCCCATTTTCGGGTTCCAGTAACGGGTCTGGTGGCCGAAGTGCACACCGGCCTTCAGCATATCGCGCATGTTGACTTGGGACATGATAGTTCCTCGATAAGTCGGGTTGGGCCTCCATGCATCCCAATGACCAACCCTCCGCACGTGGCGAGAAGGCACCCAGGTCATCGTGTCGATGCATGTGTGGGTTAGGCTCCTGCGGGGCATAGCCTGCAAAAGCGGGGCGCTTTATATCACAGAAAGCTGCTGCAGGCTACAGGCGGTAGGCTGCAGGCCAAGCGCAAAGCGCCCCGCTACACCCCCGCTCCTGCCTGTAGCCTGCCGCCTGCAGCCTGCCGCCCTCGAAACTGTTACCATTGCCCTTTTCCGCCCGCGTCCGAGAATTCTATGACCGTCACCATCAAGACGCCCGAAGACATCGAGAAAATGCGCATCGCCGGCCGCCTGGCCGCCGAGGTGCTGGAAATGATCGGCGAGCACGTCAAGCCCGGGGTCACCACCGACGAACTGGACCGCATCTGCCACGACTATATAGTCAACGTCCAGCAGGCCATCCCCGCGCCCCTGAACTACAAGGGCTTCCCCAAGTCCATCTGCACCTCGATCAACCACGTGGTCTGCCACGGCATCCCCAACGAGAAGCCGCTCAAGGAAGGCGACATCGTCAACATCGACATCACCGTCATCAAGGACGGCTACCACGGCGACACCAGCAAGATGTTCCTGGTCGGCAAGACCCCGGAATGGGCCGACCGCCTGTGCCAGATCACCCAGGAATGCATGTACAAGGGCATCGCCGTGGTCAAGCCCGGCGCGCGCCTGGGCGACATCGGCGAGGTAATCCAGAAGTACGCCGAGAAGAACGGCTTCTCGGTGGTGCGCGAGTACTGCGGCCACGGCATCGGCAAGGTGTTCCACGAGGAGCCCCAGGTGCTGCACTACGGCCGCGCCGGCACCGGCCTGGAGCTCAAGGAAGGGATGATCTTCACCATCGAGCCGATGATCAACCAGGGCCGCCCGGAAACCCGCCTGCTGGGCGACGGCTGGACCGCCATCACCAAGGACCGCAAGCTTTCCGCCCAGTGGGAGCACACCGTGCTGGTGACCGCCGACGGCTACGAGATCCTCACCCTGCGCAACGACGAGAGCTTCCCGCGCACCAGCGCGTGAGCGGCGTTTGCAATCTCGCCGACGGCTGGGTAGAACATAGAAATCCCGGCCCGGCACCCTCGCCGGGCCTGGCGCCATGCGCCCCAGGCCCGGTCGATGACTTGCCCCTGCCCTCCCCCATCCCAGAATCAGGAAGGCCGCCATGCCGCAGGTGGATCCCGAGTTGTTCGACCCTGGGCAGTTCCAGGCGGAACTGGCCCTCAAATCCAGCCCCATCCCCGCCTTCAAGAAGGCCATCCGCCAGGCCAACGAGGTGCTGGACGCGCGCTTCAACGGCGGCCGTGACATCCGCCGGCTGATCGAGGACCGCGCCTGGTTCGTCGACCAGATCCTGCAGCAGGCCTGGCAGCGCTTCGCCTGGTGCGAGGACGCCGACATCGCCCTGGTGGCGGTGGGCGGCTACGGCCGCGGCGAGCTGCACCCGCACTCGGACATCGACATCCTGATCCTGCTCGAGGGCGAGGACCAGGAAGTCTTCCGCGAGCCCATCGAGGGCTTCCTCACCCTGCTCTGGGACATCGGCCTGGAAGTCGGCCAGAGCGTGCGCTCGGTGGCCGAATGCGCCGAGGAGGCGCGCGCCGACCTGACGGTGGTGACCAACCTGATGGAGTGCCGGACCATCTCCGGCCCCGACCACCTGCGCCAGCGCATGCTCGAAGCCACGGCCAGCAGCCAGATGTGGCCCAGCGGCCAGTTCTTCCTGGCCAAGCGCAAGGAGCAGATCCACCGCCACACCAAGTACAACGACACCGAATACAACCTGGAGCCCAACGTGAAGGGCTCCCCCGGCGGGCTGCGCGACATCCAGACCATCCTCTGGGTGGCCCGCCGCCATTTCGGCAGCCTCAACCTGCACGCGCTGGTCAAGGAAGGCTTCCTGGTGGAAAGCGAGTCCAGCGTGCTGGCTTCCTGCCAGGAGTTCCTCTGGAAGGTCCGCTACGCCCTGCACATGCTCGCCGGGCGCGCCGAGGACCGCCTGCTGTTCGACCACCAGCGGCGCATCGCCGGCATGCTCGGCTACCAGGACAGCGACGCCAAGCTGGCCGTCGAGCGCTTCATGCAGAAGTACTACCGGGTGGTGATGGCGGTCTCCGAGCTGAACGACCTGATCATGCAGCACTTCGAGGAAGTCATCCTGCGCGCCGGCGAAGGCGGCAACGTGACGCCGCTGAACAGCCGCTTCCAGGTCCGCGACGGCTACCTGGAGGTGACCAACGCCAACGTCTTCAAGCGCACCCCCTTCGCCCTGCTGGAAATCTTCGTGCTGATGGCCCAGCACCCGGAAATCAAGGGCGTGCGCGCCGACACCATCCGCCTGCTGCGCGACAGCCGGCACCTGATCGACGACGAGTTCCGCCACGATATCCGCAACACCAGCCTGTTCATCGAGCTGTTCAAGTGCAAGGAAGGCATCCACCGCAACCTGCGGCGGATGAACCGCTACGGCATCCTCGGCCGCTACCTGCCGGAGTTCGGCCTGATCATCGGGCAGATGCAGCACGACCTGTTCCACATCTATACGGTGGACGCCCACACCCTCAACCTGATCAAGCACCTGCGCAAGCTGCAGCGCCCGGACATGGCCGAGAAGTACCCGCTGGCCAGCAAGATCATGGAGCGCCTGCCCAAGCCGGAGCTGATCTACATCGCCGGCCTCTACCACGACATCGCCAAGGGCCGCGGCGGCGACCATTCCGAGCTGGGCGCGGTGGATGCCGAGCTGTTCTGCCAGCGCCACCAGTTGCCGCAGTGGGACACCCAACTGGTCAGCTGGCTGGTGCAGAACCACCTGGTGATGTCCACCACCGCGCAGCGCAAGGACCTCTCCGACCCGCAGGTGATCTTCGACTTCGCCCAGCTGATGGGCGACCAGACGCGCCTGGACTACCTCTACGTGCTCACCGTGGCCGACATCAACGCCACCAACCCGAGCCTGTGGAACTCCTGGCGCGCCAGCCTGCTGCGCCAGCTCTACACCGAGACCAAGCGCGCCCTGCGCCGCGGCCTGGAGAACCCGCTGGACCGCGAGGAGCAGATCCGCCAGACGCAGAGCGCGGCCATCGACATCCTGGTCCGCGACGGCATCGACCAGGACGACGCCGAGCAGCTCTGGAGCCAGCTGGGCGACGACTACTTCCTGCGCCACAGCGCCGCCGACGTGGCCTGGCACACCGAGGCCATCCTCCAGCACCCGCACGACGGCACGCCGCTGGTGCTGATCAAGGAAACCACCCAGCGCGAGTTCGAGGGCGGCACCCAGATCTTCATCTACGCCGCCGACCAGCACGACTTCTTCGCCGTGACCGTGGCGGCGATGGACCAGCTCAACCTGAACATCCAGGATGCGCGGATCATCACCTCCACCAGCCTGTTCACCCTCGACACCTACATAGTGCTCGACGCCGATGGCGGCTCGATCGGCGACAATCCCCAGCGGATCGCCGAGATCCGCCAGGGCCTGGTGGACGCGCTGAAGAACCCCGACGACTACCCGACCATCATCCAGCGCCGCGTGCCCCGGCAGCTCAAGCACTTCGCCTTCGCGCCGCTGGTGACCATCTCCACCGACGCCTCGCGCCAGGTCAGCGTGCTCGAGGTCATCGCCCCCGACCGCCCGGGCCTGCTGGCGCGCATCGGCGGGCTGTTCCTGGACTTCGACCTGTCGGTGCAGAACGCCAAGATCGCCACCCTCGGCGAGCGCGTGGAGGACGTGTTCTACGTCACCGACGCGCACAACCAGCCACTCTCCGACCCGGACCTGTGCAAGCGACTGCAGGCGGCCCTGGTCGAGCAACTGTCACAGGCCAACGGCCAGGAAACCGTTCCGGTCCGCATCAGCATCTGACGAGCGACTTACATGAACCCAGACCTCGACCTGCTCCAGCCCTACCCCTTCGAGAAGCTCCGCGCCCTGCTCGCCGGCGCCCAGCCGCCGGCCGGGCTGCCGCACATCGCGCTGTCCATCGGCGAGCCCAAGCACCGCTCGCCCGCGTTCGTGGCCAAGGCCCTGGCCGACAACCTCGACCAACTGGCGGTATACCCGACCACCCTGGGCCTGCCGGCCCTGCGCGAAGCCATCGCCGCCTGGTGCGGGCGCCGCTTCGGCGTCCCCGCCGGCTGGCTGGACGCGGCGCGCCACGTGCTGCCGGTGAACGGCACCCGCGAGGCGCTGTTCGCCTTCACCCAGGCCGTGGTCGACCGCAGCCGGCAGGGCCTGGTGGTCAGCCCCAACCCCTTCTACCAGATCTACGAGGGCGCGGCCCTGCTGGCCGGCGCCCAGCCGCACTACCTGGCCTGCCGCGCCGGGAACGGCTTCAACCCGGACTTCGACGCGGTGCCCGCGGAGGTCTGGCAGCGCTGCCAGATCCTCTTCCTCTGCTCCCCGGGCAACCCCACCGGCGCGCTGGTGCCCATGGACACCCTGAAGCAGCTGATCGCCCTGGCCGACCAGCACGACTTCCTGATCGCCGCCGACGAGTGCTACAGCGAGCTGTACTTCGACGAAGGCAACCCGCCGCCCGGCCTGCTCAGCGCCTGCGCCGAACTGGGCCGCTCGGACTTCAGGCGCTGCGTGGTGTTCCACAGCCTGTCCAAGCGCTCCAACCTGCCGGGCCTGCGCTCGGGCTTCGTCGCCGGCGACGCCGAGGTGCTGAAGAAATTCCTCCTCTACCGCACCTACCACGGCTGCGCCATGCCGGTGCAGACGCAACTGGCCAGCATCGCCGCCTGGCAGGACGAGGACCACGTGCGCGCCAACCGCGACCTGTACCGCGAGAAGTTCGACGCGGTGCTGGACATCCTCCAGGACGTGCTCGACGTGCAGCGCCCGGACGGCAGCTTCTACCTGTGGGCGAAGACGCCCATCGCCGACACCGAGTTCTGCCGCGGCCTGTTCGACCAACAGCACGTCACCGTGGTGCCGGGCTCCTACCTGTCCCGCGAAGTGGACGGCGAGAACCCCGGCGCCAACCGCGTGCGCATGGCCCTGGTGGCCCCGCTGGCCGAGTGCGTGGAAGCGGCCGAGCGGATCAAGCGGTTCGTCCAGGCCAGCCCAGTTCAAGCCCGGAGCCGCCTGTAGCCAAGGCCAAACGGCGGATAACGCGGAGCGTTATTCGCCCTACGCCGAGCCCACCCTTGACGTAGGGCGTATAACCGTTCGCGGTTATACGCCGTTTCACCTGGGCTTCAGCCCGCGCCATGGTCAAGCTCGAAGCCGCCTGCCGCCTGCCGCCTGCAGCCGCCCTACACCCACCGCCCCGCCTTGCTGGTCAGCCAGGCCTCCTGGGAGTCCAGGTCGGCCAGCACCTTGCGCATGGTCTCGTCGTCCACCAGGTTCTCCCGGCGCAGGCGGTACAGCTCCAGGCGCTGGGTGCGCAGCGCCTTGATGCGCAGGGCCTGGTCGGCCACCTCCAGGCTGCGGGCGCGCTGCCGGGCCTCGGCGCTGTCCGGCGCCGGGTCCAGCTGCTGGCGGTACTCGGCCATCAGCCGCGCCTTCACCTCCGCCAGCCGCGTCGCCTCCTCGGCATCCACCTTCTCGCCGGCCGGCATTTCCTCCTTCTCCAGCATGTGGATGGCCGCCACCGCCGTGTGCCGCCATACCGAACGGAACTCCAGCTCCGACTGGTCGTTGCTGGCCACCGGCAGGCCCTTGAGCAGGACCGGCAGGCCCAGGGTGGCCGCCAGCAGCGACACCAGGATCACCCCGGCGGCGATGAAGATGATCAGGTCGCGCTGCGGGAAGGGCTCGCCGCTGCCCAGCAGCAGCGGCACCGAGAGCACGCCGGCGAGGGTCACCGCCCCGCGCACCCCGCCCAGCGCCGAGATCGCCGACAGCCGCAGCACCGGCTCGCCGGGCTTGCCGCCCAGCTCGATGCCCCACCAGCGCTCGAAGCGCAGCGACAGCTTCCAGTAGCACCAGACCCAGGCGAAGCGCAGCAGGATCAGCACCGCGTACACCGCCAGCACGTAGAACAGCAGCAGCGAGGAACGCCACAGGCTGTCGCCGGCGTGGTGCGTCACCGACTTGAGGATGTCCGGCAACTGCAGGCCCAGCAGCAGGAACACCACGCCGTTGAAGGCGAACTCCAACATCGACCAGACGCTGCGGTTGAGCACGCGGGTGTTGGTCTGCCGCGGCAGCAGGTCGGTCCAGCTCTGCATCATGCCCGCCGCCACCGCCGCGAGGATGCCGGACACGCCGAACTCCTCGGCGACCATGTACACGGCGAACGGCAGCAGCAGCATCAGCACCACGTGGGTGGCCGGGTCGTCCCAGCCGCGGCGGATCATCCAGCCGCGGATGCGCCCCAGCAGCCAGCTCAGCACCACGCCGCAGGCCAGGCCGCCGATGGCCACGAGGAGGAAACTGAGGCTGGCGTCGAGCAGCGAGAAGGCCCCGGTCATGGCCGCCGCGATGGCGAACTTGAAGGCCACCAGGCCCGAGGCGTCGTTCATCAGCGCCTCGCCCTGGAGCACGTGCATCAGCCGCCGCGGCAGGCGGTTCTGGGCGATGGCCGACACCGCCAGGGCGTCGGTGGGCGACAGCACCGCGGCCAGGGCGAAGGCGGCGGCCCAGGGGATCTCGGGAATCAGCAGGTGGATGAAGGCCCCGCCGCCGGCCACGGTGAACAGCACCAGGGCGAAGGCCAGGGTCAGGATCGGCCAGCGCATCTGCCAGAACTCGCCCTTGGGCATGCGCCAGCCGTCGGCGAACAGCAACGGCGGGATGAACAGGAACATGAACAGCTCCGGGTCCAGCGCCACGTGCAACCCCAGGCTGGGCCAGGCCAGGACCGCCCCCGAGGCGATCTGGATCAGCGGCAGCGGCAAGGGCAGCAACTGTGCCACCAGGCGGGTGCCCCCGACCACCAGCAAGAGGATGAGCACGGTATACACGGTTTGCATCGACGATCTCCCGGTCGTCAGTTCGCGGCGCCACATTGAAACATCCAGAGACACGCTCCATCAGCTCCCGGTCGGGCAATAGACTATTGCAATGACGAAAGGTCCGCCCCGCCTTCCCCGCCCCCGCAACTTCGCGGGAAAATGGCATAATCCCGCGCTTGCCAAAGGAACGACGAGGAGCGCCGCCCGTGACCCAGCGGACCATCTACGGAATCAAGGCCTGCGACACCATGAAGAAAGCCCGCACCTGGCTGGAGGAACATGGCGTCGACTATGCCTTCCACGACTACAAGACTAGCGGAATAGACCGCGCGCACCTGCAGCAGTGGTGCGCCGAGCACGGCTGGCAGACGGTCCTCAACCGCGCCGGCACCACCTTCCGCAAGCTCGACGAGGCGCAGAAGGCCGACCTCGACGAAGCCCGCGCCATCGAGCTGATGCTCGCCCAGCCGTCGATGATCAAGCGCCCGGTGCTCGACCTCGGCGACCGCACCCTGGTGGGCTTCAAGCCCGACCAGTACGCCGCCGCGCTGGCCTGACACCTTCCACCGTTTTTCGAGGAACCGCACATGTCCCAATCCCTGTTCAGCCTGGCCTTCGGCGTCGGCACCCAGAACCGCCAGGACGCCTGGCTGGAAGTCTTCTACGCGCAACCGCTGCTGAACCCGGCCGCCGAGCTGGTCGCCGCCGTCGCGCCGATCCTCGGCTACGAAGCCGGCAACCAGGCCATCGCCTTCAGCAACCAGCAGGCCTACCAACTGGCCGACGCGCTGAAGACCATCGCCCCGGCCCAGGCCGCGCTGCTCAACCGCCTGGCCGAAAGCCAGAAGCCGCTGGTCGCCACCCTGCTGGCCGAAGACGCCGCCCCCGCCTCCACCCCCGAGGCGTACCTGAAGCTGCACCTGCTCTCGCACCGCCTGGTCAAGCCGCACGGCGTCAACCTGTCGGGCATCTTCCCGCTGCTGCCGAACGTGGCCTGGACCAACATCGGCGCCGTCGACCTGGCCGAGCTGGCCGAGCTGCAACTGGAAGCGCGCCTGAAGGGCAAGCTGCTGGAAGTCTTCTCGGTGGACAAGTTCCCGAAAATGACCGACTACGTGGTCCCGGCCGGCGTGCGCATCGCCGACACCGCCCGCGTGCGCCTGGGCGCCTACATCGGTGAAGGCACCACCGTGATGCACGAAGGCTTCGTCAACTTCAACGCCGGCACCGCCGGCCCGGGCATGATCGAAGGCCGCGTCTCCGCCGGCGTGTTCGTCGGCAAGGGCTCGGACCTGGGCGGCGGCTGCTCGACCATGGGCACCCTGTCCGGCGGCGGCAACATCGTCATCAGCGTCGGCGAAGGCTGCCTGATCGGCGCCAACGCCGGCATCGGCATCCCGCTGGGCGACCGCAACATCGTCGAGGCCGGCCTGTACGTCACCGCCGGCACCAAGATCGCCCTGCTGGACGACCAGAACAACCTGGTCAAGGTGGTCAAGGGCCGCGAGCTGGCCGGCCAGCCGGACCTGCTGCTGCGCCGCAACTCCCAGACCGGCGCGGTGGAGTGCAAGACCAACAAGACCGCCATCGAGCTGAACGAAGCGCTGCACGCGCATAACTGAGACGGGAAGCGACAAGCTGCAAGCCCTAAGCTGCAAGTAAAGGCACTTTGGCTTGCAGCTTGAGGCTTGAAGCTTATGGCTTTGCATTCCCCCTGGCGCTCCGCCTTCCCCGCCCTCGCCGCGCTGGCAGCCGAGGAGCAGACCTACCTGGACAGCGCCGCCACCGCGCAGAAGCCCCAGGCCATGCTCGACGCCCTGGCCGGCTACTACGCCAGCGGCGCCGCCAACGTGCACCGCGCCCAGCACCTGCCCGGCGAGCGCGCCACCCGCGCCTTCGAGGCGACGCGCACGCGCCTGGCGCACTGGCTGGATGCGGGCAGCCCGGAACAGCTGGTGTTCACCCATGGCGCCACCGAGGCACTGAACCTGCTGGCCTACGGCCTGGAGCCGCTGTTCGGCGAAGGCGACGAGATCGCCGTCAGCGCCCTGGAGCACCACGCCAACCTGCTGCCCTGGCAGCAACTGGCGCTGCGCCGCGGGGCGAAGCTGGTGGTGCTGCCGCTGGACGACCGCGGGGTGATCGACCTCGAGGCCGCCCGGCAACTGATCGGCCCGCATACCCGGCTGCTGGCCGTCAGCCAGTTGTCCAACGTGCTCGGCACCTGGCAGCCCCTGCCGGAACTGCTGGCCCAGGCCCGCGCACAAGGCGCGCTGAGCGTGGTGGACGGCGCCCAGGGCGTGGTCCATGGCCGCCACAGCCTGTCTGCCCTGGGCTGCGACTTCTACGTGTTCTCCAGCCACAAGCTCTACGGCCCCGAGGGCCTGGGCGTGCTCTGGGGCCGCGCGGAGGCGCTGGCGCGCCTGCGCCACTGGCAGTTCGGTGGCGAGATGGTGCAGAACGCCGACTACCAGAACGCGCACTTCCGCCCGGCGCCGCTGGGCTTCGAGGCCGGTACCCCGGCCATTGGCGCGGTGATCGGCCTGGGCGCCAGCCTGGACTGGCTGGCCCGCCAGGACGCCGCGGAGCTGGCCGCCCACGAGGCCGTGCTGCATGCGCAACTGCTGGCTGGCCTGCGCGCCCGCGACGGCGTGCGCCTGCTGGGCGAACCCCAGGCGGCGCTGGCCAGCTTCGTGGTGCGGGACGTGCACAGCGCCGACCTCGCCCACCTGCTCACCGAACAGGGCGTGGCGGTGCGCGCCGGGCACCACTGCGCCATGCCGCTGCTCAAGCACCTGGGCCTGCCCGGCGCCATCCGCGTGTCCCTGGGCCCGTACAACGACGGCACCGACCTGGAACGCTTCTTCCACGCCCTGGACGGCGCCCTGGAGCTGCTGCGATGAGCCTGCCCAAAACCGCCCGCCAGGCGCTGGAAGCCTTCGCCGGCCAGCCTTCCTGGGAACAGCGCGCGCGCCTGCTGATGCAATGGGGCGACAAGCTGGAACCGCTGGGCGAGGAAGAACGCAGCGAAGCCAACCGCGTCCACGGCTGCGAAAGCCTGGTGTGGCTGGTGGCGGAGCAGCGCGATGGCGCCTGGCATTTCCGCGCGACCAGCGATGCGCGGCTGTTGCGCGGGTTGCTGGCATTGCTGCTGGCGCGGGTGCAGGGATTGCCCGGCGAAGAACTGGCGCAACTCGACCTGGCCCAGTGGTTCAACGACCTCGGCCTGGGCCGCCAACTCTCCCCGTCACGCAGCAATGGCTTGAATGCGGTGCTGAAACGGATGCAGGAGCTGATCCAGGCGTAGGGCGAATAACGCTCCGCGTTATCCGCCGCCTGACCTTGGCCGACCCCCACTCGCTACCGAGCACGAAGCCGCCCTCGAAGCTACGCCAGGCTCAACCATGGCATTGACCACCGATCGCGGTGTAACGGCGGATAACCGCGAACGGTTATTCGCCCTACGCGCTACGCTCCGAAGGCCGCCGCGCCCCCGCCACCAGCTTATCCACAGCCCTCGCCGCCGCGGCCATGCCGAAGGTGGCGGTAACCATCATCACCGCCCCGAAACCACCCGCGCAGTCCAGCTTCACCCCCTCGCCAACGAACCCCTTGGCCTGGCAGACGCTGCCGTCCGGCTTGGGGTAGCGCAGCTGCTCGGTGGAGAACACGCAGGGCACGCTGTAGTGGCGGCCCGGCGTGCGCGAGAAGTTGTAGTCGCGGCGCAGCAGCGAGCGCACCTTGGCCGCCAGCGGGTCGTTGAAGGTCTTGTTCAGGTCGGCCACCTGGACCTGGGTCGGGTCGACCTGGCCGCCGGCGCCGCCGGTGGTGACGATCTGGATCTTGCGCCGCTTGCACCAGGCGATCAGCGCCGCCTTGGCCGGCACGCTGTCGATGCAGTCGATGACGAAGTCCATGTCGCTGGTGATGCACTCGGCCATGGTCTCGCGGGTGACGAAGTCGGCCACCGCGTGGACCTTGCACGCCGGGTTGATGGCGCGGATGCGTTCGGCCATCACCTCCACCTTGGGCTTGCCCACGGCGCCGTCCAGGGCATGGACCTGGCGGTTGGTGTTGGTCACGCAGACGTCGTCCAGGTCGAACAGGGAAATCTCGCCAACGCCGCTGCGCGCCAGGGCCTCGGCCGCCCAGGAGCCGACGCCGCCGATGCCGACCACCGCCACGTGGGCCGCGGCCAGGCGCTCCAGCCCCTGGGTGCCGTAGAGGCGGGCGATGCCCCCGAAACGCTGATCGTCCACTACCATCACAGTGCCTCCGCAAAAAACGCCCGGCATTCTATAGGAAGGCGGGCGCCAGGGCCGGCCGAATTGACCCCCGGCAAGACCGCCGCCGGGCGCTGCCGACATTCTACGCCGGCCCCGGGGCGCCGGACGGGAGCTATACACCCAGTGGGGTGCGGGGTAGGATGCGCGCCGGCCCGTTCCCGGCCCCGAAACACCGACAGGAACCCGATCGCTCCATGCCATCACGCAAATTCGGCCTCAACCTGGTCGTCCTGGTCGCCCTGGCCGCCCTGCTCACCGGCGTCTGGGCCCTGTACAACCGGCCGGTGAGCGCGCCGGACTGGCCGGAAAGCATCTCCGGCTTCTCCTTCTCCCCCTTCCGCCTGGACCAGAGCCCGCAGAGCGGCCGCTACCCCAGCGACGAGCAGATCCGCTCGGACCTGGAGCTGGTCTCGCGGATGACCGAGAACATCCGCACCTACTCGACCAAGGGCAGCCTCGCCGACATCCCCTTCCTCGCCGAGGAGTACGGGATGCGCGTCAGCCTGGGCATCTGGATCGGCGCCGACGAGGCCGAGAACGAGGCGGAGATCGCCCGCGGCATCGAGATCGCCAACCGCTCGCGCAGCGTGGTGCGGGTGATAGTCGGCAACGAGGCGCTGTTCCGCCGCGAAGTCACCAGGGACCAGTTGATCGGCTACCTCGACCGCGTCCGCGCCGCGGTGAAGGTGCCGGTGACCACCGCCGAGCAGTGGCACATCTATGAGAAGTACCCGGAGCTGGCCAGGCACGTCGACGTGATCGCCGCCCACGTGCTGCCCTACTGGGAGTTCGTGCCCATGCAGGACTCGGTGCAGTTCGTCCTGGAGCGCGCCCGCGACCTGCGCCTGAAATTCCCGAAGAAGCCGCTGCTGCTGGCCGAGGTCGGCTGGCCCAGCAACGGCCGCATGCGCGGCGGCGCCACAGCCACCCAGGCGGACCAGGCCATCTTCCTGCGCGAGCTGACCAACGCGCTGAACAAGAAGGGCTACAACTACTTCGTGGTCGAAGCCTTCGACCAGCCGTGGAAGTACACCGACGAAGGCTCGGTGGGCGCCTACTGGGGCGTGTTCAACGCCGCGCGCCAGCCCAAGTTCAACTTCCAGGGCCCGGTGGTGGCCATTCCCAAGTGGCGGGTGCTGGCCATCGCCTCGGTGGTGCTGGCGCTGCTCACCTTCACCCTGCTGCTGATCGACAGCAGCGCCCTGCGCCAGCGCGGGCGGACCTTCCTCGCCGTGGTCTCGTTCGTCTGCGCGTCCATCCTGGTGTGGATCGGCTACGACTACAGCCAGCAGTACAGCACCTGGTTCAGCATCACCGTCGGCGCGCTGCTGGGCATAGGTGCGCTGGGCGTGGTGATAGTGCTGTTCACCGAGGCCCACGAGCTGGCCGAGGCGGTATGGACGCGCAAGCGCCGCCGCCTGTTCCTGCCGGTCACCGCGGCCGACGCCTACCGGCCCAAGGTCTCCATCCACGTGCCCTGCTACAACGAGCCGCCGGAGATGCTCAAGGAGACGCTGAACGCCCTGGCGAAGCTCGACTACCCGGACTTCGAGGTCCTGGTGATCGACAACAACACCAAGGACCCGGCGGTGTGGGAGCCGGTGCAGGCCCATTGCGAGCAGCTCGGCCCGCGCTTCCGCTTCTTCCACGTGGCGCCCCTGGCCGGCTTCAAGGGCGGCGCGCTGAACTACGCGCTGCAGTTCGTCGCGCCCAACGCCGAAGTGATCGCGGTGATCGACTCCGACTACTGCGTCGAGCCGGACTGGCTCAAGCACATGGTGCCGCACTTCGCCGACCCGCAGATCGCCGTGGTGCAGTCGCCCCAGGACTACCGCGACCAGCACGAGAGCACCTTCAAGCGCCTGTGCTACGCCGAGTACAAGGGCTTCTTCCACATCGGCATGGTCACCCGCAACGACCGCGACGCGATCATCGAGCACGGCACCATGACCATGGTCCGGCGCCAGGTGCTGGACGCGCTGAAGTGGGCCGAATGGTGCATCACCGAGGACGCCGAGCTGGGCCTGCGGGTGTTCGAGCGCGGCCTCTCGGCGGCCTACTTCGAACGCAGCTACGGCAAGGGCCTGATGCCCGACACCTTCATCGACTTCAAGAAACAGCGCTTCCGCTGGGCCTACGGCGCCATCCAGATCATGAAGCGCCACACCGACGCCCTGCTGCGCGGCCGCGGCCCGGACGGCAGCAAGCTGACCGGCGGCCAGCGCTACCACTTCGTGGCCGGCTGGCTGCCGTGGATCGCCGACGGCATGAACATCTTCTTCACCCTCGGCGCGCTGCTCTGGTCGGCGGCGATGATCATCGTGCCCAAGCGCGTCGACCCGCCGCTGCTGATCTTCGCGATCCTGCCGCTGACGCTGTTCGCCTTCAAGGTCGGCAAGATCCTCTTCCTCTACCGCCGCACCGTGGGCGTGAACCTGCGCGACGCGCTGTTCGCCGCGCTGGCCGGGCTGTCGCTGTCGCACACCATCGCCAAGGCGGTGCTGTACGGCTTCGTCACCCGTTCCATCCCCTTCTTCCGCACGCCGAAGATGCGCTCCAGCCACGGCCTGCTGGTGGCCCTGGCGGAGGCCCGCGAGGAAGTGTTCATCATGCTCCTGCTGTGGGGCGCGGCCCTGGGCATCGTGCTGGTGCAGGGCGTGCCCAGCCCGGACCTGATGTTCTGGGTGGTGATGCTGCTGGTGCAGTCGCTGCCCTACCTGGCAGCGCTGATCATGGCCCTGCTCTCCTCGCTGCCGCGCCCACGCGAGGAAGAGGTGCTGAGCGGGTCCGAGCAGGTGGGTTGAGCACCGTGCCTCTGTAGGAGCGCGCCCTGCGCGCGAAATCGCGGGCAGGGCCCGCTCCTACAGTTCGCCGAGAGGCACGGTATCCCCCTGTAGGAGCGGACCTTGTCCGCGATAGCCGGCGGTTCCGGCGCGTTTCGCGGATAAGATCCGTTCCTACGCCGCCCCACCGCACCATTCCCCTGCAGGAGCGCGCCCTGCGCGCGAAATCGCGGGCAGGGCCCGCTCCTACAGTTCACCGTGAGGCACGCTATCCCCCTGTAGGAGCGGACCTTGTCCGCGATAGCCGGCGGTTCCGGCGCGTTTCGCGGATAAGATTCGCTCCGCCACCCCACCGCACCATTCCCCTGTAGGAGCGCGCCCTGCGCGCGAAATCGCGGGCAGGGCCCGCGCCATCCAACACAGCGCGCACGTTGTAGGCCCCGGTGCGACCGGACGACGCGCCGGCCCCGCGCTTTTGCTTTAAGATGTGCGCCTTTTCCGTTTCACCCTGGATGCCTTGCCCATGTCCCTGTCGCCGACCCTGGCCCTCGCCTGCGAGTTGATCCGCCGGCCCTCCGTCACCCCCGTCGATGCCGACTGCCAGCAGCTGATGATGCAGCGCCTGGCCGCCTGCGGCTTCGACCTGGAGCCGATGCGCATCGAAGAAGTGGACAACTTCTGGGCACGCCGCGCCGGCCGCGACGGTGGCGCAGGCCCGGTGCTGTGCTTCGCCGGGCACACCGACGTGGTCCCCACCGGCCCCGAGCAGGCCTGGCAGCACCTGCCGTTCGACGCCCTGATCGACGCCAACGGCATGCTCTGCGGGCGCGGCGCGGCGGACATGAAGGGCAGCCTGGCGGCCATGATCATCGCCACCGAGCGCTTCGTCGCCGAGCACCCGGACCACCGCGGCAGCATCGCCTACCTGATCACCAGCGACGAGGAAGGCCCCGCCCAGCACGGCACCAAGGCCGTGGTCGAGCGACTGCGCGCGCGCAACGAGCGCCTGGACTGGTGCATCGTCGGCGAACCCTCGAGCACCACCCTGGTGGGCGACGTGGTGAAGAACGGCCGCCGCGGCTCCCTCGGCGCCGTCCTCAGGGTACGCGGCGTACAGGGCCACGTGGCCTACCCGCACCTGGCGAAGAACCCCATCCACCTGGCCGCCCCGGCCCTGGCCGAACTGGCCGCCGAGCACTGGGACGACGGCAACGCCTTCTTCCCGCCGACCAGCTTCCAGATCTCCAACATCAACGGCGGCACCGGCGCCACCAACGTCATCCCCGGCGAGCTGGTGGTGGTATTCAACTTCCGCTTCTCCACCGAATCCACCCCGGAGGGGCTGCAGCAGCGCGTCGCCGCCATCCTCGACAAGCACGGCCTGGACTGGCACGTCGACTGGGCGCTGTCCGGCCTGCCGTTCCTCACCGAGCCGGGCGAGCTGCTCGACGCCGTGGCCGCCAGCATCCAGGCGGTGACCGGGCGCAAGACCCAGCCCTCCACCTCCGGCGGCACCTCCGACGGCCGCTTCATCGCCACCCTGGGCACCCAGGTGGTCGAGTTGGGCCCGGTCAACGCCACCATCCACCAGGTCAACGAGCGGGTGCTGGCCAGCGACCTCGACCTGCTCAGCGAAATCTACTACCAGACCCTGGTGCGGCTGCTGGCATGAGCGATGTGAAGAAAGGCTTCTGCCTGGCCGCCACCCAACCCGACATCCCACCGCCGACGCCGGCCCCCGAGCGCCGCTACGCCCTGCGCAGCTACCAGCTCAACCTGCGCCAGCGCAGCCTGCCGCTGCTCACGGTGCTGAGCCCGCTGCGCACCGGGCGCAAGGACTGACATGCTCACCTGCCCGATCTGCCAGGCGCCCCTGGAGCGCCTCGACAACGGCGTGAAGTGCCCCGCCGGGCACAGCTTCGACCGCGCCCGCCAGGGCTACCTGAACCTGCTGCCGGTGCAGCACAAGAAGAGCCGCGACCCGGGCGACAACGCCGCCATGGTCGAGGCCCGCCGCCAATTCCTCGGCGCCGGCCACTACGCCCCGCTGGCCCGGCGCCTGGCCGAGCTCGCCGCCGAACGCGCGCCGGCGCGCTGGCTCGACATCGGCTGCGGCGAGGGCTACTACACCGCGCAACTGGCCGAGGCCCTGCCCGGCAGCGACGGCTACGCCCTGGACATCTCCCGCGAGGCGGTGAAGGCCGCCTGCCGCCGCGCCCCGCAGCTGACCTGGATGGTCGCCAGCATGGCCCGGGTGCCCCTGGCCGACGCCAGCTGCCAGTTGCTGGCCAGCGTGTTCAGCCCCATCGACTGGAACGAGGCGGCCCGCCTGCTGCCGGCCGGTGGCGGCGTGCTGCGCCTTGGCCCGGCCCGCGACCACCTGCTGGAACTGCGCCAGCGCCTGTACGACGAGGTGCGCGAGTACATCGACGACAAGCACCTGGCCGACCTGCCGCCGAGCCTGGCCCTGGCCCATACGGAAAGCCTGAATTTCCGCCTGGCCCTGGACAGCCGCGAAGCCCGCGAGACACTGCTGGCGATGACGCCGCACGGCTGGCGGGTCAACCCGCAGCGCCGCGAGCGCATCCTCGCCGAGCCCTTCGTGGTCACGGTGGCGGTACGCTACGATTGGCTGGAACGCCAAACCCCCTGACGAGGACGCCCATGCGCCAACCGGATATCGAGATCTACCTGAAGGACGCCGACCAGGCCGCCGTCGGCGCCTGGCTGGCCGAGGCGCTGGGCCCCTGCAGCGACTGGCGGCGCCAGGGCGAGACCTTCAAGTGCCTGGCCGACAGCCCGCGCGGGATGATCCCGCTGACCTGGCTGCCGCAGGCGGTGGGCAAGTGGCACAGCCTGTTCATCGACAGCGACGCCACGCCCTGGGACGACGACCTGGCCTGCGCGAAGGCGGCCAACGCCGCGCTGGGCGTGGAGGTGCGCTGCGCGCCGGGTGGCTGGAGCGAGGAACAGGGCGAGGAAGACGCCGACCGCTGGCTGAAGGTGACCGCCGAGGGCGTGGCCGAGATCACCTGGCGTACCGGCTGAAGCACGAAAACGGCGCTTCCGCGGTACGCGGCGCCGTCATTGAACAGCCGTGCGCCAGGCGCCGGCTGGAAAACAAAGGCCCGTCTCGCGACGGGCCTTTGATTTCGGGGGCTCAGACCTTGGCGACGTCTTCCGCCTGGAGGCCTTTCTGACCCTGGATCACCGAGAACTCCACTTTCTGGCCTTCGACCAGGGAGCGGTGACCTTCGCCACGAATGGCGCGGTAGTGGACGAAAACGTCCGGACCGCTGTCGCGTTGAATGAATCCATAACCCTTGGCGTCATTGAACCACTTGACGGTTCCGACCTCACGATCAGCCATTACCACACTCTCCAACTTGCGATTTTATTTTTGGGTGGCCCCCGGGAATGAGGACTGCAACGGCTCGACAGGCGGAAGGTTGTCCGCGTTGACCGTCCAGGGCCTTAGCCGCTGGAAGGCAATTCGAATAACACCCCAATGACGACCGCGATCCCGAGTATATAAATCAAAAGTTACAGCTGGAAAGCACTTTTTCGCCTTCGTGCCGGCACCCTCGCCAATCTGGCCAAAGTGCCATTCCACGGGGCTTCCAAGGCCATTTTGGTGCGTTCTGGCGATATAAGGAAGATGTAAGTTTTTTCATTCCGAGTGTGCTGCGACGCACATTTACGCACTGACAGGCAACGGCTGCCGGCCGGAATTTCCTCCGGCCGGCAGTGCCGGGACACTCAGGGGTTCTTCGCGGTGAAATCGGCCAGGTGCCGCGCCAGCGCCTCGTACTGGTAGGGTTCGAGGCGATAGGCCCAGCCCTTGCGCGCCTGGACCTGCCCGTCGGCGAAGCCCTCGATGCGCTCCAGCAACAGCCAGTTCTGCCCGCCCTGCTCCAGCACGCGCCCGCCCAGGCTGGCGCCGTCGAGGGTCCTGAGCGCCAGGCTCAGCCGCGTCGGCCCCTTGAACTGCACCTGGTCCAGCGGCGCCGTTTCGCTGAAGGTCAGCCCGCCGAAGGGCGTGGCCATGCCATTGGCGATGGACTCGTAGGCCAGCTTGGCATCCCTGGGCAACTGGCGCACCCGCAGGTTGGGCTCCCCGGCCTGGTCGCGGAACACCGTCAGGGTTTCCCCGCCGGGGTAGCTCACCGAGACCTCGGCGATCTTCTCGAAGGGGATGCTGGTGATGCGCCGGTCCAGCCAGTCCAGCTCGTCGGGCGGCAGGCGCAGGTCCTTGTCGATCAGCCAGACCTGGTCGTCGCCAGGCTGGCGCACCAGGCGCCCGCCCTGCTGCGCGGCCTTGCCCACCAGCAGGTCCAGGGGCGCGCCGCCGCTGCGTTCCAGGCTCAGGCGCACGGCGGCGCCCTCGCCCTGGTCGGCGACGCCGAGCTGGGCGAAGTTGGCCGGCTCGCGGGTCTTCGCCTCGACCTTGCGCGCCTGCGCCAGGTCGTGCAGCAGGTCGCCGACCAGGCGCCCGGCCGCCGGGTAGCCGGCCTTGGCCGGCATCACCCAGCGCCCGTCCTGGCGCGCCACGCGGATGTCCGGCTGGCCGGGGCGGCGCACCGTCACCGCGCTCACCTGCTGCGCGTCCAGGCCCGGGAAATAGCGTGCCTCCTTCGGCACCACGCGCTCCGGCTCGCGCTGCAGCCAGGCGTAAAGGCCGCCGAGCGCCAGCACCAGGGCCACCAGCAGGATCAGACTCTTGCGCTGCATGGCCGCCTCCTCAGGCCTGGCGCCGGCGGCGCCACCACCACAGGGCGAGCACGCCCAGGGTCAGCAGCAGCGGCACGGCGGCGATGTTGACGATCTTCAGGGTGCGTCCCAGGGACTCGATGTCCGCGTTGAGCTGGAACTGCACGTCGCGCAGCTCCTTGCGGATGCGCACCCGTTCCTGGATGAACTGCTGCACCGCGCCCTGCTGCTCGGGGGTCAGCTCCAGGACCTTGGCCGGGTCCTGGTTCTGCAGCGCGGCGAGTTTCTGCTCGGTGTCCGCCAGGCGCGCCTTGAGCGCGTCGGCCTTCTCGCGGAAGCGCGTCTCGGCCTGGCGCTGCAGTTCGTCCACCACCGTGAACGGGCGGCTGAAGCGCCCGCGCGAACGCACGCTGATCAGCGCGTCGGAGCCGGCCAGGTTGTCCAGCGCGTTGATCACGAAGCTGGCGTTGTCGGCCCAGGGCTGCGGCACACGCTGGCCGAAGAAATCCTGCACCTGCACCCACATGCGGTCGGTGAGCAGATCGGTGTCGGCCACGGCGATGACGTTGATGTTGTCGGCGCTCTTCAGGCCATCCTTGCGGCCTTCGATGCCATTGGGGAAGGCGCTCTGCGCCGGCCCCTGGATACGCGCGGCCAGGGCGTAGCGCCGGCCGGTGGGCTTGAGCTGCGCCATCAGCTCGCCGGGATCGCGCAGGCCGGCGAAGCGCTGGGCGTCGAAGGGCATGGCGAGGGTCGAACTCTGTACCAGCGGGGTGAAGCGGGTCTTCGCGTCCTTGAGCGGCTCCAGGATGCCGGCGGTGGCCAGGGTCAGGTTCTCCAGCCCGGCGGTACTCACGTCGTCGGCGTCCAGGGCCTTGGCGTCAAGGTTCAGCCAGGCCGGGTGATGCACCGCGCGCTGGCCCTGGCCCATGCTCACCGACATGGCGTAGCTGCCGTCGCCCAGCACCTTGCCCGGCAGCAGCTGCACGCCCCAGGCCCTGAACAGCGGTTCGAGGTCCGAGGCCTGGTCGCCGGGGCCGTCCAGCGCGGCCATGGGCGAGGACTTGTCGGCTTCGCTGAAGGGGTCGACGAAGACCAGCAGCTTGCCGCCGCGCAGCACGAACTGGTCGATGGCGTAGAGCGTCTGCTGCGGCAGGTGCTTGGGGTGCACCAGCAGCAGCACGCTGACGTCGTCCGGGATGGCGTCGACGTCAGCCTTGAGGCTCTTCAGGTCGAACTGCTGGCGCACCTCGTCGAGCAGCATCCAGGGCGAACTGGGCTGCTGCGTCTGCATGTCGAAGCCGCCGGTCATCTGCAGGGTGCTGAGCACGCCCACCACCGGCCGCTTGGGGTGCGCCAGGGCGTTGACCAGGCGGCTGAGGTCGTACTCCAGGAATTCCTCGTGGTCCGGCTGGAAGAACGGGATCACCTGGGTGTTGTCCAGGGCATCGGTACCAGCCAGGCCGAAGTACAGGGTGTCGCCACCCTGGTTCAGCGGCACCGCCTGCAGGCCGAACTCGGCGGCCTTGTCCTCTTCCTCGGAGAACGGCTGCGGGTCGATGACGTGCAGGCGGATCTTGCCGTCGGCCTCGCGCTCGTAGGCCTTGAGCAGCTCCTCCACGCGCTTGGCGTAGTTGCGCAGCGGGACCAGGTCCTTGCTGCCCTTGTCGGAGAAGAAGAAGTACAGGTTGATCGGCTCGCCGATGGAGCCCAGGACCTTCTTCGTGCCGTCGGAGATGGTGTAGAGCTTCTGCTGCGTCAGGTCCAGGCGCGCGCCGGTGAAGGCCAGCCCGGAGACCAGGTTGAAGGCCAGGAACAGCAGGGCGATGACCAGCAGCCCGGCGGCGGAATACATCAGTTTCTTCATGCGGGCTTCCTCAGTCGGCTTTCTTCAGGTCGACCACCACCGCGGTGGCGGCGAGCCAGGCGACGATCAGGCTGGCGAAGAACAGCAGGTCGCGCAGGTCGATGACGCCCTTGCTGATCGCGTCGAAGCGCGTCAGGAAGCTCATCGAGGCCACCGCGTCCAGCAGCCATTGCGGGGCCCAGGCGTTGAAGGCGTCGAGCACCAGGGGGAAGCCGCTGACGATGAACACGAAGCACATCACCACGGCGAGGATGAAGGCGATCACCTGGTTCTTGGCCAGCGCCGACATGCACGAGCCGATGGCCAGGTAGCCGCCGGCCAGCAGCCAGCTGCCGAGGTAGCCGGCGAGGATGGCGCCATTGTCCGGCTCGCCCAGGTAGTTGACCGTGAGCACCATGGGGAAGGTCAGCAGCAGGGCGATGCCGGCGAACACCCAGGCGGCGAGGAACTTGCCGGTGACCGCCTCGAAGCGGGTGACCGGCAGTGTCATCAGCAGCTCGATGGAGCCGGACTTGCGCTCCTCGGCCCACAGGCGCATGGCCAGCGCCGGGATGAGGAACAGATAGAGCCAGGGGTGGAAGTTGAAAAAGGCTGTCAGATCCGCCTGGTTACGCTCGTAGAAATTGCCCAGGTAGAAGGTGAAAACCCCTGACAGGACCAGGAAGATGACGATGAAGACGTAGGCCAGCGGGGTGGCGAAGTAGCTCGCCAGCTCGCGCCTGAAGATCACCGGCAACTGCTTCATGCCGCTTCCCCCCTGGTCAGGCTGCGGAACACCTCGTCGAGGCGGCCGCGCTCCACGTCCAGTTCGCGGATGCGCCAGCCACGCTCGGCGATCAGCGCGTTCACCTGCGGGAAGATCACCTCGCCCGGCCTGGCCAGCAGCGTCAGGCTGCGCTCCAGCGGGTTCTCCTCCAGCGCCGCCACGCCCGGCAGGGCGGCCAGGGCCGCGCGGTCCAGCTCGTCGTCGGCGACCAGGGTCACCGCCTGGTGGTAGCGCGAGCGGCTTTCCAGCTCGAAGGGCGTGCCGTCGGCCAGCAGGCGGCCGTTGGCGATCACCACGGCGCGGGTGCAGACCGCGGTGACCTCCTCGAGGATGTGGGTGGAGATGATGACGATGCGGTCCCGCGCCAGGCCGCGGATCAGCTCGCGGACCTGGTGCTTCTGGTTCGGGTCGAGGCCGTCGGTGGGCTCGTCGAGGATCAGCACCCGCGGGTCGTGGAGGATCGCCTGGGCCACGCCGACGCGGCGCTTGAAGCCCTTGGAGAGGGTCTCGATGGACTGCTCGCGGACGCGCTCCAGCTCCAGTTGCCCGACCACCCGCGCCACCCGCTCGCGCTTCTGCGCGCCGCGGTAGCCGCGCACCTCGGCGATGAACTCGAGGAAAGCGCGCACGCGCATGTCGCCATAGCAGGGCGCGCCCTCGGGCAGGTAGCCGATCAGGCGCTGGGCCTGCAGGGTCTGCGTCTGGATGTCGAAACCATGGATGCTCGCGGTGCCCGAGGTGGGCACGAGGAACCCGGTGAGCATCTTCATGGTGGTGGACTTGCCGGCGCCGTTGGGGCCGAGAAAGCCCAGGACTTCCCCCGGTTGCACACAGAAGGACAGGTCGTCCACCGCGGTGTGCTGCGCGAATCGCTTCGTGAGTCTGCTTATTTCGATCATTTCTCTCACCGTTGCGCCAAGAGCCGCCTCGACACTCGCAACACGCAGTGGAGACAGGCTCCTACAAATGCCGCCGGGACTATAGGAACCGACGGATGGCAGTGCAAGATGGAGACTGTGACGAAAAAGTACGTCGTCGTGCATGAAATTTTTTTCAGGAATGCTGCCATCCTTTCAGGCAGAAGGCGCCGCGGCCGGTCCCGGGCCAGCCTCCCCGCCCTTTTGCCGGCGGTGCCGTTGCGGCACACTAGCGTCCGCTTGGTCGCCACCGAGCCCCGTTAAACTGCCTGCGAGCCCGTATGCCCCGTTACCCGTTCCGCCGCTTCGGTTTTGGCGTCCTGCGCCGCCTGCTCTACCTCTGGGTGCGCTCGGAAACCATCAACCAGTCGTCCCTGAGCCTGAAGATCGACCGCAGCAAGCCGGTGCTCTACGTGCTGCAGCAGCCTTCGGTGAGCGACCTGGCGGTAGTCGACACGGAATGCCGCAAGGCCGGCCTGCCGCGCCCGGTGATGCCGGTGGCGGTGGGCAGCAGCATCGAGCCGGCGGCCTTCTTCTACCTGACGCCGGAGCCCGACTGGCTCGGCCGCCAGGACAAGCGCGGGGCGCCGCCGGCGCTGGTGCGGATGCTCGCGGCCATCGGCCAGAACGGCGTGGACGATGCGCAGATCGTCCCGGTCAGCGTGTTCTGGGGGCAGTCCCCGGACAGCGAGAAGAGCGCCTGGAAGCTGCTGTTCGCCGACAACTGGGCGGTGACCGGGCGCCTGCGCAAGCTGGCGCGCATCCTCATCCTCGGGCGCAAGACGCGGGTGCAGTTCTCCGCCCCCATCCACCTGCGCGAGCTGGTCGACCAGGGCAAGGGCCAGGAGCGCACCCTGCGCATGGTCCAGCGCATCCTGCGGGTGCACTTCCGCAACCAGAAGACCGCGGTCATCGGCCCGGACCTCTCGCACCGCCGCACCCTGGTCAAGGGCCTGCTGCGCGCGCCCCTGGTGCGCCAGGCGATCCAGGAAGAGGTCGACACCCAGCACATCACCCAGGAAAAGGCCGAGGCCCTGGCCCTGCGCTACGCCAACGAGATCGCCGCGGACGTGTCCTACCCGGTGATCCGCTTCCTCGAAGTCACCCTCACCTGGTTCTGGAACAAGCTCTACGAGGGCGTGCGGGTCAACCACATCGAGCGCGTGCAGGACGTGGCCCAGGGCAACGAGATCGTCTACGTGCCCTGCCACCGCAGCCACATCGACTACCTGCTGCTGTCCTACCTGCTGTTCCGCAACGGCCTGACGCCACCGCACATCGCCGCCGGCATCAACCTCAACATGCCGGTGGTGGGCTCCATCCTGCGCCGCGGCGGGGCCTTCTTCATGCGCCGCAGCTTCAAGGGCAACCAGCTGTACACCGCGGTGTTCAACGAGTACCTGCACACCCTGTTCAGCCGCGGCTTCTCCACCGAATACTTCGTCGAAGGCGGCCGCTCGCGCACCGGGCGCATGCTCCACCCGCGCACCGGCATGCTCGCCATCACCCTGCGCAGCTTCCTGCGCGACTCGCGCCGGCCGATCGTCTTCGTCCCGGTGTACATCGGCTACGAGCGCGTGCTCGAAGGCCGTACCTACCTGGGCGAGCTGCGCGGCGCGGCGAAGAAGAAGGAGTCCATCTTCGACCTGTTCAAGGTGGTGAGCGCGCTGCGCCAGCGCTTCGGCCAGGTGTGGGTGAACTTCGGCGAGCCGATCCACCTGGACGGCTTCCTCGACCAGCACGAACCCGGCTGGCGCAAGCAGGAACTGGCGCCGGAATACCGCCCCGCCTGGCTGCCGGACGCCACCAACCAGTTGGCCCGCGAAGTGGCCCGCCACCTCAACGACGCGGCGGCCATCAACCCGGTCAACCTGGTGGCCCTGGCGCTGCTCTCCACCAGCCGCCTGGCCCTGGACGAACGCGCCCTGGAACGCGTGCTCGACCTCTACCTGGCGCTGCTGCGCAAGGTACCCTACTCGCCCAGCGCCACCCTGCCCGACGGCGACGGCAAGGCGCTGATCGAATACGTGAAGAGCATGAACCTGCTGTCCGAACAGAAGGACGCCCTGGGCCGCATCCTCTACCTGGACGAGCAGAACGCCGTCCTCATGACCTACTACCGCAACAACGTCCTGCACGTGTTCGCCCTGCCGGCGCTGATCGCCAGCTTCTTCCAGAGCAACGCGCGGATCAGCCGCGAGCAACTGCTGAACTACACCCGCGCGCTCTACCCCTTCCTGCAGCAGGAACTGTTCATCCGCTGGGACCTGGACCAGCTCGACGCCGTGATCGACCAGTGGCTGGCCGCGCTGGTGGAGCAGAACCTGCTGAAGCAGGACGGCGACGCCTACGTGCGCCCGGCCCCCAGCTCGCGCGAATACGTGCTGCTGACGCTGCTGGCCCGCGCCATCACCCAGACGCTGCAACGCTTCTACATGGCCATCGCCCTGCTGCTCAACGCCGGCCAGCGCCAGCTCGGCGCCGAGGAGCTGGAGAACCTGTGCACCGTCATGGCCCAGCGCCTGTCCATCCTCCACGGCCTGAACGCCCCGGAGTTCTTCGACAAGACGCTGTTCCGCAACTTCATCCAGGCCCTGCTCGAACAGCGCGTGCTGCGCAAGGACGAGGCAGGCAAGCTGAGCTACCACGAGAAGCTCGGCGAAGTCGTCGAAGGCGCCGCCAAGCGGGTGCTGCCGGCGGAGATTCGCCTGTCGATCCGGCAGGTGGCGTTGGAACGGCCGCCCCAGGAGGCCCCTCAGGCAAACGCCGAATAGGCATCCCCCCTCCCCGCGGACAGCCAGCCGACAAACGGCTGTCCGCGCTGTAAGGCAGCAATGGCATAGCACATGGCCATGTCTGGAAGAATCTGAAACTCGTCACATTCCGATTGCCAGCCTTGACTCAGAAAGCCCCGACTCTTACATTCCCCGCCTTCATACATGCACGTCTGTAGGATCAAGGAAGTCCCTGTGTTCAAACGGATTCTGGTCGTCTGCGTCGGCAACATATGCCGCAGCCCTACCGCAGAACATCTGTTGCGCCAGCGCCTGGCCGGCAGCGACATCCTGGTCAGCTCCGCTGGCCTCGGCGCCTTGGTCGACAAACCCATCGAAAAACATGCCCTGGCCGTTCTCCAGCAACACGGCGAGGAGCCGCACGAACACCGTGCCCGCCAACTGACGTCCAGCCTGCTGCGCGAATCCGACCTGGTCCTGGTCATGGAAAAGCGCCACCTGCAAGGCGTCACCCAGATCGCCCCGGAAGCCCGCGGCAAGACCTTCCTGCTCGGCAAGTGGCAGGAAGACCTGGAAATCCCCGACCCCTACCGCCAGAGCACCGCCGTGTTCGAGCACGCCTACGCGCTGATCGAACAGGGCGTCGACGCCTGGGCCAAACGCATTCGCCCGAACCGCCAAGCCTCACTGACGAAGAAGTAAAAGAAGCACGCCCATGCAACAGCAAGCCCCGGTAGCCATTCACGACAAAGACGATGACGAGATCGACCTGCTGGGTCTGCTCGGCACCCTGATCGACCACAAATGGCTGATCGCCGGCATCACCGCGGGCTTCATGGCCGTGGGCGTTGCCTATGCGCTGCTGGCTACGCCGATCTATCGATCGGATGCGATCGTGCAGGTGGAGCAGAAAAAGCCCAGCATTCCCGGGCTATCGGATATGGGCGACCTGCTGGGGGCGCAGTCGGAGGCCATTACAGAGATTCAGCTGCTGACTTCGCGCGCGGTCATCGGCAAGGCGGTGGATAATCTCAAGCTGAATATCGTGGTGGAGCCGTCGCGGTTTCCGGTGATCGGGGGCTTCCTGGCCCGACATTTCAGTCCGGAAACTCCGGATGAAATCGCGACACCGCTGTTCGGCCTGAGCCGTTTTGGCTGGGGTGGGGAGGAGCTGAAGGTCTTCCAGCTCGATGTGCCGACTGCTCTGCTGGAAAAAACTCTCACGCTGATCGCTGGCGAGAATGGCACCTATACCCTGCTGGACGATGACGACAATGTGCTTGTCGAGGGCAAGGTAGGCGAAGCCTATGACCAGCATGGCGTAAAAATCCAGGTCGAGGCGCTGCATGCCAACCCCGGCACGCACTTCAATGTAACGCGCGAACGCCGCCTGACCACCATCCTGCGCTACCAGGACAACCTGAACGTCGCCGAGACCGGCAAGGAGTCCGGCATCATCAGCCTGTCGCTGGAAAACGACGAACCGGCCCGCGCCCTGCAGGTACTGGATGAAATCAGCAAGCTCTACGTCCGGCAGAACGTGGAGCGTGCTTCCGCGGAGGCAGCTTCCAGCCTGGAATTCCTGCGCGGCCAACTGCCCGATGTACGCCGCGAGTTGGAAAAGGCTGAGGATGCCCTGAGCGCCTATCAAACCAAGTCCAAATCCGCGGACATCAGCCTGGAAACCAAGGCCCTGCTCGACCAGATTGTGGCGCTGGACACCAACATCTCCGAACTGAAACTGCAACAAGCGGAAATGGACCGCAAGTTCACTCGCCAGCACCCGGCTTACCAAGCCCTGCAGACCCAGATCGGCGAATTGACTTCGAAACAGAACGGTCTCACCCACAAAGTCGAAGGTCTACCGGAAACCCAGCAGGAACTGTTGCGCCTGACTCGCGACGTTGAAGTCAGCACCGCCATCTACACCCAACTGCTGAACAAGGCCCAGGAGTTGGACGTCATGCGCGCGGGCGCGGTAGGTAACGTCCGCATCATTGACTCCGCGGATGTCGATATCACTAAGCCGGTCAAACCCAAGAAAGCCATGATTGTCCTAGTAGCCACGCTACTGGGCCTGTTCTTCGCCGTCGGCCTGGTCCTGCTGCGCAAGGCATTGAATCGCGGTATCGAAACGCCAGACGCCATCGAGCAACTGGGCCTGCCCGTCTATGCCTCGATCCCCTACAGCGTTCTGCAGAAGGCCGAGGAAGACAGACGCGACAAGGGCCGTGGCCGCGCAGCCAAGGCAGCTCCTCTGCTCGCCATCAGCCACCCCACCGACCTGGCCATCGAGTCCCTGCGCAGCCTGCGCACCAGCCTGCACTTCGCCATGCTGGAAGCCGGCAACAACCGCCTGATGATTTCCGGCCCCAGCCCCGCGGTGGGCAAGACCTTCGTTTCCTCCAACCTGGCAGCCGTCATCGCCCAGACCGGCCAACGCGTGCTGCTGGTGGACGTGGACATGCGCAAGGGTTACCTGCACAAGGTGCTCAATAGCGGGGAAGAAAATGGTCTGTCCGACATCCTGGTCAAGCGCTGCGACCTCAATACCGCTGTACGCACCACCGAGATCGAGGGATTCCACTTCATCCCGCGCGGCCAGATCCCGCCGAACCCGTCCGAACTGCTGATGCACCCCAATTTCACGGCCTTCCTCGAAGAGGCCAGCCAGCATTTCGATCTGGTGATCCTGGATACTCCGCCGCTGCTGGCGGTCACCGACGCAGCCATCGTCGGCCGTCAGTCCGGCACCAGCCTGATCGTCACCCGCTTCGGCCTGAACCCGGCACGGGAAATCGAATTGACCATCCGCCGCTTCGCACAGAACGGCATCGAACTCAAGGGCGCCATCTTCAACGGCGTAGAGAAACGTGCCTCGGCCTCCTACGGCTATGGCGGCTACGGCTATTACCACTACGAATACAAATCAGACAAAGCCTGATTGAGGAAAGGCCAGGGAAGGCCTTATCCATATACCCGTCCGCATAGCGGGCATCGGAAAGCCGCAGGAGCAGTCAGTCCTGCAACGAGGGAATCATGCCGGACGCAACCGGAAAACGCTGGTACCTGGTCCAATGCAAGCCGCGCCAGGCCTTGCGCGCCCAAGAAAATCTGGAGCGCCAAGGATATCAGTGCCTTCTTCCATTACTCCAACTGGAGCGACTGCATCAGGGATGTTTGCAGCAGCACTCCGAGCCACTCTTCCCAGGTTATCTCTTCATTCATCTAGATAGGGTAGAAGATAACTGGCTGCCTATTCGCTCTACTCGCGGAGTGAACCAAATAGTCAGCTTTGGTGGTCGCCCGACGCCTGTTCCGGAAGACATCATCGACTCGTTGCGTCAGCCCAGAACGATCATCACGCCCGCTCTCACTCCAGGTGAGCGAGTATCGATCAACGATCCTGGCTTGTCGCACCTGGACGCCATATTTCTAGAAAACGACGGGGAAGGAAGGGTCCTTCTTCTACTCAAGCTGCTTCAGCGCGAAGTGACAATCACTGTGCCACTTTCTCGAATCGAAAAGTCTATCATCTGAGCGGTTAGATGTTCGAGCAGCAAGTTTATCTAATGCAAACCATCAACATTTTTATTTATTCACCGGGAACCTCTGAACAGAAAACCAGATCAGAAATTAGTCGTATTTTCAAATCCTAAAGAGATAGCTCTCTATCTCACTGGTATTCAGGCGCAAGCCCGGCCCGATTGCCGTTACATACCGATATACAGAGTCCTCAGGAAATTGACCAAAAATCCTGGGGCGGTAGCGTGCCAAATCCCTCTGATTCACAATCGGACCTATGCGCAAAATCCGCTGAGATGTCAATGCTGAACGAAAAACTCAAGCGTTTGTGCAACGTGGGGCTTCGCGGCTCGACACTTGCCAGCAAATTTTTACTGGTTTTTTTCCTCGCGCGCCTATTATCGCCCGCAGAGCTAGGGCTGTTTGGTTTGCTCAGTGCAACCATAGGTTATTCACTTTATATACTGGGGTTCGACTTCTACACCTTCTCCACTCGAGAAATATTGAAGGTTCCCAAAAGTCAAAGAGGCTCCATACTCAAGAACCAAGCCAGTATCTTCCTGGTCCTCTACATCATCGCCCTGCCTCTCCTGAGCATTGTTTTTATCAAAGGACTTCTTCCTTGGAAGTATGCCGCCTGGTTCTTTACTCTAGTCGTCCTTGAGCACTTAACTCAGGAGCTTGGCCGCCTGCTCATCGCAGTCTCCGAGCAACTTGCGGCGAGCATTATCCTATTCCTTCGGCAAGGTATTTGGCCAATTTTGGCCGTTGCGGCCATGTCTTTTTCAAAAGATCTACGCACGCTGGATTTCATTCTCGCAGCTTGGTGCATCGGTGCCACATTCGCACTCCTGCTAGGTGTTTTCATACTGTTCAGGGCCGGGTTGAGTGGTTGGTCGGCAAAAGTCGATTGGCAATGGATCTTGCGAGGTCTGAAAGTATCCAGCGCTCTGCTGGTTGCGACCCTGGCCATTCGGGGGGTACTGACTCTGGACCGTTACTGGGTCCAGTCTCTGTCCGGGTTTGAAGTGCTTGGCGCTTATGTGCTTTTCATCAGCATAGGCAATGCCCTGATGTCGTTCCTCGATGCAGGTGTTTTCTCGTTTGTTTACCCTGAACTGATCAAGGCTTGGCATTCCCGTGACATCCCGAAGTTCCGAGCAGAGCTGGCAAAGCTGGCAGGGCAGACCACAATCGTAAGCGCCCTATTCTTCGGCATAGCATTACTGGCTATCGAACCATTGCTCCATTGGCTGGGAAAAGATCTCTACATCACCTATCAATCCATTTTCCCCTGGACTTTGCTAGCCACGACACTCTATGGCGTCGGGATGATTCCTCACTATGCACTATATGCAATGGGGTATGACAGATCGATAATTTATAGCCATCTACTTTCCCTACCTCTGTTCACGGCGAGCGCCTGGTTGAGTTCAAACTACTCAGCAACATTAGCCGTTCCCATATCAGTATGCGGAACTTTCCTTTTCATACTGCTCTGGAAGTCGGCTTCATTATTCCTCCTCAGATACGAAATTTCCTCCCAAAACGCTTCGAACACAGCTAAGGCATAAGCCAAGGATACATAAATGCTCCAAAACAAAACCATTCTCGTCACTGGCGGTACCGGTTCTTTCGGCAATACCTTCGTACCGATGACTCTAGCCAAGTACAATCCCAAGAAAATCATCGTCTTCTCCCGCGATGAGATGAAACAATGGGAAATGGCCAAGAAATTCCAAGGTGACAACCGCGTTCGCTTCTTCATTGGGGACGTCCGTGACAAAGAGCGCCTCTACCGTGCTCTGGATGGTGTCGATTACGTTGTCCATGCCGCGGCCACGAAAATCGTTCCCACAGCGGAATACAACCCTTTCGAATGCGTAAAGACCAATGTCATGGGTGCCATGAACCTGATCGATGCCTGCATCGATAAAGGAGTGAAGCGCGTGGTGGCACTTTCGACCGACAAGGCCAGCAGCCCCATCAATCTGTATGGCGCAACCAAACTGGCTTCGGACAAGCTATTCGTTGCTGGCAACTCCTATTCTGGAGCTCATGACAGCCGGTTCTCTGTCGTCCGCTATGGCAACGTAATGGGATCACGCGGCTCGGTAATCCCGTTCTTCATGTCCATCAAGGACAAAGGTGTCCTGCCTATCACCGACGAGCGCATGACTCGCTTCATGATTTCGCTGGAGGAAGGTGTCGAGCTAGTCTGGCATGCCTTCGAAGATATGGAAGGCGGCGAAATCTACGTGAAGAAGATTCCGTCAATGAAAGTCACCGACCTGGCCCGAGTGGTCGCTCCGGAGGCGACCCAGGAAGTCATCGGCATCCGTCCCGGCGAAAAGCTGCATGAGCAGATGATCAGCGCTGAAGACGCCTATTACACCTACGAATATCCCGAGCACTTCAAGATCCTACCAACGATCAATAACTGGGCGACTTGCGAGAAGCGTATCAAGAACGGCAAGAAGGTGCCCGAAGGTTTCGTCTATGCCAGTGACAACAACTCCGAATGGATGAGCGACGAAGCTCTCAGCGCTTGGATCGACCGCAACTTCGATAAGATCGGGAGTATCTAATGATTCCCTATGGCCGTCAGGAGATAACCCAGGCAGACATTGATTCGGTAATCGAAGTCCTGCGCTCTGACTTTCTGACCCAAGGCCCGATGGTGCCGCGCTTTGAACAAAGCGTGGCCCAGCATGTAGGCGCCCAGCACGCGTTGGCAGTCAACAGCGCGACCTCCGCGCTCCATATTGCGTGCCTGGCTCTGGGGCTGGGTGATGGCGATGTTCTCTGGACGTCTCCTATAACCTTCGTTGCCTCGGCAAACTGCGCCCTGTATTGCGGGGCTCAGGTCGATTTTGTAGATATCGACCCCAGAACTTACAACCTTTGCCCCAAGGCGCTCGCCAGGAAACTCGATCAAGCCGAAGCCGCGGGTAAATTGCCGAAGATTGTGGTTGCTGTGCATTTATGCGGCCAGCCTTGCGACATGGCGGCAATCCACAAGTTGGCGCAGCGCTACGGTTTCAAAGTGATCGAAGACGCGTCCCACGCTATCGGCGGCAAGTACCGCGGCGAGTTCATCGGCAATGGTCGCTACAGCGATATCACCGTATTCAGCTTCCATCCGGTGAAAATCATCACCACAGCCGAAGGTGGAATGGCGCTCACGAACGATGCGCAGCTTGCGCAACGCATGGCCTTGCTGCGTAGCCACGGTATCACTCGCGATCCCTCGCAGATGACACACGAAGCCGATGGCCCCTGGTACTACCAGCAGATCGATCTGGGCTTCAACTATCGGATGACCGAATTACAAGCAGCCCTGGGGGTATCCCAGATGCAACGTCTCGACGGCTACGTCGCTCGTCGACATGACCTGGCTCGCCGCTATGACGAATTGCTGGCGGATCTGCCGGTAGTCACACCATGGCAGCATTCGGATAGCTACTCCGGACTGCACCTCTATGTCATTCGGCTGAAGCTCGAAGAGTGCTCCCAAAGCCATCGGAAGACCTTCGAGAAGCTCAGGGACGCCGGAATCGGCGTGAACCTGCATTACATCCCGGTCCACACCCAACCTTACTATCGCGAACTGGGTTTCAAGTTTGGCGACTATCCGGAAGCCGAGCAGTACTATCGGGAAGCGATCAGCCTGCCGATGTACCAGACTTTGAGCGAAGAGCAGCAGGATCAAGTCGTTGCGGCTCTACGTCAGGCAGTCGGAGCATGAAGCTAGCGGTGATCCCTGCCCGCGGAGGCAGCAAGCGGATTCCAGGCAAGAATATTAAACAATTCTGCGGAAAGCCAATGATTGCCTGGTCGATCGAAGCGGCCATTCGAAGTAAATGCTTCGATAAGATAGTAGTTTCGACCGATGATCCCCAAATTGCTCGGATATCAGTTCAGTATGGCGCAGAAACTCCTTTCATGCGTCCTAATGAATTATCTGATGACTATACCGGCACGACTCCAGTGATCCAGCACGCCATTAAATGGCATCAACAACACGGACTGTTTCCGGATAAAGTTTGCTGTATCTATGCAACAGCGCCGTTTATAAGCCCAATAGACCTGAACAAGGGATTGGAGATATTGGAGCGACAGAAAGTCGAATATGTATTTTCTGCCACAACCTATCCCTTCCCAATCCAGCGAGCGATTCGTTTGGACTCTAACGGCCGAGTAGAAATGCTCAACCCTGATCATTTCAAAACTCGCTCCCAGGACTTAGAAGAGGCCTATCATGACGCAGGCCAGTTCTACTGGGGTCGAGCGAATGCCTGGCTAAACGAACGAATAATCTTCAGCAACACCTCCAAAGTCATATTACTTCCTAGCCATCGGGTACAGGATATCGATACACAGGAGGACTGGTATCGAGCCGAGTGGATGTTTAAATCCTTGCAGGCCGAGACGAGCTCCCCCTGATGAATATTGTCTTTCGTACCGATGCCTCGCTAAAAATGGGCTCTGGACACTTGATGCGCTGTCTTACATTGGCGGATGCATTAAAAGCCCAAGGAGCTCACTGTCATTTTATCTGCCGCGAACATCCAGGTCATTTGAACAATTTCGTCTTAGAGCGAGGGCATAGTCTTCATGTGCTTCCGTTCATTGCCCGGAATATGCTGGATGATCCATTTGTTCCAGTACACGCTGGATGGCTAGGAGCGCCTTGGTACGAAGACGCTGAACAGACTGCCGCTGTGCTCGAAACTGTACAGCCAGACTGGCTTGTGGTCGATCACTATGCCTTGGAAAAACGCTGGGAACAGGAGGTCTCAAGGCACTGCAACCGCCTGATGGCACTGGATGATCTCGCCGACAGAAGCCATTATTGCGATCTACTTCTTGACCAAAGCCTGGGACGAACCTCTGAGGATTATCACGGACTTATCCCTGATGCCTGCCGTTTACTTCTGGGACCAAGTTATGCCCTTTTGCGGCCGAAGTTCAGTGAATTACGTGCCCGAAGCCTAGCAAGCAGAAAGAATCGCTCTTTGAGTAAGATTCTTATCAGCATGGGGGGCGTCGACGCCTCCAATGCAACTGGGATGGTTTTGCAGGTGCTGGGTTCTATTGTCGATCCTAATTGGCAAATACAGGTCGTCATGGGAGCTAACGCTCCATGGCTATCAGATGTCTGCCACCAAGTAGAACTGATGCAATGCTTCACTCAACTGCTGGTCAATACTCCAGATATGGCCAGCCTAATGAGCGATGCGGATATTGCAATTGGCGCTGCAGGGTCCACAAGCTGGGAACGCTGCTGCCTAGGGCTACCCACTATCATGTTGATACTAGCTGAAAATCAACGCTTGATTGGCCAGCGCTTGCACGAAGCGGGTGCAGCATTTCTGATTCCCTCCATTGAACAGATTCCTGCCCTTCTACCGATATATGTGGAAAATCTTCACTCCCCTGAAGAGCTTACACGAGCCTCGAAGAACGCAACTGTCTTTGTCGACGGCATTGGCACACAACGCGCAATAGAAGCAATGATGAAATAAACGGAGTTCTCCATGGAGCGTCTTCGAAAACTAACCGAGGCTGATTTACCTTTAACTTTAAATTGGCGGAATACCCCCTCAATCAATCGATACATGTTCAATCAGAACATTATCGAGATGTCAGAGCATACCCAGTGGTTCCGTCGTGCTATCGAAGACCCAGCACAAACTTTGCTTATATTTGAGCAGCGAGCAAAGCCCGTTGGGTATATGAACTATACCCAACGATCAAAGGGAGCTATCGTAGAATGGGGATTCTATGTAGCGCCTGACGCGACTAAAGGCACAGGGACAAAGATGGCCCTATGCGCACTACAATATGCATTTGAAGAAATTAAACTTCAAAAAGTTTACGCCCAAGTACTTTCTTACAATTATGCGTCAATAAAACTTCATAACAATCTCGGATTTCAAAATGAAGGAATCCTTCGAAAGCAGCACTTCGATGGCGTGAACTATCACGACATCTACTGTTTTGGATTGTTTGCAGACGAGTGGCGGCAAACACAAGGAAGCCATTAAATGAAAGCTATTCCCAATATCAGTATTGCCGGGCGTCGTATTGCTGAGGACTGCCCTCCTTACGTTATTGCAGAACTATCCGCGAATCACAATGGAAAGCTGGAAACTGCATTAAAAATCATAGAAGAAGCACACAAGGCTGGAGCAGACGCAATAAAGCTTCAGACCTATACGGCCGACACAATTACTTTGGATAGTGACGCAGACGAATTTAAAATCCATGGAGGGTTATGGGGTGGAAAAACGCTCTATCAGCTCTATCAAGAGGCTCATATGCCATGGGAATGGCATCAACCGCTATTTGAATATGCACAAAAACTAGGAATCACCATCTTTAGCTCGCCCTTTGATAATACAGCAGTTGATTTACTGGAAAGCCTTAATGCGCCCGCATACAAAATAGCCTCCTTCGAAGCAGTAGACTTGCCACTAATAAAGTATGTGGCGGGCACAGGCAAGCCAATGATCATTTCTACCGGCATGGCTGATGCTGAGGAAATTGAAGAAGCTATTCAGGCAGCAAGAGATGGTGGCTGCAAGGAGCTAGCAATACTGCATTGCGTAAGTGGATATCCAGCCCCCCCAGAAGACTACAATCTTCAGACCTTAGTTGACATGAAAAATCGCTTTGGATTAGTCACAGGCCTTTCAGATCACACTCTAGACAATATCACCGCCATTACAAGTGTTGCCCTAGGCGGATCCATTATTGAAAAGCACTTTACCCTCAACCGAAACAATGGTGGACCAGATGATAGCTTTTCTCTGGAGCCTAGCGAACTTAAAGAACTTTGCAAGAATACCAAAATTTCTTGGTCTTCTTTGGGAAGGATTGATTATGGCCGAAAATCAAGCGAGATTGATAATGTCAAATTCCGGAGATCTCTATATTTTGTAAAAAATTTAGAAGCAGGTGATATGATAACAGCCGACTCAGTCAGAAGTGTTCGACCTGGTTATGGACTTGCGCCCAAGTATATGAAAGAGGTAGTTGGGAAATCTGTGAAAAAGAAAACTCTACCCAATACACCAGTATTACCTGGCGATTACGAATAACCCAACCGACACGGACAGAGTTTTAGCCAAATGAAAGTCTGCTTTATTGCAAACTATCAAAAGACACTATTCTTTTACAAAATATCAGAGCAACTAAAAAAAAATGGAATAGAAATATTCTGGATATCGGCAAATAAACAACAAGCTGTTGAGCTAGAGAAAAACTCTCCCAAAGAAAATATACTCCTCATAGACAAGTCCTTACTCGACACAGAGAATCTTCCTATAGATGACTTTAAAATAAAAGAGCTAGTACATGGAGATCGCTGCTTAAAATATGAAAACTGGGGAATTAACTATCTAAAAAAAATTCAGTCCCCTATATATAATTTTATAAAACAAAAAGAAATAAATCTTGTCATCGGAGAAATCACTTGGGCTCATGAAATACTTATACTTAGAATTATAAAAAGCAGAGAAGAATTAAACGCAAAGTTTTTGAACCCTCACACCATTCGAATACCGTCTGACAGATTTGCCTTCTTTACAGATGAATTCCAGTCAAAAATATTTGAAATAGAAAAAGAAACCTCAATTCATACAACACCAACTGAAATCAAAGTCTCAGCACCAGACTATCTACAATTAAACAATACTCTCCTTAAAAAATCCAGAACCTTTAATCATCGAGCCAAGAAGCTATATAATTTTATAACACGCTGGAAGAAAGACTTTAATGATCCAACCCTTACGACCTCACACTTAAGAACACTAACAAAAAGAATAAAGGAAGAATTAAACAAGGAATTATATAGATTTATACCTAGAAAGAAATTCGATGAAAGCATAAGAAACGAAAAATATGTTCTATTAACCCTTCACAAACAACCCGAAGCATCTATCGATGTTATAGGTCGGTACTATGAAGATCAAGAGGTCAATATAACCAATATATCAAGATCGCTACCAGATAACTGGAAACTTTTAATAAAAGAGCATACGAATGCAATCGGGGATAGAAGTATCTTCTTCTTCACTCGTTTACTTAGAGACCCCGCGATAGTCTTGATTGATGAGAACGAGAGCTCACTAAACATTATTGAGAACGCTCAGTTAGTCATAACTGTATCTGGTACTGTAGCTTACGAAGCAGCTATGAAGGGGATTCCTAGCGCCACATTCGCTGATACATTTTTCAACAAACTAGGTCTTTGTAAGAAACTGACACTAGAAGATCTTAGAAATAGTGATATCCCAGAGCTAATTGAACATATAAAGGAATCAGAGAGTAAATCCCATGAATTCAAGAACTGGATACTAAGAAATAGCTTCGAGGGCATAATATCCGATCCGATATCAAATCCGAAATGTATAACAAGCCACAACATCGAGAAAGTATCTGATGCAATTCTTACAGTCGGCAGAGAAATTATACCCTCAGCACGCATACAATAAAAAACCCAAAACAAAAGTATATCCAGAAGACATTCTTTCGGCCCTTATATTATTATTATCACCAATTGCCAACCTTTCTTTACAAGCAACTTCACTAGGAATATTTGGCGCGTCAGCCTCAGCCCCCTTTGTAGGTCTATTATTTTTATTTATTTCGTATAGAAGCCTAAGCAAGGGAATAATAAGACGCGAAACAGCAATAATTATAACCTACGTCATTGTGATATCAACTTTATACCTGCTATTCACTCCACAACAAACAAAAGATGAAACAACATTACTAAAAGCAATAAAAATACTCATTTTTTACACTCTTAGTACATCTCTAGTGTTAACAAAAAATCGAAATTACTCTATTTTAAAGCTTGGAGCATGGGGCGGGTTACTTTTATGCGTGGCGTCAACGCTACCAACTCTTTCGGATATTAGTTTTCTTAATTACGAAGGGAGCAGTGAAGGCCGCCCAAGGGGGCTTACAATGGAAGCAAGTCATTTTGCTTTTATTTCTGGATCTCTAGCCCTAATAATCTTTTCCCTTGATCCAAGAACTATCAACAAAGTCATTGCCTCTTTAATTGGCGCACTACTTCTGATTTACAGCCAATCGAAAGCTGGAATTGTATTGTATGTCGCTGGTTTTTATATACTACTTACCATACAAGCAAAGAGCAAAAAATACATAGTAATTACATCAGCACTGATTCTCATCACTAGTTATATTGCCATATCCTACATTCTCCCCTACATCTTGGGAAGAATATCAATCGATATGGATAATTATACATCTACAGCAACACGAACCATTGGATTCATGAGTGGGATATATATAGCATTACACAATCCATTCGGCGTAGGTTTTGGTGCCTATTTGAATGAATACCTATCATCTATCCCTTATGTGATCCGCCTAGCCAGACCATATCTTCCATATCTAGATTACTCAGAGGTTATTGGATATACCACACAGCAAACAACAAAATCCATTAGCACAAAATCATTCCTATCAGACTCTATAATATACTTCGGAATCCCTTTCGTTTTCTTCCTTTTACTAAAAACCCGAAAAATAATTTCGAATATACTCAGAAACAGAAAGTCACACCTTATACCTGGATTTTTCTTTATTATTTCTTCGCTCTCATTCTGGAGTACCGGTATAGGCTTTTATCCAGCATTTATATTGATTTCCATCACAATTAATCTCTCTCAGGACAATAATAAATCATGAAAATACTTATTGTTGCTGGCGATTCTCCGTACCCAGCAAATCATGGAGGTCGCGTAGACATATTTGAACGGTTAAAAGTGATTTCAAAAACATACGGAAGAGAAAATATAGACATAATTATAACAGGCAATGAACTTACCACGGAGACAAACAAAGAGCTAAAAAAATATTGTCATGGAATACTGGTCTCACCTAGAAACACTGGCATTAGCGCTACACTTTCCCTAACTCCATTTCAAGGAAAATCTAGAGCATCTCTAAAAGATCTAACCCCCTTACGAGACCAGTATGACATAATGATTCTTGAGGGAGACTATGTTTTTCCCATTCTAGACAACCCTAGAATTAACTGCAAAACCCCCCTGCTTAGAAGTCATAACATTGAAAGCAAATATTTTTATAACTTATTCAAAGCGGACACCACTTGGAGAAAAATATTTTACCTTTCAGAATCAATAAAATTTTACATCCAAGAGAAGAGAGAAACTTACAAAAACATAAAAAAACTCTACATATCGAAAAAAGAGAATCAAATCCACGGAAATAAAGAGTATTGGCTTCCAACACCAGTCGATGTAGATGGTATTTTAGAGCGTACTACCTTCCCACAAGGGGAAGATGTTCTTTACATTGGCTCTCTTTTTATGCCAAACAATATATTTGGCCTTCGCTGGTATCTGGAAAAGGTACATCCAACCATAGAAAGTAGTTTACCTAACTACAGACTTCACATAGCAGGAAATACTCGTGACCATGAGATCACTTGGCTTAAAAATTACAAAAATATAGAAATCTACCCTAACGCTTCAGACGAGATGCTAGAGTCTCTATATAATAAATGTTCACTTTTTGTGTCCCCAATATTCCACGGAGCAGGAGTAAAAATAAAAAATATTAACGCTCTAGCTTCAGGAATCCCCGTTATCACGACAACCGTTGGAAATGAAGGTACCGGACTTTCCCCTAAACATCATATTTTTATTTCGGATACACCAGAAAATTTTATAAATACAACAATTCGGCTATTGACTCAAAAGCAAGAGGCCTATCAGCATCTACAGGCAGCACAGAATTTTATTAAAGAGCACTATGCAGCCCAAAGAATTTCACACTATATAGAGCAAACCACTTCATCAAAGGCGTAATTTTCCAAGTTCAAAATATTTAGATAAAGTCCCATAGAAAACCACCAAGCCATCACACTTCAATTCGCGCCTCACACTCATCAAGGATATAAATGAAAGTCGCAATAGTTCACTATTGGTGGCTCAGTAACCGAGGCGGCGAGGCAGTTTGCTCCGCCATTGCCGAAATTTACCCAGAAGCAGATATATTCATTCATGTCTGCGATGAAGATCTGGTGCGCAAAACGTTACCGAGCAACTTCAAAGGGCAGATCAAGACGACATTTATTTCGCGACTCCCTGGTGCCCGTAAACATTATCAGAAGTACTTACCGCTCATGCCACTTGCCTTGGAGCAATTAAATCTCACCGAGTATGACCTAATCATCAGCAGCGAGTCTGGACCGGCAAAAGGTGTCATTACTCGTCCCGACGCGTTGCATGTTTGTTACTGCCACTCTCCCATGCGCTATGTCTGGGACATGTACCATGAATATCTCTCGGGGACAGGGCGACTCATACGCATGCTGTTCCCAGCTATAGCTCATTGGTTACGAATGTGGGATAAACTTTCAGCAGACAGGGTGGATCACTTCATTGCGAATTCAAGATTCGTCGCATCACGCATCCAGAAGTTCTATCGTAGGCAGGCTGAAGTTATCTACCCACCAGTAAACGTATCTGAGTTCAGCTATTCCGAGGAACGAGGCGACTTTTATCTCTGCCTGGGTCAACTTGTGGCATATAAACGCGCCGACTTGGCCGTAGAGGCCTTCAATAAGTTGGGCTTACCTTTGATAGTGGTGGGAGAAGGCGAATTATTCAACACGTTGAAAGAGATAGCTAATTCTAATATCACGTTGATGGGACGTCAGTCGTTCCCAATTATCAAAGATCTACTTCAGCGTTGTCGTGGTTTAGTATTTCCAGGCTTGGAAGACTTTGGCATCGTCCCCGTCGAAGCAATGGCTGCCGGCGCACCAGTTATTGCTTACGGTAAAGGTGGTGCCTTGGATACGGTAGTCCATGGAAAAACGGGTGTTCTTTTCCATGAGCAGAGCATTGATGCATTAGTCCAGGCAGTGCGTCAATTTGAAGCAGGAAATTTTGAATTCGCCTCGGCCGAACTGCATCAGCATGCAAAAACCTTCGAGAAAAGAAAATTCCAACAGCGCGTCAAAGACTTTATTGACAAGGCCTTGGCCACAACCTGAACCCTTCCTGTCAAGACAATATAAAAATACTCGCCCATACTAACAATGAGTTATGGGACTAAAGGACTATACAGATGATACTCCCCGTCATCATGGCCGGTGGAGCTGGTTCCCGGCTCTGGCCGCTTTCTCGGCAATTAAACCCTAAGCAGTTCCTTCCCTTGGCCGATGCCCAGCTCACCATGCTGCAAGCCACTATCCAACGCCTGAAAGGGCTGGATACCAGCCAGCCTCTCCTGATCTGTAATGAGCAACATCGTTTCCTCGCTGCAGAGCAGATGCGGCAAATAGGAATGGAAAACACTCGTATCTTGCTTGAGCCCGCAGGCCGCAATACAGCCCCCGCGATAGCCCTGGCTGCTCTGCAGATCGTAAGTGAAGCCATTGATCCAATTATGCTTGTATTGGCCGCAGATCACCTAATTCATGATATCGACGCTTTCCAAACAGGAATCCTCACTGCTCTCCCTCTTGCCATCGCAGGTAAGCTGGTCACGTTTGGTATCGTCCCAAGACATCCGGAGTCAGGTTACGGATATATCGAGAAAGGTGACAGGTTGGCTCCAGATGTTTATACGGTCAGCCGCTTTGTTGAAAAACCAGATCTCTCGGTCGCATGCGATTACGTTGCGAGTGGCAACTACTGTTGGAACAGCGGTATGTTCATGTTTCGAGCGGGCCGCTATTTGGAAGAGCTCCAGCGTTTTCAACCGGATATTCTAGAGGCCTGTCGCAAAGCTATCGAGGGCGGTCAGCAAGACTTGCACTTCACACGTATCGACTGCGATGCATTCCTCGCCTGTCCAGAAGACTCGATTGATTATGCGGTTATGGAAAAGACTTCCGATGCGGTCATGGTGCCATTAGATGCGGGTTGGAGTGACATTGGTTCTTGGTCTGCATTATGGGATGTCAGCGCAAAAGATAGTGATAACAACGTTTTCAAAGGTGATGTTCTCGGACAGAATACGCGCGGCACATACGTTTACGCCGACAGTCGTCTCGTGGCAACCGTGGGTGTCGAAGACTTGGTGATCGTTGAGACCAAGGATGCGGTGCTCGTCGCACACAAGGACAAAGTTCAGGAAGTAAAAAACATCGTCGAGCGGATAAAGCGTGACGGCCGCAGCGAGCACATCAACCATCGCGAGGTGTATCGCCCCTGGGGCGTATATGACTCGATCGATAGCGGCCATCGCTACCAAGTCAAGCGTATAACCGTACAGCCGGGCGCCAAGCTCTCCGTACAAATGCATCATCATCGCGCTGAACACTGGATAGTAGTCAGCGGCACGGCGAAAGTTACCAACGGTAATGAAACCTATCTAGTGACTGAAAACCAGTCTACTTATATCCCGATTGGCCAGGTTCATGCTCTTGAAAACCCCGGAGTGATCCCCTTGGAACTTATCGAAGTGCAATCCGGTTCCTACCTAGGTGAAGACGATATCGTCCGCTTCGAAGATAAATACGGGCGAGCCTGATCCAAAGCTCCCAGTCATTACTTAATGCGAGCCGCATAGCTCCCATCACTCCCGCAGGTTCCCAATGCGTAGCGCTGTCATCTTCGGAGGCTCCGGCTTTATTGGCGTTTTTTTCGCCAAGCAATTGCTCTCCACAGGATCCGTTGAAAAGGTGTATTTGTTCGACAAGGAACAGGTCGCGGAAAAACCTTTTGCCTATCGCACCCGGCTGGTGCGAGAGTCTGATGGAATCGTCGAAATTCATGGCGACGTTCGTCATCCCATCAACTGGGTACCGACTGAACCAGTAACACTCATCGCAAACTTCGCGGCCGTGCATCGCGAACCAGGGCATGAGGATATCGAATACTACGAAACCAACCTGCTTGGTGCGCAACACGTCTGTGATTGGGCTGAACAAGTACGTTGCAATGAAATCATCTTCACCAGTTCAATCTCGCCTTATGGCCCAAGTGAAGAGCAGAAAGATGAGTGCTCTCTTCCTGCTCCAGTAACTGCCTATGGTGGTTCGAAGTTGGTCGCAGAAAAGATGCATCAGACCTGGTTAGCAGCTGACATGGAAAGGCGTCATCTCGTCATCGTACGGCCCGGCGTGGTGTTCGGACCAGGCGAAGGAGGGAATGTATCTCGTCTGATCAAAGCGGTGATCCATCGTTATTTCTTCTACATGGGAAATCGTGATACCCGAAAGGCGGGTACCTATGTGAAAGAACTATGCTCGGCCATGTGGTGGATGCTGGAAAGGCAAAAGGCCCAAGGAGAACACTTCTCCCTGTTCAACATGTCGATGAATCCTGGCCCTTCGATCCAAGACTATGTCGATACTGTTTGCCAGGTTGCAAACATAAAACGCAAGATACCAGCGATTCCGTATCCACTGCTCCTAGCTGCTGCATATGGTATCGACCTGGTTGCTCGTCCTCTCGGTATTCAGCACCCCTTCAGCCCGGTTCGCATCCGCAAGCTGGTGCGCTCCAACAATATTCATCCCGGCCGCCTAGTCGAACAGGGTTATCCCTATCAGTATGATCTGAAGTCAGCATTTACTGATTGGAAATCCTCTGCTCCCGAGGAGTGGTACTAATTTCTGATAGCAGAATCGAGTTCCAGAGGAAATCAAAGATGAATGGCATGGACCGTGGAATTCTTCGCCCCCATCAAGCCACTATTTCCGTATTGCAAAAATTGCTCGACCTGTTCGTGATCTGCGCTGGAATGGGTGTCGTGATCATTGCAAATGACAACCCAACGGAAAGTGCCCCAATTATCGCCTCGTTGCTGGCACTAGTGATTTTTTATCTGCTTGGTGACTTCGGGCAGTTGTATGCGTCATGGCGGGGCGAACGAATCCGCGAAGAACTCCGCAAGGTAGGAGGAGTGTGGGCAGTTAGCTTTGTTGGTGTATTCATGGCGGACTACTTCATGGCCGCCCCCCCTCTTCTGAGCGATTCGGCTCTGCTCCAGTGGTTCTCGCTAGTCTTGGCTGGACTATGCGGCTATCGCGTTCTCCTACGCATTGGCCTGCATGCTCTGCGCCGTCGCGGCTTCAACACCCGCTCGGTGGCCATCGCTGGTGCCGGCCCCTTAGGCCAGCGCTTGGCCGCTAACATCGCTGGCGCTCCCTGGATGGGTCTAGATCTGCTCGGTTTCTTCGATGACAAGCACCGCGAGCCGGTTCGTTTAGGCAAGAGCCAAATCAAACTGCCCATTTCGGGCGGACTGGAGGCGCTGGTCGAGCAAGCCCGTGCGGGTGACATTGATCGCGTCTACATCACACTACCGATGCGCAGCGAGGCACGTATCAAGTGGCTGGTGAACCAGCTCAGCGATACCACCGCCTCGGTCTACATTGTTCCCGACATATTTGTCTTTGAATTGCTGCATGCACGCAGCCAAAACATCAACGGCGTACCCACAATCAGCATCTTCGATAGCCCAATGACTGGAGCAAATACCGTGGTCAAGCGCTTGGAAGACATCATCCTGTCGATGCTAATCCTCTGCCTGATTGCCGTACCGATGCTGCTGATCTCCGCCGCCGTGAAGCTCAATTCCCCCGGCCCGGTGTTCTTCCGCCAAAAGCGCTACGGCATCGACGGCCGCCCCATCGAGGTATGGAAGTTCCGCAGCATGCGGGTCATGGAGAACGGCTCCGACATAGTGCAAGCCACCCGAGGGGACAACCGCATCACCTCTGTTGGCGCCTTCCTTCGCCGAACCTCACTCGACGAACTGCCGCAATTCATCAATGTGCTCTTGGGCGACATGTCCATCGTCGGTCCGCGTCCGCACGCCGTAGCGCACAACGAACAATACCGCGGCCAGATTAGCAGCTACATGCTACGTCACAAGGTCAAGCCGGGGATCACCGGCTGGGCGCAGATTAATGGCTGGCGCGGTGAAACTGACACGCTGGACAAGATGCAGAAGCGCGTCGAACACGACCTTGCCTATATCCACAATTGGTCCCTGTGGTGGGACCTGAAAATCGTTTTTCTCACAGTGTTTAAGGGATTTATTCACAAGAACGCCTATTGAGAGAACAGAAGGCTGAAGAGTTCCGGAACTCCCCATTAACCAAACCGTGGATCCTGGAAAGCCGAAGGCTTGGCAGGATTCAATGTCTGCAATGGTGCCGGGCTTTTCTGCTTGCACTGGCTTCGTGCCAGCCTTAACCTTCCTTCTTTACTGAAGGAACGACCCCACAAGGAGTCTTAACGTGAAAAAACTGCTGACGTTCGCCGCCCTGGCGACCCTGAGCACGTCGCTGCTGGCGGCGGAAGCACCGGCCGACGCGCCGGCTTCTTCCGAGCCGCTGACCCTGTCTACCCCGGTTGCCGGCGGTGTCACCGTAGGTGGCGCCATCGGTATCGGTGCTGCCGTAGTGGCAGCCGGCGTTGCCGCTTCCAACAGCGGTGGCGGTGGTGGCCATGACGGCACTCCGGGAACTACTGGCACCACCGGTACCACTGGTACCACCGGCACTCACTGATATCAGTCTGTAGCCGCTGAACCCTGCCGCCACGTCATAGCGGCGGCAGGGTTTACCTCATTCCGTTTCCTATCAATTCCGTTCACGGCTCCCGGTCTTCAGGGTGTTGCCGTCTCGGCTTGCTGCGTAGTTCTTTCCCATGATCCGCTCTTTATCCGTTGCCGTTGTCGCCGCTCTTTCGCTCCAGGGCTGCATGTTCGCCCCTGGCCAGAATATGGACACCAGCCGCATCGTTCGCGATGACTCCGCCGAGAGCAGCCGCGTCGAGCTGGTGCAGATCACCCCCAAGCTGCTGGCGGTGAACGCCGCGACGGAGACTGGGAGCCAGGTGCCGGCCGAGTTGCTGGCCTACCATCCGCAGGACTACCAGATCGGGCCAACTGATGTTCTCTACATCACCGTCTGGGACCACCCAGAACTGACTGCGCCTTCCGGCCAACAACAGCAGATTGACGCCAACGGTCGTCTGGTTCGCCCTGACGGCACCTTGTTCTATCCCTATATCGGCACAGTCAAAGTCGCAGGTCGAACCATCGAGGAAGTGCGCTCGGAAATTTCCAGCCGCCTATCCCAGTATGTGGAAAGCCCGCAAGTTGACCTGGCGATCATGCGCTTTTCCAGCCAGAAGGTGATCCTCAGCGGCGCCTTCGGCAAAGCCGGCCCGCAGGCCATCACCGCTACCCCGCTCAGCCTGATGGAAGCGGTCAGTACCGCAGGTGTCAGTACCGGTTCCGCCGACCTCTCCAACATGGTCCTCAAGCGCGCTGGCCGCGAGTACAAGCTCAACCTCGACGCGCTCAACGACCAACAGCAAAGCCAGCTGTATAGCGTCTACCTGAAGGACGGCGACCAGATCTACCTGCCCTACAACGACCGCAAGAAGGTCTACCTGATGGGCGAGGTGAACAGTCCGCGCGCTATCACCTACAAGACCAAGTACCTGAACCTGGCCGATGCCTTGGGCAGTGTCGGCGGCCTGAACCAGGCCAGCTCCAACGGCAAGGCCGTCTATGTGATTCGCGGCGTCGAAGACCTGGAGCGCGAACCCGCCAAGGTCTTCCAACTGGACGCCCAATCGCCTACCGCTTTCATCCTCGCCCAGCGCTTCAACCTGGAGCCGCAGGATGTGGTCTATGTCGGCCCGGCTGGCGTTACCCGCTGGAACCGCTTCATCAGCCAGTTGGTGCCATCTACCACCATTCTTGGTACTGGTGCCAACATCAAGAACGACCTGAACGACGAATAAACCACCGAACTCAGGTCAACCGACGTGAAACTCCTCCAATTCGCCGCCCTGGCCGGGGCGGCCTTGTCGCTATCCGCCTGCAACCCTCTGATGCAGGCGTCGTGGGACACCCTGCGCGCAGCCACCCAGGGCCCGAAGCCGCTTGAGCTGACCCAGGCCCAGGTGGATGCGGTGCCCTACTACCAGATCAAGCTGCAGACCCAGGGCGGCGAAGCCGTGATGGCGCTGGTGCGCCAGCAGGGCGACCTGCAGTACTGGCTCGCCTCTACCCGCCAGGTGCTGATGATGCGTGACGGCCTGGTGGTACGCACCACCGGCTTTGGCGACAACCTCGCCGGCACGCGTCTGGGTACCGACTCGCCCTTCCATACCGGCCTGCACAAGCTGGCGGATGGGCAGCGCAGCGAGCGCTGGATCGACCTGGCGAGCGGTTATCGCCTGGGTATTCCCGTGCAGAGCAGCTTTCACAAGGTTGGCCTGGAGCGCGTAAGTATTCTCGAGCGCGACTACGACCTGCTGCGCGTCGATGAAGACATCCGCGCGCCCCTGCTGGGCTTCAGCGCCACCAACAAATACTGGGTCGACCCCAGGGACGGCTTCGTGATGCAAAGCCTGCAACAGGTCACACCCGATCTGCAGGTTGCGATCACCCAACTGCGCCCATATCGGGGGGCAGGCAAATGAGCATTCGCCTTCTCGCCCTGATTAGCCTGCTGCTGGTCGGCCCCGCCATGGCCGGCGACTCCGTCGAAGTTCGCGGCGATGCGGCCAAGCCCGGCCCCGTGGCTATCACCCCGACGACCCGCCTCGCCGACGTCTTCCGTGCCACCCAGGTCAATGCCGAGGGCTATTGGCTGGGTGCCGCGTGGCTGCAGCCGAAGCTGCTGCCGGAGCAGAAACGCCTGAAGGCCGGCATTCTGTTCGACCTGTCCATGCTGCAACAGAAAGCCCTGCTGGACGATCAACCCGCGCTTTCCAGCCTGGCCAAGCGCCTCTACGACCAGGTCGCCAGCCAGCCGGTCAGTGGTCGGCGCCTGCACCTGATGGACCCCGTCGAGGTGGAAGTCACCCCGGCGCAGAACAGCCTGGTGTCACCTGGCGACATTTTCATTTTCCCCACCCGGCCAAGTGCGGTCCGTGTGCTGGGAGCCGTGGCGGCCGACTGCTACCTGGCCTATGTGCCGATGCAACAGGCACGGGACTATTCCGCTGCGTGCCCGTCGCTGCCGGAAGCCGATCCCGACTATGTCTATCTGATCCAGCCGGACGGCCAGGTCAGTCACCTCGGCATCGCCCTGTGGAACCTCCAGGACAGCCAGCCCGCTGCGCCGGGTGCGACCATCCTGGTACCGATCAAGGCGGCCGGGCCGGATAGCCCCGTCCCGCAGCTGAATGAAGAAATGGCCCAATTCATCGCCACCCAACCGTTGTCCGAGGTGGCGCAATGAAGCTCCGCTATTCCCTCTGCCTGCTGCTGCCATGGACCATGGCCCACGCGGAGCCTTACCACAGCCGCAACGACTTCGGCGTGATGGGCTTGCTGCAAACGCCTAGTGCACGCATGGCCAAAGCAGGCGAGGTCGCTATTACCGCCAACCGCGTCGACCCTTATTCACGCTACAGCTTTTCGCTGCAGCCTTTCGACTGGCTGGAAACCTCGTTCCGCTATACCTCCATCAGCAACCGCGACTATGGCCCGGAAAGCCTCAGCGGCGACCAGAGCTACAAGGACAAGGCGGTCGACGCCAAGCTCCGCCTGCTCCAGGAAAGCCGCTGGTTGCCGGAAGTGGCCCTGGGTGCGCAGGACATCGGTGGTACCGGCCTGTTCTCCAGCGAATACTTCGTTGGCAACAAACGCTTCGGCAACTTCGACCTGAGCCTGGGCGTAGCCTGGGGCTACTTGGGCAATCGGGGCGACTTCGACAACCCACTGGGCTGGATCGACGACAAGTACGACACCCGTCCGGAAGCCACCGGTACCGGTGACTTCAGTACCAGTTCCTACTTCCGCGGCTCGCCGTCATTGTTCGGTGGCGTACTCTGGCAAACGCCCTGGGATCGTCTGTCGGTAAAACTGGAATACGACGGCAACGACTACAAGAGCGAACCCCAGGACAACAACCAGGACCAAAGCTCCCCCATCAACCTGGGCCTCGTCTTCAAGGCCAGCGACTCAGTAGACCTGACCGCCGGCTGGGAACGTGGCAACACCGCCATGTTCGGCATCACCCTGCACACCAATTTCGCTTCCCGCTCGGCGCCGGCCAAGACCTTCGACCCGCCGGCCGAGCCGCTGCCGGCCAAGGCGCCGGACCTGCATCCGGACCAGGTCGACTGGGCGAACGTGTCCAGGCGCCTGCAGAACAACGCCGGCTACAAGGTCGAGCGCATCGCCCAGCGCGACAAGGAAATCGTCGTCTACGGCGAGCAGACCCGCTACCTCTACCCGCCCAAGGCGGTGGGGCGCGCGGCGCGCATCCTCGACAACAGCGTGGATGACGACATCAAGTACTTCACCGTCGTGGACAAGCGCTACGACCTGCCGATCACCGAGACCAGCGTGCCGCGCGAGACCTTCCGCGAGGTGGTGAACAACGACCGTCCGCTGGACGACCTGCGCCGCGGCACCGAGAGCAACTGGCCGCTGCCGCACCAGGAAAAGGTGCTCTATACGCAGAAGCCGGATCCATTCAGCTACGGCCTCGGCCTGGGCTACAAGCAGAACGTCGGCGGCCCTGACGGCTTCCTGCTCTACCAGTTCTCCGCCGACCTGAACGGCGAATACCGCTTCACCCCGGATACCTGGTGGAGCGGCTCGCTCAGCGCCAACCTGCTGAACAACTTCGACAAGTTCAAGTACGACGCGCCCAGCAACCTGCCGCGCGTGCGCACCTACCTGCGCGAGTACTGGACCACCTCGGACGTGACCATGCCGACCTTCCAGCTGAACAAGGTCAAGCGCCTGGACGAGGACATGTACGGCATGGTCTACGGCGGCTACCTGGAGTCGATGTTCGCCGGCGTCGGTGGCGAGCTGCTGTATCGCCCGCTCAACGAGCGCTGGGCCATCGGTGGCGACCTCAACTACGTGCGCCAGCGTGACTTCGAGCAGGACTTCGGCCTGCGCGACTACAAGGTGCTCACCGGCCACGTCACCGGCTACCTGAAGACCGACTTCCAGGACGTGCTGGCCGCCGTCAGCGTGGGCCGCTACCTGGCCCGCGACTGGGGCACCACCATCGACCTGTCCCGCGAGTTCAGCAACGGCGTGCGCTTCGGCGGCTGGGTGACCCTCACCACCGCCTCCAAGGAAGAATACGGCGAAGGTAGCTTCGACAAGGGCATCTACGTGTCGATCCCGTTCGACGAGATCATGAGCAGCTCGACCATGCGCCGCGCCAACCTGGCCTGGGCCCCGCTGACCCGTGACGGTGGTGCGCGCCTGGGCCGCAGCTACTCGCTGTATACCCTCACCGACGGGCGCAACGTCGACATGTTCGACGGCAGCTTCAGCAAGATCACCGAGTGAGCCCCAGCCCCGCCGCAACGGCGGGGCTGTTTGCCGCAAATCAGCGAAACCTGCGTTTACAACCCCCCTCGCAACCTTTGCGCCTAAGCTGTGTCGGATGACGTCCGTTATATCCGGAAGGAATCCGCCGATGAAGCTCACCGCCCTCCCCCTCCTGCTCATGGCCGGCGTGCTCGCCGCCTGCGCTTCCAACTCGCCTTCGCAGCATGCTTCGCTCAGTGGCGAGGTGTTCTACCTGCAGCGCATCGCGCTGCCGCCGGGTGCGCAGGTTTCGGTGAGCCTGCAGGATGTTTCCCTGGCCGATGCGCCGGCCGTGGAGCTGGCCTCGCAGACGCTGCCCGGCGGCCAGCAGGTGCCGGTTGCCTTCAAGCTCGATTACGACCCGCAGCAGGTCAAGCCTGGCCACAGCTATGCGGTCAGCGCGCGCATCGAGAATGCCGGCAGGCTGCTGTTCATCAGCACCGAGCGCCATGGCGTCAAGCTCGACGGCAGCGATCCGCAGCCGCTGCGCATCCGCGTCGACGCGGTGCGCTGATCCGTCCTCCCGCGGCCGGGTTCCGTTGCCGGCGCGGGCTCGCTAAGCTTGTCCCTTCGTCCTTCGCCGAGGCCCTCGGCGAAGGTTCCGCCCCGCCCCACAAGGAATCCCGATGCTGCGTTTCACCGCCCTGCTGGCCGGCGCCCTGCTGTCCGCCAATGCCTTCGCCCTGTCCCTCGCCAACCTCAGCCAGGCCGACGCCAGCGGCGGCCTCAAGGATGCCCTGAGCCAGGGCGCGCAGATCGCCGTCAAGCAGTTGGGCAAGCCCGGCGGCTTCAATGACGACCCCGCCGTGCGCATCGAGCTGCCGGGCAAGCTGGGCAAGGCCGCCAAGGTGATGAAGCAGTTCGGCATGGGCGCCCAGGTCGACCAGTTGGAAGCCAGCATGAACCAGGCCGCCGAGGCCGCCGTGCCGCAGGCCCAGGCGCTGCTGGTGGATGCGGTGAAGAAAATGACCGTGCAGGACGCCAAGGGCATCCTCGCCGGCGCCGACGATTCCGCCACCCAGTACCTGGAGCGCAGCAGCCGCGAACAGCTGCGCCAGCGCTTCCTGCCGATCGTCAAGCAGGCCACCGACAAGGTCGGCCTGGCCAAGCAGTACAACGCCTTCGCCAGCCAGGCCGCGGCCTTCGGCGTGGTCGATGCCAAGGATGCGAACGTCGAGGGCTACGTTACCGAGCAGGCGCTGGATGGGCTGTTCAAGGTGATTGCCCAGCAGGAGAAGGGGATTCGCGAGAATCCGGCGGGGGCGGCTACCAGTCTGGCGAAGAAGGTTTTCGGGGCGCTCTGAGGCCTGCGGAACTCGCGAAGGGTGTTTCCCGGTTGCATCGTCGTATCGGGTGGCTTCGCGCCCTCACCCCGGCCCTCTCCCGCAAGCGGGAGAGGGGGCTGTCCTGAGTTGCCTGGTAGACAGGCGTCATCCGGTGACGGCTGTGCGTTCCTGGAACCGTAGGAGCGGATTTATCCGCGACAGCCATGCACGGGCTCAGCCCATCGCGGACGGAGTCCTACCCCGCCACCGCTGTCCCACCTGTAGGAGCGCGCCCTGCGCGCGATTCGCGGGCAGGGCCCGCTCCTACAAGCCCTGCTCCAGGCTCTGGTGGAACCACCGCAGCGCCACCTCGTAGGTCCCGTGCCACAGGCGTTCGCTGGCGCCGGCGCGGATGCCGTTCTGCACCCGCGTCGCCATGGCGAAGTCTTCTTCCAGGGCAGCGTAGAGGATTTCGTTGTTCTTCTCGAAATAGCGCTGCGCCTTCTCCGTCTGCGGCTCCTCCGGCAGCAGTGTGTGGCTGAGCACCCGCGTGGCCAGCGGGCCGTCGGGGAATACGCTGGAGAAGTCGATGTGGTCCGGCTCCACCAGCACCAGGGTGTTCGGCCACAGCAGGTACAGCAGGTTGCCGTGGCGGCGCAGGTCCCATTGCTCTTCCGGCTGCCCCTGCAGCTCGCGCAGGTTGCGTTTCACGTAGTAGTTGCGGATGTGCCGGCCGAAGCGCTCGAAGCTGCCCAGGTTGGGCCAGAACAGGTGGTCGATGGTGGCCTGGTGGGCCTTGGCCACGTGGTAGTTCTCCAGGAAGGTGTCCACCGTCAGCTTCCAGTTCACCGGGCGGCGAATGTCGCGCGGGTCGAAGAGCACGTGGTCGTCGATGGCGAAGCTGTCGAAGTCGGCGCACAGCGCTTCGCCGAAGAAGCTGTCCAGGTCCAGCGCCGGCCCGGGTGAAAGGCGCGCCCAGACCGCGCCGAAGCGCTCTGCCACCGGCAGTTCGGTGAGGTTCAGGCAGGCCCTGTCGACGCCTTCGAAGCCGTAGCCGTGGGGAATGCCGCGCAGTTGCCCGTCCGGGTTGTAGGCCCAGGCGTGGTAGGGGCAGACGAACACCCGGTTGCGCCCCGCCGCCTCGCCTACCAGTTGCGTGCCACGGTGCTTGCACACGTTCAGGAAGGCCCGCAGCCGCCCTTGCTCGTCGCGGGTCAGCAGCAGCGGCACCATCAGCTCGCGGGTGAGGAAGGCGCCCTTGGCGATCTCGCTGGAACGCGCCACCAGGACCGGCTCGCGCAGCAGCACCTCGTCGCGTTCGCGACGGTAGCGTTCCTCGTCCAGGTAGGCGGACACCGGTAGCGACGACGGCTCCGCCGCGCCATCGGAAACGCCCCGCTCGGCCAGGGCCAGGACCTTGCTCAACAGCTCCACCTGGGTTGCATGCTGCATGGGGCGACTCCTTCTGTTCAGTTCGACAGGGGCGCCAGCGCGCCGCGGATGAAATGCCACAGCTGCCGCGCCAGTTGCGCGGCCGGCGGCCGGGGCTGGCGCGCCAGGGCTTCCAGCAGGGCCTGGTGCAGGCCGCCGAGGATCATCGCCGAGACCAGCTGCGCATCCAGTTGTGCATTGAGCTGCCCGGCGGCCTGGCCGCGGCGGATGTTGTCGGCGCCCTGGCGGATGTTCTCGGCGATGCGCTGGGCCTCCAGCGCCGCCACCTCGGGTTCGCGCGCCAGGCTGACCAGCACCAGCGGCGCCAGCGGCTCGGCATAGACGAACTCCACCGCGCGGCGCACCCGCTGCTCCTCGCGCTCGCTCCAGTCCTGGGCCTGGGGCAGCGGGTCGGCGGCCATCACCTGGGCCTGGTAGCGGTCGTAGAAGTCCTCCGCCACCGCCGCCAGCAACCCGGCGCGGGAGGCGAAGTAGCGGTAGATCAGCCCCACCGAGACGCCCGCGCGCTCGGCCACCCGCCCCACCTCCAGGCCGCCGCCGAACTCCAGCAGTTCGGCGCGCGCGGCCTCCAGCAGGCTGGCGCGGGTTTTCAGGGCTTTAGCCGAAAGGTCGGGCATGGCGGGGCTCGCGGGGCTGGACAGAAAAAGTGAATTCAGTTTACTTATTTCCGCGAGCGAGCCAAGCCCCCATCCCAGGAAGCCACCACGAGAGCCCCGGCCATGAGCGAACCCTGCGTGCTGTACCGCGTCGACGGACGCGTCGCCACCCTCACCCTCAACCGCCCCGAACGGCTCAACGCCATCGACGACCGCATGCCCGCCGAGCTGGAAGCGGCCGTGGCCCGCGCCAACGCCGACGACGCCGTGCACGTCATCGTCCTCACCGGCGCCGGGCGCGGCTTCTGCAGCGGTTACGACCTCAAGTTCTTCGCCGAGAACCCGCGCGGCGTCTATGGCAGCCAGGAAATGCCCTGGGACCCGATGCTCGACTACGCGCTGATGAAGCGGAACACCGAGCAGTTCATGAGCCTGTTCCGCAGTTACAAGCCGGTGATCGCCAAGGTCAACGGCCCGGCGGTGGCTGGCGGCAGCGACATAGCCCTGTGCTGCGACCTGATCGTCATGGCCGAGGAAGCGCAGATCGGTTACCCGCCGGCGCGCGTCTGGGGCTGCCCCACCACCGCCATGTGGGTCTACCGCCTGGGCCCGGAGAAGGCCAAGCGCATGCTGCTCACCGGCGACCTGGTCGATGGCCGCGAGGCCCAGCGCCTGGGGCTGGTCTACCAGAGCGTGCCGCTGGCCGAACTGGACGCCACGGTGGACGCCCTGGCCGCGCGCATGCAGGGCATCCCGAAGAACCAGCTGATGATGCAGAAGCTGATGATCAACCAGGCCTTCCACAACATGGGCCTGGAGACCACGCAGATGTTCGCCACCCTGTTCGACGGCATCACCCGCCACAGCCCCGAAGGCGTGCGCTTCAAGGCGCGTTGCGAGGAAGTGGGCTTCGCCCGGGCGGTGCGCGAGCGGGATTCGGGGGCGCCGATTCCCTGAGCCGCGACATCCTGCTCGTAGGGCGAATAACCGTCCACGGTTATCCGCCGTCGGCCGTGCTACCGGGGCCGCCCGGCGTGGCCGATGCCGATCGCGGACGGAGTCCTACAGGGAAATGCCACGCCTTCCGGCAACCTGTAGGAGCGAGATTGCTCGCGAACGGACTCCGCAGCAGGGTTTATTCGCGAGCAAGCTCGCTCCTACGAAGAGCATTTCGGCGCGGTGCGCAAGACAGTTGCTCCTACGACCGTGCTTCCCAGGACCGTATCATCCGTCGTTGAAAACGGCGGATAACGTTTCCCGGTGACGTAGGCATTGGGGTCAAGAGCGCCCTCTCCCCAGCCCTCTCCCGCAAGCGGGAGAGGGGGCTGTCCTCTGCAGGAGGAAAGGCCGGCGTCAACCTCACACCTTCGCCCTACGCAGGCTCCTTCTTGACCCTGAACCAGGCGGCGTAGAGCGCCGGCAGGAACAGCAAGGTCAGCGCCGTGGCGACGATCAGGCCGCCCATGATGGCCACCGCCATGGGCCCGAAGAACACGCTGCGCGACAGCGGGATCATCGCCAGCACCGCCGCCAGGGCGGTCAGCACGATGGGGCGGAAGCGCCGCACCGTGGCCTCGATGATGGCGTGCCAGCGGTCCAGGCCGTGGGCGATGTCCTGCTCGATCTGGTCCACCAGGATCACCGAGTTGCGCATGATCATCCCGGCCAGGGCGATGGTGCCGAGCATGGCGACGAAGCCGAAGGGCTTCTGGAACACCAGCAGGAACAGGGTCACGCCGATCAGCCCCAGGGGCGCGGTGAGGAACACCATGGCCATGCGCGAGAAGCTGCGCAGCTGGACCATCAGCAGGGTCATCACCACCACCAGGAACAGCGGGATGCCGGCGTTCACCGAGCTCTGCCCCTTGGCCGAGTCCTCCACGGTGCCGCCCACCTCCAGCAGGTAGCCGTCGGGCAACTGGGCGCGGACCGGGTCGAGGGTCGGCGAGATCTGCTTGACCAGCGTCGCCGGCAGCGAGTCGTCGTAGATGTCCGCGCGCACCGTCACCGTGGGCAGGCGGTTGCGCCGCCAGATGATGCCTTCCTCGAAGCCATATTCCAGGGTCGCCACCTGCGACAGCGCCACGCTGCGGCCGTTGTTGGTGGGGATGGCCAGGCTCGGCAGCTGCGACAGGTCCTGGCGCTCGCGGGCGTCGCCGCGCAGGAGGATCTCGATCAGCTCGTTGTCCTCGCGGTAGTAGCTGACGGTGGAGCCGGTCAGCGAGCTCTGCAGGAACTGCGAGATGTCCCGGGTGCTCACGCCCAGGGCGCGGGCGCGGTCCTGGTCGACGTTGAGGAAGATCGCCTTGCTCGGCTCCTCCCAGTCCAGGTGCACGTTCACCACGTGGGGGTTCTCGCGCATCCTGTCCGCCACCTTGCGCGCCAGGGCGCGCACCTCGGCGATGTGCTCGCCGGACACGCGGAACTGCACCGGGTAGCCCACCGGCGGGCCGTTCTCCAGGCGGCTGATGCGGCTGCGCACCGAGGGGAAGTCCTCGGCCATGCGCTGGATCAGCCACTGGCGCACTTCCTCGCGGCTCTGCAGGTCCTTGGCCAGGACCACGAACTGGGCGAAGCTCGCCGCCGGCAACTGCTGGTCCAGCGGCAGGTAGAAGCGCGGCGAGCCGGTGCCGACGTAGGCCACGTAGTTCTCGATGCCCGGGTGCCCGGCCAGCAGTTTCTCCAGGCGCTGGGCCTGCTCGGCGGTGGCGGCCAGGGAGTCGCCCTCGGCCAGCTTCAGGTCCACCAGCAGTTCCAGCCGCGCCGACGGCGGGAAGAACTGCTGCGGCACCAGGCGGAAGGCGGCGATGGAGCCGACGAAGGCCAGCAGCGTCAGCACTATCACCGTCTTGCGGTAGCGCACGCACCACTCCACCAGGCGCCGGAAGCGCTGGTAGAAGGCCGTCGAGTACGGATCGTGGCCCTGGTCGCTGCCGCCGTGCTTCTCGGCGTAGCGCTTGGCCAGGTCCGGCAGCAGCTTGGCGCCCAGGTAGGGCACGAAGACCACCGCGGCGATCCAGGACACCAGCAGCGCGATGGTCACCACCTGGAACAGCGAGCGGGTGTATTCGCCGGTGCCCGACTGCGCGGTGGCGATGGGCAGGAAGCCGGCGGCGGTCACCAGGGTGCCGGTGAGCATCGGGAAGGCCGTGCTGGTCCAGGCGAAGCTGGCCGCCTTGAGGCGGTCGTAGCCCTGCTCCATCTTCACCGCCATCATCTCCACGGCGATGATGGCGTCGTCCACCAGCAGGCCCAGCGCCAGCACCAGGGCGCCCAGGGAAATCTTGTGCAGGCCGATGTCGAAGTAGCGCATGCAGACGAAGGTCATCGCCAGCACCAGCGGGATCGACAGCGCCACCACCAGGCCGGTGCGCAGGCCCAGGGAGAAGAAGCTCACCAGCAGCACGATGATCAGCGCCTCGGCCAGCACCCGGACGAACTCGCCCACGCCCTCGCGCACCGCCGCCGGCTGGTCCGACACCTTGCGCAGCTCCATGCCCGCCGGCAGGTTCTGCTGCAGGCGCTGGAACTCGTTCTCCAGGGCCTTGCCCAGGACCAGGATGTCGCCGCCGCTCTTCATCGACACGGCGATGCCGATGGCGTCCTCGCCCATGAAGCGCATGCGCGGCGCCGGCGGGTCGTTGAAGCCGCGGTGCACCTCGGCCACGTCGCCGATGCGGAAGGTGCGGTCGCCCACGCGGATGGGGAACTGGCGGATGTCCTCCACCGAGTCGAAACGGCCGGTCACGCGCAGTTGCACGCGGTCGCTGGCGGTCTCGAAGAAGCCGGTGGCGCTCACCGCGTTCTGCTCCTCCAGGGCCTTCTGCACCGCGGCCAGGGGCAGGCCGAGGGTGGCCAGCTTGGTGTTCGACAGGTCGATCCAGATCTTCTCGTCCTGCAGGCCGACCAGCTCGACCTTGCCGACGTCCTTGATGCGCTGCAGTTGCAGCTGGATGCGGTCGGCATAGTCCTTCAGCACCGCGTAGTCGAAGCCCTTGCCGGACAGCGCGTAGATGTTGCCGAAGGTGGTGCCGAACTCATCGTTGAAGAACGGCCCCTGGATGCCCTGCGGCAGGTTGTAGCGGATGTCGCCGACCTTCTTGCGGATCTGGTACCACAGCTCGGGGATGTCCCTGGACTTGAAGTCCTCGCGGGCGATGAAGGTCACCTGGGACTCGCCCGGGCGCGAGAAGGAGACGATGCGGTCGTAGTCGCCGGTCTCCATCAGCTTCTTCTCGATGCGCTCGGTGACCTGGCGCGAGACCTCCTCGGCGGTGGCGCCGGGCCAGTTGGTCTTGACCACCATGGCCTTGAAGGTGAAGGGCGGGTCCTCGCTCTGGCCGAGCTGGGTGTAGGACAGCACCCCGGCGATGCCCAGCAGCAGCATCAGGAAGAGTACGATCGGTCGGTTCTGCAGGGCCCAGGCGGAGAGGTTGAAGCGCATCCTGCGTCACTCCTTCGCCAGCAGCTTGACCGAACGGTTCTCGCGGTCGACCGGGCGTACCTGCTGGCCTTCGCGCAATACCTGGACGCCCGCGGCGACCACCCAGTCGTCGGGCTGCAACCCTTCCAGCACCGGCACCCGGTCCTCGGTGTAGGGCCCGATGCGCACCGGCCGGCGGTGCAGGCTGGAATCCTTCGGGTCGACCACCCAGACGAACGGCTGGCCGCCCTCGGCGCTCACCGCCGCCAGCGGCACGGCCAGGGGCACGGCGCCCTCGTTGTGGATGTAGACGCGGGCGCTCTGGCCCAGCTCGGCCGGCACCTTGGCGTCGTCGAAGGCCACCCGCGCGGCGAAGGTGCGCGACTGCGGGTCGGCGGCCGGCGACAGCTCGCGGATGTGCCCGCTGAAGCGCTTGTCCGGCTGCGACCAGAGCTCGACGCTGACGCCCTCGCCGATGCGGAAGCGCTCGATGGCGTGCTCGGGGAAGCTGATCAGCACCTCGCGGTCGCCGTCGGCGGCAAGGGTGAAGACCGTCTGCCCGGCGGCCACCACCTGGCCCACCTCGACGCGCCGCGCCGAGATCACCCCGTCCTGCGGCGCGCGCAGCACGGCGTAGTCGGCCTGGTTGCGCGCCACGTCGTACTCGGCGCGCACCTGCTTCATGCGCGCCTCGCCGGCGCGGTAGGTGTTCTCGATGTTGTCGAACTGCGACTGGCTGACCAGCTTGCGTTCCAGCAGCGTCTTGTAGCGCAGGTACTCCGAACGCACGGTCTGCAGGTTGGCCTCGGCGGCGGCGACCTGGGCGCGGTTGGCCTCCAGCTGCAGGCGCACGTCCTCGGGGTCGAGCTCGGCCAGCGGCTGGTCGCGGCGCACCCGCTCGCCGGTCTCCACCAGGCGCCTGGCCACCTTGCCGCCGATGCGGAAGGCCAGCTCCGGCTCGTGGCGGGCACGCACCTCGCCCGGGTAGGCCTCGGTGACCGAGCGCGCCAGTTGCGGCTGCACGACCATGGCCGGGCGCAGCGCCGGCTTGGCCGGCTCGCCGTTGCCACAGGCAGCGAGGGACAGGGAGAGGACCAGGGGAGCAGCGACGGACAAGACATGGCGGAACATGATGGATGACCTTTCGCGAAACGCAGTTGAATTTTTATACTTGTCGGTATAGTAAGAATACAAAACCAACCAGTCCAGTATTTGAATTGTAAAAAAAATGTCCCAGCCTCCCCTTTCCAACGGCCCCGGCCGCCCCAAGGACCTGGCCAAGCGCCAGGCGATCCTCGACGCCGCCAAGGAGCTGTTCCTGTGCAACGGCTACGACGGCAGCAGCATGGAAGCCATCGCCGCCGAGGCCGGGGTTTCCAAGCTCACCGTGTACAGCCACTTCACCGACAAGGAGACGCTGTTCTGCGAGGCGGTGCAGGCCAAGTGCGCCGAACAGGTGCCGGAGCTGTTCCACGAACCGCCGGCCGACGCGCCCACCCGCGAGCTGCTGCTGAACATCGCGCGGGGCTTCAACCGCCTGATCAACAGCCCCGAGGCCATCGCCCTGAGCCGCCTGATGATCGCCCAGGGCGGGCAGAACCCGGCGCTGTCGCAGATGTTCTTCGACGCCGGGCCGCAGCGCGTGCTGGACCAGATGGAAAGGCTGATCGCCCAGGCCCAGCGCAAGGGCGAACTGCGCGAGAGCGATGCACGCAACGCCGCCGAGCACTTCCTGATGCTGGTGCAGGGCTGCCTGCACTTCCGCCTGCTGATCGGCTGCGTCGAGCGGCCGCCGGTGGAGGAAAGCGAAAGGCATGTGCAGGAGGTGGTGGAGTTGTTCTTGCGGGCGTATCGGCCCTGAAGGCTCCAGCCTGTAGGAGCGAGCTTGCTCGCGAACGGTGCTCGCCGGCCGCGTCGGTTTCTGGCCTGACTCTGCTCCCTCTCCCTAACCCTCTCCCTGAAGGGAGAGGGGACCGTTCGGAGTGCTCGGATATTTCAGAGTCAACCGGCAGCTCTGCAGTTTCCGGCTAAAGCCATGCTCATCTCGGCACGAACTAGCCCCCTCTCCCTTCAGGGAAAGGGGGCCGTTCGGAGTGTTTGGATGTTCTGGAGTTAGCCGGCAACTCCAGCGGCCTCCGGCTGAAACCATTCCTTGTCTCGGCACTGACAAGCCCCCTCTCCCTTCAGGGAGAGGGCTGGGGAGAGGGGACGGACTTCGACATCGCTCCGGAGCAGGGCCTGACGCCATTGTTCGCGAGCAAGAGCTAGGCGCCCCCCTCGCTCCTACGAAAAACCCGCAGGTCAGGCTTTCAGCGACTTCAACGGGTAGATGTCATACCGGCTCGACTTGCCTTCCAGGCTGTAGCTGGGCTTGGCGCCCTCGATGATCGGCGCCTTGCGCGGGCGCTTGACCACCACGCGGTGGCTGGCCAGGGCCAGCGCCGCCTGGAGCAGCGCCGGGGCGTCCTGGTCGTCGCCCACCAGGGGGCGGAACAGGCGCATTTCCTTCTTCACCAGGGCGCTCTTGTCGCGGTGCGGGAACATCGGGTCCAGGTAGACCACCTGGGGCGCCTCGCCCTGCCAGGCGCCCATCAGCTCGATGGCGTTGCCCTGCAGCAGCTGCATGCGCGCCACTATCGGCGCCACTTCCAGGTCGCGCGCGGCGCGGGCCAGGCCGTCCTCCAGCAGGGCGGCGATCAGCGGTTGGCGCTCGATCAGCTGCATCTCGCAGCCCAGGGTGGCGAGGACGAAGGCGTCGCGGCCCAGGCCGGCGGTGGCGTCGAGCACGCGCGGGCGTACGCCCGGCTGCACGCCCACCGCCTTGGCGATCATCTGCCCGCTGCCGCCGCCGAACTGGCGGCGGTGGGCGGCGGCGCCCTCGACGAAGTCCACGCGCACAGGCCCCGGCGAGTCCGGGCCCAGTTGCAGCAGTTGCAGGCCCTGCTCACCGACCTGCAGGGCGAAGTCCGCCACGCCCTCCTCCGCCAGTTCCAGGCCCAGGCGCTGCGCCCATTGCCCGGCGGCCTCGCGGCAATGCGGCGCCAGGGCCTGGACGATGATGCGGGGGGTGGCTGCGCTGGCGCTCATGCGGGTCGATCCGGTGCAAAAGCGCCGATTCTACCGCAGCCCCGGGCTCAGCGCCGGAACAGCGCGTTGAGGCGGGCGAAGGGCATGCCCTCCTGGGTCGCCTCCAGGTGCCCGCTGGCCAGCTCGGTGGCGGCGTGGAAGAAGGCGCCGTAGGCCACCCGCGCCAGGGACGAGCCCAGGCTGACGCGCTTCACGCCCAGCTCCGCCAGTTCGCTCAGCGACAGTTGCAGGGCCGGCGAGCCGACCAGCACGTTCACCGGCCGCGGCGCCACCGCGCGCACCACCGCGTCGATCTGTTCGCGGGTGGTCAGCCCGGGGGCATAGAGCACGTCGGCGCCGGCCTCGGCGAAGGCCACCAGGCGGCGGATGGTGTCGTCCAGGTCGTCGCGGCCGTGCAGCAGGTTCTCCGCACGGGCGGCCAGGGTGAAGGGGAATTCCAGGGAATGCGCGGCCTGCACCGCCGCGCGCACGCGCTCCACGGCCAGCTCGAAGGGGTAGATGGGCGCGTCCGGGCGGCCGCTGGCGTCTTCGATGGAGCCGCCCACCAGGCCGATGCTGGCGGCCAGGCGAATGGTCGCCACGCAGTCCTCGGGCGCGTCGCCGTAGCCGTTCTCCAGGTCCGCGGCCACCGGCAGCGGCGTCGCCTCGACGATGGCTCGGGCGTTGGCCAGGGCTTCCTCGCGGCTCACCTCGCCCTCGGCGTCGCAGCGGCCAAGGGCGAAGGCCAGGCCGGCACTGGTGGTGGCCAGGGCCTCGAAGCCCAGGCCGGCGAGCATCTTCGCCGAGCCGGCATCCCAGGGGTTGGGCAGGACGAACAGGCCGTCGCGCCGGTGCAGGGCCTGGAAGGCCAGGCCGCGTTCGCGTTGGGTGGTCATGGGCGCTCTCCGTGCCTGAGGGGAGCTTGCAGGTTAGCGCAACCGGGGCCTCAGAGCAGGCCCAGTTGCTCCACTTCCGGCTGCGGCAGCTGCAGCGCCGGCAACCCCGGCAGGCGCTCGCCCAGCAGCGCGTGGAAGCGCTGCGCCTGTTCGGCGGCGCGGTGGTTGTCCGGGGTGTGGAGGAACACGTGGGGCGTCAGGCCGTCCTCGATCCAGCCGGCCACCTTGTCCACCCAGGGCGTCAGGTAGGCCTGGTTGGCGTCCAGGTCCGGCCCGCCGATGAAACGCACCTGCGGGCTGTCGCTGAAGGCCGCCGGGCGCACCGGAATCCTCGGTTTCTTCGATTGCGCGTGGCGCACCGCCGGGTCGTCGGAGCGGCAGGCGAACAGCGCCCGCGAATCCAGGCAGATGCGCTCCACGCCGCGCTCGTGGAGCAGGCGGTTGAGCGCCCGCTCTTCCTCGCCCTTGTCGAAGAACGCCGGGTGGCGTACTTCCACGGCGATGCGCCGGGCGCCGAACTCATCCAGCCAGGCGGCCAGCTCGCCCAGGCGCTGCGGGCCGAAGCCGGCGGAAAGCTGCAGCCACAGCGGGCTCACCCGTTGCCCCAGCGGTGCCAGCAGGTCGAGGAAATCGCCGGTGGCGCCGAACTGCTCGCGCAGGTCGCCTTCGTGGCTGATGTCGCGGGGCAGCTTGGCGCAGAAGTGGAAGTCCGCCGGCATGGTCTGCGCCCAGCGCTCCAGCGTCTCGGCGCTGGGCCGGGCGTAGAAGGTGGTGTTGCCCTCCACCGCGTTGAACACCTGGCTGTAGAAACCCAGGGTGTCGGCCGGGCGCAGGTCGGCGGGGTAGAAGCTGCCACGCCAGGCGGGCTCGTTCCACGACGGGCAGCCCAGGTAGTACGGCAGGGCCATCAGGCGTAGAGGTCGATGCCCAGCACTTCCGGGGCGTCGTAGCCGCCCAGCGGCAGGTTGGCGGTGCTGCTGTAGCTGGCCAGGGCCTGGGCGGCGCGGTTGCTGACCGGGCGCTGGTAGGCCAGGACGTCGCTGAGGACGATGGGCAGGCTGCCGGTGCCGGTGCCGGCGTTGCCCGGCTCCACGTAGCGCGTCTGCGCCTGCTGCTCGAAGCCCTGGCTGGCGGCGATGGACGCCGGCTGCTCGCGACGCGCCTCGGCCTCGCGCATGACCTCGCGATAAGGCGTGACTGCGGTGCCGGAGCGGCTGCCGGAGTCGGGCGTGATGGAGTAGCTGGACAGGCCGTCGATGCGCATCTTTCAGGGCTCAGCGGGTAAGGATTTCACTCTAGCGAGCGCTCCCGGGCTTGGCAATCGCCGGTCAGCCGGCCTTGGGCGTGGCCACGTTGTCGCGCAGGTACACCGGCTGCGCCTGGTCCGCCGGCACGGCATCGCCGCGCTGCCAGGCGAATAGCGCCAGGTCCAGCAGGTCCTGGGCGTTGGGCAGCAGGCTGGCGTCCTCGGCCTGCACCTTCACCGCCAGGCGCTCGCGGTAGCCCCAGCCGGTGCCGGCGCCGAACCAGTCGCCCTGGGCATCGCGCGGCAGCGCCACGTTTTCCGGCGGCAGCACCGCCTCGGCGCCGGCCAGGCGCATCTCGCCCTGCTCCAGGCGGTAGCTGCCCCAGTAGACCTCGTCCATGCGCGCGTCGATGGCGGCCGCCACCTGGCTGGCGCCATGCTCGCGGTGGGCGCGCTGGGCCAGCACGGCGAGGTCGGAGATCGGCAGCACCGGCTTGTCCAGGGCGAAGGCCAGGCCCTGCACCACACCGATGGCGATGCGCACGCCGGTGAAGGCGCCGGGGCCGCGGCCGAAGGCGATGGCGTCCACCGCGCCCAGGGCGATGCCGGCTTCGTCGAGCAGCTCCTGCACCATCGGCAGCAGGCGCTTGGCGTGCAGCCGCGGGATCACCTCGTGGCGGCTGAAACGCCGGCCGTCGTGCAGCAGGGCGACGGAGCAGGCTTCGGTGGAGGTGTCCAGGGCCAGCAGGGTGGGCATCGGGGTCTTCCGGCAAGCTGAAAAAGGGCGGGCATTATAAACGCCAAAGGCCCGCAAGCGGGCCTCTGGTGCAGGTCGGGCGGCGGCTCAGCTGAGCGCGGCCAGGACCTTGGCGGTGATCTGGTCGACCGAGCCGACGCCTTCGACGCGGCTGTACTTCGGGGTGCCTTCGACGGCGGCCAGCTTCTGGTAGAAGTCGACCAGCGGCTTGGTCTGGGTGTGGTAGACCGACAGGCGGTGGCGCACGGTCTCTTCGCGGTCGTCGTCGCGCTGGATCAGGTCCTCGCCGGTGACGTCGTCCTTGCCGGCGACCTTCGGCGGGTTGTGCTCGACGTGGTAGACGCGGCCGGAGGCCGGGTGCACGCGGCGGCCGGCCATGCGGCTGACGATCTCTTCGTCGTCGACGGCGATCTCGACCACGTGGTCGATGGTCACGCCGGCTTCCTTCATGGCCTCGGCCTGGGGAATGGTGCGCGGGAAACCGTCGAACAGGAAGCCGTTGGCGCAGTCGGGCTGGGCGATGCGCTCCTTGACCAGGTTGATGATCAGGTCATCCGAAACCAGGCCGCCGGCATCCATCACGCTCTTGGCCTGCAGGCCCAGCTCGGTGCCGGCCTTGACCGCCGCGCGCAGCATGTCGCCGGTGGAGATCTGCGGAATGCTGAACTTCTCGGTGATGAAGCGGGCCTGAGTACCTTTGCCGGCACCGGGCGCCCCGAGCAGAATCACACGCATCGATATGCTCCTTAGTCTTGTTGAAAGCGAAATCCCGGATCTGCCTTATGGGGCCAATCTGAACATGCTTGAAATGGCGCAGGAATACGCCGAAAGGCTGATCAAGATACACAGCGCACCCTGAGCGCACAAGCCACCGGAAAGTCGTGGTCGGGGCCCCTCAGCCGGTGTTGCGCAGCCCCGCGGCAATGCCCGCCACCGTCACCAGCAGGGCCTGTTCCAGAGCGCCGCAGGCGTCGCCCTCGCAGCGTCTGGAACGGGCCAGCAGCTCCGCCTGGAGCAGGTGCAGCGGGTCCAGGTAGATGTTGCGCACGGCGATGGATTCGCGCGTCTCGGTGGCCTGCGCCAGCAGGCGCTGCTGGCCCGTCAGGCCGAGCACCACGCGCAGCGCCTGCGACAATAGGTCGCGTAAATGCGCACCTAATGGTCGCAGTTCCGATTGCACCAGACGTTCGTCGTAGAGTTGGGCGATCTCGCCGTCGGCCTTGGCCAGGACCATCTCCAGCATGTCGATGCGCGCGCGGAAGAACGGCCACTGCCCGCGCATGCGCTCCAGCAGGCTGCCCTCGCCGCGGTCGATGGCGTTGAACAGCGCGGTCTCCCAGCCCAGCCAGGCCGGCAGCATCAGCCGCGTCTGCGTCCAGGCGAAGATCCACGGGATCGCCCGCAGGCTCTCGATGCCGCCCTGGCGGCGCTTGGCCGGGCGGCTGCCCAGGGGCAGGCGGCCGAGTTCCTGCTCCGGGGTGGCCTCGCGGAAGTAGTCGACGAACTGCGGCGTCTCGCGCACCACCTGGCGGTAGGCGGCCAGGGAATCGGCGGCCAGGCGCTGCATCTCCTCGCGCCAGGCCGGCTCCGGCGCCGGCGGCGGCAGCAGGGTGGCTTCCAGCACCGCGGCCAGGTAGAGGTCGAGGTTCTGCCGGGCGATGCCGGGCAGGCCGAACTTGAAGCGGATCATCTCGCCCTGCTCGGTGGTGCGGAAGCGCCCGGCCACCGAGCCCGGCGGCTGCGAGAGGATGGCCGCGTGGGCCGGGCCGCCGCCGCGGCCGACGGTGCCGCCGCGGCCATGGAACAGCAGCAGTTCGACGCCGTGGGCGCGGCAGATGTCCACCAGCGCTTCCTGGGCGCGGTACTGCGCCCAGGCGGCGGCCAGGGTGCCGGCGTCCTTGGCCGAGTCGGAGTAGCCGATCATCACCTCCTGCGGCCCGGCCAGGGCTTCGCGGTAGGCGTCCAGGCCGAGCAGGCGGTCGATGCAGGGGCCGGCGTTGTCGAGGTCGTCGAGGGTTTCGAAGAGTGGCACCACGCGCAGCGGCCGGCGCAACCCGCACTCCTTGAGCAGCAGTTGCACCGCCAGCACGTCGGACGGCTGGCCGGCCATGGAAATGACATAGGAACCCAGCGAAGCCTGCGGCGCGGCGGCCGCCACGCGGCAGGTGGCCAGGACTTCGGCGGTGTCGGCGCTGGCCTGGTAGTCCGCCGGCAGCAGCGGGCGGTGGTTGCCCAGCTCTTCCAGGAGGAATTCCTGGCGCACCGCCTCGTCCCAGTCCTGGTAGCGGCCCAGGCCCAGGTACTCGGTGATCTCGCTCAGCGCGGCGGCGTGGCGGCCGGCGTCCTGGCGGATGTCCAGGCGCGTCAGGAACAGGCCGAAGGTGGCGGCGCGGCGCAGCGTGTCGAGCAGCGCGCCGTCGGCGATCACGCCCATGCCGCAGGCGTGCAGCGAACGGTGGCACAGCTCCAGCGGTTCCAGCAGCTCGCGGTTGTCCTGCAGCACCGCATCGGGTGCAACCTCGTCCCCGGCCAGCGCGCGTTCGGCCCAGGCCCGGGTGGCCCGCAGGCGCTCGCGCAGCTGCTTGAGCAGGGCGCGGTAGGGCTCGGCCACCGCGCCGGTTTCCGCCAGCAGTTCCTCGCTGGCCTGCTGCATGGAGAGATCGGCGGCCAGGCTGTCGACGTCGCGCAGGTACAGGTCGGCGGCCATCCAGCGCGCCAGCAGCAGCACCTCGCGGGTGATGGCGGCGGTGACGTTGGGGTTGCCGTCGCGGTCGCCGCCCATCCAGGAGGCGAAGCGGATGGGCGCGGCTTCCAGCGGCAGGCGCTGGCCGGTGCCGCCTTGCAGGGTCTCGTCGACGTGGCGGAGGAAGTCGGGCACGGCCTGCCACAGCGAATGCTCGATCACCGCGAAGCCCCACTTGGCCTCGTCCACCGGCGTCGGCCGGGTGCGGCGGATCTCCTCGGTGTGCCAGGCCTCGGCCACCAGCCGGCGCAGGCGCCCGTCCACCTGCTCGCGCTCCTCGGGGAGCAGGTCGGCGTGGTCCTTGGCCGCCAGTTGCGCGGCGATGGCGTCGTACTTCTGGATCAGCGTGCGCCGCGCCACTTCGGTGGGGTGTGCGGTGAGCACCAGCTCGATGTCCAGCTGCGCCACCTGGCGCGCCAGTTCCGCCGGCTCCACGCCGGTCTTGCGCAGGCGCCCCAGCAGCTCGCCCAGCACGCGCTGCTCGAAGGGCTGCGGCTCCTTCGGCCCGCGGCGGCGGATGCGGTGGTACTGCTCGGCGATGTTGGCCAGGTTGAGGAACTGGTTGAAGGCCCGCGCCACCGGCAGCAGCTCATCCTCGCCGAGGCCGTCGAGGGCCGCCGCCAGCTGCCGCGCGCCTTCCGCCGAACCGCGCCGCGCCGCCTTGGCGCCCTGGCGGATCAGCTCGACCTTGTCGAGGAAGGCCTGGCCGTACTGGTTGCGGATGGTCTGCCCGAGCAGTTCGCCGAGCAGGTGCACGTCCTCGCGCAGGCGCGCGTCGATATCCGCCATGACGGGTTCTCCGTGTCTGGTTCTACTTACAGTGCCGCCTGGCGACACCGGCTGACAAGCGTGCGACGAACGCCCGCGATCCTGCTCCGACAGCGTCTAGGCTAGATGTGATCCCGAAGGATTCGGGAAATTCTTCCCGGCGGCCCCAGAAGGGCCGTCTTCCACGCCGGCCACGAGCCGGCCCACGAGGTGAACATGAAGATCCGCGATCTGGTACGCCATTGGGAACAGAACGCCAGGGGGCGCATGACCAGCCACAGCTACAGCATCCCGCTGGACGTGGAAACCGCGGCGCGCCTGGCGGCGCTGCACGACATGTACCCCAAGCGCAGCGTCGAGGAACTGCTCGGCGAGCTGGTCGGCTCGGCCCTGGAAGAGCTGGAGGCGAGCTTCCCCTACGTGAAGGGGCAGAAGGTGGTGGCGCACGACGAGCAGGGCGACCCGCTCTACGAGGACGTCGGCCCTACCCCGCGCTTCCTGCAGCTGTCGCGCAAGTACCTGCACGAGCTGACGGGACACCAGGAAGAGCCGAGCCACAGCTGACCCCATCCCGTAGGGCGCATAACGCCTCCGACGTTATCCGCCGTTTGGCCTTGGTCCCCGGCGGCTCCGGGGCCAACCTTGGCGTTGACTTTGGCCTCGGTGTATCGGCGGATAACCGCGAACGGTTATGCGCCCTACGGCTGGAACGGGCTTCAATGCCTGCCATGCACCCCGGGCACGTGCAGGTGCCCGGCCTCGGCGCAGGCTTCCGGCACCGCCGAGGGCTCGGCGGGCAGCTGCAGCTCGCGGAGGATGCCGCAGTCCTCGCTGTTGCCGCTGCCGCTGCAGCGGGCGCGCAGGTCCTGCAGCTGCTGGCGCAGCGACTGCAGCTCGGCGATGCGCACCTCGACGTGGTGCAGGTGCTCGTCGATCAGCCGGTTGGCGGTGCCGCAGTCGGACTCGGGGCGGTCGCGCAGGCCGAGGAGGATGCGGATCTCCTCCTGGGTCATGTCCAGCGAGCGGCAGTGGCGGATGAACGACAGCCGCTCGACGTGGCTGCCGTCGTACTGCCGGTAGTTGCCGCCGGTGCGCGCCGGCTCCGGCAGCAGGCCCTCGCGCTCGTAGTAGCGGATGGTCTCCACCGGGCAGCCGGTCAGTTTCGCCAGTTCACCGATCTTCATCAGCCTTTCCTCCCGGAACCGCTTGACTCTGTAGTTGCTACAGGGTGTGCAATCGCAAGCACATCGTCAAATGGGAAACGACCTGATGACCGACGCCAACAGCCGCCAGCCTGGATGCGGGCCCTGCTGCCACGCCCCCGCCGCCGCGCACCGCCACGAGCACGGCCACGGGCATGACCACCACCACGAGCGCCCGCGCCACGCCGAAGCCGCGCTGGGCGCCGCCGCGGCCGCCGCCACCGGCGAGCTGCGCTGGAGCAGCCTGCGCATCGAGGCCATGGACTGCCCCACCGAGGAGCGCCTGTTGCGCGACGCCCTGGGCAAGCTGCCGGCGGTGGAGCAACTGGAATTCAACCTGATGCAGCGCCTGCTCAAGGTGCAGCACCGCTTCGACAGCCTGGAACCGCTGCAGAAGCTGGTGGCCTCCCTGGGCATGGAGGCCGAGGCCGTGGAAGACGGCCAGCCGCTGGCCAGCGCGCCGGCGAAGCACAAGCCCTGGTGGCCGCTGGCCCTGGCCGGGGTGCTGGCGCTGGCCGCGGAGGTTTGCGAATGGTTCGCCCTCGGCCCGCAGTGGCTGGTGGCCGGCCTGGCCGTGGCGGCCATCCTCGGCGCCGGCCTGCCGACCTACCGCAAGGGCTGGATCGCCCTGAAGAACCGCGACCTGAACATCAACGCGCTGATGAGCATCGCCGTGACCGGCGCCATGCTGATCGGCCAGTGGCCGGAAGCGGCCATGGTGGCGGTGCTGTTCGCCATCGCCGAGCTGATCGAGGCACGCTCCCTGGAGCGCGCGCGCAGCGCCATCCGCGGCCTGCTGCAACTGGCCCCGGAACAGGCCACGGTGCTACGCGACGGACAGTGGCAGGACGTGCCGGCCAAGTCGGTGGCCGTGGGCGAGCGCGTGCGCGTGCGCCCCGGCGAGCGCATCGCCCTCGACGGCGAGGTGGTCGAGGGCCGCTCCAGCGTCAACCAGGCGCCCATCACCGGCGAGAGCCTGCCGGTGGAGAAACAGGCCGGCGAGCCGCTGTTCGCCGGCAGCATCAACGGCGAGGGCGCGCTGGAGTACGCGGTGAGCCGCGGCGCCGACGACAGCACCCTGGCGCGGATCATCCACGCCGTAGAGGAAGCCCAGGGCTCGCGGGCGCCGACGCAGCGCTTCGTCGACCAGTTCGCACGCATCTACACGCCAGTCGTGATCCTCATCGCCATCGCCACCGCGCTCATCCCGCCGCTGGCCTTCGGCGGCGCCTGGCTCGACTGGGTGTACCGCGCCCTGGTGCTGCTGGTGATCGCCTGCCCCTGCGCGCTGGTGATCTCCACCCCGGTGACCATCGTCAGCGGCCTGTCGGCGGCGGCGCGCGCCGGCATCCTGATCAAGGGCGGGGTGTTCCTCGAACTGGGCCGGCAACTGCAATGGCTGGCCCTGGACAAGACCGGCACCCTCACCGAAGGCCGCCCGACGCAGACCGACTTCCACGGCCTGCGCGGCGACGCGGCGCGCGCCCGTGCGCTGGCCGCCAGCCTGGCCGCCCGCTCCGACCACCCGGTGTCCCAGGCCGTGGCCCGCGCCGCCGAGGCCGACGGCCTGGCGCTGTACGGCGTCGACGCGCTGGAGGCCATTCCCGGCCGCGGCGTGAAGGGCGAAGTGGACGGCCGCCTGCACCACCTGGGCAACCACCGCCTGGTGGAGGAACTGGGGCTGTGCTCGGCGGCCCTGGAAGCCCGCCTGGACGCCCTGGAGCAACAGGGCAAGACCGTCATCGTCCTGCTCGACGACGAAGGCCCGCTGGCGCTGTTCGCCGTGGCCGACGCGGTCAGGCAGACCAGCCGCGAGGCGCTGGCCGAACTGCACGGCCTGGGCGTGAAGACGCTGATGCTGACCGGCGACAACCCGCACACCGCGGCCGCCATCGCCGCCCAGGTGGGCATCGACCAGGCTCGCGGCAACCTGCTGCCCGAGGACAAGCTGCGCGAGGTCGAGCAGCACCAGGCCGGCGGCGCGCGGGTGGGCATGGTCGGCGACGGCATCAACGACGCCCCGGCCCTGGCCCGTGCCGACATCGGCTTCGCCATGGGCGCGGCGGGCACCGACACGGCCATCGAGACCGCCGGCGTGGCGCTGATGGACGACGACCTGCGCAAGCTGCCGCAGTTCATCCGCCTGTCGCGCCGCACCCACGCCGTGCTGGTGCAGAACATCAGCCTGGCGCTGGGCATCAAGGCGCTGTTCCTGGCCCTTACCCTGGCCGGCCTGGGCACCCTGTGGATGGCGGTGTTCGCCGACATGGGCGCCAGCCTGCTGGTGGTCTTCAACGGCCTGCGCCTGCTCCGCCTGCGCTTCTGAAAGCCGCGCCGCAGATAGGGCCGCCCTTCCGGGCGGCCATTTTTTTTGAACCCTCGGACAAGTCCTCAAGTCCCCAGTAGTACCTGGCAACCACGGGACAACGCCGCAGCGCAGGGCTGCGAACGGCCAGGCCGGGCATCGCCCGCTGAGAATCCGCGTTCCCCAGACGAGAGGACTCGACCAATGGAACCGAAAGCACACCAACCCCGCCTCGCCTTCCTGCGCACGGGCCTGCTGATCGGCGCCGGCGCCCTGGTCCTGGCCGGCTGCGCCGGCAACCCGCCGAGCGAGCAGATGGCAGTCACCGAGTCGGCGGTCAACGCCGCGGTCAGCGCCGGCGGCCCGCAGTACGCGCCGGTGGAGACGAAATCCGCCCAGGACAAGCTCGCCCAGGCGCGCATCGCCCTCAACGACAAGGAGTACGAGCAGGCCAGGCGCCTGGCCCAGCAGGCCGAGTGGGACGCCCGCGTGGCCGAGCGCAAGTCGCAGGCGGTCAAGGCGCAGAACGCCGTCAAGGACGCCCAGCAGGGCGTGATGGAAATCCGCGAGGAAGGGCTGCAGAAGCTCCAGCAGCCACAGCAGTAGGCGCCCTTCCCCATTCCCCCCTCCGGATCATTAAGGACGACAGCCATGCGTAAACTCATCGCCCTCCCCGCCCTCTCCAGCCTGGCGCTGCTGCTGGCCGCCTGCGCCCACGAGCCCAACGCCAACCTGGAGAAGGCCCGCAGCGACTATTCCGCCCTGCAGGCGCAACCCCAGGCCACCCAGCTCGCGGCCCTGGAAACCAAGGACGCCGGCGACTGGCTGAGCAAGGCCGACAAGGCCTACCGCGACGGCGAGAAGCAGCAGGACGTGGACCAGCTGGCCTACCTGACGCAGCAGCGCATCAACCTGGCCAACCAGACCATCGCCCTGAAGACCGCCGAAGGGCAGCTGCAGAACACCGCGGCGCAACGCACCCAGGCTCGCCTGGACGTGCGCACCCAGCAGCTCAAGGACCTGCAGGCCAGGCAGACCCAGCGCGGCACCCTGGTGACCTTCGGCGACGTGCTCTTCGACCTCGACCGCGCCGACCTCAAGCCCGAGGCCAGCCACAACATCCAGCAACTGGCCAGCTACCTGCAGCAGAACCCCGAGCGCAAGGTACTGGTCGAGGGCTACACCGACAGCAGCGGCTCGGCCGGCTACAACCAGAGCCTGTCCGAGCGCCGCGCCGACTCGGTGCGCATGGCCCTGCTGGCCCAGGGCGTGGACCCGGCCCGGGTGACCACCCGCGGCTACGGCAAGGACTACCCGGTGGCGAGCAACGCCAGCTCCTCCGGCCGCGCACAGAACCGCCGGGTGGAAGTGACCATCTCCAACGACGCCAAGCCGGTGGCGCCGCGCTCGTCGGTGGATAGCGATTACTGACGCGGCTCTCCATGTAGGAGCGCGCCCTGCGCGCGATTCGCGGGCAGGGCCCGCTCCTACAGGTTACCGTGCAGCACATATCCCACCGTAGGACCTTGTCCGCAATAGCCGGAAATATCGGCGCGATTCGCGGATGAGATCCGCTCCTACACCGCCCCACCCACACCATTCCCATGTAGGAGCGCGCCCTGCGCGCGATTCGCGGGCAGGGCCCGCTCCTACAGGTTACCGTGCAGCACATATCCCACCGTAGGACCTTGTCCGCGATAGCCGGAAATATCGGCGCGATTCGCGGATGAGATCCGCTCCTACACCGCCCCACCCACACCATTCCCATGTAGGAGCGCGCCCTGCGCGCGAATCGCGGGCAGGGCCCGCCTACATTGCCGGCGAGCATGGCTTTTCGTAGGAGCGAGCTTGCTCGCGAACCGCATGGCACCGTGTTTATTCGCGAGCAAGAACTAGGCGTCCCCCTCGATCCTACGAAGAGGACCTCGGGGCAGTCGGCGCCTACGCACCACCCCGCAGCAGGCGCCGGTAGAGTTCGGCCATGTCTTCGGCGAAGGGCACCAGCAGCAGGCGTTGCAGGCTGCTGCCGGCGGGGCGCAGGCGGCGCAGTTCGCCGATGGCGATGCCGGCCGCCGCTTCCAGGGGATAGCCGTAGATGCCGCAGCTGAGCGCCGGAAAGGCGATGCCTTCCAGCCCATGCGCTTCCGCCAGCGCCAGGCTGTTGCGGTAGCAGGCGGCGAGCAGCTCCGGCTCGCCGTGGCCGCCGCCGCGCCAGACCGGGCCGACGGTGTGGATGACGTGGGCGGCGGGCAGGCGGAAGCCGGGCGTGATCTTCGCCTCGCCGGTCTCGCAGCCGCCCAGGGTACGGCAATAGGCCACCAGCTCCGGGCCGGCGGCGCGGTGGATGGCGCCGTCCACGCCCCCGCCGCCGAGCAGCGAGGCGTTGGCGGCGTTGACGATGGCGTCGATGCGCAGGGTGGTGATGTCGCCCTGCCAGACGTGGATTTCGGGGTTGCCCATGGTCGCGCCCTCCGGGTTGCTCCCAGACTAGCCCCGAAGCATGCCGTCAGCGGACTTCCTGCGGGGTTTCCTCGCCGGCGCAGCGCACGGCGTGCTTCCTGTTGTCCACCAGCACGCCGGAGAGGCCCTTCTGGGTGGTGTCGAACAGCACCAGCACGCCGTCGATGCACTGGGCGATCTGGTTGGCCGGCTCCAGGGACAGCTTCACGTCCTCCCCGGGGATGCTCTTGAGCATGGTGAACTCGGCCAGCAGCAGGGCGTCCTGCTCCTTGGCGAAGTGCAGGTAACCGTAGTACCAGAGGGTGCCGACACTGACGATGATGCTGCCGATGGCGGTGAGGATGTACGGGATCATGTTGCGGTCGGTGCTGGTGGTCATGGCTTGCCCTGGGACTGGCTGGCCGGCTCGGCCGGCGGATCGGTGTCGGGGACTTCGGCCAGGCGGCGCAGGCCGCTGAAGTGCTGCGGGTCGTCGAGGAAGCGCAGCATCACTTCGCGCCAGGTCGGTTCGCCGAAGGTTTCCACGTGCCCGCCGCGGGTCAACTGGAAGACTTTCGGCGGCCGCGCCGCCTTGTACAGGCTCAGGCCGTTGTCCAGGGGCACGATGGTATCGTCGATGCTGTGAAAGAACAGCACGGGTGCGCCAGAAAGTCGCGGCATGGCGCGGATGGCGCTGTCGCCGTCGGGCACCAGCCAGGACAGCGGAATCTGCAATGGCCAGGTCAGCCAGGCGGTGCCCAGGGTGTAGCGGGCCACCTCGCGGTAGCTGGCCGGCACGCCGTCGAGCACCACCGCCTTGAGCTGCTTCACCCGTTCGGGGTGCTGCGCCAGGTAGTGCACGCCCATGGCGCCGCCCAGGCTCTGGCCGAGCAGGACCAGCGGCTTGCCCTGGGCTTCCGGGGCCTTGTCCAGCCAGGCGAAGGCCGCGTCCATGTCGCGGTAGACATCCGGCAGGCGCGGCTCGCCCTGGGAATGGCCATAGCCGCGGTAGTCGATCATCAGCACCTGGTAGCCCTGTTCCGGCAGCCAGAAGGTGCCGCCCAGGTGCCAGGCCATGTTGCCGCCGTTGCCATGCAGGTGCAGCACCGTGCCCTTCACCGGCACGCCCGGCTTGGCCGGCAGCCACCAGCCGGCGAGCTTCACGCCGTCGGCGGTGGTGATGCTGACGTCGCGGTAGTCCAGCTTGGCCCGCTGCGGGGTGATGGCCACGTCGGGGCTGGGGTAGAACAGCAGCGAGCTGCAGCCGCCGAGGAACAGCAGCAGGGACAGCGCGGCGGCCTTGAAGCGGTGGGTCATGGTCGGGTCATCCTTGGGGCCGGGAACGCACGGCTTTTCGTAGGAGCGGTCCCTAGAGGATATTCGCGTAGTCCGCCTCGATGCGGTCCAGGCTCAGGTGGTTGAGGAAGTTGGAGAAGCACATCCAGGCCGACAGCGCGTTGAGGTCGCGGAACTGCGGCGGCAGGTACTTCGGCGGCACCACCAGGCCCTCGTCCACCAGTTGGCGCAGGGTGCGCATGTCTTCCAGGGTGGCCTTGCCGCAGAACAGCAGCGGGATCTGCTCCAGCTTGCCCTTGCGCACGGCGAGCTGGATGTAGTTGTAGATGAGGATGAAGCCCTTCAGGTACGACAGGTCCTTGGTGAACGGCAGCCCGGCCGGGGTCGAGCCGCGGAACACCCGGCTGGCGTTCTGGTAGCTGCTTTCCTGGCTGTAGCCCTGCTCGCGGTAGAAGTGGAACACCTCGAGGAAGTCCGCACCCTCCTCGGCCATGTGGATGGCGCGGGTGCGGTTGGTCAGCTTGCGCAGGCGCGTGGGGTAGGAGGCGAAGGCGATCACTTCCATCAGGATGGCCAGGCCTTCCTGGGTCACGGTGGAGGACGGCGGGCCCTTGGCCAGGAAGGTGCAGATCGGCTGGTTCTGCCCGTTCAGGGTGGTGCCCACGTGCACCAGGCCCTCGTGGACCTCCAGGGCGCGCACGTCGCGCTCGTTGAACATGGCGTCCGCCCGCACCTTGATGTAGTCGGCGCCGGCCGCGGCGTCGGCGACTATGCCGTCGGACTCGAACACGCGGATGGTGTCCTCGGCCTCGCCGAAGGTCTTGTTCAGGCGCTCCTGCAGCATGGCCACCGCTTCCTTGGCGGTGAGGGTCTTGGGCTCGTCCTTGAGGTCGCCGCGGTCGGCGATGTTGTTCAGGTAGTCCGAGAGCATCAGGCCGAGGTCGGCCAGGGTCGGGTCGCCGGCGTGGAAGGCGTCGGAGGCCGAGCCGTAGAGCTCCTGGGAGATCAGCCCGAAATCCTGGGTGCCGCGCGCCTCGAGCATGCGGATGACCATGCGGTACTCGCGGCACATGCGCCGCATGATCTGCCCCACCGGGTTGAACTGGCCGAGCTGGCGGGTGATGTCGCGCTCCAGGTTCTGGAATTCCTGCTTCTTGGCGTTGCCGTCGAAGGCCAGCGGGCGGCCGTCGTAGTAGCCACGGTCGACCTTGGGCGCATGCTTGCCGCGGCCCTTGAGGAAGTCCGCGCGCACGCTGTCGTCCCACTTGATGGCGTCGAGCACGCGGATCGGCGTCTGCGCCTCCACCAGGCGGTCGGACAGGCCGCGGATGATCTGCTGGTACTCGCTGGGCGTGGCCTTCTTGCGCCGCGGGTTCATGGGCGTTCTCCCGGAGTCACTCGCTGGAAGCGTAGCGCTTCGCTGAAGACTTCGGCGTTGGCGGGGTCGTCCAGGTAGGCCAGGACGTCGCCCAGGGGGCTGGCCACCAGGGCGCCGGCGCCCTGCTCGCTGTCCACCTTCTGGCCCCGCAGGGTGCCCTTGGCCATGGCCTGGAGGACCTGCTCGACGTCCAGCGAGTAGACCACCAGCTCGTCCTTGTCGGTGATTTCGAAGCCGGCCAGCACGTAGTTGCCGCCCTGGCTCTTGGGCAGTTCGGCGGACAGGTACCAGCGCTGGCCGTGGTGGGCCACGGTGAAGGGCAGGTCTTCGGCGCTGTCGGTGTTGCCGCTGTCGTCGTAGTAGCTGAAGGCGCGGTACAGGCCCTCGCCGGTGCGGCTGATCTCGAGGAACTGTTCCTCGCCGTATTCGTCGATCCGCGACCACTGGCCGAGCAACTGCTTGGGCGCGGCCTCCTTCGCCGGGATCGGCTCCTTGAAGGTCACCAGGCAGCCGCCGAGCAGGAGGATGCTCAACAGCAGCAAGGCGCGCCAGGCTTTCATCGAAGTCTCCTCAGGGGCCGCGGGCGGCACGCCATATGGGGTCGTCGGCGGGCTCAGAGGCCCAGCACCAGGTACAGGTAGCGGGTCAGGATGGCGCGCATCTCCACGGTGTCCAGGTGCTCCACGCCATCCAGCAGGCCCTGATACTCCATCTGCAGGATGATGGCCGTCAACACCTTGGCGTCCTGTTCCGGCTGCTGCGAGCCGAGCACCTCGAAGAAGTGCACCACGCCCAGGGAGAGGATGCGCCTGTGGCTCTGCGCCAGCTGTTCCAGGCGCGGGTTGAGCAGCGCCTCCTGGCGGAACGCCTGCTCGGCCAGCAGGTGCTCGCGGCGCTCGGTGAGCTGCACGCGCACGTACTGGATGGCCAGCTCGGCGATGCGGTCGGCCAGCTCGCGGCGTGCCTCGGGGCTGCCGGTGAGGCCGGCGGCCAGGGCCTGCAGGTCGCCCTCGACGCTGGCCCAGAAGGCCGACAGGGCCTCGGCGCTGCGTTCGACGAAGAGCGCGAAGGTGTCGGTGATGAGGTCGTCGATGTCCTTGAAGTAGTAGGTGGTGGCCGACAGCGGCACGTCCGCCTCGGCCGCCACCGCCCGGTGGCGCACGGCCCGCACGCCCTCGCGGACGATGATGCGCATGGCCGCGTCGAGGATCGCCTGGCGGCGCTGCTCGCTGCCCTGGCGGGCGGCCTTGCGGCCCTGGTACCGGACACTCTCGGCCACCGCACTGGCGGCCTGGGCGGCGCTGTCTCTGGGAACTGCTCGGGGCACGGTGTTTCCTCCGCTCGCGGGCGATGGCGCATTGTTCGGACTTTTGCGCGGGGAATCAATCGGGGGGCCGCCGAGACGTCAGGTGCGGAAGGCGGAGACGATCGCGGACGGAGTCCGCTCCTACGCTGCCCCACCTACGCCATTCCCCTGTAGGAGCGCGCCCTGCGCGCGAAATCGCGGGCAGGGCCCGCTCCTACAAAGAGCACCCCGGCGCGGACTGCAAGACAGTTGCTCCTACATCCGTGCTTCCTGGAACCGCAGGGGCGGACTCCGCCCTACGGGTTGGAAGGAGGCTGTGTCCGCGACCGGCCGTCGCGCGGGCATGAAAAAGCCGCCCTAAGGCGGCTTTTCCACAGCTCCGGCGCTTACGCCTGCGGGCGCATGTGCGGGAACAGGATCACGTCGCGGATCGACGGCGAGTTGGTCAGCAGCATCACCAGGCGGTCGATGCCGATGCCTTCGCCGGCGGTGGGCGGCATGCCGTATTCCAGGGCGTTGATGAAGTCGGCGTCGTAGTGCATCGCCTCGTCGTCACCGGCGTCCTTCTCCTTGACCTGCAGCATGAAGCGCTCGGCCTGGTCCTCGGCGTCGTTCAGCTCGGAGTAGGCGTTGGCGATCTCGCGGCCGCCGATGAACAGCTCGAAGCGGTCGGTGACGCTCGGGTCCTGGTCGTTGCGGCGGGCCAGCGGGGAGACCTCGAAGGGGTACTGGGTGATGAAGTGCGGCTGTTCCAGCTTGTGCTCCACCAGCTCCTCGAAAATCATCACCTGCAGCTTGCCCAGGCCTTCGTGGCCGAGGACCTTGGCGCCGGCCTGCTTGGCGATCGCGCGGGCCTTGTCGACGTCCTGCAGGTCGGCCGCGGTGATGTCCGGGTTGTACTTGAGGATGGCGTCGAACACCGACAGGCGGGCGAACGGCTCGCCGAAGTGGAAGACCTTGTCGCCGTAGGGCACGTCGGTGGTGCCGAGCACCGCCTGGGCCAGCTCGCGGAACAGTTCCTCGGTCAGGTCCATGTTGTCTTCGTAGTCGGCGTAGGCCTGGTAGAACTCGAGCATGGTGAACTCGGGGTTGTGCCGGGTCGAGACGCCTTCGTTGCGGAAGTTGCGGTTGATCTCGAAGACCTTCTCGAAGCCGCCGACCACCAGGCGCTTGAGGTACAGCTCCGGGGCGATGCGCAGGAACATGGCCATGTCCAGCGCGTTGTGGTGGGTGGCGAAGGGCTTGGCCGCGGCGCCGCCGGGGATGGTCTGCAGCATCGGGGTTTCCACTTCGAGGAAACCGCGGTCGCTGAGGAAGCGGCGGATGTGGGCGATCACCTGGGAACGCACGCGGAAGGTGTGGCGGGTTTCCTCGTTGACGATCAGGTCGACGTAGCGCTGGCGGTAGCGCTGCTCGGTGTCGGTCAGGCCGTGGTGCTTGTCCGGCAGCGGGCGCAGCGACTTGGTCAGCAGGCGCACGTCGTTCATGTCGACGTACAGGTCGCCCTTGCCGGAGCGGGCCAGCACGCCTTCGGCGCCGATGATGTCGCCCAGGTCCCAGGTCTTGATCTCGGCCAGGGTCTCTTCGGGCAGGGTCTTGCGGTTGACGTACACCTGCAGGCGGTCGCTGCTGTCCTGCAGGACGATGAAGGAACCGCGGTTGAGCATGATGCGACCGGCGACCTTGACCGGGATGGCTGCGGCTTCCAGCTCTTCCTTGGTCTTGTCGGCGTACTGCTTCTGCAGGTCCGCGAAGTAGCTGTCGCGGCGGAAGTCGTTGGGGAAGGCGATGGCCTTGGCCTCGCGCACGGCGGCAAGCTTTTCCTTGCGCTGGGCGATCAGCTTGTTTTCTTCCTGCTGCAGTTCGTGCTGGTCGAGTTGTTGGTCGCTCATGGTCGTTCTATCTGCCTGGCGTCTAGATCAAATGGGGAAATCGTGCAGGAGCGAGCTTGCTCGCGAAGCTCTTCGACGGGTTCGCGAGCAAGCTCGCTCCTACGGGGTGCGGTTTATTACAGGCCCTGCTTCAGGCTGGCTTCCAGGTACTCGTCCAGGTCGCCGTCGAGCACCTTGTCGCAGTCGCTACGCTCGACGCCGGTACGCAGGTCCTTGATCCGCGACTGGTCGAGCACGTAGGAGCGGATCTGGTGGCCCCAGCCGATGTCCGACTTGCTGTCTTCCAGGGCCTGGGACGCCGCGTTGCGCTTCTGCATCTCCTGCTCGTACAACCGGGCCCGCAGCATCTTCATGGCGGTGTCCCTGTTGGCGTGTTGGGAGCGTTCGTTCTGGCACGCCACCACGGTATTGGTCGGCACGTGGGTGATGCGCACCGCCGAATCGGTGGTGTTCACGTGCTGGCCGCCGGCGCCGGAGGAGCGGTAGGTGTCGATGCGCAGGTCGGCCGGGTTGATCTCGATCTCGATGTTGTCGTCGATCTCGGGCGAGACGAACACCGCGGTGAACGAGGTGTGGCGGCGGTTGCCGGAGTCGAACGGGCTCTTGCGCACCAGGCGGTGCACGCCGATCTCGGTGCGCAGCCAGCCGAAGGCGTACTCGCCCTTGATGTGCACGGTGGCGCCCTTGATGCCGGCGACCTCGCCCTCGGACAGTTCGACGATCTCGGCGTCGAAGCCGTGCTTGTCGGCCCAGCGCAGGTACATGCGCAGCAGCATGTTGGCCCAGTCCTGGGCCTCGGTGCCGCCGGAGCCGGCCTGGATGTCCAGGTAGGCGTTGTTCGGGTCCATCTCGCCGCTGAACATGCGGCGGAATTCCAGCTTCTCGAGGATCTCGCGCAGGCGCTCGACTTCGGTCGCGACGTCGTTGACGGCACCTTCGTCGTTTTCCTCGACCGCCATGTCCAGCAGGTCGCTGGAGTCGGCCAGGCCGCCGGTCAGCTCGTCGAGGGTCTCGACGATCTGCGCCAGGGTGGCGCGCTCGCGGCCCAGGTTCTGGGCGTATTCGGGGTTGTTCCAGACGGCCGGGTCTTCCAGCTCGCGGTTCACTTCGACCAGACGATCATGCTTCAGATCGTAGTCAAAGATACCCCCGAATGGACTGGGTGCGGTCGGAGAGGTCCTTGATGCTGTTGAGGATCGGGTTGATTTCCATGACGGTCAGCACTCACGGGTAATGGCGTGGAAAAACCCGGAAGTATACCCGAGAAAGCCGCCCATGGGCGGCTATGCGTCAGCCGGTCGGGCCGCCGTCCACCCCGACCTGGTTGCGCCCGCCGTGCTTGGCGTTGTAGAGCGCGCGGTCGGCGTGCTCGATCAGCCGCAGGCAGCTTTCGCCCTGCCCCGGGGTGAGGGTCGCCACGCCGACGCTGACCGTCAGCACCGCGCCGGAATCCGGCTCCTCGTGGGCGATGCCCAGGGCCTGCACGGTCAGCCGCAGCTTTTCCGCCAGCAGCCGCGCGCCGCCCGGCGAGGTGCCCGGGAGGATGATGGCGAACTCCTCGCCGCCGTAGCGCGCCGGCAGGTCGGAGGAACGCGCGCAGCTCTCGCGGATGGTGCCGGCGACGCGGCGCAGCGCCTCGTCGCCGGCGACGTGGCCGAAGGTGTCGTTGTAGGCCTTGAAGTGGTCGACGTCGATCAGCAGCAGCGACAGCTGGCTCTGCTCGCGCAGGGCGCGGCGCCATTCCATTTCCAGGTACTCGTCGAAGTGCCGGCGGTTGGACAGCCCGGTGAGGCCGTCGGAATTCATCAGCCGCTGCAGCACCAGGTTGGTCTCCAGCAGCTTCTGCTGGCTCTCGCGCAGGGCGCGGTAGGCCTCGTCGCGCTGCTGCAGGGCCAGGAAGGAGCGCGAGTGGTAGCGCACCCGCGCCACCAGCTCGATGGCGTCGGGCAGCTTGACCAGGTAGTCGTTGGCCCCGGCGGCGAAGGCGGCGCTCTTGACCTGCGGCTCCTCCTTGGTCGACAGGACGATGATCGGGATGTCCCGCGTCTGCGGGTGGCGGCGGTACTGGCGCACCAGGTCGAGGCCGTCGGTGTCGGGCATCACCAGATCCTGGAGGATCACCGTCGGGCGGATCTGCAGGGCCTGCTCGATGGCCTGGGTGGCGTCGGAGCAGAAGTGGAAGTCGATACCGCTGTCGTCGGCCAGGGCGCGGCGCACGGCTTCGCCGATCATGGCCTGGTCGTCGACCAGCAGGACCATGACCGCGGTGTCGTCCGGGGTGATCAAGGGCTTCTCGCTATGCTTGGGATTCATCGTCGTTCTGGCGCCGCTGGCGCTCCCTCCGGAATGTCAGCCGTACAGTTCGCCCAGGCGCCGGGCGATATCGCCCAGGGCGCGGATCTCGGTGGCGGCGCCGATCACCGCGGCGGCCTTGGGCATGCCATAGACCGCGCTGCTGGCCTGGTCCTGGGCCAGCGTCAGGAAGCCGCGCTCGCGCATGTGCTTGAGGCCCTGGGCGCCGTCGCGGCCCATGCCGGTGAGCAGCACGCCGGTGGCCTGGCCCACCCAGTTGTCGGCCACGCTGTCGAAGAACACGTCGATCGAGGGCCGGTAGATGTGCCCGCAGGGTTCGGCGGTGTAGGCCAGCTCGCCGTTGCGTTGCAGGCGGATGTGGTCGTTGGTGCCGGCCAGCAGCACGCAGCCGGGCTGCGGCACCTCGCCGTTGCGCGCCAGGCGCACCGGGATGCTGGCCTGGCTGGCCAGCCATTCGGCCATGCCGGCGGCGAACACTTCGTCCACGTGCTGCACCACCACCATGGCCGCGGAAAAGCTCGCCGGCAGTTTGCCCAGCAGTTCGGCCAGGGCCGCCGGGCCGCCGGCCGAGGCGCCCACGGCCACCAGGCGGCGGGCCTTGGCGGGGTTGTCGCGCACGGCGACCTCGCTGCGCGGCCGGGCATTGCCCGGGGCCGACAGCCAGGCCAGGTTCTGCAGCTTGCGCAGCAGCGGGCGGGCCGCCTCCAGGGAGTCGCCGACGCCCAGCGCCGGGGTGTTCACCGCGTCCACCGCGCCGCAGCCCATGGCCTCGAACACCCGCGAGAGGTTCTGCTCCAGGTCCACGGTGACCACGATGATGGCGCAGGGCGAGGCGGCCATGATCCGCCGCGTGGCCTCGACGCCGTCCATCACCGGCATCAGCAGGTCCATCAGCACCACGTCGGGGGTCTGCGCGGCGCACATTTCCACGGCCTCGGCGCCATTGCCGGCCACCCAGAGCACGCGGTGCGAGGGTTCGAAGGCCAATGCGCGGCGCAATGCCTCCACCGCCAGCGGCATGTCGTTGACGATGCCTATCCTCATCTTAGGGTCGGTTCCCGTTTCGGCGCGAGCCGCGTTGCCGCGACAAATCACGCCAGGCTAGGCGCGGGACGCAGGCAATGGTCGCTCCCTTGGCAAGTCCCGCAACGACGCATGGCGTGATTTGCCGCGCAACCCGAAGGGACGGGCCGCATTTTGCGCAGCGCCGCGTTACTCGTCGTTCATTTGGAATAACCAAACCTCTCTCCTCGCGCCTTGCTCTGCGCAAAATGCGGCTCCGTCGCGGCCGCGCCGAAACGGGAGCCGACCCTACGCACCTCCGATCAGATCGACCACCGCATCCAGCAGAGCCTCGTCATGGAAACTGGCCTTGGCCAGGTAATAGTCGGCGCCGGCATCGAGCCCGCGGCGGCGGTCCTCCTCGCGGTCCTTGTAGGACACGACCATGACCGGCAGGGCCTGCAGGCGGGCGTCGCGGCGGATCAGCCCGACCAGTTCTATACCGTCCATGCGGGGCATGTCGATATCCGTGATGACCAGGTCGAAGCGCTCCGAGCGCAGGGCGTTCCAGCCATCCATGCCGTCCACAGCCACCGCCACGTCGTAGCCGCGGCCGGCCAGCAGCTTGCGCTCCAGTTCGCGCACCGTCAGCGAGTCGTCCACCACCAGCACGCGCTTGCGCAGCATCGCGCCCTGGCGGTTGCCGGCGTCGATGCGTTCCAGGCGGCCGCTGGCCAGCAGCTTGTCCACCGAACGCAGCATGTCCTCGACGTCGAGGATCAGCACCGGGGTGCCATCGTCCAGCACGGCGCCGGCGGACACGTCCTGGACCTTGCCCAGGCGCGCGTCCAGCGGCATCACCACCAGGGTGCGCTCGCCGATGAAGCGCTCCACCGCCACGCCGTACAGGGTGTCGCGCTCGCGGATCAGCACCAGCGGGATGTCGCCTTCCGGCGCACGGCCTTCCGGGCGCTGCAGCAGCTGGTGCGCCGCCACCAGGCCGACGTGCCGGCCCTCGTGCCAGAACTGCTGGCGGCCCTCGATCTGCACGATCTCCTCCGCCGCCAGGCTGCGCATGCGCTCGATGTGCGCCAGGGGGAAGGCGTAGGCCTCGCCGCCGATCTCCACCACCAGGCTGCGCACCACCGAGAGGGTCAGCGGCACCTCGATGTGGAAATGGCTGCCCTGGCCCTGCACCTGCTCCATGCGGATGCCGCCGCGCAGCTGGCGCACCATGTGCTGCACGGCGTCCAGGCCGACGCCGCGGCCGGAGACCTCGGTGACCTGCTCGCGCAGGCTGAAGCCGGGCAGGAAGAGGAAGGCCAGCAGCTCTTCCTCGGACATCCGCGCGGCGGTGTCCGCGGTGGACAGGCCGCGGCGCACGATGCCTTCGCGCAGGCGCTGCAGGTCGACGCCGGCGCCGTCGTCGCGCAGGTCCAGCACCAGCATGCCGGCATGGTGCCGCGCCAGCAGGCGGATCAGCCCCTGCTCCGGCTTGCCGGCCCGGCGCCGCGCGTCCGGCATCTCGATGCCGTGGTCGACGGCGTTGCGCAACAGGTGCGTCAGCGGCGCCTCGAGTTTTTCCAGGACCTCGCGGTCCACCTGGGTGGACACCCCGTCCACCTCCAGGCGCACCGGCTTGCCCAGCTCGCGGCCGAGGTCGCGGACCATCCGCGCCTGGCCGCCGAGCACGTCGGCGAAGGGCCGCATGCGGCAAGCCAGGGCGCTGTCGTAGAGGGTCTGGGCGCGCTGCGAGGTGGTCCAGGCGAACTCGTCCAGCTCGGCCATCTGTTCGCCCAGCAGTTGCTGGCATTCGCCCACCAGGCGCCGCGCATCGGCGAGGAAGGCCTGGGCCTGCGGGTCGAGGGTGGCGCCGGCGGCGTCGCGGGCGCCGTCGAGCAGGCGGCTGGCGGTGGCCTGCAGGCGCTTCAGGCGCTGCATCGAGGCCAGCTGCGGTTGCAGGCGCTGGGAATCGACCAGGGCCTTGCTGGACAGGTCGAGCAACTGGTTCAGGCGCTCGGCGGTGACGCGCAGCACCCGACCCGTGCCCTCCTCGCCCGGGCTGCGCGGGTTCGCGACTGCGGCCGGTTCGGGCGGCGGCTCGGCGGCCTCGGGCGGCTGCGGCACCGGCGGCGCGGCTTCGGCGGGAGCGGGCGGCGGCGCGGCAGGCGGCGCCTTGGCTTGCGCCGTCTCCCCGCCCAGCAGGCCCTGCAGGCGCAGCACCAGGTCCGGCACCGCCGCACGCGCCGCGGCGGCCCGCCCGGGCTGGACGTCGGCGATGTGCAGCAGGATGTCGGTGCCGGCCAGCAAGGCATCTATATGCTCCGCCCCCAGCAGCAGGCGGCCGTCCTGGGCGGCCACCAGGCATTCCTCCATGACGTGGGCCACCTGCACGCCTTCGTCCAGGCCGACGATGCGCGCGGCGCCCTTGAGCGAATGCGCGGCGCGCATGCAGGCTTCCAGCCGGGTGGCCTGGCGCGGCTCGCGCTCCAGCGCCAGCAGGCCCTGGCCGAGGGCCTGGGCCTGGGCTTCGGCCTCCAGGCGGAAGAGCTCCAGCAGCGAGGCGTCCTTCATCTGCTCGGGGGTCATGCCAGGCTCCGGGCGGCGGCGGCCAGCAGGGCCTGGTGGTCGAGCAGGCGCACGCTGCGCTCGCGCCACTTCAGCACGTCATGGGTGAAACGGCTGCCGGCCGCCGCGGCGGCGCGCGCCTGGCCCGGCGCCAGCGGGTGGATGCCGTCCACCTCGTCCACCGGCGTCAGCACCGGCCCGCTGTCGGTGGCCAGCACCAGCATGCGCGGCCGGTGGCGCCCCTCGTCCTCGCGCGGGGCGGAGGGGGCCAGGCCGAGCAGTTCGGCCAGCGACAGGCAGGCGACGAGGGTGCCATGGACGTTGGCCACGCCCAGCAAGACCGGCGAGCGCTGGTGCGGCAGCGAATGCACCGGGCAGTTCGGCGCCACCTCCGTCAGCGCCAGGGTGCGCAGGGCCAGCCATTCCTCGCCGATGCGGAACAGCAGGTAGGCATCTCCCGGCGGCGCCTCCTCGCCGACGCTGGCGACATGCTCGCTCTCCGAGCCCAGGGCGTAGCGGTCCAGCAGGCGCACGGCGGCGCTGGCGTGGACCGGGCAGTTGCGGCAGTGGATGTGCTCGGCCAGCTGCGGGCAGGATTTGTCGCCGCGGATGCCGATGCGATTCCAGCAGTCGTCCACGGCCTGGCCGGCCGCCTCGGGGTGCAGGTGGTAGCGCTGCTCAGGCATCGCGCTTCACTCCTCGCGCGGCGCGCTCCTGCAGGCGCCGCGCGCCTTCCTGGTCGCCGCGGGCGGCCAGCAGGGCGGCCAGGTGCAGCAGGCTTTCCTGGTGGTCGGGCTGCAGGTACAACGCCTTGCGGTAGTAGCCCTGGGCCTGTTCGCCGCGGCCCTCGGCATCGGCCAGCAGGCCCAGCCAGTAATAGGCCTGGGCCGCCGGGCCGTGCTGGGCGAGGTAGGCCTCGCAGGCGGCGCGGGCCTGGGCCGCCTGGCCCTGGTTGGCCAGTTGGGCGATTTCCGCCAGGCCCTGTTCGGCGCCGCTCGGCGGCACTACCGCCGGCCTGGCGGGTGGCGGCGAAGGCGCGCGGCGCGGCATCGGGCGCGGCGCCACGGCGGGCGGCGGCGTGGTTTGCAGGGTGGGGCACGGCCTGGCCGCCGGCACCTCGGGCTGCGCCGCCACGCGCAGGAAGGCGAAGGACTGCGGCACGCCCAGCGCGCGCAGCCCCGTGCGCGACATCAGGCTGGCCTCGGCCGGGCCGATGAACAGCGCGCCATCCTCGCGCACCAGGCGCAGCAGCACCTGCACGGCGCGCTCCTGGGTGTCGCGGTCGAAATAGATCAGCAGGTTGCGGCAGAACAGGAAGTCGTAGGGCGACTCCTCGGCCAGCAGGCCGGGCGCCAGCAGGTTGCCGCGGCGCAGGCGCACGCGGCGGCGCACCCGTTCGTCGAGCCGGTAGTCGGGGCCCTCGGCATGGAAGTAGCGGTCGCGGAAGCCCAGTTCGCTGCCGCGGAACGAATTGCGCCCGTACACGCCATGGGCCGCGCGCTCCAGCGAGGCCGGGCTGACGTCCAGGGCGTCGATCTGGAAGGCCGCCTCCGGCAGCCCGGCGTCGAGCAGGGCCATGGCGATGGAGTACGGTTCCTCGCCGGTGGAACAGGGCAGGCTGAGCAGGCGCAGCGGCCGCGCGCCGGCCAGTTCCAGCTGCCGGCGCAGGGCCAGGCGGCCGAGGGCGGCGAAGGATTCGGGGTAGCGGAAGAACCAGGTCTCCGGGACTATCACCGCCTCGATCAGCGCCTGCTGCTCCTCGGCGGAGCCCTGCAGTCGCTGCCAGTAGGCCTCCAGGTCGCCGCCGCTGGTGCGGTTGGCGCACTGGCGCACGGCGCGGGCGATGGCCGCATCGCCCACCGACTCCGCGTCCAGGCCGATGCGTGCCTTGAGCAACTGGCTGAAACGGGCGTCGCTCATGGCCGCTCACCTTCGGCCAGGAGCCGCTCGCGCACGTGCTCGGGCAGCAGTTCGTCCACCTGCACGCGTTGCAGCAGGCCCTCGGCGTCTTCCAGCACCGGCCCCAGGTAGCGGGCCTCGCCGCGCGCCAGGCCGTAGTCGCGGAAGGCCGCCGGGTCGCGGCGCAGGGTCTGGCTGGCCTGCTCCAGGATCAGCCCCAGGCGCCGCTGCGGGCCGCTGCCGGCGAAACGGTAGTCGACCAGCACCAGGCGCGTGCTGGTGTGCCGCGGCGCCGGGCGGCCGCAGGCGATCTGGCTGAGGTCGAGCACCGGCAGCAGCTCGCCGCGGTGGACGAACAGCCCGGCCACCCAGGCCGGCGCCTCGGGCACCTGCTTGAAGCGCTGCAGCGGCAGGATCTCGACGATCTCGCGCACGTCCAGCGCATAGCGGTCGGCGCCCAGGCGGAACTGCAGGTAGAGCCGCCCGCCGGCCTCAGACCTTGAAGCGGGAGACGCCATTGCGCAGTCCATTGGCCACAAGGTTCAGCTCGTCGATGGCGAAACCGGCCTGGCGCAGCGACTCCACGGTCTGCCCGGTGGCCTCGCCCAGCTGCACCAGGGCCTGGTTGATCTGCTCGGCGCCGGTGGCCTGCGCCTGCATGCCTTCGTTGACCATCTGCACCCGCGGCGCCAGGGCCTGCACCTGGTGGATGATCTGCGACAGCTGCTCGCCGACCTGGCCGACCTCGGCGATGCCGCGGCGCACCTCCTCGGAGAACTTGTCCATGCCCATCACCCCGGCGGACACCGCCGACTGGATCTCGCGGACCATCTGCTCGATGTCGTAGGTGGCCACCGCGGTCTGGTCGGCCAGGCGGCGCACCTCGGTGGCCACCACGGCGAAGCCGCGGCCGTACTCGCCGGCCTTCTCCGCCTCGATGGCGGCGTTGAGCGACAGCAGGTTGGTCTGGTCGGCGACCTTGACGATGGTGGTGACCACCTGGTTGATGTTGCCGGCGCGCTCGTTGAGGATTGCAAGCTTGGCGTTGACCAGCTCGGCGGCGCCCATCACCTGGTGCATGGTCTCTTCCATGCGGGCCAGGCCCAGCTGGCCGGAGCCGGCCAGGGTGGAGGTCTGCTCGGCGGCGCTGGACACCTCGGTCATGGTGCGCACCAGGTCCCGCGAGGTGGCGGCGATCTCCCGCGAGGTGGCGCCGATCTCGGTGGTGGTGGCCGCGGTCTCGGTGGCGGTGGCCTGCTGCTGCTTGGAGGTGGCGGCGATCTCGGTGACCGAGGTGGTGACCTGGATGGCCGAGCGCTGCGCCTGCGCCACCAGGGCCTTGAGTTCCTCGGCCATGCCGTTGAAGCCGCTCTCGATCACCCCGAACTCGTCGTTGCGCGCCAGCGCCAGGCGCGCGGTGAGGTCGCCGCCGCTCATGGTCTGGAGGGTCTTCACCACCTGCTCCACCGGGCCGGTGATGGCGCGCATCAGCAGCAGGCCGAGGACGCCGGCGGCGAAGATCGCCAGCAGCAGCGAGACCAGCATGGTGATCTCGGCCACCTCGACCTGGTGGACGATGCCGATGGCGGCGGAATCGGCGATCTGCTTGTTCAGCGAGATCAGCTCGTTGAGCGTCTGCCGGCCCTTCTCCCAGGCCGGCAGCAGTTCATTCAGCAGGGCGTGGCGGGCGGCCTCGTGGTCCTTGTCGTAGAGGTCCAGCAGTTGCTCCAGCTGCCCCTGGAAGTCCACCGCCTGCTGTTTGTAGCGGTTCAGCAGCTCACGGTCGGACGACTCGTGCACGGTGGATTCATAGGCGGCGATGCGTTGCAGCAGGGTCTCGTGCAGCTCGCGGAAGCCCTGGCGGCCGGCGGCATCCAGCGGCTTGCCGTCGCCCAGGCCGACCAGCGCCTGGGTGCGCAGCATGGTGTCGGTCCAGGAGGTGCGCACCGTGGTCAGGGCATAGGTGCCCGGCATGGCGTCGGAGCTGACGCGGCGCGAATCGCGCTCGACGGCGAGCAGGGTGATGTAGGAAACCACCACCATCAGCAACATGATCGCGATCACGACCGCGAAGCTGGCCAGGATACGTCGGCGGAGCGTCCAATTCTTCACAGTAGTCCCCTGGTGGTGGCCGGCTATCTGACAGGCAAACCTTCAGATGAAGACTGATAGGAGTCAGCCTTCTCTTCAGTTCTAGCGGAAAATGCCGCATATATTATCCGTAACGGCGAATTTTCGGCGTCATTATTCCGAAGCAACTAGTACCCGGCCAGCCCCTCCCCCATCAGGCCGCGCGCAGGGGAATGAAGGCGCAATCATCGGCCAGCAGCGCGGCGATCATCGCCCCGGTTTCCGCCAGTTGGCGGGCCAGGTCGTCGCTGGAGACGTGCAGCTGCCAGTCCGCCGCGGAGCTGGCCGGCGCCTGCGCGCGCACCGCGTCCAGGGCCGCGAGGAAGGCCTTGCGCTGCGGCAGGTAGGCGGTGAAGCCGTCGCCCTTGAGCGCCGAGACGCTGATGCCCAGGCGTTCGCAGATGGCCGCCTTGGCGGCGATCTCCTCGCGGTCGGCCTGGCGCGAGCGCTCGATCAGCGCCGCCAGCCCGGTGTCCACCAGGCGGCCGCCGACGATCAGCTCGGGACCCTCTTCCCAGACCTGCGGCGGGCAGTCCTTGGCCTCCGCGCGCAGGGGGATGTGCGGGTTGATCTCCATGGGGTAGATGCGGCACACCAGCGGCCGCCGCTCGTAGATGCCGCAGCGCATGTCGCTGCCCAGGTGGCGGCAGGCGCCCTGGTTGAAGGCAGCGAAGGTGATCGCCAGGTGCGCCCGGGCACTGCCGCAGCGCACCGGCAGGGAGCGCCGCAGCACGTGCTCGCGCTGCTCCTCCGGCAGGCTGGCGCCATCGTCCAGCACCGCCTCCAGCAGGACGATCAGGCTGCCGCCGTCGGCCACCCAGTCGCGGGATTCGTCGAGGGTCAGGGGTACGTGGTGGTCATGGCAGCATTTGCCGCAACCGTTGCAGGAAAAGCGCATGGGATTCGCTCCGTGGCCAGGGGGTGACGGAAAACCGGCGTTTTCCGTGCCATGGCCGATGCGGAGCAGATTGTGTGCCAGGTGTTGCCCGGGGGCGGGGCTCAGCCCGCACGGGCGAACACCAGCGCCTTGAGCGCCGCGTCCGCATCGACGTCGGCGAACTCCGGCGGGTTGTCCAGGCGCTCGACGAAGGCCAGTTCCGGCGCCTCGGCCGCCATGCCCTCGATGAGGAAGGCCGGGGTCACGGACGGATCGTTGACGCAGGCCAGCACCCGGCCGCCGGGAGCCAGCAGCTCGGGCAGGCGGCGCAGGATGCGCGGGTAGTCCTTGCCGAGGGCGAAGCTGCCCTTCTGGAACGACGGCGGGTCGATGATCACCAGGCCGTAGGGGCCGCTCTTCTTCACCTTGCCCCAGGACTTGAACAGCTCGTGGCCGAGGAACTCCACCCGCGACAGGTCGTGGCCGTTCAGCCGGTGGTTGTCGCGCCCGCGGCTGAGCGCGGCGCGCGCCATGTCCAGGTTGACCACGTGCTCTGCGCCGCCGGCGATGGCCGCCACCGAGAAGCCGCAGGTGTAGGCGAACAGGTTGAGCACCCGTTGCCCGGCGGCCCGGGCCTGCACCCACTGGCGGCCCAGGCGCATGTCGAGGAACAGCCCGTTGTTCTGCTTGCGCCCCAGGTCCAGCAGGTAGCGCAGGCCGTTCTCGCTGACCACGCGTTCCTCCGGCACCTCGCCGAGCAGGGCCTGCATGGCGCTGTCCGGACGGTAGCGGTGCTGCAGCAGCAACGCCTCGGCGCCGCTGGCGCGCCATTGCGGCGACTCGCCGAGGCTCAGCAGCAGGCGCTCCAGCGCCGCCAGCTCGGCGGCTTCCGGCTCGCGGAACAGCGACACCAGCAGCACGCCCTGCAGCCAGTCGGCGGTCAGGTGCTCCAGCCCCGGCCAGCGCCGGCCGCGGCCGTGGAACAGGCGGCGGACCTCCGCGGGCGGCGCTTCCAGCGCGGCCAGCAGGTGTTGCAGGAGGACATCGAGGGCTTGGGCGTTCATGGCGGCGGGGCGGAAGCGGCGAAAGGGGGCGCCATTCTGGACAGGATCGGCGCAAAAGAGAATCGCCGGGCGGCTCTTCGCAGGATGGGTTGGGCCCAGGCGAAACCCATGCGGCCATGGCGATGGGTATCGCTTCGCTCAACCCATCCTACGACGGTGTTTGGTCCGGACCTGTAGAATGAACGCCTGAAAGATTCTTCCCAGGGGTTCCCGGTGGCAGCACAACACGGCTTCGTCCTCACCCGGCACTGGCGCGACACGCCCGCCGGCACCGAGGTGGAGTTCTGGCTGGCCACCGACGCCGGCCCGCGCCGGGTGCGCCTGCCGTTGCAGACCTCGGTGGCCTTCCTGCCCGCCGCCCAGCGCGAGGCGGCGCAGCGCCTGTTGCAGGGCGAGGCCGGCGTGGAGCTGCGCCCGCTGCAGCTGCGCGACTTCGAGCAGCGCCCGGTGCTTGGCCTGTACTGCCGCCAGCACCGCCAGCTGATGGACCTGGACAAGCGCCTGCGCGGCGCCGGCATCGAGCTGCTGGAAGCCGACATCCGCCCGCCGGAGCGCTACCTGATGGAGCGCTTCATCACCGCGCCGGTGACCTTCGACGGCGAGCCCGACGCCGACGGCGTACTGTGCGAGGCCGTGCTCAAGCCGGCGCCGGACTACCGGCCGCAGCTGAAGCTGGTGTCCCTGGACATCGAGACCGACATCCACGGCAACCTCTACTCCATCGCCCTGGAGGGCTGCGGCCAGCGCCAGGTGTACATGCTCGGCCCGGCCAACGGCGACGCCAGCTGGCTGGACTTCGACCTGGCCTACCGCGACAGCCGCGGCGAACTGCTGGAAAGCCTCAACCAGTGGCTGGCCGAGCACGACCCCGACGCCATCATCGGCTGGAACCTGGTGCAGTTCGACCTGCGCGTGCTGCGCGACCACGCCCAGCGCCTGAAGATCCCCCTGCGCCTGGGCCGCGGCGGTGACGAGATGGGCTGGCGCCAGCACGGCAGCGGCAGCAACCACTACTTCGCCGCGGCGGCCGGGCGGCTGATCATCGACGGCATCGAGGCGCTGCGCTCGGCGACCTGGAGCTTCCCCTCCTTCAGCCTGGAAAGCGTGGCTCAGACGCTGCTCGGCGAAGGCAAGGCGATCGACAACCCCTACGACCGCATGGCCGAGATCGACCGCAAGTTCGCCGAGGACAAGCCGGCCCTGGCCCACTACAACCTCAAGGACTGCGAGCTGGTCACGCGCATCTTCGCCAGGACCGAGCTGCTGCACTTCCTGCTCGAACGCGCCAGCGTCACCGGCCTGCCCGCCGACCGCAGCGGCGGCTCGGTGGCGGCCTTCACCCACCTGTACCTGCCGCCCATGCACCGCCTGGGCTTCGTCGCCCCCAACCTGGGCGGCAAGCCGCCGGAGGCCAGCCCCGGCGGCTTCGTCATGGACTCGCGGCCGGGCCTCTACGAATCGGTGCTGGTGCTGGACTACAAGAGCCTGTACCCGTCGATCATCCGCAGCTTCCTGATCGACCCGGTGGGCCTGGTGGAAGGCCTGGGCCAGCCGGACGACGAGCACTCGGTGGAAGGCTTCCGCGGCGCCCGCTTCTCGCGCACCCGGCACTGCCTGCCGGCCATCGTCGAGCGCGTGTGGCAGGGCCGCGAGGCGGCCAAGCGCGAGGGCAACAAGCCGCTGTCCCAGGCGCTGAAGATCATCATGAACGCCTTCTACGGCGTGCTCGGCTCCAGCGGCTGCCGCTTCTTCGATCCGCGCCTGGCCTCCTCCATCACCCTGCGCGGGCACCAGATCATGCGCCGCACCCGCGAGCTGATCGAGGCCGAGGGCCAGCAGGTGATCTACGGCGACACCGACTCCACCTTCGTCTGGCTCGGCGGCACCCACGCCGAGGCGGACGCCGAGCGCATCGGCCGCGCCCTGGTGCAGCACGTCAACCAGTGGTGGAAGCGACACCTGCACGAGGAGTACGGCCTGGAAAGCGCCCTGGAGCTGCAGTACGAAACCCACTACCAGCGCTTCCTGATGCCCACCGTGCGCGGCGCCGAGGAAGGCAGCAAGAAACGCTACGCGGGCCTTGTGCGACGCGCCGACGGCAGCGAGGAGATGGTCTTCAAGGGCCTGGAGACGGTGCGCACCGACTGGTCGCCGCTGGCCCAGCGCTTCCAGCAGGAGCTGTACGAACGCATCTTCCGCCGCCAGCCCTACCAGGACTACGTGCGCGACTACGTGCGCCGCACCCTGGCCGGCGAGCTGGACGACCTGCTGGTCTACCGCAAGCGCCTGCGCCGGCGCCTGGACGACTACGAACGCAACGTCCCGCCCCACGTCCGCGCGGCCCGCGCCGCCGACGACTACAACCAGAGCCAGGGCCGCCCGCGGCAGTACCAGCACGGCGGCTGGATCAGCTACCTGATCACCGTGGCCGGCCCCGAGCCCCTGGAAAACCGCAGCGCCCCCATCGACTACGAGCACTACCTGACACGCCAGCTGCAACCGGTGGCCGACGCCATCCTGCCCTTCGTCGGGGATGACTTCGGGCGGCTGATCGATCGGCAGATGGAGTTGTTCTGAAGTCTCCCGCCGGCGAGAGCCCCAGCCGAACGTAGGGCGCATAACGCCTACGGCGTTATCCGCCGAATCGCGGACGGAGTCCGCTCCTACGTTGCAGGCGAGCATGGCTTCTCGTAGGAGCGAGCTTGCTCGCGAACGGGCCCCGCAGCGGAGTGTGTTCGCGAGCAAGCTCGCTCCTACGAAAAGCCCCCGGCGGCGCCACGCTCAATCGGCATGAATGTCGTTATGCCGCGTCTCGCGCAGGAACAGCAGCGAGCACACCAGGCTCACGCCGGTGACCAGCACGGGGTACCAGAGGCCGTAGAAGATGTTGCCGGTGTACACCACCAGGGCGAAGGAGATGGTCGGCAGCAGGCCGCCGAACCAGCCGTTGCCGATGTGGTACGGCAGCGACAGCGAGGTGTAGCGGATGCGCGTCGGGAACAGCTCGACCATCAGCGCCGCCAGCGGGCCGTAGCAGCAGGTGGCGATGAAGATCAGCGCCACGATGATGGCGATCACCATCGGCCGGTTCACCAGCGAGGCGTCGGCCTGGGCCGGGTAGCCGGCCTCCTTCACCGCGGCGCCCAGGGCGGCGGCGTCGAAGCCCTCGATGCGCTTCTCGCCCACGCTCACCACCAGCTCGCTGCCGGCTGGCGCGGCCTGGGTGCTGTAGGGCACGCCGCCCTTCACCAGCAGGGTCTTGGCCTTGTCGCAGGGGCTGTCGAATCTGGCCTTGCCCACCGGGTCGAACTGGAAGGTGCAGGTGGCCGGGTCGGCCATCACCACCACCGGGGCCTGGCGCGTGGCCTGGTCGATCTGCGGGTTGGCATAGTGGGTCAGGGCCTTGAACAGCGGGAAGTAGCACAGCGTGGCCAGCAGCAGGCCGACCACCAGCACCGGCTTGCGCCCGACCTTGTCGGACACCCAGCCGGCCACCACGAACAGCGGCGCGCCTATCACCAGGGAGATGATCAGCAGCACGTTGGACAGGGCCGGGTCGACCTTGAGCACCTGGGTGAGGAAGAACATCACGTAGAACTGCGCGGCATAGAAGGTCACCGCCTGGCCGGCATTGATGCTGAACAGGGCGATCAGCACGATCTTCAGGTTGCTCCAGTTGGTGAAGGACTCCTTCAGCGGCGCCTTGCTGACCTTGCCTTCGGCCTTCATCTTCAGGAACGCCGGCGATTCCTGCATCGACAGGCGGATCCAGGTGGAGATGCCCAGCAGCACGATGGACAGCAGGAACGGCAGGCGCCAGCCCCAGCTTTCGAAAGCCTCGCCGGTGAACTGGCGGCAGCCCCAGATCACCAGTAGCGACAGCAGCAGGCCGGCGGTGGCGGTGCACTGGATCCAGCTGGTGTAGGCGCCGCGCTTGTTGGCCGGGGCGTGCTCGGCGACGTAGATGGCCGCGCCGCCGTACTCGCCGCCCAGGGCCAGGCCCTGCAGCAGGCGCAGGGCGATGAGGATGATGGGCGCGGCCACGCCGATGCTGGCGTAGGACGGCAGCAGGCCGACGCAGAAGGTCGACAGGCCCATCAGCAGGATGGTGACGAGGAAGGTGTACTTGCGCCCGATCATGTCGCCCAGGCGGCCGAACACCAGGGCGCCGAAGGGCCGCACCAGGAAGCCGGCGGCGAAGGCCAGCAGGGCGAAGATGAAGGCGGTGGTATCGTTGACGCCGGCGAAGAACTGCTTGCTGATGACCGCCGCCAGCGATCCGTAGAGGAAGAAGTCGTACCACTCGAACACGGTGCCGAGCGAGGAAGCGAAGATCACCTTGCGCTCTTCGCGGCCGCTGGAGCGCCCCCGCTCGAACGACTGGGGCTGTGCTAGATCGGTCATTACGGCTCTCCTGCCCCTCGTGGGGGCTCTTATTGTTGTTTCAGCCTCGACCGCCACGGCCCGGGGGCCGCGCGACGCTGTCTTCTGTCGAACCTGTTCGTCCCGCCGGGGTGGCCGTCAGGACAGGGCCTTCTCCTCGCGCCCGCTGATAGGGATGACCTCGGCGCTGCGCGAGGGTTCGGCAAGAATCATCCGCGCCGCCTTCTCGGCGATCACCAGCACCGGCGAGCAGCTGTTGCCGGAGGTGAGCGTGGGCATGATCGAGGCGTCGGCGATGCGCAGGCCGGGGATGCCGTGCACGCGCAACTGGCTGTCGACCACCGCATTCGGCCCCGAGCCCATGCGGCAGGTGCCGGCCGGGTGGAAGATGGTGGTGCCGATGTCCGCCGCGGCGCGGTGCAGGTCTTCCTCGGTCTGGAAGTCCGGGCCGGGCTTGTATTCCTCCGGGCGGAAGCGCGCCAGGGCCGGCGCGGCGGCGATGCGGCGGGTCAGGCGGATGGCGTCGGCGGCCACCCGCAGGTCTTCCGGGTGGCTCAGGTAGTTGGGCTGGATCAGCGGCTTGGCGCGCGCATCGCTGCTGCGGATGCGCACGCTGCCGCGGCTCTGCGGGCGCAGGTCGCACACCGAGGCGGTGAAGGCCGGGAAGGCGTGCAACGGCTCGCCGAAACGCTCCAGGGACAGCGGCTGCACATGGTATTCGAGGTTGGCCGAGGCCTGGCCGGGGTCGGATTTGGCGAAGGCGCCCAGCTGGCTCGGCGCCATGGACAGCGGGCCGCTGCGCTTGAACAGGTATTCCAGGCCCATGCCGACCTTGCCCCAGGGCGTGGCGGCGATGCGGTTCAGCGTGCGGGTGCCCTGGATGCGGTAGATCAGCCGCAATTGCAGGTGGTCCTGGAGGTTCTCGCCGACGCCGGGCAGCTCGTGGCGCACGCCGATGCCCAGTTGCTCCAGCAGGGGCCGCGGGCCGATGCCCGAGCGCTGCAGCAGGGCCGGCGAGCCGATGGCGCCGGCGCACAGGATCACCTCGCGGCGCGCCCGCAGTTCGCGGCGGGCGCCCTGCCAGTCCACCACCAGGCCGCGGGCGCGGCCGTCTTCGAGGATCAGCTGCTGCGCCTCGACGTGGGTCAGCACCATCAGGTTCGGGCGCTGTTCGACCGGGCGCAGGAAGGCCTTGGAGGCATTCCAGCGCACGCCGCCGCGCTGGTTCACCTGGAAGTAGCCGCAGCCTTCGTTGTCGCCGCCGTTGAAGTCGTCCACCGAAGCGATGCCGGTCTGCGCGGCGGCCTCGCGGAAGGCATCGAGGATTTCCCAGGACAGCCGCTGCTGCTCCACCCGCCATTCGCCGCCGCCATGGTGGATGGCGCTGTCGCCGGCGAAGTGGTCCTCCATGCCGAGGAACAGCGGCAGCAGGTCGTCCCAGCCCCAGCCGGGGTTGCCCTCGGCGGCCCAGCCGTCGTAGTCGCGGGCCTGGCCGCGCATGTAGATCATGCCGTTGATCGAGGAGCAGCCGCCGAGCACGCGGCCACGGGGGTACTTGATGGCGCGGCCATTGAGGCCGGGGACGGCTTCGGTGTCGAAGCACCAGTCGGTGCGCGGGTTGCCGATGCAGTAGAGGTAGCCGACGGGGACGTGGATCCACGGGTAGTTGTCCGGGCCGCCGGCCTCGATCAGCAGCACTCGGTTGGCCGGGTCGGCGGACAGCCGGTTGGCCAGCAGGCAGCCGGCGGGGCCGGCGCCGACGATCAGGTAGTCGAACGAGTCCAGTGCCTGGGGCATGGGCTGACCTCTTGTTGTTCTTATCGATGCGTCGCTTGAGGCTAGCCGCTCATTCGCGATAAAAAAACGAACATTTCGAGTCAGCTGCTGATCGTTTTCTAACAACGGAGCCCGCCATGTTCGACTGGAACGACCTGCGCTACTTCCTCGAACTGCACCGCAGCGGCCGCCTGCTGGCCACGGCGCGCAAGCTGAACACCACCCACGCCACCGTGGCGCGGCACATCGAGAACATCGAGCGCGACCTGGGCACCCAGCTGTTCGCCCAGCACACCGGCGGCTACCAGCTGACGCCGGCCGGCCTGGCGCTGCTCAGGCACGCCGAGGCCATGGAGAACACCGCCCTCCTCGCCCAGGAGGAAATGAGCCAGAGCATCAGCCCCCTGGGCCAGGTGCGCCTGGGCGTGACCGAGGGCCTGGGCACCATGTTCCTCGCCCCGCGCCTGGGCGAGCTGATGCGCCAGTACCCGGGTCTCGAGCTGGAACTGGTGTCGGTGCCGCGCTTCGTCAGCATCACCAACCGCGAGGCCGACATCGCCATCACCCTGGAAAGGCCCAACGCCGACCTGGTGATCAGCCGCCGCCTGACGCGCTACCGCCTGAGCCTGTTCGCCAGCCCCGCCTACCTGGACAAGGCCCCACCGCTGCGCGACCGCGACGACCTGTGCAAGCACCAGTGGATCGGCTACGTGGACGACCTGCTGTTCAGCCAGGAACTGATGTTCCACCACAGCTTCTGCCGCCACCCCCAGGTGGTGTTCCGCAGCACCAGCGTGGTGGCCCAGCAACAGGCCGCCCAGGCCGGCGTCGGCCTGGCCATCCTGCCCCAGTTCATGGGCCTGCACGACCCGCTGCTGGTGCCGGTGCTGCCGGAGGAGTTCATCGAGCGGGAGTACTGGATGTGTACGCGAAGGGAGTTGCACCGGTCGGTGCGTCTGAGGTTGGTTTGGGATTTTCTGCTGGGGCTGTGCGAGAGGGAGCAGGGGGTTCTGGTGGAGGGCAAGGCCTGAATGAACCGGAAGGCGGGCGGAACGTTGCGGAACCCGCTTTACCTGGGCGCCCCCAGGCCTTGCACACTCGATCAGACGCTCATGGTCACCATATCGATGCTCCACCTTTGGTACCGGGGTCCGTACCAGGTTGCCAGGACTGCTTTCAGGGTCCGCTCATCCGCGGGGTCGACGATCCGGCTCATTGACCAACCATCCTGATACTGCGAACCACCTCGAGCGCGGTCGACTCCGGCCCCCTCACCTGGATCAGGTCCACATCGTTTTGGCGGAGCACGAGGATTTCGAAGACCCCCTCGGGGCTGGTCAATTCGCGCAGCAGAATCTGAACATCTGCCGTAGCGAACAAACGTACCTGTGATTTGCAGTCGAGCCGGAAGGCCTTACGCAACATATCCAGCTCCTGTGCCTGCGCCGCGGTGAGGGCTGTTGCAGGTTCCACCCCATGAATCAACCGGAACACTTGGGCGACGGATTGGATGTGCGGAAAGAACTCTCGAAACTCCGGGAAAGTTTCTGATGTGATGAGCTGATGACTGACGAATTGCTTGTCAGGATAGGCTGCGATGAATATCCCATTACTGACAAAGGCCTTGGGAGCCCCTGGAAGATCGAACTGAACGCCTCCCAGGAAAACCGGCAGATAGCGTCCCGCCTTGTACTCGAATGGTTCCTTTTTCGGAGGACTGAAAATGCAGTCATTCGCCAGGGCGAATAACGGGAGAAACAGAAGAACGATGCTGGTGATGTATCGCATATGACGCGTCCTTGATCATTACGGGCCTGGACTATTATCGGGAGGATGCCCGCTTCCTCCTGCCTGTAATGCGCACGGAGCTTGCCTATAAGGTGGTATGAGAGCTGGCCGCCGCTGTCGTATCCGTAGTCTGGCCCAGCGTATGGAGAAACTCGCCGACCTCGCGCCGCGAGCGCAGATGGACGATGCGCCGCCCCTGCCGGTGCGCGTCCAGCAACGCCATCACCTTGGGGCGGCTGCGCGTCGGGTAGTTCCATATCCAGCTCAGGAACGCCGGGTCGGGCAGTTGCTCGGGGCAGCCTTCGGCCATGTCGGGGCGGACCTGGCCGCGGTAGCGGAAGCCGCGACGCAGGGCGCGCCACAGGCAGAGCAGAGGTGGCAGGTCGAGGAAGATCACGGTGTCGCAGGCGGCCAGGCGCTGCGCCAGGGTACCGGAGTAGTTGCCGTCCATCACCCAGCGCTCGCCCAGGCAAAGCGCCTCCACGCGCGCCTGCCAGTCAGGCTTTGCCGGCTCCACCCAGCCGGGCTGCCAGTACAGCGCGTCCATGTGGATGACCGGTAGAGCCAGGCGTTGGCCGAGAGCTGCGGACAAGGTGCTCTTGCCGCTGCCACCGGAGCCGATGATCAGGATTCTTTGCACAGAACGCTCCCTGTTGGCCTGCTGTGGGCCGCGTATTGTGCGGCAACCCTGCTGTTGGCGTTAACCTTGTCCGCGAGCGCCGGAGGTTTCGGCGCGGATCGCGGATAAGATCCGCTCCTACGCTGCCCCACCCACGCCATTCCCATGTAGGAGCGCGCCCTGCGCGCGAATCGCGGGCAGGGCCCGCTCCTACAGGATGCATGGGCTAGGTCGAGGGGGTTATTCCGCGCGGGCGTGCTCGACCTTCTCGGACGCGGACCAGATGCGGTAGCGGACTTCGACGTCCTTGGGCGCGTAGATCACGATCGGCAGCTTGCTGTTGTAGCGCAGCAGGAAGCCGTCGCCGACCACCGGTACGAAGTCCTTCCTGCTCTTGCCTTGCGGGCAGGCCATCAGGGTGCTGGCCGGGCCGCTGACCTTGTCCAGGCGGTAATAGGGGTAGCCCCAGCCTTCCAGGGTCTTTTCCTCCAGGCTGCCGCCCAGGCGCTGGCGGTTGCAGTCGACGGTCAGGGTCTTGCCGGCCAGGACCTCGACCTTGAAGTTCTCTTCCTGCGCCTGCCTGGGCAGATGGATGACCTGCCGCACGAAGCCGTCCTCGGCCTTGGGATAAGGCGCTACGTCTTCGAGCTTGGCGGCGTTGGCCAGGGTGGCGGTGGCGCTGAGCAGCAGCGCGGTGGAGAGGGTGAAACGGGTGCAGGGCATGACGCCTCCTTGCCGGTTGAAGGACGAACGCAACGCGCGGATGCGTTCGTCCGGATTGCTTGCGTCCCTTCGACAGCCTGAATGTGCGAATGCTCCTACATGCGAGCCCTCAAGCCTTGCCAAGTTGTTTCAGGCTACTTCACCGCCGCTCTTGGCCTGCTGCTCCAGGTGGGCCTGCAGTTGCGGGTCGAGCTGGAGCTGGTAGGCCAGTTCGTCCAGGTAGTTGCGTTCGCTTTCCTGCTGGTCGTCCACCAGCATCACGCTGGCCAGGTACATTTCCGCGGCCTTGCCGGGGTCGCCCTGGGCGGCCTGGGCCACGTCGGCGGCTTCGAGGGGTTTGCGCACCTCGTTGTCGAGCCAGGCCTGCAGTTCCGGCTCGCCGGCGTGGCGGGAGATTTCCGCGTAGATCGCCTGCTTTTCCTTGTCGTCGATGCGGCCGTCAGCCTTGGCCGCGGCGATCAGGGCGATGAGGATGGCGTGGCTGTGGGCTTCGGCTTCGTCGCCGGAGAGCTGGTCGACGGTGGTCGGCGCCTGTTGCGGCGCGGCGGCCGCCTGTTGCTGCTGCCAGTTCTGGTAGGCCTGGAAGGCCATCATGCCAAGGGAGGCGAGCATGGCGTAGTTGACCCCGCCGCCACTGGAGCGCCCCTGGCTGGCCGGGGCGCCGCCGCCGAGCATGCTGCCCAGCACACCGCCGAGGCCGCCCAGGCCACCGGCCGATGCACCCCCGCCGGTGGCGCCGCCGAGCAGGCCGCCGAGCAGCCCTCCGAGGCCACCCAGGCCGCCTGCGCCGCCTTGTTGCGCCTGCGCGCCCTGGCCGGCCCGCAGCAGTTGTTCCAGCAGATCCGTGGTGTTCATGGCAGCGCCCTCGGCGTGGTTGCGGTCAGGCAACGATAGTCCCGGTGGCGAATTCCGCCAATGCCGTCCGGGACTATTCAGGGGCGCGCTGAGAATCAGGCCGGCAGTGCCTGCAGGGCCTTCTGCGCCTGGGCTTCCAGTTCGGCCTTGAGGCCGGGGTCGAGGCTCAGCTGGCGGGCCAGTTCGTCGAGGTAGGCGCGCTCCATGTAGTTTTCCTCGTCCACCATCAGCAGGCTGGCCAGGTACATCTCGGCGGCCATTTCCTCGCTCTGCGCGGCCCCCGCCACTTCCCGCGGGTCCAGCGGCTTGGCCAGCTCGCGGTCGAGCCAGCCCTGCAGCTCCAGGTCGCCGGTGAGCTTGGCGATCTCGCCGTCGATCAGTTGGCGTTCGCGGGCGTCGATATGGCCGTCGGCCTTGGCCGCCGCCACCAGGGCGCGGAGGATGGCGTGGCTGTGGGCTTCGGCTTCCACCGGCGGCAGGCGGTCGACGGTCTGCGGTTCGCCGCGCGGCGCGCTGGCCTGCTGGCGCTGCCAGTTGCCGTAGGCCTTGTAGGCGATCACCCCGAGGGCGGCCAGGCCGCCGTAGGCGACTACCTTGCCGCCCATCTTGCGCGCCTTCTTGCTGCCCAGCAGCAGGCCCAGCGCGCCGGCGGCCAGGGCGCCGCCACCGGCGCCGGAGAGCAGGCTGCCGATGTCCAGGCCGCCCTTGCCGGCGCCCTGCCCGGCCTGCGGCTGGCCGCCGGCCTGGGCGAGCCCCTTGTTCTGCAGGAGTTCCTGGCCGGATTTGAGCAGTTGGTCGAGCAGGCCACGGGTGTTCATGGCGGTCTCCTGGGTCGGTTGGGGAAATCCCGACTCTAGCGCCCGCCCATGGTGCGCGCAGGCGCAGAGTGCTTCGGGATATTGCTGAATCGGCGCCCCATCTGTAGGAGAGCGCCCTGCGCGCGATTCGCGGGCAGGGCCCGCTCCTACAAGTGCAGGAGAGCCCCATCGCCATGGCCGCATGGGTTTCGCCAAGGCTCAATCCATCCTACGAAGAGCCTCGTTCTTGCGCCTTCCATTCGATTTAAAAGAATGTTCCCATGTATTTTCGATAAAGCACAAAGCCATGGCCCGCCACCATGATGACCCTGCGCCAGATCCGCCATTTCATCGCCGTCGCCGAGACCGGCTCGATCTCCGCCGCCGCCCAGGCGGTGTTCATTTCCCAGTCCACCCTGACGCTGGCCATCCAGCAACTGGAGGAGGAGATCGGCGTGCGCCTGTTCGAGCGCCACGCCAAGGGCATGACGCTCACCCACCAGGGCCACCAGTTCCTGCGCCAGGCGCACCTGATCCTGGCCACGGTGGAGAACGCCAAGCGCAGCCTGCAGCAGAGCACCGACAAGGTCGCCGGCAGTCTGACCATAGGCGTGACCAGCCTGGTGGCCGGCTATTACCTGGCCGACCTGATCACCCGCTTCCAGCGCGCCTACCCCAACGTGCAGACCCGCGTGGTGGAGGACGAGCGGCCTTATATAGAGCACCTGCTGGTGAGCGGCGAGATCGACGTGGGCGTGCTCATCCTCTCCAACCTGGAGGACCGCCACGCCCTGCAGACCGAGGTGCTCACCCACTCGCCGCACCGCCTCTGGCTGCCGGCCCAGCACCCGCTGCTGGAGCGCGACAGCATCGGCCTGGCGGACGTCGCCGGCGAGCCGCTGATCCAGCTCAACGCCGACGAGATGGGCCTGCACACCCAGCGCATCTGGTCGCGCGCCGGGCTGGCGCCGCAGGTGACGCTGCGCACCGCCTCGGTGGAGGCCGTGCGTAGCCTGGTGGCGGCGGGCCTGGGCCTGTCGATCCAGCCGGACATGACCTACCGCCCCTGGTCCCTGGAGGGCGACATCATCGAGGCGCGCCCACTGGTGGACCTGGGCGAGCCGCTGGACGTCGGCCTGGCCTGGCGCCGCGGCACGGCGCGGCCGGCGCTGGTGGACCCGTTCCTCACCGTGGCCCGCGAACAACCCAACGCCAAGCGGCCATCGATCTAGCAGCTTTCGATTTAATCGAATACCGCTTTCAGTATTTAGAATTTGTCGACCTCAAGCCCGGACTCTAGTCTCTCGCTTCATACAAAAGGGCCGGTTCCGGGCAGCCCCTCCGGAGCACGCCAATGGCCCCCGAAAACAAGACCGAGAAGAAAAGAGCCGCGAAGATGAACGCCCTTGCGAGCCCCCCGACTCTGTACACCGAGCTGCTGATCGACGGTCAGCTGGCGGCCGGCCAGGGCCTCGCCGAGGCCATCCTCAACCCCGCCAGCGGCGAAACCCTGGTCAGCGTCGCCGATGCCTCCCCCGAGCAGATCGAGCGGGCCATCGACGCCGCCCAGCGCGCCTTCCCGGCCTGGTCGCGGACCACCCCGGCGCAGCGCTCCGCCGCCCTGCTGGCCATCGCCGACGCCATCGACAGGCGCGCCGACGCCCTCGCCCGCCTGGAGGCCCTGAACTGCGGCAAGCCGCTGCACCTGGCGCGGCAGGACGACATCCCGGCCACCGCCGACGTGTTCCGCTTCTTCGCCGGCGCAGTGCGCTGCCAGCAGGGCCAGCTGGCCGGCGAGTACGTGCCCGGGCACACCAGCATGGTGCGCCGCGACCCGGTGGGCGTGGTGGCCTCCATCGCGCCCTGGAACTACCCGCTGATGATGGCGGCGTGGAAGATCGCCCCGGCCCTGGCCGCCGGCAACACCCTGGTGTTCAAGCCGTCCGAGCATACCCCGCTGTCGATCCTGGTGCTGGCCCCGGCATTGGCCGACATCCTCCCGCCGGGCGTTCTCAACATAGTCTGCGGCGGCGGCGAGAACGTCGGCAGCCACCTGGTCGGCCACCCGCGGGTGCGCATGGTGTCGCTGACCGGCGACATCGTCACCGGGCAGAAGATCCTCCAGGCCGCCGCGCGCACCCTGAAGCGCACCCACCTGGAGCTGGGCGGCAAGGCGCCGGTCATCGTCTGCAACGACGCCGATATCGAGGCGGTCGTCCAGGGCGTGCGCACCCACGGCTACTACAACGCCGGGCAGGACTGCACCGCCGCCTGCCGCATCTACGCCCAGGCCGGCATCCACGACCGCCTGGTGGCCGAGCTGGGCGAGGCCGTGGCCAGCATCCGCTTCGCCCGCAAGCGCGATGCGGACAACGAGATCGGCCCGCTGATCAGCGCCCGCCAGCGCGACCGCGTGGCCAGCTTCGTCGAACGCGCCCTGGGCCAGCCGCACATCGAGCGGGTGACTGGCGCCGCCGTGCACTCCGGCCCCGGTTTCCACTACCAGCCCACGCTGCTGGCCGGCTGCCGGCAGCAGGACGAGATCGTCCAGCGCGAGGTGTTCGGCCCGGTGGTCACCGTGACCCGCTTCGAGCAACTGGAGCAGGCGGTGGACTGGGCCAACGACTCCGAGTACGGCCTGGCCTCCTCGGTGTGGACGCAGAACCTGGACAAGGCCTTCCAGATCGCCAACCGCCTGCAGTACGGCTGCACCTGGATCAACACCCATTTCATGCTCGCCAGCGAGATGCCCCACGGCGGCCTCAAGCGCTCGGGCTACGGCAAGGACCTGTCCAGCGATTCGCTGCAGGACTACAGCGTGGTGCGCCACATCATGGCCCGCCACGGCGACCGGCTGGACTGAACCACCCGGCGGGCCCGCCCGCCGGTACACAAGAAGCGCCCCGGCGGTACGCCGCGCGAGGGCCGTTGCTCGATTGACACTGCCCCACCAATAGAGACAACAAACGAGGGAGACATCGCATGCGCAAGACCGCACTGCTCAGCGCCATCACCACCGCCCTGCTGGCCAGCGCCGGCGTACAGGCCGCCGATGCCATCGAGGCGGTCGGCGCCGGTGAGGGCCGCCTGGACATCATCGCCTGGCCCGGCTACATCGAACGCGGCCAATCCGACAAGGCCTACGACTGGGTCACCCGGTTCGAGAAGGACACCGGCTGCCAGGTCAACGTGAAGACCGCCGCCACCTCCGACGAGATGGTCAGCCTGATGGCCAAGGGCGGCTACGACCTGGTCACCGCCTCCGGCGACGCTTCCCTGCGCCTGATCTACGGCAAGCGCGTGCAGCCGATCAACCCCGAGCTGATCCCCAACTGGAAGAACATCGACGCGCGCCTGAAGGACGCGCCCTGGTACACCGTCGCCGGCAAGACCTACGGCACCCCCTACCAGTGGGGCCCGAACCTGCTGATGTACAACACCAAGGTCTTCCCCAAGGCGCCGGACAGCTGGAACGTGGTGTTCCAGGCGCAGAACCTGCCCGACGGCAAGCCGAACAAGGGCCGCGTGCAGGCCTACGACGGCCCCATCTACATCGCCGACGCCGCGCTGTACCTGAAGAGCACCCAGCCGGAACTGGGCATCCAGGACCCGTACCAGCTGACCGAGGCGCAGTACGCCGCCGTGCTCGACCTGCTGCGCAAGCAGCATTCGCTGATCCACCGCTACTGGCACGACGCGACCGTGCAGATGAGCGACTTCAAGAACGAAGGCGTCGCCGCCTCCAGTTCCTGGCCGTACCAGGCCAACGCGCTGAAGGGCGAGAAGCAGCCGATCGCCACCGTGTTCCCGAAAGAGGGCGTCACCGGCTGGGCCGACACCACCATGCTGCACGCCGAGGCCGCGCACCCGAACTGCGCCTACAAGTGGATGAACTGGTCGCTGGAGCCCAAGGTGCAGGGCGACGTCGCCGCCTGGTTCGGCTCGGTGCCGGCCGCGCCGGAAGGCTGCAAGGCCAGCGAGCTGCTCGGCGGCGAAGGCTGCGCCACCAACGGCTTCGACCAGTTCGAGAAGATCGCCTTCTGGAAGACCCCGCAGGCCGAGGGCGGCAAGTTCGTGCCCTACAGCCGCTGGACCCAGGACTATATCGCGATCATGGGCGGCCGCTAAAAGTCATCCAGATAGCTGCTGCGCGGCCCTGATCCGCGCCCGGGCAGTGCTCGGAATCCTCACGTACTGAAGTACGCTGCGGTTCCTGCGCGCTGGCCGGGCACGGCTGAGGGCCTGCTCGCGACCCTCTCTGAACGACTTTTCATCTTTCCATTTTTATCTGTTTCACCCGAATTCTGATTTCCGGGCAGGGCCTTCGCACGCCGAATTCCTGCCCCTGGAGCGTGCCCCATGACCACCCCCGCTGTTCAATTCACCCAGGTCTCCCGCCAGTTCGGCGAGGTGAAAGCCGTCGACCGGGTGTCCATCGACATCAAGGACGGCGAGTTCTTCTCCATGCTCGGCCCCTCGGGTTCCGGCAAGACCACCTGCCTGCGGCTGATCGCCGGGTTCGAGCAACCCTCCTCCGGCTCCATCCGCATCCATGGCCAGGAAGCCGCCGGGCTGCCGCCCTACGAGCGCGACGTCAACACGGTGTTCCAGGACTACGCGCTGTTCCCGCACATGAACGTGCTGGACAACGTCGCCTATGGCCTCAAGGTCAAGGGCGTGGCCAAGGCCGAGCGTCTGAAGCGCGCCGAAGAGGCCCTGGGCATGGTCGCCCTGGGCGGCTACGGCGGCCGCAAGCCGGTGCAGCTGTCCGGCGGCCAGCGCCAGCGCGTGGCCCTGGCCCGCGCCCTGGTCAACCGCCCGCGCGTGCTGCTGCTGGACGAACCCCTGGGCGCGCTGGACCTGAAGCTGCGCGAGCAGATGCAGAGCGAGCTGAAGAAGCTGCAGCGCCAGCTGGGCATCACCTTCATTTTCGTCACCCATGACCAGGGCGAAGCGCTGTCGATGTCCGACCGCGTGGCGGTGTTCAACAAGGGCCGCATCGAGCAGGTGGACACCCCGCGCAACCTCTACATGAAGCCGGCCACGCCCTTCGTCGCCGAGTTCGTCGGCACCTCCAACGTGCTGCGCGGCGACCTCGCCCAACAGCTCACCGGCAACGCCCAGCCGCTCTCCATCCGCCCCGAGCACATCCGCTTCGCCAGCGGCGAGCGCGCGGCCTGCGACCTGGAGATCAGCGGCCTGCTGCACGACATCCAGTACCAGGGCGCCGCCACCCGCTACGAAATCCGCCTGGACAACGGCCAGAACCTCTGCCTGAGCCAGGCCAACAGCCAGTGGGACGCCGCCGCCGTCGCCCACCAGCCGGGGCAGCGCGTGACCGCGCGCTGGGCGCGCGAGGCCATGGTGGCGCTGAACGAGGGCGCCTGAGATGGAGCTGACGATGAATGCGCAGGCGCCTACGGCCGGCAACGGCCCGCTGCGGCGCCTGTCCAACCTGCTGTACCGCAAGCCGACGCTGTACCTCTCGCTGCTGCTGGTGCCGCCGCTGCTGTGGTTCGGCGCCATCTACCTGGGTTCGCTGCTGACCCTGATGTGGCAGGGCTTCTATACCTTCGACGACTTCACCATGACGGTGACGCCGGACCTGACCTGGGCCAACTTCGCCGCCCTGTTCACCCCGGCCAACTTCGACATCATCCAGCGCACGGTGCTGATGGCGGTGGCCGTGTCCATCGCCAGCGGCGTGGTGGCCTTCCCCATCGCCTACTACATGGCGCGCTATACCAGCGGCAAGACCAAGGCCTTCTTCTACATCGCGGTGATGATGCCGATGTGGGCCAGCTACATCGTCAAGGCCTATGCCTGGACCCTGCTGCTGGCCAAGGGCGGGGTGGCCATGTGGTTCGTGCACCACCTCGGCCTGCAATGGCTGCTGGACCTGCTGATGGACGTGCCCGGCGTGGGCGGCAACACCCTGTCCACCTCGCACCTGGGACGCTTCCTGGTGTTCGTGTACATCTGGCTGCCGTTCATGATCCTGCCCATCCAGGCCTCCCTGGAGCGCCTGCCGCCGTCGCTGCTGCAGGCCTCGGCGGACCTCGGCGCGCACCCGCGGCAGACCTTCTTCCAGGTCATCCTGCCACTGTCGATCCCGGGCATCGCCGCCGGCTCGATCTTCACCTTCAGCCTGACCCTGGGCGACTTCATCGTGCCGCAGCTGGTGGGCCCGCCGGGCTACTTCATCGGCAGCATGGTCTACGCCCAGCAGGGCGCGATCGGCAACATGCCGATGGCCGCCGCCTTCACCCTGGTGCCCATCGTGCTGATCGCCCTGTACCTGTCCATCGTCAAACGCCTGGGGGCCTTCGATGCACTCTGACAAAGCTTCCTGGGGCCTGAAAGCGGCCGCCTGGGGCGGGCTGGTGTTCCTGCACTTCCCGATCCTGATCATCTTCCTGTACGCCTTCAACACCGAGGACGCCGCGTTCAGCTTCCCGCCCCAGGGCTTCACCCTGCACTGGTTCAGCGTCGCCTTCGCCCGCCAGGACGTGCTGGAGTCGATCACCCTGTCGCTGAAGATCGCCTGCGTCGCCACCCTGATCGCCATGCTCCTGGGCACCCTGGCCGCGGCCGCGCTGTACCGCCGCGACTTCTTCGGCAAGGAAGGCATTTCGCTGATGCTGATCCTGCCCATCGCCCTGCCCGGCATCATCACCGGCATCGCGCTGCTGTCGGCGTTCAAGACCCTCGGCATCGAGCCGGGCTTCCTGACCATCGTCATCGGCCACGCGACCTTCTGCGTGGTGATCGTCTACAACAACGTGATAGCGCGTTTCCGCCGCACCTCCCACAGCCTGATCGAGGCCTCCATGGACCTGGGCGCCGACGGCTGGCAGACCTTCCGCCACGTGATCCTGCCGAACCTCGGCTCGGCGCTGCTGGCCGGCGGCATGCTGGCCTTCGCGCTGTCCTTCGACGAGATCATCGTCACCACCTTCACCGCCGGCCACGAGCGCACCCTGCCGATCTGGCTGCTCAACCAGCTGACGCGCCCGCGCGACGTGCCGGTGACCAACGTGGTGGCCATGCTGGTGATGCTGGTGACCATGCTGCCGATCCTCGGCGCCTACTACCTGACCAAGGGTGGCGAGGGCGTGGCGGGGAGCGGGAAGTAGAGACCCCCTCAGGACTGCCGCAAGCGGCGGCCCCATAAAAGAAACACCGACGACTATCTGCAAGCCCTGAACGAGAGGACTTACCAATGCAAACCAAACTGCTGATCAACGGCCAACTGGTCGCTGGCGAAGGCGAGAAGCTCGCCGTGCTCAACCCGTCCCTGGGCACCCCCCTGGTGGAGATCGCCGAGGCCTCTCCGGCCCAGGTCAACGCCGCGGTGGAAGCCGCCGACGCCGCCTTCGACAGCTGGTCGCAGAGCGCGCCCAAGGACCGCTCGCTGCTGCTGCTGAAACTGGCCGATGCCATCGATGCCAACGCCGAGGAGCTGGCCCGCCTGGAATCCAGCAACTGCGGCAAGCCCTACAGCGCCGCGCTGAACGACGAACTGCCGGCCATCGCCGACGTGTTCCGCTTCTTCGCCGGCGCCAGCCGCGTGCTGCAGGGTTCGGCCGCGGGCGAGTACCTGCCAGGCCACACCTCGATGATCCGCCGCGACCCGGTGGGCGTGGTGGCCTCCATCGCGCCCTGGAACTACCCGCTGATGATGGCCGCCTGGAAGCTGGGCCCGGCCCTGGCCGCCGGCAACACCGTGGTGCTCAAGCCCTCCGAGCAGACGCCGCTGACCGCCCTGCGCCTGGCTGAGCTGATCGCCGAAATCTTCCCCGCCGGCGTGGTCAACATGGTCTTCGGCCGCGGCCCGAGCGTCGGCGAGCCGCTGACCACCCACCCGAAGGTGCGCATGGTCTCGCTGACCGGCTCGGTGGCCACCGGCAGCCGCATCATCGCCGGCACCGCCGACACCGTTAAGCGCATGCACATGGAGCTGGGCGGCAAGGCCCCGGTGATCATCTTCGACGACGCCGACATCGACGCCGCCGTGGAAGGCATCCGCACCTTCGGCTTCTACAACGCCGGGCAGGACTGCACCGCCGCCTGCCGCATCTATGCGCAGAAGGGCGTGTACGCCAGGTTCGTGCAGAAGCTGGGCGAAGCCGTCGGCAGCATCCGCTACGGCGAGCAGGACGACCCGGACACCGAGCTCGGCCCGCTGATCACCGAGCAGCACCTGCAGCGCGTCGAAGGCTTCGTCGAGCGCGCCCGCCAGGTGCCGCACATCCAGGTGGTCACCGGCGGCAAGCGCGCCGACCGCCCCGGCTTCTTTTTCGAGCCGACCGTGCTGGCCGGCGCCCGCCAGGACGACGAAGTGGTGCGCCGCGAAATATTCGGCCCGGTGGTCTCGGTCACCGAGTTCGACGACGAGGCGCAGGCCCTGGCCTGGGCCAACGACTCCGACTACGGCCTGGCCAGCTCGGTGTGGACCCGCGACGTCGGCCGCGCCCACCGCCTGGCGGCCCGCCTGCAGTACGGCTGCACCTGGGTCAACACTCACTTCATGCTGGTCAGCGAAATGCCCCACGGCGGCGTGAAGCATTCCGGCTACGGCAAGGACATGTCCATGTACGGGCTGGAGGACTACACCGCCGTCCGCCACGTGATGTTCAAGCACTGAGGCCCACAACCCCGCGGGCGCGCCCGCAACGGAGGCAAGCATGCGTCACCTCGTCAGAGCGCTCTACCTGCTGTCGCTGTTCACCCTCGCCGGCCTGGCCCAGGCCGCGGAGAGCCCTAAACAGATAGTCGACGCCTACATGGCCGCGTGGAACGCCCACGATGCCGAGAAGGCCGCCGGCTACCTGGCCAAGGACGCGGAGTACTTCGACGTCACCGTCGGCACCCCGCAGAAGGGCCGCGAGGCCGCGCGCGACAACGTCATCAAGGTCTTCGTCGGCGCCGTGCCGGACCTGAAGTGGAAGATGAACGGCACGCCCATCGTCAGCAAGGACGGCATCGCCTTCCAGTGGACCTTCAGCGGCACCAACACCGGCGCCTGGGACGCCCAGACCCCGGCGACCAACAAGCCGCTGTCGTTCGACGGCGTGAGCTACGTGAAGGTCAAGGACGGCAAGATCGTGTACCAGGGGGACTATTACGACGCCATGGGGTTGCATAAGCAGTTGGGGTGGTAAGGCTGGCCTGGGGCTGTTGGTGCTATGCCCACCAGCCCTCTCCCCCCGCCCTGGCTGCGCGCCCCGCTCCGAAGGGAGAGGGAGCCTTACGGTTTGAAGCGCAACATCGATGCTCGCCGGCGAGCACCGCCCATTCCCACTGGCACGGACAGCCCCCTCTCCCTTCAGGGAGAGGGTTGGGGAGAGGGAGCGGAGTCAAACCATCACGCCAACATCGCAGGAATGCACGGTTCGCGAGCAAGCTCGCTCCTACGAAAATACGAAAAGCCCCCCGCCATCAAACCTCGATGATCACCTTCAACGCCTTGTTCTGCGCCGCCTTGCCGAAGGTCTCGTAGGCCTGGAGGATGTCGCCCAGGGCGAAGCGGTGGGTGATCAGCTGCTCGGGCTGCAGCTTGCCGGCCTGCACGCTCTTGAGCAGCATCGGCGTGGTCACCGCGTCCACCAGGCGGGTGCGCAGGGTGATGTTGTGCGACCACAGGCGTTCCAGGTGCAACTGCACCGGCACCCCGTGCACGCCGAGCACGGCGATGTCGCCGCCGGGGGCGATCAGTTCCTCGCACAGGCTGAAGGTGCTGGGCACGCCCACCGCCTCCACCGCGCTGTCCACGCCCAGGCCGTCGGTCAGCGCGCGGACCCTCTCCAGCAACTGCGGGTCGCCGGCGTTGAAGCAGTCGGTGGCGCCGAAGCCCCTGGCCACCTCCAGGCGGTTGTCGTCCAGGTCGATCATGATGATCCGCGCCGGCGAGTAGAACTGCGCGGTGAGCAGCGCGGCCAGGCCCACCGGGCCGGCGCCGACGATGGCGACGTTGCCGCCGGGCTGCACGCGGCCGTTGAGCACGCCGCACTCGAAGCCGGTGGGGAGGATGTCGCTGAGCATCACCATGGCCTCCTCGTCCACCCCGGCGGGCAGGTGGTAGAGGCTGGTGTCGGCATGGGGGATGCGCACCTTCTCGGCCTGGGTGCCGTCGATCAGGTGGCCGAGTATCCAGCCGCCGGTGCGGCAGTGCGAGGTCATGCCCCGGCGGCAGAAGTCGCACTTGCCGCAGGCGCTGATGCAGGAGATGAGCACGCGGTCGCCGGGCTTGAACTGGCTGACCGCCGAGCCGACCTGCTCGACCACCCCGACGCCCTCGTGGCCGAGGATGCGCCCGGGTCTGCAGGCCGGCACGTCGCCCTTGATGATGTGCAGGTCGGTGCCGCACAGGGTGGTGCGGACCAGGCGCACCACCGCATCGCCCGGGGCCTGCAGGGTGGGGTCGGGGCGCTCTTCCAGGGCGATGTCGCCGACACCGCAATAGACCAGGGCTTTCATGGCCGGGCTCCTTTCGGGGAATGGTCCGGACAGGCTAGTCCCGCCCCGGCGGCCAGGGCCTGATCCCGATCAAAGGCTCATTCGGCGGTGGGCAACTCGGTGATGTGGATTTCCGTCAGCAGCGGTTCGGGCTTGAGCTGGCTGCGCTTGAGCAGCGGGCAGAAGCGCGCCAGGCTGCCGATCAGCTCCCACTGGGTCTCCAGGTCGCCGGCCAGCCGGGTGATGTCGTTCAGCGCGCGCTGGCCGACCTGCTGCAGGTGCGGGTCGGCGCTGCGGCCCAGCTCCAGGGACAGCTGGCCGATCAGAGTGCTGAGGGCGGACATGTTGCGCGTCGCCAGGGCCAGGATGTTCGCCAGCAGGGCGATCTCCGACTCCGGCACGGCAGAGGGTGAGGTGTGTGCGTCCATGCGTCTACCTGTGGGGAATGCGTCGTCCTGACGCGTCGCGGCGAAGCATAGCAGCAAAAGGCCTGCATGCGATCCATTTCACATTTCGTTGCGGCAAGCCCCGGCGCGCCGCCCGACGGGCGGCGCGCCACGGCCTCAGGCCTCGCCCAGGGGCTTGCGCGCCGGCGTGCCGCGCTGGGCCGCGCGCAGGTACTGCGGCGGCCAGGGCACCTGCTGGCCGCCCAGCTCGTCGGCGGCGTTGAGCGGCCAGTAGGGCTCGCGCAACAGCTCGCGGGCCAGCAGGATCAGGTCGGCCTGGCCGGTGCGCAGGATGTGCTCGGCCTGCACCGGCTCGGTGATCATGCCCACGGTGCTGCTGGCGATCTCGGCCTCCTTGCGCACGCGCTCGGCGAACTGCGTCTGGTAGCCCGGGCCCACCGGGATCTCGGCGTTCACCGCGGTGCCGCCGGAAGACACGTCGATCAGGTCCACGCCCAGGCCCTTCAGGCGCCGGGCCAGTTCCACCGTCTCGTCGGGGTTCCAGCCGTCCTCCACCCAGTCGGTGGCCGACAGGCGCACCAGCAGCGGCAGTTCCTCGGGCCATACCTCGCGCACCGCCTGGGTCACTTCCAGCAGGTAGCGGATGCGGTTCTCGAAGCAGCCGCCGTACTGGTCGCGGCGCTGGTTGGACAGCGGCGAGAGGAACTGGTGCAGCAGGTAGCCGTGGGCCGCGTGCACCTCCACCACCTTGAAGCCGGCCACCAGGGCGCGCTCGGCGGCGCGGACGAAGGCCTGGGTGACTTCGGCCATCTGCTCTTCGCTCAGCGCAGCGGGGGTGGTGTGCTTGGGGTCGAAGGGGATGGCCGACGGCGCCACCGGCACCCAGCCGCCCTCGGCCACCGGCATGCTGCCCGGCTTGCCCAGCCAGGGCGCATAGGTGCTGGCCTTGCGCCCGGCATGAGCCAGCTGGATGCCGGCCACTGCCCCCTGGGATTCGATGAAGCGGGTGATGCGCCGCAGGGGCTCGACCTGCTCGTCCTTCCACAGGCCCAGGTCGCGGTCGGTGATGCGCCCCTCCGGGACCACCGCGGTGGCCTCCACTATGACCAGGCCGGCGCCGCCCACGGCGCGGCTGCCCAGGTGCACCAGGTGCCAGTCGTTGGCCAGGCCGTCCTCGGCCGAGTACTGGCACATGGGGGAAACGCCGATGCGGTTGGGCAAGGTCAGTTGGCGCAGGGTCAGGGGCTCGAACAGCTGGCTCATGGCTACACTCCCTCAGGTTCTTTCAACGAATGATCGACACTTCAACTGTAGACCGGGTTGGCCGGCCGACACGCCAATCGTTCGTCCGCGACCCCTTCAGCCCGGCGCCGGCAGCTCTGGCTCCAGGCCGTAGCGGCGCTGCGCATCGCGGCGCAGCACACCGCTGGCGTGCAGGCGCCGCAGGGTCTGGCGCACGCAGTTGGGCGAGATGGGCGCGGCTTCGTCCAGCAGGCGCTGGTGCAGCGCCGAAACGCTGTAGAAACCGCCGGCGCAGAGCACGTCCAGCACCTTCAGGCGCGGCAGGCTGCAACGCAGGCCGGCCAGTTCGAGCAGCTTGCGCGCCGGGCGCAGCTCGCGGCGCAGCGCCAGCGGCGGGACTTCGGGCCGGCCGCCGGCGGCCGCGTCGGGGAAGCGATGATGGAGGGTCACGAAAGGGTCCTTTTCCGGGCCGCCATTGCGGCTTTCTCCTATAGAAGACGAACGAGCGGGGCAAAACCGGCAACCGAGGCGACGAAACAATTTCTTGCAAAGCCCCATTGCCGGTTTTTCCTTCTCACCCGTCCTACTCCATAGAATCCCTCGCCGAGCGCGAGGCCCTTCCCCGCGTGTAAAGCCCGAAGCCCCCCATGTCCAAGAAATCCCGCGCCAGGAACTGGTTCCTGGTCCACAGCTGGCTGGCCTTGCCCATCTGGTTCTTCGTCTTCCTGGTGTGCATCACCGGCACCCTGGCCACCGTCAGCCAGGAGATCGTCTGGCTGGCCAACCCGGCCATCCGCGCCAACGCGCCGCCGGGCGACGCCCCGCGCCTGGGCTACGACGCCCTGCTGGCCGCCGTCCAGCGCCAGCAGCCGCAGGCCCACGTGCAGGGCCTGCGGGTGCCGAGCGAAGAGCACTTCGCCGTGGAAGCCCAGGTCAGCTACCCGGAAGCGCGCAACGCCACCCTCTACGTCAACCCGTACAGCGGCGCCATCCAGGGCGAGGCGCCGCTGTTCGACTTCCGCAACTTCACCCGCGCCCTGCACGGCTGGTGGCTGGTGCCCTTCAGCCACGGCTACAGCTGGGGCTGGTACCTGGTGACGCTGCTGGGCCTGCCGATGCTGGCCTCGCTGGTCACCGGGCTGGTGGTGTACAAGCGCTTCTGGCGCGGCTTCCTCAAGCCGCGCCTGCGCCTGAACCAGGGCGCGCGCATCTTCTGGGGCGACGTCCACCGCCTGGCCGGCATCTGGTCGATCTGGTTCATCGCGGTGATCGCCGTCAGCGGCACCTGGTTCCTGGTCCAGGCGGTGCTCTACGACAACGCCATTTCCATCTCCAGCGAGGGCGTGCCGGCCATCATCCAGCCCGAGCAGGTACCGCCCGGCGTCGACGGCGGCCCGCCGCCGCGCATCGGCCTGGACCAGGCCGTGGCCGTCGCGCAGCGCGAGATCCCCGGCTTCGAGCCGCGCTACCTGGCGCTGCCGGGCGACGCCTTCGCGCCCATCGGCCTGCTCGGCCACGGCTGGTTCCCGCTGCTGTTCGAGCGCGCCCAGGTCAACCCCTACGACGGCAGCCTGGCCGCCACCCGGCGCCTGGGCGACCGCAGCGGCCTGGAGTTCTTCAGCGAATCCATGCGCCCGCTGCACGTGGGCGACTTCGGCGGGCTGTGGGTGAAGCTGATCTGGTTCGCCTTCGGCCTGCTGCTCAGCCTGATGGTACTCAGCGGCCTGCAGATCTGGAGCAAGCGCACCCTGCTGGCCACCGCCAAGCAGTTGAAGAAGCAACGCGCCCCGCAGCGCACCGCGGCCCTCACGGAGTGAACGCCATGCCCGGACGTAAACCTTCGCGCCTGCGCCGCCACTGGCTGCGCTGGCGCTTCCACCTCAGCGCCCTGCTGGTGCTGATCCCCCTCGGCTACCTGCCGGCGTTCCTCCACGAGGCCCGCGTCGACCGCGGCCTCACCGGCCTGGGCGAGCGCGAGGTCGGCGAGCTGCAGGTCGGCCCCTGGCGCGCCCGCCTGGCCGAGTGGGAAGTCGGCGACCCCGAGGACGAAGGCCGCGCCGGCCACCTCAAGGCCTTCACCCTGGCCTGGTGCCAGGGCTGCGAGCAGCGCATCCGCGCGGCCTACCTGCGCATCGGCCGGCCCTACAGCCTGAGCGCCCCCGGCGCGCTGCTCAGCGGCAGCCCCTACCAGCAGTTCACCGAAGTGGCGGTGCCGCCGCGCGCCCGCGCCGACGACCAGCTGTGGCTGACCGTCGAAGCCTGGGACGGCGGCGTGCACCAGGCCAGCCTGCCCCTCGCCGAGGCCTCCCCGTCGCTGGTGGCCTGGCTCGACCGCCAAGGAGCGTCCCGATGAAAGCCCTGTTGCCCCTCCTGCTGCTGGGCCTGAGCCCGCTGGCCCTGGCCCACGCGCCCTTCCTCGAATGCAAGGCCCTGGACGCCGAGCGCATCCGCTGCCTGGGCGGCTTCAGCGACGGCAGCCAGGCGCCGGGGGTGAAGCTGCGCGTCCTCGGCCACGACGGCCAGACGCTGCTGGAAGAACGCCTGGGCGCCGACTCCAGCCTGACCTTCCAGCGTCCGGCGGTGCCCTACTTCGTGCTCTTCGACGTCGGCCCCGGCTACCGCGCCGAGGTCGACTCCCGCGACATCGCCGGCCCCTGAGGCGGGCGTTCAGCCGCGGCGCAGGGCCCCGGGGGTGAGCCCCAGGTAGCGGCGCATCGCCGTGGTCAGGGCGCTCTGGCTGGAGAAGCCGCACTCCTCCGCCACCCGCACCAGCGCCAGGTCGGTCTCGCGCAGCAGGCGCGCGGCGGCGTCCAGGCGCTGCTTGAGCAGGTACTGGTGCGGCGTCAGGCCGACGCTGTCCTTGAACTGGGCGTGGAAATGGCTGGGGCTCAGGCAGGCCACCTGGGCCAGTTCGGCCACCGTGATGCGCCGCGCCAGGTGGCTGCGGATGTGCCCGTCCAGGCGCTGCATGTCCAGCGGGCCGGTGGCGGGCCGCGGCGTCTCGCCGAACAGGCGCAGGTGCAGGGCGCGCAGCAGCACGCCGCCCAACGCCCTGGCCAGCAGCGGGTCGCTGCCGTAGCGCGCCAGTTCCGCGCCGGCGTAGCCGAGCAGGTTCTGGAAGTCGGCATCCAGCGTCGGGTAGCGCGGCGCCTCGAACAGCCGGGCCAGCAACTCGCGGTCCTCGTCCGACACGCCCTGCGGCGGCAGGTCGAGGATCAGCATGCGGTTGTCGCCGGTGCCGGCGAAGGCATGCCGGGCGTCGCCCGGCACCAGGCAGGCGCGCATGCGGCAGACCTCGCCGCCGCGCCCGTCGACCTCGAACTCGGCGCGGCCGGCCAGGGCCAGCACCAGTTGGTGATGCTCGTGGTCATGGGCGTGGGACTGCTCGGGCAGGTGAGCGAGACGGGCGTGCAGCATCGGCAGGGGCGTACGAGGGTTTCCCGCACTCTAGCGAAGTTGCGCGCCCCTGCCCAGCCACGCCGGTCAGGGCGCCTGGCGCCCGGCGTAGTCGCGGGCGAACTGCGCGGCGATGCGCCCGGAGCGCGAGCCGCGGTGGGTGGCCCAGCGGATCGCCTCGGCGCGGCTGGCCTCGATGGCCTCCTGGCCCAGACCGTGGGACTGCAGCCAGCGCGCCACCGCCTCCAGGTACTCGTCCTGGCTGAAGGCGTAGAAGGAAATCCACAGGCCGAAACGCTCGGACAGCGAGATTTTCTCCTCCACCGCCTCGCCCGGGTGCAGTTCGCCGTTGTCGCCGCGGGAAAAGGCCAGGTTGTCCGCGGCGCGCTCGGCCAGCAGGTGGCGGCGGTTGGAGGTGGCGTAGATCAGCACGTTGCCGGCCTGCCCCGCCACCGAGCCGTCGAGCACCGTCTTCAGGCCCTTGTAGCCGGTCTCGCCGTCCTCGAAGGAGAGGTCGTCGCAGAACAGGATGAAGCGCTCCGGGCGCAGGCGCACCAGCTCGATGATCCGCGGCAGGTCGCCCAGGTGCTCCTTGTCCACCTCGATCAGGCGCAGGCCCTCGGCGTGGAAGGCGTGCAGGCAGGCCTTCACCAGCGAACTCTTGCCAGTGCCGCGGGCACCGGTGAGCAGCAGGTTGTTGGCCGGGCGGCCCTGGACGAACTGGCGGGTGTTGCGCTCGACCAGGGCCTTCTGCCGGTCGACGTTGCGCAGGTCGTCGAAGGCGATCAGCGCCGGCTCCTGTACCGGCGTCAGCTGCGCCTGGGCCACCCCGGCGTGGGGGCGGTATTCCCAGAGGTAGGCGATCACCTCCGGCTGCAGCGCCTGGGCCGGCTCCGGCGGCAGGCTGCGCTGCAGCAGGTCGGCGATGCGGGTGAGCTGTTCGGTGAGCGGTTGCAGGGCACTGGCGAAATCGGACATGGGAAAAACCGGACGCAGGGGGATTGGCGAAGATGCTAGTGAGCGGCGAGACTGGCCGTCTAACGCAAAATGGGCGGTGATATGCGAGAAGCGGACATTCCCTCCATCCACGGCGACGAGCACGCCGCCAATCCGGTGACCGCCGTCGCCCTGGACTACGCCGACGGCCACCAGGTGGCCAGCCACAGCCACCAGCGCGCGCAGCTGCTCTACGCCGTGCGCGGGGTGCTGGTGGTGGGCAGCGCCAGCGGCCTCTGGGTGGTGCCGGACAACCGCGGCCTGTGGATACCCGCCGGCGTCGAGCACTGGACGCGGATGGTCGGCGAGGTGCACGTGCGCACCCTCTACATCGAGCCGGGCAGCGCGCCGCACCTGCCCGCCGAGTGCACGGTGCTGGCCGTCTCGCCGCTGCTGCGCGAACTGATCCTGGCCGCCGTGGGCATCGCCGGCGAGGCCCCGGCGGACAGCCGCGACGGCCGCGTGCTGCGCCTGCTGCTGGACGAGCTGACCAGCGAGCCGGCGCTGCCGCTGCACCTGCCGCTGCCCAACGAGCCGCGCCTGCGCCGGCTGTGCCGGGACATGGGCCTGGACGCCGGGCTCCAGGACTGGGCCGCGCGGGCCGGGGTCGACACCAAGACGGTGCGCCGCTGGTTCCTGCGCGACACCGGGCTGACCTTCGGCCAGTGGCGCCAGCAGGCCCGCCTGCTGCGCGCCCTGGAGCTGCTGGGCAGCGGCGCCAGCGTGCTGGAGGCGGCCCTGGAGGTCGGCTATTCCACGCCCAGCGCCTTCAGCGCCATGTTCAGCCGCCAGTTCGGCCGCCCGCCGATCGACTTCCTGCGCGCGCCGCGGGAAACCTCCGGCAACAGGCCGCGCTCGTCGGGGAATTGAAAGTCGCCGGCCGATTCCCCATCTAGACTGTCATGTTCAATCAGTCAGGTGCCTCATGAGCGACCACGACGAGATCCACGACATCCACAGCGCCGAGGAGGTCAGCACGACCAGCCTCGTGCTGCCCGGCCAGAAGCTGCCGACCACCGTCTACGTCATCCCGATCCACAACCGCCCGTTCTTCCCCGCGCAGGTGCTGCCGGTGATCGTCAACGAGGAACCCTGGGCGGAAACCCTGGAGCTGGTGGCCAAGACCGACCACCACTGCCTGGCGCTGTTCTTCATGGACAACCCGCCGGACGACCCGCGCCACTTCGACCCGGACAGCCTGCCCGAGCACGGCACCCTGGTGCGCGTGCACCACGCCAGCCGCGAGGGCGGCAAGCTGCAGTTCGTCGCCCAGGGCCTGTCGCGGGTGCGCATCCGCGGCTGGATCAAGCGCCACCGCCCGCCCTTCCTGGTCGAGGTCGACTACCCGCACACGCCCAGCGATGCCAGCGACGAGGTGAAGGCCTACGGCATGGCGCTGATCAACGCGATCAAGGAGCTGCTGCCGCTCAACCCGCTGTACAGCGAGGAGCTGAAGAACTACCTGAACCGCTTCAACCCCAACGATCCGTCGCCGCTCACCGACTTCGCCGCGGCCCTGACCACCGCGCCCGGCACCGAGCTGCAGGAAGTGCTGGACACGGTGCCGATGCTCAAGCGCATGGAGAAGGTCCTGCCGCTGCTGCGCAAGGAGGTCGAGGTCGCGCGCCTGCAGAAGGAGCTGTCGGCCGAGGTCAACCGCAAAATCGGCGAGCGCCAGCGCGAGTTCTTCCTCAAGGAGCAGCTCAAGACCATCCAGCAGGAGCTGGGCATCACCAAGGACGACAAGAGCGCCGACGCCGACGAGTTCCGCGCCCGCCTGGAAGGCAAGATCCTTCCCGAGCAGGCGCGCAAGCGCATCGACGAGGAGCTGAACAAGCTGTCGATCCTGGAGACCGGCTCGCCGGAATACGCGGTCACCCGCAACTACCTGGACTGGGCCACCTCGGTGCCCTGGGGCGTGCTGGGCAAGGACAAGCTCAGCCTGCCCCATGCGCGCAAGGTGCTGGACAAGCACCACGCGGGCCTGGAGGACGTCAAGGACCGCATCCTCGAGTTCCTCGCCGTGGGCGCCTTCAAGGGCGAGATCGCCGGCTCCATCGTGTTGCTGGTGGGCCCGCCCGGGGTGGGCAAGACCAGCATCGGCAAGTCCATCGCCGAAAGCCTCGGCCGGCCCTTCTACCGCTTCAGCGTCGGCGGCATGCGCGACGAGGCGGAGATCAAGGGCCACCGCCGCACCTACATCGGCGCCCTGCCGGGCAAGCTGGTGCAGGCGCTGAAGGACGTCGAGGTGATGAACCCGGTGATCATGCTCGACGAGATCGACAAGCTCGGCGCCAGCTACCAGGGCGACCCGGCCTCGGCGCTGCTGGAAACCCTCGACCCGGAGCAGAACGTCGAGTTCCTCGACCACTACCTGGACCTGCGCCTGGACCTGTCCAAGGTGCTGTTCGTCTGCACGGCCAACACCCTGGACTCCATCCCCGGGCCGCTGCTCGACCGCATGGAGGTCATCCGCCTGTCCGGCTACATCGCCGAGGAGAAGCTGGCCATCGCCAAGCGCCACCTGTGGCCCAAGCAGCTGGAGAAGGCCGGGGTGCCGAAGGAGCGCCTGTCGATCAACGACGCCGCCCTGCGCGCGGTGATCGAGGGCTACGCCCGCGAGGCCGGGGTGCGGCAGCTGGAGAAACAGCTCGGCAAGCTGGTGCGCAAGGCCGTGGTCAAGCTGCTGGAGGACCCCGAGACCAGGCTGAGGATCGGCGCCAAGGACCTGGAGAGCTACCTCGGCATGCCGGTGTTCCGCACCGAGCAGTTGCTTTCCGGCGTCGGCGTCATCACCGGCCTGGCCTGGACCAGCATGGGCGGCGCCACCCTGCCCATCGAGGCGACGCGCATCCACACGCTGAACCGCGGCTTCAAGCTGACCGGGCAACTGGGTGACGTGATGAAGGAGTCGGCGGAAATCGCCTACAGCTACATCACCGCCAACCTGAAGAAGTACGGCGGCGACGCCAATTTCTTCGACCAGGCCTTCGTCCACCTGCACGTGCCCGAGGGCGCCACGCCCAAGGACGGCCCCAGCGCCGGCGTCACCATGGCCAGCGCCCTGCTGTCCCTGGCGCGCAACCAGGCGCCGAAGAAGGGCGTGGCCATGACCGGCGAGCTGACCCTCACCGGCCAGGTGCTGCCCATCGGCGGCGTGCGCGAGAAGGTGATCGCGGCGCGCCGGCAGAAGATCCACGAGCTGATCCTGCCGGAAGCCAACCGCGGCGACTTCGAGGAACTGCCGGACTACCTCAAGGAAGGCCTGACGGTGCACTTCGCCAGGCGCTACGGCGACGTGGCCAAGGTGCTGTTCCCGGCCTGAGGCCGCTGCCCCCGTAGTGCGCATGACGCCTACGGCGTTATCCGCCGTTGGCCGTGCCACCGGGGTGTCCGGCGTGGCCGGTGAATCCAATCGCGGACGGAGTCCGCTCCTACGACCGTGCTTCCCTGGAACTGTGGAGCGGACCTTGTCCGCGATAGCCGGACGATCCGGCGCGATTCGCGGATGAGATCCGCTCCGCCGCAGGCCGGGCACGGCTTCTCGTAGGAGCGAGCTTGCTCGCGAACAGACTCCGCTGCGGGGCATCAGGTTCGCGAGCAAGCTCGCTCCTACAAAGAGCATCTCGGCGATTCCCCTCTACCCACGCCATTCCCACTGTAGGAGCGCGCCCTGCGCGCGAATCGCGGGCAGGGCCCGCTCCTACAGGTTGCCCCGAGGCACGGCATTCCTGCAGGAGCGGACCTTGTCCGCGATGGCCGGACATCCCGGCGCGATTCGCGGATGAGATCCGCTCCTACGCCGCAGGCCGGCACAGCTCGCTCCTACGAAGAGCCCCCACCCACGCCGTTCCTTGGGGATGCATGGCCCCACCGCAGCGGACCTTTGCGATATCCTCCCGGCTGTCCGGACCGTCCGAGGAGTCGTCATGCCGTCGCCCCGCCCCCTGCTCGCCCTGCCCCTGCTGTTGCTTGCCGCCTGCGCCAGCCGGCCCGACCCCGTGGTCAGCCTGGAGGACGACAAGGCCTGCAAGCCCCTGGAACTGCACCAGGGCCAGGAACTGGTGCTGATGCTGCCGAGCAACCCCACCACCGGCTTCCGCTGGGAAGTGCGCAACCCCGCCGGCCGGGTGCTGGCCAGCCTGGGCCCGGAGGTCTACAACAACCCCGAGGACAGCGGCCTGGTCGGCAGCGCCGGCGAATCCACCTGGCGCTTCCGCGTCAGCGCCAGCGGCGAGGACCACCTGCAACTGGCCTACCGCCGCCCCTGGGAGGCCGACGTCGCCCCCGAGCGCACCTTCGACTGCGCGCTCAAGGTCCTCTGAGCGCGGCGCCAAATACCACCCGAACTGACGTCCGCGGCCTAGGGCCGCGGCAACGGCTGCGGCACAGTCGGCGCATCTTCCCGCGGAGAATCGACAGATGCGCTGGCTCTTGCCCCTGGCCGTCCTCGGCGGCCTCGCCTGCCTGCTGGGCATCGCCCTCGACCTGCCCTGGCTGCGCATGCTGTGCAAGCCGCTGCCGATCATCGCCCTGCTGGGCTGGGTCGGCGCCTCGCCGGCAACCCCTTACCGCCGCTGGATCGCCCTTGGCCTGGCGCTGTCGCTGCTCGGCGACGTGCTGCTGGAATGGCCGCTCGATGCCTTCGTGCCCGGCCTGTGCGCCTTCCTCCTCGCTCACCTGGCCTACCTCGCCGCCTACCTGGGCGAGACGCGGCGCCCGGCACCCCTGGCCCTGGCCTGCGCCGCGGTGCTCGGCGGCGGGCTGTTCCTGCTGCTCGACCAGCAGGGCCTGGGGCCGCTGCGCCTGCCCATCGCGCTGTACAGCCTGGTGATCGCCAGCATGCTCTGGCGCGCCCTGGCCCGCCTGCCGCAGGCCTCGCCCAGCGCGCGGCTGGCCGCTATCGGCGCCCTGCTGTTCGTGGTCTCCGACGGCATGATCGGCATCAACCGCTTCGTCTCGCCCTTCGCCGGCGCCGGCTACGCCATCATGCTCTGCTACTGGCTCGGCCAGTGGGGCATCGCCGCCTCGGTTAGTGCGCGCCGTACGCCTCTGCCATACTCCCAGGCGAACCCCGCCGCCTGAGGACGACATGCTGCGCTCCCTCCTCACCGCCCTGTGCTGCGCAGCTGCCCTGGGCGCCACCGCCGAGCCGCTGCGCCTGGGCGGCGACGACTGGTGCCCCTACCTGTGCCCGCAGACGCCGGAGCAACCCGGCTACCTGCTCGAAGGCCTGGGCCAGGCCCTGCCCGAGCCGCCGCAGTTCGAGAACCTGCCCTGGTCGCGGGCCCTGCAGATGGCCCGCGAAGGCCTGATCGACGGGGTGATCGGCGCCTACGCCGAGGAAAGCCAGGGGCTGCTGATCGGCCGCGAGCCCATCGCCTGGGCGGACATGCACCTCTACACCCGCGCCGACAGCGACTGGCGCTACCGCGGCCCGGCCTCCCTGGATGGGCTCGCCGTCGGCCTGGTGCAGGGCTATTCCTATGGCGAGCAACTGGACACGTGGCGCGACCGCAACCTGCACGACCACGAGCGGGTGCAGGTCCTCAGCGGCGAGCGCGTGCTCGAACGCAACCTGCAGAAGCTGCTGCTGGGCCGCGTAGACGTGGTGGTCGAGGACCGCCGCATCGTCGACCGCTACCTCAGGCGCCAGGGCCTCGACGGTCAGGTCCGCAGCGCAGGGGAACTGCCCAGCCCGCGGCCGATGTACGTCGCCCTGAGCCCGCACCTGAAGGACGCCGACGCACGCCTGGCGCAGCTCGACGAGGGCCTGCGGCGGCTCCGCGAGGACGACGCCTGGGCACCGCTGATGCGCGAATACCTGGTCTCCGTCGACTGACACATTCGCCCTGCAGAAAAGTCCGGCAGGCGCAGCCGCCATCGTCTATAGATCAAATACCGGGGAGTATCGAAGGGAGAGGTTTCATGCGTGCTGAAGTCCGTCTGCTGGGGATGCTTGGAACCTGTGCGATGCTTTCCGCCTGCGGCAGCCTGCTGCCCAGCGAACGCGCCGAGGTGCAGTCTCCCTTCATCGACTACCAGGACGCCGAGCACCGCTACGAACAGGTGGTGCCGGGCAGGACCACGCGCTCGCAACTGCTCAGCCTGGGCTTCGACCCGCTGACCCAGGGCAACGCCAAGATGCTCTCGTTCATCGACGTGCGCCTGCTCTTCGTGCAGCCGAACATCCCCATCGACTACCTGCCCGACGGCCTGGTGACCTGCCTGCAGGCCAAGGACCGCTGCATCGGCTACTCCTTCGACTTCAACAAGACCGACAGCCAGCGCATCGGCAGCTTCTGGGCCGACATGTTCAACTTCCGCAAGCGCCGCCAGGTCCAGGGCTGGTCGTTCCGCCCGGTGTTCGTGCTGATCGACGACGTGGTGGTGCACAAGGTCAGCAACGGCGAGCCGAACATCCGCCGCGTGGAAGACAAGAAGAACCCCCTGGGCCCGCTGCAGGGCGCCGGCGAATACTTCTCCGACAAGCTCAAGTGAAGCGCCGGGCTCGTCGCCCGGAGGTTGGGGCGCCGCGCCCCGCTCGGCTACAATGCGCACCCCGGCGCCTCAGGCAGGCGCCGGCCGTCCGCACCACCCGTACCGAGGCCCCACCGCGTGAGCGAGTCTGACCGCATCTTCGCCCAACCCCTGGAACACGTCGCCGACTTCACCTTCAACGAGGACGTGGCGCGCGTCTTCCCGGACATGATCAAGCGCTCGGTGCCGGGCTACCCGACCATCGTCGAGAACATCGGCGTGCTCGGCGCCCGCTTCGCCCAGCCGCACAGCCTGATCTACGACCTGGGCTGCTCGCTGGGCGCGGTGACCCAGGCGTTGCGCCGCCACGTCAGGGCCGACGGCTGCCGGGTGCTGGGGGTGGACAACTCCGCCGCCATGCTGGCGCGCTGCCGCGAATACCTCAGCGCCCAGGACGCCATGTACCAGGAACTGCTGCCGGCGGACCTGCTGGAGGCGGACATCCTGCGCCTGGACTTGCAGCCCTGCTCACTGGTGGCCATGAACTTCACCCTGCAGTTCATCGAACCCGGCAAGCGCCTGGAGCTGCTGCAGCGCATCCGCCAGGCCCTGCTGCCCGGCGGCGCGCTGATCCTCTCGGAGAAGCTGCGCTTCAGCGATGCCGCCGAGCAGGAACTGCTGAACGAACTGCACCTGGACTTCAAGCGCGCCAACGGCTACAGCGAACTGGAAATCGCCCAGAAACGCACCGCCATCGAGAACGTGATGCGCCCGGACACCCTGGACGAGCACCGCGAACGCCTGGCCCGGGCCGGCTTCTCCAGGGTGGTGCCGTGGTTCCAGTGCCTGAACTTCGCCTCGCTGGTCGCCCTGCCATGATCGAACGCTTCGCCCTCGACGACCTGCGCCGGGAACTGGCCGGCACGCCCCTGCAAGCCTGGAGCGAGTCCCTCGCCGCGCAGCTCGCGGCCAAGGTGGAGGATGGCCACGGCGACCTGGAGCGCTGGCTGGCCGCCGTCGACCAGTTGCCCGGGCTGCGCGCCGAAAGCGTCGAGCTGGCCAGCCGCTTCGCCCTGGAAGGCCCCTGCGACGACGCCACCCGCGCCGCGCTGAAGACCGCCCTGCAAGGGCTGATCCCCTGGCGCAAGGGCCCCTTCGACGTGTTCGGCGTGCACATCGATACCGAGTGGCGTTCGGACTGGAAATGGGAGCGCGTCTCGCCGCACCTGGACCTGGCCGGCAAGCGCATCCTCGACGTCGGCTGCGGCAACGGCTACTACCAGTGGCGCATGCTCGGCGCCGGCGCCCGCAGCGTGGTGGGGGTGGACCCGAACTGGCTGTTCTTCTGCCAGTTCCTGGCCATGAAGCGCTACCTGCCGGACCTGCCGGCCTGGCACCTGCCGCTCACCCTGGAGGAGCTGCCGGAGAAGCTGGAAGGCTTCGACACGGTGTTCTCCATGGGCGTGCTCTACCACCGCCGCTCGCCCATCGACCACCTCTTCGCGCTCAAGGACTGCCTGCGCCGCGGCGGCGAGCTGGTGCTGGAAACCCTGGTGGTGGAAGGCGACACCACCACCGTGCTGGTGCCGGAGGACCGCTACGCGCAGATGCGCAACGTCTGGTTCCTGCCCTCGGTGGCGGCCCTGGAGCTGTGGCTGCGCCGCGCCGGCTTCGCCGACGTGCGCTGCGTCGACCAGAGCCGCACCACGGTGGAGGAACAGCGTTCCACCCAGTGGATGCGCTACCAGTCGCTGCCGGAATTCCTCGACCCGCACGACCCCAGCCGCACCATCGAAGGCCTGCCGGCGCCGCTGCGCGCCACCCTGGTGGCGCGCAAGCCCTAGGCCGGCGCGCGCCGCCCCCATGTAGGAGCGCGCCCTGCGCGCGAATCGCGGGCAGGGCCCGCTCCTACAGGGGTAGCCCGGGCCGTAGGGCGCATAACCGTTCGCGGTTATCCGCCGATGCCCCGGCGCGGAAGCGACGGCGCGCAAGCCCTGAGCGGCGCATTCCCTCATGTAGGAGCGCGCCCTGCGCGCGAATCGCGGGCAGGGCCCGCTCCTACAGGGGTAGCCCGGGCCGTAGGGTGCATAACCGTTCGCGGTTATCCGCCGATGCCCCGGCGCGGAGGCCGACGAGGGCTCAGCGGTTGGCGGCCGCTACTATCAGCGCCTTCATTTCCGCCACCGCCGCCTTGAAGCCGACGAACAGCGCGTGGGCCACCAGGGCGTGGCCGATGTTCAGTTCGTTGATCCCGCGGATCGCCGCCACGGGCTCGACGTTGTGGTAGTGCAGGCCGTGGCCGGCGTTGACGATCAGGCCGTGGGACAGGCCGGCCTCCACGCCGTCGCGGATGCGCGCCAGTTCCAGCGCGGTTTCCGCCACGCCGTGGGCGTCGGCGTAGCGCCCGGTGTGCAGTTCGATGGCCGGCGCGCCGATGCGGGCGGAGGCCTCGATCTGCCGCGGGTCGGCGTCGATGAACAGCGACACCTCGCAGCCGGCGGCGGCCAGGCGCTGCACCGCGGCGTGGATGCGCGCTTCCTGGCCGGCCACGTCCAGGCCGCCCTCGGTGGTCAGTTCCTGGCGGGTTTCCGGGACCAGGCAGACGTGGGCCGGGCGGATCGCCTCGGCGAAGGCCAGCATTTCCTCGGTCACGCCCATCTCGAAGTTCATGCGCGTCTGCAGCACCTCGGCGAGCACGCGCACGTCGCGGTCCTGGATGTGCCGGCGGTCCTCGCGCAGGTGCACGGTGATGCCGTCGGCGCCGGCTTCCTCGGCGTCCAGCGCCGCCTTGACCGGGTCCGGGTAGCGGGTGCCGCGGGCCTGGCGCAGGGTCGCGACGTGGTCGATGTTGACGCCGAGGAGGATGCGGTTGGCTTCAGTCACGGGGAGGTTCCTTGCGATTCATGAAGAGTTCGCGGCTGACCAGCGGTCGGCCGCCGAGGTGCGGCGCCAGAGCCTGGCGCATCAGGCGCTTGGCCGCGGCCAGGGCGCCGGGGGCGCTCCAGTCGGCCTCGGCCATGGCCAGCAGGTCGGCGCCATGGAACAGGCCCGGCTGGAAGCCGCCCATCGGTTCCAGGCCGGCATCGGGCAGCAGGCGGTAGAGGCCGCCGGGGACGATATCTTGTCCGACGATATCGCGATCGAGGGCGAAACCATAGCCCAGCTCGTCCAGCAGCCGCCATTCGAAGGCTCGCAGCAGGGGCTCCAGCGGGCGCCCGGCGGCCAGCGCCGGCAGCGTGGCGCGGTAGTGCTCGAACAGCGCGGGATGGGCGACCTCGGCTGGCAGCACGCGGATCAGCAGTTCGTTGAGGTAGAGGCCGCTGAACAGCGCCTCGCCGGCCAGCAGGTTGGGGATGCCGGCGGCTTCCAGGCGGCTGACGTTCTTCAGCTCGCCGCGGCCGCGGAACTCCGCTTCCAGCGGCACGAAGGGCCGCGCCAGGGCCCCGGACTTGCCGCGCGCGCCGCGCAGCACGGCGCGCAGGCGGCCTTCGGGGGTGAAGAAGTCCACCAGCGCGCTGGTTTCCTTGTACGGGCGGCTGTGCAGGATGAAGGTCGGCAGGGGGACGCTGACGAGGCTCATGCGCGGGTGCGGCCTTCAGGCGGCCCGCCTCAGCGGGCCGCGCGGGTGGGTGTCAGAGGTCGCCGTAGCCGAGCGAGCGCAGGGCGCGTTCGTCGTCGGACCAGCCGCCCTTCACCTTGACCCAGAGGTTGAGCATGACCTTGGAGTCGAACAGCACCTCCATGTCCTTGCGCGCGCTCTGGCCGATGCTTTTGATGCGCTCGCCCTTGTCGCCGATGATGATCTTCTTCTGCCCTTCGCGTTCCACCAGGATCAGCGCGTGGATGTGCAGCACGCGGCCTTCCTGCTTGAACTCCTCGATCTCCACGGTGATCTGGTAGGGCAGCTCGGCGCCGAGCTGGCGCATGATCTTCTCGCGCACCAGTTCAGCGGCGAGGAAGCGGCTGCTGCGGTCGGTGATCTGGTCTTCCGGGAAGAAGTGCTCGCTTTCCGGCAGGCGCTCGGCCACCAGTTGCTCCAGCACGTCGAGGTTCTGCCCATGCTGGGCGGAGATCGGCACCACTTCGGCCTTGGGCAGCAAGCCGGTGAGCCATTGCAGGTGCGGCAGCAGCTCGGCCTTGTCTTCCAGGCGGTCGACCTTGTTCACCGCGATCAGCACCGGGCAGCTGACGTGCTGCACGCGGTCCAGGACCATCTGGTCCTCGTCGGTCCAGCGCAGGCGGTCGACCACGAAGATCACCACGTCCACGTCCTTCAGCGCGGCGCTGGCGGAGCGGTTCATGTAGCGGTTCAGCGCCTTGTCGTTGTCCTTGTGCAGGCCGGGGGTATCGACGTACACCGCCTGCACCGCGCCTTCGGTCTTGATGCCGAGCAGGGTGTGGCGGGTGGTCTGCGGCTTGCGCGAGGTGATGGCCAGCTTCTGCCCGAGGATGTGGTTGAGCAGCGTCGACTTGCCCACGTTGGGGCGGCCGACGATGGCGACGTAGCCGCAGCGGCTGGTGTCGTCGAGTTGTTCAGTCATGGCCATTCTCCACGCCCAGGGCCACCAGCGCGGCGGCGGCGGCCACCTGCTCGGCGATGCGGCGGCTGCCGCCGTGCCCATGGGTCTTGTCGTTCAGCAGGGCCACTTCGCACTCGACGAAGAAGGTCCGGCAATGCGGTTCGCCCTGGATGTCCACCACGTCGTAGCGCGGCAGCTCGCAGGCGCGCGACTGCAGGAACTCCTGCAGGCGCGTCTTGGGGTCCTTGTTGGTGTCCACCGGGGTCAGCTCGCGCAGTTGCGGGCCGAGCCAGGCGAGGATGCGCGCGCGCGCGGAGTCCATGCCGGTGTCCAGGTAGATGGCGCCGATCAGCGCTTCCATGGCGTCGGCGAGGATCGACTCGCGGCGGAAACCGCCGCTCTTGAGTTCACCCGAGCCCAGGCGCAGGTAGTCGCCCAGTTCGAAGCCACGGGCCAGCAGGGCCAGGGTCTCGCCCTTGACCAGCCGTGCGCGCAGGCGCGACAGCTGGCCCTCGCGGGCCTGCGGGAAGTGGCTGAACAGGGCTTCGCCGATGACGAAGTTGAGGATGGCGTCACCGAGGAACTCCAGGCGCTCGTTGTTGCGCCCGGCGAAGCTGCGATGGGTCAGGGCCAGGACCATCAGGTCCTGGTCCTTGAAGGTGTAGCCGAGCTTGCGCTCGAGTCGATCCAGGGTATTGCTCACGGCGTTCTTACACGGAATTCTTTGTCGAAGTGGACCACCAGGTCGAGGTTCTCGATCAGCGGCTCGCGTTTTTCATACTTCAGGTGCGCGCGGAACTCGTTGTTGTCCTGTTCCACGGTCAGCGCATCCTGCAGCTTCAGGTCGCGGATGTTGTTGATGGTCAGCGCCTTGTCCACGTAAGAGTAGAACTCCGGGACGCTGCGCACATCCGCCGCCTTGTCGGTTTCCACCGCCTTGATGGCCTTCTCGATGGCGTAGTAGTCGAGGTAGTGCGGAATGATCTTGAACGCGGTACTGGCCAGGAAGGCCACAATGGCCAGCACCACCAGCCAACCCAGCAACGACATCCCCTTCTGCGAACCTGCGTACTTCATGCTGACCTCATGTCGGTATGGTTCTCATCCCCCGCCACCGGCGGTTCCAAGTGCAAGCGGGGCGGACCCGCTCCCCGCGCGCCGCCCCGCCCTTCGTTCTAGCACCGACCGGCGGCCGGCGCTCGACGCAGCTCACATTCAGTGAATCACGCCGACCCGCGAGAAGTTCGGCAGGTTGCGCAGTTTCGGGTCCGGCCAGCTCATCCACACGGCGAAGGCCTTGCCGACGATGTTGCGGTCCGGAACCATGCCCAGCAGCGCCTTCGGGATCTTCGGATCGTTCCAGTAGCGGCTGTCGTTGGAGTTGTCGCGGTTGTCGCCCATCATGAAGTAGTGCCCGGCCGGGACCGTCCACTCCTTGCCCGGCTCCACGCGGTAGCGCGTCATTTCCTTGCGGATCAGGTGCTCGGCCTCGCCCAGCTTCTCCTTGTACAGGGTCACGCTGCCCAGGCTGCCCGGCTCCTCGCCGACCAGTTGCTCGGCCACCGGCTGGTCGTTGACGTACAGGCGCTTGTCGCTGGTGTAGCGCACGCGGTCACCCGGCACGCCGACCACGCGCTTGATGTAGTTGATGTTCGGGTCGCTGGGGTAGCGGAACACCATCACGTCGCCGCGCTGCGGGTCGCCGACCGGGATCACCTTGGCGTCCAGCACCGGCAGGCGGATGCCGTAGGCGAACTTGTTGACCAGGATGAAGTCGCCGACCTCGAGGGTGGGCTTCATCGAGCCGGAGGGGATCTGGAACGGCTCGACCAGGAAGGAACGCAGCACCAGCACGATGAACAGTACCGGGAAGAAGGACTTGCCGTACTCGATCAGCACGGGTTCCTTGTTCAGCTTGTCCAGCACCTCCGGATCGGGCTCGGCGACCGAGCCCTGGTAGGCGGAGATGGCGGCCCGGCGGCGCGGCGCGAAGAGCACCAGGTCGACCAGGGCCAGGGCGCCGCACAGGGCGACGGCTATCACCAGCAACAGCGGGAAATTCAGCGTCATAGAATCTAACTGTCCACTTTGAGCACGGCGAGGAAGGCTTCCTGGGGAATCTCCACGCTACCGACCTGCTTCATCCTTTTCTTACCGGCCTTCTGCTTCTCCAGCAGCTTGCGCTTACGGCTCACATCACCACCATAGCACTTGGCCAGCACGTTCTTCCTGAGCGCCTTGACCGTCGAGCGGGCGATGATCTGCCCGCCGATGGCCGCCTGAATCGCGACGTCGAACATCTGACGCGGGATCAGTTCCTTCATCTTCTCCACCAGCTGGCGCCCCTTGTAGGGGGCGTTGTCGCGGTGGACGATCAGGGCGAGGGCGTCCACCTTCTCGCCGTTGATCAGCACGTCGAGACGGACCAGGTTGGCCGGCTCGAAGCGGTCGAAGCTGTAGTCCAGCGAGGCGTAGCCGCGGCTGGTGGACTTCAGACGGTCGAAGAAGTCCAGCACCACCTCGTTCATCGGCATGTCGTAGATCACCTGGACCTGGCCGCTGAGGAAGTGCATGTCGCGCTGCACACCGCGTTTCTCGATGCACAGGGTAATGACGTTGCCCAGGTGCTCCTGGGGCACAAGGATGGTGGCCCGGCAGATGGGCTCGCGCATCTCGTCGATGGACGAGAGGTCGGGCAGCTTGGACGGGTTGTCGACGTAGAGGATCTCGCCGTTCTTCTGCACGATCTCGAAGATCACCGTCGGCGCCGTGGTGATCAGGTCCAGGTCGTATTCGCGCTCCAGGCGCTCCTGGATGATCTCCATGTGCAGCATGCCGAGGAAGCCGATGCGGAAACCGAAGCCCAGGGCCTCGGAGCTTTCCGGCTCGTACTGCAGGGCGGCGTCGTTCAGCGTCAGCTTCTGCAGGGCTTCGCGGAAGTCCTCGAAGTCGTCGGAGCTGACCGGGAACAGGCCGGCGTAGACCTGCGGCTTGATGCGCTTGAAGCCGGGCAGCACTTCCACGTCGGGGGTGGTGCTGAGGGTCAGGGTGTCGCCCACGGGCGCGCCGTGGATGTCCTTGATGCCGGCGATGATGAAGCCCACTTCGCCGGCCTTGAGGTCCGGCGTCTCGGTGTGCTTCGGCGAGAACACGCCGACGCTGTCCACCTGGTGCAGCTTGCCGGTGGACTTCACCAGGATCTTGTCGCCCTTCTTGACGCGGCCGTGCTTGACGCGCACCAGCGAGACCACGCCCAGGTAGTTGTCGAACCAGGAGTCGATGATCAGCGCCTGCAGCGGCGCCTCGATCTCGCCCTCAGGGGCCGGGATGGTGGCGACCAGGCGCTCGAGCACCTCGTCCACGCCCATGCCGCTCTTGGCCGAGCAGGCCACGGCGTCGGTGGCGTCGATGCCGATGATGCTCTCGATCTCGTCCTTCACCCGGTCCGGGTCGGCCTGCGGCAGGTCCATCTTGTTCAGCACGGGCATGACTTCCAGGCCCTGCTCGATGGCGGTATAGCAGTTGGCCACCGACTGCGCCTCGACGCCCTGGCCGGCGTCCACCACCAGCAGCGCGCCCTCGCAGGCGGCCAGCGAGCGGCTGACCTCGTAGGTGAAGTCGACGTGGCCGGGGGTGTCGATGAAGTTCAGCTGGTAGGTCTTGCCGTCCTTCGCCTTGTAGTGAAGGGTGACGCTGTGGGCCTTGATGGTGATGCCCCGCTCGCGCTCCAGGTCCATGGAGTCGAGGACCTGCGCTTCCATCTCGCGGTCGGACAGACCACCGCACATCTGGATGAAGCGGTCGGCCAGGGTCGACTTGCCATGGTCGATGTGGGCGATGATGGAGAAATTGCGGATATGACTCAGGTCACTCACGGCTTGACACACTCGGAAGGCTGAAGGCGGCGATCCGCCGAAAAATAGCCGGGGAGTTTACCTGAATCCGCCGCCACGCGTCACCCTGCGACGCAGCGCAGCCGACGCCCAGTGGCCGCCATCCGGTACGTTGGTACGAGCCGTCCGCCTCCAACGTAGGATTTTCCCACCCCGCCCACGGCCCTAGTGTCCTCCGTGCAGCCGCGCGCCGGCCACGGCCACCCTCCCCACCGAGCGATCCCGCACCTGGCCCAGGCGTGGCGGAGCGATTCGGCCGCGCCGCCCCACAACGCCAACAACAAGAACCAGGAAGCACCGCCATGCCCAGACGCCACCCCTTCGGCCCGAGCGCCCTCGCCCTGCTCGTGGCCCACGCCGCAGGCCTCGCCCTGCCCGCCCGGGCCGCGGACGGCACCGAGCCCCTGTCGCTGGGGCAGACCGAGGTGATCAGCAGCCTGCCGCTGCCCTCCCTGGGCGTTTCCCGCGAGCAGATCGCCGCGCCGGTACAGACCTTCACCGGCGCGGACCTGCAGAAGAGCCAGGCGCTGGACCTGGCCGACTACCTCAAGCGGCGCAGCGCCGGGGTCTACGTCAACGAGATCCAGAACAACCCGCTGCAACCGGACATCAACTACCGCGGCTTCACCGCCTCGCCGCTGCTCGGCACGCCCCAGGGGCTGTCGCTGTACCTCGACGGCGTGCGCATGAACCAGCCGTTCGGCGACGTCGTCAGCTGGGACCTGATCCCCGACAACGCCATCGCCGGCGCCCAGCTGATGCCCGGCAGCAACCCGCTGTTCGGCCTGAACACCCTGGGCGGCGCGCTCGCGGTGCAGACCAGGAACGGCCGCGACGACCCCGGCGGCGCCGTCCAGGCCACCCTGGGTTCCTACGGGCGCAAGATCGGCGAAGCCGAGTACGGCGGCAGCGAAGGGCAATGGGACTGGTTCTTCGCCGCCACCCACTTCGAGGAGGATGGCTGGCGCGAGCATTCCGACTCCGACGCGCAGAACCTCTTCGGCAAGCTCGGCTGGCAGGGCGAGGCCACCGACCTGAAGCTGACCTACAGCTTCGCCGACACCGACCTCAACGGTAACGGCATGGTGCCCGAGAGCTTCCTGCGCCGCGACCGCGACAGCGTGTACACCTACCCGGACAACACGCAGAACACCGCCAGCTTCCTCAACCTGCAGTGGAACCACGACTACAGCGACGACCTGAACGCCTCCGGCAACCTCTACTACCGCCATATCGATACCGACACCTTCAACGGCGACATCAACGACGAGTCCCTGCCCGAGCGCATCGGCGAGCCCGGCCAGAACATCCTGCCGGCGGCCGGCGGCTACACCACCGCGGCGAACCTGGCGGCCTGCGTCGCGCAGTTCGAGCCGGGCGGCGAACCCGGCGAGAAATGCACCGGGATGATCAACCGCACCCGCACCACGCAGAGCAACATCGGCCTGTTCGAGCAGTTCTCGCTGCGCAACCGGCTGTTCGGCAAGGACAACCTGCTGTCCCTGGGCGGCGGCTTCGACTACAGCCAGGTACGCTTCCGGCAATCGGCCGAATACGGCGCGCTCACCGCCGACCGCGGCATCGTCGGCACGGGCGTGTACGCCGAGGCCGGCAACGCCTTCAGCCTGGACGGCGAGCTGGACGACCGGGCCGCGCGCCTGAAGGGCAACACCCGTACCTGGAGCCTCTACGGCAGCGACACCCTGAGCCTGGCCCCGACGCTCGACCTCACGCTGTCCGGGCGCTACAACGCCATCTCGGTGCGCAACCACGACCAGCTCTCCCACTACGAACTCGACGGCGACGCCCTGGGCGACAGCGTCGACGAGAACGCCTCGCTCAGCGGCAAGCACAGCTTCAACCGCTTCAACCCGGCCGTCGGCCTGACCTTCCACCCGACCCGCAGCCTGACCGCCTATGCCGGCTACAGCGAAGGCAGCCGGGCCCCGACCACCATCGAGCTGGGCTGCGCCAACCCGGAATCGCCCTGCCGCCTGCCCAACTCCATGGCCGGCGATCCGCCGCTCGACCAGGTGGTGACGCGGACCTGGGAAGCCGGCCTGCGCGGCCTGATCGGCGACAACCTGCAATGGAACGCCGGGCTGTTCAGCGCGCGCAACAGCAACGACATCCTGTTCGTGTCTTCCAGCACCAGCGGCAGCGGCTACTTCGCGAACTTCGGCGAAACCCGCCGGCGCGGCATCGAAACCGGTATCTCCGGGAACTGGGGCGACTGGGCGCTGGCCGCCAACTACACCTTCGTCGACGCCACCTACCGCTCGGGCGAGACCTTCCTGGGCGAGGCCAACAGCAGCACGGACGACGGCAACATCAGCGTGAAGTCCGGCGACCGCATTCCGCTGGTGCCGCGCAACATCCTCAAGCTGTCGGCCGACTACGCGGTGACCGAGCGCCTGAGCATCGGCGCCGACGCCATCAGCGTCTCCGGCTCCTACGTGCGCGGCAACGAGAACAACGACCATCAGAGCGGCGGCCTGTACCAGGGCGGCGGCGAGATCGGCGGCTACACCCTGTTCAACCTCAACGGCTCCTACCAGCTCACCCCGGCCTGGCGCATCTTCGCCCAGGTCGACAACCTGTTCGACCGCGAGTACGCCACCGCCGGCATGCTCGGTGCCAACCCGTTCGACGCCAATGGCGTGATGCGCACTGACGGCGCCGCCGGCAACGGCACGGTCAACGGCAGGCGCAGCAACTCCGTGGGTGAAACCTTCGTCGCCCCGGGGGCGCCGCGCACCGCCTGGCTGGGCGTGCGCTGGGCGTTCCTCTGAGCCGCGCTGAATGCACCCAAGAAAAAACGCCGCTTCCTGATGGGGAAACGGCGTTTTCGTGGGAGGTTAGCGCGGCGTAGCGCTCCGGGTGCTCGGATGTTTCTGTGGCGCTATCCGCCGAATCGCGGACAGAGTCCGCTCCTACGCTTACAGGGAAGCACGGGCGTAGGAGCGGACTTTGTCCGCGATTGGACTCACCGGCCACGCCGGACACTCCCGCGGCACGGCCGACGGCGGATAACCGCGAACGGTTATTCGCCCTACGCGGGAATGACATACGGTTCCAGGCAAGCACGGGTGTAGGAGCGGACCCTGCCCGCGAATCGCGCGCAGGGCGCGCTCCTACAGGTGGAGCAGCGGTGGTTGGGGTAGGAGGACCTTGCCCGCGATTGGATTCACCGGCCACGCCGGACACTCCCGTGGCACGGCCGACGGCGGATAACCGCGAACGGTTATTCGCCCTACGCGGGAATGACATACGGTTCCAGGCAAGCACGGGTGTAGGAGCGGGCCCTGCCCGCGAATCGCGCGCAGGGCGCGCTCCTACAGGTGGAGCAGCGGTGGTTGGGGTAGGAGGACCTTGCCCGCGATTGGATTCACCGGCCACGCCGGACACTCCCGCGGCACGGCCGACGGCGGACAACCCGAACGGTTATCCGCCCTGCCTACCCCTACCCGCCGGTCATTCGTCCAGCTTGAAGGTGATGAAGCTGGCACGGCCCTGGCGCAGAACGCGCATGGACACCGACTTGCCCTTCGGCAACGCCTTGGCGATCTCGGAGAAGGCCTTGGCGGATTCCACCGTGCGGTTGTTCAGGTGGGTGATGACGTCGCCCGGACGCAGGCCGATCATCGCCGCCGGACCGTCCTGGACGTCCTTGATCACCACGCCGCCCTTGATGTCCAGCGACTTGCGCTGCTCGGCGGTGAGGTCGGCGACGGTCACGCCCATGCGGTTGCTGCTGCGCTCGGCGCCCTGCCCTTCGACGGCGGCGACTTCCTCGTCCTCGTCCGGCAGGTTGCCGATGGTCATGTTCAGGGTCTTGCGCGAGCCATCGCGGAACACGTCCAGGGCCGCCTTGTCGCCCGGCTTCATGCCGCCGACCAGGTGCGGCAGGTCGGCCGACTCGTTGATGGTCTGGCCGTTCAGGCTGAGGATCACGTCGCCGACCTGCAGGCCGCCCTTGGCCGCCGGGCCGTCCTGCACCAGCTGGGCCACCAGGGCGCCGGCCGGCTTGTCCAGGCCAAGGGATTCGGCGAGGTCCTTGCTGACTTCCTGGATCACCACGCCCAGCCAGCCGCGGCTGACCTTGCCGCCTTTCTTCAACTGGTCGGCCACGTTCATGGCGACGTCGATCGGGATGGCGAAGGACAGGCCCATGAAGCCGCCGGAGCGGGTGAAGATCTGCGAGTTGATGCCGACCACCTCGCCCTGCAGGTTCAGCAGCGGGCCGCCGGAGTTGCCCGGGTTGATGGCCACGTCGGTCTGGATGAAGGGCACGTAGTTCTCGTTGGGCAGGCTGCGGCCCTTGGCGCTGACGATACCGGCGGTCACCGAGTGGTCGAAGCCGAAGGGCGAGCCGATGGCCAGCACCCATTCACCGACCTTCAGCTTGTCCGAGTCGCCCAGCTTGAGGGTCGGCAGGCCCTTGGCGTCGATCTTCAGCAGGGCCACGTCGCTGCGCGGATCGGCGCCGATCAGCTTGGCCTTGTGCTCGCTGCGGTCGGACAGGCGCACGACGATCTCGTCGGCGTCGGCGACCACGTGGTTGTTGGTGAGCACGTAGCCATCATCGGAAATGATGAACCCCGACCCCAGGGACTGTGCCTCGCGCTGCGCCCCGCGCGGCGGGCGCTGGCCACGCGGCATGCTGCGCTCGATGAAGTCGCGGAACATCGGCGGCAGGCCTTCCAGGTCGGGCATCTGCCCGCTGGCGACCTGGTCCGGCACCTTCTGGGTGGTACTGATGTTCACTACGGCCGGCGAAGCCTTCTCCACCAGCGGGGTGAAATCCGGCAATTCGGCGCGGGCGACCACAGACAGGCTCAAGGCCAGCAGGGCGACCATCGCGGCCATACTGCGTTTCAGGGTTTGCATGGACTACTGCTCCCGTATTCAAAGGGAAGTGGACTTAGGCGGGGCCCTCGGCCCCTGTGACCAGCGCACGCAGCACAACCGGCTGCAACGCCGGGTCATCCGAATGGCGCCGGGCATGGCGCCGTACCCACAGCCAGGTCACGAGGAAACCCGCGAGGCCGGCCAGGATCAACCAGGGCTCGGCGAGGCCGGCGCACCACGCCAGCAGCGTAGCGGCGAACAGGCCGAGCAGGGGGAATAGATAGAACATCAGGGCGCATTTCAACAAGAGGTCCTCGCGTATGCCGAGCACCACCTCGTCACCCACCCCGAGCCGGAAAGCAGAAAGGGCGCGGACTTCTCCGCGCCCCGAAGTGGAGCCCAACTGCTGTAGCAAACCCTGGCCGCATCCGGCCCTGGCGCTACAGGCTGAGCAGGTGCCCTGGCGCAGCGTCTGGACCCGCACTGCTGCGGTTTCGACGCCGATCACCCGCCCCCGCTCTTCGATCACTGCGCGGCGGCTCCCTGGGCGGGCGCCTGCGGCCGCACCGACATGGCGATGCGTTCGGCGGTCCCCGTGGGGATCTCGCCGACAACGGTGACCATCATGCCGCCATCCTCGGTACTGAGGCGCTTGGACACCACCGAGGTCGGGCCCAGCTGGGTGCGCGCGTCGTCGATCCTGGCGCCGTGCAGCGGCTCGATGAAGATCGAGAAACGCGCCAGGCCGTCGCCGTAGTCCATGCTGACGACCCGATCGTCCGATACCGGGCTGCGGCGTTCGTAGGTGTTGTTGAGGGTGAAGCCCGGCGGCACCCATTCCGAACGCCAGCTGCTGGCCACCGGGGCGTCCGGCTTGCCGGCGGGAACCGCCTGGCAGGCGTCGGAGGGCTGCAGGCCGCCGTCGTCCGGCGCCGCGGTGCTGAACTGGGTGAACTGCAGGCGCTCGAGCGCCTGGCCCTTCTCGTTGAGCAGCAGCGACTTCAGCGGCAAGCCGGTTTCCTGGTCCAGGTGCAGCTCGAAGCCGTAGCGGTACTGGTCGCGGGGGATCAGCCCGATCACCGTGGCCTCGCGCCCGGCGATGCGGGACTGGCCGACCACGCGGATGTCGTACCAGGAACCCAGGTCGCCCGAGGCCAGCTTGCGCACCGGCCACAATTGCCCGGCGCCCAGTTGCCCGGCCATGCCGCCGGCGATGCACTGGGTCACGCCATCGAGCTTGACCACTTCCTGGCGCGGGCCATCCAGCTGCAGCCAATGCTCGCGCACCGTGCCGTCGGGCTCGACCAGACGCCAGACTTCATGGGTGGAGAAGATGCCGTTGCGCTCGTAGACGAAGGTGCCCTGGAAGCTTTGTCGCTGCTGGCCCTCGGTCAGCCGCTTGACCCACGCCTGGACGTCGGCGGCCTGTACCGGCATGGCCAGCAGACCGCCCAGGAAAAACAACAGGAAAGTGGCGCGCATGACGCTCCTTAACGGGTTTCAGCGACTTTCCAGGCTGGCGGCTCGCGCGTAAGGCAGGGCGCTGTCGGTACCGTTCACCGCCGACTGCTGGGCATGCTGGCGGAGATACCCCGGAAGACGCTGTTCATGCCAGGTGGTGGGGCTGCCCGAACCACCAGTGATGACCTGCGGTGCATCCTCGTCCTGGTTGTAGCCGGCCAGTACCGCCGGGCCCTGCACCTGCGGCAGGGTGATCTGCGGCGTGGCGCCTTGCTGGGCCAGGCTCGGAGCAACGCTATCATTTTGATGGTATAGACGAACACCCGCCAGGACGGCCAGTGTCACCGAAGCGGCGACCGCCACGCGCCCGACGTTGCGCCACGGATTGCGCCGCGGCTGGGCCGGGGCGGCCTCCTCGGCCAGCGCCGCCGATACCGCCGCGGCGATATCCAGCTTGGGCAGTACCGGCTCGCGGTGCATCACCGACCGGGCCAGTTGATAGCGCGACCAGGTGGCACGCATTTCCGCATCTTCACCGCAGGCTGCGAGCACCCGGCGCAGTTCGAGTTCGTCCGCTTCGTTATCCATCAGTGCGGACAGCGACTCCTGCAGGGCTTCACGACTCATGGCGTACCTCTCTTGGCTGTTCCGCCGTATTCAGGGCTGTTCATCATGCAGCAACGGCTGCAAGGCTTTGTCTATCGCTTCCCGCGCACGGAAGATCCGTGAGCGGACCGTACCCACCGGGCATTGCATCACGGTGGCGATATCCTCGTAGCTCAATCCCTCGAATTCACGCAGGGTCAATGCCGTGCGCAGGTCCTCTGGCAGTTGCTGGATGGTGCGATGGACCGTTTCCTCGATCTCGTCCCGCAACATTGCCCGTTCCGGCGATTCGATGTCCTTCAGGGCGTGGTCGCCATCGAAGAACTCCGCATCCTCGGCTGTCACATCGCTGTCCGGAGGCCGCCGACCGCGCGCCACCAGGTGGTTCTTCGCGGTATTGATGGCGATCCGGTACAGCCAGGTATAGAAGGCACTGTCACCGCGGAAGTTGCCCAAGGCGCGATAGGCCTTGATGAAAGCTTCCTGCGCAACGTCCTGGGCTTCCTGGGCGTCGTGCACGAACCGCACGATCAGCCCGAGTATCTTGTGCTGGTACTTCAGCACCAGCAGATCGAAAGCCCGTTTGTCTCCGCGCTGTACCCGTTCAACCAGTTGCTGATCCTGTTCCTGGGTTAGCATGCATGCTCCTCAACAAGCCCGGAGGAGCTGCGAGCACCCTGCAGAATCGCTCTGCCAAGATAGACTCGGATGTCTTGCAAAAGTTCTCCCCTCCAAGCGTACGCCGCACAGTTTTTTTGTCGCTTTGCCGCGACCCGGCCGGACCCATTGTCCAAGCCCTTGAAAATTCACTGCAATCGGCGAACAACCACTGCCTTCTCGCCCTTCGGGAACCCCGCTGGAAGAAGGCTTCGGACATTCACCGTTAGAACCGGAAAGACTGAAATAGTTCCACCTGCCGCCCCTGGCGCATGAACGCCGGGGCTTGCGCCAGAAATACGGCGGCAGGCACAGGGCCGCTATTGTGCCGATCCCCCCTTCTATATACTAGGCCGCCACCAATCGGAATCCGGGCATGAGCGAGCACTTTCATCACGACGTCCTAGTGATCGGCAGCGGGGCCGCCGGCCTCAGCCTGGCCCTGACGCTGCCGCAGCACCTGCGCATCGCCGTGCTGAGCAAGGGGGAGCTGTCCCAGGGCTCGACCTTCTGGGCCCAGGGCGGCGTCGCCGCGGTGCTGGACGACACCGACACCGTCGAGTCCCACGTGCAGGACACCCTGGACGCCGGCGCCGGCCTGTGCCGCGAAGACGCCGTGCGCTTCACCGTCGAGCACAGCCGCGAGGCCATCCAGTGGCTGATCGACCAGGGCGTGCCCTTCACCCGCGACAACGAGGCCGGCCGCGAGGACAGCGGCTTCGAATTCCACCTCACCCGCGAGGGCGGCCACAGCCACCGGCGCATCATCCACGCCGCCGACGCCACTGGCGCCGCCATCTTCAACACCCTGCTGGAACAGGCCCGGCAGCGCCCGAACATCGAGCTGCTGGCGCAGCGGGTGGCGGTCGACCTGATCACCGAACGCAAGCTCGGCCTGCCCGGCCAGCGCTGCCTCGGCGCCTACGTGCTGAACCGCGACAGCGGCGAGGTGGACACCTTCTCGGCGCGCTTCACCGTGCTCGCCTGCGGCGGCGCCAGCAAGGTCTACCTCTATACCAGCAACCCGGACGGCAACTCCGGCGACGGCATCGCCATGGCCTGGCGCGCCGGCTGCCGCGTCGGCAACCTGGAGTTCAACCAGTTCCACCCCACCTGCCTGTACCACCCGCAGGCCAAGAGCTTCCTCATCACCGAGGCGCTGCGCGGCGAAGGCGCCTACCTGCGCCTGCCCAGCGGAGAGCGCTTCATGAAGCGCTTCGACCCGCGCGCCGAACTGGCCCCGCGGGACATAGTCGCGCGCGCCATCGACCATGAGATGAAGCGCCTGGGCGTGGACTGCGTGTACCTGGACATCAGCCACAAGCCGGCCGAGTTCATCAAGGAACACTTCCCCACGGTGTACGAGCGCTGCCTGACCTTCGGCATCGACATCACCCGCGAGCCCATCCCGGTGGTGCCGGCCGCCCACTACACCTGCGGCGGCGTGCTGGTGGACGAGCACGGCCACACCGACGTGCCGCACCTCTACGCCATCGGCGAGACCAGCTTCACCGGCCTGCACGGCGCCAACCGCATGGCCAGCAACTCGCTGCTGGAATGCTTCGTCTACGCCCGCTCCGCCGCCGCCGACATCCAGGCACGCCTGGAAAGCACGCCGGCCACCCCGGCGCTGCCGAGCTGGGACGCAAGCCAGGTCACCGACTCGGACGAGGACGTGATCATCGCGCACAACTGGGACGAACTGCGGCGCTTCATGTGGGACTACGTCGGCATCGTGCGCACCAACAAGCGCCTGCAGCGCGCCCAGCACCGGGTGCAGATGCTGCTCAGCGAGATCGACGAGTTCTACAGCAACTACAAGGTCAGCCGCGACCTGATCGAGCTGCGCAACCTGGCCGTGGTCGCCGACCTGATCATCCGCTCGGCCATGCAGCGCCACGAAAGCCGCGGCCTGCACTACACCCTGGACTACCCGGGGCTGCTTCCCGAGGCGCGCGACACCCTCCTCAGCCCCCGCTAGAACACCCCGCCCGCCACCGCGGGCGGCCTTCGCAGCGGCCAGCCGGCAGCCCCGACAACCCCGCGAGACCGCCATGAAACCGACCGACCGCCAGCGCGCCATCCTCGACCTCGTTCGCCACCGCGACACCAGCGTGGAAGAACTGGGCGCCGCCCTGGGCGTTTCGGAAGCCACCGTGCGCCGCGACCTCAGCCTGCTGGCCCGGCAGCGGCGGCTGGTGCGGACCCACGGCGGGGCCACCGCGCTGGTCGGCACCCACGAGCCGGAAGCGACCCTGGAGCAGCGCAACGCCAGCCACCGCGAGGAAAAGATGGCGATCGCCCGGGCCGCGGCCGCGCACATCCGCGAGGGCGACAGCATCTTCCTCGACAGCGGCACCACCTGCGCCGCGCTGGCGGCGCACCTGCGCGCGCTGCAGGACGTGCACGTGATCACCAACAACCTGCTGGCGGTCAGCGCGCTGGCCAATGCGCCGGGCGTGCGGATCACCCTGATCGGCGGCGACCTGCGCAGCACCGGCATGAGCACCTTCGGCCCGCTGGCGGAACTGTCGCTGAGCCGGCTGAGCTTCGACCGCGCCTTCCTCGGCGCCGACGGCGTCGTCGCCGAGCTGGGCCTCTGCGAAGCCAGCGCCCAGCAGGCCTACCTCAAGGAATGCGTGATCAGGCGGGCCGCCGAAGTGTACATACTGGCCGACGCCGAGAAGCTGGGGCGCGCGCGCCAGCAGCACTGGACGCCGCTGGAGCGGGAATGGCGCCTGATCACCTCGGCGCCGGACGACAGGACGCTCGAACCCTTCCGCCTGCTCGCCACGGCCACCGTCGAACTGGCCCCCGTCGCCGGCGCCTGAGCCAGCCCGCCCGCCGAAGCGAGGCCCTCCGTCTCGCCCCGCGACCATTAGCCCCCTTCCCTTGATCGAAATGCGCAAACTCATGATTGACTTGCGCAGTTCATGTCCTTTAAATCGCATCCTGATGATCGATTCGATCAAATTTATGAGCGTTTCGATCAAACACTCTCCATAACAAGTCGAACAAGAACGAACAGGTACCTGCCCATGATCCAGATCCCGATCAAGCGCACGATCGAGCGCATCCCCGGCGGCATGATGATCGTCCCGCTGCTGCTCGGTTCGCTGGTGGCCACCTTCGCGCCGGACACGCCGAAATTCTTCGGTTCCTTCACCAACGCCCTGTTCACCGGCGCGCTGCCCATACTCGCGGTGTTCTACGTCTGCATGGGCGCGAGCATCAACGTGCGCACCACGCCCTACCTGCTGAAGAAGGGCGGCGCGCTCTTCGCCACCAAGGTCGGCACGGCGATGCTCCTGGGCATCCTGCTCGGCCAGTTCCTGGGGGAACAGCCCATCTCGGCCGGGTTCTTCGCCGGCCTGTCCACATTGGCCGTGGTGGCGGCGATGAACGACACCAACGGCGGCCTGTACATGGCGCTGATGGGGCAGTACGGCCGCCCCGAGGACGTCGGCGCCTACTCGGTGATGTCGCTGGAGTCCGGCCCCTTCCTGACCATGCTCACCCTGGGCGTCGCCGGGCTCTCGGCCTTCCCCTGGCCGACCTTGCTGGGGGCGATACTGCCGCTGCTGCTGGGCATTCTCATTGGCAACCTGGACCGCGAGATGCGCGAATTCCTCGGCAAGGCGGTACCGGTGCTGATCCCCTTCTTCGCCCTCGCCCTGGGCGCCAGCCTGGACCTGCACAAGGTCTGGCAGGCCGGCGTGCTCGGCCTTCTGATGGGCGTGGCGGTGGTGGTGCTGACCGGCATCCCGCTGTACTTCGCCGACCGCCTGACCGGTGGCACCGGCGTCGCCGGCGCCGCGGCGGCCACCACGGCGGGCAATGCCGCGGCGGTGCCGGCCCTGGTCGCCGCCGCCAACCCGGTCTACGCCCCGGCCGCCGCCAGCGCCACCATGCTCGTCGCCTCCTGCGTGGTGGTCACCGCCATCCTCACGCCCATTCTCGTCTCGACCCTCGCCAAGCGCGTCAGGCAGCGGGCCGAAAGCGCCGGGCAGCGCGCCTCGATGGCGCCGGAGTCGCCCCGATGAACATGCTGATCATCGCCGACGACCTGTCCGGCGCGGCGGACTGCGCCGTAGGGTTCGCCAGCCTGGGCTGGCCGACCCTGGTGATGCTCGATGCCCGGCCGACGCAGGCGCAGGTCCAGGTCATCGCCGTGGATACCGACAGCCGCCGCCTGGACGCGGCACAGGCCGCGCAGCGCAGCGTCGCGGCCTTCCATGCCCTGGCAAGGCCATGCCAGCGGCTCTACAAGAAGATCGACTCGACCCTGCGCGGCAACTGGGCCGCGGAAGTCGCCGCGCTGCATCCCCTGGCGGGCCTGGCGCTGGTCGCCCCGGCCTTTCCGGAAATGGGCCGCACGGTGCGCGACGGCCAGGTGCGGGTGCACGGCGCGCCGCTGGAAAGCACCGACACCTGGCGCCTGGAGCATGCCGATGCGCCGGCCGACATGGCCAGGATGCTCGGCGACGCCGGGCTGCGCGTGGAACACTGCGCCCTGGAGCAGTTGCGCCAGTCGGCCGGGCAACTGCCCCGGCTCATCCAGTCGGCCCAGGAACGCGGCGTCCAGGCCCTGATCTTCGACGCCGAGACACCCGAGGACCTGCGCCTGCTGGCCCGGGAAACCGCGCAGCCGGAGCTGCGGGCGTTCTGGGTCGGCTCCGGGGGCCTGGCAAGGCAGATAAGGGACGTGCCGCCGCCCTCTTCTACTCCGGCCCCAAGCAAGGCCGAGCCTGCCCCCTCGCAGTTGGCGACCGTGGTGCTGGCCGGAAGCCTTTCCGCCGTCGCCGACCGCCAATGCGAGGAGCTGCAACGGCGCAGCGACATCCTTCCGCTCAGCCTGCCACCGGCGGTGCTGCGCCAGGGCAGCGACCACCCCGCCTGGCCGGAATGGCAGGCGCAGGTGGGCGCGCTGCTCGAACAGGGCCTGGACCTGCTGCTGCGCATCGGCCGCGACGAGCAACCCGACCCCGCCGAAGGCGCCCTGCTCTCGGCCAACCTCGCCGCCCTGCTGAAACCGCACTTCCACCGCGTCGGCGGCCTGGTCGCCACCGGTGGCGAAACGGCGCGGGCGATGCTCGGCGCGGTCGGCATCGACGGCCTGCAGCTAGTCGGCGAGATCGAGGCCGGCAGCGTCCTCAGCCACCCCCTGGCCCCGTCGGGCGGCCACCGCCCCGGCATCGTCACCAAGGCCGGCGCCTTCGGCAGCCCCGAAGCCCTCTATCGCGCGTGGCGCCACCTGCACGACGCGCAACAGTCCCCCTCCTGAATTCAGAGTGTCCCACCCATGAACAACTATCTTCCCGTAATCGGCATCACCATGGGCGACGCGGCCGGCGTCGGACCGGAGATCATCGTCAAGAGCCTGGCCAGCGCCGGGCTTCACCGATTCTGCCGGCCCCTGGTGATCGGCGATGCGCAGCGCCTGGAGAAGGCCGACCGGCTGCTCGGCGGGCTGGCCCGGGTAAGGCGCATCGAGGATGCCGACGACGCCCGCTTCGAGCCGGGCGTGATCGACTGCATCGACCTCGGCCTCATCCCCGACGACCTGCCGTTCGGCGTGCTGTCCGCCGTGGCGGGGGATGCGGCCTACCAGTTCATCGCCCGCGCGGTGGAGCTGGCCAAGGCCGGGAAGATCGACGCCATCTGCACCGCCCCGCTGAACAAGGAGGCCCTGCATGCCGGCGGCCACAAGTTCCCCGGCCACACCGAGCTGCTCGCCCACCTGACCCACGTCGACGAGGTCTCGATGATGCTGGTGGCCCCCAAGCTGCGGGTCATCCACGTCACCACCCACATCGGCATCATCGACGCCATACGCCGCATCGAGCCCGGCCTGGTGCAGCGCACCATCGAACGCGGCCACGAGACGCTGGTACGCTCCGGCATCCCACAGCCACGCATCGGCGTCTGCGGCATCAACCCCCACGCCGGGGAGAACGGCCTGTTCGGCTACGGCGAGGAGGAAGAGAAGATCATCCCCGCCGTCAGCCTGCTGCAGGCGCGGGGGCTGGACGTCACCGGCCCGCTGCCGGCCGACACCCTGTTCTACCGCGCCGGCCGCGGCGACTTCGACCTGGTGGTGGCCATGTACCACGACCAGGGGCACGGCCCGGTGAAGGTGCTCGGGCTGGAAGCCGGGGTGAACGTCACGGTCGGCCTGGACGTGGTGCGCACCTCGGTGGACCACGGGACCGCCTTCGACATCGCCGGCAAGGGGCTCGCCGACGAACGCAGCCTGCTGGAGGCGCTGCGCCAGGGCGCGGAACTGGCGAACAGGCCGCGCTGAGGCTAGCGCGGCGGCGCCCAGCGGCCGCGGCTGAAGCGCAGCCGCACGCGCAGGCGGCGGTGGGCCTCCGCCGCCAGGCTGTCGGGCGGCAGGCACAGGCCGCGGCCCAGGCGGCTACCCGGCAGGTGGAAACGCAGCACGATCAGCGCCGGCAGCGCGAGGCTGTCGGCGCGCAGTTGCACCGCCTGCCAGCCGCCGGCCGGGCTCCACAGCTGCCAGCCGTCGGCATCGTGGCGCAGGGCGCGGTAGGCATGGCGGCTACGCAGCAGGACCTGGCGCGGCAGCACCCACAGGGCGTGGCCCAGGCAGAGCAGCAGGCCCAGGGCCTGCCAGAAGGCGGAAAGGGCGGCCAGGCTCAGCGCCGCCACGGCGAGCGCCAGGCTCGCCAGGTAGGCCGCCAGCAACCGTCGGGACGGCCGCCAGCGGCATTCGAAGGCCTCAATCCGGTTGGACACGGGCCAGGATCATGCGCACGATGTGGCGCAGGTCGGCGTCTTCCGGCTCGCCGCGCTGCATGAACCAGCCGAACATGTCCTGGTCCTCGCACTCGAGCAGCTTGCGGAAGCGCGCCTGGTTCTCGGCGTCCAGGCCCGGGTAGACCTCCTGCACGAAAGGCACCAGCAGCACGTCCAGCTCCAGCATGCCGCGGCGGCTGTGCCAGAAGAGTCGTTTCAGTTCGATTTCGTCGGTCATTCTGCGGGTCCTCGGCGCTACATCGGAAACCCCACGGCGCGGCGCCTGCCGGATTCCGTGAAGCGAGCGGCATTATACGCATGCCCTCGCCCGGCGGCACCCGCTGACAAGCGCGGGCCCCGGCTCTATCATGGCAAGCCTAACTTTCTTCCAGCGACCCGCAATGGCCGATTCCGCGTTCTACACCGCCCTGACCCACGAAGGAGTCCTCGCCGTCCGTGGCGCGGACGCCGCCAAGTTCCTGCAGGGCCAGCTGACCTGCAACCTCAACTACCTCGACGCCAGCACCTCGAGCCTGGGCGGCCGCTGCACGCCCAAGGGGCGCATGACCTCCAGCTTCCGCATCGTCGCCGAGGGCGACGGCTACCTGCTGGCGCTGGCCGCCGAGCTGCTGGAAGGGCAACTGGCGGACCTGAAGAAATACGCCGTGTTCTCCAAGGCCAGCCTGGGCGACGCCAGCGCCGACTGGGTCCGCTTCGGCCTGAGCGGCGGCGACGCCGTGCTCGCCGGCCTCGGCCTGGACCTGCCCGCCGAGGCCGACCGCGTGGCGCGCAACGGCGACCTGCTGGCGATCAGCCTTGGCCATGGCCGCGCCGAACTCTGGGTACCGGCGGCCCGCGCCGGCGAAGTGCGCGAGGCACTGGACGCCGGCCTGGGCGAAGGCAGCCTCAACGACTGGCTGCTGGGCCAGGTGCGCGCCGGTGTCGGCCAGGTCTTCGGCGCCACCCGCGAGCTGTTCATCCCGCAGATGATCAACCTGCAGGCGGTCGGCGGCGTGAGCTTCAGGAAGGGCTGCTACACCGGCCAGGAAATCGTCGCGCGCATGCAGTACCTCGGCCGCCTCAAGCGCCGCCTGCACCGCCTGGCGCTGGACGCCGCCGAGCTGCCCGAGCCGGGCGCCGCGCTGTTCTCGCCGGTGCACGGCAGCAGCGTCGGCGAAGTGGTGCTGGCCGCCCGTGCCGCCGAAGGCATCGAGCTGCTGGCGGTGCTGCAGGACGACGCCGTGGCCGACGGCCGCGTGCGCCTCGGCCAGGCCGAGGACGGCCCGGCCCTGCGCCTGCTGACGCTGCCCTACGTGCTGGACAGCGACCGCGAGATCCAGCGCTGACCGAATCGCCTGCCGGGTGGGGAGCCCGGCGTCCCTCAAGGAAACGTCATGAGCAAGCTTGCCGAAAAAGTACAACAGGAACTGCTGCGGGCCATCGACAACGACGAACTGGTGCTGCCCACCCTGCCCGAGGTGGCGCTGCGGGTCCGCGAGGCGGCGGAGGACCCGGACGTCAGCATCCATGACCTGGCCCGGGTGATCGGCAACGACGCCGCGCTCACCGCGCGCATCATCAAGGTGGTGAACAGCCCGCTGCTGCGCACCAACAAGGAAATCACCGACCTGCAGATGGCCATCGGCCGCCTGGGCATCAACTACACCAGCAACCTGGCCACGGGCCTGGCCATGGAGCAGATGTTCCAGGCCACCTCCGACGTGGTCGACCGCAAGATGCGCGAGGTGTGGAACAAGAGCGTCGAGGTCGCCGGCATCTGCCACGCGCTGTGCCGCCACTACACCCGGCTGATGCCCGACCAGGCGACCCTCGCCGGCCTGGTGCACCAGATCGGCGTGCTGCCGATCCTCACCTACGCCGAGGAGAACGGCGAGCTGCTGGCCGACTCCATCAGCCTCAACCACGTGATCGAGCGCATCCACCCGGTCATCGGCGACCGCATCCTCAAGGCCTGGGAATTCCCCGCGCCCATCGCCGAAGTGCCCGGCCACTACCTGGACTTCACCCGCGACTCCGCCAAGGCCGACTACGTGGACATCGTCCAGGTCGCCACCCTGCAGAGCTACCTGGGCAGCCAGCACCCCTTCACCGAGCTGGACTGGAGCAGCATCCCCTCCTTCGCCAAGCTGGGCATCGACCCCCAGGCCAACCTCAACGAGGACGAGGACCTGTCGGCGGCCATGGAAGCGGCGATGGGGATGTTGCAGTAACGGGCCGGCAGAGGCCTACCCACGCGGCACGGCGTTTCCCTTGTAGGAGCGCGCCCTGCGCGCGAAATCGCGGGCAGAGCGCGCTCCTACAGATTGCTGTGAGGCATGGCATTCCCCCCGTAGGGCGCATAACGCCTACAGCGTTATCCGCCATTCCGGTGTTCCAGCCAACGATGGGGCCTAGACGGCCTGCTGCTCTTCGGCGGGAAAACTCACCCGCACCAGCAACCCGCCCAACTCGCCATGGGCCAGTTCGATGCGCGCCCGGTGCGCGGCGCAGATCTCCCCGACGATCGCCAGGCCCAGCCCGGTGCCTTCCTGGCGCTTGCGGTAGAAGCGGCCGAAGACCTTGTCGCGCTCCTCCGCCGGGATGCCCGGGCCGTCGTCCTCGACCTCCAGCACGCCCGGCGGGCCGACGCGGATCACCACGTTGCCGGCGGCATGGGCCAGGGCGTTGCCCACCAGGTTGTCGAGCAGTTCATGGAGCAGCGTCGGGTCGCCCTTGATCCACACCGGCCGCTCGGCCTCCAGGGCCAGGGCCACGCCGCGCGCGTGGGCCAGCGGCGCCAGCACCATGCCCTGCTCCCGCGCCAGGCCCCCCAGTTCGATGGCCTCGCCACCGCCCTCGGCGATGGCCCGGGCGCCGCTTTCCACCCGCGCCAGCGACAGCAGCTGGTTGGCCAGCCCGGTAACACGGTCCGTGTACTGCACCGCCTCTTCCAGGGTCTCGCGCCAGCGCTGCGGCTCCCGCTCGCGCAGGCCCAGTTCCAGCCGCGCCTTGAGCGCCGCCAGCGGCGTGCGCAGCTCGTGGGAGGCTTCGGCGATGAACTGCGACTGGCGCTCGAACAGGTTGCGCAGGCGCACCGTGAAATGGTTCAGCGCCGCCACCAGCGGGCGCAGCTCGCGCTGCACCGCCACCTGCGGCAGGGGCCGCAGGTCGTCCGCCTGGCGCTCCTCCACGGCCGCGCGCAGGCGGTCGAGGGGGCGCAGGCCGGCGCTCACCGCGTACCAGACCATGACCAGCGCGGCCAGCGCCGACAGCGCCAGGTTCAGCAGGGTGTCGGTGAGCAGGTCGCGGGCCAGGCGCTCGCGCGCGCCGAGGGTCTCGGCCACGCGGATCTCGGCCATGCCGTTGACCGTCGGCTGGCTGACCGGCTGCAGCAGGCTGACCACGCGCACGCCCTGGCCCTGGTACTCGCTGTCGTAGAAGCGCGCCAGCGCCGGGTAGTCGTCGGTGCGCGGGGTGCCGGAGGGCGGCGCCGGCAGGTTCTCGTAGCCGGAGATGGACTGCCCGCGGGTGTCGATCACCTGGTAGAAGATGCGCCCCGCGCTGTCGTAGGCGAAGCTGTCCAGGGCCACGTAGGGCACGTTGGCGCGCAGCATGCCGTCGCTGTCGTAGAGGCCGTCGGCGATGTTCCGCGCCGAGGCCAGCAGGGTGCGGTCGTAGGCGATGTCCGAGGCGTGGCGGGCGCGCTGGTAGGTGGTCAGGCTGCCCAGCAGCAACAGCACCAGCAGCAGCCCGCCCAGGCGCCACAGCAGGCGCCAGCGCAGGCTGCCGGAACCGGGCAGGGCCAGGCGCCGTGGCGCCTCAGGCATCGACCGCCTCGAGCAGGTAGCCCAGGCCGCGGAAGGTGACGATGCGCACCGCGCCGCCTTCCAGCTTCTTGCGCAGGCGGTGCACGTAGATCTCGATGGCGTCGGCGCTGGCGTCCTGGTCCAGGCCGAACACCTGGGCGGCCAGCTGTTCCTTGCTCAGCACCCGCCCGGGGCGGGCGATCAGCGCTTCCAGCACGGCCTGCTCGCGGGAGGTCAGGGTCAAGGGCTCGCCGGCCAGGCTGAAACGCCGCGCGCCCAGGTCGTAGACCAGTTCGCCGCAGCGCTGCTGCTGTTCGCCGCCGAGCACGCTGCGCCGCAGCAGGGCCTTCACCCGCGCCTCCAGCTCGCTCAGCTCGAAGGGCTTGGCCAGGTAGTCGTCGGCGCCGAGGTTCAGGCCATGGACGCGGTCCTTGACCTCGCCGCGGGCGGTCAGCATCAGCACCGGCAGGGTCTTGCCGCGGCCGCGCAGGCGCGCCAGCACCTCGAAGCCGTCCAGCCGCGGCAGGCCGACGTCGAGAATGGCCAGGGCGTACTCCTCGCTGGCCAGGGCCAGGTCGGCAGCCACCCCGTCGCGCAGCAGGTCGACCGTCCAGCCCGCGCCCTTGAGCGCCTGCTGCACGCTGTCGCCCAGTTGCGGATGGTCTTCGACCAGAAGGATGCGCACGGCGGTCTTCCTCGTTCGGCAGGGGTTGGAACGCGCAGTGTAACCGCATGTGATCACCTGTGAACGGCTGAAAGCCTGGTGAAAGGCAGCGGCGCTAGGATCGACCCCCAGACGACGAAGATCGTCCCCAAATCGGCTGGCGGCGTGGCGCCATCCAGACAAGAACAAGAAATGGAGTCCACCGATGCTGACTGTCCAGCACCCGGCCCGTGGGGCCAATCCCGTCTTTTCCCGTGTCTTCCCCGCCGGTTTCGGCGCGGCCCTGGCCCTTGGCGGCCTGGCCGGGGAAGCCGACGCTGCCGGCTTCGTCGAAGACAGCAGCCTGAAGCTGCAGACGCAGAACATCTACTTCAACCGCGACTTCCGCGACGGCGCCGGCCAGTCCAAGCGCGAGGAGTGGGCGCAGGGTTTCATCCTCGACTTCCAGTCCGGCTACACCGACGGCACCCTCGGCGTCGGCCTGGACGCCCTGGGCATGCTCGGCCTGAAGCTCGACTCCAGCCCCGAGCGCACCGGCAGCGGCCTGCTGCCCACCCACGACGACGGCCGCGCCGCGGACGAGTACAGCAAGCTCGGGCTGACCGCCAAGTTCAAGGTCTCGCAGACCGAACTCAGGCTCGGCAGCCTGGTCCCCGACCTGCCCACCCTGCAGCCCAACGACAGCCGCCTGTTCCCGCAGATCTTCGAGGGCGGCCTGCTGGAGTCCCGCGACCTGCCCGGCCTGGCCTTCACCGGCGGGCGCCTGGAGAAGGCCATCGACCGCGACTCCACCGACGCCCAGGACCTGGCGCTGAACAACAAGAACAAGCGCTTCACCGGCACCGTGGCCGGCGAGCACTACGACCTGGCCGGCGGCGACTACAAGTTCGACGACCACTTCACCGGCCGCTACCACTACGCCGAACTGGACGAGGTGTACCGCCAGCACTTCGTCGGCCTGCTCAGCAGCCACAAGCTGGGCGACGGCAAGCTGACCAGCGACTGGCGCCTGGCGATCAGCGACGACGACGGCGCCGCCCGCGGCGGCAGCATCGACAACCGCGCCTTCAACGCCATGCTCGGCTACGCCATCGGCGCCAACAAGTTCAGCGTCGGCTGGCAGCAGATGGACGGCGACAGCGCCTTCCCCTACATCGACGGCAGCAACCCCTACCTGGTGAACTTCGTCCAGGTCGGCGACTTCGCCGAAGCCAGGGAACGCTCCTGGCAGCTGCGCCACGATTTCGACTTCGCCGTGTTCGGCCTGCCCGGCCTGACCCTGATGAACCGCTACCTCAAGGGCGACAACGCCGAGATCAACGGCCGCGCCGGCGAAGGCCGCGAGTGGGAACGCGACACCGACCTCAAGTACGTGGTGCAGAGCGGCCCGCTTAAGGACTTCGGCGTGCGCCTGCGCAACGCCACCTACCGTTCCAACTTCGCGCGCAACGCCGACGAAACCCGCGTCTACCTCACCTATTCCCTGGCGATCTGGTAAACAACAACAAGATGAGGCCCCGAAGATGACCAAGCTCCGCACCCTTCCCCTGCTCCTCGCCGCCGGCGCGCTGTTCGCCGCGGCCGCCCACGCCGAGCCCAAGCGCCCGGAATGCATCGCCCCGGCCGCCCCCGGCGGCGGCTTCGACCTGACCTGCAAGCTGGCGCAGAGCGCCCTGCTGGACGAGAAGCTGCTGTCCAGCCCGATGCGCGTCACCTACATGCCCGGCGGCGTCGGCGCGGTGGCCTACAACGCCGTGGTGGCCCAGCGCCCGGCCGACGGCAACAGCATCACCGCCTTCTCCAGCGGTTCGCTGCTGAACCTGGCCCAGGGCAAGTTCGGCCGCTACGACGAGAACGCGGTGAAGTGGCTGGCGGCCATAGGCACCAGCTACGGCGCCATCGCCGTGCGCAACGACTCGCCCTACAAGAACCTCGCCGACCTGGTGGCCGCGCTCAAGGCCGACCCGGGCAAGGTGGTGATCGGCTCCGGCGGTACCGTCGGCAGCCAGGACTGGATGCAGACCGCGCTGATCGCCAAGGCCGCCGGCATCGACCCGAAGCGGCTGCGCTACGTCGCCCTGGAAGGCGGCGGCGAGATCGCCACGGCGCTGCTCGGCGGGCACATCCAGGTGGGCAGCACCGACATCTCCGACTCCATGCCGCACATCCGCGCCGGCAAGATGCGCCTGCTCGCGGTGTTCTCCGAGGAGCGCCTGCAGGACGAGGGCATGGCCGACATCCCCACCGCCAAGGAGCAGGGCTTCGACATCGTCTGGCCGGTGGTGCGCGGCTTCTACGTCGGGCCCAAGGTCAGCGACGAGGACTACCAGTTCTGGAAGGCGTCCTTCGACAAGCTGCTGGCCTCGGAGGACTTCGCCAGGCTGCGCGACCAGCGCGAGCTGTTCCCCTTCGCCATGACCGGGCCGGAGCTGGACAGCTACGTCAAGCAGCAGGTCGCCCGCTACCGCCAGATGGCCCATGACTTCGGCCTGATCCAGTAAGCCGCGAGGTTCCCGACATGCACGCCCCCCACTCGCTGCCGCAGCGGCTGTTCGCCGGTGCCTGGCTGCTGGCCTGCCTCGGCCTTGCGGCCATCGCCTGGGACTACCAGGCGCCCTTCTCCTACGAACCGGTGGGCCCGCGCGCCTATCCGCTGCTGTGCCTGGCGCTGATGGCGATCGGCCTGGCCTGGCTGATCCTGCGGCCCACGCCGGTGCGCCACGACGACGAGCAGCCGCTGGAAGGCGCGCTGCTGCGCAAGGTGGTGGCGTGCGTCGGCCTGCTGCTGGTCTACGCCGGGCTCTTCGAGCCGCTGGGCTTCATCCTCGCCAGCGCCCTGGTGGGCAGCTTCATCGCCCTGCTCTACGGCGGCAGGCCGGCCGTCAGCGTGGTCACCTGCACGCTGCTGAGCATCGGCCTGTACCTGCTCTTCGACCGCACCCTGGACGTCCCGCTGCCGCGGGGCGTGCTCGACTTCCTGCCCTTCTGAGGACACCGTCATGGATACCCTGAGCTATCTCGGGCAGGGCTTCGGCGTCGCCCTGAGCCCCTACAACCTGGTCACCGCGCTGATCGGCACGCTGATCGGCACCGTGGTCGGCCTGCTCCCGGGCCTGGGCCCGATCAACGGCGTGGCCCTGCTGATCCCGGTGGCCTTCGCCCTCGGCCTGCCGCCGGAGTCGGCGCTGATCCTGCTGGCCGCGGTGTACCTGGGCTGCGAATACGGCGGGCGGATCTCCTCGATCCTGCTGAACATCCCCGGCGAGGCCTCCACCGTGATGACCACCCTCGACGGCTACCCCATGGCGCGCCAGGGCCTGGCCGGCGTGGCCCTGTCGCTGTCGGCCTGGAGCTCGTTCATCGGCGCCTTCATCGCCACCTGCGGCATGGTGCTGTTCGCCCCGCTGCTGGCGAACTGGGCGATCGCCTTCGGCCCGGCGGAATACTTCGTGCTGATGGTCTTCGCCATAGTCGCGCTCGGCGGCCTGGCCGGCGACCGCCCGCTGAAGACGCTGCTGGCGGCGCTGCTCGGGCTGTTCCTGTCCAGTGTCGGCATCGACGCCAACAGCGGCGTGTACCGCTTCACCTTCGACAGCATCCACGTGGCCGACGGCATCCAGTTCGTGGTCCTGGTGCTGGGCCTGTTCTCGGTCAGCGAGATCCTCCTGCTGCTGGAGAAGACCCACCACGGGCACAAGGCCGTGGAAGCCAGCGGGCGCATGCTGTTCAACCTCAAGGAAGCCGCCTCGGTGTTCGTGGTCAACCTGCGCTGCGGCCTGCTCGGCTTCGTCATGGGCGTGCTGCCCGGCGCCGGCGCCACCCTGGCCAGCGCGGTGGCCTACATGACCGAGAAGAAGTACGCCGGCGAGAAGGGCAAATTCGGCCAGGGCGACATGCGCGGCCTGGCCGCCCCGGAAACCGCCATCGGCGCCTCCGCCTGCGGCGCCCTGGTGCCCATGCTGACCCTCGGCGTGCCCGGCTCGGGCACCACGGCGGTGATGATCGGCGCGCTCAGCCTGTACAACATCACCCCCGGCCCGCTGCTGTTCCAGGAGCAGCCGACCATCGTCTGGGGCCTGATCGCCTCGCTGTTCATCGCCAACCTGATGCTGATCATCCTCAACGTGCCCATGGTCCGGGTGTTCACCCGCATCCTCGCGGTGCCGAACTGGGCGCTGGTGCCGGGCATCGCGATCATCACCGCGATCGGCGTGTACGCCGTGCACGCCACCACCTTCGACCTGTTCCTGATGGTCGCCATCGGCATCCTCGGCTACATCCTGCGCAAGCTCGACTTCCCGCTCTCGCCGCTGCTGCTGGGCTTCATCCTCGGCGGGCTGATGGAGCAGAACCTGCGCCGCGCGCTGTCGATCTCCAACGGCGAGCTGGGCATCCTCTGGTCCAGCCCCATCGCCATCGGCACCTGGGCCCTGGTGGCGGCGATGCTCGGCCTGCCGCTGTACCGCGCCTGGCGCCGCCGCCTGGCCCGCCGCGGCGCGCAGCCGGCCAGCGCCTGAGCCCGGCAGAAGAACCACGCTCGCCGCGTTCTCTCCTGCGGCGATTTCAGACCCGCCCCGTGCGGGTCTTTTTTTGTCTGCGGCTGGCGCTCGTAAACCCCGCGATGGGCTGGCGGGTTCAGCGCGGCGCCAGGTGCACCACCATCAGCTGCACGCTCTCGTTGCCGCGGAATTCGTTGACGTCCAGCTTGTAGGCCATTTCCGCCCAGCGCACCGTCGGGTTCGGCCAGACCTCGCGGTCGACGTTGAAGGCGATGCCGTCCAGCTGCAGCGAGCCGCACTCGGTCTTGAGCACCAGCTTCAGGTGGCGTTCGCCGACGATGCGCTGCTGGACGATCTGGAACACCCCGTGGAACAGCGGCTCGGGGAAGTGCTGGCCCCAGGGGCCGGCCTGGCGCAGGGCGCGGGCCAGCTCCAGGTGGAACTCGGTCAGGCTCAGCTGGCCGTCGGAGAGGATGCGCCCGGTGAGGTCGTCCTCGCTGAGCTGGCGGCGCACCTCGGCGTCGAAGGCCGCGGCGAAGGCGCCGAAATGCCCCTGGGGCAGCGACAGGCCGGCGGCCATGGCATGGCCGCCGAACTTGCTGATCAGCCCCGGGTGGCGCGCGGCCACCGCGTCCAGGGCGTCGCGGATATGCAGGCCGGGCACCGAGCGGGCCGAGCCCTTGAGGCTGCCGTCGCCGGCGTCGGCGAAGGCGATGGTCGGGCGGTGGTAGCGCTCCTTCAGGCGCGAGGCGAGGATGCCGATCACCCCCTGGTGCCAGTCCGGATCGAACAGGCACAGGCCGAAGGGCATTTCCTCCACCGGCAGTTCCTTGAGCTGGGCCAGCGCCTCGCGCTGCATGCCCTGCTCGATGGCCTTGCGGTCCTGGTTGAGCTGGTCGAGCTGCACCGCCATGTCGCGGGCCAGGGCCTCGTCCTCGCAGAGCAGGCACTCGATGCCCAGGGACATGTCGTCCAGGCGCCCGGCCGCGTTGAGCCGCGGGCCGAGGATGAAGCCCAGGTCGGTGGAGGTGATGCGCCGGGCATCGCGCCCGGCCACTTCCAGCAGCGCGCGCAGGCCCGGGCGGGCGCGGCCGGCGCGGATGCGCGCCAGGCCCTGGTGCACCAGGATGCGGTTGTTGGCGTCCAGCGGCACCACGTCGGCGACGCTGCCCAGGGCCACCAGGTCGAGCAGCTCGGCCAGGTTCGGCTCCGGCGTGCCGCTGCGGGCGAACCAGTCCAGCTCGCGCAGGCGCGCGCGCAGGGCGAGCATCACGTAGAAGATCACCCCGACCCCGGCCATCGCCTTGCTGGGGAATTCGCAGCCCGGCTGGTTGGGGTTGACGATGGCGTCCGCCGCCGGCAGCTCCGGGCCCGGCAGGTGGTGGTCGGTGACCAGCACGCGCAGCCCGGCGGCCTTGGCCGCGGCCACGCCGTCGATGCTGGAGATGCCGTTGTCCACGGTGACCAGCAGCTCCGGGCGTTTCTCCAGGGCGACCGCGACGATTTCCGGGGTCAGGCCGTAGCCGTATTCGAAGCGGTTCGGCACCAGGTAGTCGACCCAGGCCGCGCCGAGCAGGCGCAGGGCCAGCACGCCGACACTGCTGGCGGTGGCGCCGTCGGCGTCGAAGTCGCCGACGTAGAGGATGCGCTGGCGCTTCTGCAAGGCGTCGACCAGCAGCTCGACGGCGGCGTCGATGCCCTTGAGCTGGCGGTACGGGATCAGCCGCGCCAGGCCCTTGTCCAGCTCCTCGGCGGACTTCACGCCACGGGCGGCGTACAGGCGGGTGAGCAGCGGCGGCAGGTCGCCGAGGTCGGGCAGGTGTTCGGGAAGCGGGCGGGGGTCGATGCGCATCGGTCGTACAGTGTCCTTTCCGGCGGCTTTTATCGCTCGCCCATCAGCCATTCCAGTTGCAGTTCGTGCTGGCCGTTCTCGTCGGTGACGAAGATCGTCCCCTCGCTGATCATCAGGGTCCAGTTGATCGAGCGCGGCAGGTCGCGGGCCAGTTCCTCCAGAGGCTCCTGAGGGACGGCGGCGACATTGAGGTTCTTCAGGTGGCGCACGCCGTCGAGGACCTTGGTGGTCCATACGCGCAGGTTGCCGTAGGCCAGCAGCGAGAGTCTTTCGCAACGCCGCGAGCACCACACCAGGCGCTCGCTGTCCGGCTGGCCGACCTCGATCCAGTGCAGGATGCGGTCGTCCAGGCTCTTCTCCCACAGCGACGGCTCCTCGACGTCCGACAGGCCCCGGCCGAAGGCCAGCTGCTCGTTGTACCAGAGCACGAAGGCGAGCAGGCGGACCGCCAGGCGCTCCTCGGTTTCCGAGGGGTGGCGGGCGACGGTGAAGCGCAGGGTCTCGTAGACGCCGCGGTCCAGGTCAGTGAGGCTGATGTCGGCCTTGTAGGGGGTGGCGGAGAGGGCCATGGTCTATCCCAGCGATGCGAAGGCGGCAAGTCTACCCCGATTGCGCCCGCCCTGCCGCCCTCGTCGCGCTCAGCGGTGGCCGCGGCCTTCGTGCCCCGGGCGGGAGGCCGACAGCTCGATGCGGTTGCGGCCCTTGGCCTTGGCCAGGTACAGCGCCTGGTCGGCCAGCGACAGCAGCCGCGCCAGCTCGTAGCCGCCCTCCTCGCTGGTGGCCACGCCGATGCTGACGCTGAGCAGGCCCTCACCGACGAACGGAACCTCGGCGAACTCCCGGCGGATGCGCTCGGCCACCTGGCAGGCGGCCTCGGTGCCGGCCCCGGTCAGCAGGCAGGCGAACTCCTCGCCGCCGATGCGCCCGAACACGTCCTGGCGGCGCATGCGCGAGGCGGTGATGCGGCTGAACTCCTGCAGGGCGCGGTCGCCCACCGGGTGGCCGTAGGCGTCGTTGAGGCGCTTGAAGTTGTCCAGGTCGCAGACCAGCAGCGCCACCGGCTCGCCGCGCTCGGCGCACAGGCGCAGCAGGCGCTCGCCGGAATCCATGAAGGCGCGGCGGTTGCCGATGCCGGTCAGGGGGTCGCTCAGGGCCGCCGAGCGGAACTTCAGCTCGGCGCGGTCCTTGACCATGGTCAGGGTGGTGAAGGCCAGGCCGACGGCGACCAGCATGGTCTCGAACACCAGCAGGGTGAACAGGGTGGTGTAGGTGCCCGAGGGCTCGCCCGGCACCGCGCCGCGGTCGACGAAGATGCGCAGGGTGTAGAAGCCCGCGTGGAACAGCAGCAGGGCCAGGGTCGGCCGCAGCGGCACTTCCAGGCGCCGGCGGCTGCGCCACAGCTCGGCGGCGGCGAGCAGGCAGTAGACCACGGTCAGCGCCGAGTGGACCTGGATGCGAGCGACCATCGACTGCAGGAAGGCCGGCCACAGGCACAGCAGCAGCCAGAGCACGGCCCCCGCGGCCACGCCGGGCCAGTAGGGCGCGCGCCCGGCGAACACGCGCATGCTGGTCCACAGCAGCGCGCAGGAAAGCATCACCACCACGTTGCCGGCGACGATGGCCAGCATCTCCAGGCCGAAGCTGCGCAGGGCGATGAGGAAGGTGGACAGCGCCCCGAGCAGGAGCATGCCGGCCATGTAGCCGAGGGTCGGCTCGCGGCGCCCGCCGTACCAGGCGAAGAACATCAGCACCCCGACCAGGGCGAGGATGTAGAGATCCACCAGCAGCAGGGTGGGCAGGCTCAGCGACATGCGCCCTCCTTCGGCATCCGGGGCGCAGGCGGCATGGGGTCGGCAGAAGGAGGAAGATCAACGGCACACATGAGCGGATACCCGGGCCGGCCTGAAAAAAGTGTGGGAATGCTCCCTACTCTACGCGCCCGGAGCCGATCGCGGAACGCCTTCACAACCGATCGGTCAGCTTTGCCCGCGCCGCCGGGCTACCCGTCGGCCGCGAGCCACGCTAGAGTCGCCCCACACTGCCCGACCGACGGAACACCCGATGAACGCCACCGCCAAACCCCTCGCCGGCCTCAAGGTCGTGGAGCTCGGCACCCTGATCGCCGGCCCCTTCGCCGCGCGCCTGTGCGCCGAGTTCGGCGCGCAGGTCACCAAGATCGAATCGCCCGACGGCGGCGACCCGCTGCGCAAGTGGCGCAAGCTCTACGAAGGCACCTCGCTGTGGTGGTTCGTGCAGGCGCGCAACAAGCGCTCGCTGACCCTCAACCTCAAGCAGGAAGCCGGCCGCGAGGTACTGAAGAAGCTGCTGGCCGAGGCCGACATCCTGATCGAGAACTTCCGCCCCGGCGTGCTGGAGAAGCTCGGCCTGGGCTGGGATGTGCTCCACGCGCTGAACCCGAAGCTGGTGATGGTGCGCCTGTCCGGCTTCGGCCAGAGCGGCCCCTGCAAGGACCAGCCGGGCTTCGGCGCGGTGGGCGAATCCATGGGCGGGCTGCGCTACATCACCGGCTTCGAGGACCGCCCGCCGGTGCGCACCGGCATTTCCATCGGCGACTCCATCGCCGCCCTGTGGGGCGTCATAGGCGCGCTCATGGCCCTGCGCCACCGCGAGGTCAACGGCGGCCAGGGCCAGGTGGTGGACGTGGCGCTGTACGAGGCGGTGTTCGCCATGATGGAGTCCATGGTCCCGGAGTTCGACGTGTTCGGCTTCATCCGCGAGCGCAGCGGCAACATCATGCCCGGCATCACCCCCTCCTCGGTGCACACCACCGCCGACGGCAGGCACGTGCAGATCGCCGCCAACGGCGACGCCATCTTCCGCCGCTTCATGCTCGCCATCGGCCGCCAGGACCTGGCCGACGACCCGCAGCTGGCCGGCAACGACGGCCGCGACGCGCGGCGCGACGAGCTGTACGGGGTGATCGACCGCTGGGCCCGCTCGCTGCCGCAGGAAGAGGTGCTGAAGGTACTGAACGAAGCCGAGGTGCCGGCCAGCCGCATCTACTCCGCCGAGGACATGTTCACCGACCCGCAATTCCTCGCCCGCGAGATGTTCCTCTCGGCGAAGCTGCCGGACGGCAAGCCCTTCAAGATGCCCGGCATAGTGCCCAAGCTCTCGGAAACCCCCGGCTCGGCCGAGTGGATAGGCCCGAAGCTGGGCGAGCACAACGACGCGATCCTGGCGGAACTGGGCTACGACGGCGAACAGATCGCCGCGCTGCGGCGTGATGGAGCGGTTTGAGCCGCGCCCCTGTAGGAGCGAGCTTGCTCGCGAACGGGGCTACCGGCTGACTGCGTGGCCACTCGTTCTGCCCAACGGTCCCCTCTCCCGCTTGCGGGGGAGGGTTAGGGAGGGGGTGCGGAGTCAAGCCCAGCATCGGTGTGTCGTCGACGTCCGCAACCCTCTCCCCAGCCCTCTCCCTGAAGGGAGAGGGAGCCGTTCGACGTCAAGCGAAACCAAGCAGACATCCTGCACGCCCGCCCGCTCTTGTAGGAGCGAGCTTGCTCGCGAACGGAGCTACCGGCTGACGCCATGGCCCCTCACTCTGCCCAACGGTCCCCTCTCCCGCTTGCGGGGGAGGGTTAGGGAGGGGGTGCGGAGTCAAGCCCAGCATCGGTGTGTCGTCGACGTCCGCAACCCTCTCCCCAGCCCTCTCCCTGAAGGGAGAGGGAGCCGTTCGGCGTCAAGCGAAACCAAGCAGTCATCCTGCACACCCGCCCGCTCTTGTAGGAGCGAGCTTGCTCGCGAACGGGGCTACCGGCTGGCTCCATGGCCCCTCGTTCTGCCCAACGGTCCCCTCTCCCGCTTGCGGGGGAGGGTTAGGGAGGGGGAGCGGCCCAGGCCCAGCGCCGTCGTATCGTCGAAGTCCGTTGCCCTCACCCCAGCCCGCTCCCGCAAGCGGGAGAGGGGGCTGTCCGCAGCGGCCGAACAGCACGTCGCTCGCCGGTTAGGCTGGTGTGCGGGCCGGACCTGGGTTCGCGAGCAAGCTCGCTCCTACAGGGAAAAGCGACCGGGCCGACTGATCCGCACCAGGAAATCCACTACCTGATCCTTTCGGCGTCCATTCCGGACGCTCCGCAGAGGAGACGGCTTCATGGAAACGAACCCGCATTGCCTGGACACGCTGCGCAAGCTGGCCCACGGCCTCGATCCGCGCACCGGGCAAGCCCTTCCCGGCGGCGATGCCTGCCAGGCGCCGGAGGTGATCCGCGCGCTGTTCCAGGCAATCCAGGCCCTCGAAGCCCAGGGCAAGGTGCGCCCGAGCCCGGAGCAGGCCGGCAAGCCCTGGAACGAGGAAGAGGAACAGGCCCTGTTGCAGCGCTTCGACGAGGGCGAACCTGTCACCGCCATCGCCCGCGCCCATGGCCGCACCACCGGGGCCATCCGCGCCCGCCTGGTGCAGTGCGGGCGGCTGTAGAAACGCAAATGCCGCCGCCCCGGGCCGGGGCGGCGGCATTCCCGATGGAGCTGGCGGGCTCAGGCGTCGTAGCTGAGCACCTGGGCGGCGCGCTGGCGCAGGGCGTGGATGACGTCGTTGCAGATCCGTCCCTCCTGGACCGCCAGGTCGCGGCTGATGGCCTCCAGCGCTTCCTGGCAATTGCGCTCGTCGGCCAGTTGGTCGCCACTGAGGACGCGACGCAGGACGACCTCGCCTTCGGAGGTGCTCAGGCTCAGCACCCGGCCACCGTCCGGACGCGCGGGTCCGAGATCGTGGGCGTATTGGCTGAAGATGGCTGCGAGCAGGGGCTCGAGTCGGTCCATGGGGTTCTCCTGGGATACAACGGATACGTCAGGAAAAGACCCCTTTCTGCAGGAAAAAGTTCAATAACCTCAGATATTTGCCCCGGAAACGAAAAAGCCCGCCAAGCTGGCGGGCTTTTCTTTCGACCGGCTTAGAGCGGTTTGCCGCGGTTGCCGTGGGCGCTGACGAAGGCCTGGACCTTGGCCAGTTCGTTGGGCAGCACGGTGCAGCGCTCTTCGCGCTGGAACAGGTCGGCCAGGTGCGCCGGCAGCGCCGGGACGGCCTCGATGCCGGCCTTTTCCACCGCTTCGGGGAATTTCACCGGGTGCGCGGTGCCCAGGGTGACCATGGGGATGGCCAGGCTGCGGCGGCATTCGCGGGCGGCGCGCACGCCGATGGCGGTGTGCGGGTCCAGCAGTTCGCCGCACTCGGCGTAGACCTCGGCGATGGTCTGGCAGGTCTGCTCGTCGTCCACCGCCAGGGAATCGAACAGGCGGCGCGCCTCGGTCCAGCGGTCGTCCTCGACGGACAGCTTGCCGGTGGCCTTGAAGGCGTCCATCAGCTCGGCGATGGCCTTGCCGTTGCGGCCATGCAGGTCGAACAGCAGGCGCTCGAAGTTGGACGAGACCATGATGTCCATGGACGGCGACAGCGACGCGTGCAGGGTGTCCTTGTCGTAGCGGTTGCCGGACATGAAGCGGTGCAGGATGTCGTTGCGGTTGGTCGCGACTATCAGTTGGCTGACCGGCAGGCCCATGTTGCGCGCCAGGTAGCCGGCGAAGATGTCGCCGAAGTTGCCGGTGGGCACCGAGAAGGCCACGGAACGGGCCGGCGCGCCGAGCTGGAGGGCGGCGTGGAAGTAGTAGACGATCTGGGCCATGATCCGCGCCCAGTTGATCGAGTTGACCGCCACCAGGCGGGTGCCTTTCAGGAAGCCCTGGTCGGCGAAGCTGGCCTTGACCATCTCCTGGCAGTCGTCGAAGTTGCCTTCGATGGCGATGTTGTGGATGTTTTCGCCGAGGATGGTCGTCATCTGCCGGCGCTGCACCTCGGACACGCGGTTGTGCGGGTGCATGATGAAGATGTCGACGTTTTCGCAGGCCTTGCAGCCCTCGATGGCCGCCGAGCCGGTGTCGCCGGAGGTGGCGCCCATGATCACCACGCGCTCGCCACGCTTGGTCAGCACGTGGTCGAGCAGGCGGCCGAGCAGTTGCAGGGCGAAGTCCTTGAAGGCCAGGGTCGGGCCGTGGAACAGCTCCAGCACCCATTCGTTGCCGTTGAGCTGGCGCAGCGGCGCCACGGCGTTGTGGGCGAAGACGCCGTAGGTCTCTTCGAGGATCTTCTTGAAGTCGGCGTCGCTGATGCTGCCGGCGACGAACGGGCGCATCACCCGGAAGGCCAGCTCGTGGTACGGCAGGCCGGCCCAGGAGGCGATCTCCTCGACGGTGAAGCGCGGCAGGTTTTCCGGCACGTAGAGGCCGCCGTCGCTGGCCAGGCCCGCCAGCAGCACGTCTTCGAAGTTCAGCGCGGGCGCCTGGCCGCGGGTACTGATGTAGCGCATAGATCAAACCTTCGGTTTGAGCTTCAAGCTTCAAGCTTCAAGCTTCAAGCGGAACCCCCGCTTGCAGCTTATGGCTTGCAGCTTGCAGCTCCGAGTTAATTGAGCTGTTCGACGCGAATGCGTACGACATTGCCGACCACGTCATCCAGCGCTTCCAGCGCGGCGATGGCTTCGATGATGCGGGACTCGAGCACGCGGTGGGTAACCAGGATCATCGGCACCAGACCGTCATGCTCTTCGACTTCCATCTGCATGATCGATTCGATGTTGATGCCGCGCTCGGAGAGGATGGTCGCCACCTGGGCCAGTACGCCCGGGTGGTCCTTGGCCTGGATGCGCAGGTAGTAGGCGCTTTCGCAGGCGTCGATCGGCAGGATCGGGTGGTCGGAGAGCGCGTCCGGCTGGAACGCCAGGTGCGGCACGCGGTTCTCCGGGTCGGTGGTGAGCACGCGGACCACGTCGACCAGGTCGGCGACCACCGAGGAAGCGGTGGGCTCCATGCCGGCGCCGGCGCCGTAGAACAGCGTGGAACCGGCGGCGTCGCCGTTGACCATGACGGCGTTCATCACGCCGTTCACATTGGCGATCAGGCGGTCGGCCGGGATCAGCGTCGGGTGCACGCGCAGCTCGATGCCCTTGTCGGTGCGGCGCGCCACGCCCAGGTGCTTGATGCGGTAGCCCAGGGCCTCGGCGTAGTTCACGTCGGCGGTGGTCAGCTTGGTGATGCCCTCGGTGTAGGCCTTGTCGAACTGCAGCGGGATGCCGAAGGCGATGGACGCCAGGATGGTCAGCTTGTGCGCGGCGTCGATGCCCTCGACGTCGAAGGTCGGGTCGGCCTCGGCGTAGCCCAGCGCCTGGGCTTCCTTGAGCACGTCGGCGAAGGCGCGGCCCTTCTCGCGCATCTCGGTGAGGATGAAGTTGCCGGTGCCGTTGATGATGCCGGCCAGCCAGTTGATGCGGTTGGCCGCCAGGCCTTCGCGGATCGCCTTGATCACCGGGATGCCGCCGGCCACCGCGGCCTCGAAGGCGACGATCACGCCCTTCTCGCGGGCCTTGGCGAAGATTTCGTTGCCGTGCACGGCGATCAGCGCCTTGTTCGCGGTGACCACGTGCTTGCCGTTCTCGATGGCCTTGAGCACCAGCTCATGGGCCAGGGTGTAGCCACCGATCAGTTCGATGACCACGTCGATTTCCGGGTTGTTCGCCACGTCGAAGATGTCGGCAGTGATGGGGGTGCTGCCGGTTTCGCATTTCGGGTTGGGGCGACGGGCGGCAATCTGCGCAACCTCGATACCACGCCCGGCACGGCGGGCAATCTCCTCGGCGTTGCGTTTGAGTACATTGAAGGTACCGCCACCGACGGTCCCCAACCCACAGATTCCCACTTTCACCGGTTTCACGCTGAAACTCCCCATCATCGCGGCAAACGGGGTACGCCCCGGCACGCGGCGCGCAGGCGGCGAGGACGGGGACGTACCGTACGAAGGCCGGGCGAGCGCCCGGCCTCATGGTTAAAGGAACCGCACATTACGAAGCGGCTCCCCATTAGTCAAATCAGGCGCAGGGCCCGATTCACTTGGTGTCCAGCACCAGCTTGGCGATTTCGCCGGCGCTCTGGTAGCCCGGCAGCATCTGGCCGCTTTCGAGGATGATCGCGGGGGTGCCCTGCACGCCGACCATCTGCCCCAGCTCGAACTGCTTGTCCACCGGGTTGGGGCACTGCGCGGCCTTGATTTCCTTGCCGTGGAACATGTCGGTCATGGCCGCGGCGCGGTCCTTGGAGCACCACACCGCCTGCAGCTGCTGGTCACCCGGGGACTTCGGCCCCTGGCGCGGGAAGGCCAGGTAGCGCACCTCGATGCCGCGCTTGTTCAGCTCCGGCACCTCGGCGTGCAGCTTCTGGCAGTAGGGGCAGGTGGTGTCGGTGAACACGGTGATGTGGGCCTTGGCCTTGCCCTGGGCGGGGAACACCACCATGTCGCTGGCGGGCAGGGCATTGATGGTCTTGGCCACGCCGGCCGCCTCGGCGACCTCGGTGATGTTGGTGGCCGCGCCATCCTTCACCTGGTAGATGTTGCCCTGCACGACGAAGTTGCCGTCGGTGCTGGCGTAGAGCACGCGGCCGCCCTTGAGCTGGACCTGGTACAGGCCCTGCACCGGGCTGGCGCTGATGGCTTCGATGGGCAGGTCGGGCTGCAGCGACTGCAGGGTCTTGCGGATGGTCTGGTCGGGCTCGGCGGCCAGGACGAAGGTGCTGGCCAGGCCCAGGGCCGCGGCAACCAGGAATCGGGACAGACGCATGGAAAACTCCTGTGGATGAACCCCGAAGACTATCACAGGGCGGCCCTCCACCGAACCGCACGCTTGTAGCACGAGGCTACAGGCCGCAGGCGGCAGCCGGTTTAGGTCAAGCGGCGGATAACCGCGAACGGTTATTCGCCCTACGGATGCGCGAACGTAGCGGCAACCTGTAGGAGCGGATTTATCCGCGATGACGGCGCGCGGGATCGGCCCATCGCGGACGAAGTCCGCTCCTACGCTGGCCGAGCCATGCCATTCTCCTGTAGGAGCGCGCCCTGCGCGCGAATCGCGGGCAGGGCCCGCTCCTACAATGGGGCGACATGGGAGACGCGAATTTCGATCCAGTCACCCCCGCGAACGAGGGAGCCCAGAAGACAGTTGCTCCTACGCTCAACCGCGCGGGTGGTGCTGAGCGTGCAGCTCCTGCAGGCGCGCGCGGGCGATGTGGGTATAGATCTGGGTGGTCGACAGGTCGCTGTGGCCCAGCAGCATCTGCACCACGCGCAGGTCGGCGCCGTGGTTGAGCAGGTGGGTGGCGAAGGCGTGGCGCAGGGTGTGCGGCGACAGCGACTTGCCGATGCCGGCCACCCTGGCGTGGTGCTTGATGCGGTGCCAGAAGGTCTGGCGCGTCATCTGCTCGCCGCGCAGGCTGGGGAAGAGCACGTCGCTGGGGCGGCCGCCGAGCAGGTCGCCGCGGGCATTGCGCATGTAGCGCTCGATCCACAGGATGGCCTCCTCGCCCAGCGGCACCAGGCGTTCCTTGCTGCCCTTGCCGAACACCCGCACCACGCCCTGGCGCAGGTTGAGCTGTTCCAGGGTCAGGCCGACCAGTTCGCTGACGCGCAGGCCGCAGGCGTAGAGCACCTCCAGCATGGCGCGGTCGCGCAGGCCCAGCGGGTCCTCGGTCTCGGGCGCGGCCAGCAGCGCCTCGACGTCGGCCTCGGACAACGACTTGGGCAGCGGCTTGCCCAGTTGCGGCAGTTCCACCTGCAGGGTCGGGTCCTCGGCGATGAGGTTCTCGCGCAGGCAGTAGCGGTAGAAGCCGCGCACCCCGGAGAGGAAGCGCGCGGTGGAGCGGGCCTTGTAGCCCTGGGCCAGGCGCCAGGCCAGGTGGTCGAGGATCAGCTCGCGGCCGGCGCGCTCCAGGGCCACGCCCTGCTCGCCCAGCCAGCCGTTGAACAGCGCCAGGTCGCTGCCGTAGGCCAGGCGGGTGTTGTCGGAGAGGCCTTTCTCCAGCCACAGGGCGTCGAGAAAACGGTCGATCAGGGGATGGGCAACGGGTGTCATGCGCTGGCGGTTTCTAAAGCGGTCGGGACGCGGCTAGTCTTCCACAGGCGGGCCGTCCGCGGCCAGCCAAACCCTCGTCAAGGAACCCCACGCATGGATGAAACCCGCGTTCTGCTTTCCCTCGGCGGCATCGGCGCCGGCGCCCTGCTCTGCCAGTGGCTGGCCTGGCGCCTGCGCCTGCCGGCGATCCTCTTCCTGCTGCTGTCCGGCATCCTCGCCGGCCCCCTGCTCGGCCTGCTCGACCCGCAGGCGCTGTTCGGCCCGCTGCTGTTCCCCCTGGTCTCGCTGTCGGTGGCGCTGATCCTCTTCGAGGGCAGCCTTACCCTGCACTTCAGCGAATGGCGCGAGATCGGCAAGGTGGTGCAGCGCATGGTCACCTGGGGCGCGCTGCTGACCTGGGGCGTGATCGCCCTGGCGACGCACTGGCTGCTGGGCTTCGGCTGGGAGATGGCGCTGCTGTTCGGCACCCTCACCCTGGTCACCGGCCCCACGGTGATAGTGCCGATGCTGCGCGTGGTGCGGCCGAAGGCGACCATCGCCAACATCCTGCGCTGGGAAGGCATCGTCATCGACCCGCTGGGCGCGCTGCTGGCGGTGGTGGTGTACAGCTTCATCGCCGCCAGCGACGCCGGCAGCGGCTGGCGCGACAGCCTGCTGACCTTCGCCGCGGTGATCGCCTGCGGCAGCGCCTTCGGCATCCTCGGCGGCCTGGCCCTGGGCCAGGTGCTGCGCCGCCAGTGGCTGCCGGACTACCTGCACAACCTGGCCGCGCTGTCGGCGGTGCTGGGCATCTTCATCGGCGCCAACCTGACGGTGCACGAGTCCGGCCTGCTGGCGGTGACGCTGATGGGCATGTGCCTGGCCAACATGAAGGGCGTGGACGTGCGGCAGATCCTGCACTTCAAGGAGAACCTCAGCGTGCTGCTGATCTCCGGCCTGTTCATCGTCCTCGCCGCGCGCCTGGACCTGTCCGCCCTGCTCGGCCTGGGCCCGGCGGCGCTGCTGGTGCTGGCGCTGATCCAGTTCGTGGCGCGGCCGCTGAACGTGCTGGTGAGCAGCGCCGGCTCGTCGCTGGACTGGCGCGAACGCGCGCTGCTGGCCTGGATAGCCCCGCGCGGGATAGTCGCGGCGGCGGTCTCGGCGATCTTCGCCATCCGCCTGCAGGAAGCCGGCCATGAACAGGCCCAGCTGCTGGTGCCGCTGACCTTCCTGGTGATCATCGGCACCGTGGTCCTGCAGAGCGCCACCGCGCGGCCCCTGGCGCGCCTGCTGAAGGTGGCGGAGCCGGCGCCCAGCGGCTTCCTCATCGTCGGCGCCAACCCGGTGGCGCGGGCCATCGGCACGGCGCTGAAGAACGCCGGCAGCCGCGTGCTGCTCACCGACTCCAGCTGGGAGAACATCCGCGCCGCGCGCATGGACAACCTGCCCACCTACTTCGGCAACCCCACCTCGCAGCATGCCGAGGCGCACCTGGACCTGGTCGGCCTCGGCCACCTGCTGGCCCTGTCGCCCTCGGGCGAGCTGAACACCCTGGCCTGCATGCGCTTCCGCCACGAGTTCGGCGCCCGCCTCTACAGCCTGACCAGCGGCCAGGAGAGCCGGCGCAGCGACAAGCACCGCGCCAGCGACCAGCACCGCGGGCAGAACCTGAGCCCGCGCGAGCTGAGCTACCCGCAGTTCGCCGGCCTGCTGTCCCGCGGCGCCGAGGTGCGCAGCACCCTGCTCAGCGAGAGCTTCGGCTGGGAGCGGTACCAGGCGCTGTACGGCAACGCCGCCACCCTGCTGTTCGCCCGCGACCCGTCGGGCTGGATGCACGTGGCCAGTAGCACCCGGCCCCTGACCCCCGGGGAGGGCTGGCTGGTGATAGCGCTGATCGAGGAAGGCGCCGACGCCGCCGGCAAGGAGGGCGACCGATAGTCGGAATGCCCCGGGATCGGCTGGCGAATCCTTCGTCAGCCTATCCTAAGATGGGTGACAGGCGGCGTGCCGGAAGCAATGATTGCACCACGCCATCATTCTTTGCCTACGCGGTCCACCACCATGTCCAATACCCAGAATTCCCGCCTCGGCCAGATTCTCGTCAACAAGGGCCTGATCAGCGCCGCCCAGCTGGACCAGGCGATCCAGCTGCAGTTGCGCAACGGCCTGCGCCTGGGGGAAACCCTGATCGCCCAGGGCTGGATCAGCGAGCGCCAGGTCAGGCGGGCGCTGAAGAAGCAGAACAACCTGCGCCTGGCCGCCACCCTGGTGGCGGCCCTGCTCGGGCCCTTCCAACTGGCCAGCGCGGACATCCAGCGCCAGGCTCCTGCGATCGGCCAGAGCCACCAGCAGCGCGGGCTGAAGCCGCTGAGCGACAGCGAGATGAGCGGCATCAACGCCCAGGGCTTCGACGAGGCGCTGCAGAGCCTGTTCGTCAGCGCCGAGGCCGGCGACGGCGTGGGCACCATGAAGCAGCTGGCGCGCCTGGTGCTGCCGGTGGTGGACAGCCTGCAGGCCGAAACCTCGATGAAGGACGTGGTCTACGACACCGAGCACCTGGCCTCCAACGTCAACCCCGACGGCTCCATCAGCCTGCGCCTGCCCAGCTCCATCGGCGAGATGCGCTTCGACAACATCCGCGTCGCCGGCGCCCCGCAGAGCCAGAGCATGGGCAGCCTGAGCCTGCAGGACATCGACCTGTCCCAGGCTTCGCTGCGCGTCAGCATGCGGCCGTGAGGCGGCCGGGAAGCCGGGAAACCGGGAGTCGTCTGTTGGCCTGATCGCGGACGGAGTCCTACGCACGCGCCCCACGGTTCCGGAGGCATAGTTGTAGGAGCGCGCCCTGCGCGCGAAATCGCGGGCAGGGCCCGCTCCTACAGGTTGCCATCACCTTCCCACCAAATCCCAGGCATGAAAAAAGCAGCCCGAGGGCTGCTTTTTTCCGGATCGACTGGGAGTCGTGGACTCAGACCAGTTTTTCCTTGATGCGCGCTGCCTTGCCGGACAGTTCGCGGAGGTAGTACAGCTTGGCCTTGCGCACGTCGCCGCGACGCTTGACGCTGATGCTGTCTACCAGCGGGCTGTAGGTCTGGAAGGTACGCTCGACGCCTACGCCGTTGGAGATCTTGCGAACGGTGAACGCGCTGTTCAGGCCGCGGTTGCGCTTGCCGATCACGACGCCTTCGAAGGCCTGCAGACGCTGACGGTCGCCTTCCTTCACTTTCACCTGGACGATTACGGTGTCGCCGGGGGCGAACGCCGGAATCTCTTTGCTCATCTGTTCAGCTTCGATCTGCTGAATGATCTTGTTGGTCATTTCGTGCTCCTAAGACAAGCGCTCGGCGCTCGCCATCGATACGTTAACTATCGTCCCGCTGGCGGATGTATTCCTCCAGCAGCTTCTTCTCTTCTCCAGAAAGCGAGCGGCAATCCAGAAGATCGGCACGTCGTTCCCAGGTCCTGCCTAGGGACTGCTGCAAACGCCAGCGCCGGATGTGTTCGTGGTTGCCGCTGAGCAGCACCTCGGGAACACGTTTGTCTGCGTACACCTCGGGGCGGGTGTAGTGCGGACAGTCGAGCAGGCCATCCGTGAAGGAGTCCTCCTCGGCGGAGTCCACGTGGCCCAATGCACCGGGCAACAACCGCGTGACCGCGTCGATCAGCACCATGGCCGGAAGCTCACCCCCGGACAGGACATAATCGCCAATCGACCATTCCTCATCGACATGCTCTTCAATGAAGCGCTCGTCGATGCCTTCGTAACGCCCGGCGATCAGGATCAGTCGTTCCTCGTTCGCCAGTTCCTTCACGGCCGCCTGCGTCAGCTTGCGGCCCTGCGGCGACAGGTAGATCACCTTCGCCGGTCCGCCTGCGGCTTGCCGGGCATCGCCCAGTGCGCCTTCCAGCGGCCTGATCTTCATCACCATGCCCGGACCACCGCCGAAGGGCCGGTCGTCCACCGTCTGGTGACGGTCATCAGTGTTGTTGCGTGGGTTGAAACACTCGAGCCGGATCAGCTCCTGTTTCACCGCACGGCTGGTGATGCCGTAGTCACTGATGGCGCGGAACATCTCCGGAAAGATGCTGATGACCCCGATCCACATGGGTTGAAACTCCTACCCTGCGGGTCAGAAATCCGCGTCCCAGTCCACCCTGATCTCGCCGGCTGCCAGGTCCACCGATTGCACGCATTGCTCCGTATAGGGCAACAGGCGCTCGCGGTCGTCCAGGCTGCCCGCACAGGGCTTGACCACCATCACGTCGTTGGCGCCGGTCTCCAGCATGTGGTCGAGTATCCCGAACAGTTGCCCGTTCGTATCGATCACCTTGAGACCTTCCAACTGGCTCCAGTAGAACTCGCCGTCGTCCAGCTCCGGGAGCTCGCTGCGCGGCACCAGGATCTCGAAATCCGCATAGGTGCGGGCGACTTCGCGATCATCCAGGCCCTTCAGCTTCGCCACCAGGACATTGCCCTGCACGCGGCCACTGACCAGTTCAGCCTGTCGAACCTCGGTGCCACGCCGTAGCGTCCAGCGCCGGTAGTCCAGCAGGTTGTCCAACGGGTCGGTAAAGGAATACACCTTCACCTCGCCACGAATGCCATGCACGGAAACTATCTTGCCGAGAACGATCATTTCCTCGGCGGCAGGCATCGTGCTCATCGACTTCAGGCAGCCTTGGCGGCTTCCTTGATCAGCTGGGCTACGCGCTCGGACGGTTGGGCACCCTGGCTCAGCCAGTAGTTCAGACGCTCCTGGTTGACCGAGAGCTTGACTTCGGCGCCAGTGGCGATCGGGTTGAAGAAACCGACGCGCTCGACGAAACGGCCGTCGCGAGCGTTGCGGCTGTTGGTCACGGTCAGGTGATAGAACGGGCGCTTCTTGGAGCCGCCACGAGCCAGACGAATGGTTACCATGCGTACGTTGTTCCTATGGTTTGCTTGCAAAAAAGAAATGCAGCCCCCGGGCATGGAGCCCGAAAGGCCGCATATTCTATGAGCTAAAGCCCCGCGCCGCAAGCCGCAGCACGTCGGCCCGCCAGGCAGGCGGGCCTGCGGCTCACATCTTCGGCATGCCGCCGGGGAACATGCTCCCCATGCCGCGCATCATCTTGGCCATGCCGCCCTTGGCGGTGACCTTCTTCATCATCTTCTGCATCTGCTTGTGCTGCTTGATGAGACGGCCGACGTCCTGCACCTGGGTGCCCGAACCCAGGGCGATGCGGCGCTTGCGCGAACCGCTGATCACTTCCGGGTCGCGGCGCTCGGCGGGGGTCATGGAGTTGATGATCGCCTCCATCTGCTTGAACTGCTTCTCCGCCGCGCCCTGGGCGTTGCCCATCTGCGCCAGGTTGACGCCGCCGAGCATCGGCAGCTTGTCCATCAGGCTGCCCAGGCCGCCCATGTTCTTCATCTGCTGCAGTTGGTCGCGGAAGTCCTCGAGGTCGAAGCCCTTGCCTTTCTTGATCTTCTTCGCGAGCTTCTCGGCCTTCTCGCGGTCCATGTTCTGCTCGGCCTGCTCGATCAGGCTGAGCACGTCGCCCATGCCGAGGATGCGCGAGGCCACGCGGTCCGGGTGGAAGGGGTCGAGGGCTTCGCTCTTCTCGCCCATGCCGAGGAACTTGATCGGCTTGCCGGTGATGGCGCGCACCGAGAGCGCGGCGCCGCCACGGGCGTCGCCGTCGACCTTGGTCAGCACCACGCCGGTCAGCGGCAGGGCGTCGTTGAAGGCCTTGGCGGTGTTGGCGGCGTCCTGGCCGGTCATGGCGTCGACCACGAACAGGGTCTCCACCGGCTGGATCGCCGCGTGGACCTGCTTGATCTCGTCCATCATATCGGCGTCGATATGCAGGCGACCGGCAGTATCCACGATCACCACGTCGATGAACTTCAGCTTCGCCTCGCGGATCGCCGCCTCGGCGATGGCCACCGGCTTCTGGCTGGTGTCGGAAGGGAAGAAGGTCACGCCGATGTCGCTGGCCAGGGTTTCCAGCTGCTTGATCGCCGCCGGGCGGTAGACGTCCGCCGAGACCACCAGCACGGACTTCTTCTTGCGCTCCTTGAGGAAGCGCGCCAGCTTGCCGGCGGTGGTGGTCTTGCCCGCGCCCTGCAGGCCGGCCATCAGGATGACCGCCGGCGGCGCGGCGTTGAGCGCCAGGTCCTCGTTGGCCGCGCCCATCAGCTCGACCAGCTCGGCCTGGACGATCTTCACGAAGGCCTGGCCCGGGGTCAGGCTCTTGGACACCTCGGTGCCGACCGCGCGCTCCTTGATGCGGTTGACGAAGTCCTTGACCACCGGCAGGGCCACGTCGGCCTCGAGCAGGGCCATCCGCACTTCGCGGAGCGTATCCTTGATGTTGTCCTCGGTCAGCTTGGCTTTGCCGGTGACCTGGCGCAGCGTTTGCGAGAGGCGGTCTGTAAGGTTTTCGAACATGCGCGTTCCTATCGGGCCGTGGCCGGCCGGGGTGGGCGTGGCAGCAAGCGCGGGATTATAACCAACTGCGAAGGCCACAGACACCGCCGATGATCCCGCCGCAGCGAGAAAGCGAAGCGTTCCCGGCTGCTTTCTAGGCACGGCCGTTCTGTGCCAAACTCGGCACCTTTCGAAGGATTCGCCCAAGAAGCTATGCACCCTCTGCTGCCCAGCCTGCTCGCCGCCCTCCTCTACCTGGGCGCCACGGCCTACCACGGTGTCTGCCTGGCGCGCCGCGCCGCGCCGAACAAACCCCTGCTGCTGGCGCTCGGCCTGGCCGCGCTGATCGCCCAGTGCCTGGGCCTGGCGCCGCAACTGCTGACCGACGCCGGGCTGGTGCTGGACTTCTTCAACGCCGCCAACCTGATCGCCGCGGCGGTGATCGCCCTGACCCTGCTGGCCTGCCTGCGCATCCCGGTGGAGAACCTGCTGCTGTTCCTCTTCCCCCTGGGCATGCTGACCGCCGCGCTGTCGGTGCTGGTGCCCCACGGCACCCTGGAGCCGATCAACGAGCAGCCGGGCATCCTCGCGCACATCCTGCTCTCGGTGCTGGCCTACGGCCTGCTCACCATCGCGGTGTTCCAGGCCCTGCTGCTGCTGGTGCAGGACCACCGCCTCAAGCACAAGCACCCGGCCGGGCTGATCCGCAACTTCCCGCCGCTGCAGACCATGGAAAGCCTGCTGTTCGGCTTCCTCTGGGGCGGCTGGGTGCTGCTCTCGCTGTCGCTGGTCTCCGGCTGGCTGTTCCTCGACAACCTGTTCACCCAGCACCTGGCGCACAAGACCATCCTCTCCTGCTTCGCCTGGGTGGTCTTCGCCGTGCTGCTGTGGGGCCGCCACCAGCTCGGCTGGCGCGGGCACAAGGCGATCCGCTGGACCCTGGCCGGCTTCTGCCTGTTGATGCTGGCCTACTTCGGCAGCAAGCTGGTCAAGGAATTCATCCTGCACATCTGAGCCCGGCGGCGCCTGGGCGCGCCCCGGAACGCTGAGGGAACCCGACGCATGGGCGACATCCATCCCGGCTACCTGATCGGCCTGCTGGTCGTCCTGCTGCTGTGCTCGGCATTCTTCTCCAGCGTCGAGACCGGGGTGCTCAGCCTCGACCGCTACCGCCTGCGCCACCAGGCCAAGCAGGGCAACCGCGCGGCGCGGCGCACCAGCTGGCTGCTGCTGCGCACCGACCGCCTGCTGGGCACCATCCTCATCGGCAACAACCTGGTCAACGTCATCGCCTCGTCCCTGGCCACCGTGCTGGCCCTGCGCCTGTGGGGCGACTTCGCGGTGGCGCCCACCGCCCTGGCGCTGACCCTGGTGCTGCTGATCTTCGGCGAGATCACCCCCAAGACCTACGCCACCCTGCGCCCGGAGCGCGTGGCCTTCCCCGCCAGCCTGCCGCTGCTGTGGCTGCAGCGCCTGTTCAGCCCGCTGCTGTGGCTGATGAACGGGGTGAGCAACGGCATCCTGCGGCTGTGCGGCCTGGACCCGGCGCAGCGCCGCAGCCGGCCGCTGAACAACGACGAGCTGCGCAGCGTGGTCAGCGAATCCAGCGAGAAGCTCAGCGCCAACCGCCAGGACATGCTGCTGAGCATCCTCGACCTGGAAAAGATCACCGTGAACGACCTCATGGTGCCGCGCAACGAGGTGCAGGGCATCGACCTGGACGATGACGTGGAGAGCATCATCGGCCAGCTGCGCAACACCACCCACACGCGCCTGCCGGTGTTCCGCAACGACATCAACCAGGTCGAGGGCATCGTCCACATGCGCCAGATCGCCCGCCTGCTGACGCACAACCAGTTGACCAAGGACAGCCTGCGCGCGGCCTGCCTGGAGCCCTACTTCATCCCCGAGAGCACGCCGCTGGCCACCCAGTTGATCAACTTCCAGAAGCAGAAGCGGCGCATCGGCATCGTCGTCGACGAGTACGGCGAGGTGATCGGCATCATCACCCTGGAAGACATCCTCGAGGAGATCGTCGGCGAGTTCAGCAACGCCGACGCCCTGCGCAACCCGGACATCCATCCCCAGGCCGACGGCACCTACGTGATCGACGGCTCGGCGAACATCCGCGAGCTCAACCGCGCCCTCGGCTGGCAGTTGCCCAGCGAAGGCCCGAAAACCCTCAACGGCCTGGTCACCGAGGCGCTGGAGCAGATTCCCGACTGCCCGGTGTGCCTGCGCATCGGCCCCTACCGCCTGGAAATCCTGCAGTCCGGCGAGAACCGCGTGAAGAGCGTGCGCGTCTGGCTCACCGGGCGCGCCGCCGCGCCGGCGCCGGGCAGCGCAGGCGGGCTTGCCTGAGCGGCCGGCCCGCGCCCTATAATCGCCCCCTGCTTACCCAGCATCCCGCGCCAGGGCCTGCGCTACCCGCGCAACGCCCGGCGCCAGTCGACCGCCCGCCAGCCCGAGCCCGGCCCCGTGCCTGCGCCCGGCCTCGCCCCGACCCGCCGCGAGGCTCCCGCGCCGGCCCCTACCCGGGTGGCGCTTCCCGCCTCGCGCACGGGCGACGCATCCATCGCCGCCGGACACGCCCGCAGAGCCGTGCCGGCCATGACTGACAGGGACATCCCATGACCACCGCCAGCCTTGCCGCTGCCGCCGAACAGCAACCCGCCAACTCCACCGCGCGGGTCGCGGTCGCCAGCTTCATCGGCACCGCCATCGAGTTCTACGACTTCTACGTCTACGCCACCGCCGCCGCCCTGGTGATAGGCCCGGTGTTCTTCCCGCAGACCTCGGGCACCGCGCAGATGCTCAGCGCTTTCATCACCTTCGGCATCGCCTTCCTCGCCCGGCCGCTGGGCTCGGCGCTGTTCGGCCACTTCGGCGACCGCATCGGGCGCAAGTCGACGCTGGTCGCCTCGCTGCTGCTGATGGGCCTGTCCACCACCCTGATCGGCCTACTGCCGGGCTACGACAGCATCGGCGCCTGGGCCCCGGCGCTGCTCTGCCTGCTGCGCTTCGGCCAGGGCCTGGGGCTGGGCGGGGAATGGGGCGGCGCCGCGCTGCTGGCCACGGAGAACGCGCCCAGGCACCGCCGCGCCTGGTTCGGCATGTTCCCGCAGATGGGCCCGTCGATCGGCTTCCTCGCCGCCAACGGCCTGTTCCTCGGCCTGGCCATGGCCCTCAGCGAGGAGCAGTTCCGCGCCTGGGGCTGGCGCATTCCCTTCATCCTCAGCGCGCTGCTGGTGATCGTCGGCCTCTACGTGCGCCTGAAGCTGGCGGAAACCCCGGTGTTCGCCAAGGCCATGGCGCGCCAGGAACGCTCCAGCCTGCCGATCGCCGAGCTGTTCGCCCACCACTGGCGCCCGGTGCTGCTGGGCGCCCTGGCCATGGTGGTGTGCTACGCCCTCTTCTATATCTCCACGGTGTTCTCGCTGAGCTACGGGGTGACCAGCCTGGGCTACAGCCGCGAGCAGTTCCTCGGCCTGCTGTGCTTCGCCGTGCTGTTCATGGCCGCAGCCACGCCCATCTCCGCCTGGCTGAGCGACCGCTACGGGCGCCGCCCGGTGCTGATCGTCGGCTGCGTCGCCGCCATCCTCTCCGGCTTCACCATGCAGCCGCTGCTGAGCCAGGGCTCGTCGGTGGAAGTGGCGGCCTTCCTGGCCCTGGAGCTGTTCCTCATGGGCGTGACCTTCGCCCCCATGGGCGCCCTGCTGCCGGAACTCTTCCCCACCCGCGTGCGCTACACCGGCGCCTCGGCGGCCTACAACCTGGGCGGCATCCTCGGCGCCTCGGTGGCGCCCTACATCGCCCAGAAGCTGGTGGGCATGGGCGGGCTGGGCTGGGTCGGCGGCTACGTGTCGGTGGCGGCGGCGCTGAGCCTGATCGCGGTGCTGTGCCTGCACGAGACGCGGGAGCAGGAGCTCTGATCGGCGGCGATCCCCTGTAGGAGCGCGCCCTGCGCGCGAATCGCGGGCAGGGCCCGCTCCTACAAGAGCAGCGGAAATACCATCGTAGGAGCGGATCTCATCCGCGAATCGCGCCGGAACCTCCGGCTATCGCGGACAAGGTCCGCTCCTACGGGGAAGGAATACCGTGTCTCCCGGGGACCTGTAGGAGCGGATTCCATCCGCGATCCGGCATCAGGCGCGGTCCGCGGCCACCAGCCAGTCCGCCAGATGTTCGCCCCACACCTGGTAGCCCAGCGCCGACGGGTGATAGCCATCGATGGCCAGGTACTGCGGCTGCATCTCCAACCCCACCGCGCAATAACCGGCACCTTCGGCGGTGACCAATGTCCGCAGTTGGCGGTCCAGCAAGGCCGCACGCCAGCCCAGCAATTGCCGCAACAGCCAGGGCAAGGCGCTGAAATGCCGCAGCGGCGGCACGGCGGTGCACACCACCCGCGCGCCGCCGGCCTGGAAATGCCCGACCAGGCGGGCGATGGATGCCTGCCAGCGCTCGCTGGAACTGAAATGGGTGGTGTCGTTGACGCCGAAGACCAGCGCCACCAGGTCGTAGCGCCCGTCGGCCAGCGGCAGCAGGCGCTCGCAGGCTTCGCTCGCGGTGATGCCGTTCTCCCCCAACGCCCGCCAGGCCACCGGCCGCTGCAGTCGCGCCGCCAGGGCAATAGCCAGGCGGCCGGCCAGGGCGAAATCCAGGCAGGAGGCGCCGACGCCGGCGACGGTCGACTCGCCGAGCAACAGCAGCCGCAGCGGTTCGCCGGGAAGTTCGGCGCCGGCCAGCCCCTCGCGGGAACCGGCCGCCGGCGCCAGGCGCAGGGCCGTGCGCCGGGTGCGCACGGCCAGTGGCAGGGCCAGCGGCATCAGCGGCAGCGCCGCCGCCCACCAGGCCAGCCCCGCCAGGCGGTTCACAGCTCGATGACCACCGCCTCGGCCGAACGGGTGGCCTTGGCCCGCGCTTCCTCGACGGACTCGGCGCGCGCCAGGGCCACGCCCATGCGCCGCTGGCCGGAGACTTCCGGCTTGCCGAACAGGCGCAGGGCGCTGTCCGGCTCGGTCAGCGCGGCGCCCAGGTTGCCGAAGCTGACCTGCCGCGACTCGCCTTCCACCAGGATCACCGCCGAGGCCGAGGGCCCGAACTGGCGGATCGCCGGGATCGGCAGGCCGAGGATGGCCCGCGCGTGCAGGGCGAACTCGGAGAGGTCCTGGGAGATCAGGGTGACCAGGCCGGTGTCGTGGGGGCGCGGCGAGACTTCGCTGAACCACACCTGGTCGCCCTTGACGAACAGCTCGACGCCGAACAGGCCGCGGCCGCCCAGGGCCTCGGTGACCGCCCTGGCCACCCGCTCCGACTCGGCCAGGGCCTTCGGGCTCATGGCCTGAGGCTGCCAGGACTCGTGGTAGTCGCCCTTCACCTGGCGGTGGCCGATGGGCGCGCAGAAGGTGGTGCCGCCGACGTGGCGCACGGTGAGCAGGGTGATCTCGTAGTCGAAGTCGATGAAGCCTTCGACGATGACCCGCCCCTTGCCGGCGCGGCCGCCTTCCTGGGCGTAGTCCCAGGCGGCCTTGAGGTCGGCGTCGGACTTGAGCACGCTCTGGCCCTTGCCCGAGGAACTCATGATCGGCTTGACCACGCAGGGGTAGCCCACGGCGGCGACGCCGGCGGCATAGTCCTCGTAGCTGTCGGCGAAGTGGTACGGCGAGGTGGGCAGGCCCAGCTCCTCGGCGGCCAGGCGGCGGATGCCCTCGCGGTTCATGGTCAGCTGCGCGGCGCGGGCGCTGGGCACCACGGTGTAGCCTTCGGCCTCCAGCTCGACCAGGGTGGCGGTGGCGATGGCCTCGATCTCCGGGACTATGTAGTGCGGCTTCTCCTGCTCGATCACCGCGCGCAGGGCGGCGCCGTCGAGCATGCTCAGCACGTGGCTGCGGTGCGCCACCTGCATGGCCGGAGCGTCGGCGTAGCGGTCGCAGGCGATCACTTCGCAGCCCAGGCGTTGCAGTTCGATCACCACTTCCTTGCCCAGCTCGCCGGAGCCACAGAGCAGTACGCGGGTCGCCGTGGGCGACAGGGGGGTTCCAATACGGGGCATTGCGTGCAACCTCGGGAAGGGGATGTTCTGTCGGCGCGCTAGAGCAGCACGCCCTGTTCGCGGGCGCGCTCGTGGCACTGGCGCAGCACCTCGCGGCGCTCGTCGTTGTCCATGCGGCCCCAGCGGGTGATCTCGTCCGCCGTGCGCTGGCAGCCGATGCACAGGTCCTGCTCGTCCAGGGTGCAGACGTAGACGCAGGGCGAGGCCACCGGGCGTTCCTGGCTCATGCTTCCTGCTCGACCAGGTCGCGGGCGTAGCGCTGGGCGTTGTGCACGTAGTGGGCGGCGCTGGCCTCGAGCATCTTCTTCTGCTGCTCGGTCAGCTCGCGCACCACCTTGCCGGGCGAGCCCATGACCAGCGAGCCGTCGGGGATCACCTTGCCCTCGGGGATCAGCGAGTTGGCGCCGATGATGCAGTACTTGCCGATCTTCGCGCCGTTGAGCACCACGGCGTTGATGCCGATCAGGCTGTAGTCGTCCACCGTGCAGCCGTGCAGCATGACGTTGTGGCCGATGGTCACGCCCTTGCCGATGTTCAGCGGGAAGCCCATGTCGGTGTGCATCACGGTGCCGTCCTGGACGTTGCTGTTCTCGCCGATGTGGATCAGCTCGTTGTCGCCCCGCAGCACGGCGTTGAACCAGACGCTGGCGCCGGCGTCCAGGCGCACCTTGCCGATCACCGCGGCGTTCGGCGCGATCCAGCTGTCGGGGTGGGTTTCGACTCGGGCATCGCCCAGGCGGTATTTCATCGGTGGCTCCTCAGGCATCTTGTTGTCGTACCGCGCCGCTCAGCTGAGCTTGATGAATTGCGGCGGCGCTTGGTGCAGGTCGATGGGCTCATCGAACAGCAGGTTGACCAGCTCGACGACCATGATCGCCGACAGGCCCCAGATCTTGTACTCACCGAAGCGGTAGCTGGGCACGTACCAGCTGCGCCCGAAGTAGTCGATGCGGTGGGTCATTTCCCGCGGGTCGCCGCGGAAGAACTCCAGCGGCACCTTGAACACCGCGGCGATCTCGCCATCGTTGGGGGTGTACTCGACGAAGTCGGGTACGAAACCGACGAACGGCGTCACCTTGATGCCGTGGCGCGAGACCAGGGTGCTCAGCGGCCCGACCACCTCCACCAGGCTCGGCGGCAGGGCGATCTCCTCCTCGGCCTCGCGCAGGGCGGTGTGGATCAGGTCGACGTCCTCGGGGTCGCGCCGCCCGCCGGGGAAGGCCACCTCGCCGCTGTGGGTGGACAAGCCGGTGGCGCGCAGGGTCAGCACCAGCTCCTCGCTGGGGGTGATGGGCAGCAGCACCGCCGCTTCGGGGAAGCGCTGCTCGCTGTTCAGGTCCTGTGGGGTGTGCGCCGTGATACGCCGGCGCAGCTCGTCCAGCATGCGGACATCCTGCGTGTAAGGCATTCGCTCAATTATGGAATCATGGCATGAAAGGCGGCCTCGCCCCAAGCCCCACCCCCTTGCTGCGCGGGCCTTCCGGCGAGCAAGATGGCAAGATCGATTCCCAGGGAAAGTGCATGAAATTCTGCAGTCAGTGCGGCGCCAGCGTGAGCCTGCGCATCCCCAGCGGCGACAACCGGCCACGCTATGTCTGCGACCAGTGCCAGACGGTGCATTACCAGAACCCGCGCATCGTCGCAGGCTGCCTGCCAGTGTGGGAGGGGCGCATCCTCCTGTGCCGCCGCGCCATCGCCCCGCGCCAGGGCTTCTGGACGCTGCCGGCGGGCTTCATGGAGAACGGCGAGACCCTCGAGCAGGCCGCCGCCCGCGAGACGCTGGAGGAAGCCTGCGCCCGCGTCCGCCAGTTGCAGCTCTATACCCTGTTCGACCTGCCGCACATCAGCCAGGTGTACATGTTCTTCCGCGCCGAGCTGGCCGACCTGGACTTCGCCGCCGGCGAGGAAAGCCTGGAGGTGGGCCTGTTCGAAGAATCGGCGATTCCCTGGTCGGAGCTGGCTTTCCCCACCGTGGGCCGTACCTTAGAATGCTACTTCAGCGACCGGCAGAGGCAGGACTTCCCGGTGCGCAACGAGGCCATAGCACCCATGCCGGGCCACCACAAGAAGACCTGAACACTTTGCAGGGCCGTGCATCGCGGCGCTTTATCGAACATCCGGGGGATCGTCTTTCCATGCGCTGGCTGCTTGCCTTTCTGTGCCTGACCTTTGCCGCCTTCTCGCAGGCCAATGCGACGCCGACCCTGGAAGGCCGCATCGACAAGGTGCTGGTGCTCAAGTCCGAGCACAAGCTGCACCTGCTGAGCAACGGCAAGATCCTCAAGAGCTACCGCATCTCCCTGGGCAAGAGCCCGCGCGGCACCAAGCTGGCCGAGGGCGACAACCGCACGCCGGAAGGCTTCTACTGGATCGACTGGCGCAAGACCAGCGACAAGTTCAACCTGTCCATGCACATCTCCTACCCCAATGCCCGCGACGTGGTGCGCGCCCGCGAGAAGGGCCTGTCGCCCGGCGGCATGATCATGATCCACGGCACCCCGCTGAGCGACGAGTACCCGGAGTGGTACTTCTCCACCCTGGACTGGACCAACGGCTGCATCGCCATGACCAACCCGGACATGCGGGAGGTCTGGAGCCTGGTCAAGGACGGCACGCTGATCGAGATCCGCCCCTGAGCGGAGAACGGAAAAGGCGCCCGAGGGCGCCTTTTTTAATGTCCGCGGCGGCTAGAACACCATGTCCGACAGCCGCCACACTTCGAAGGCCGGTGTCTCGTAGGGGTGCGCGGCCTTGAGCGCCTTGACCGAGTCGTGGATCAGCTCGTCGGCCACCACCATCTCCACCTTCCACTCGGCCACCTGCTCGAGCAGGCCGGCCGCGCCGAGGAAGGGATTGCTGCCCTGCAGCGGGCGGAACTGGCCCTGGCCGAGGGCCTGCCAGCAGCAACTGTCATAGGCACCGATGCGTCCTGCACCTGCGGCGAACACCGCTTTCTTCACCGTCTCCAGGTGAGTCTCGGGAACATAGAAGCAGAGTTTGTACATCGGACGCTCCGTGGCGGAAAACGGGACCGGGTGGGGAGTCGAGGAGCGAATGCTGCCACAGGTGGTGGCATTTTGCCTCCATTGACTCGACGGTCATGCTCGGCAAATTTCGACAGCGCGATTGCCTTCACGTTCTGGAGGAAAATTCCCAAGATTTGTAAAACGTGATGGAGTGCAGATTCAGTCGAAATCACTTTCCGATAAAGCGCCGCCAGCGCCCAGCCCAACCTTCGGTGGGGGGCGCGTGGCTGCCATCGCAGTAAGGCAGGTCGGCCGAACGGCCGCAGCGGCAGAGCAGCAGGAACTGCTCGCGCGGCGCGACCCACACCAGCGCCCGGGCGCAGTCCGCCGGGCAATCCGGCAGTGTCGGCGAACGGCCGCAACGGCACAGGCGCAGAGCCTGGCCGGCCTCCACGTGGCGGACTTCGGGAAGTATCTCCGACTCGGCCAATGCCCCCTCCTCTTCCAGGATTCCCGTAGCAGTGATTATCGCGGACGGAGTCCGCTCCTACACCCGCGCTCGACCGTAGGGCGCATAACCGTTCGCGGTTATCCGCCGCCGGCCAATGCACCGAAGCCCGATGAAAAATGGCGGATAACGCTTTAGGCGTTATGCGCCCTACGCCATCCCCACCCACGCCACTCCCCCGTAGGAGCGGACTCCGTCCGCGATGGCCCGCCCCACGCGCCATCGACCCGGGAGAAACGGCGCCACAACGAAAAAGGGGAAGGCCGAAGCCTTCCCCTGTTCCCGTCCCGGGCTCGAACTCAGCCCACCCAGACGCGGGCATTGCGGAACATGCGCATCCAGCCGCCGTCTTCCTGCCACTCGTCCGGGCGCCAGGAGTTCTGCACGGCGCGGAACACCCGCTCCGGGTGCGGCATCATGATGGTCACGCGGCCGTCGCGGCTGGTCAGGCCGGTGATGCCGCGCGGCGAGCCGTTGGGGTTGGCCGGGTAGGTCTCGGTGACCTTGCCGTGGTTGTCGACGAAGCGCAGCGCCACGCAGCCGGACAGGTCGGACTCCAGTAGGGCCTCTTCGCTCTCGTATTCCGCATGGCCTTCGCCGTGGGCGATGGCGATGGGCAGGCGCGAACCGGCCATGCCCTGCAGGAAGATCGACTGCGACTCCTGCACCTGGACCACGGCCACGCGCGCCTCGAACTGCTCGGAGCGGTTGCGCACGAAGTGCGGCCAGAACTCGGTGCCGGGGATCAGCTCGTGCAGGTTGGACATCATCTGGCAACCGTTGCACACGCCCAGGGCGAAGCTGTCCTTGCGCTCGAAGAAGGCCTGGAAGCCGTCGCGGGCACGGGCGTTGAACAGGATCGACTTGGCCCAGCCTTCGCCGGCGCCGAGCACGTCGCCGTAGGAGAAGCCGCCGCAGGCCACCAGGCCCTTGAAGTCTTCCAGGCTGACGCGGCCGGCGAGGATGTCGCTCATATGCACGTCCACCGCGGCGAAGCCGGCGCGGTCGAAGGCCGCGGCCATTTCCACCTGGCCGTTGACGCCCTGCTCGCGGAGGATCGCCACCTGCGGGCGCACGCCCTTCCTGATGTAGGGCGCGGCGATGTCGTCGTTGACGTCGAAGCTGAGCTTGGCGGACAGGCCGGGGTTGTCCTCGGCCAGCAGGCCGTCGAATTCCTCGTCGGCGCAGTCGGCGTTGTCGCGCAGGCGCTGGATCTGGTAGCTGGTCTCGCTCCAGATGCGCTGCAGCAGGCGGCGCTCGGCGCTATAGACCGGCTCGCCGTTGAAGCCCAGCTCGATGGCGTCGCCGTTGACCGGCTGGCCGATCACCGCCACGCAGTCGCCCAGGCCGGCGGCGCTGAACTGCGCCAGCACTTCCGGGGTGGCCGCTTCGCGGACCTGGATGATCGCGCCCAGCTCTTCGCTGAACAGCGCGGCATTGAGTTCCTCGCGGCTGGAGGCCAGGTCGTCGAGGCGCAGGGCCAGGCCGCAGTGGCCGGCGAAGGCCATTTCCAGGGCGGCGGCCAGCAAGCCGCCGTCGGAACGGTCGTGGTAGGCCAGCAGGTGGCCGTCGGCGTTGAGGCCCTGGATCACCGCGAAGAAGGCCTTGAGGTCCTCGGCGTCGTCGACGTCCGGGGCCTGCTGGCCGAGCTTGCCGTAGGTCTGCGCCAGGATCGAGCCGCCCAGGCGGTTCTTGCCGCGGCCCAGGTCGATCAGGATCAGGTCGGTCTCGCCCTTGTCCAGGCGCAGTTGCGGGGTGAGGGTGCGGCGCACGTCGGTGACCGGGGCGAAGCCGGAGATGATCAGCGACATGGGCGCGGTGACGCTCTTCTCCACCTCGCCATCCTGCCAGCGGGTCTTCATGGACATGGAGTCCTTGCCCACCGGGATGGTGATGCCCAGCGCCGGGCACAGCTCCATGCCCACCGCCTTGACGGTGTCGTACAGGCGCGCGTCCTCGCCCGGGTGGCCGGCGGCGGCCATCCAGTTGGCGGACAGCTTGATGTCGGCGATCCTGGCGATGGGCGCGGCGGCCAGGTTGGTGATGGTCTCGCCGATGGCCATGCGGCCCGAGGCCGGGGCGTCGAGCAGGGCCAGCGGGGTGCGCTCGCCCATGGCCATGGCTTCGCCGGTGTAGACGTCGAAGCTGGTGGCGGTGACGGCGCAGTCGGCCACCGGCACCTGCCAGGGGCCGACCAACTGGTCGCGGGCCACCAGGCCGGTGATGGTGCGGTCGCCGATGGTGATCAGGAAGTTCTTGCTGGCCACGGCCGGGTGGCGCAGCACGCGCTCGGTGGCTTCGCCCAGGTCCAGGGCGGCGGCGCTGAAGTCGTCGCCGACCTCCGCTTCACGGCTGACCGAGCGGTGCATGCGCGGCGGCTTGCCGAGCAGCACGTCGAGCGGCATGTCCACCGGCTTGTTGCCGAAGTGGCTGTCGGCGACGGTCAGGTGTTTTTCCTCGGTGGCCTCGCCGACCACCGCGAACGGGCAGCGCTCGCGCTCGCAGATGGCCTTGAAGGTCTCGAAGTCGGCGGCGTCGACCGAGAGCACGTAGCGCTCCTGGGATTCGTTGCACCAGATTTCCAGCGGGCTCATGCCCGGCTCGTCGTTGGGCACCGCGCGCAGTTCGAAGCGGCCGCCGCGGCCGCCGTCGTTGATCAGCTCCGGCAGGGCGTTGGAGATGCCGCCGGCGCCGACGTCGTGGATGAACTTGATCGGGTTCTGCTCGCCCAGCTGCCAGCAGCGGTCGATGACCTCCTGGCAGCGGCGTTCCATTTCCGGGTTCTCGCGCTGCACCGAGGCGAAGTCCAGGTCGGCAGCGCTGGCGCCGGTGGCCATGGACGAGGCGGCGCCGCCGCCCAGGCCGATGAGCATGGCCGGGCCGCCGAGCACGATCAGTTTGGCGCCGACCGAGATCTCGCCCTTCTGCACGTGGTCTTCGCGGATGTTGCCCAGGCCGCCGGCGATCATGATCGGCTTGTGGTAGCCGCGCACTTCCTCGCCGCGGGGGGTGGCGATGGCCTGCTCGAAGGTACGGAAGTAGCCGGTCAGGTTGGGGCGGCCGAACTCGTTGTTGAACGCGGCGCCGCCCAGCGGGCCCTCGATCATGATGTCCAGCGCGGTGACGATGCGCTCGGGCTTGCCGTAGGGCACTTCCCAGGGCTGCTCGTAGCCGGGGATGTTCAGGTTGGAGACGGTGAAGCCGACCAGGCCGGCCTTGGGCTTGGCGCCGCGGCCGGTGGCGCCTTCGTCGCGGATCTCGCCGCCGGAGCCGGTGGAGGCGCCGGGGAAGGGGGCGATGGCGGTCGGATGGTTGTGCGTCTCGACCTTCATCAGGATGTGCACCGGCTGTTCGCTGGCGCCGTACTGGCGGGTCTGCGGGTCGGGGTAGAAGCGCCCGGCGACCGAGCCGGTCATCACCGCGGCGTTGTCCTTGTACGCGGACAGCACGCCTTCACGATGCATCTCGAAGGTGTTCTTGATCATGCCGAACAGGCTCTTGTCCTGGGCCTGGCCGTCGATGTCCCAACTGGCGTTGAAGATCTTGTGGCGGCAGTGCTCGGAGTTGGCCTGGGCGAACATCATCAGCTCGACGTCGTGGGGGTTGCGGCCCAGCTCGACGAAGCTCTTCACCAGGTAGTCGATCTCGTCCTCGGCCAGGGCCAGGCCCAGGTCGAGGTTGGCCTTTTCCAGCGCGGCGCGGCCGCCGCCGAGGATGTCGACCACGGTCAGTGGCTTGGGCTGGGCGTGGCTGAACAGGCCGGCGGCCTCTTCCATGTTCGCCAGCACCAGTTGCGTCATGCGGTCATGCAGGCGCGCGGCGACCTGCGCGGCATCGGCCTCGGACAGCTCGCCGGCGACGTAGTAGGCGATGCCGCGCTCGATGCGCTCGAGCTTCGCCAGGCCGCAGTTGTGGGCGATGTCGGTGGCCTTGCTCGACCACGGCGAGATGGTGCCGAAGCGCGGCACCACCAGGAACAGGCGGCCGCGGGGCTCCTGCACCGGCACGCTCGGGCCGTACTTCAGCAGCCGGCCGAGCACCTGTTCCTCATCGGCGGTCAGCACGCCACTGACCTCGGCGAAATGCGCAAACTCGGCGTACAGCCCGGTGACAGCGGGTACCTGCCGGGTGAGCAGGTCGAGCAGTTTGCCGTGGCGGAAGGCGGAAAGGGCGGGAGCGCCGCGCAGGATCAGCATTGTCGGAACAGCCTCTGGAGACAGGGGAATTCGCAGGGCCGGGAGGGCCGGCCCGCAGAGGCCGTGCATTCTACCGTAAAGCGTGCCCCGGCGGCACCTGCAGCTCGGCCGACGGCGAGGGCTTTCTGCCATTGGGCGGGGGAGCGGCGCCATTCATCTTCGAACGCTTTCGAGCGGGGCCGCCGCACGCCCCGCGGACGGCGCGCCCCGGGGCCCCTGACCGGCGTCTGGCTCGGCGTCTGAAACGAAGCCGCTAGCAGAGATACCCCGGGCTGTCCAGATATTGGGCTCCGCGACCTTGGCGTATACTGCGCCGATGTTTGCCCTGAACCCGTCACGCGTGCGCTCCGCCGTATGGATCCTGGCGACCTGTATCTTTCTGCTGCTCTCCGGCTGTAGCGAGGCGAAAGCCCCGACAGCCCTGGAGCGGGTGCAGAAGGACGGAGTGCTGCGGGTGATAACCCGCAACAGCCCGGCCACCTACTTCCAGGATCGCAACGGCGAGACCGGCTTCGAATACGAGCTGGCCAAGCGCTTCGCCGATCACCTGGGCGTGAAGCTGCAGATGGAGACCGCCGACAACCTCGACGACCTCTACAGCAAGCTCGGCCAATCCGGCGGCCCCGACCTGGCGGCCGCCGGCCTCACCCCCGGCGGCGAGCGGGAGACCTCCGTGCGCTTCTCGCACTCCTACCTGGACGTCACCCCCCAGGTGGTCTATCGCAACGGCGACCCGCGCCCCACCCGCCCGGACGACCTGGTCGGCAAGCGCATCGTGGTGCTCAAGGGCAGCAGCCACGCCATGCAGCTGGCCGAGCTGAAGAAGAAGTACCCGAAGCTGGAGTACAAGGAGTCCGACGCCGACGAGATGGTCGACCTGCTGCGCATGGTGGACGTCGGCGACATCGACCTGACGCTGATCGACTCCAACGAGCTGGCGATGAACCAGGTCTACTTCCCCAACGTGCGCGTGGCCTTCGACCTCGGCGACGCCCGCGGCCTGGCCTGGGCCCTGCCCGGCGGGACGGACGACAGCCTGTACGCCGAGGTCAACAGGTTCCTCGACAAGGTCAAGCAGGACGGCACCCTGCAGCACCTGAAGGACCGCTACTACGGCCACGTCGACGTGCTCGGCTACGTCGGCGCCTACACCTTCGCCCAGCACCTGCAGCAGCGCCTGCCGCGCTACGAAACGCACTTCAAGCAGATCGCCCAGACGCTGAAGATGGACTGGCGCCTGCTCGCCGCCATCGGCTACCAGGAATCCATGTGGCAGCCCGACGCCACCTCCAAGACCGGCGTGCGCGGCCTGATGATGCTGACCAACCGCACCGCCAGGGCCATGGGCGTGTCCAACCGCCTGGACGCCAAGCAGAGCATCCAGGGCGGCGGCAAGTACTTCGACCAGATCCGCGACGAACTGCCGGACAGCATCAAGGAACCGGACCGCAGCTGGTTCGCCCTGGCCTCCTACAACATCGGCAGCGCCCACCTCGAGGACGCCCGCAAGCTGGCCCAGCAGGAAGGCCTGAACCCGGACAAGTGGCTGGACGTGAAGAAGATGCTGCCGCGCCTGGCGCAGAAGCAGTGGTTCCGCAAGACCCGCTACGGCTACGCGCGCGGCGGCGAGACCGTGCACTTCGTGCAGAACGTGCGGCGCTACTACGACATCCTCACCTGGGTGACCCAGCCGCAGCTCGAAGGCGGCCAACTGGCCGAAAGCGGCCTGCACCTGCCCGGGGTGAACAAGACCCGGCCCAGCGAAGAGCCTGACGAGAAGCTCTGAAGCGCAGAGCATCGCGGACGGAGCCCTACGACCATTCCCCCCCTGGAACTGTAATTGGATGGACTCACCCTCACCGAGGCGTCGAGGCGCCACGGTGGCATTCTAAGAGGCCAGCGACAGTGAGGGTGAGGCCATGAAAAAGCAT
>NZ_FZPC01000080.1 GCF_900187975.1 Pseudomonas delhiensis | reverse complement strand
GTCGGTGAACAGCATGGACTTCACCAGCGATGAGATGATGTCGCGCTCCATCAGGGCGCTCGCGTGGTCCTTACGGTCATCGATCACAACCATGATCTCCCGGCCCTTGGTATAGGGGCTGCTCAGGATGTCGCCGGCCTTGCGCATAACGCCGCCCGTCGCATTGGCGTTCGGGCTGATTGCGTCCACCAGCAGATTGCCCAACTGGAAGTCGAAAGTGTGCTCGCGCCGGGACAGGCCGCGAGCCTTGGGCCGCAGCGACAGTGTTTCGGTGGGGCGCCAGTGCCGCAGTAGCATCTCCACCTCATCGACCAGCACATGCCAGTCAGAAGGAGTCGCCAACGCCTCGCGCTCGTATTCGACGATGGACATCAAGCCAGCCAGGTAGCGGGCGATCAGATCGGAGGCCTGTTGGTTCGGTCCGCTGGCCAGGATCTCGCCCGCATCGCTCAGCGCCAGGCTATGCAGTTCCAAGCGATTGCGCAGCGAGGCCCAGCGGCGCTTGTCCGAAGAGGACAGGCCGATGCTCATCAGGTGGGCGAGGGTGTCGCCATTGTCGCTGAGCACCAGAACGGTTCCGTGCTCCTTCACGTAGAAGGCAATCGGCTCTCCATCCGAGAAGGAAAACGGCGTGTCGACCTCTAGCACCGGCCCATGGGTGATGCCTTTCACGGGTCGGCACTCGAAGCCCAGATTATTGATCAGCCAGTTACATTCCATGATCGTCACCAAACGGGTATGGCAGTTCGGTCTCCAATGTCAGACAGATGCGGCTACAGAATAATTCCAGCCAGAGCTTGTAGTCTGTGCAGCAGAGGTCATTTTGTACAGGTCGCACATCGCCATCGTCGCCGTAGTGCTCGTGCGGGCCGTAGAGCCTTGGCGGCCCGTTGTGCGAACGCTTGTCCTGGGGGACGACTTCTAGTTGGTAGACGCGCCGCTGCTTCTGGTTGCTCAGGTGGAACATGGTGAAGGTGTACTTGCAGCGATCCGCAGCCACGCCCGTGCGCAGCACGATCTCGATGGTCACGCCGGGGATGGTTGCGCCATCCTCATCCTCCGGCCGGAAGGCGGCGACCTTGAACAGGGTGTTAGTATCCTTAGTGCCGAACGCCAAACGGCCAGAGAAGCGCTTGGGTCGCGCGATCAGTTGCTGATCATCCATGCATACGCCTCACTCCCCCCATTTGCCTATCGCTCCGGCCCTGGCCATGACACCTATCAGCCCTTACTCCGCGTTATCCGCCCCGCCTTGACCTCATCAGCATATGAGCCAAGACGGTCCTCGCCGTTGATGAGCACCCCAACGATACGGAGTACGGCCCAGGCGTCAGTCTCATTGCCTG
>NZ_FZPC01000029.1 GCF_900187975.1 Pseudomonas delhiensis | reverse complement strand
CTGGACGAACACGAGCGAAATGATCGATACCTGACGATGCGAGTGTCACCCATGTGACTGAACTCATTTGTTACCCATGTGCTTGTCCTCTACATGCCCCGCATACGGGCCCGATGAAGCCGGGCTTCCCTCGCGAACTCCCCCGCCACGGAGGCCCGCCCCGACAGCACGTCCCTGTGCTGATCGGGGCTCTAGCGACATCCATGTCGCATGACCTCCTGAGCGCCGGTTTCGCTCGGCCTTCTGAAGGGGCGTTCCGGTGCGCTCGGTTGTTTCTCTGGAAGTCCAAACGCCAGAGCAAAAGCGCTTTTGCTCTTCGTAGGAGCGAGCTTGCTCGCGAACCCTGACTCCCCACGTTCGCGATAACTCGTAGGGCGCATAACGCCTACGGCGTTATCCGCCAAATCGCGGACAGAGTCCGCTCCTGCGGTTCCAGGAAGCACGGTCGTAGGAGCGGGCCCTGCCCGCGATTCGCGCGCAGGGCGCGCTCCTACAGGGGAATGGCATGGCTCGGCCAGCGTAGGAGCGGACTCCGTCCGCGATTGGTCCTGCAGGCTACGCCGGACCCTCCGGTGGCACGGCCAGCCCTCACGTCCTGAACCGCGACACCAGCCGGTTCAACTCCTCCGACAACCCATTCAACGTCTGCGCATCCCCCCGCGTGGCGTCCGCCAGATCCGCCACTTCCTGGGCGTCGCGGTGGATCTGGGCGATGTGCCGGTTGATCTCCTCCGCCACCTGGTGCTGCTCCTCCGCCGCCGTGGCGATCTGCGCGTTCATGTCGCGGATCACGTCCACCGACTCGCGGATGGCGCCGAAGCAGGCGCGGGCCTCGCGGATGGAGCCGACGGTGCGCTGCGAGGCCTCCAGGCTGGCCTGCATCTGCCGGCCGGTGTCGTGGGTGCGGCGGGCCAGGTTGCCCAGCAGCGCGTCGATCTCGCCGGTGGATTCGGCGGTGCGCCGCGCCAGCGCGCGGACCTCGTCGGCCACCACGGCGAAGCCGCGGCCCTGGTCGCCGGCCCGCGCCGCCTCGATGGCGGCGTTGAGCGCCAGCAGGTTGGTCTGCTCGGCGATGGAGCGGATGGTGCCAAGGATCGACTGGATGTCGTTGCTGTCCTGCTCCAGCTGGCGCATGGCGCTGGCCGAACCGGCGATCTCCTCGCTCAGGCGGCCGACGCTGTCCACCGCCTCGTCGATCTGCTGCTGGCCGTCGTGGGCCTGGCGCTGGCCGCTGTCGGCGGAGGCCGCCGCCTGGCTGCAGGAGCGCGCCACCTCGTTGGCGGTCATGACCATCTCGTTGAACGCCGTGGACACCATGTCCACCGCCTCGCGCTGGCGCGCCGCGGTATCGGCCAGGGCCTGGGAGGTGCCGCTGGAACTGCCGGCGCTCTGGTGGATGCTCGCCGCGGCCTGGCCGATGTTCTGCACCAGGCGGCGGATGGCGTCGAGGAACTGGTTGAACCAGCCGGCCAGCTGCGCCGTCTCGTCGCGGCCGCGCACCGGCAGGCGTCCAGTCAGGTCGCCGTCGCCCTGGGCGATGCCCTCCAGGCCGTCGGCCACGGCGCGCACCGGGCGCACCACCAGGCCGGCGAAGAAGGCACCAACGCCGGCGAAGCCCAGCGCCACCAGCGCGGCGATCAGGGCGATCGCCCAGGTCAGGCGGGTCGCCGCGGCCATCACCTCGCTCTCCTTGATCAGGCCGACGAAGCGCCAGCCCAGGGCCTGGGACGGCCAGACGTTGGCCAGGTAGCGCTCGCCGTCGATGGTCACTTCCACCAGGCCCTTGTCGGCGCTGGCCAGACTGGCATAGCCGCTGCCCAGCTCGTCGAGCTTCCTGAAGTTGTGCTCCGGCTGCTGCGGGTCGACCAGCACGGTGCCGTCACCTTCCATCAGCATCAGGTAGCCGCTCTCGCCCAGGCGGATGCCCTTGACGATATCGGTCAGGCGCTTGAGCGAGACGTCGATGTTGACCACCCCGCCCTGCTCGCCGAGGCGGTTGGCGAAGGTGCGCACGGTGCTGACCAGCACCACCTTGTCCGCCGCCCAGTAATAGGCGTGAGTGCGCAGGGTGCGCCCCGGCTGGGCCATGGCCGCCTGGTACCAGGGGCGGGTGCGCGGGTCGTAGCTGGCCAACTGGTCGTCGCCCGGCCAGAAGGCGTAGCCGCCCTCGCGCGTGCCGAGGGACACGTAGGCGTAGTCCGGGTGGCTGTGGGCCAGGCCGGCGAAGAGGTCGAACACCCGGTGGTCGAGGTCGCCGGCCGGGTGCTGCGCGGCGTCGGCGCCGATGAATTGCTTGAGGCCGGCGTCGATGGCCTGCAGCTGCGGGTGGCTGGCCAGGTACTCGACGTTCTGGGCGATGCCGTCGAAGAACAGCTGCATGGCGTTCTCCACCTGGCGGATCTCCCGGCTGCTGCCGTCGATGAAGCCGGCCCGCGCCTCGCCGCGCAGGTTGAAGATCACCAGCGCGGCGACCAGGAGCACCGGCAGGCTGGCGATGGCGGCGAAGGCCAGAATCAGTTTCTGTTTGAGGTTCATCCTTACTCCTTGGTCGGCGCCGGGCAGAAACGCCTTGCAGATATTCCGTATTATGGTATACCAATAAACCACGGACACCCAGCACATTCATGGCCAGTCGCCATGCCAGTGCCCGACCCCCGAAGCAGCGGTGCGCGCAGGCGCATCCCATCCGCCGGCCGCGCCTGTGCCGGATACAAGAAAAGGTTCGAGGTAAGCGATATGAAATTTTCCCTGTTCGTGCACATGGAGCGCTACGACGAGCAAACCAGCCACCGCCAGCTGTTCGAGGAACTCACCGAACTGACGCTGATGGCCGAGGCCGGCGGCTTCAGCACCGTGTGGATCGGCGAGCACCACGCCATGGAATACACCATCTCGCCCAGCCCGATGCCGCTGCTGGCCTACCTGGCCGCCCGTACCGAAACCATCCGCCTGGGCGCCGGCACCATCATCGCGCCCTTCTGGCACCCCATCCGCGTGGCCGGCGAATGCGCCCTGCTCGACGTGATCAGCAACGGCCGCATGGAAGTGGGCCTGGCCCGCGGCGCCTACCAGTACGAGTTCGACCGCATGGCCAACGGCATGCCGGCCACCGACGGCGGCAAGTACCTGCGCGAGATGGTCCCGGTGGTGCGCGCGCTGTGGCAGGGCGACGTCGCCCACGAAGGCGAGATCTGGAAGTTCCCCACCGCCACCTCCTCGCCGCGGCCGCTGCAGAAGCCCACCCCGCCGATGTGGATCGCCGCCCGCGATCCGGACTCGCACAACTTCGCCGTGGCCAACGGCTGCAACGTGATGGTCACCCCGCTGATGAAGGGCGACGAGGAAGTGGTCGACCTGAAGAACAAGTTCGAGGCGGCCCTGGCCAACAACCCCGGCGTGCCGCGCCCGCAACTGATGGTGCTGCGCCACACCCACGTGCACAGCGCCGACGACCCGGACGGCTGGAAGGTCGGCGCCGAGGCCATCTCGCGCTTCTACCGCACCTTCGACGCCTGGTTCGGCAACAAGCAGACGCCGGTCAACGGCCTGCTGCCGCCCAGCCCCGAGGAGAAGTTCAAGGACCGCCCGGAGTTCGAGCTGGAGAACATCCGCAGGAACACCATGATCGGCACCCCCGAGGAAATCATCGCGCGCATCCGCCACTACCAGGAACTGGGCGTCGACGAATTCAGCTTCTGGGCCGACAACAGCCTGCCCTACGAGCAGAAGAAGAAGTCCCTGGAACTGTTCATCAGGCACGTGGTGCCGGCGTTCCGCTGAACATCCGCCCGGGCTTCGCAACACCAACGCCGGTCAGGAAACTGACCGGCGTTGTGCATTCGGCCCCTGGCTCACCAGGAACCGGCGCCGGCCACCTTAGCCCGCTCCGTGCGGGCCGCGCGGCGGCCCTGGGCGCACACTGCCAGGGCGGCCAGGGCGGCGGGCGCCACCAGGGCGCCGAACACCTGCGGCAGCGACCAGCCCAGGGCCATCATCTGGGCGCCGGCGAAGGCGCTGAGGATGGCGCCGAAGCGGCCGATGCCGCTCATCCAGCTGGCCCCGGTGGCGCGCGCCTCGGTGGGGTAGAAACAGGCGGCCAGGGCGTTCATGCCGACGCTGGAGCCGTTCAGGCAGAAGCCCACCAGCCAGGCGATGGCGCACAGCAGGTAGAAGTGCGCGGTGACGTGGCCGATGGCGAAGATCACCAGGCCGCCGAGCAGGAAGCTGAGCATGATCACCCGCTGCTTGTTCCAGCGGTCCATGGCCCAGCCCACGCTGAGCGCGCCCAGCGGCCCGCCGACCTGGAAGCAGGCGGTGATCAGCGCCGCGTCCGCCACGCTGTAGCCGCCGCCCTCCTTGACCAGGGTCGGCAGCCAGCTGCTGAACAGGTAGACCAGGAACAGCGAGAGGAAGTAGCCGCCCCAGAGCATCAGGGTGCCGAAGCGGTAGCGTGGCGAGAGCATGATGCCGATGGCGCCGCCCGGCTCGCGCGCCCTGGGCGGCACCAGGAATTCGCTGTCGGCGGCGATCGCGTCCGGCGCCAGGCGCCGGAGGATGCGGCGGATGCGCGCCGGCTCGGCGCGGCGCGCCACCAGGAAGCTCACCGACTCCGGCAGGCCGAACAGCAGCAGCGGCGCCACCAGCAGCGGCAGCACGCCGCCGAGCACCAGCACGCTGTGCCAGCCGAAGGCCGGGATCATCCAGGCGGAGAGGAAGCCGCCGCCCGCCGCGCCCAGGGAGAAGCCGCAGAAGGCCACGGTGATGAGGAAGGAGCGGCTGCGCTGCGGCGCGTACTCCGACACCAGGGTGCTGGCGTTGGGCATGGCCGCGCCCAGGCCCACGCCGGTGAGCAGGCGCAGCACGACCATCTGCTGCAGATCGCCGGCGAAGGCCGTGGCCAGGGTCCACAGGCCGAAGAAGAACACGCTGCACACCAGCACCGCCTTGCGCCCGTAGCGGTCGGCCAGCGGCCCGGCCACCAGGGCGCCCAGCGCCAGGCCGATGAGCGCGGCGCTGAGCACCGGGCCCAGGTCCCTGGCGCTCAGCGCCCAGTCCATCTTCAGCTGCGGGGCGATGAAGCCCATCGCCGCCACGTCGAAACCGTCCAGGGCGATGATCAGGAAGCCGAGGAACACCACCCACTTCTGGTAGCCGCCCAGGGGCCGGGCGTCGATCAGTTCACGCACGTCTATGGCTTGCTTGCCGCTCATTTCCAGCACCTCTCGCATCGGGCGGCCGGCGGCCGCCGCTTTCTTGTTGTTGTGTCGCGATCGTTCCGGGCCCGCCTCAGGCCCGTGGCTGGCCCTCCAGCGTGCGGAAGCGCACCGGGCGGATGATCCGCGTCTCCTGGGCGATCACCAGGTGGGTGGTGGCGCGCAGGTATTCGGCGAAGTCCGGGTCGCTGTCGCGGGCCAGGCTGCGTTTCTCGAAGTCGTCGAGGCTGTCGTAGCCCCACAGGTGCACCACCTGGTTCAGCGGGCCGATGCTGCTGGTGTAGAAGGCCAGCGGCGGGCCCAGGTGGCGCAGCAGGATGGGCATGGCCAGGCGCTCGAAGAGGTCGAGGAACTCGGCCATGCCGCGTGGGCGGATGCTGTAGACGCGGTGATCGACAACGGGCTTGTGGGCGAGCATCAGGCCACCTCCCGGCGCCGCGCGGCGCCCTGCTCCACCCCGGCCAGGTAGCGGCCGGTGAGGTAGCCGAAGGTCATGATCGGGCCCAGGGTGATGCCGGCGCCGGGGTAGTTGCCGCCCATCACGCTGGCGCGGTCGTTGCCCACCGAGAACAGGCCGGGGATGGCCTCGCCGCGGGCGTCGAGCACTTCGCCACGGACGCTGGTGCGGATGCCGTCGAAGGTGCCGAGGTCGCCCATCAGTACCTTGAGCGCGTAGTAGGGCCCTTCGCCGATCGGCGCCACGCAGGGGTTGGGGCGCTGTTCGGGGTCGGCCAGGTAGCGGTTGAAGCTGGTGCCGCCACGGCCGAACTGGCGGTCCTCGCCGTGCGTCGCGCCCTGGTTGTACTCGTGCACCGTGCGCTCCAGGCCGGCGGCGTCGAGCCCGGCGGCCTGGGCCAGCTCGGCCAGGGTGCGGCCCTTCACCAGGTAGCCGTTGCGCAGCAGGGGCGCCAGCGGCATGGGCGCCGGCTTGGCGTAGCCGAGGCCGTACTTGGCGATGGTGCGGCTGTCGCAGACCAGCCACATGGCCGTCTCCTTCTCGCCAGCGCAGGCCCGGATCAGCGCCGCGCCGACGTCGTGGTAGGAGTTGGACTCGTTGGTGAAGCGCGTACCGTTGCGCAGCACGCCGATCACCCCGGGCTTGTAGCGATCCAACAGGTGTGGGAAGGCCGTGTAGCCACCGCCCATGGGCACCCTGGACACCGGCATCCAGGCCGCCGCCTCGGGGTAGCGGATGTCCACCTGGCCGCCGGCCTGCTCGGCCATGCGCAGGCCGTCGCCGGTGTTGCCGGCGGGCACCGGCGAGCAGTGCTCGCCGCCGCTGCGCAGGTGCGGGTAGGCCTGGCGGATGCGCTGCAGGTCATGGGAGAAGCCGCCGCAGGCCAGCACCACGCCGCGCTTCGCCTCGATGCGCAGCTCGCCATGGGGGCCGCTGGCCAGCGTGCCGCGCACCTTGCCGCCGTCGATCAGCAGCTGGCGGGCGGGGGTGGCCGTGTGGATCGGGATGCCCAGGTCCAGCGCCGACTTCGCCAGGCGCGCGGCCAGGGCGTTGCCGCTGGTGACCTGGATGCCGCGGCGGTACAGCAGCAGCTCCTTCACATGGGTGGCCAGGCGCCTGGCTACGTAGACGAAGGATTTCAGCGAGCGCGTGGCGTTGAAGAAGTGCTTCAGGTCGGCGTTGGACGAGTTGAACATCATGCCGATGAAGGTGATGGTCTTCAGCGGCGGGCGCAGGCGCGCCATGTCCCGGCCCAGGCCGCGGATGTCGTAGGGCGCGGCGAGGATGGAGCGGCCGACGTCGACGCCGCCGGGGGCGTCGGGGTGGTAGTCCGGGTAGAGCGTGGGCACGAAGCGCACCTGGGTCTCGCGCTCGAAGAAATCGACCATCTCCGGGCCGGCGTCGAGGAAGGCGTCCACGGCTTCGGCGTCGTAGAAGTCGCCGGTCTCGTGCCGCAGGTAGGCGAGCGCGGCTTCGCGGCTGTCCTTCGCCCCGGCCTCGCGGGCGTGGCGGTTGCCGGGTATCCACAGCACGCCGCCGGAAAACGCGGTGGTGCCGCCGAACACGCTGTCCTTCTCGATCACGACCACGTCCAGGCCGTGCTTGCGCGCGGTGATGGCGGTGGACAGGCCGCCGGCGCCGGCGCCGATGACCAGCACGTCGCAGCGCAGGATGGTTTCTTGCTGGGGGCTCATGGGGCTCTCCTCGAATGCGGGCCGAGCGCGCCCGGCCCGCGGGGCGGCGGGCAGGCGCGGTGGCGGTGGCGGGAAGGCTCAGGCGGCCTTGATCGGCGACTCGTAGCCGGGGCGCGGGATCAGCGCCATGGGCATGCTTTCCAGACCGCCGTCGACGGTCAGCTCGGCGCCGTTGACGTAGTCCGCGCGGGGGCTGGCGAGGAACAGCACGGCGTTGGCGATGTCCAGCGGCTCGCCGATGCGGCGGTTGGCAGTCATCGCCTCGCGCGCGGCCTGCACCTGCGGGTCGGCGTAGAACGAGGCCGACAGCGGGGTGCGGATCAGCCCCGGGCAGATGGCGTTGCTGCGCACGCCGCGGGCGCCCCATTCGGCGGCCAGCTGGCGCGAGAGCATGCTCACCCCGGCCTTGGCCGCGCTGTAGGCGCCGCTCCAGGTCTGCGGGTAGTGCGCGGCGATGGAGGCGACATGGACGATGCGCCCGGCGCCGCGGGCCAGCATCAGCCGGCCGAAGGCCTGGGAGCACAGCAGGTAGCCGTTGAGGTTCACCGAAAGCACCTGGTTCCACTGCTCCAGGCCGATCTCCTCCAGGGCGCCTGGGCGCAGCACGCTGGCGTTGTTGACCAGCACGTCGCAGCGGCCGAAGCGCGCCTGCACCAGGGTGGCGGCGTTATTCACGCTCTGCGGGTCGGAAATGTCGCAGGCGATGGCCGGCACTTCCTGCCCGGCCTGCTGCGCCAGCAGCCCGGCGAGGTCGCGGCAGCGGGGCTGGTCGCGGTCCAGCAGGACCACCCGGGCGCCCTCGCGCACCAGGGCGCCGGCGATTTCGAAACCGATGCCGCCGGCGGCGCCGGTGACGACGCATACCGCGTCGTCCAGGCCGAGCCAGGGGCTGCGTGCTTGGGATTGAGTCATTGTTGTCTCCGGCACTGTAAGGCGAAGGCCGGGGAAGGTTCGGCAGCCCCGGTCCTGGCGGCCAGAGTAGGCCCGGCGACGGCGCCGGCAGAATGGACAAAAGCCGCAAGCGACCCGACATTTTCGACAATCCGCCGCCGCCATGACCGCCACGATTTGCCTGCGCCGGCCGCACTGGTTAGGGTTGTCCACAGGTCCGCCGAGCCCTGCCGGGCATACAACAACAATGAGCAGCATCCCCAACTACGACCTCTACGGCGAGGCGCCGCAACCGGTGTGGCACGAGTCGCTGCACGTGGAGTCCATCTCCCAGCGCTCCGGCGCGCACAACTGGGAAATCGCCCCGCACCGCCACGACGGCCAGCTGCAGATCCTCTACCTGCAGCAGGGCGCCGGCGAGGTGCTGCTGGAAAGCCAGTGGGTGGCGGCGCAAGCCCCCTGCGTGATCTACATCCCCGCGCAGATGGTCCACGGCTTCCACTGGGCCGGGCAGGTGGACGGCCACGTGGTCACCGCCCTGCAGCCGCCGCTGGAAAGCGCCGCCGCCGTGCTCTCCCCGGCCCTGCTGCCGCAGTTGCAGAAGCCCTGGGTGATCCCCCTGCCGCACTGGGAAACCGGCGGGGACCCGCTGCTGCCGCTGTGCCTGGCGCTGCACCAGGAGTACCACGAGCGCGCCCGCGAGCACGTGGCCTGCAGCATGTCGCTGCTGCTGGCGCTGGTGATCCACATCTTCCGCTGCGCCGCCGAGGCCGACCACCCGGCCCCGCCCCAGGGCCGCCGCAGCCAGCAGGTGCGCGCCTTCCGCGAGCTGGTGGAAGCGCACTTCCGCCGCCACCGCCCGGTGCACGACTACGCCGACGAGCTGGGCGTGACCATGGCCACCCTCGGCCGCCTGTGCCAGGAGCAGCTGGGCATGACGCCCATGGCGGTGATCAACGCGCGCCTGGTGCTGGAGGCCAAGCGCGAACTGGCCCATTCGCGCCAGAGCGTCAAGGCCATCGCCCACGACCTGGGCTTCTCCGACGTCGGCTACTTCAGCCGCTTCTTCCGCAAGCACACGCGCTTGTCGCCCAGCGAGTTCCGTAGCCAGGGCGCCGGCTGACGCGGCCTGCGGGCCTTATATTCACTTAAAGAATAATAAAATCTGAATTTATTCTTTTTTATCTCACCCTCGATTCCTCTATAACTGCGCAGGCATCGACGGCCAGCACACTGTTGCGCTGCCAACAGTTGCCCAGCAGCAACTACCCGCCAGCCAACAGTTCGCCCAGCAACACTTGATAAATATCCATACGAATCAACGCGTTGAGTCCTGGCACAGGTCTTGCGAAAAGGACCTGGACCCGCCCTGCCGGCAGGGCAACAGCACAGGAAACCGAGAATGACTGCCCCCTTGAAAGTGGTCGCCGTGTCCGGCGGCGCCTATCGCCCCTCCCGCACCCTGGTCCTGACCGAGGCCATCCTCGCCGAGATCGGCCGCCACCTGGACGCCGAGGTCAAGCTCATCGAACTGGCCGACATCGCCCGCCCGGTGGGTGGCGCCCTGAGCCGCGCCGAGCTGCCGGCGGAAGTGGAAGCGCAGCTGCGCGCCATCGAGGCGGCCGACCTGCTGCTGGTGGCCTCGCCGGTGTACCGCGGCGCCTACCCGGGGCAGCTCAAGCACCTGTTCGACCTGATCGGCCAGGACGCCCTGATCGGCACCCCGGTGCTGCTCGCCGCCACCGGCGGCAGCCAGCGCCATGCCCTGGTCATCGACCACCAGCTGCGCCCGCTGTTCAGCTTCTTCCAGTCCCTGACCCTGCCCCTGGGCGTGTACGCCAGCGAGGCCGACTTCCAGGACTACCGCGTCACCTGCGAACTGCTGCAGGCGCGCATCCGCCTGGCGGTGGAACGCGCCCTGCCGCTGTTCGGCGACCATCGCGCACTGCGCCGCATCGCCTGAGGAGCGCCACGATGAATGTCTTCTGGTTCCTCCCCACCCACGGCGACGGCCACTACCTGGGTACCAGCCAGGGCGCGCGCCCGGTCAGCCTCAACTACCTCAGGCAGATCGCCCAGGCCGCCGACGGCCTCGGCTACCACGGCGTGCTCATCCCCACCGGGCGCTCCTGCGAGGACTCCTGGGTGATCGCCTCGGCCCTGGCGCCGCTCACCGAGCGACTGCGCTACCTGGTGGCGATCCGCCCGGGGATCATCTCGCCGACGGTGTCCGCGCGCATGGCCGCGACCCTCGACCGCCTCTCCGGCGGCCGCCTGCTGATCAACGTGGTGACCGGCGGCGACCCCGACGAGAACCGCGGCGACGGCATCCACCTCAGCCACGCCGAGCGCTACGAGGTCACCGACGAATTCCTGCGCATCTGGCGCCGGGTGCTGCAGGGCGAGTCGGTGGACTTCGCCGGCAAGCACATACAGGTGGAGAACGCCAAGGCGCTCTACCCGCCGATCCAGAAGCCCTACCCGCCGCTGTACTTCGGCGGCTCCTCGGAAGCCGCCCACGAGCTGGCCGCCGAGCAGCTGGACGTATACCTGACCTGGGGCGAGCCGCCGGCCGCGGTGGCGGCGAAGATCGCCGACGTGCGCCAGCGCGCCGCCCGCCACGGGCGCGAGGTGAAGTTCGGCATCCGCCTGCACGTGATCGTCCGGCCCACCGAGGAAGAAGCCTGGAAGGCCGCCGACCAGCTCATCGAGCACATCTCCGACGACACCATCGCCGCCGCGCAGCAGTCGTTCTCGCGCTTCGACTCCGAAGGCCAGCGGCGCATGGCCGCGCTGCACGGCGGGCGCCGCGACAGGCTGGTGGTGGCGCCGAACCTGTGGGCCGGCGTCGGCCTGGTGCGCGGCGGCGCCGGCACCGCGCTGGTGGGCAACCCGCAACAGGTCGCCGAGCGCATCCGTGAATACGCGGACCTGGGCATCGACAGCTTCATCTTCTCCGGCTACCCGCACCTGGAAGAGGCCTACCGCTTCGCCGAGCTGGTCTTCCCGCTGCTGCCCGAGCCCTACGCCAGCCTGGCCGGCCACGGCCTGACCAACCTCACCGGGCCGTTCGGCGAAATGATCGCCAACGACATCCTGCCCACTGCCCGGAAGCAGTCGGCATGAGCCGGCACGAGGAGCTGCCCGTGAATTCGTCCGCACAAGCCTCCGTCCTCAGCCCGCTGCAGCTGGCCCGCCAACTGGCGGCCGGCTTCGCCGAAAGCGCCGTGGAGCGCGACAGGCTCGGCGGCACCCCGAAGGCCGAGCGCGACGCCCTGCGCCGCAGCGGCCTGCTCGGGCTGGTCATCCCGCAACAGTACGGCGGCCTGGGCGCCAGCTGGAGCGAGGCCCTGGAAGTGACCCGCGAGTTCGCCCGCGTCGACAGTTCCGTGGCCCACGTGTTCGGCTTCCAGCACCTGATGCTGGCCACCGTGCGCCTGTTCGCCCGCCCCGAGCAGTGGCAGCCGTGGTTCGAGCAGACCGCGCGCAAGAACTGGTTCTGGGGCAACGCCCTCAACCCCCTGGACACCCGCACGGTGGTGAAGAAGCTCGACGGCTGGCGCGAATTCTCCGGCAAGAAGAGCTTCTGCTCCGGCGCCAGCGACTCGGAAATGCTGATCGCCTCGGCGGTGGACGAAGGCAACGGCGGCAAGCTGCTGATCGCCGCCATCCCCAGCGGCCGCACCGGCATCACCCTGCACGGCGACTGGGACAACATGGGCCAGCGCCAGACCGACAGCGGCAGCGCCACCTTCGAACGGGTGCGCGTGGAAGAGTCCGAGCTGCTGCTGGACCCGGGCCCGCTGAGCACGCCCTTCGCCTGCCTGCGCCCGCTGATCGCCCAGTTGCTGTTCGCCAACCTGTTCCTCGGCGTGGCCGAGGGCGCCTTCGAGGAGGCGCGGCAGTACAGCCTCAAGGAAAGCCGCCCGTGGTTCCGCTCCAGCGCCCGCAGCGTTGGCGAGGACCCGTACGTGCTGCGCCACTACGGCGAGTTCTGGGTCGGCCTGGAAGGCGTGCGCCTGCTGGTGGAACGCGCCGCCGCGCAGCTGGACGAGGCCTGGCGCAAGGAACACGCCCTGGGCGCCGAGGAGCGCGCGCAGCTGGCGGTGGCCATCGCCACCGCCAAGGTCGCCGCCAGCCGCACCGGCCTGGACATCTGCAACCGCCTGTTCGAGGTCACCGGCGCCCGCGCCACCCACGCCTCGCTGCGCCTGGACCGCTTCTGGCGCAACCTGCGCACCCAGTCCCTGCACGACCCGCTGGACTACAAGCTCCACGAGCTGGGGGACTGGGCGCTCAACGGCACGCGGCCGACACCCACCTTCTACTCCTGAGGCAGAGACATGCAACTGCTGACGCTACCCCCCTCCCCCGCACTGGCCACCTCGATCCGGGCGACCGCACAGGTCTTCGAAGACCCGAAATCGCAGGCGCTGCTCGCCCATCTGCAACAGGTCGCCCCCAGCGAGGCCAGCGTCCTGATCATCGGCGAGACCGGCACGGGGAAGGAGCTGGTGGCGCGGCACATCCACAACCTCAGCGGGCGGCGCAACGGGCCCTTCGTCGCGGTGAACTGCGGGGCCTTCTCCGAGTCGCTGGTGGAGGCGGAACTGTTCGGCCATGAAAAGGGCGCCTTCACCGGCGCCCTGAGCGCCAAGGCCGGCTGGTTCGAGGAAGCCAACGGCGGCACCCTGTTCCTCGACGAGATCGGCGACCTGCCCATGGCCATCCAGGTCAAGCTGCTGCGCGTGCTGCAGGAGCGCGAGGTGGTGCGCCTGGGCTCGCGCAAGAGCATCCCGATCAACGTGCGGGTGCTGGCGGCCACCAACGTGCAGCTGGAACGGGCGATCAACGCCGGGCACTTCCGCGAGGACCTGTACTACCGCCTCAACGTCGTCACCCTGCAGCTGCACCCGCTGCGCGAACGCCCCGGCGACATCCTGCCGCTGACCCGCCATTTCATCCGCAGCTACAGCGAGCGCCTGGGCTACGGCCAGGTGCAGCTCAGCGCCGAGGCCGAGCGCAAGCTGGTCGGCTACGGCTGGCCGGGCAACATCCGCGAGCTGGAGAACGTCATCCACCACAGCCTGCTCACCTGCCGCGACGGCCTGGTGCGCGAGGACGACCTGCGCCTGTCCAACCTGCGCCTGGAACGCCAGGACGAGGCCCCGGCGGGGCACAGCGGCAGCCCGCCGGCCAGTGGCGGCGAATCCGCCGAGGAACTGCTGCAGCGCGCCTTCCGCCGCCTGTTCGAGGAATCCGCCGGAGCGCTCTACGAGCGCGTCGAGGAAAGCCTGCTGCGCGCCGCCTACCGCTTCTGCCACCACAACCAGGTGCACACTGCCAACCTGCTCGGCCTGTCGCGCAACGTCACCCGCACGCGGCTGATCGCCATCGGCGAGCTGGTGGTGAACAAGCGCCGCGGCCCGGAGCAGGAGCTGGACAACCGCGTGGTGCGGCTGTCCATCTGAGCCCTTTCAGGCGCCGCCCACCAGGCTGACGCGGTCGGCCAGCGTCCGCGCGCGCGCCACTATCCTTTCGCGTTCCGCCGGCGGCGCCGCCACGCGCAGCCGCAGGCTGCCCAGGGAGCGGCCCTGGATGCGTTCCAGGCTGGCCTGCACCAGGTGCACCGCGAAGCCCAGTTCGCGGCCGATGGCGGCCGGCTCCGGCTCGCGGGCGCTGGCGCCGCTGTAGTGCAGGTCCAGCAGCAGGCCCTCGCCCGCCGCCTCGCCGTCGGCATCGTGGTGCAGGGTGCCGAGCAGGCTGCGCGTCACCTCGTGGCGCGGGTCGCCGAACACTTCCCAGACCTCGCCCTGCTCCACCACCTGGCCGCGCTCCAGCACCACCACGCGGTCGCAGAGGTCGCGGATCACTTCCATCTCGTGGGTGATGAGGACGATGGTCAGGCCCAGGCGGCGGTTGATGTCGCGCAGCAGCGCGAGGATGGACTGGGTGCTTTCCGGGTCCAGCGCCGAGGTGGCCTCGTCGCACAGCAGCAGGTCCGGCTGCAGCACCAGCGCGCGGGCGATGCCGACGCGCTGCTTCTGCCCGCCGGACAGCTGCGCCGGGTAGGCGTCGCGCTTGTCCGCCAGGCCCACCAGCTGCAGCAGTTCGTCAACGCGCCGGGCGCGCTCGGCGCGCGGCACGCCGGCCAGCACCAGCGGCAGGGCGACGTTGTCGCCGACCGTGCGCGAGGCCATCAGGTTGAAGTGCTGGAAGATCATCCCGGTGCGCCGGCGCAGGTGCGCCAGGCGCCCGTCGTCGAAGGCGCCGATGTCCTCGCCGTCGACCAGCACCTGGCCGGCGCTGGGCCGTTCCAGGCGGTTGAGCGAGCGCAGCAGCGAGGACTTGCCGGCGCCGCTGCGGCCGATGATGCCGAAGACCTCGCCGCGGCGGATCTCCAGGTCGATGCCGTGCAGCGCCTGCACTTCCCGGCCGCCGGCCAGGTAGTGCTTGGCCAGGCCCTGCAGGCGGATGTGGGTGGCAGCCGCCGGCGGCTGCGAATGCTTGAAGCTGACCATGGGTGCGTTCCTGCCGGGCGCGGCGCCCGTCCTGGGCACCGCGCCGGGTCACATCAGAAGCCGGGGGCGATCTCGCCCTTGTAGCGGGTCAGGATGAAGTTGCGCACTTCCGGCGAGTTGAGTGCCTTGGCGAGCTTCTGGATGCCCGGGTCCTGGATGTTGTCCGGGCGCGCCACCAGGAACTCGATGTAGAGGTCCTTGCCCTTCTCGACGATCAGCGCGCTCTTGATGTCGATGCCGGCTTCCAGCGCGTAGTTGGCGAAGACGAAGGCAAGGTCGACCTGTTTCACCGAACGCGCCAGCATGGCGCCTTCCAGCTCGCGGATCTTCAGGTGGTGCGAGTTGTCGACGATGTCGCGCTGGGTGGACTGCGGGTTCGCCGGGTCCTTCAGCTTGATCAGCCCGGCCTCGGCCAGCAGCACCAGGGCGCGGCCGGTGTTCACCGGGTCGTTGGGGATGGCCACGCTTGCGCCATCGGGCAGCTCGGCCAGGCTCTTGTACCTGGCCGAGTAGGCACCGAAGGGCTCGATGTGCACGCCGACCACCGGCACCAGGTTGGTGTGGCGGGTCTTGTTGAAGTCATCGAGGAACGGCCGGTACTGGTAGTAGTTGGCGTCGAGGTTCTTCTTCGCCAGCTGCAGGTTGGGCTGGATGAAGTCGTTGAACACCTTCACCTCCAGGTCCACGCCTTCCTTGGCCAGGGCCGGCTTGACGAACTCGAGGATTTCCGCGTGCGGCACCGGGGTGGCGCCCACCACCAGGTGTTCGTTGGCGTGGGCGTTGATGGCTATTACGGCAGCCAGGGCGGCCAGGACTTTCTTCATTGTGCTTGCTCCGATCAGTGGTTTCTTGGGATGGCCGTCGTGGGTGTGGACGTGGGGCCAGCGGCGGCGTTCTCCCGACCGCCGCGAGCGGGGTGTTGGGTTCAGCGCCGGGTGTAGTGGCGCACCAGGCGGTCGCCGCTCATCTGCAGGGCCTGCACCAGCAGGATCAGCAGCAGCACGGTGACCACCATGACGTCGGTCTGGAAACGCTGGTAGCCGAAGCGGATGGCCAGGTCGCCCAGGCCGCCGCCACCGACCACCCCGGCCATGGCCGTGTAGTCGACCAGCACGATGGCGGTCACGGTGATGGCTGCGATCAGCCCGGTGCGCGCTTCCGGCAGCAGGGTGTGGAAGACGATCTGGCGGGTGCTCGCGCCCATGGACTGCACCGCTTCCACCAGGCCGCGGTCCACTTCGCGCAGCGAGCTTTCCACCAGCCGCGCGAAGAACGGCGTGCAGCCCACCACCAGCGGCGGGATGGCGCCGCGCACGCCCAGCGAGGTGCCGGTGAGCAGCTCGGTGGCCGGGATCAGCACGATCAGCAGGATGATGAACGGCATCGAGCGCAGCACGTTGGCCACCACCGAGAGGGTGCGGTACAGGCGCGGCGAGTCGAGCAGCTGGCGCTGGCCGGTGAGGTACAGCAGCACGCCCAGCGGCAGCCCCAGCAGCACGGTGCAGCCCAGGGCCGCGCCGAGCATGCTCAGGGTGTCCAGGCAGGCCTGGGCGATCTCGCTCCAGTCGACGTTGGCCAGCCAGTCGTTCATCGCCGGGCCTCCTCGCGCAGGGTGGCGACCGGGTGCGGCGCGGCCAGGCGGTCGCCGGCGCCGAACAGCTTGTGGCGCAGGGTGCCTTCGGCGTAGTCGCGCTTGAACAGCCCGCGCGCCTGCAGCTCCGGCACCAGCAGGTCGACCACCGCCTCGAAGGTTTCCGGCATGACCACGCCGGCCAGGTTGAAGCCGTCGACGTCGGTTTCTTCCACCCATTCCTGCAACTGGTCGGCCACGGTCTGCGGCGAGCCCACCAGCACCGGCCCGTCGCCGCCGATGGCGCAGTAGTCGGCGATCTCGGCGGTGGTCCAGGTGCGCGTCGGGTCGGCGCGGGTGAAGGCTTCCACCGCCGACTGGATGGCGTCGCTGGGCACCTCGCGCAGCACCTGGCCGGGGGCGTATTCGGCGAAGTCGATGCCGGTCCAGCCGGACATCAGCGTCAGGGCGCCGGTGGCGCTGGCGTACTCGCGGTACTCGGCCAGGCGCGCCAGGGCCTCGGCGTCGGTCGGCGCGACTATCACCGTGAGCTGTTCGAGCACCAGCACGTCGGCCGGGTCGCGCCCGGCGGCGCGCACCGCCTCGCGCAGGTCGGCCACCTGCTTCTTCAGCACCGCCTTGCTCGGCGCGGCGACGAACACGCACTCGGCGTTGGCCGCGGCGAAGGCCCGGCCACGGCTGGAGGCGCCGGCCTGGTAGAGCACCGGGGTGCGCTGCGGCGAGGGCTCGCAGAGGTGGAAGCCGGGCACCTGGAAGTACTCGCCTGCATGGTGGATGCCATGGACCTTGCCCGGTTCGGCGTAGACACCGCTGTCGCGGTCGGCGACCACGGCATCGTCCTCCCAGCTGGTTTCCCACAGTTTGTAGCAGACCTGCAGGTACTCCTCGGCCAGGGCGTAGCGCTGGTCATGGGACAGCTGGCGCTGCTGACCGAGGTTGCGCGCGCCGCTGGCCAGGTACGAGGTGACGATGTTCCAGCCGGCGCGGCCGCCGGTCAGGTGGTCGAGGGTGGACATGCGCCGGGCGAAGGGGAACGGGTGCTCGAAGGATACCGAGGCGGTCACGCCGAAGCCCAGGTGGCGGGTGGCCGCGGCCATCGCCGGGACCAGCTGCAGCGGGTCGTTCACCGGCACCTGCGCGCCGGTGCTGAGCGCGGCGTCGGCGTTGCCGCCGTACACGTCGTACACGCCCAGCACGTCGGCGATGAACAGGCCGTCGAGCTTGCCGCGCTCCAGGGTCCTGGCCAGTTCGATCCAGTAGTGGATGTCGGTGTAGCGCCGCGCCTGGTCGCGCGGGTGCCGCCAGAGGCCGGGCGACAGGTGGCCGACGGTGTTCATGGCGAAGGCGTTGAGGCGGATCTGCTTGCTCATGGCGCCACCTCAGTTCCAGTCGTGGCGCGGCGGGCGCTTGCCGTTGAGCAGCCAGTTGCCGACCAGGTGGTACTTCCAGCGCACCGGGTCGTGCAGGGTGTGCACGCGGGCGTTGCGCCAGTGGCGGTCGAGATTGTGCTTGCGCAGGGTGGAGCGGGTGCCGCCCAGCTCGAACAGCTTGTTCGACGCCTCGATGGCGATCTCGGTGGTCAGCACCTTGGCCCGCGCCACGGCCAGGGAGGCGGCGGCCACCTTGTCCTCGTCGGGCTCGGCCTTGCCGGCGTCGAGCACCCGCCCGGCGCGCTCCAGCAGGGCTTCGGCGGCCTCCAGGCGGATGTCCAGGCCGCCGACCTGGATGATGGTCAGCGGGTCTTCGCTGGCCTTCTCCACCCCGGCGTCGATCCACGGGCGGGCCTGCTCGCGGACGAAGGCGATGGTGTCGCGCAGCGCCGCGCGGGCGATGCCGGCGTCGATGGCGGCGGTGGTGATCTGGGCGAAGGGCCCGGCCAGGGTCGGGCTTTCGTAGGAGCGGTAGCTGGGGAACAGGTGGAAGGCCGGCACGCGCAGGCCTTCGAGCAGCACGCTGCCGCTGGAGGTGGTGCGCTGGCCGATGCTGTCCCAGTCGTCGATCACCGCCAGCCCGGCGCTTTCGCGGGGGACGAAGGCCAGTTGCGCGCGGTCCTGCTCGTCCAGCGCCAGCACGCCCAGCCAGTGCGCGTAGAGCGAGCCGGTGCAGTAGCCCTTGCGGCCGTCGATACGGTAGCCGTCGCCTTCGGCGACCAGGCGGGTGCGGATGTCCTGGACGTTCTTGCCGCCGGTTTCCGACAGCGCGTTGGCGAAGCGGTGGCCTTCCAGCACCAGGCCGAAGAAGTAGCGCTTCTGTTCCTCGGTGCCCTGCAGGCGGATGTCTTCCAGCAGGCAGTAGTGGTTCTGCGGAATCTGCCCCAGCGACGGGTCGGCCGCCGAGACGATGGCGATCACCTGGGCCAGGGTGGCGTGGGAGACCTCGGCGCCACCATATTCGCGCGGCACGGTGATGCCCCACAGGCCGCTGTTGGAGAAGGCGTCGACGACCTCCGGCGGCACCCGGCGGTCGAGGTCGCGCCCGGAGGCGCCGGCCAGCAGCAGCTCGGCGACCTCGTGGGCGACGCGGATGGCCTCGGCGTCGTCGCGGATCACGCGCGCGGCGGGGCGGTTGAGGGGGTAGGCAGCAGAAACGGACATGGTCTTCCTCGTGGCGAGCAGTGGCCCGTGTGGGGCCGGGACCTCCCGGCAGCGGGCCCTGCTCTGTCCGAGCACAATCCATGCCTGAATTTTTTACCTTAAATATCAATTAGTTGAGATTTATCGACGACAAACGAGTGGCCGGCCGGACACTGCCTGTTGAAGCACTGTCCGGCAGCCAACAGTTGTTCCGCAGGCAACAGGACAGCCGGGCGACGGAAATGTGCCGCCGCGCCCTGCAAGCGCCAAAGCACCGACTAGACTTGAAACTCCCGGCCCGCGCATTTCCAAGGAGGCTACCGTGCGTACCTGTTTCGTACTGCTCCTCGCGGCCGGCCTGGTCGGCTGCGCGGCGGATGTGAAGCGCGCCGACGCGCTCTCCCCCATCAGCACCTATGCCGACACCCGCAACCGCCTGCTGGTGAACTTCCAGGGCGACCCCGGCGTGACCGCCACGCCGGGCTGGACGCGGCTGACCGGCGCCTGGCGGCGCATGCTGCAGGACGACGCGGCGTCGTCCGACTACCAGCTGGGCGAGCAGACCGGCGCGGTGGCGACCACCAGCGTGCCGGCGACGCTGCTGGTGGTGGAGGTCGACCGCCTGCGCCAGGAGGCCGACGGCGACGGCCTGGGCAAGGGCAGCCTGCGCGTCAACGTGCGCTTCACCGACGGCCCCAGCGGCCGGCTGATGGGCTCGCGCCGCTACGAGAGCGACATCGCCGAGCCCACCTCGCTGGAAGGCCAGCTCAAGGACATTTCCAAGGCCATCATCGAGGAAGTCGAAGGCGCCCAGCGCATCGCCAAGCGCGACCCGCTGCCGCAGTCCCCGACGCCGGCCAGCGCGCCAGCCGAGCAACCGGCCCGGCCCGCGCCGGCACCGGCGCCCGGCCAGTCGGTGGCCAGCCGCGAGGCGGCGGCCAAGCCGGTGGTGGCGGTGGAGAACCAGGAACGCCAGCTGCAGAAGCTGCAGCGCAGCAACCTGCCGTTCGACCAGTACCAGAACGAATACCGGCGCATCACCGCGCAGTGAGCGCCGGCGCGCCTCAGTCGTCGTGCCAGTGGGCGCCGTCGTCCTCGTCGTCCCAGTCGTCCTGATCGTCCTCCGGCTCGTCGCGCAGGCCAGTGGCGTCGTGCTCGAAATCCTCCGGGGCGTCGTCGTCCCACTCGTGGTCGAGCAGGTGCTCGTGCTCCGGCTCGGGGAGGTCGATGTCGTCGTCGTGCATGGTGCGGTCTCGGCAGGCGGGGTGCAGCGGAGCCCCCATGCTACGGCCTCGCAGGGTCCGCGCAAAGCCTCGGTGGTCGCGCGGCACGGCGCATTTGGCTATAAGTCAGAAGGAAGGCGATGACGTTTTCCTATCGGGGCGATGCCGTTTCCAGCATTGTGCGCAACGCTCCGCTTGCCGATCCTGTGGCCACTCGGGGCAGGTGCCCCCGCACAACAGCAGAAGGACATCCAGCATGAAGACCGTCGCACAGCTCCTCCACGCCAAGCAGAGCCAGCAGGTGCACACCATAGGCCCGCACGAGATGGTGCTCGACGCCCTGCGGGTGATGGCGGTGAAGAACGTCGGCGCCCTGCCGGTGGTGGACAACGGCCAGGTGGTGGGCGTGGTCAGCGAACGCGACTACGCGCGCAAGATGATCCTCCAGGGCCGCTCCTCGGTGGGCACCCCGGTCAGCGCCATCATGAGCTCGCCGGTGGTCACGGTGGACTCGCAGCAGAACATCGACACTTGCATGAGCATCATGACCGAGCGCCACCTGCGCCACCTGCCGGTGGTGGAGAACGGCCAGCTGGTGGGCCTGCTGTCCATCGGCGACCTGGTCAAGGAAGCCATCGCCGAGCAGGCCCAACTGATCCAGCAGTTGGAGCAGTACATCCGCGGCGAACAGTGAGCGGCAGGGGGCGCGGCGGCGGGTGCCATGACAGGGGCGCGGATGGGGCATTAGAATTTGATTAACATCCGCGACCCGAACAAGTAGAACCCATGGAAAACCGCACCGCCCGCCTGACCGTCCTGATCGACCCGGTGAAGAAGAAGGCCTTCGAGGAACTCTGCGCCAGCCAGGACCTGACACCTTCCCAGGTGGTTCGCCAACTGATCCGGGACTACCTGGAGAGCCACGGGGTGAGCTACGCCACGCAGCCGAAGGTCGGCGGGCAGGATTGAGGCCAGCCCGCACAATCGCCCATGCAGGAGCGCGCCCTGCGCGCGAATCGCGGGCAGGGCCCGCTTACGACCGTGCTTCCCGGTAACGTAGGCATTCGGGGCAAGAGCACCCTCTCCCCAGCCCTCTCCCGCAAGCGGGAGAGGGGGCTGTCCTCTGCAGGGGGAAGGGCCGGAGTCAACCTCACACCTTCGCAATAGATAGACTGTGCGTAGGGCGCATAACCGTTCGCGGTTATCCGCCATTGCCCGTGCCGCCGGGGCGCCCGGCGTGGCCGATACCAATCGCGGACGGAGTCCGCTCCTACGATCGTGCTTCCCTGGAACTGTAGGAGCGGACTCCGTCCGCGATCCGGCGTATAACGCCGTGGGCGTTATCCCTACGCCGTTCCCACCTCTTCCACCGCCCCTTCGCAAGCCGCCAGCGCCAAGACGAAACTGGCGTGGTAGTTCTTCCTGCCCACCGCCTCGACGATCCCCGCCCGCACCAGCTTGTGCCGCACCCGCGGGTTGGCCTCGCAGAGCTTCACCGTCACCCCGCGCTTGCGCAGTTGCTGGATCACCTCCTCCAGCGTCTGCATGCCGGTGATGTCCATGAAGGGCACCCGGCCCAGGCGGATCACCAGCAGCCGCGGGTCGCTGTGGGTCTTCGCCAGGGCGCGCTCGAAGGTCTCGGCGGCGCCGAAGAACAGCGGGCCCTCGATGGTGTACACCAGCACACCCGGCGGCAGCGTCGGCACGCCCTGGCCGCGCAGTTCGCCTTCCAGCTCGGCGCCGCCCAGTTGCTGCACTTCCACCGAGGAGGCCATGCGCCGCATGAACAGCAGCATGGCCAGGATCACCCCGATGTTCACCGCGATCACCAGGTCGCTGAACACCGTCAGGCCGAAGGTGATCAGCAGGATGGCCACGTCGGCCCGGGGCGCGCGGCGCACCATGCGCACGAAGTGGCGGGCCTCGCTCATGTTCCAGGCCACCACGAAGAGGATCGCCGCCAGCGCGCACAGCGGGATGCTGGAGGCCAGCGGGGCGAGGAACAGGATGATCAGCACCAGGGTCGCCGCATGGGCCACCCCGGCGATGGGGCTGTTGCCGCCGTTGCGGATGTTGGTGGCGGTGCGGGCGATGGCGCCGGTGGCGGCGAAGCCGCCGAACAGCGGCGCCAGCAGGTTGGCGATGCCCTGGCCGACCAGTTCCTGGTTGGAGTCGTGGCGGGTGCCGGCCATGCCGTCGGCGACCACCGCCGAGAGCAGCGACTCGATGGCGCCGAGCATGGCGATGGCGAAGGCCGGGCCGATCAGCTCGAGGATCCGCGGCAGCGTGACCTCCGGCAGGCTCGGCGTCGGCAAACCGCGGGGGATGCCGCCGAAGGCGCTGCCGATGGTGGCCACGCCGTCGAACTGGAACAGCGCCTGCAGCAGGCTGACCAGCACCATCGCCAGCAGCGGCCCCGGCACCCGCGCCAGGTACGGCAGGCGCGGGCCGTAGAGCACCGCGGCCAGGCCCAGCAGGGCCAGCAGGGTGGTCGCCGGGTGCAGCTGCGGCAGGGCCTCCAGCAGGTGCCAGAGCTTCTGGTGGAAGTGCTCGCCGGTCACCGCCGGCAGGCCGAAGAAGTCCTTCCACTGGCCGACCCAGATGATCACCCCGATGCCGGCGGTGAAGCCGACGATGACCGGGTCGGGGATGTACTTGATGACGCTGCCCAGGCGGGTGATGCCCAGCAGCAGGAGGATGGCCCCGGCCATCAGCGTGGCCAGCTGCAGGCCGTCGACGCCGTAGCGCGCGGTGATGCCGGCGAGGATGACGATGAAGGCGCCGGTGGGCCCGGCGATCTGCACCCGGCTGCCGCCGCACAGCGAGACCACCACGCCGGCCACGATGGCGGTGTACAGGCCCTGCTCGGGCTTCACCCCGGAGGCGATGGCGAAGGCCATGGCCAGCGGCAGCGCCACCACCCCGACGATCACCCCGGCGAGCAGGTTGCGCGGCCAGTTCTGCAGGTTCAACAGCCCGGCTTTCCAGGCCTCGCGTACGGCGATCATCGAGCACACCTCCCAAGAAGGATGCGCATCAGATTAACATGACATGTTAATCGAAGTGTACAGGCCACCACCCTCCGTCGCCCGCCACCTGACGGGGACGTGGCCAGTCGCTACCCTCGGCAGCAGCGCTGCAAAAACGCCAACACCGCTGCATTCCTGCATGCACTTGCGCCGGGGGGCGCGGGCCGGGGTCCAGCGCCATGGGCCCTCGCCCCTGGCATGCAACCTGCCTGGGTAGCGGATGGCCCGCGCGATGGCGCCGGCCCCTCATCCCCATGGAGAACCATAGATGGATTCGCTACGCCTGCTGCTCGACCGCGGCCTGCTGCTGGCCGACAGCATCGCCGCGGACGGCCGCTTCCTCGACGTCTCCGCCGAGCAGAGCGACCAGCTCGGCTACCCGCCCGGCGCGCTCCACGGCCAGGGCATGGAGCAGGTCTATACCGCCGACTCGGTGCGCGCCCTGCAGCAGCTCTTCGCCAACCCGCCGGCCGACGAACGGGTGCAAGACCTGGAGCTGACGCTGATCCGCCACAACGGCGGCCTGCTGCCGGTGCTGGCCAGCGGCGTGCTGCAGTGGCGCGACGGCGAGCCGCCGCGCCTGCACCTGGTGAAGATGCCCCTGGGCGGCATCAGCCGGCGCCTGGCCGAGCTGCAGAACGCCAACGAAGTCATGAGCCAGATGCTCTACAGCGCCAAGGTCGCCTACTGGTGCATCGAGTTCGCCGAGCCGGTGGACGTGCGCCAGACGCCGGACGAGATCGTCCGCCAGGTGTTCGAGAACCGCTCCTACTGGCGCATGTGCAACCGCGCCATGGCGGCCATCTACGAGATGCCCGCCGACGTCGACTTCGGCCAGCAGCCGGTGCGCCTGTACTGGCCGCGCAGCCCGGCCAACGAGGAGTTCGTGCGGCGGCTGATCGAGGCCGACTTCCACGTCGACGGCGCGCTCTCGGTGGACCGCCGCCACGACGGCTCGCCGGCCTACGTGGAGAACGACGTGCGCGCCAGCATCCACAACGGCCGCCTGCTGCGCATGTGGGGCAGCCTGCGCGACGTCAGCCAGGAGCTGCGCATGCAGCACGACGCCGAGCAGCGCATCGAGGCCCTGCGCCGGGTGTTCGACGCGGTGCCCGACGCGGTGCTGGTGATCGACGAGGCGGCCCAGCCGCAGTGGCGCAACGCCGCCTTCGAGCAGGTGTTCGGCATCACCCGCGCCGCCGGCGTGGCCGCCACCCTCGACCGCCTGCCGCTGCCCGAGCGCACCTGGCAACGCCTGGAGCTGCCCGACCAGTACGGCAGCTTCCGCGCCTTCGACAGCCACTGCTCGCGCATCCTGATCCGCGAGAACCAGGCCTGGCGCGTGGTCGTGCTGCGCCCGGACGGCATCGAGCGGCGCGCGGCGGAGCTGCACCCGTGAGCGGCGAGGGCTTCTTCGCGCCGATGCGCATGGGCATGCGCTCGGCGGTCAACGTCAGCGCCGAGATGCTCGCCGCGCTGCTGGAGACCCCGGCGCTGCACGCCCTGCTCGACGGCTTCGGCGAGGCGCTGATCGTCTGCGACGGCGACTCCCGGGTGCGCTTCCTCAACCTGGCCGCCGAGCGCATCAACCGCGTGGCGCGCCAGGACGTGCTGGGCCTGACCGACAGCGACTTCTACCAGCGCTCGGCGCTGCAGTTCGACGACTTCCTGCAGAGCGTGCGGCGCGGCGGCAAGAGCGCGCTGACGCGCTCGCGCGACGGCCGGCTGTTCCTCACCCGCCTGCAGAGCGTGCCCGCCGGCGCCTACGAGAAGCCCTACACGCTGCTGATCCAGCGCGAATACGAACCCCGCGAAAGCGCCGGCCGCAGCGCCCCGGCACCGTCGCTGGCGGACAGCCCGGCGAGCCTGGGCGACCCGCAGGACAACGCGCTGCACATGTCGCCGCTGCTCTCGGACATCGCCGACATGGGCGTGCGCGCCTTCCGCCGCCGCGCCCGCCTGCTGCTGCTCGGCGAGCCCGGCGTGGGCAAGACCGCCATCGCCCGGCACATCCACCGCGCCGCCGGCTGGGGCGACCGGCCCTTCGTCGACGTGAACTGCGCGAGCATCCCCGAGACGCTGTTCGAGTCGGAGATGTTCGGCTACGAGCGCGGCGCCTTCACCGGCGCGCTGCAGCAGGGCAAGCGCGGCTACATCGAGAGCGCCGCCGGCGGCACGCTGTTCCTCGACGAGATCGGCGAGATCCCCCTGCAGGTGCAGGCCAAGCTGCTCAAGTTCCTCGACGACGGCACCATCCAGCCGGTGGGCTCGCCGCTGTCGAAGAAGGTCCAGGTGCAGGTCATCGCCGCCACCAACAAGGACCTAAAGGCGCTGGTCGCGGCCGGGCTGTTCCGCGCCGACCTCTACTACCGCCTGGCCGTGCTGCCGGTGGACATCCCGCCGCTGCGCGCCCACCGCGACGACCTGCCGGTGCTGATGGACATCCTCCTGGCGCGCATCAACCGCGACCGCCAGCCGCCGCTGCGCCTGGCCACCGCCTGCCGCCAGCGCCTGCTGGGCTACGACTTCCCGGGTAACATCCGCGAGCTGGTGAACATCTTCGAGCGCCTGGCGGTGCTGGCCGACGACGTGGCCGAGGAACAGCACCTGCCGCCGGAACTGCTGGACACGGCCGCCCTCGCCGGGGAAGCCGAGCCGCTGCCCTTCGCCAGCGCCGACGAGCCGCTCAAGGCGCAGGTGCAGCGCTTCGAGCGCCAGGTGATCCTCCAGGCGGTGCGCCTGTGCGGCAGCAAGCGCAAGGCGGCGCAGCATCTGGGGATCGATGTGGGGACGCTGATCCGCAAGCAGCAGCGGGATTGAGCGCCAGGCTGTTCTTGTAGGAGCGGGCCCTGCCCGCGAATGGCGTTTCCCGGATGCATTGGCATTGCGCCGACCTTCGTCCCCTCTCCCCAGCCCTCGGCTGCGCGCCCCGCCCTGAAGGGAGAGGGGGCTTGTCCGTGCCGAGAGAAGGAATGGTTTCAGTCAGAAACCGCCGGAGCTGCCGGCTGACTCTGAAATATCCGAGCACGCCGAACGGTCCCCTCTCCCTTCAGGGAGAGGGTTAGGGAGAGGGGCGGCGCCAAACCACCACACCACCGCCACAGTCGCGGTGATGGGTATCACTTCGCTCCCCCCATCCTACGGGGGTTGTGTTTACCGGGTGCATTGGTTTCCGCCGGAAACCTCTGCGCTAGCCGGCTAACGCCATAACATCAAACCCTGCCCAACGGTCCCCTCTCCCTTCAGGGAGAGGGTTAGGGAGAGGGGCGGCGCCCAACCAACACACCGCTGCCCCAGGATAACCACCCCCACCAACGCTGCATTTCTGCCTATCCCCCCTTGTCATTTCTGCTTACATTCCCTCCCCCACAAAACAACAATCTCTTTATTTTCAACAACTTAATTTATTGGCACACCCTGTGCTCCACCTCCTGCGACCCGTGACCGTGCACGGGTCCTCGAATCGCGCCAGGCATCCCCGACCGAGGTTGCCGGCAGTTCTGGAGGCACAACAACAATGCTCATCACAGGTATCAAGAGCAGGCCGGTCTACGACGACCTGCGCCCGCTCGCCGGCAGCAACCACATCATCGCCGGCCAGGGCAGCGGCGGCAGCGCCATGCTCCGGCTGCTCGGCGAGATGCCCCGCACCGCGCCCATCCGCGTGCTCTATTCCACCGAATCCTTCTCCGGGCAGGACCACCTGGCCGCGCTGCGCGACATCGCAGGCGTCGAGCTGACCCTCTACCCGAGCAACCGCGCGCTGGTCGACGACCTGCACGCCCTGCTCGGCCAGTCGCGCATGGGCACCCGCCTGTACCTGGCCGGTTCGGAAAGCTTCATCGGCACCGCCATGCAGGCCGCCGATGCGATCAACCTGAACCGCGACGAGGTGCTGCGCGAGCACTGCGGCTCCTTCGTGCGCCGCGTCTGGTGCGTGCACTGCGACGGTTACACCGAGAACGTCACCCAGCGCGTGTTCGAGTGCCCGCACTGCGCCCGCACCCTGGTGGTCCGCGACCACTACTCCCGCCGCCTCGCCGCCTTCCAGGCGGTCAAGGCCGACGCCGAAGTCCCCGGCGAGCTGCCGGCAGCCGAGGAGCTCGACACATGAGCCAGTCCACCGGAACCCTCAACGTTCGCGTCGCCCGCATCGAGCAGGTCACCCCGGAAATCAAGCGCTTCACCCTGGTCCCGCGGGACGGCGGCCAACTGACACCGTTCTCCGGCGGCAGCAACGTGGTGGTGCTGATCCCCCACGAGGGCGGCACCTACCGCAACGCCTACTCGCTGATGAGCTCGCCCTACGACGCCAGCGCCTACCAGATCGCCGTGCGCCGCGTGGCAGACGGCCGCGGCGGCTCCAGGCGCATGCACGACGCGGTGAAGGAAGGCGACGAGCTGGAAATCCTCCGCCCGGTGAACCTGTTCCCGCTGAGCAAGCACGCGCGCCTGCACCTGTTCATCGCCGGCGGCGTGGGCATCACCCCGGTGTGCTCGCAACTGGCCGAACTGCGCCTGCGCGGCACGCCCTTCGAAGTGCACCTGGCGGTGCGCGGCGCGGAACACGCGCGCCTGGGCGAGGAACTGCTGCGCGAATACGGCGATGCCGTGCGCCTGTACCGCGACGACCGCGGCGAGCGCCTGGACATTTCCGCCGTGCTGGCCGACCGCCCGCTGGGCAGCGACGTCTACGTCTGCGGCCCCGAGGGCATGATCCAGGCCACCATAGACGCGGCCCGCGCCCACGGCTGGACCGACAGCCACATCCACTACGAGCGCTTCCTCGAACAGGGCAGCAGCGGCGAGCCGTTCAAGGTCACCCTGGCGCGCAGCGGCGCGACCATCGAGGTCTCGCCCGACCAGAGCCTGCTGGAAGCCGCCGAGGCCGCCGGCCACGAGATTCCCTACCTGTGCCGCGGCGGCGCCTGCGGCATGTGCGAGACCAACGTCCTGGAGCTGGACGGCGAGATCCTCCACACCGACGACTGGCTGTCCGACGAGGACAAGGCCGCCAACAAGAAAATCATGCCCTGCGTGTCGCGCGCCAAGTGCTCGCGGCTGGTCATCGACTGCTGAGCCGGAGAACGACCATGACCATCCAATTCCGCCCCGACGAAACCTACCGCGACGACTACACCTACGCCAACAGCCCCGAGTGCATCGCCCGCGCGCCCTTCCCCTTCCCGGACGACGAGTACATGTACTCGATGAACCTGGAGCCCCACGTCAGCGTGGGCGACGGCGCCTTGCGCGCGGTGTTCGACATCGACGAGCACTACATCAGCGAATGCCGCGACCGCGCCATCACCCTGGAGAAGGACCCGGGCATGCACTACGTCTCGGCGCCTCACATGATGGAGGCGCAGTGGGACCTGCTCGAACTCATCATGGAGTCCTACGCCAGGGACTACCCCGAGTACTTCGCCCTGGAGCGCGACGGCACCCGCTGGCACTGGACCAACAGGCTGCTGGGCATCGACGACACCTTCACCTTCGGCGACCCGGCCACCCTGCCCTACGAGCCGATGGAGTACATCACCCGCCAGGCCCAGGGCGACTGGGTGCTGCAGGAAGAGCGCGACGGCACCCTGTACTGGGGCGCCGGCATCGCCACCCAGCGCGCCGACTACTCGCTGCGCTTCAACCTGGGCATGGCCTGGCACGAGTACCACGGCCCGGTGCCGCTGGTGAAGGAAACCGGCATGCTCGACCGCGCGCTGAAGTTCCTCCTGCGCCTGCGCAACGGCCACCCGGTGCGCCGCCTGAACTGGTCGCTGACGGTCAACCCGCGCCTGGACGTGTCCGCCGAGAGCCTGCCGGACTGGGCCCCGGACCGCACCACGGTGACCGCCGAGAACGCCGGCGAGAAGGTCTACCTGCGCATCGAGCTGCAGCCGCTGCATCGCCTGCCGCGCAGCAACGCCATCGTTTTCCCGATCCGCACCTACCTGCTGAGCCTGCAGGACATCGCCAGCAACCCGGCCTGGGCCAGGCGCATGCACCGCGTGCTCAAGTCCCTCAACCAGGAACTGGTGGACTACAAGGGCTTCACCCGCTACCGCGACGCGGCGGTGGAGTGGCTCTCGAAGTACGACGACGGCAAATAAGCACCGCGCTTTCCATAACGACAATGAGCCCGTAGAGGGCGGCGGCGGACACCCGAGGTCCGCCGCAGACAATGTGCCACTGCCCATTACCCCCTGAGAGGAAACAACGATGAGTGGGTCCCCTGCCACGCGTGCCGCTGGCGTAACCGATCACGATGCCGAGCAGCTGCGCGCCCTCGGCTACAGCTCGAACTTCGAGCGCAGCATGAGCCTGTGGGAGAACTTCTCCCTGGGCTTCACCTACCTGTCGCCGGTCGTCGGCGTCTACACCCTGTTCGGCCTGTGCCTGGCCGCCGGCGGCCCGCCGATGTTCTGGTCGTACCTGCTGATCGGCCTCGGCCAGTTGCTGGTGTGCCTGGTGTTCGGCGAGGTGGTCTCGCAGTTCCCGATCTCCGGCGGCGTCTACCCCTGGGCGCGGCGCCTGGTCGGCAAGCGCTGGGCGTGGATGGTCGGCTGGGTCTACGCCTGGGCGCTGTGCGCCACCATCGCCGGCGTCTCCGTCGGCGCCGGCCCCTACCTGGCGGCGCTGCTGGGCTTCGCGCCGGACGCGAACGTCAGCATCTACATCGCCCTGGCGCTGATCCTGGTTTCCACCGGCCTCAACCTGGTGGGCACCAAGCTGCTGGCGCGGGTGGCCATGTTCGGCTTCCTCTGCGAGCTGATCGGCGCCATCCTGGTGGGCGGCTACCTGCTGGTCTTCGAGCGCCACCAGCCGTTCAGCGTGCTGTTCGACACCTTCGGCCTGGGCGCCGCGGACGGCTCCTACCTGCCGGCCTTCCTCGCCGCCTCCCTGGCCGGGCTGTTCCAGTACTACGGCTTCGAGGCCTGCGGCGACGTCGCCGAGGAAACCCCCAACCCCGGCAAGCGCATCCCCAAGGCCATGCGCATGACCATCTACATCGGCGGCGCCGCCGCGATGTTCGCCTGCCTGGCGCTGATCCTCTCGGTGCCGGACATGCACAAGGTGCTCGCCGGCGAAGACACCGACCCGGTCGCCACCATCCTCGCCAACGCCTTCGGCCCGGTGGGCTCGCGCCTGGTGATGGCGGTGGTGCTGGTGTCCTTCGTGTCCTGCGTGCTCAGCCTGCAGGCCGCCGCCAGCCGCCTGCTGTTCGCCTATGCCCGTGACGAGATGATCGTCGGCAGCCGCGTGCTGCAGCGCCTGTCGGCCAACCACGTGCCGTCCGCCGCGCTGGTCGTCAGCGGCGTGGTGCCGGCCGCCATCGTCTGCCTGGGCCTGTTCATGGCCGAAGCCACCGCCACCATCGTCGGCTTCGCCGCCATCGGCATCTACATCGCCTTCCAGCTGATCGTGGTCGCCGCGCTCACCGCCCGCACCAAGGGCTGGGTGCCCGGCGGCCAGTTCAGCCTGGGCCCCTGGGGCACCCTGGTGAACGTCGCCGCGCTGCTCTACGGCCTGGGCGCCATCGCCAACATGGTCTGGCCGCGCAGCCCCGACGCGCCCTGGTACATCAACTACTCGATGATCCTCACCACCGCCGTGGTGCTGGGCGTCGGCCTGCTCTACATGCTGCTGGCCAGGCCCTACGACAAGGGCACCGCGCCGGCCGGCGACGCCCACAGGATCTCCGGCCGCCAACGATCCGTGCGCGCGACTGGCGCGCTTACCGAACCGGCTTGATCGCAACCCTGACGCAATTCGGGCCATACGCCTGAGGGGCGCGTCCGGCGCCGCGCGGGGTCCCCTCCCCGCGCCGGCGCCAAGCGGTTTGCGACCGGGCCTGCCAGCCCCGCTTGGCAGGCCCGGTTTTTTTTCCCGCACTACGCCGGGCCTGACCACGACGTAGGGCGCATAACCGTTCGCGGTTATCCGCCGTTTCACCTTTCTCATCGCCAACGCCGTGGCTGAGCCTGGCGCGCCCTACAAGGATGCCCAGGCTCGACCCGAGCGGGGTTCGGCCAAGGCCAAACGGCGGATAACGCGGAACGTTATTCGCCCTACGCCAGACCTGACCACGACGTAGGGCGGATAACCGTTCGCGGTTATCCGCCGTTTCACCTTTTTCATCGCCAACGCCGTGGCTGAGCCTGGCGCGCCCTACAAGGATGCCCAGGCTCGCCCCCGAGCGGGGTTCGGCCAAGGCCAAACGGCGGATAACGCGGAGCGTTATTCGCCCTACGCCAGACCTGACCACGACGTAGGGCGCATAACCGTTCGCGGTTATCCGCCGTTTCACCTTTCTCATCGCCAACGCCGTGGCTGAGCCTAGCGCGCCCTACAAGGATGCCCAGGCTCGGCCCCGAGCGGGGTTCGGCCAAGGCCAAACGGCGGATAACGCGGAGCGTTATTCGCCCTACGCCAGACCTGACCACGACGTAGGGCGCATAACGCCTATGGCGTTATCCGCCGCAACCCTCGCTCAGCGGGCAATCCACAACAGGCACGCCGACAAGGTCACCAACGACCCCAGCGTCGACAGCAGAATGCTCCGCGACACCACCGGCGCCTCGCGCTTGTAGTACTCGGCGAGCATGTACGGCCCGGTGCCGGTGGGCAGCGCGCTGAGCAGCAGCGCCGAATCCGCCCACAACGGCGGCAGGGCGAACACCTTGTAGGCGAGGAAGCCGGTCAGCAGCGGCTGGCCCACCAGCTTCACCAGCACCAGCGGCCAGGCGCCCACCTGCGGGCCCTCCTGCTTCTGCGCCAGGAACAGGCCGAGGGAGATCAGCGCGCAGGGCGTGGTGGCCGCCGCCAGCAGGTCGAGGAAATGCACCACCGGCTCGGCCAGGCCCAGGCCGCCGGCGGCCCACAGGCCACCGACGATGGGCGAGACCACCAGCGGGTTCTTCAGCAGCGCGCGGCTCACCACCAGCACCGCGCGGCCGACGTGCTTCTCGCTCTGCAGGCCGACCTCGATGCACACCACCGCCACCGCGAAGAGCACGCAGACCACCAGCAGCGAGGCGATCAGCGCCGGCTCCAGGCCGTCCTGGCCGAACACCAGCAGGCACAGCGGGATGCCCATGTAGCCGGTGTTGGCGTAGGAGGCGCTGAGCCCGTCGATGCTCGCCGCCGGCAGTCCGCGGCCCTGCCACAGGCGCCAGGCCAGGGTGGCGCCGAACACCAGCAGGCAGCCGGCGGTGAAGGCGGCGAGGAAGCCCGGCTGCCAGATTTCCGCCCAGGTGGCCGTGGCGGTGACCTTGAACAGCAGCGCCGGCAGGCACAGCCAGACCACCAGCCGGTTGATCTCCGAGGCCGCGCCCTCGCCCAGGCGGTTGCTCCGGCGCGCCAGCCAGCCGGCCAGGATCAGCGCGAAGATGGGCAGGACGACGACGATCACGGTGTGCATGGGCGGCTCGGCAAGGCATTGTCATGGGCAGGCTGGCGAGCATAGGATCGCGCCATCGATACCGTCCAATGCTTGTTGAAGGCCAAATTGATACCGGAAATGCATCGATGATCGAACTGCGCCAGCTGCGCTATTTCCTCGCCCTCGCCGAGCACCTGCACTTCGGCCGCGCCGCCGAGGCCCTGCACCTGACCCAGCCGCCGCTGAGCCGGCAGATAGCCGCGCTGGAGGCCGAACTGGGCACCCCGCTGTTCGCCCGCCACTCGCGCGCGGTGGAGCTGACCGCCGCCGGCCGCGAGTTCCAGCAGCACTGCAAGAGCCTGCTGGCCGGCCTCGACCTGGCGGTGCGCTCGGCCCGGGCCAGCGCCCGCGGCGAACGCGGCGAGCTGCGCCTGAGCTTCACCATGGTCGCCGCCTGGACGCTGCTGCCGACCCTGCTCAAGCGCTACAGCGACGCTTATCCACAGGTGAAGGTGGTGCTCAACGAAGTGTTGCCGCGCGACCTCGGCCCGGCGCTGGAAGCCGGCGAGGCCGACGTCGCCCTGACCTTCCCGGCCCGCGAACCCGGCCAACTGCGCTACCGCACCCTGCTGCGCGAGCCGCTGTGCACGGTGCTGCCGGCAAGGCACCCCCTCGCGACGCGAGGGCGCCTGGCACCCGCCGAACTGGCGGCGGAAGCGTTCATCAGCTTCCCCCACAGCACCGCGCCGGCCCTGCACGAGGCGGTGATGCAGTGCTGCCGGGACAGCGGCTTCGAACCGCGCATCCAGCTGGAGCCGCACCTGCAGCAGACCATCGTCAACCTGGTGGCCGAGGGCCTGGGCGTGGCCCTGGTGCCGGACTCGATGCGCAAGATGCAGCTGCCCGGCGCGGCGTTCGTGGCGTTGGAGGCGTCGCCGTTGGTAGACTACGGCGTGGCCTGGAGCCCGCATAACGACAATCCTTGCCTGGGGGCTTTCCTGCGCTGCGCGGGGTTGGATACGGGCTCTTCGTAGGAGCGAGGGGGACGCCTAGTTCTTGCTCGCGAATGGTGCCCGCTCGGGACTGTGGGTGTTGGGGGGGTAGAGCGCCCTCTCCCTAACCCTCTCCCTGAAGGGAGAGGGGACCGTTGGGCAGGGTTTGATGTTATGGCGTTAGCCGGCTAGCACAGAGGTTTTCCGGCGGAAACCATCACCTTTCTCGGCACGGACTAGCCCCCTTTCCCTTCAGGGCGGGGCGCGCAGCCGAGGGCTGGGGAGAGGGGACGGAGGTGACCTCATGCACAGCGTGGCCGGGAGGCACCGTTCGCGAGCAAGAACTAGGCGCCCCCGCTCCTACACCAACCGTGCATCCAGACTATTCTGCGCCAACCGCTGCGCCTGCTCCTTCGTCATCCCCAGGTGCTCGTACAGCGCCTGGAAGTTCTCAGTCACATACCCCCCGAAGTACGCCGGATCATCCGAGTTCACCGTCACCTTCACCCCGCGTTCCAGCATCTGCAGGATGTTGTGCTCGCGCATGTGGTCGAACACGCACAGCTTGGTGTTGGACAGCGGGCAGACGGTCAGCGGGATCTGCTCGTCGATGATGCGCTGCATCAGCCGCTCGTCCTCGATGGCGCGCACGCCGTGGTCGATGCGCTCGACCTTGAGCAGGTCCAGGGCTTCCCAGATGTATTCCGGCGGGCCTTCCTCGCCGGCGTGGGCGACGGTCAGCAGGCCCTCGGCGCGGGCGCGGTCGAACACGCGCTGGAACTTGCTCGGTGGGTGGCCGACCTCGGAGCTGTCCAGGCCGACGGCGACGAAGGCGTCGCGGAACGGCATGGCCTGGTCCAGGGTCCTGAACGCCTCCTCCTCGGACAGGTGGCGGAGGAAGCTGAGGATCAGGCCGTGGCGGATGCCCAGCTGCTTCTCGCCGTCCTTCAGCGCGCCCTGGATGCCGCGCAGCACGACCTCGAAGGGAATGCCGCGGTCGGTGTGGGTCTGCGGGTCGAAGAAGGGTTCGACGTGGATGACGTTCTGCGCCTTGCATTTTTGCAGGTAGGCCCAGGTCAGGTCGTAGAAGTCCTGCTCGGTGCGCAGCACGTCGGCGCCGGCGTAGTAGAGGTCGAGGAATTCCTGCAGGTTGTTGAAGGCGTAGGCCTTGCGCAGGGTCTCGACGTCGGCCCAGGGCAGCTTCACCTGGTTGCGTTCGGCCAGGGCGAACAGCAGTTCGGGCTCCAGGGTCCCTTCCAGGTGCAGGTGCAGTTCGGCCTTGGGCAGGGCGTTGAGCCATTCGTACATGGGAGGTTTCTCGTCATCGGGCTGGATCGATGCAAGTTTAACCCGGCCCGGCGCAGGGGCCACCCCGGGCGAGCCGGGGCGGCCCCTTCGCATCAGAACGCGAAGTGCGCCTCGTCCAGCGCCATCAGGCAGCCGGCGCCGCCCAGCAGGGCCTCGCGGTGCATGCTGGCACGCGGCAGGATGCGCCGCAGGTAGAAGTCGGCGCTGGCCAGCTTGGCGCGGTAGAAGTCGCCCTCGCCAGTGCCGGCGTCCAGCGCCGCCTGGGCGGCCCCGGCGGCGCGCAGCCACAACCCGGCGAGCAGCGCATAGGCGCTGTATTGCAGGTAGTCCACCGACATGGCGCCGATTTCCTGCACGTCGCGGCGGGTGGCGGCCAGCACGTCGGCGGTCAGCCCGCGCCATTCCTGGATGCGCTCGCGCACCACGGCGGCCATGGGCGCCAGCTCGGGGTGGGCGGCCAGGGCGGCACAGGTTTCCGCCAGGTCCGCCTGCAGCGCGGCCATCTCGGCGCCGCCGTCGCCCAGCAGCTTGCGGCGGATCAGGTCGAGCGCCTGGATGCCGTTGGTACCCTCGTAGATCTGGGTGATGCGGCTGTCGCGCATCAACTGCTCCATGCCCCACTCGCGGATGTAGCCGTGGCCGCCGTAGACCTGCACACCGAGGCTGGCGACTTCCTGGCCCATGTCGGTGAGGAAGGATTTGACGATGGGGATCAGCAGCGCCGCGCGCTTGCCCGCCGCCTTGCGGCCATCGGCCTCGGGGTGGCCGTGCTCCAGGTCCAGCTCGCGGGCGCAGAGCGCGGCGAGCATGCGGCTGCCTTCGGTGAGGGTCTTCTGCGTCAGCAGCATGCGCCGCACGTCGGGGTGAACGATGATCGGGTCGGCGGCCTGCTGCGGCTGCGCGGGGCCGGTCAGGGCGCGCGACTGCAGACGCTCGCGGGCGTAGGCCAGGGCGCCCTGGAAGCTGCGCTCGGCGATGCCCAGGCCCTGCAGGCCGACCTGGAAGCGCGCGTCGTTCATCATGGTGAACATGCAGGCCAGGCCCTGGTTGGCCTCGCCGATCAGCCAGCCGGTGGCGCCGTCGAAGTTCATCACGCAGGTGGAAGCGCCCTTGATGCCCATCTTGTGCTCGATGGCGCCGCAGCCCAAGGCATTGCGCACACCCGGCGTACCGTCGGGGTTGGCGATGAACTTGGGCACCAGGAACAGGCTGATGCCCTTCACTCCGCCCGGGGCGTCCGGCAGGCGCGCCAGCACCAGGTGGACGATGTTCTCGGACAGGTCCTGCTCGCCGCCGCTGATGAAGATCTTGCTGCCGCTGACCCGGTAGCTGCCGTCGGCCCGGGGCTCGGCGCGGGTGCGCAGCAGCGCCAGGTCGGTGCCGGCCTGGGGCTCGGTGAGGCACATGGTGCCGGTCCACACGCCGCTGACCATCTTCGCCAGGTAGGCCTGCTGCAGCTCGGCACTGCCATGCTTGTACAGCGCCAGCACGGCGCCCTCGGTGAGCCCGGAATAGACGCGGAAGGACAGCGAGGCAGCCATCAGCATCTCGTGGAAGTTCGCCGCCACCAGCTGCGGGAAGCCCTGGCCGCCGAACCCGACCGGGCCGGTCATGCTCGCCCAGCCGTTGTCGCAGTACTGCCGGTAGGCCTCGCGGAAGCCGTCCGGGGTGGTCACCGCGCCGTCATGGAGGGTTGCGCCCTGCTCGTCGCTGTTGCGGTTCAGCGGAGCGACCACTTCGCCGGTGTAGCGCGCGCCCTCTTCCAGCACGCCATCGATCAGCTCGCGGTCCAGGCCGTTGACCAGCAGCGCGCAGTGGCCGGCGGCGTCGAAGAGTTCGTGGAGGACGAAGCGCATGTCGCGCAGGGGGGCCTGGTAGCTCATGCGCCCTGCTCCCCGTGGACGTCGGCGAAGCGACCACCACTGGCGGCCAGGCGCTCGATCAGCGCGGCCGGCTGCCAGTGCGCGCCGTGCTGCCCGGCGAGGTCGCGCAGGCGCGCGAGGATGCCGGCCAGGCCCTGGGCGTCGGCCCAGGCCATGGGCCCGCCCTGGGCCGCGGGGAAGCCGTAGCCGTTGAGGTAGACGGTGTCGATGTCGGCGCTGCGGCTGGCGATGCCCTCGTCGAGGATCTTCGCGCCTTCGTTGACCAGCGCCAGCAGGCAGCGCTCGAGGATTTCCTCCGGGCCGACGTCGCGGCGCACGTAGCCCAGGCGCTCGGACTCGCGCAGCACCAGGGCGTCGACCTCGGGGTCGTGCTCGGCCTGGCGGCTGCCCGGCGCGTAGTGGTAGAAGCCGTTGCCGCTCTTCTGGCCGAAGCGGCCCATCTCGCACAGGCGGTTGTCCACCTGCACGGTGGGCGCGTCCTGGCCCTTGCCGGCCAGCTCGCGGGCGCGCCATTCGAGGTCGATGCCGACCACGTCGAACATGCGGAACGGGCCCATGGCGAAGCCGAAGCCCTGCAGCGCGGCGTCCACCTGGAACGGCAGCGAGCCTTCGAGGATCAGCCGCCGCGACTCCTGCACGTACTTCTCCAGCATGCGGTTGCCGATGAAACCGTGGCAGTTGCCGGCCACCACGCTGACCTTGCCCATGCGCTGGCCCAGCTCCAGGGCGGCGTCGAGCACGGCGGGTGCGGTCCTGGCGCCACGCACGACCTCCAGCAGCTTCATGATGTGCGCCGGGCTGAAGAAGTGCAGGCCCAGCACCTGGGACGGCCGGCCAGTCACCGCGGCGATGGCGTCGACGTCCAGGTAGGAGGTGTTGCTGGCGAGGATGGCCGAGGGCTTCAGCGCCGCGTCCAGCTCGCGGAAGATCGACTGCTTGAGTTCCAGGTTCTCGTACACCGCCTCGATCACCAGGTCCGCCTCGCGGATCGCCGCGTAGTTGTCCGCCGGGGAAATCCGCGCGCGGCGGGCCGCCGCCTCCACCTCGTCGATCCGCCCCTGGCGCACGTTGTGGGCATAGGTGTCGGCCACCGCGCCCTGGGCCTGCAGCAGCATCTGCGGGTTGTTGTCCAGCCACTGCACCTGCACGCCGGCATTGGCCAGGCACATGACGATGCCGCGGCCCATGGTGCCGGCGCCTATCACCGCGGCGCTGCGAATCGGGGGAATCGGGCTCATGGTCTTCCTCTTGTTATCGAAACGGGCGTTCGAGCAAAAAAGCGACAGTCACCATAGGCAAGTTCGGATTATTTTTGAAATTTAGTCTTGTGATGCGCAGTATTTATCCGATGAATATAAATACCTTCGACCTCAACCTGCTGCGTGTCTTCGACGCCCTCCTGCGCGAGCGCAGCGTTTCCCGCGCCGCCGAGCGCCTGGCCCTGAGCCAGCCGGCGGTGAGCAACGCCCTGGGCCGCCTGCGCGAGCTGCTCGACGACCCGCTGCTGGTGCGTATCGGCCGCAGCATGCAGCCCACGCCACGGGCGCTGGAGCTGGAGGCGCCGATCCGCGAATCGCTGCAGCGCATCCTGCAGAGCCTAAGCGGCGCCGAGCGCTTCGAGCCGGGGCGCAGCCGCCAGCGCTTCATCCTGGCGCTGACCGACTACGCCGAGCTGCTGTGCATGCCGGCGCTGCTGCGGCAACTGGGCACGGAAGCGCCGGGCGTGGCCCTGGACGTGCGCCACCTGGCCCCGAGCCTACCGGTGGAGGCGCTGGACAAGGGCAACCTGGACCTGGTGCTGGGCCGCTTCGAGGAAGTCCCGGCGCGCTTCGAGCGCCGCCCCTGGGCCAGCGAGACCCTGCGCCTGCTGGCCCGCCGCGGCCACCCGCGGGTGGACGGCCCGCTGGACCTCGGCGGCTTCCTGCGCGAACGCCACCTGTGGGTATCCGGCGGGCAGACCCGCGGCATGGTCGACCAGTGGCTGGCCAGCCAGGGCCTGAAGCGGCAGGTTGCCTACGTCACGCCCAACTACCTGCAGGCCGCGCAGCTGGTGGCCGAGACCGAGCTGCTGACGGTGCTGCCGACGCGCCTGGCCGAACACTTCGCCAAGCGGCTGCCGTTGCAGGTGTTGGAGTTGCCCTTCGACGTCGGCCAGTTCCACCTGGAGCTGGTGTACCTGGCCCAGCGCGAGCGCGACGTGGCGTTGCAGTGGCTGGTGCAGCGCATGCTGGAGGCCGCGCCGCGACCGTAGGGTGGAACGCCGACGGCGAATGACCGTTCGCGGTTACCCGCCGCCGGGGCGTCCGGCGTGGCCGGTGAATCCGATCGCGGACGGAGTCCGCTCCTACGCAGCCCCCACCGCGCCATCACCCTGTAGGAGCGCCCTGCGCGCGAATCGCGGGCAGGGCCCGCTCCTACATGGGGCGCCTAGTGGCGCGAGATCCTACGTTACAGGCGAGCACGGCTTTTGTAGGAGCGAGCTTGCTCGCGAACAGGCTCCGCTGCGGGGCTTATTCGCGAGCAAGCTCGCTCCTACGAAGAGCACATCGGCGCAGTCGGCAAGACAGTTGCTCCTACATCACCGGCTGGCAACGCTTTTCGTAGGACGCGATCATCCGCGTCAACGCGGCTCAGAACCGATCGCGGATCACCACCTCGTCCAGCGCCAGCTTGCCCACCCGCGGCTTGGGCGCCAGGGTCTGCTTGCCGACGGCGACCATCAGGCCGATCACGTGGTTCTCCGGCAGGTTGATCAGCTTGCCCACGGCGTCGAAGTCGAAGCCGTCCATGGGGCAGGAATCCAGGCCCTTGCCGCGGGCGGCGAGCATCAGCGTCTGGGCCATCAGGCCGCAGCTGCGCATGGTCTCGTCGCGCTGCACCTGGGGCTTGCCGCGGTAGTAGGCGTCGATGGCGCCGGCCATGTAGTCCTGCACTTCCTGGGGCGCGCCCTCCCACACGCGGCGGGCGTTCTGCTCCCAGCTGTCGAGCTGGGCGCAGACCACCACCAGCAGGGACGCGTCGGTCACCTGCGCCTGGCCCCAGGCCACTTCGCGGATGTGCGCGCGCAGCTGCGGGTCGCTGACCTCGACCAGGCGCACGTGCTGCAGGTTGAAGGCCGAGGGGGCGAGCATGGCCAGCTGCAGCAGCTCGTCCTTCTCCTCGCGGCTCAGGCTGAAGGCCGGGTCGTAGCCCTTGACCGCGCGGCGGCTGCGGATGGCTTCGTCGATATGCATGGGGGGACTCCTTTCGTTGACGGCGAAAAATGCCCGCCATGGTAAACCGCCCGGGCGTGCGCTTCAGGCGGTTTTCCCGATAGGAATCATCGAATCGCTACACCGCCTGCAACGACGCCTCGTCGTCCTGCTGGGCGCGCGGCGAGGTGAAGGTCAGGTAGCCGTCCTCCACCTTGCCGTGGCGCAGCAGCGCCAGGTCCAGGGCGTAGTTCTGGTAGAGCTTCCAGGGCGTGCGGTCGCCCTGCTTGGGCATCTTGTCGGCGGCGCGCTGGATGTAGCCGGAGTTGAGGTTGAGGAAGGGCTCCTCCTTCACCTGGCCGGCCCCGGCGCGCGGGGTGCACTGGCGCATGCCGATGGCGTCCATGTGGTTGATCAGGCGGCAGAAGTACTCGCTGGAGAGGTCCGCCTTGAGCGTCCAGCTGGCGTTGGTGTAGCCGACCACCGCGGCCAGGTTGGGCAGATCGCGCAGCATGATGCCGCGGTAGCCCATGCTCTGGTTGACCTGGAACGGCTTGCCGTCCACCGCCAGCTCGGCGCCGCCGAACATCACCAGGTCCAGCCCGGTGGCGGTGACGATGACGTCGGCCTCCAGCACCTGCCCGGATTTCAGGCGGATGCCCTTCTCGCAGAAGCTGTCGATGTGCTCGGTGACCACCGAGGCCTTGCCCTTGCGCAGCGCCTTGAACAGGTCGCCGTCCGGCACGCAGCACACGCGCTCGTCCCAGGGCTTGTAGCGCGGGCTGAAGTGGCGCATGTCGAAGTCCTTGCCCAGCTGGTGCCTGGCCAGCCCCAGCAGGGCCTTGCGCACCACGCCGGGGAAGGCCTTGGAGAGCATGAAGAAGATCATCTGCATGGTCACGTTGCGCGCCCGCGCCTGGCGGTACACCCAGGTCTCGGGGAGGAAGCGGCGCAGGAAGTTCGAGATGGGGTCCTTCTGCGGCAGGCTGATCACATAGGACGGCGAGCGCTGCAGCATGGTGACGTGGCGCGCCTTGTCGGTCAGCGAGGGCACCAGGGTCACCGCGGTGGCGCCGCTGCCGATGACCACGATGCGCTTGTCGGCGTAGTCGAAGCCTTCCGGCCACAGCTGCGGGTGGATGACCTGCCCGCCGAACTGCTCGCGGCCCTTGAATTCCGGGGTGTAGCCGGCCTCGTAGCGGTAGTAGCCGGTGCACATCAGCAGGAACTGCGCGCTCATGCGCACAGGTTCCGGCTCGTCGCCGCGCTGCACGGTCAGCAGCCAGCGCGCGCTATCGCTGTTCCAGTCGGCCTTGAGCACGCGGTGGCGGTAGCGGATCTTGCCGTCGATGCCATTCTCGTGCGCGGTCTCCTCGATGTAGTGGCGGATCGAGGGGCCGTCGGCGATGGCCTTGGGGTCGGTCCAGGGCTTGAAGTTGTAGCCCAGGGTGTACATGTCCGAGTCGGAACGGATGCCCGGGTAGCGGAACAGGTCCCAGGTGCCGCCCATGGCCTCGCGGCCCTCCAGCAGGGCGAAGGTCTTGCCCGGGCAGTGCTTCATCAGGTGGTAGGCGGCGCCGATACCGGACAGGCCGGCGCCGACGATCAGGACATCCAGGTGCTCGACAGACATGGTGGCTCCTCGGCCGGTGGCGGACAACGCCTTGCTGAGTCTAGGAGGGAATTCCTCCCCGTACCCTACAAGGGGCGCCGCCGGCCGGCGCCCCACCCTAGGATGGGTGGAGCCACCGCGGCGTTACCCCTGGGCGAGCTGCGCCGCCACCCAGGCGCGCACCTGGGCGTAGGGGTAGTCCTCCAGCGCCGCGTAGCCGGGCAGCGTGCGAGCCCGCAGGCGGGTGAAGGCCGGCACGCCGATGCCACAGAGGAAGCGCGTCACGCAGTCGGCGCTGGGCGGCAGGCCGCGGGCGCCGCGGTATTTCTCCAGGAAGGCGGCGCAGCGGCTCTGCAGCGTCTGCCCGTCCAGCGGCGCCAGGGCCGGCGGCTCCGGCAGACGCGCGACGCGGCCGGCGCAGACCGAGCAGTGCCCGCAATGCTCCGGCGCCCGCTGGTCGCCGAAGTAGCGCGCCAGGCGCCGGCTCAGGCACTGGTCGCTGGCGAAGAGTTCGAGCATGGCGCCGATGCGCGCGATCTCGCTGGCCTCGTGGCGCTTGAAGTAGGCGTACAGCTCGTCGCTGAGCGCCTCGGGGTCGAACCCCACCTCGCGCACCGCATAGACCTCGGTCATCTGCTTGCTTTCCAGCTCGATCCAGCCGCGTTCCTGGAAGTAGTCCAGGGCCTTCACCACCCGCGCGCGCTCGGCGCCGTGGCGCTGGTAGAGGGTGTCGAAGTCGAGGGTCGACCAGGTGCGCGCCCGCGCCGAGGTGCTGAGGATGGCCTCGACGAACTGCCGCCGCTCGCCTTCGAAGTGGCCCAGCAGGGCCGCGGGCTCGATGAGGTTCTTGAAGCGGTATTCGGCGAAATAGGCGAAACGCGGGGCAATGATGCCGCGTAGCTCCAGCTGCACCAGCAGCGTCTTGAGCGGCAACTGGCGGATGTTCGACTGGTCCGACAGCGCGGTCAGCATCAGCTCCCACTGGCCGTTGGGCGCGGCGGCGATTTCCTCCAGCACGCTGCGGATGCCCTCGCGCTCGGGCGTGTCGCCGTAGACGAAGTTCTCCAGCACGCTGAGGCTGTCGCGGTTGGCCAGCACCAGACAGTCCGAGTTCTGGCCGTCGCGGCCGGCGCGGCCGATCTCCTGGCTGTAGTTCTCCACCGACTTGGGCAGGTCGAAGTGCACCACGTTGCGGATGTCGCTCTTGTCGATGCCCATGCCGAAGGCGATGGTCGCGACTATGCAGTTCAGCCCGCCGGCCATGAAGCGCTGCTGGATGACCTCGCGCTCGGCGTGGTCCATGCCGGCGTGGTAGGCGCGGGCCGGGATGCCGCGCTCGCACAGGTGCGCGGCGATGTCCTCGGCGGTCTTCTGCTGGGTCACGTAGACGATGCCCGGCTGGCCTTCGCGCGCGCCCAGCCATTCCACCAGGCGGGCGCGCTTGGCGGCGCTGGCCACCGGCTCCACCTGCAGGTGGAGGTTGGCGCGGTAGAAGCCGGTGGTGACCACGTCCGCCTCGGCGATGGCGAACTTGGCGCGCATGTCGTCGATCACCGCCGGCGTCGCGGTGGCGGTCAGCAGCAGCACCTGGGGGATGCGGAACTGCTTCTGGTAGGCCGGCAGCTTCAGGTAGTCGGGGCGGAAGTTGTGGCCCCATTCGGAGATGCAGTGCGCCTCGTCGACCACCAGCAGCGAGATCGGCACCTCGCCGATGAAGTTGCGGAAACGCTCGTTCTTCAGGCGCTCCACGGAAATCATCAGCACCTTCAGCTCGCCGCTGCGGGCGCGGGCCATGGTCTGCGCTACCTGCTCGCGGCTCTGCGCCGAGTCGATGCTGGCGGCGGCGATGCCATGGCGGGCGAGGAAGGCCAGTTGGTCCTGCATCAGCGCCAGCAGCGGCGACACCACCAGGGTCAGGTGCGGCAGCATGATGGCCGGCAACTGGTAGCACAGCGACTTGCCCGAGCCGGTGGGGAAGATCGCCGCCGCCGAGCGCCCGCCCAGCACGGCGCTGACCGCCGCCTCCTGGCCGGGGCGGAACTGGCGGAAGCCGAAGACGCGTTCGAGGGTGTCGTGCATGCGGGTCTCTCCATTACCTGTCATGGGCGGAAGCTCCATGCTAGGGACCGCCGTTGTAGGAGCGAGCCTGCTCGCGAACGGCCCGATTCCGGTTCATCGGAAAGCGCGCTCCTAGGGTAGCCCCGTAGGAGCGGACCTTGTCCGCGATCGCGGATGAAATCCGCTCCTACGCCGGGCCCACCTCCGCTTTCCACCTGTAGGAGCGCGCCCTGCGCGCGATTCGCGGGCAGGACCCGCTACAGGGAACGGCCAATGAAAAAGCCGCCCGGAGGCGGCTCTTTCGGCGAACGGGCGCGCTTACAGCTGCGGGCCGGCGTTCTTGATGGCTTCGCTCACGTCGAACTTCTTGAAGTTCTCGATGAACTTGCCGGCCAGGCCCTTGGCGGCTTCGTCGTAGGCGGCCTTGTCAGCCCAGGTGTTGCGCGGGTTGAGCAGGTTGGTCTCGACGCCCGGAACGGCCTTGGGCACGTCCAGGTTGATGATGTCCAGGTGCTCGGTCTCGGCGCCGACCAGGGCACCGCTCTGGATGGCGGCGATCACGCCACGGGTGGTCGGGATGTTGAAGCGCTTGCCGACGCCGTAGCCACCGCCGGTCCAGCCGGTGTTGACCAGGTACACCTTGGAGCCGAAGGCCTTGATGCGCTTGATCAGCAGCTCGGCGTAGACGCCGGCCGGGCGCGGGAAGAAGGGCGCGCCGAAGCAGGTGGAGAAGGTCGACTTGATGCCGCCGCCCGAACCCATCTCGGTGGAGCCAACCAGCGCGGTGTAGCCGGACAGGAAGTGGTAGGCGGCCTGCTCGTTGTTCAGGATCGACACCGGCGGCAGTACGCCGGTCAGGTCGCAGGTCAGGAAGATGACCGCGTTGGGCTCGCCGCCCAGGTTGGCTTCCGAACGCTTCTCGACGTGCTCCAGCGGGTAGGCCGCGCGGGAGTTCTGGGTCAGGCGGTCGTCGGCGTAGTCCGGGGTGCGCTCGGCGTCGAGGACCACGTTCTCCAGCACGGCGCCGAACTTGATGGCCTTCCAGATGACCGGCTCGTTCTTCTCGGACAGGTCGATGCACTTGGCGTAGCAGCCGCCTTCGATGTTGAAGACCACGCCTTCGCCCCAGCCGTGCTCGTCGTCACCGATCAGGTAACGGCTCTCGTCGGCCGACAGGGTGGTCTTGCCGGTGCCGGACAGGCCGAAGAACAGGGTCACGTCGCCCGCTTCGCCGATGTTGGCGGCGCAGTGCATCGGCAGCACGTCCTTCTCCGGCAGCAGGTAGTTCTGCACCGAGAACATGGCCTTCTTCATTTCACCGGCGTAGCGCATGCCGGCGATCAGCACTTTCTTCTGGGCGAAGTTGAGGATGACGCAGCCGTCGGAGTTGGTGCCGTCACGCTCGGGCACGCACTCGAAGTTGGCGACGTTCAGCACCTGCCACTCGTCGCGGCCGGCCGGGTTGTAGGTTTCCGGGTTGATGAACAGCTGGCGGCCGAACAGGTTCTGCCAGGCGGTGGCGGTGGTCATCCTGACCGGCAGGTAGTGATCGGCGGCCGAACCTACATGCACGTGGGAAACGAAGTGGTCCTGGGCGTCGTTGAAGGCCTGGACGCGTTCCCAGAGGGCGTCGAACTTGTCGGCCGGGAACGGGCGGTTGATCGCGCCCCAGGCGATGGAGTCCTTGCTGCCGGGCTCTTCGACGATGAAGCGGTCGGCAGGCGAGCGGCCGGTGCGGTGGCCGGTTTCCACCACCAGCGAGCCGTTGTCGGCCAGGCGACCTTCGCCGCGGCGAATGGCTTCCTCGACCAGTTGGGCAACGCTGATATCGGTGTACACGGCTTTGTTGGCTTGCGTCATGTGGGTCCCCATCGGCCGGAGCCGAGTCCTCCAAACATTGCGTAGTGACTTCTAATTTCCACTACAGCGGAAAAAAGTCGCGGGATTATGCCAGAAAAGAACGGTTCTCGTGCAGCCTCTGATCCGGCGAGGGCGTCAATGGTTCGGCTATCGCCCCGATAGCGCCGATCAATGGCGGGTCTGTGACGGCGCCGCGCTGCCGCCGCCGGCGAACAGCTGGGCGATGTCGCTGCCGTCGAAGGCGTAGCGCTGGTTGCAGAACTGGCAGTCGACGGTGATCTCGCCGCCCAGCTCGCCCAGCAGGCGCTCGGCGTCTTCCTTGCCGAGGCTGACCAGGGCGTTGGCCGAGCGCTCCCGCGAGCAGCTGCAGCGGAACACCAGCGGCTGCGGCTCGAACAGGCGCACCGCTTCCTCGTGGTACAGGCGGTGCAGCAGCGTCTCGTTGTCCAGGCCCAGCAGCTCCTCGGCGTTGAGGGTGTCGGCCAGGGTGGTCAGGTGCTGCCAACTGGCCTCGCGATCCTCGGCGTCCTTCAGGCGGTCGGCGGGCAGCTGCTGCAGCAGCAGGCCGCGGGCGTGGCGGCCGTCGGCGCCCAGCCAGAAGCGCGTGGGCAGTTGCTCGGAGGTGGCGAAGTAGGACGACAGGCAGTCCGCCAGGCAGGCGCCCTCCAGCGGCACTATGCCCTGGTAGCGCTGGCCGTTCTTCGGGTCCACGGTCATGGTCAGCACGCCATCGGGCATCAGGTCGAGCAGGCCGGCGCTGTCGCGGATGGCCTCGGCGTCGTAGCGGGCCAGGCCACGCACCTCGCGCTCGCTGGAGCACTCCACCATGAGCAGCGGCACGGCGCCGCTGGAGCGCGCCTGCAGCACCAGCAGGCCGTCGAACTTCAGGGTGCCGCACAGCAGCGCCGCGGCGGCGAGCATCTCGCCCAGCAGCTGGGCCACCGGCTGCGGGTAGGGGTGCTTGGCCAGCACTTCGGCGAAACTGCGTTCGAGCGCCACCATTTCACCGCGAACGTCGGTGTTGTCGAAGAGGAAACGCTGACTTTGGTCGATCTGGGACATGCTGGGCACAACGCTGGCTGAGGCACAAATACATGACAAGCTGATGGCAAAGGCCTATAAAGCGCGCTTCGCGACAGCCGCCCGGTTCAGTAAGGGGGAATCGATTCTATGGAGAAAGCTTCGCCGTTCCAAGCCACCTGGTCGTGGCGCCCGTTCATCGCCTGCCACCTGCTGGCCCTGGCCCTGCTGCTGCTCTGGCTATGGACGCCGACCCGCGCCGCCATCGACTTCTTCGACTTCAGCCTGTTCCACGCCCTCAACGCGCCCCTGGCGACCAACGAGACCTGGCGCAATACCTGGGCGGTGGCCAGCACGCGACCGTTCGACGCACTGGTGGCGCTCATCCTGCTCCTGCTGCTGATCCGCGGCGACTGGATCTTCAAGGCCACCCAGGTGCGCGCCGCGACCTTCGGCCTGGTGGTGACCCTGGTGGTGCTGATGATCGTCCGCACCCTCTATGCCAAGATCGCCCACCACCTGGGCTGGCAGCACGCCAGCATTTCCGCCATCGCCCCCGACGCCGTGCGCCTGGAAGACTTCTTCCGCAGCTGGCAGGACACCCTCTTCGAGGTGAAGGACGAGTCGGCGCGCAGCTTCCCCGGCGACCACGCCTCGGTGCTGCTGGTGTGGGCGCTGTTCCTCAGCCTGTTCGCCCGCAACGCCGTGCAGTGGCTGGTGGTCTGGGCCCTGGCCCTGCTGTTCATGCTGCCGCGCCTGGTGGCCGGCGCCCACTGGGGCCAGGACGACTATATAGGCGGCGTGCAGATGGCCCTGCTGGCCCTGGCCTGGAGCTGCTTCACCCCCTTCGCCGCCTGGGCCAGCGCCGCCCTGGTGCGCCTGACCGAGCCGCTGTTCGCGCAACTGGCGAAGGTGCCGCTGCTCAACCGCCTGAGCGTGATCGCCGCCTGAGGCGCCCCTGCCCCCCGCACCGCGGGGGATGCGGCTATTCCTGGTCGTCGAGGAAGTGCAGCAACTGGCGGCGCTGCTTCTTGCTCGGCCGGCCGTCGGTCTGCACGCCCAGAGCGCCGGCCTTGCGCAGGGCCGCGGCGTCCTCGCGGCGCTTCAGGCTCTCGGCGGTTTCCTCGTAGAGCAGCTGGGCGTCCGGCGCGCCACGGCGCACGCCCGACAGCGCCTTGACCACCACCGTGCGCTCGTCGAACCCCGTGCGCAGCACGTACTCCTCGCCGACCTTCGGCTCCTTGCTCGGCTTGCAGCGCTCGCCCCGGCAATGCACCTTGCCGCCCTCGATGGCCGCCTTGGCCAGGCCGCGGGTCTTGTAGAAGCGCGCCGCCCACAGCCACTTGTCCAGTCGTACCCTGTCGTCGTCTTTCTCGCTCACGGCCTCATCCACACGTCTGCAACCTGGCCAGTCTACCCTCGGCCCGGCGTTCCCGGCAGGCCCCTGGCGGGCGCCGATGGCCCTGCTAGAATGCCGCAAAACCCTGGGACGGCTCCTTTTGAAGACCTTCGACCACCTGTCAGTGATCGGCCTGCGCGAATGGATCGGCCTTCCCGACCTGGGCATCGTCGGCCTGCGCGCGAAGATCGACACCGGCGCCAGCACCTCCAGCCTGCACGCCAGCGACATCGTCACCTTCCACCGTGACGGCCGCGACTGGGTGCGCTTCACCGCCCACCTGGGCACCCAGGTGCAGCGCCGCCACCGTTGCGAAGCGCCGCTGGTGACGATGAAGACCATCCGCAGCTCCAACGGCCAGGCCCAGACCCGCTACGTGATCCGCACCACCCTGGCCCTGGGCGACCGCGCCTGGCCGGTGGAATTCACCCTGGCCTGCCGCAAGACCATGCGCTACCGCGTGCTGCTGGGCTCCAAGGCGCTGGTCCAGGGCCAGCTGGTGGTCAACCCGGCGCTGACCTACGTCCAGGACAAACCCCTCATCATGGTTACCCCCGCCCTTTCAGGTGCCCAATGAAAATCGCCGTGCTGTCGCGCAATCCGCGCCTGTATTCCACCCGTCGGCTGGTGGAGGCCGGGCAACAACGCGGGCATGAGATGGTGGTGATAGACACCCTGCGTGCCTACATGAACATCGCCAGCCACAAGCCGCAGATCCACTACCGCGGCCAGCCGCTGGAAGGCTTCGACGCGGTGATCCCGCGCATCGGCGCCTCGGTCACCTTCTACGGCTGCGCGGTGCTGCGCCAGTTCGAGATGATGGGCGTGTTCCCGCTCAACGAGTCGGTGGCCATCGCCCGCTCCCGCGACAAGCTGCGCTCGCTGCAGCTGCTCTCGCGCAAGGGCATCGGCCTGCCGATAACCGGCTTCGCCCACTCCCCGGACGACGTGCCGGACCTGATCCAGATGGTCGGCGGCGCGCCCCTGGTGATCAAGCTGCTGGAGGGCACTCAGGGCGTCGGCGTGGTGCTGGCCGAGACGCAGAAGGCGGCCGAATCGGTGCTGGAAGCCTTCATGGGGCTCAAGCACAACATCATGGTGCAGGAATACATAAAGGAAGCCGGCGGCGCCGACATCCGCTGCTTCGTGGTGGGCGACAAGGTGATCGCCTCGATGAAGCGCCAGGCCGCCCCCGGCGAGTTCCGCTCCAACCTGCACCGCGGCGGCAGCGCCAGCCTGATCAAGATCACCCCCGAGGAACGCATGACGGCGATCCGCGCGGCGCGGATCATGGGCCTGAAGGTGGCCGGCGTCGACATCCTGCGCTCGCACCACGGCGCGCTGGTGATGGAGGTGAACTCCTCGCCGGGCCTGGAAGGCATCGAGACCACCACCGGCAAGGACATCGCCGGGGTGATCATCGAGTACCTGGAGAAGAATGCCGGGCCGCATATGGTGCGGACCAAGGGCAAGGGGTGAGCCGGGCGGCCACCTCACCACCTACGCCGTTTTCTGGGTTATTCCCCTTCGGGCCAGCACAAGCGTTGTTCGCGATGGAGCCGCGTCCCGCGTTCGCGTGAATGACGGGGTTTGAGGATGGTGCCAGCCTTCCAGGCCACTCCGAACGGCCCCCTCTCCCTTCAGGGAGAGGGCTGGGGAGAGGGTACGGAGGTGACCTCATTCACCGCTGTGACCGGGAAACTCCATTCGCGAGCAAGCTCGCTCCTACAATGTCGTTCGTCACGCCGTCCCGGATTTCGTTTATGCCCAGATCCCCCCGCCCCTCCGACCTGACCTGGTCCCCCTTCGAAGGCCGCGTCGCCCTGGTCGCCCCGGCATCCTCCATCGCCGAGGAGGTCTTCGAGGCCACCCTGCGCCAGCTGGAGGTGCTGGGCATCGACTACCACCTGGGCGAGCACGCCGAAGCCCGCTACCGCTACCTGGCCGGCACCCTTGAGCAGCGCCTGGAGGACTTCCACCGCGCCTTCGAGCTGCCAGACGTCAGCGCCGTCTGGTGCCTGCGCGGCGGCTACGGCTGCGCGCAGCTGGTGCCCGGGCTGGACTGGGCGCGGCTGAGGGCGGCCTCGCCGCGGCCGCTGATCGGCTTCTCCGACATCTCCATCCTGCTCAGCGCCTTCCACCGCCACGGCCTGCCGGCGATCCACGGCCCGGTGGCCAGCGCCCTCGGCCTGCAGCCGCTGAGCGCCCCCAGCGAACAGCGCGAGCGCCTGGCCTCGCTGGCCTCGGTCAGCCGCCTGCTGGCCGGCGAGGACGACCACCTGCCCTGCGCCCACCTGGGCGGCCCGAAGAAAACCGTCGAAGGCGAGCTGATCGGCGGCAACCTCACCGCCCTGGCCAGCACCGCCGGCACCGTCGCCGCGCTGCACGCCCCGGCCGGCGCCATCCTGGTGCTGGAGGACGTGGGCGAGCCCTACTACCGCCTGGAGCGCAGCCTCTGGCAACTGCTCAACAGCATCGACGCGGCAAGCCTGGGCGCGGTGGTGCTGGGCACCTTCACCGACTGCCCGCGCAAGAACGTGGCGCACAGCCTGGAAGAGATTTTCGTGGAGTACCTGAAGCCGCTGGGGGTGCCGCTGTACCACGGGCTGCCGAGCGGGCATGGGGCGCAGAATAGGGCCTGGCCTTATGGGAAGGTGGGGCGGTTGGGGGTGAAGGGGTTGGAGTGGTAGAGCCTGCGTCAGGCTCAACAGATCGCGGACGGTGCTTGCTCGAGACTCTGGTGCTGAATTCTAGAGCGCCCTCTCCCTAACCCTCTCCCTGAAGGGAGAGGGGACCGTTCGGAGCGCTCTGATATTTCGGCGTTAGCCGGCCAGCACAGAGATTACCGACTAAAACCACCCCCTCTCTCGGCACGGACTAGCCCCAACGGCGGATAACGCTGGCGCGTTATCCGCCCTACGTAGCGCCCCCTGTAGGAGCGCGCCCTGCGCGCGAATCGCGGGCAGGGCCCGCTCCTACACCCGCCGGGGATACCGCGGCTCAGGAGGCCCCGCGCGGCAGCATCAGCCCCAGAGGCAGGCACACCCGTGCCTCCACCCCGCCACCCTCGCGGTTGCGCAGTTCCACGCTGCCGCCGTGCTGCGCGGCGATGCGCTTGACGATGGCCAGGCCCAGGCCGGTGCCCTTGCCGCCGCGCGCCTTGTCGCCGCGGATGAAGGGGTTGAAGATGCTGTCCAGTTCCTGCGGGTCGATACCGGCGCCGCGGTCCAGCACGCTCAGCACCACGTAGGGCGCGCCGTCGCCGCCGGCCAGGTGGCTGGCCACCTCGACGTTGCCGCCGCCGTGGTTGAGGGCGTTGCCGATCAGGTTGCCCAGCAGGCGCTTCATCGACACCCGCCGCAGCGGGAACGGCGGCAGCGGCTGCAGGCTCAGGCGCACGTGCTCCTCGCCCTGGTTGTAGGGCGCCACCACTTCGCGGGTCAGCTCGTTGAGGTCGCCCGCCTCCACCGGCTCGTCGCGGCCGTCGCGGATGAAGGCGAGGAACTGGTCGAGGATCTGGTCCATGTCCTCGATGTCGCGCACCATGTCCTCGACCATCTCGCGCTCGGTCTCGGGCATCAGCTCCAGCGACAGGCGCAGGCGCGTCAGCGGCGTGCGCAGGTCGTGGGACACCCCGGCCAGCATCAGCTCGCGCTCGCGCGCGGCCTGCTCGACGTCGTCGGCCATCTGGTTGAAGGCGCGATACACCTCGGCCATCTCGCTGGGGGTGTCCTGCCCCAGCGGCAGGCGCACGCTGCGACCCTTGCCGAACTCCCGCGAGGCCACCACCAGGCGCTTGAGCGGCTGGCCGAGCAGGCGCACGAAAATCCAGGCCGCCGCCGTGGACAGCAGGCCGATGCCGAGGAACCAGCCCAGCACGCTCCAGATCTGCTGGCCGCGCAGCGGGTGCGGGTACAGCGGCACACCCAGCCAGCCGTCGCCCAGGTTGGGCGCGTGCACCCAGAGCATCGACGGGTGGTGGATGCGCAGGCGGGTCTCGGTGTCCGGGCCCAGCTCGGTGCGCATCTGCCGCTGGAAGATGCCGCTGTAGGGCCAGTGCTGCTCTTCCGGCTGGCCGTTCTCGTGGGGCACCCAGGCCAGCCCGGCGGACCTGGCGATGGCCTCGCGCGAGCGCTCGTCGGCGGCCCAGTAGGCGCGCACGGTCAGCGCCGCGCCGTGGCTGTACTGGCGGTCGACCAGCATGTCCTCGTTCATCAGCAGGTACACCAGCGTCAGCGCCTTGGAGAAGAGCACGACGATGAGCACCAGCCAGAGGGTGCGGGCGAAGAAGCTTTGCGGGAACCAGGGCGGGGTTTTCATGCTTTATGCAGCAGCAAGCTTCAAGCCACAAGCTTCAAGCGAGAAGCGCTGCCCAACCTGGGCGGCACCTGCAGCTTGAGGCTTATCGCTTGCAGCTTAACGCTTGGCTCCATCTGGCACGAACACGTAGCCCACGCCCCACACCGTCTGGATGTAGCGCGGCTTGGACGGGTCGGGCTCGATCAGCCGGCGCAGGCGCGAGATCTGCACGTCGATGGAGCGCTCCAGGGCGTCCCACTCGCGACCGCGGGCCAGGTTCATCAGCTTGTCGCGGGTCAGCGGCTCGCGGGCGTGCTGCACCAGCGCCTTGAGCACGGCGAACTCGCCGGTGGTGAGCATGTGCACCTCGCCGCCGTTCTTCTTCAGCTCGCGGGTGGCCAGGTACAGCTCGTAGTCGCCGAAGGTGACCACCTCGTCCTCGCCGGCCGGGGCACCCGGCACCAGCGGCGCCTGGCGGCGCAGCACGGCCTTGATCCGCGCCAGCAGCTCGCGCGGGTTGAACGGCTTGGCCAGGTAGTCGTCGGCGCCCAGTTCCAGACCCTGGATGCGGCTGGACTCGTCACCCTTGGCGGTGAGCATGATGATCGGGATCTGGTTGTTCGCCTCGCGCAGGCGCTTGCACGCCGACAGGCCATCCTCGCCGGGCATCATCAGGTCCAGCACCACCAGCTGGAACAGCTCGCGGGCCAGCAGGCGGTCCATCTGCTCGGTGTTCTCCACGGCGCGCACGCGGTAGCCCTGTTCGTCGAGGAAGCGCTCCAGCAGGCGGCGCAGGCGGGCGTCGTCGTCGACGATGAGGATCTTTTCACCTTCGGGCAGGGTGGACGGGTTCGACATAGAAACTCCAGGTTCGGGTCAGGCCGGCAATTATCGCCCAGCCTCGGTTGGCCACGGATTGTCCATTGTTAGCAGATTTTTCCCCGACCGACCGCCCTCCCGCTCAATTTAGCCTGGGTATAATGCGGCGCTTTTGCGGCGGGGCGTTGTCATAGACGCCTGCCGGACGCCCGAGCGAGCCGGCCGGCGCTAGCGCCACACCCCGTATTCTCGTTGGTTTCACCAGGTGGATTCATGGACAGCATCAACACCCGTATCGCCGAAGAGCTCTCCGCACTGCCCTCCGGCCGTGTTCAACCGCAGCAGGTGGCCGCCGCCGTGGCCCTGCTGGACGAAGGCAGCACTGTCCCCTTCATCGCCCGTTACCGCAAAGAAGTGACCGGCAGCCTCGACGACACCCAGTTGCGCCTGCTGGAAGAGCGCCTGCGCTACCTGCGCGAGCTGGACGAGCGCCGCGCCAGCATCCTCGCCAGCATCGAGGAGCAGGGCAAGCTGACCCCCGAGCTGGCCCGCGAGATCAAGCTGGCCGACACCAAGACGCGCCTGGAAGACCTCTACCTGCCGTACAAGCAGAAGCGCCGCACCAAGGGCCAGATCGCCCTGGAAGCCGGCCTGGGCGAGCTGGCCGACGCGCTGTTCGCCGACCCGGGCCTGGCCCCGGAAACCGAAGCCGCGCGCTTCGTCGACGCCGAGAAGGGCTTCGCCGACACCAAGGCCGTGCTCGAAGGCGCCAAGTACATCCTCATGGAGCGCTTCGCCGAGGACGCCACCCTGCTCGACCGCCTGCGCGTGTTCCTCAAGGACAACGCCACCCTCACCGCCCGCCTGGTGCCGGGCAAGGAGACCGAGGGCGCCAAGTTCAGCGACTACTTCGAGCACGACGAGCCCTTCAAGGGCGCGCCCTCGCACCGCGCCCTGGCGATCTTCCGCGGGCGCAACGAAGGCGTGCTGAGCGTGGCGCTGAAGGTCGGCGAGGAGCTGCCGGGCACCAGCCACCCGTGCGAGGTGATGATCGCCGAGCGCTTCGGCATCTCCAACCAGGGCCGCGCCGCCGACAAGTGGCTGGCCGAGGTGGTGCGCTGGACCTGGAAGGTCAAGCTCTACACCCACCTGGAGACCGACCTGCTGGGCGAGCTGCGCGAAGGCGCCGACCTTGAAGCCATCAATGTCTTCGCCCGCAACCTGCACGACCTGCTGCTGGCCGCCCCGGCCGGCCCGCGCGCCACCCTGGGCCTGGACCCGGGCCTGCGCACCGGCGTCAAGGTGGCCGTGGTCGACGCCACCGGCAAGCTGCTGGACACCGCCACCGTCTACCCCCACGCGCCGAAGAACCAGTGGGACCAGACCATCGCCGTGCTCGCCGCGCTCTGCGCCAAGCACCAGGTGGAGCTGATCGCCATCGGCAACGGCACCGCCAGCCGCGAGACCGACAAGCTGGCCGCCGAGCTGATCAGGAAATACCCGGCGCTCAAGTGCACCAAGATCATGGTCAGCGAGGCCGGCGCCTCGGTGTACTCGGCCTCCGAGCTGGCCGCCCGGGAATTCCCCGACCTCGACGTGTCGCTGCGCGGCGCCGTCTCCATCGCCCGCCGCCTGCAGGACCCGCTGGCCGAGCTGGTGAAGATCGAGCCCAAGTCCATCGGCGTCGGCCAGTACCAGCACGACGTGTCCCAGCTGCAACTGGCGCGCAGCCTGGACGCGGTGGTGGAAGACTGCGTGAACGCCGTGGGCGTGGACGTCAACACCGCCTCCGCCGCCCTGCTGGCGCGCATCTCCGGCCTGAACGGCACCCTGGCGCAGAACATCGTGGCGCACCGCGACGCCAACGGCGCCTTCAAGTCCCGCGAGGAACTGAAGAAGGTCAGCCGCCTGGGCGAGAAGACCTTCGAGCAGGCCGCCGGCTTCCTCCGCGTGATGAACGGCGACAACCCGCTGGACGCCTCGGCGGTGCACCCGGAGACCTACCCGCTGGTGCAGCGCATCGCCGCCGACACCGGCCGCGACATCCGCTCGCTGATCGGCGACTCGGCCTTCCTCAAGCGCCTGGACCCGAAGAAGTTCACCGACGAGCAGTTCGGCCTGCCCACCGTCACCGACATCCTCAAGGAACTCGACAAGCCCGGCCGCGACCCGCGCCCGGAGTTCAAGACCGCCGAGTTCCAGGACGGCGTCGAGAGCCTCAAGGACCTCAAGCCGGGCATGGTGCTCGAAGGCGTGGTGACCAACGTCACCAACTTCGGCGCCTTCGTCGACATCGGCGTGCACCAGGACGGCCTGGTGCACATCTCGGCGCTGTCGGAGAAGTTCGTCAAGGACCCGTACGAAGTGGTCAAGGCCGGTGACATCGTCAAGGTCAAGGTCATGGAAGTGGACATCCCGCGCAACCGCGTCGGCCTGTCCATGCGCATGGGCGACACCCCCGGCGAGAAGGTCGAGGGCCCGCGCGGCGGCAACCGCGGCAACGGCGGCCAGCGTGGCGAGCGCAGCGCCCCGCGGCAGCAGGAGAAGGCCCCGGCGAACAACGCCATGGCCGCCCTGTTCGCCAACGCCAAGCAACTGAAGAAGAAGTAAGGAAAGCCCATGAGCGAGATGCCCGGCCGCGACCGGATGATCAGCGCCTTCAGCGAGAACATCGGCCTGGAGCCGGTGCGCCTGGGCGACGGCGAGGCCGAAGTGAGCCTGAAGATGGCCGAGCACCTGCGCAACCGCGGCAACGTGATGCACGGCGGGGCGATCTTCTCGCTGATGGACGTGACCATGGGCCTGGCCTGCTCCAGCGCCCATGGCTTCGACCGCCAGAGCGTCACCCTGGAATGCAAGATCAACTACATACGCGCCGTCGCCGAAGGCGAGGTGCGCTGCGTGGCCAGGGTCCTGCACGCCGGGCGCCGCTCGCTGGTGGTGGAGGCCGACGTGCTCCAGGGCGACAAGCTGGTCGCCAAGGGACAAGGCACCTTCGCCCAGCTGTAAGCCCGGGCCCCCTTTCCTGCACTATCCTGACCACCGGAACCCGCGCCGCGCGCGGGCTCCGGCCGGTCGCAGCCCGCCAGGCGACAACGCCGGCCGCCCTCCCCCTTGTAGACCGCCCGGTCCACCCCCATAGTGGGGCGACTGCCGCGTGAAGGACATCAAATTGAGCGACCTACTCTCCCGCCGCCTGGCGCTGCTCGGCGACGCTGCCAACCTGCCCCTGCTCAGCCAGTGTCTGCACGGCATCGAGCGCGAGTGCCTGCGGGTCGACGCCGACGGCCGGCTGGCCCTGACCCCGCACCCGCGCGCCCTGGGCTCGGCCCTGACCAACCCGCAGATCACCACCGACTATTCCGAGGCGCTGCTGGAGTTCATCACCCCCACCAGCACCGGCGTCGAGCAGACCCTGGCGTCCCTGGAGAGCATCCACCGCTTCGCCAGCCAGCGCCTTGGCGGCGAGCTGCTGTGGAGCCCGTCGATGCCCTGCGAGCTGCCCGACGAGGAGAGCATCCCGATCGCGCGCTACGGCAGCTCCAACATCGGCCGCCTCAAGTACGTCTACCGCAAGGGCCTGGCGCTGCGCTACGGCAAGACCATGCAGTGCATCGCCGGCATCCACTACAACTTCTCCCTGCCCGAGGGCCTCTGGCAGCTGCTGCAGCGCCACGAGGACGGCGGCATGGCGCTGCGCGACTTCCAGTCGGCGCACTACATCGCCCTGATCCGCAACTTCCGCCGCTACAGCTGGCTGCTGATGTACCTGTTCGGCGCCTCGCCGGCGCTGGACGCCGGCTTCCTGCGCGGCCGCCCGCACCAGTTGCAGCCGTTCGACGAGCACACCCTGTACCTGCCCTGGGCCACCAGCCTGCGGATGAGCGACCTGGGCTACCAGAACAACGCCCAGGCCGGCCTGACGCCCTGCTACAACGACCTCGACAGCTACGTCGAGAGCCTGCGCAGCGCGGTGGGCACGCCCTACGCGCCCTACCAGAAGATCGGCACCAAGCAGGACGGCGAGTGGGTGCAGCTGAACACCAACATCCTGCAGATCGAGAACGAGTACTACTCCAGCATCCGCCCGAAACGCGTGACCTACAGCGGCGAACGGCCGATCCAGGCCCTGGAGTCCCGCGGCGTGCAGTACGTCGAGGCGCGCTGCCTGGACATCAACCCCTTCCTGCCGCTGGGCATCGACGCCGCCGAGGGCCGCTTCCTCGACGCCTTCCTGCTCTACTGCGCGCTGCAGGACAGCCCGCTGCTGGCCGACGGCGAGTGCGGCGCTGCCACCAGCAACTTCCTCAAGGTGGTCAAGGAAGGCCGCCGCCCGGGCCTGCACCTGCAGCGCGGCGGGCAGGCCGTGCCGCTGCAGGCCTGGGCCAGCGAGCTGCTGGAGCGCATCGCGCCCATCGCCGAGCTGCTCGACCGCGCCGGCGGCGGCGACGCCCATGCCCGGAGCCTGATGCAGCAGCGCGAGAAGGTCGCCGATCCGGAGCGCACGCCATCCGCCCAGGTCCTGGCGGAAATGCGCGAGCGCGGCGAGAGCTTCACCGCCTTCGCCCTGCGCAAGAGCCGCGAACACGCCGAAACCCTCGCCCGGCCGCTGCCGGCGGCGGAGCAGGAAGCCTTCGAGGCCATGGCCAGGACCTCGCTGGCCGAACAGGAAGAACTGGAACGCCAGCCGGAAGGGGATTTCGACACCTTCGTGGCGGCCTACCAGGCGAGCATCCTCGGGGTGATCGGCGTTTAAGCCCCGTAGGGCGCATAACGCCTAAGGCGTTATGCGCCGTTTGGCCTTGACCCCCGACGGCTCCAGGGTTGACCTGGTCGCTGGCTGTGGCCTCGGCGCATCGGCGGATAACCGCGAACGGTTATTCGCCCTACGGAATTGCGCCGAATCAAAGGCTCTTCTCGAACACCTGCGAATTGCGCTGGTAGTTGTACAGCGAGGCCCGCGCCGCCGGCAGGCGGTCGACGCTGCTGGGCTGGAAGCCGCGCTCGCGGAACCAGTGGGCGGTGCGGGTGGTGAGCACGTAGAGGGTCTTCACGCCCAGGGCCCGGGCGCGCTTCTCGATGCGCTCCAGCAACTGGTCGCCGCGCCCGCCGTGGCGGTATTCCGGGTTGACCGCCAGGCACGCCAGCTCGGCCGCGTCGGAATCGGCGATGGGGTACAGCGCCGCGCAGGCGATGATCAGGCCCTCGCGCTCGACGATGCTGAACTGCTCGATCTCGCGCTCCAGCACCTCGCGCGAACGGCGCACCAGGATGCCCTGCTCTTCCAGCGGGCGGATCAGCTCCAGCAGGCCGCCGACGTCCTCGATGCCCGCCTCGCGCAGCTGCTCGAACTGCTCCTGGGCCACCAGGGTGCCGTTGCCGGCGCGGGTGAACAGCTCGCTGAGCAGCGCGCCGTCCTCGGTGAAACTGACGATGTGGCTGCGCCGCACCCCGGCGCGGCAGGCCTGGGCGGCGGCGTCGAGCAGTTCCGCCTGGTAGCTGTTGCCCAGGCGCTGCAGGTGCGCCGGCACCTGTTGCGGGCGCAGCTCACGGACCAGCTTGCCGTCCTCGTCGAGCAGGCCGCGCTCGCCGCCGAACAGGATCAGCTTGTCGGCGTCCAGCTCGATGGCCGCGCGCATGGCCACGTCCTCGCAGGCGAGGTTGAAGATTTCCCCGGTGGGCGAATAGCCCAGGGGCGAGAGCAGCACGATGGAGCGCTCGTCGAGCAGGCGGCCGATGCCCTTGCGGTCGATGCGCCGCACCTCGCCGGTGTGGTGGTAGTCGATGCCCTCGACCACGCCGATCGGCCGCGCCGTGACCAGGTTGCCCGCGGCCACGCGCAGGCGCGCGCCCTGCATGGGCGAGGCGGCCATGTCCATGGACAGCCGCGCCTCGATGGCGATGCGCAGGCTGCCCACGGCGTCGATCACGCATTCCAGGGTGGGCGCGTCGGTCACCCGCAGGTCGCGGTGGAAACGCGGCGCCAGCCCGCGCGCGGCCAGGCGCGCCTCGATCTGCGGGCGCGAGCCGTGCACCAGCACCAGGCGCACGCCCAGGCTGTGCAGCAGCACCAGGTCGTGGACGATGTTGCCGAAGTTCGGGTCTTCCACGCCCTCGCCGGGCAGCATGACCACGAAGGTGCAGTCCCGGTGGGCGTTGATGTAGGGAGAAGCGTGACGTAACCAGGTGACGTAGTCTTGCATTGTCCAGGTGGCCTGTGAGCGGGCGATGAAGGGTTGTCGAGTGCGGTTGGCCGGCAAGCGGCGGGAGCGGCGGTTATCGTCGTCGCATGCACATCGACGGGGTTCTCCTCTTCAGGGCGGTTACAGGCAGTAATGCTGGATCAAGCCGCGCAGCAGTTCCACGGTCGGCGGGATGCGAGCGAGTTCCAGGTGTTCGTCCGGCTGGTGGGCGCAGGCGATGTCGCCGGGGCCCAGGACCAGGGTCTCGCAACCGAGCTGCTGAAGATACGGTGCTTCGGTGCCAAAGGCTACCGCTTCCGCCGAATGCCCGCTCAGGCGCTCGGCCAGGCGCACCAGCTCGCTGTCCGCGGCCTGCTCGAAGGGCGGCACGGCGGGGAACAGCGGCTGGTAGTCCAGGCGCACCGCAAAGCGCTCGGCCACCGGCTGCAGGCGCTCGCCGATGGCCCGGCGCAGGGCCTGCGGGTCCATGCCCGGCAGCGGTCGCAGGTCGAACTCCAGGGCGCACTGGCCGCAGATGCGGTTGGGGTTGTCGCCGCCGTGGATGCAGCCCAGGTTCAGCGTCGGCTGGGGTACGCCGAACTGCGGGTTGTTGAACTCCTTCTGCCACTGCGCGCGCAGCGCCAGCAGCTCGCCGATGGCCGCGTGCATGGCCTCCAGGGCGCTATGGCCGAGGCTGGGGTCGGAGGAATGGCCGCTCTGCCCGAGGATGTCGATGCGCTCCATCATCACCCCCTTGTGCAGGCGGATCGGCCGCAGCCCGGTGGGCTCGCCGATCACCGCGGCGCGCCCCAGCGGCCGGCCGGCCTCGGCCAGGGCGCGGGCGCCGGCCATGGAGCTTTCCTCGTCGCAGGTGGCGAGGATCAGCAACGGCTGGCGCAGGGGCTTCTCCAGCAGCGGCAGCAGCGCCTCGATGGCGATGGCGAAGAAGCCCTTCATGTCGCAGCTGCCCAGGCCGTACCAGCGGCCGTCGCGCTCGTCCAGGCGCAGCGGGTCGCTTTTCCACAGCGACGCGTCGTAGGGCACGGTGTCGGTGTGCCCGGCCAGCACCAGGCCGCCGGGGCCGCTGCCCAGGCTCGCCAGCAGGTTGAACTTGCCCGGGGCGATCTCCTGCAGTTCGCAGGCGAAGCCGAGGTCGCCCAGCCAGGTGGCCAGCAGCTCCACCACCGGGCGGTTGGACTGGTCCAGGGCGGCCTGGGTACAGCTCACCGACGGCAGGGCGAGCAACTGGGCGAAACGGTCTTTCAGGCTCGGCAAGGGCATGGGCGTCTCCGGAAGCATTGTGCCCATCATGGCCCAGGATGGCCGCCAGTTGAACCGCCAACCTTCGCCGGAACAGCGCCGACGCGGTGCTGTCCTGTACACTAACGGGCTTCGACGAACGCTCCGGCGCCCGCTCCGGCGCGCCCGTCCACCCTTTTCCTCCCGGAGCGCAGCGCGCTCCCGACCCGGACTCCGCCATGCAGAAAGAAACCGAAATCAAGCTGCGCGCCAGCCGCGAGACCCTCGAGGCGCTGCGCGACCACCCGCTGCTGAAGAAGCGCAACAAGTCCGGCTGGCAGCAGAGCGAGCTGTACAACCAGTACTACGATACCCCCGGCCGCGACCTGGCCCGGGCCAAGGTCGCGCTGCGCCTGCGCCGCGACGGCGAGCAGTTCATCCAGACGCTGAAGAGCCGCGGCCACAGCGTCGCCGGGCTGTCCGAGCGCAACGAATGGGACTGGTACCTGGACAAGCCCGAGCTGGACCTGGGCAAGCTCGACGACAGCTGCTGGCCGGCGGCCCTGGCCGACCTAGACAAGGCGCAGCTGGCGCCGATCTTCAGCACCGACTTCACCCGCCAGCGCGCCGAGATCGCCTGGGGCCGCGGCAAGACCCGGGTGGTGATCGAGGCCGCCCTGGACCTGGGCAAGGTGGTGGCCGGGGAGCAGGAAGAGGAAATCTGCGAGCTGGAGCTGGAACTGCGCCAGGGCGAGCCCGCGGCATTGCTGGAACTGGCCGCGGAGCTTGCCGCCGACCTGCCGCTGATGCCCTGCGACATCAGCAAGGCCGAGCGCGGCTACCGGCTGTTCGACCCGGCCAGCTACACGGTGCACCCGGACACCCAGAAACTGCTGGCGGAAACCCCGCTGGACGGCGCCTTCGCCGCCATCGCCTGGGGGCTGCTGGGCAGCAGCCAGCGCCTGGCCGAGCAATACCGCTTCAACGGCCACTGGCGCCTGCTGCAGGAATGGCTGCAGCAACTGGTGGACCTGCGCGCCCTGCTCGGCAGCCTCGGCCAGACCGCGCCGCGCGCCAGCAGCCGCGAACTGCGCGCCGCGCTGGACGCGCTGATCGGCGACTGGCGCCCGCGCCTGGAACAGGGCGAGGCCGACGAAGCGGTGCGCCAGCAGGCGCCGGAAGCCTTCCGCGCCGAACTCGGCCAGGTCCGCTGGGGCCTGTTCTCGCTGCAGGCCTCGCGCTGGCTGCTGGCCCGCGCCTGGCAGGAAGGCCGCAACGAGCGCGGCAACCGCCAGGGCGCCGCTGCCCTGGGCAAGTGGCTGCCGCGCCTGCTCGCCGAGGAAGCCGAGGGCCTGCCCCTGGCCCGCGCCCAGCAGCAGCCGGAATTGCTGGTCGAGCAGCTGCCGCGCCTGCAGCGCCTGCTGGTCTGGCTGCGCCTGGCCCGCGGCGTGCTCGACCTGCCCGAGGCCGACCGCCTGTACGGTGAACTGGCCAAGCTGGAACTGGTCCTACACCAGCGCGACAGCGCGGGCCTGGATGCCCTGGCGGCCCAGGCCCATACTGTGCTGACCCTCAAGCCCTGGAAGGCGATTTTGAAATAAGCTGCAGGCGGCAGGCGAGAGTTCGCGCCTATGCGCTTGCAGCTTGCAGCTTGCAGCTACGACCAACGGGAGTCCGAATGTCCGTCTTCGCTTCGCCCGCCCAGGATCGCTGGCTCGACCTGGCCGATGTCCTCCACGAGCTGGTCGCCCAGGGCCGCGTCGCGCAGAGCGACGCCGAGCAGTGCCTGGCGATCCGCCGCAGCGCGGTGAAGAACCAGCAGCACCCCCTGGAATTCCTCGCCGCCCAGCAGGTGCCGGACCTGCGCCACCCCGGCCGCCACCTGGACCTCGACACCCTGGTGCACTGGCTGGCCGAGTATTCCGGCCAGCCCTACCTGCGCATCGACCCGCTAAAGATCGACGTCGCCGCGGTCACCCCGCTGATGTCCTACGCCTTCGCCCAGCGCCACAAGATCCTCGCCGTGGCGGTGGCTCCGGACAGCGTCACCATCGCCAGCGCCCAGCCCTTCGTGCACAGCTGGGAAAGCAACCTGACCCACGTGCTCAAGCGCCCGATCAAGCGCGTGGTGTGCAACCCGCTGGACATCCAGCGCTTCACCACCGAGTTCTACCGCCTGGCCAAGTCGGTCAGCGGCGCCTCCGCCCAGGACATGAAGATCAGCGGCGTGGGCAACTTCGAGCAGTTGCTCAACCTGGGCGCCAGCGACCAGGAGCCGGACGCCAACGACGCGCACATCGTCACCATCGTCGACTGGCTGTTCCAGTACGCCTTCCAGCAGCGCGCCAGCGACATCCACATCGAGCCGCGGCGCGAGCAGGGCACGGTGCGCTTCCGCATCGACGGCGTGCTGCACAACGTCTACCAGTTCCCGCCGCAGGTCACCATGGCGGTGGTCAGCCGCCTGAAGTCGCTGGGGCGGATGAACGTCGCCGAGAAGCGCAAGCCCCAGGACGGCCGGGTGAAGACCAAGACCCCGGACGGCGCCGAGGTGGAGCTGCGCCTGTCGACCCTGCCCACCGCCTTCGGCGAGAAGATGGTGATGCGGATCTTCGACCCCGAGGTGCTGCTCAAGAGCTTCGACCAGCTGGGCTTCTCCCCCGAGGACCTGCGCCGCTGGCAGAGCATGACCAACCAGCCCAACGGCATCATCCTGGTCACCGGCCCCACCGGCTCGGGCAAGACCACCACCCTCTACACCACGCTCAAGCAGCTGGCCACGGACGAGGTGAACGTCTGCACCATCGAGGACCCGATCGAGATGATCGAGCCCTCGTTCAACCAGATGCAGGTGCAGCACAACATCGAGCTGACCTTCGCCAGCGGCGTGCGCGCCCTGCTGCGGCAGGACCCGGACATCATCATGGTCGGCGAGATCCGCGACCTGGAGACCGCCGAGATGGCCATCCAGGCGGCGCTGACCGGGCACCTGGTGCTCTCCACCCTGCACACCAACGACGCCCCCACGGCCATCACCCGCCTGCTGGAACTGGGCGTGCCCTACTACCTGATCCGCGCCACCGTGCTCGGCGTCATGGCCCAGCGCCTGGTGCGCACCCTGTGCCCGCACTGCAAGGCGCCGCTGGAGCTGGAGGAAAACGACTGGCAGGAGCTGACGCGGCCCTGGAACGCCCCGCTGCCCACCGGCGCGCAGCAGGCGGTGGGCTGCCTGGAGTGCCGCGACACCGGCTACCGCGGCCGCGCCGGCGTCTACGAGATCATGCTGCTGACCGACAGCCTGAAGGAACAGATCACCCCCGACACCGACCTCATCCCGCTGCGCCGCCACGCCTTCAAGGAAGGCATGCGCAGCCTGCGCCTGTCCGGCGCGCAGAAGGTCGCCGCGGGCCTGACCACCATCGAGGAAGTGCTGCGGGTGACGCCGCAGAGCGAACAGAAATAGGAAATCTCCGAGCCCGATGGGGCTCGCGGGATGACACGGGAAAGCGTTAGGTTTTCCCGCTGCCCCACCCCCTCGCGGGCCGGGGCGCCATGCAGGAAGTCCCAACCGACCAAGGAGTGCACCAGATGGAAACCGGCAGTGTCCTGATTCTCTTCGTCATCCTCGCGCTGGCGATCGTCTTCATGGGCTTCAAGGTGGTCCCCCAAGGCAACGAGTGGACGGTGGAGCGCTTCGGCCGCTACACCGGCACCCTCAAGCCGGGGCTGAACATCATCGTCCCGGTGATGGACCGCGTCGGACAGAAGATCAACATGATGGAGCGGGTGCTGGACATCCCCCCGCAGGAAGCCATCAGCGCCGACAACGCCATCGTGCAGATCGACGCGGTGTGCTTCTACCAGGTGGTCGACGCGGCCCGCGCGGCCTACGAGGTCAGCGGCCTGGAGAACGCCATCCGCAACCTGGTGATGACCAACATCCGCACCGTGCTCGGCTCCATGGAGCTGGACCACATGCTCAGCCAGCGCGACGCCATCAACGAGCGCCTGCTGCGCACCGTCGACGAGGCCACCGCGCCCTGGGGCCTGAAGGTCACCCGCATCGAGATCAAGGACATCAGCCCGCCGGCCGACCTGGTGGAGGCGATGGCCAGCCAGATGAAGGCCGAGCGCCTGAAGCGCGCGCAGATCCTCGACGCCGAGGGCAAGCGCGCCGCGGAAATCCTCACCGCCGAGGGCGAGAAGCAGGCGCAGATCCTCAAGGCCGAGGGCCAGCGCCAGGCCGCCTTCCTCGAGGCCGAGGCCCGCGAGCGCCAGGCCGAGGCCGAGGCGCGGGCGACCCAGGTGGTCTCCGAGGCCATCGCCAGCGGCAACGTGCAGGCGGTGAACTACTTCGTCGCGCAGAAATACGTCGACGCCCTCGGCCAGCTGGCCGCCTCGAACAACAGCAAGATCGTGCTGATGCCCCTGGAGGCCAGCCAGGTGATAGGCGCGGTGGGCGGCATCGGCGAGATCGTCAGGGCCACCTTCGGCGACGGCGCCCCGGGCGCCAAGGGCCGGGGCTGAGGCCATGTGGGACTACCTGCAACACCTGAGCTTCTGGGACTGGCTGGCCTTCGGCACCCTGCTGCTGATCCTCGAGGTGTTCGGCGCCGGCGGCTACCTGCTGTGGGTCGGCATCGCCGCGGCGGCCACCGGCGTGCTGGCCTTCTTCGCCCCGGCCCTGGCCTGGACCTGGCAGTTCCTCGCCTTCGGCATCCTGGCGCTGCTCACCGCGGCGTTCTGGTGGCGCTACCAGCACCGCCCGGGCGCCGGCGAAGCCGCCAGCGGCCTGAACCGCCGCGGCAGCGAGCTGGTCGGCCGGCAGTTCGCCCTGCACGACGCCATCATCGGCGGCCGCGGCAAGATCCGCGTCGGCGACAGCCTGTGGCTGGTCAGCGGCCCGGACCTGCCGGCCGGCGCCCAGGTGAAGGTCACCGGGCAGGACGGCGCCGTGCTGCTGGTGGAGCCGGCCTGAGCTGACGCCTCACGCCCCTGTAGGAGCAACTGTCTTGCAGGCTGCGCCGCCTCTTTCCAACCCGTAGGGCGCATAACGCCTACGGCGTTATCCGCCGCGGCCGTCAGGCACCGGCGTTCCGGCCAACGGCGGATAACCGCGAACGGTTATTCGCCCTACGGTCGAGCACGGACGCGGACCTTGTCCGCGATAGCCGGCGCGAATCGCGGATGAAATCCGCGCCTACGCCATGCCCACCTCCGGCTCCACCTGTAGGAGCGCGCCCTGCGCGCGAATCGCGGGCAGGGCCCGCTCCTACGTTCCCGCCGACGGTGGGCAAGGCCCCGGGCAGGGCCTAAGATGGGCGCCTCGACCCCACGGAACGGACATCCCCCTCGAATGCTGCGCCTGCTCAAAGACGAGAAATTCCTCCTCCTCGCCCTGCTCCTGGCCGTGCTGGCCTACGCCCTGGAGCACAGCCTGCTGGCTGGCGGCAAGGCCGTGGCCGGGGTGGCCGCCAGCGTGCTGCTGGCCTCGATCATCAGCGTCTCGCTGCGCGTGGCGCACCATGCCGAGGTACTCGCGGAGAAGGTCGGCGAGCCCTACGGCACCATGATCCTGACCCTCGCCGCGGTGCTGGTGGAGGTGGTCATCCTGGCCATCATGATGGGCCACAACCATTCGCCCACCCTGGCCCGCGACACCATCTACGCCGCGGTGATGCTGGACATGAACGGCATCCTCGGCCTGGCCGCACTGCTCGGCGGCCTGAAGCACGGCGAGCAGTCGTACAACGACGACTCGGGCAAGACCTACGTGACCATGATCCTCACCGCGGTGGGCATCTCCATGGTCATCCCCGAGCTGATCCCGGCCGCGCAGTGGAAGCTCTACTCGCTGTTCACCATCGGCTGCATGCTGATGCTCTACGCCCTGTTCCTGCGCATGCAGACCGGCCAGCACAGCTACTTCTTCAGCTACAACTACGCGGTGCGCAAGCAGCAGCCCCACGAGGCCGACGAGGAACACGGCGGCACCCGCGGCTCCATCGCCCTGCTGGTGGCCGGCGTGGTGCTGATCGGCGCCCTGGCCGAGGTGATGTCCAAGGCCCTGGACGTCAGCCTGGAAGGCAGCGGCGTACCGGCGATCGTGCCGGCGCTGCTGGTGGCGGCCATCTCCGCCAGCCCCGAGATCCTCACCGCGCTGCGCGCCGCCCTGGCCAACCGCATGCAGCCGGTGGTCAACATCGCCCTCGGCGCCTCGCTGTCCACGGTGATCCTCACCGTGCCGGTGATCGAGGCCCTGGCGCTGTTCAAGGGCCAGCCGTTCCAGATGGCCATGACCCCGCTGCAGACCGGGATGATGTTCATCACCCTGGTGGTGGCCGGGTTCAACCTGCACGATGGCAAGACCAACGCCATCGAGGGCATGACCCACTTCGTGCTCTTCGCCACCTTCCTGATGCTGTCGCTCATGGGTTTGTAAGCATGCTGAAGATCTACCTCGCCGGCCCCGACGTGTTCCGCCCCGACGCCGCCGCGTACGGCGAACGGCTCAAGGCGCTGTGCGCGGAATACGGCTTCGAAGGGCTGTTTCCGCTGGACAACCGGCTGCCGGAGGCGATCGCGGAGCCGCACCAGCAGGCGATCTGGCTGTACCGCGCCAACCTGCGGATGCTCGCCGAGGCCGACGTGGTGCTGGCCAACCTGGCGTCCTTCCGCGGCAGCGAACCGGACAGCGGCACCTGCTTCGAGGTCGGCTACGCCGCGGCCCTGGGCAAGCCGCTGTACGGCTACCTGCCGGACGCCGGCAGCTACGTCGAGCGCATGCGCCGCAAGTACCCGGAATGGCTGGGCGAGCAACCCGGCCGCGACCGCGACGGCAACGTCCTGGAAGCCTTCGGCCTGCCGCTGAACCTGATGCTGGCGGTGCCCACCCAGATCGTCTCCGGCGGCCCGCGCGAAGCCTTGGAGCTGCTACGCCAGGACCTGCAGCCGGCGGAATGACCGTAGCCGCGCCCCTGTAGGAGCGGGCCCTGCCCGCGAATCGCGCGCAGGGCGCGCTCCTACAGGTGGGACAGCGGTGGCGGGGTTGGAGCGGACTCCGTCCGCGATGGGCCGGGCCCAGGCACGGCGATCGCGGATGAATCCGCTCCTACAAAAGAAGAAGAGAAGCCCGAGCGGCTCAGACCTTCTTCACGAACTCCGACTTCAGCTTCATGGCGCCGATGCCGTCGATCTTGCAGTCGATGTCGTGGTCGCCCTCCACCAGGCGGATGTTCTTCACCTTGGTGCCGACCTTGACCACCAGGGACGAGCCCTTGACCTTGAGGTCCTTGATCACGCTGACGGTGTCGCCGTCCTGCAGCACGTTGCCGACGGCGTCCTTGATCACCTTGGCGTCGCCCTCGCCTTCGGCGGCGGCATCGGCCGACCATTCATGGGCGCATTCCGGGCAGACCAGCAGCGCGCCGTCCTCGTAGGTGTATTCGGAATTGCATTTCGGGCAGGGTGGCAGGCTCATGGTCGCTATCACTGGCAGGGAAAAGACCGTGCATTATATAAGGCTTTGCCCATTTCAGGGGTGCAATTGCTGCACGTAGGCCGCCAGCGCCTCGATATCCCCGGCCTGCAGCTGCGTCGCCACCGCCAGCATGGTCGAGCCGGCGCGGCGCGGGTCCTTGTCGCGGTAGGCCTCCAGCGTGCGCTGCAGGTAGGCCGCCGGCTGCCCGGCGATGCGCGGGACACCCGGCTGCCCCAGCCCCTGCGGGCCATGGCAGGCCACGCAGACCCGCCCGAACAGGGCCTCGCCCCTGGCGCGCAGCGCCTCGTCCACCGCGCCCTCGCGCGGCAGCACCGGCTGCTGGCTGTAGTACACGGCGATGTTCACCCGCTCGTCGAGGCTCAGCATCTTCGCGGCCTGGTTCATCACGAAGTCGGTGCGCTGCCCGCTGGCGTAGCGCTCGAAGGCGGTGAACAGGTAGCCCGGCGCCTGCGCGGCCAGGTTCGGGATGTAGTCGCGCCGGCTGTTGCCGTCGTCGCCGTGGCAGTTGCGGCACAGCACGATGCGCTCGTGGCCGGCGGCGTAGGCCTGCTCGCGCAGGGCGGGGTCGGCCATGATGGCGTCGAAGCGCGCCTGGGCGGCCTCGTCGCCCAGGGCGGTACAGCTGACGGTCAACAACAGAGCAATCGCGAAACGCATCGCCTCCTCCCCCGAACTCGGCCTGCGGCTTGCCGTTTATAGGCGTGCGCGCGGCGCGGGGCCTGGATGCAGGTCAATGAAGCGGCGCCCCGGCCGCGCCGGAAGGTGACGGTTTTCGCAAAGGCATAAAAAAGGGGGAGCATCGTGCTCCCCCGGGGACTGAACCTTGAGACCCGTCTGTCCGTCGGTCAGCCTTCAATCTCGATCAGCACCTCGCCCGGGTTGACGCGGTCACCCTTGGCTACGTGGATCGCCTTGACGGTGCCGGCGATGGGCGCCTGCACCTCGGTTTCCATCTTCATGGCCTCGGTGATCAGCACGGCCTGGCCGGCCTTCACGCTGTCGCCTTCCTTCACCAGCACGTCGACGATGTTGCCCGGCATGGTGGTGCTGACGTCGCCCGGCGCGCTGGCGTGCTTGCGCTTGTTGCCGCCGCCGCCGATGAACTCGTTGAGCGGCTCGAACACCACTTCTTCCGGCATGCCGTCGATGGACAGGTAGAAGTGGCGCTTGCCGTCGGTCTTCACGCCGACGCCGGTGATGTCCACGCGGTAGCTCTCGCCGTGCACGTCGACCACGAACTCGGTCGGCACGCCTTCGCCGCCGGCCGCGGCCACGCCGTTGCCGGTGGGGATCGGCAGCAGTTCCTCGGGCTTCAGGGTGCCGGCCTCGCGCTCCTCGAGGAACTTGCGGCCGATGTCCGGGAACATGGCGAAGGTCAGCACGTCCTCCTCGGAGCGGGCCAGGGCGCCGATCTCGCCGCGCAGCTTGTCCAGCTCGGGCTTGATCAGGTCGGCCGGGCGCACGTCGATGACTTCCTCGTTGCCGATGGCCTGGCGCCGCAGCTGCTCGTTGATCTGGCCCGGCGCCTTGCCGTAGCGGCCCTGCAGGTACAGCTTCACCTCGTTGGTGATGGTCTTGTAGCGCTCGCCGGCCAGCACGTTGAAGAACGCCTGGGTGCCGACGATCTGCGAGGTGGGGGTGACCAGGGGCGGGAAGCCCAGGTCCTCGCGCACCCGCGGGATTTCCTCGAGCACCTCGGCCATGCGGTTGAGGGCGCCCTGCTCCTTCAGTTGGTTGGCCAGGTTGGAGATCATGCCGCCGGGCACCTGGTTGACCTGCACGCGGGTGTCCACGCCGGTGAATTCGCTCTCGAACTGGTGGTACTTCTTGCGCACGGCGTGGAAGTACATGCCGACCTCCTGGATCAGCTCCAGGTCCAGGCCGGTGTCGTAGGGGGTGTTGCGCAGCGCCGCGACCATCGACTCGGTGCCCGGGTGGCTGGTGCCCCAGGCCATGCTGGAGATGGCGGTGTCGATGCGGTCGGCGCCATTCTCCACGGCCTTGAGCTGGCACATGCTGGCCACGCCGGCGGTGTCGTGGGAGTGCACCACCACTTCCAGCGGCAGGGCGTCCTTCAGGGCCTTGACCAGGTCGCCGGTGGCGTAGGGGGTCAGCAGGCCGGCCATGTCCTTGATGGCGATGGAGTCCACGCCCATGGCCGCCATGGCCTTGGCCTGGGCGACGAAGGCGTCGATGGTGTGCACCGGGCTGGTGGTGTAGCAGATGGTGCCCTGGGCGTGCTTGCCGGCGGCCTTCACCGCCTCGATGGAGACGCGCAGGTTACGCACGTCGTTCATCGCGTCGAAGATGCGGAACACGTCGATGCCGTTGACCGCGGCCTTGGCGACGAAGGCGCGCACCACGTCGTCGCTGTAGTGGCGGTAGCCCAGCAGGTTCTGCCCGCGCAGGAGCATCTGCAGGCGGGTGTTGGGCAGCGCGGCCTTGAGCTTGCGCAGGCGCTCCCACGGGTCTTCCTTGAGGAAGCGCACACAGGCGTCGAAGGTGGCGCCGCCCCAGACTTCCAGCGACCAGTAGCCGACCTTGTCGAGCTTGTCGCAGATCGGGAGCATGTCCTCGGTGCGCATGCGGGTGGCCAGCAGGGACTGGTGCGCATCGCGCAGGATGGTATCGGTGACGCTGATTTTCTTGCTCATCTCGTAATTCTCCTCTCCGCTGCAGCCTGCCGCTTGTAGCTTGTAGCCTGCAGCCTGAAGCCTCAAAGGCCCGCGTGGGCGGCGATGGCGGTGGCGATGGCGATGGCCAGGTGCGACGGGTTGCGCTTGATCGAGTACTGGGTCAGCTCCGGGTGGCTTTCCACGAAGCTGGTGTTGAACTCGGCGCTGCGGAATTCCGGATCCTTGAGGATTTCCTGGTAGTAGGGCGCAGTGGTCTTCACGCCTTGCACGCGCATGTCGTCCAGGGCTCGCAGGCCGCGGTCCAGGGCCTCTTCCCAGGTCAGTGCCCAGACGATCAGCTTCAGGCACATGGAGTCGTAGTACGGCGGGATGGTGTAGCCGGTGTAGATCGCCGTGTCGGTGCGCACGCCGGGGCCGCCGGGGGCGTAGTAGCGGGTGATCTTGCCGAAGGAGGGCAGGAAGTTGTTCTTCGGGTCCTCGGCGTTGATGCGGAACTGCAGGGCATAGCCGCGGTGCTGGATGTCTTCCTGCTTGACCGAGAGCGGCAGGCCGGAGGCGATGCGGATCTGCTCGCGGACGATGTCGATGCCGGTGATTTCCTCGGTGATGGTGTGCTCCACCTGCACCCGGGTGTTCATCTCCATGAAGTACACCTCGCCATCGGCGAGCAGGAACTCCACGGTGCCGGCGTTCTCGTAGCCCACGGCCCTGGCCGCGCGCACGGCGAGGTCGCCGATGTAGGCGCGCTGCTCGGGGGTCAGCTGCGGGCTGGGGGCGATCTCGATGAGCTTCTGGTTGCGGCGCTGGATCGAGCAGTCGCGCTCGAACAGGTGCACGGTGTTGCCGAAGGCGTCGGCCAGCACCTGGGCCTCGATGTGCTTCGGGTTGACGATGCACTTCTCGAGGAACACCTCGGCGCTGCCGAAGGCCTTGGTGGCCTCGGAGATGACGCGGGGGAAATTCTGCTCCAGTTCCTCGCGGCTGTTGCAGCGGCGGATGCCGCGGCCGCCGCCGCCGGAGGTGGCCTTGAGCATCACCGGGTAGCCGATGCGCTCGCCTTCGCGCAGCGCTTCGGCGAGGTCGGCGACGTTGCCTTCGGTGCCCGGGGTGCAGGGTACGCCGGCCGCCATCATGCTGCGCCGCGCCTCAGTCTTGTCGCCCATGCGGCGGATCACTTCCGCCGACGGGCCGATGAACTTGATCCCGCGCTCGGCGCAGATGTCCGCAAGCTCCGCGTTCTCGGAGAGGAAGCCGTAGCCCGGGTGCAGGGCGTCGCAGCCGGTCTCCACCGCCAGGTTCACCAGGGCGCGCGGGTTGAGGTAGCCGGCCAGCGGGTCGGCGCCGATGCTGTGCGCCTCGTCGGCGCGCTTCACGTGCAGGGCGTGACGGTCGGCATCGGAGTAGACGGCCACCGAACGGATGCCCATCTCGGCGCAGGCACGCACGATGCGGACAGCGATCTCCCCACGGTTGGCGATCAGGATTTTCTTGATCACTTGCGGTTTCCCTCGACCGGGGCTGATGGACCCGGCACTTGAACCAATCGGCAATCCGCCGCGGTGTTCGGTCCGCGTCGGCTCGGCACGTGCCGGAGCAGGGTTCCGGCGTTTTTTTACCCTACGCGGGATCGAGGATTACCCAAAATCAATATTTATTGGGATAGCCATAATTTTTATCTTATAGTCGAACGCAATCACCCCGTTCGGGAGCCGTCCGAATGCGTAAGTCCTTGATGCGAATGACACTTCGCCAGCTGCAGGTATTCCGCGCGGTGTGCGAGAGCCGTTCCTACAGCCGCGCCGCGGAGGAAATGGCGCTGACCCAGCCGGCGGTCAGCCTGCAGATCCGCCAGCTGGAGGAACTGGTCGGCCAGCCGTTGTTCGAGTACATCGGCAAGAAGCTCTACCAGACCGACGCCGCCGACGCCCTGCTGCGCGCCAGCACGGACATCTTCCAGCGCCTGGAGGTGCTGGACATGCAGCTGTCCGACCTCAAGGGCTCGCTGCAGGGCCAGCTGCGCCTGGCGGTGGAGTCCAGCGCCAAGTACATCACCCCGCACCTGTTCGCCGCCTTCCAGGCCCAGCACCCGGACGTCAGCCTGCACCTCACGGTGGTCAACCGCGCCCAGGTGATCAAGCGCCTGTCGGACAACCGCGACGACCTGGTGATCATGTCCCTGGTGCCCCAGGACATGGCCCTGGAGTTCCTGCCCTTCCTGAACAACCCGATAGTCGCGGTGGCGCCGCCCGAGCACCCGCTGTGCAGCGCCGCCAAACTGTCGCTGAAGGACCTGGAATCCTGGCCGCTACTGATCCGCGAGCCTGGCTCGGGCACCCGCAAGGCCTGCGAGGAACACTTCCAGCAGAAGCGCGCGCACTTCCCGCAGACGCTGGAATTCGCCTCGCTGGAGGGCTCGCGGGAAGGGGTGCTGGCCGGCCTCGGCCTGGCCCTGCTGCCGCGCCACGCGGTGAGCCGCGAACTGCGCGCCGGGCTGCTGCGCGAACTGCCGGTGGAGGAACTGCCGCTCTACCGCAGCTGGTGCCTGGTGCACGCCCGCGGCAAGCGCCTGAGCCCGGTGGCCCAGGCGTTCGTCGCGTTCATCCGCGAGGAGCGCGCGCTGATCAGCCAGCTGGCCGAGCGCTTTTCGCCGACGCCCGCGCAGAACTGAGGTAGTTGGCGGCGATCAGGTCGGGATAATCGGACATCTCGCGGTCCAGGCGTTGCGCTTCGAGGCGCTCCTCGATGGCCCGGCGGAACTGCATGCGGCGCTGGTCCTCGAGCTTGCGGCGGGTCCTGCTGTCCAGGTGCTGGGTGTCGTCGATATGGCGTGGCATCTCGCATCTCCCAAGGCCGAAGGGCTGGAGACGCCAGCATGCTGACGACGGATGACAGTTTGAGGGCGCGGCAGTGAAGCCGCGGTGACGCCGACGGGCGGTCGGCGCCCTCCGGGCATCCCTCAGAACAACGCATCCAGGCAGCGGTACCAGGTGATGGCCGCCCCCAGGTAGAGCCGCTGCAGGCCATGCAGCGGGATCGGTTTCAGCGGTGCCGGCGGCAGCGGGAAGCGCTCGCCGCGCCCGGCCAGGCGCAGCGCCATATGCCGGCCCAGCGTGGTGGCCATGGCCACGCCGCGGCCGTTGTAGCCCAGCAGCGTCGACAACCCCGGCGCCGGTTCGTGCAGGTGCGGCAGGAAATCCTGGGTCAGCGCCACCCGGCCACTCCAGCGGTACTCGATGGGCACCCCGGCCAGCTGTGGATAAAGCTGCGCCAGGGATCGCTGCAGATGGTTCCAGTCGCCGTCGCCGGAGGGTTCGCCGAACGGTCCTCGCCCGCCCAGCAACAGGCGGCCCTGGGCATCACGCTTGAAGTAGAGCAGCAGGCGCCGGGCATCCGAGCAGACTTCGCCGCCAGGCAGCACGCTCGCCGCCAGTTGCGGCGACAGCGGCCGGGTAGCGATGATGAAGCTGTTCGCCGCGATCAAGGTGCGGCGCAGGCCCGGCCACAGGCCATCGGTGTAGCCGTTGGTCGCCAGCAGCACCTTTTCCGCCCGAACCCGCGCACCGCCGGCCAACGCCAGCTGCCAGCGCCCGGCCTGGCGCCGCAGGCTCAGCACCGGGCTGTGGCCGTGCACCCGCGCCCCGGCGGCCAGCGCGGCGCGCACCAGGCCGCGCACGTAGCTCAGCGGCTGCACGCTGCCGGCGCGCGGATCGACCCAGGCGCCGAGATAATGGTCGTTGCCGATGCGCCGGGCCACCGCCTCGCGGTCCAGCAGCTCCACGGGCACGCCTCGCCGGCGCCATTGTTCGGCGCGCTGCTCGATGCCACGCAATGCCGCCGGGGATGCCGCCGGCTGGATCCAGCCCTTGCGAGTGGCATCGCAGTCGATACCGTGGCGCTGGATCAGGCTGAACACCTCGTCGGCGGCGTTTCCCGCCACTTCGCACAGGTATTCCCCCTGCTCACCGAATTTCGCCAGCAATTGCTCCGGGTCGAACTTCAGCCCCGGGATGACCTGGCCGCCGTTGCGCCCCGAGGCGCCCCAGCCCGGCTCGCCGGCATCCAGCACGCAGGCGCGGATGCCCAGCTCCGCCAGGTGCAGGGCGGTGGAAAGGCCGGTGAAGCCGGCCCCAACGATGGCGACATCCGTCTCCAGCTCGCCCTGCAGGGGCGGCGTCGCTTGCGCCGGCGTGGCGCTGGCTGCCCACAGGGACTGCGGCAGGTGGCGTGGCACGACGCTCATGCCTGTACCCCCGACGGTTCCAGCAAGCGCCTGAGGAAGTCCCGGGTGCGCTGATGCTGCGGCGCCCCCAATACCTGTTGCGGCGGCCCTTCCTCGACGATACGGCCGCTGTGCAGGAAGCACACCTTGTCCGCCACTTCGCGGGCGAAGCCCATCTCGTGGGTGACCACGATCATGGTCATGCCCTCGTCGGCCAGGCGGCGCATCACGCCCAGTACCTCGCCAACCAGTTCGGGGTCGAGCGCCGAGGTCGGCTCGTCGAAGAGAATCGCCTTGGGCTGCATCGCCAGCGCGCGGGCGATGGCCACGCGTTGCTGCTGGCCGCCGGAGAGTTCGTCGGGGTAGGCCTCGACGCGGTGCGCCAGGCCGACCTTGTCGAGCAGCGCCAGGGCCCGCTCGCGCACCTCGCGAACCGGCTCTTTCTTCACGTAGACCGGGCCTTCCATCACGTTCTCCAGCACGTTGCGGTGGGGGAACAGGTTGAAGCGCTGGAACACCATGGCCACCTGGGTACGGATGGCATGGATGCTGCCGGCATGCCGGTCGACCTTGGCGCCGGACACCAGCACCTCGCCGCCCTGGTAGTCCTCCAGGCCGTTGATGCAGCGCAGCAGCGTGGACTTGCCGGAACCGGACGGGCCGATCAGGCACACCACCTCGCCGCTGTCGACGCTCAGGTCGATGCCTTCGAGCACCGCCACGTCGCCGTAGCTCTTGTGCAGGTCACGGATGCGGATCATCGCTTGCTCCTCCGGCCGATACGCGCCTCGAGGCGGCGCAGGGCGAACGACAGCGGCAGGCTCATGGCCAGGTAGAGCAGCGCCACCAGGGTGTAGACGGTCATGTTCTCGAAGGTCGAGGAGGCGATCAGCTGGCCGGCGCGGGTCATCTCCGCGACCGTGATGGTGGAGACCAGCGAGGAGTCCTTGAGCATCATCACCAGGGTGTTGCCGTAGGGCGGCAGGGCGATGCGGAAGGCCTGCGGCAGCACCACCCGGCGCATCACCATGGCGCCGCGCATGCCGAGGGACTCGGCGGCCTCGATCTGGCCCTGGTGGATGGCCTGGATGCCGGCGCGGAAGTTCTCCGCCTGGTACGCCGAGTAGGCGATGCCCAGGCCGATAACCCCGGCCTGGAAGGCGCTGAGCTGGACGCCGAAATCCGGCAGGACGAAATAGATGTAGAACAGCTGGACGATGATCGGCAGGCCGCGGATGACGTTGACGACGGTAGTGCCGGCCAGCGCCAGGGCGCGGTAGCGGGAGACCATCATCAGCGCCAGGGCCAGGCCGATCAGCGAACTGAGCAGGAAGGACGCCGCCGTGACCTGCAGGGTGATCACCGCCCCCTTGAGCAGAATGGGCAGGAAATCCATGGCGTTCTGAAGAAACATGGCGATTACCTGGTAGAGCGCGAAGGCGCCGCCCACGGGCGCGGGCGGCGACGGATCAGTCGAGGTTCCACTTGGCGCGGATGCGCTGCAGGGTGCCGTCGGCGCGGATGCTGGCGATGCCCTGGTTGACGCGCTGCAGCAGCGCCGGGTCGTCCTTGCGCAGCACCAGGCTGACGTCGCCGTGGATCACCGGCTGGTAGTCGCGGACCAGGCGCACCTTGGACTGGCCGCCCCTGGCCAGTTGGTAGGCCAGCACCGGCTGGTCGGCGAAGGCCGCCTTGATGCGGCCCAGGGCCAGGTCTCGGAGCAGGTCGTTGATGGAGTCGTAGCCGCGCACTTCCTTGAAGATGCCGCGTTTGTTCAGCTCGTCCAGGAACACGGTGCCGACCTGGGCACCAACCACCTCGCCCTTGAAGTCGTCCATGCGGGTATAGGCGCCGCTGTCGTCGGCGCGCACCACCAGGCCCTCGCCATAGGAGAACACCGGGTCGGAGAACTGCACGACCTTTTCCCGCGGCGGCGTCTTGAGCATGGCCGCGGAGATCAGGTCGATCTTCCCGGAGGTCAGCGAGGGGATCAGCGCGGCGAAGTTGGTCTGCTGGATCTGCGTGTCGAAGCCGGCAGCCTTGCCCACCGCTTCCACGGTGTCGACCATCATCCCCTGGATGCGCTGGCTCTGGATGTCGAGGAAGGTGAAGGGGACGCCGGTGGAGGTGGCGCCGACCTTGAGGGTCTCGGCCGCGGCTGGGCCGGCGAACAGCACCGAGGCGGCGCAGGCGAGGACGAAGGCACGGATGCTCTGATGCATGGTGGGTCTCCCAGTGGACGCTCATTGTTGTGGTTGTGCGTGTGGGTACCTCTGAATCGGCAGGAGGCGATTCGGACGATATATTCAATTTACAAAAATCGCAAAGAGATTTATAAGTATCGAATATCGATACGGAGAAGACAAAAATGTCTGAAGGGAGCCTGCTGTTCAATCAGTCGCTGGAGAAGGGCCTGGCGGTGCTACGCGCCTTCGATGCGCGCCGGCGCACCATGAGCCTGGCGGAAGTGGCCGAGGCAGCGGGGATCAACAAGAGTTCGGCGCAGCGCATGGTGCACACCCTCGAAGCGCTGGGCTACCTGCGCAAGCACGAGCAGACGCGGCGCTTCCAGCTGACGCCGAAGGTCATGGAGATCGGCTACAACTACCTGGCCGCGGACACCCTGGTGGACGTGGCCAACCCCTTCCTGGCCGAGCTATCGCAGATCACCGGGGAAACCACCAACCTCACCGAGCCCGACGGCCTGGACATGGTCTACGTGGCGCGCTTCGTCGCGCCCAAGTTCATTCCCATCCACATGCCCATCGGCAGCCGCATCCCGATGTACTGCACCGGTTGCGGTCGCGCCTACCTCAGCGGCCTGGACGACCGGGCAGTCGTGGAAATGCTGCAGCGCAGCGAGCCGCAGCGCCTGACGCAGAACACCCTGACCGACATCGAGGCGATCCTCGAGACCGTGCGCACGGCGCGCAGCAAGGGCTATGCGGTGAACGCGGAAGAGATGTTCCTGGGCGACATGAGCATCGCCGCGCCCATCCTCGACAGCCGCGGCCAACCGGTGGCCGCCGTCCACGTGGTGGCGCCGACCAGCCGCTGGAGCCGGGAAGATGCCGAGCGCAAGCTGGCACCGGCGGTGATCGAGTGCGCGCGGGCGATCCGCACCTCGATCCGGGCGCTCTGAGACAAGTGCCTCAGGAAGCCTCTTCCGGGCGCGGCTCCTCGTGGCTCTTCACCACCTTGGGCGATAGGCGCAGGCTGCGCAGGCTGCGCTTGACGCTCTTGAGGTGGTTGACCAGGTCCGGGCCGCGGGCCATGGCCACGCCCATGGCCAGCACGTCGATCACCACCAGGTGGGCGATGCGCGAGGTCAGCGGGGTGTAGATGTCGGTGTCCTCGTGCACGTCCACCGCCAGGTTCACCGTGGCCAGGTCGGCCAGGGGCGTCTGGCTGGGGCACAGGGTGATCAGGGTGGCGCCGGCCTCGCGGACCAGGTTGGCGGTCACCAGCAGGTCCTTGGAGCGGCCGGACTGCGAGATGCAGATGGCCACGTCGCTGGGCTTCAGGGTTACCGCCGACATCGCCTGCATGTGCGGGTCGGAATAGGCCGCCGCCGACAGCAGCAGGCGGAAGAACTTGTGCTGGGCGTCCGCGGCCACCGCGCCGGAGGCGCCGAAACCGTAGAACTCCACGCGCTGGGCGTGGGCGATGGCGGCGATGGCGCGTTCCAGGGCGTGGGTGTCGAGGTTCTCGCGCACCTCCATCAGCGAATGCAGGGTGGTGTCGAAGATCTTCAGGCTGAAGTCGGTGACCGAGTCGTTCTCGTTGATCGCGAACTGGCCGAAGCTGGCGCCGGCGGCCAGGCTCTGCGCCAGTTTCAGCTTCAGGTCCTGGAAGCCGCTGCAGCCGATGGCGCGGCAGAAGCGCACGATGGTCGGCTCGCTGACGCCCACCCCGTGGGCGAGGTCGGCCATGGAGCTGTGCATGACCGAGGCGGGGTCCTGCATCACGTGATCGGCGACCTTCAGTTCCGACTTGCGAAGCAGATGACGCGACTGGGCAATGTGCTGCAACAGGTTCACTGGGCTGGACTCGGCTATGATCGGCGGATGGGATGTAGTCTGCTTGTAGTTATACTACAAGTCAGGCGGTCACGCCCAGGCAATAAGTGGTGGAGCAGTACCCGATGATGTCCGAAACTTCCGCATTTCCCCTTTCCTGCGACATCCTGGTGTTCGGCGGCACCGGCGACCTGGCCCTGCACAAGCTGCTGCCGGCGCTCTACCACCTGCACCGCGAGGAGCGCCTGCCGGCCGACACCCGCATCCTCGCCCTGGCCCGCAGCCAGCGCTCGCAGGAGGCCTACCTGGCGCTGGCCGAACGGCATTGCCGGGCGCAGGTGGCGCGGGCCGACTTCAGCGTCGCCGACTGGCAGAGCTTCGCCACGCGCCTGGACTACCTGGCCATGGACGCCTCCCAGAGCGCCGATTTCAGCCGCCTGCGCCAGCGCCTGAAGTTCGGCCACGAGCGCGTGCTGGTGCACTACCTGGCCACCGCCCCGGACCTCTTCGCGCCCATCGCGCAGAACCTCAAGGTCGCAGGCCTGGCCGGGCCCAACACGCGCATCGTGCTGGAGAAGCCGCTGGGCCACTCCCTGGAGTCGGCGCGGGCGATCAACCAGGCCATCGGCCAGGTGTTCGACGAGTCGCGGGTGTTCCGCATCGACCACTACCTGGGCAAGGAGACGGTGCAGAACCTGCTGGCCCTGCGCTTCGCCAACACCCTGTTCGAGCCGCTGTGGCGCAGCGCCTACGTCGACCACGTGCAGATCAGCGTCAACGAGACCCTCGGCGTGGAGAACCGCGGCGCCTACTACGACCACGCCGGGGCCATGCGCGACATGGTGCAGAACCACCTGCTGCAGCTGCTGTGCCTGGTGGCCATGGAGGTGCCGGTGCACTTCGACGCCGAGTCGGTGCGCGACGAGAAGCTGAAGATCCTCCAGGCCCTGCGCCCGATCGGCGGCCTCGACGTGCAGGACCGCACCGTGCGCGGCCAGTACGGCGCCGGGCGGATCGGCGGCCAGGAGGTGCCGGCCTACTGGTTCGAGAAGAACGTGGACAACGACAGCGACACCGAGACCTTCGTCGCCCTGCGCGCCGAGATCGACAACTGGCGCTGGGCCGGCGTGCCCTTCTACCTGCGCACCGGCAAGCGCATGGCGAAGAAGTGCTCGGAGATCGTCATCCAGTTCAAGCCGGTGCCCCACGCCCTGATCGGCGACGGCAGCGGCCCGGCCAACCGCCTGTGGATAAGGTTGCAGCCGGAGGAACGCATCAGCCTGCAGCTGATGACCAAGACTCCCGGCAAGGGCATGCGCCTGGAACCGGCCGAGCTGGACCTCAACCTGGCCCAGGCGGCCAGCCCCGGCAAGCGCCGCTGGGACGCCTACGAGCGCCTGCTGCTGGACGTGATCCAGGGCGACTCGACGCTGTTCATGCGCCGCGACGAGGTGGAGGCGGCCTGGCGCTGGATCGACCCGATCATCGCCGGCTGGCAGGAGCACTACCAGCGCCCACGGCCCTACCCCGCCGGCAGCAACGGGCCGGAACAGGCGCAGATGCTGCTGGAGCTGCAGGGGCGGCGGTGGCTGGAGTGATGCCCGCGAATCGCCGATGAAGTCTCTCCTACGCCGTGCCCGACCGTAGGGCGAATAACCGTTCGCGGTTATCCGCCGCCGGCCGGAGCACCGGTGCCCGGGACCGTAGGCGTTATCCGTATATGGACTCCTCCCGTTTTGCCAGCGACCGACGTGCTTTTTCGAACTTGGGTACGACTGCTGCCGTATATCCGGCTTCATGGAGCGATACATCCGCTCCCGAGCCCTGATGAAAATCCGTATATGGACTCCTCCCGTTTTGCCAGCGACCGACGTGCTTTTTCGAACTTGGGTACGACTGCTGCCGTATATCCGGCTTCATGGAGCGATACATCCGCTCCCGAGCCCTGATGAAAATCCGCTCATGTGCGCCTGATC
>NZ_FZPC01000069.1 GCF_900187975.1 Pseudomonas delhiensis | reverse complement strand
TCCGGATGGGTAGCCGGCATGCTGGCCGGTCCTTGGTGGTCGAAGTGCGCCGACTTGATCAGGTAGTCACCCTGGGTGCCGGATTCGATGCCGTGCTGGTCCAGGCTGATATAGGTGCCAGCGGCATTGAGGATGATTTTCTTCTTGGCGGTGATGTGGATTTCGTCCTCGGTGCTGACGATGTCCATCCCCATGCGGGCGAGGATTTCCATGCGGTCGTTCTGCGCCTGGATCTGCACCGCCCCCTGGTTGGCGATGAGCTTCATGCCGAGCTTGCGCACGAACAGGCTCAGGCCTTCGCCCACGCCGATGAACAGGCGCTTGACCACACTCACGTCAGCCTCGTCGCCGGCGTTCAGCATCAGGTTGCGCTCGGCGGCCAGCTGCAGGTGCTGACCACTGGTGAGCGCCATGCCTTGCGGGGCGCTGATCAGAGTCACCGAGGCTTGCAGTTTGTCCAGGCGTTCACTGAGCAGGGTCAACTGCGCCTGGACGTCTGCCGGATCGGCCTTGGCGGTTTCGGCATCGGCGGAGAGCTTTTGAAGTTCATCGCCGGCCTGCTTGAGTCGGGCGACTGCTTCCTGCATGGCTAGCACCTGCCCCTGGGCACCGGGCTGTACGTCAGCGCTGATGAACACGCCCTTACCCGCGCGCACCGATCCCCAGCCATCGGTTCTCAGCTCGAAGCCTTCGCCGCGCTTCTGGCGTTTGGCATCCACCAGGTGACCGAGGTTGAGCTGACTTTTGCCCGAATACTCGGTGCTGACCTTGATGTGTTCCTGACCGCGCGTATCGTCCAGGCGGATTTTGTTATTACTGGGAGTTCTAAGAATATTTCTCTTATGGTTTCTAATTGTGACGTGATCAGGTTGCAGGTTTGTGTGCAGTGCATGGGCTATAAACGGGCGGTCAGGGTCGCCCTGCTCGAAGGCCACGGCGACTTCGGTGCCGGCCAGCAGCGGTAGGTGCAGGCCGTAGGTGTCGCCGGCGTATGGCCGGGCCAAGCGCAGCCGCATGCTCTCGCGGCCGGCGGGCCATACGTCCCTATCAAACAGGAAATTAACGCGATACCGGCCTTCTTCGTCGATGTCGCTATACGGGTCGTTCTGCTGCGGGCTGGTGACGCGTGCCGGGACGGTGCCGGCAATGCGCGGCTTGGCCGGTACCGGCGGGCGGAAGGCAACGTTGCCGTCGGGGATGGCTTCAAAGCGCACTTCGAAGCTGCGATCACGGGCGGCGGTGCAGTGGGTGCGAACGATCAACGCACCTTCGGTGAACGCGGCGGGTGCGCCGCCTTCGACCTTGAGCACGAGGCCGGGGGCCAGGGCGGCGCTGCTGCTGGCGCCGTCGAGGCGGAGCTGGTCGTTCAGATAGCGCTCGTGGGCCAACTGCGCGTAGAACACGCCGCTTTCGGCATGGCCTTCTTCATCATCACGCGCCAGGGGATCACCGAGGGTTTGATAAGGCTCGTCGGCGTAATGGTAGGCCTCGCCGTAGGTGGTGGTGGCGCCACGGGTCAGGTCGGCCTGGCCATCAAGGTTGGCGCCGGCGTCGCGCGAGTAGTAGGCGCGGGTGCTGACCAGTTGCTGGACGACCTGGTGATCGGCCTGCAGCCCCCACACGGCATCCTGGCCGGTGGTTTCCAGGCCGCTCAGGGGGCGCAGCGGCAGGGTAATGTCACGTTCATAGTGCATGGGCGAGTCCTTGAACTCGACCACATCGATTTTTAATCGCGCGTCCATGCTGAAGGAAAACCAGATTCCGCGTTCAGCGCAGAGTCTTTTGATGTAGGCAAGGTCTGATTCGCCGTATTGAAGTAGCTGGTCGTGCTGTTTGTACGTTCTGCCGAGGTCGATGAGGAAATCTTGCCCACGCATGCCATGGCGCCGCAGGATGGTTTCTACCACCTCGGGCACGCTCTGGTTTTGGAAAATGCGGTACTGGCAAGTCTTATCGAGCAGGGCCAGGCGTGGCTCCAGCGTCAGCTCATAGCGCGCTTCGTCTCGGGATGCCGAGAGCCTTTTGAAGCGAGTTATGACGCCATGAAGAGTGCGCAGCGGCGCCACAGGAGGCGGTGTGAAGCCGCGAATGGACACCGAGGGCGGCGCGGCACGCAGGCTGAAGCTGGCGTCCTTACCGAGCATGCTGTCGGCGGCGATGTCGAGGTTGGGGCTGGTTACCTCGATGGCGTAGCAAAACGTCTCGCTGAGTGCTTCGGTGCCGGAGAACGCCAGGACGTCCAGCAGAGCACGCTGGCCATCCACCGTGACGGTATGGCGGGAATGATCGAAGAATGTGCGTATCTCGTTGAGCATGGTCAGACCTCCGCGCTTTCAAGAGCCGAAGGCTCTTCACTGCATTCCAGGGCGATACCGTCATCAGCGCTGTAGCCGTGCGTGACGGCCGTCGTTTGGCGCTGCAGCAGTTGCTGGCTGAGCACCGGCAGGATTTGCTGGTTGAG